>NZ_JAAXCR010000002.1:0-1576508 GCF_012273635.1 Labrenzia sp. PO1
CAGTCATGTATGGGCTGCACGAACAGGCCGAATACATGAACGCACCCGCCGATGAAGATCACGTTCAAAACACTTGCGCCCGCGGGGCCGTCTATACATGAAGCTCTCGACAAAACCATTTTGCATCGGTTTTCCTGGCGCGATGTAGTGCCATTCGGCGCTGCGGTCCTGCTGCCATTTGAGAATGGCGTTTCAAGTGAGTTCCGTACCATTGTCGCTGACCACCATTAAGGGATAGCGAGTGCGGCGCTCAGCGATCCCGCCCAGGTCCCGTGCGGCCCGGGCCCCGGACATCGAATTGTCGACGACAGTTCCCAGACATTCCCGGCTGAAGTCGTCACAGCAAATATTTCGAAGTTTTTACAGATTCTACCTAAAATACATATCCAGCCGAACGGCAGCATTCTGTTTTGAAATATTGTAAATAAACACAAAAAAATTTAAACACACTAAGCAACCATACCTGCAATATGCCTCCAGCTTTCAGCATAGTCATCAGCACCAACCTCAAGCGCCAACTCTATTATAGCGCTTGTTGGATTATCTGTTTCCTCAACTACAATTTTGTCTAAGGCACTTGCCAAAACAATAAAATTTTCAAATGTACTTGCTAAAGGCCTCACAAGGGCACCCGGCGCAGTGGTAATATCTACATAATAAACAGAACCGTCGCCATGATAAGGGCTCGCTTTTGCAATCCCAATAATGTCTGCTTCAAAAGAAGCTACGTTAACTAAATTGTCGGGAAGTAACGGATTTTGAAATTGTCCGTTTAGCTCTCTCAGTGAATCGAGAACACTAACATTGTCTCCTGGACACAAATCAAAAAAAACTAATGAACCCCCCTCGACTTGGTACTGACTAACAAAATCAGTATAACTCCTAGATAAACCTAAACCTCTTACAACTTGGTCTAACCCCACTAGTGGATTGACTCTTTCCTTTAAAATGGCTCCACCAAAGGATCTGATTTCTTGCTCTCTGCTGGAATAGTATTCCAATGCTTCAGTAATTGTTTTGACCATAGGCATCAATCTTGGAGATAGGCAAAAAGGTAACTTCGTGGGAATTGCGTTAGGAGCCACGCGAGAAAAACACTGAAATTATCTTTTAGTTCATATTATTTACAAGCTACTTTCAGCCTGAGAAAATCAGCGCTCTCCAGAATAATTGCAATTACTTTTTTCAACCCAAGACAGCTTCCGATAACAACGCGACCCCTAACTTAAGTCTTACGCTCAAATAAATGAAGCGTCTATAACTAATTTTATGCAAATTAATAAACTAACCTCAGCCTAAACATCGTGAGTTTCGGGTTTATATCCCTGCTCAATTCTATCAATTAGAAGCGGTGCACTTATTATTCCGCGAAGTGAATATCGCAATTCAGAGGCTGTCAATTCTCGATCAAGCATCACTTCGTGTTCGCCGTCCCAAATCCACCAAGGCCCACATTGTCCGTCTGGCGCGACAACCCGCGTTCTAAATCTGGGAAACTCGTAGTTGCAGTCCGAGACTGGGACATTCGCAACAATGGATAGCAAACCTTCATCTAAAGCAGCCTGAAGAGGAAAAAACGCATGAAATTGAGGTCTTCCTCGAACTACCTCGGAATAATCCTTGGGCGAAGTTGCATAAAACCCCTCAAATATCGACAAAAGAGAACCAAATCTTTGATTTTTATGTGTAAACTGAGCGTACGCGACCCCCTTTGAAGTTAGAATCTGGACTACATCTCCAATTTTAGCCCGTTTTGCCATTTAAAATCCTGGATACCTTTGCTGCCTCAAAAGCTCTGCACCACGAACTAGTGCTTGCTCATATCTTGTCGTTTTATTGACTTTGGAAATTGAGTTGATTTTGTTGATGAGAGAACCGCCATTTTTGCCTAGGCCGTAGAGGTTGATGAGAACTTGCTCAACTGCACGCGCATCGGCTCTGGAAAGGTTAGCCATACCTGGAATTTGGTCAATAACAATTCCCTTCTCGCGCATATGAGCTTGTCCTCGTTTAACAATGTCATCAGTAATTCCTACATATCGTGTCACACCATCAACTTGGCAGCTATATACGCAGGTTTTTCCACTTATTGTCGCTGTGTTGGAGGCATGTTTTGCGAAACGACCAGCTACTTGGGCACCAAGTCGAGAAGCAACAAATGAACCGCCTTTTGCGACTGCGTGTCCAGCAATTGTCCCTCCCGCTTGCGCAATCAACTCCTCGGCCTGAAGAACTGTAATGTACTGCGACCAGGTCATTCCCGTCGTATCGAAGCCCAAAGAGCTTTCGCTCGGTGGCGTCAACTTCAGGAAGGTGGCAAGGTGCAGCTCTTTTTGACCCATGGTGTTGTAGAGCTTGAGCACCGTCTGGTTCTTGGTGTTTTTGCAGCTTGGCGCCTGGCAGTGCAAAGCCTCGTTCGCCAGCTCAAGCATCAAGACCGTGTCATAGGACAGCCCGGATACGCTTTCGATGTCCCATTTGGTGATCGATTTCAGTTGAGCGCGGTCAGCGGCTGGCAAGTCTGCAAAAATGCGCGCTGCCAGAGCAGCCTTCGCATAGGCTTGAACGCCGGGATCAAGGTTCTCACAATATTCTACGAGTTCGGCAAGCGTCTCCCGTTTGATCCCGAACATGAGATCTTCAATCGCAGTCTGAGAGCAGTCCGCAGCGTAGGCTGGAGTAACAATCCAGTTCAGCGGGTTGTACCGATTATACCCTTGACGACCGCCGCAGGCGGCCAAGCGCTTTAGCAGTTCGCGTTGTTGGGGAGACACATCCAGCTTTTCGATGGCCTGCCCTACCGCGGAAAG
This sequence comes from Labrenzia sp. PO1, assembly GCF_012273635.1. Taxonomy (NCBI): domain Bacteria; kingdom Pseudomonadati; phylum Pseudomonadota; class Alphaproteobacteria; order Hyphomicrobiales; family Stappiaceae; genus Labrenzia; species Labrenzia sp. PO1. The sequence goes on from NZ_JAAXCR010000002.1 coordinate 2,811, forward strand.
AACCTTGCCCAGGTCCCGCACCGCCGTATCACTCACATAAAGCTCAAACCCTTCCTGCTTCTGCGAGGTCACTTCCACCACCGCGTCCGGGTCGCGGTTGAGGTTGGCAAGTTGGGTTTCGGTGGCGGTGGTGTCTTCCGCCGCCTCCAGCTCCGCTTCTGCGCGCAGGGCTTCGGCGCGGGCCGTGTCGCCTTCGGCTTCTGCCGCGTCGGCCTCGGCTTCCAGGTCGGCGGCCTTGATGCCGTCGCCATCGCCGTCGCGCACGGTGATCTCGCCCTCGCCAATGGTGGCGCGGGCAACGCCCTCGGTTTCGGAGTTGGAATAGGCCCCTTCCACCGTGATGCCCGGTTTGGACTTGCCTTCCGGATTGGAACCTATGCTGACGCCGACCGAACCGGAAACCTGCCGGCCCTTGCGGTGAAGGTCGATATCCGCCGTTTCCAGACGCTCGGTTTCAAGGGTCAGGTCGCCGGAGCGCGAGGCGATCACCCCGCCGGTGATGGAGGTCGTTTCGCCGACATCGGCATTGAGCGCGTTGTCGGTGACGATGCCGGAGGGGGCGTTCACCCAGGCCGAGCTGTTGGAGCCCTTGGCCCCGTTGACGCTGGCCGAGGCGCCGAAGGTGGGCCCGGCGCCGTCTGCCCCCAGCCCGATGCCAACGGAAACCCCGGCGCTGTAGCCGCTGCTCTGGTTGGAGCCTTCGGCCGTGTCCAGCCGGCTTTCGATGGTGAGGTTGCGGCCGATGTCGAGATCGGCACTGTCGGCTTCAATCCGCGCGCCCTTCAGGGCAAGGTCCCGGCCGGTTGCGACCGACACGTTGCCGCCCGCCGTCACATCCGTGTTGGTGTGATAGGTCTGCGACTGGCTGTAGGAACTCTGCTGGCCGGAGACATCCAGCCCCAGGCTGAGGCTGACCCCGGGGGCGCCATTCTTGCCACTGGCGCCGACACCAAGCGTCAGCCCGATGCCCGCGGACATGCTGGAGCTTTCGCCCTCATAGGCGAGATGGTTTTGCGCCGATTCCAGAATGACATCCCGTCCCGCCGCCATGGCAATATCGTTGCCGGCGTCGATCCGCGCGCCCTTGGCGGTGATGTCGCGTCCCGCCTCCAGGGACATGTCGTTGCCCGCCGACAGCGTGGCGGTGCGGGCGATGGCGCTAACCTCCGACGAGCTGCTTTCCTCGCGGGAGATGCCGATGCCGATGCGCACCCCGGCAATGGTGCCGCCCTGGCGGATGGCGTTGAGCTGGTTGAGCGCGTCGACCGCCTTCAGCCCGGCGGAGACCGCGGAAAGCGCCTGATAGCCGAGATTGCCCTTGCCCGAGGCTGCCATGCGCGGCGCATCCGCCAGCGATTTCACCGGACCGGAGATGTTTTCGAAGGCGCCGACCGACAGCGCGAAGGTGTCGATCTTGTGGCTTTCCGAATGGGCATAAAGATCGTGGACGCTGTCCAGGACGATGTCGCGCCCGGCGGTTATGCCAAGGTCTTCGTCGGCGGCGACGGAGGCAGCTTCGGAGACCACATCGCGCCCGGCATCAATGGAAACGTTCCGGCCGGACACCGCCGAGGTGACCTGGGTCAACGAGCTGGTGTCGGAGGTATGCCGTTCGGACTTGTAGCCGGCGACCACGCCCATGTTGCCGGTTTCGGCAAAGAAGCCGCTTTTCTTGTCGACCCGGCTGTCTTCGGAGGTGTTCTGGGCAGCTTCCAGGCGCACATCGCGCCCGGCCGAAAGGGCAACGTCGCTTTGGGAGGATACGGCAGAGCCCTTGACCACGACATCCCCTGCACCGGCCGAGATCTCCAGATCGCCGAGCGCGGTCACCATGGAGCCCACCTGCGTGGTGCTGCTGCTGTCGCGTTTCCTGGAACTTGAGGTCAGGAAACCGCTTTTGTTGCGCGCGGACCGGTCTTCCCGGCTTTCCTCCGCCGTGCCGATGGTGACGTTTTCACCGGCTGTCAGGCTGGCCGTGCCGTCGCTGGCAATCAGCGAGCCTTCCACGGCAATGTTGCGCCCTGCCTTGAGGTCAGCCGCGTCTGCCGCCTGGATGGTGGAGCCGGACACGCGGGTCTGGCTTTCGCGCACATCGTAACGGTTGCTGCCCGCCTGGCCACTGGCTTCAAAATGGCTGTCGAGCTCGATGGCGGTCACCACCAGGTCACGGCCGGCGTCGATTTCCAGGCTGCCGCCGCTGGCAAGATCTGCCCCGGTGATGCGGGTGTCGCTATCGCTGCGGATGGTCAGCGTGTCTTCCGCCGTCACCGTGCCGCGCTCATAGGCCCAGGTGCCGATGGCCGTGGTGCCGTTGCCGGTCGCCCGGGTTGCGGTTTCGATCGAGACAGTCTCGCCGGACAGGGTTACATCCCTGCCGCTGATCGTGCCGGACCTGTTGAGCAGGGTGCCGGCGGCGCTGGCGACCAGGGTTTCGTCGGCCTTGATCGTGCCGCGAACGTTCCTGATTTCCGCTGCCTCCAGCGTCGTGTTGCGCCCGGCGATGACCGCGCCGGTCTTGTTGAGGTCCGTTGTCGAGGCAAGGTAGAGACGGGGCGCGATCACCTCGACGCCGCCCACCACCGCGCGTTCGTACCAGACGATGTCGCTGGTCAGGAGTGCGATCTGCTCCTCGCTCAAGGACACGCCGAACGCCAGGTCCAGCGCCTCGGCCTGTGCACCGGCGCTGTCGATCAGCGTCTTCATCTGCAGGGCATCGGAGGTCTGGTCGGCGGACAGCCAGCGGCGGCCCGTCGCCCTGCGCACCTGCTCTGCCACATACTGGCTTTCGAAATAGGCATCACCGAGCGAGCGGATGTGCTTGTCGATATCGGGAATGCCGACCGTATCCAGGAAATACTGCGACCCGAAGAATGCGCCGATGTCGACGAACGCGAAGCGGGTTTCGTAAAGGAACGGGCTGCTTTCCGGAGCGCGGCTGAAAAGCTGGCCGTTGAACTTGTAGGACGCAGGGTCGAAGGCCGGGGCCTGGGAGCTGGCGTTGAGTTGAACGATGGACGTGTCCTGTGTGGACTTTTGCAGGTCCTCCGGGGTGGAAGGCTCGCCGGCTTCGTTGGTGAGCGTGCCTGTCAGGTTGCCGATCAGCGATCCGCCGGCGTGGATGGTCGCGGGAACGGCGTCGATGGTTTCGGCGCTCAGCGTCTTGCTTTGCACCCCATTGTCCAGAAACTTGTGCGAGGGGGCAAAACCCAGCGTGCGGGTTTCGTAGCTCGACCAGCTCTGGTGAATGGTGATGACCCGCGTCAGGGTCTTGCCGCCGTTGACGATACTGGTGCCGTCGATGCGCATGTCGCCGGAGGCGACGATGTCGCTGTATTCGTTTTCCAGCGTGCCGACATCCAGCACCATGTTGCCGTTCAGCGCCGCGATGCGCGCGACCGGGTCGACCAGCTCATAGGTGTCTTCGGTGACGAAGATGGTCACCACATCGCCCGAACCTGCTGCACCGTCCTCGTCGGGGGCGAGCATCAGCCAGTCGTCATAGGTGCCGTTGTCCGGGTCGAACTCGGGAATGGATGTCGGTGCGTAGTCCTTCCACCAGTTCTGGTCCCAGTCCGCTGCCGTGGCATTTTTGGCCGTGAGGATCTCATCGATCTTTTCCGGGTGCGGCACGAAAACATAGCCGCCGGGCCCGCCGCCAGTGTCCCAGAACTGGTCCCAGTCGCCGATGCCGCCGGCCGCCCAGTATTTGGAGAACCCGCCCTTCAGCCAGTCGGGAGGATAGGCCCCGGCGACGACTTCATTGGCATATGCGGTCGTTTTGGTGTCGAAAGTGGCACCGGTGATGTTCTTCAGGCTATCAGCCCGGATCGTCAGCGTTCCGGACCGTGCCTCGATGATCCCGCCCTTGCGGTTGATGATGCCGGCCGCCTTGGTGCCGGCCGTGCGGCCTTCCAGCGTCAGGCCGTTTTCGGCAACAAGCACGCCGCCATGGTTGTCCAGGCTGGCCGAGCGGATGGTCAGGCCGTTGCCGGCGTGAACGCCGCCCCGGTTGGTGAAGCTGTCCAGGCCATCGAACAGGGCAGCATCATTGGCAATGATGTAAGCGCCGGAGGCAACACTGGTGGTTCCGCCGTTGACCGTCAGCCCGCCGGTCGCTTCCAGTTTGCCGGTCACCGACAGCGTGCCGCCAATGGTCAGCTGGCCGGTTCCGTTCACGCGCAGCAATCCGGCAACGGTCAGATCGTTGACGCTGAGGTCCAGCGCGTTGGTGGCGGTCAGCCCCGGGGCGGCAGCGGCAAGCGTTGCAGTGCCGGTGATGCTGCCGGAGATATCCCGCGCCGCGACCGTCGCACCGGAACCGCTGAGGGAGAGCCCGCCAAGATCGAGGTCCAGGGAACCGACCTCCAGCGCGCCGAGCTGGTTCCAGGTGCCGGCGGTGATCCGTGTCAGGTCGCCGGACTGGAGGCGGGACCCGGCGGCAACGTTGAGCGAACCGGATGCAGTCAGCGTCAACGTGCCGGCGTCCGTTATCGCGGCGCCTTCGCCGGTGACACCGGCAAAAACCTTGCCGCCGGAAATGTCGATCACCGGTGCTGTCAGCGCGACATGGTCGCGCGCGTTGACCTCGCCCGCCGTTGCCACGGTCAAACGGCCGGTTGCCGAAAGGGCAAGGTCTCCGCCGGAATAAAGCACGGAGCCGGAGGCCACCGTGACGTCGCCAAGGCTGGAGGCGACATCGATTGCACTGGCGATCGACGCACTGCCAAGGACCACGTCGTTTGATGCCTGCACCGTGTAGGTGTCGGCGGCAACGGTTCCGGATTGCTGAAGCGCGCCGACGTTGAAGGTGATGGCCTCGCCCGCCTGAAGGTGGCTGGCGGCGGAAAAATCGGCCAGGCCGGTCGTTGCCACCTTGATGGAGCCGACCCCTGCTGCCAGCGTGCCACCGGGCGCCATGCCCGCCAGGAGCTGCGCCTCGTCAAAATCGATGCCTGCCGCTTCCAGCTCCACCTGGCTGCCCGCACCAAGGGTTGCTTCCTTGGCAACCTTGATATCGCCGCCGGCCTTCAGGATCAGCGTTTCCTGGCCATAGAGGGACGCATTTTGCTGAACCTCCACCGACCCGTTGACGGACCGGGCGCGCAGGGTCTTGCGGGCAGACACCGTGCCGCCAAGCACCAGCTTGCCGTCGGCGGTTATCTGAAAATCGCCGGTGGCTGCGGTCGCGCTTTCAGGAGCACGCACACCGACGCCGCTTTCCGTGCCGATCAGCTTGATGCGCCCGGCATACATGCCGCCAAGCGCGGAGGAATCGATGGCAAATTCCGGCTTGTCCGACGCCGACCCGGCCTTGGCCGCAACCGAGCGGTTGGCATAATCGTAGTCGTTGCGACCGGCAAAGACGCCGAGGTTCTCACCAGCGTGGATCTTGCCGTTGATTTCGACCGCGCGCGAGACGATGTCGAAATAGTCGACGCTTTCCGCCGCGACGCCGTCCGCACCGATGGTGACGGTGCCCCGGTCCACCGAGAAGCCCTTCAGCGTTCCCGCATCTACCTGCGGCACGCCGGTCGTCAACGTTGCCCGGGGAATGTTGATGAAGCCGCAGCCGTTACAGGTGATGCCGTTGGGGTTGGCGAGGATGTAGTCCGCCTGCCCGCCGTGCAGCTCCGTCGCGCCCTGCAGCAGCGACCGGTTGGACGAGGTGACTTCGTTCAGGATCACCGTTGCCGGGCCGGAGCCTTGAAGGTTGGGGTTGCCGACAATGTAGCCGCCCAGGTTGCTTTGGCCGACACCTTTGGAATTGTTGAGGATCAGGCCGTTCTTGCCGACATTGAAATCGGTGAACTTGTTATGGGACAGGCCCTGCGCATTTGGTGTGACGATGTTCTGGACCGGCACGCCGTTTGGCGCCGCGATGATCTCCGGCCGGTTGCCGGGCGCAGCAGCGCCATCCGGCGTCAGCCCGCCGGCAAAGGCCGGCAGGGAGGTCTGGACCAGAAAGACGGTACAGAAGAAACCATTTAAAACGGACTTGATCATAAGCCGATCCGCCTAAAACGTTTGAGAAATGCCCAGCCGGAAACGCAAGAAGCCATTTTCCGCCGGATCCAGAAATGTCGGATGGGCCAGAGCCCGCTCATAAGCCACTTCGCCGGTCACAATGCCGCCGCTCAGCCGCAGGCCGATCACACCGCCCATCAGCTCTCCGCCCTCCAGCGGATCGTCGGCATCTTCCAGGACGCCGCCGGCATCCAGACCGGCAAACACCTGCGGCAGACCGAATAGCCGTTTCAGGTTGTCCGGAGCTTTGCTGGCGAATGCGGGCGTGAAGCCAAGCTCAAGCTGGCTGTAGCCACCGGCATCACCCGACAGGCTGACATCGCGGAACCCGCGAACGGACAACGGCCCGCCGATGGTTACCCTTTCGGAGGCAAACAGCGTGTCGGGCGAAAAAGCGCCATAGGTGCTGGCCTGAAAGGAAAGCTGGCCGGCCGGGTTCTGCCAGACCCGCTGGTAGAACCCCGACAGCGTCACCTGGCTGAACTGGGCCGCCGGCGTGCCATCCAGCTGGCGACTGTCCTTCTGGGCGGCAAAGCCCTCCAGCCCCTGCTTGAAGGCGATACTGGCCTGTCCGAACCCGCCGGCAATCCGGCCGCTGATCTTCGTGGACGCTTCCAGAACAGCCAACCGCTGGCTGGAGGCGTCGATGAAGATCTCTTCGATGAAGTTGTTGGCTTCCTTCAGCGAGAACGCGCCGCCGGCACGCCAGACAAAGCGTCCGTTCCGGTGCAGCACCCGGTCGAGCTCCACGCGGCCTTCCCAGCTGGTGCCATCATAGGAATAGTCGCCCGAGGGGCTTTCCAGGCGGGACAGATAGTCCAGATAGGAACCACTAATGTTGACGGTCCAATACCGCCAGGGAACGGACAGATAGGCGTTGATCGAGCGCGAATAGATACGCTCGTCCAGCCTGTCGAGCGAGCTGCGGGCAGAGATCGTCAACAGCTCGTTCAACCCGAGCACGTCCTCAAAGCCGGCGATGCCGTTCCACTGATGTCGGCCGGTGCTGGTGGCCCCGCCATTGTCCAGCGATGCGGACAGTTGCACCGCGTAGGCATCTTTCACCTCGATGGTGACGATGCTCTGGCCAACGCCCGCGCCCGGCTCGATGCGGATGACGGCTTCCTTCGATCCCAGCCGGTTGATCTGCTCCAGCCCCTGCTCGAAATCGCGGATATTCATGATCCGGCCGGATCGCTCGCCGAAAAGCTGCGTTGCCCCTCGCCGTGCCTTGCCGTTTTCCTGAAGGCGAACCTCGGACACCGAGCCCTCAACGATGAGGACACGCAATTCGCCGGAACCGAGATCCTGCGGCACCAGATAGGCGCGCGAGGTGACGAAGCCCTTCTCGACGTAATAATTGGTCGCCGTTCTGAGCACGTTCTGGATGTCGATCAGCGTCAGGCAGGCGCCCTGACGGTTGCGGACCAGCAACTCCAGTTGGTTTGCCGGAACGCGCTTTGCGCCTTCGAACCGGATCCTGTCGACGTCAACACATGGTCCCTCGCCGCCAGTTGCCTGCGGCAGCAGATCCGGTGAACGCTGGGATGGTTCCGTCGTTCCGCCCAGAAAACGGTCACGCTCCAGCCGGCGCTGCTGTTCCTCTCGCTCGATGATCTGCTGCTGCTGGCGCAGCACGTTCTCGATCCCCGCAGGCGTTTGAGCCGCCCCGGGCAGTGCAAACAGCAGTGCCCCTGCAAGCGGAGCCAGGAAACGTGCAAGTGCTCGCATGGTGTCAGTCGGTCGTCTTGCCCGCGGAAAGGTCCTTCAACCGGGCCAATGCGGCAGCGGACCCCTGCAGCGAAAACTCGATGCGGACCTGCTTGTCGTTGGTGGCGGTGACACCGACTGCGGTGAGCCGATTGCCCGTCCGGAGTTTTTCAAGGGCCGTTTCATCCAGCGGCACCGGCACCACGCAGCCTGAGGGAAGGCAGGTCAGGAACTGCGCCTTCGGCAACTCAACGTCATCCACCGCAAGTGTGAGGCCTTGCGAGAAGGCCAGGCCAAAGGGCGCCAGAACCGTCAGCACCGGCCCCTCCCCGGCCCGTTCCTCGACCAACAAGGCGGACAGGCGCTGCCCGGTCTTTTGCTGCACCAGCTCCTGCGTCATCCGACAGGTGCGTGTTTCGGCCTCCACGCACGTCACCGTCCAAGCCTTGAACCGTTCAGTGAGGGTCTTCTGGTCCGGCTGTTCCGATTGGGCGGAGGCTTGCGTGCACACAGCCAGCAGACCTGCCGCCACCAGTACCGGTTTCCAGAACTGTTGGCGCGGTTCAGGCCGCAAGGACCTCGCATTGCGATGACCGGAGACGAAATTCGGCGGTACGAAAAATTGGAAAAACATTGTCTGTGCCTGGAGTATCTGTTTTTTGACGGACAGCACGCAGGGCGTGCAGAGGCGTTCTGCCGGGAGAGCCAGCAGGCCAATGATCAGGATCGTAAAAAGGCAGCTATCGTCGCCGGCCCTTCAAATTCAGAACCGGCAAGTTGTTCAAAAAACAGCGAAACTGTTACGCATTGTCTTTTCCCGCATTGTCTTTTTTGTTAATGCTGCCCTAAGGGTTTAAGCCACAGGTTGCAAGCAATTTTTGCGGGAAAATTGCCTCATATGGTTGAGGATTTTTGTTTAGCAATCGATTTAATTTCAGTTTTATTTCACAAAACTCTCAATCAAAACGAGCACTTGCCAGTATCTTCCAGTCCAGCAAGCAAGTGGCGCGAAGCCTGATCAAACCACGCTTTTTATCGGGGACGAATGTAAAGACCGGTCTCGAGAGACGGGCCACAACGGCAGCAGGTTGCAAAACCAGGTCTGAAACGCACAGCTCCAGCAAGGAAGGCAACGGGCATCGCAAGTGCCAATTCGGTTAGCCGAGACTGTGGCCTAGGGAAGAAAACGTCGACGCAGGCGTACCAATCGCTGCGGGCGAAAACAGGTCCGCAGGCATTGCAGGTCGCGAGGCGTTCAAATTGGAAGGAAGAAAATGGTCGGAGTGAGAGGATTCGAACCTCCGACCCCCTCGTCCCGAACGAGGTGCGCTACCAGGCTGCGCTACACTCCGACACAGAATATGAGCTTAGAAAGCTAGGCTCATCGGGAACAGCTGGGCAAGCCCTCGCTGCGTGGAGGGTCATTTAGCAAAGCTGATCTGATCCCGCAAGCGATTTGCATTGCCGAATGTCACTTTTTTGAAACTGTGAACAACCTCGGCAAGGCAAGGGCGAATTACGCCGCTTTCCAGCGGACACGCCAAGTCCGGCTTGCCGTTCCGCCAACTTGAAGCGGATTGAAACGGCCTCCAATCGTCCCGGCGATGGCTTTGCAACGCACCTGGGGAAAACCGGTCCTTCCCCGTCAAAGTTTGCTCTTGTGGAGACTTGCGCAAAGGATCGAGGCTCGCTATACAGCGTCCCCACGGCCTTGGGGTGTAGCCAAGCGGTAAGGCAGCGGTTTTTGGTACCGCCATGCGAAGGTTCGAATCCTTCCACCCCAGCCAGTCTTTCTTCCCTTAAAAGACATCTTCTAGCCTTGCCCGTTTCGGGCCGTGCTGCCACGTGCGACGACCTCGTAGCCGAGATCGACCACCGGCTGTTCCGGCTCAATTCCGGCAAGGGCACCCGTCAGCATGCGAAAGGCATCGCGTCCCATGGCCAGGCGGAACGTGCGCACGCTAGTGATCGGCGGGTTGGCGGCGGCCATCATTTCCAGATCGTTGAAACCGCAGATACCCATCTGATCCGGAACACGGATGCCGCGCCGCTGGCACTCGAACAGGGCGCCGAGCGCAAGGTCATCGTTGTTGCACAGGATCGCATCGGTTTCCGGCGCCTTCGACAGAAGGTCGGCGACCAGTTCACAGCCAAGGGTGACGGTTGAAGGACGCGGTGTCGTCACGATCCGGCCCGCATCGAAGACACCTGCCTTTTCCGCCTCCCCGCGAAACCCGGCAAGGCGGCGCTGGCTGCGCGGGTCGAGCCGGGCAGCGATATAGCCCGGACGCCTGTATCCGGCAGCAAGAAGATGACGAGTTGCCGCGGCAGAAGCCTCCACGTGGGAAAAGCCGACCATCATGTCATATGGCGCCGGCCCGCACTCCATGATCTGGACGATGCGGCAGTCTGCCCGCTCCAGCAGCCGGGCCGTGTCTTCCGACTGATCGAGACCTGACAGGACCAGGCCAGCGGGACGCTGGCTCAGGAAGGTTCGCACAAGGCTTTCTTCTTCAAGTGGGGAATAGCGGGAATTGCCGAGCTGGATCTGCCATTTCGACCCTTCAGCCGCTTCATAGATGCCTCGCATGACATCGGAAAACACGTTGTTGGTTACTGACGGCACGATGACGCCGATGACGTTGGTCTTGCCCGCAGCAAGCGCGCTGGCCGCAGGATCCGGCACGTATCCGAGCCTGTCGACCACCTCCCGGATTTTGGTCAGTGTCTTGGCGGAGACCTTGTCAGGATCACGTAGCGCGCGCGACACAGTCATAGCGCTAACACCAGCTTCCCGGGCAACATCGGCGATCGTGCTTTTCAAATTATTCAACCATTACAATTGTTTATACCATTGCAAATCAACTCTTCGATAATATCCCAGAAAAAAGTGTTTGACAAATGTTAGCGCTATCATTTTCAATACGCGCAACAACGAGATCATTCGGGGACGGAAATGCAGGGTGAATTGCCATCAGCCTCTGGCGAAACGGCCATCGTCGTGATGGGCGTTTGCGGCGCCGGCAAAAGCCTGCTGGCGAACCGCCTCGCGGACAGGCTTGGCGTCGGCATGGTTGAAGCTGACGACTTTCACAGCCCGGAAAACAAGCGCAAGATGGCGGCGGGAAAAGCGCTGACCGATGCCGACCGCATGCCCTGGCTGGACGCTGTGTCACTTGCCGCCAAGCTGCAGATCTACTGTGCCGGCGGTGCAGTGATCGCCTGCTCCAGCCTGAAGCGCGCCTATCGGGACCGTTTACGCGCTGCCCTGCCCTCGTGCATTTTTGTTCACCTGGCAGGAGAACGCGGCCTGATCGCCGAGCGCCTGGGTGGGCGCCAGGGACACTTCGTCGGTGAAACGCTGCTGGACAGCCAGCTGGCGACGCTGGAACCGCTGCAAGCCGGGGAAGCCGGCTTCAGCCTGGATATTTCAAGGCCTGTCGACGAACTTGTCGACAAAGCCATGAAAGAACTGCGGCCAGCAAGGCCGCCTCGTACCACCATCGCCTCTTGAGCGATGACGTTTCGACTAGGGAGGAAATCATGCTCAAACTCTTGACCAGAACCGCTCTTGCCGCCGTTGCGGCCGGTGTGCTTGCCACGACCGCCATGGCTGCGGACTATTCGTTCCGCTTCCAGTCTTCCGACCCGGCAGGCAACCCGAATTTCGTGCTTCAGCAGGGCTGGGCCGCGAGCGTGAAGGAAAAGACCGGCGGCAAGATCGAGGTCGAGTTGCTGCCTGTGGAGTCCATTGTGGCCCACAGCGAGACCCAGGATGCCATCGCATCCGGCATTCTTGACGGCCATATCACCGATACGTCCTACTTTGCCGGCAAGGATCCGGCTTTCGGCCTGATCGCCAACCCGGTCGGCGCCTGGGCGTCGCCGGACCAGATGTTTGCCTTCATGTACGATGGCGGCGGCAAGGACCTGATGAACGAGCTGGTAGAGCCTTACGGCCTGCACTTCATCGGCGCGACGACACCGGGCCTGGAGGCCTTCGTCTCCAAGGTTCCGCTGAACGGTGTTGACGACCTGAAGGGCCTGAAGATGCGTGCGCCTGAAGGCCTGGTGCAGCAGGTGTTTGCAGCGGCTGGCGCTGCTCCGGTCAACCTGCCGGGGTCCGAAGTCTTTACCGCGCTCGACAAGGGCGTGATCGATGCAGCCGACTACTCGGTCTTCTCCACCAACCAGGCCCAGGGCATGCACGACGTTGCCCCGAACCCGGTCTATCCGGGCTTCCACTCCATGCCGCTGGTGGAAATTTCCATGAACAAGGCCAAGTGGGATGCCCTGCCGGACGATCTCAAGACCGCCCTTGAAGAAAGCGTCAGGGATTTCGCCAACGCGCAGGTGGCAGCTCTCGCCGAGAGCGACCAGAAAGCCGTTGAGGAAGCCAAGGCCAGCGGCAAGGTGACCGTCACGGACTGGTCGCCGGAAGAACGCGCGAAGTTCCGCTCCATCGCCACTGGCGAATGGGCCAAGGTCGCCGAACGTTCGGACAATGCCCAGAAGGTCTATGACGTTCTGACCAGCTACCTGAAAGAAAACGGCCTGATGCAGTAAGCTGCCTCAATGTGGTTACCTGGCGGGCGCCTTCGGGCGCCCGTTTTGTAAAAGAAGCTGGAGGAAACCTTGGTGGAACCGAACGAAACCCCGGAGCGGGAAAAGGATCCCGGCGCTATTGCCGAGGCCGGCATGCTCGGGCGCTGGATCGACAGGGGCGGCTTGCTGTTTGCCATCGGCATCGTTGCTTCGATGCTGATCCTCATCAACGAAGTGCTTTTGCGCTACGTCTTCAACGCCCCCACAATCTGGGCGCACGAGACCACCATCTTCCTGTGCGGCGCCGCCTTTCTCTATGGCGGGCTCTACTGCACCGCGCGCGACCGCCACATCAGGGTCGTGCTGATCTACGACACGTTGCCGCCACCTCTGCGGCGTGTCCTTGATGTCGTCATCTCGCTCATCTGCATGGTCGCCAGCACCTTTTTTGCCTACGCCAGCTGGCTGATGGTTCAGAAGGCGGCCTTTCGGCCAGATGGCAGCTTCCGTCTGGAACGCTCCGGCAGTGCCTGGGACCCTGTCTTTCCGGGCCTGATCAAGGTTTTCCTTCTGGTTGTCATGACGGTGATGGCCGTCCAGTTCCTCATTCTTGCCTATAACTATGCCAGGGGGCGCAAGTGACAGAGTTCTTCGGCTCCCTTCAAGGGCTCGGCATCGAGACCGGCACGCTGCTCATGTTCGCGATGCTGCTGGTGCTGCTGGTCTCCGGCATCCCGCTTGCCTTCGTCACCCTGCTGGTTGCGCTGATCTTCGCGCTCGGCTGGTTCGGACCCATGGTCGTGCCGCTGATCACCAGCCGCGTCTACTCCTTCGTCGGTTCCTTCGTCTTCGTCTCCGTGCCGATGTTCGTTCTGATGGCGGCAATCCTTGATCGATCAGGCATCGCCAGAGATCTGTTCGACGCCATGAAGCTGCTGGGCGGACGCCTGCGCGGCGGGGTCGCTATCCAGACCATCGTCGTGGCAGTGATCCTGGCGGCCATGAGCGGCATCATCGGCGGCGAAGTCGTGCTGCTTGGCCTTGTTGCGCTGCCCCAGATGCTGCGCCTCGGCTACGACAAGCACCTGGCCATCGGCGTCGTGTGCGCAGGCGGTGCGCTCGGCACCATGGTACCGCCGTCCATCGTACTCATCATCTACGGCCTTACCGCCAACGTCTCGGTCGGCGATCTCTTTACCGCCGCCTTTCTGCCGGGTCTGATGCTGGCTGGTTTTTATGTCGCCTACGTCCTGATCCGGGCCTACCTCAACCCGGCCATCGCACCGGTACAGGACGATGAACCTGTGCCGATGGCGGAAAAACTCCGCCTCCTGAAGGGGCTGATCCTGCCGCTTACCGTCGTTGCCGGCGTGCTTGGCTCCATTTACGGCGGCATCGCGAGTGTCACCGAAGCATCGGCGGTCGGCGTTGCCGGGGTGCTGTTGTCGACGGTGGTTCGGGGGGAATTTACACTCGAGCTTCTGAAAGGTGCTGCCCTGCAAACGCTTCAGACCGTCGGCATGATCGTGTGGATCGGCATCGGTGCAAGTGCTCTGGTCGGAGTGTTCAACCTGATGGGCGGCATCAAGTTCGTCTCGGCCCTCATATCCGGCATCTCCGACAATCCGACCATCATCCTGCTGTTCATGATGCTGATCCTGTTCGTGCTCGGCATGTTCCTGGACTGGGTCGGGATCGCTCTGCTGACGATGCCGATCTTCGTGCCGATCATCAAGGATCTCGGCTACGATCCGGTTTGGTTTGGCGTTCTGTTCTGCATGAACATGCAGGTGTCGTTCCTGTCACCGCCGTTCGGGCCTGCCGCCTTCTATCTCAAGAGCGTGGCCCCACCGGGCATAACGCTGGCAACGATCTTCCGCTCGCTGCTGCCGTTCATCGCCCTGCAGATACTCGCCGTAGGTATCCTGCTGTTCTTCCCGGCCATCACCGGGCGGTAAGGCAAAAACAAAAACCGCCCGTGGACATACGGGCGGTTTCTTTTTTCGCGATGCCTCTGCTCGCCAATCCGGCCAAGCGCAGCGTCAGCCGGGATCAGAGAGGAACTGGTCTTTCGGTTTTGAAGATACCCGGTCAACTGCGCCTGTTCACACGAACCGGCTCTCCAATCCTGGATCTCAGCTGCGCTGCGTCCGGGATGACTCGGTTGGGTGAAAGCCAGCCCAAAGCCGGCTTTCCAGTGTTGTCACTCGCCCGGCTGTTGACTGATCGTCCTTGCCGCGTCCAGTTCCTTGTGAAGGCGCTCTTCTTCCTGAACGGCCGGTGTGATGAACCGTCCGAGCAGGAGATAGGCAACCGGCGTCAGGAACAGGGTCGAGACAGTCGCAAGGCCCAGACCTCCGACAATGACAAACCCCAGGGCAATTCGCGCTTCTGCCCCGGCCCCGCTTGCCATGATCAACGGCACGCCGCCGACAATGGTACAGATCATGGTCATCATCACCGGTCTCAAGCGGATGTTCGAGGCATTCTCGATCGCTTCGCGCAGTCCCTGCCCGCGATCCCGCAGCTGGTTGGCAAATTCCACGATCAGGATGCCGTTCTTCGCCATGATGCCCACAAGCAGCACGAGGCCGATCTGGGAATAGACGTTGAGTGTCGTCCCGGTCAGCAGCATGGCGAAGACAGCGCAGGCCAGGCCAAGCGGAACCGTCGCCATGATGATGAGTGCACTGATGAAGCTCTCGAACTGGGCCGCCAGCACCAGCAGGATGATGATGATCGCAAAGCCGAAGGTGCGCGCCATGGAGGATGACTGTTCACCCAGCGTTGCCGTTTCCGCCAGCGGCACGATACGAGCACCGGGCGGCAGCAACGGTTCGGCGATCTTCAGCGCTTCCTGATAGGCATTGCCGAGGGCGAAGTCGTCCGCAAGACCTGCCGTAACAGCGACGGAGCGCAGCTGCTGTTCCCTGGCAAGAGAAGGCGGCACGGCCTTTTCCACCAGGCTGGCAATGGTCGACACGGGTACGAAGCGGCCATCACCTGTCTTGATGAAGATGTTCTCCATATCCGTCGGATCGTTGATCGGATTGGACGTGGAAACGAATTTCACGTCATAGGCCTGATCGTTGATGAAAACCTGCCCGATCTTGCGACCGTCCAGCATGGCCTGCATGGCCGTGCCCAGTCCGTTAATGTCGATGCCAAGGTCGGAGGCGCGTTCGCGATCGATGGAAACCGAAAGCTGCGGCTGGGTGGCCTCGGTGGACAGGCGCACCTGCCGGAACCTTGGGTCCTGCTCCATCGCCGAGATGATCTTGTCTGCCGTTGCGCCGAGCGTCGCATAGTCGTTGCTGCCGGCGACGGCAAACTGAAGGCCGGACCCGGCACCGCGAATGCCGAGGCTGTTAGGCTGGAAGGCGAAGGCCCGCACACCCGGTACATCGCGCACAAGCGCACTGACCTCGGACAGGATCTGCTGCTGCGACCGCTCGCGCTGGTCCCACGGCGCCAGACGCATGACGATGAAGCCGCTGTTCTTGGAACCGCCTGTTCCCGCAATCGAGAAGGTGCTGTTGATCTCGCCGCTTTCCCGGTAAGGCTCCAGCAGGTTTTCGATCTGGCGCATCTGCTGAGACAGGTAATCGAGGCTCACGCCCTGAGGCGCGGAAATGCGCATGAAGGCAATCGAGCGGTCTTCAGTCGGCGTCAGTTCCGACTTGATGGTGGGAAACAGGACACCCGCGGTGGCTGCAAACAGCAGCGAAATAGCCACAACCACCATCGGCGCATCAAGGCATGCATGCAGGCAGCGCCGGTAGAGCGCACTCAACATCCGCCCCAGACCGCCGGCACCGCCCCCGTGATCTTCGGCCTTGCCGGCCGGTTTACTCTTGAGAATGCGCGAGGCCAGCATGGGACACAGCGACAGCGCCACGATGGAGGACAGGAACACCGCGATGGCGAGTACGAAGCCGAATTCGCGGAACAGCCCGCCGGTCTGCCCCGGCAGGAAGGAGAGCGGTACAAACACGGCAATCAGCGTCGCCGTTGTCGCCAGCACCGCGAAGAAGACCTCTTCGGCACCCAGAACCGCCGCAGCGCGTGGTCCGATGCCTTCATTTCGCCTGCGCACGATGTTTTCCAGCACCACGATGGCATCGTCGACCACAAGGCCTGTTGCCAGAACCAGCGCCAGAAGCGTCAGGATGTTGATGGAGAACCCGGCAAGATAGATCGCCGCAAGTGTGCCGATCAGCGCCACCGGCAGGGATACGCCCGGAATGATGGTTGCCCGCCAGTCCCACAGGAAAATGAAGATGATCAGCAGAACGATGCTGACCGAGATGGCAAGGGCAATCTCGACTTCATGAATGGCGCCATTGATGAAGGTGGCGTCATCGCTGGTGACCTCGATGGTCATGCCTTCGGGCAGGTTCTCCTGGATACGGTCGACCGCGGAGCGAACGCCTTCCGAAATCTCGAGCGTGTTCGACTGGGCGGAGCGAATGACGCCAAGGCCGATGCCCGACTTGCCGTTGGCGCGCAGCTGTGTCTGGCCCAGATCCGGGCCAAGTGTCACCGTCACGAAGTCGCGGAGCCTTGCGCGGCGATTGATAATAACGCTTTCGAATTCTTCAGGCGTATCAATGGAAGCCGTGGCGCGGACGATCAGATCCTGGTTCTGACTGGTCAGCGAGCCTGCCGGCGTATCGAAGGCCATGGAGGACAGGGCATTGGCCACATCCGCGATGGTCAGATTGAGGCTGGCCATCTTGGCCTGGTCGATGTCGATCCGGAAGATCTTGTCGCGGTCACCGTAGACCTGGACGTCCGCGACACCTGGAACAGCGGCAAGGACGTCGGAAATCTCGTCTTCCACCAGCACCGTCATGTCCTCGACCGACATGCGGTCGGAGGTCAGACCCAGGCGCAATACCGGCTGGGCGTTGGCATCAGCCTTGATGATACGGGAAGGCTCGGCGTCCTCGGGCAGATCGTTGGTGATGCGCCCGAGCGCATCTCGCATGTCGGAAGCGGCAACGTCCAGATCGACATCATCGGAAAATTCCACGGTCACACGGCTTCGGCCGAAGGAGGACGATGAAGAGATAGACTTCACGCCGGAGACACGTGCCACTGCGCCTTCGATGACACCGGTCACTTCACGGTCGATGGTCTCGGCAGCTGCGGCCGGATAATCGGTGCTGACGGTGATGACCGGGCGGTCGACGTCGGGCAGTTCGCGCACTTCGATACCGAAAATTGCCGCGATCCCCGCAACCACGATCAGCATGTTGATCACGAAGGCAAGAACCGGACGCCGCACGAACAGGCCGGTGATGCCAAGTTCCTTCAAACGGTCCATCTGCATGGCAATCTCTCCAAGACCTTCAGGTCAATTCTCAGGAACCGCTTTGGCTGGAAGCAGTTGTCGCCGGAGTGTCCGATGCCGGAGCCTGTTTGCGGTCTGCAACCGTCACGTCTGCCCCGTTGCGAACCAGATGAATGCCTTCGGTCACGACCTCGTCGTTGACCGTCAGCTCCGCGTCGACCAGCACGCTGTCGGTGTTGCGCTGGATAATGCTGACCGGGACACGAACGCCCTTGCCTTCACGCACGGCCCAGACGAAGGCACCGTCGGAACCCCATTGCACGGCCAGCGGATCAACCGCCGGATACTTGTCGCCGGGAAACTTCATCGAGACCTGGAACGACATGCCGGCTCTCAACTTGTCAGCCTTGTTCGGAAAACGGGCACGAACCTGAAGTGTGCGGCTGTCGATATCGATGCGGTTGTCGACGGCACTGATGACACCCTCGAAGGTTTCACCCGGGCGGGCGACCGACGTGGCGGTGATCGGAGATCCCACTGCGATAGCGGAGGCGAACCGCTCCGGAACCCAGAAATCGACAAGAATTTCGCTGCGGTCGTCAATGGTTGCGATGACGGTCTGCGAGGAAACGTAATTGCCTGCGGTAATGGGAAGAATGCCGACCACGCCGGCGATCGGAGTTTCGATGGAGCGGCGGGAGAGCGCCAGTTCGGCTTCGCGAAGTTGCAGCCGCGCATTGTCTACCGAGAGTTCCGCGTCTGTCACCTGAACAGCCGTAGCCGTATTGGTTTTCCGCAGCACCTGCATACGCTGAAGCCGGGCCTCGGCATCTTTCAGAGCATTTGCGGCTCTCTCGACGGCGATCTGCTCGGCGTCCAGATCCAGTTTGGCAATGGCATCTCCGGCCTTCACGGTGGCACCGGACTTGACCAGCACCTCGGTCATGCGGCCGCTTGTGTAAGGCGTCACGGCAACAGACTGCAGTGCCGTGCTGGTACCGATCGCCGACAGACGGTCATTGATCGTGATTTCGACGACCGGCGTTGCAACGACGGCACCTTGCGGCCCACCCCGGCCACGCCGTGGTTGATCGCCTCCGCTTGGCGCTGCATCGGCGACGGCAAAATCCAGCCAGTCGATCCCCCAGGCGGACAGGTGCGCGCCGGCTCCCGGATAATAACGAACCCAGAGCCCCGCCGCCACGATGACAACCAGGAGGGTGAGAACGAGCTGTTTCCAAATTGACAATTGGAACTCCGATCAGAACTTGCCGGCACTGCCGAAAACGGTTGTTTCCTGAAACCAGTTATCTACGGCAATTCCCGTATGCCAACAATCGATAAGGTGTACCAATTTGTAAGCGAAACGACACACTTTCACGCCAATGAGTTGTTCCATCTTTGCAAATTCTACCTATGATATAGAAACTGACTGCCGGAACCGCCGCGAGAGCGTCTTCTGGCCGGGATTTCTATCCAGATAGCGTAGTGATTGCCCGAAACCAGTGCCGACGTCCGGCACCGGTTCTCTTTCAGGATGGCAGGATCTGTCCCTATGCGACGTCGTCAACGCGGCGCAGGGAAGCCTGCCGGGTCAGGATCTGGCGGCGGGCAAACGCGGCGATGAAAACGGCTGTCAAAATGAGGACGATGGTGGGGGCCGGTGCGCTGTCCAGAAAGAAGCTGGCGTAGGTGCCTGCGACCATTGACACCATGCAGACCAGCACCGACACGTAAAGCATCGACTTGAAGGTGCGGACCAAAAGGAATGCGATCGCCCCCGGTGCAATGAGCAAGGCAACCGCCAGGATAAGGCCCGCAGCAGAGAGCGTTGCCACGATCGTCAGCGACAGTGCCGCCAGAAGGCCGTAATGCAACAGCTTTACCGGCAAACCGGAGGCCTGAGCCTGGGCCGGATCGAAACTGTGCAACAGAAGGTCTTTCCACTTCAGCACCAGCCCACCGCCGACAACGAGGGCAATAACGCCTGCGGTGACAAGCTCGTGCTGCTCCACACCCAGCATGTTGCCGAACAGGATATGGTCCAGATGAGCGTTTGTCCGGATCGAGACGTAAAGCACGATGCCGACACCGAACATGCCGGAAAACACGACCCCCATCACGGTATCCTGCTTCACCCGGCTGTTACCTGACAGGTAACCCGTCAGCACGGCACAAACCATGCCGGCGGCAAAAGCGCCGACGATCAATGGTATGCCAAAGATGTAAGCCAGTACGATGCCGGGTAAAACCGCGTGGCTGACAGCGTCCCCCATCAGGGCCCAACCCTTGATCACCAGGAAGCTCGACAAGAGTGCTGTCGGGATGGACACGATCACGCAGATCAGAAACGCGTTCTGCATGAAGGGGAACTTGAACGGCAGAAGCAGCGTCTCGAGGTCCATCAGGCCTGATCTCCCGCTTCTGATTTCGCAACGTCCGCAGCGTATCCCCGGCGCAGGGCTTCCGCCGACTTGCGCCTGGCGGCCAGAAGGCCGTGCTTTGGCGCCAGAACGAATGTGAACAGGAAGATCAGGGTCTGCAAGGTGACAATGATACCGCCTGTGGCCCCGTCCAGAAAGTAGCTGATATAGGCCCCGGCAAAGCTGGTCAGCGTGCCGATCGCGATGGAGGTCAGGATCAGGCGCGGGAAGCGGTCGCACAAGAGGTAGGCTGTCGCACCGGGCGTGACCACCATTGCAATAACGAGAAAGGCCCCGACCGTCTGCATGGCCGCAACCACGGAAGCGGACAGAAGCACGAAAAAAATTGCCTTGAGGAGACCGGGCCTCAGACCGATTGTGCGGGCATGGCTTTCGTCAAAGAAAGTGACCATCAGATCCTTCCACTTGAGCGTCAGGATCGCCAGCGACACAAAGCCGATGATGGCCAGTTGCAGGGTATCTTCCGGCGTGATGGCCAGAATGTTGCCCATGGTGATCGTCTGGACCGAGACCGACATGGGGCTGATGGAAACGATAAAGAGACCAAGGCCGAAGAAAGACGTGAAGATGAGGCCGATGATGACGTCAACCTTGAGGCCCGAACGTTCGGACAGGAACAGCATGGCCCCGGCTGCAAGTCCGCCCGCCAGGAAGGCCCCAAGGGAAAACGGCAGGCCCAGGATATAGGCACCGGCCACCCCCGGCACGACCGAATGAGACAGGGCATCGCCGATCAGCGACCAGCCTTTCAACATCAGGTAGGACGACAGGAAGGCGCAAACCCCGCCAACAAGTGCGGAAACCCACATGGCATTGGTCATGTAGCCGTATTGAAAGGGTTCGAGAAGATAGGCGAAACTGAAAGGCTCCATCAGTCGCGCGCCTCTCTTGTCTGCACTTCGTCGCCATATTGAACGAACGGGCGCTCGTCGTCGGTCAGGATCGTCACCGTACGCTGATCGCCATCCGTGTGCAGGGTCTGGTCGGAAATGGTGAAATGGCGCAGCACACCGCCAAAGGCCTTCTCCAGGTTCTGACGGGTGAAGGTTGTCGCGGTTGGCCCGTAGTCGAGCACCGTTCCCTTGACCAGCACCGTCCTGTCGCAGAATTCGGGAACGGAACCGAGGTTATGGGTGGAGACAAGCATCACCCTGCCCTCGGCCTGTAACTCTCGCAGCAACGCCACGATCTGTTCCTCGGTTTTCACGTCGACGCCGGTGAAAGGTTCGTCCAGCAGGATCACCTGGCCGTCCTGGGCAAGAGCGCGGGCGAGAAAGACGCGCTTGCGCTGACCGCCGGAAAGCTCGCCAATCTGCCGATGCCGGAAATCCTGCATGTTCACGCGGGTCAGTGCCTGGTCGACCGCGGCATGGTCCGCTGGTTTTGGTCGGCGCAAAAACCCCATGTGGCCATAACGGCCCATCATCACCACGTCTTCCACCAGAACGGGGAATGACCAGTCGACTTCCTCCGATTGGGGAACGTAGGCGACGAGGTTCTTCTTGAGGGCTTCCCGAACGGTCATATCCAGGATCCGGATGCGCCCTTTGGCTGTGGGCACGAACCCCATGATGGCCTTGAACAGCGTCGACTTGCCCGCGCCATTGACGCCGACAAGAGCCGTGACGGTGCCGCGCGGGATCGAGAAGCTGGCGTTCCAGAGTGCCGTATGTCCGTTCCGGTAGGTAACCGTAACGTCCTCGGCGGCAATTCCGCCATCGTCCCTGACGTTGGGCATATCCATAACCGGGTCCTTGATGACATTCAGCATGCAGGCTTTCCAGTACAATCCGAAGTTACTGTGACACAATCAAGGGCAGCATCGGGTCATGCTGCCCGGCAGTCTTTATTACGGGCCATCACTGTGAATTGGATTTCAGCCCCTCGACCACCGTGCTCGAGGTGACCTTCAGCAAATCCAGGTAAGTGGGCACCTTGCCGTCCGCCTCGCTCAGGGAATCGACATAAAGGTCGCCGCCATATCTCGCGCCGGTTTCCCGGGCCACCTGCTTGGCAGGCGAAGTGTTGACCGTGCTCTCGCAGAAGACGACCGGGATGTCGTGCTCTCGCACCCCGTCAATCACCGAACGGACCTGCTGCGGCGTGCCCACCTGATCGGCGTTGATCGGCCAGAGGTACAGCTCCTTCATGCCGAAATCGCGAGCGAGATAACTGAACGCGCCTTCACAGGTCACCAGCCAGCGCTTGTCTTCCGGGATATCGGCAACGGCCTGGCGCAGCGGCTCTATGGTTTCGCGCAGCTTTGCCTTGTAGGCATCCGCGTTGTCGGCATAGACCTCCGCATTCTCCGGGTCGTATTGGGCAAATGCCTTGGAGATGTTGTCGATATAGATCAGCGCGTTGTCCAGGCCCATCCACGCATGCGGGTTCGGCTTTCCTTCATAGGAACCCGACGCGATCGAGATCGGTTCGATCCCGTCTGTAAGTGTTACGGAGGGGATGTCGCCTAGGTTGGACAGAAACTGCTCGAACCAACGCTCAAGGTTCATGCCGTTCCACAGGATCAGGTCCGCGTCGGATGCCCGCACGATGTCCTGCGGTGTCGGCTCATAACCGTGGATTTCGGCACCCGGCTTGGTGATCGACACCACGTCGGCGGTCTCCCCGGCAACATTCTGCGCAATGTCGGCAAGAACGGTGAATGTGGTCACCACTTTCATTTTGTCCTGTGCGGAAGCGCCGTTTACCGGTCCGGCTGCAAGTGCCGCAAGAGAGACCGTCAGAAGCAGTTTTTTCAACATCACCATATCCCGGTTCGAACATCATTTCTGCAAGTGATATTGCAACTCATTCGCAACTGTCAAGCTTGTTGCGAATGAGTTGCAATATCATTCTTGTCTTCATGTGCCGTCGCCGGGCGACTCACCTCAGGAAGAACGCGGCGTCACCGGGCAATCCCAACCTTGTTCCCGCATTAAGGTTGAAGCGTGTCATGCCGATGTATCAATCGAATAAAAAGCACCCCACCGGATCGGAGCCCGGTGGGGTGCCGAAGTGTTGCCTTTCACGTTTGCCGTCAAGCTGCTGCAACGCGGGCCAGGAAGGTTTCAATTCCCTGCTTCAGAGCGTTGCTGCGGTTGCTCAGGTCTCCCGAAGCAGCCAGAACATCCCCCGATGCTTCCTTGGTATCGCCAACCGCCCGGGCGAGGCTGGACATATTGGTCTGAACAGCCTGCGTACTCTGGGCTGCCCGCTGCACATTTCCGGAAATCTCGTTGGTGGCCGCGCCCTGCTGGGTAACGGCTGCCGAGATTCCCTGAGTGTAACCGTTGACCTCTTCCATCGTGTCGGAAATTGCCCCGATGGCCGCGACGGCTTCGCTGGTGGAGTTCTGAATGGTCTGGATCTGGGACGAGATTTCTTCAGTTGCCTTCGAAGTCTGTGTCGCCAGTTCCTTGACCTCGGCGGCCACAACGGCAAAGCCCTTGCCTGCTTCGCCTGCACGAGCCGCTTCGATAGTGGCGTTCAACGCCAGAAGATTGGTCTGTTCGGCAATCGCCTGGATCAGGTTGACCACTTCGCCAATCTTCGAGGCAGCTTCCGCCAGTCCTTGAACCTTGCCATTGGTCTCGTGTACCGCGCTCGTCGCCGACGTGACGATGTCGGAAGACCGGCGTACCTGTTCGCCGATTTCGGCGATGGATGCCGACAGTTCTTCGGCCGCACCGGCAACGTTTTCAACGCTCATGCTGGCGTCTTCACTGACCCTGGAAGTATCGCCTGCCTGTTCCGCACTGCTTTCCGCGATGCCGCCAAGTGCCGAAGCTGTGTTGGACATGCCGGCGGCCGTTTCGTCCAGCGCACCAAGAAGTCCCTGGATCTCACCTCGGAAGTTCTGGATCAGATCTTCGATGTCCTGCTGACGCGCATTCTGGGCCTCGCGATGGGCATTCGCTTCGATTTCCAGGCGAATCCGTTCGCGGGCGTTTTCCTGAAACACCTGAACGGTGCGGCTCATGTCTCCGATTTCGTCCCGCTGATCAGTCGAGGGAATGGTGGCGTCGATATCCCCCTCCGCGAGGCGGCCCATGGCTTCGGTCAAAGCCCGTGTCGGGCGCGTGATCACGAGAGAAAGAACAAAGGCCAGCAATCCACCGGCTGCAACGGCGACGACGAGTGCGACCGCGATCAGCCCAAGCGCGGTATCGGCCCGCGCATAAGCTCCCGCGGACTGAGCCTCCGTGAGGGCCGTGATGACACTGCGAACCTTGCCGGACAGTGCAACAAGCTCTGTCCGTCTGACATCGAACGCATCCTTCGCGGTGACCATGGCGGCGAATTCGGCCTCATAAGTGCCAACCTCCGCCTCGATCGACGCAATGGCATCCGCGATTTCCGGGAAAGCGGCACTGTCCGCCTTCAGCAGATTGGCGAGGTAGCGCAGCGTTTCGATACGGTTGAGAACCTCTTCCGCACCAATTGTATCGAAGCCGGCAAAATACTCCATTGTCGCAGAGCGAATATCCAGGGACGCGTTCTGGTACTTGTTCACGTTCACATTGACGAGATCAACGATACCAAGTTTCGACGTTGCCTTACCGGCAATCGACTTGGCGTCATCGGTTGCCGCATAAACCGTCTTGCGCAAGGCAGAGGCCTGAGTGTGGAGTTTCTCCAGTCCCGCGACGAGATCCGCAGCAACGGCAGCCGACACTGGTGCCGGCCGAGCGCCGTCCGCTTCCGGCTTCGGCAGTTTTTCACCGAGCGCTGCCGCCATGTCCGCCAATTCCTTGACCTTTGCCGGGTCTACGCCGTCCACCTTCAGCTTTCCGGCCTTCGCTGCCGTCTTTGCCAGGGTCTGCGTGCCCTCCACAATGGCTGCCACCGTTTCAGGCGGAAGATCAGCACCTTCACTCACCTCGGCGATCCTGCCTTCCAGACCGGCGACGAGGTCTTCCATATCCGACAACATGCGCCCGACCTTGTCAGCCCGGTTGCGTGTGCCTGATGCGGTCTTGGCGGCGCCGCCCGCATCACGCTGGATCTTGCTCATCTTGTCGTTGATCTGGGCAGCGATGGTTGCCAGATTGACAGCGGACCGCAGCAACTTGTCGACCTGAGCCTGCCTGTTCTCGACAGCCAGCACGACACCATCAAACTCGCCACCAAGCTGACCTACCAGCGAGATGGCCTCTGCGGTGGCCGTTTCGCCCTCTCCAGGCCCCGAGACGCCATCGAGCGTGACCAGCGCAGTTTCCAATTGTTCAATCTGAAACCGGGCTGCGTCAGCCAACTCCGGTGTGCGATCCGAGAGATAGGCTTCCTGCGCTTGTGCGACCTGCTGAAGGTTTGCCATTGCGGTTGTTGCCTTCGCACTGACATCCGACTGTGTTCTGAGGCCGAGAATAGCGACCGCACCCACTGCACCGACCGCGGCGGCGACAAGAATCATGGCTGCAAAGCCACCGCCTACTTTCGCAGAAAGGCGCACATTCTTTAAAGGTGTAAGTAACCTGGACATTGTTTCCCCCGCACTTTCCGCGATTGAAGGTGTGGGTAGATAAACAATTGGTGAAAAATTTCGGGTTCGACTTTTGTTAGCCGTCACGAATTAAATCGGGCGTTTTTTAGTCTTTATCGACAAGGCGATACTGAACATTTTTCTGAAAATTATTTTTGCCCAAAATAATTCCGATTACCTGCATCGCTATCAGGTGAAACTGAAATTCTACCGAGGGTGTGATTGGGCGAATCTCTCACACCCTCGTCAAAAGCCTCAATACGTACGGCAACAGCACCTGCGCGACGCCCTGTTCGACCTATTGTTTGGCGGCCTCAAGCAGCTTTTCGAGCACCTGCTGCTCACCGATCTGGTTTGCCATCAACAGGATCAGCCGGGCATTGAACGCATCGCTTTCGGCCTTTGTAAGACCTTCATGGGCGGTCAGCAGATCAGCATAAAACCCGTCGGGCGTTTCAAGGTTCGGTTTGGTGACAATCTCCGCCATTAGGCCTCTCCGCCTTTCCCGAGTGCAATTGCAAATGCGTTTTCGACCGCAGTGCGGCCATAGTCTGTCCAGCGCGACGCCACATGCTGGTCTGGCCGGATCAGATAGACAGCCGAAGCCTCGTCACCGAGATAGCGATCCTTGAGCTCCTGACCGGCTGCGGAAGTCGCAATGCTGACACCGGTAATTTCGATACCGTCGATCAGAAGCTTCTCGGGTACTTCGGCGCCGATGCCAAGCAGATGGAAGCCGCTGCCAAGCCAGTCCAGCAGCCAGCCGTCTGCCAGAGGCGCATCCACAGCCGGACTTCCCGGTCTTGTGCGCGCGGGCAGGCCTTCCACATCCGGTCCATTGAGCTTCGAACCGTCATAGACGCAAGGAACGGACAGCCTTCCGGAATTGACCAGAGGCCGGGCAAAGGCGTGATGTTCGGAAAGGTCCAGCACCGCATCACGGAAAATACGGCTGATTTCCGATTTGGGAGTAATGAAGTCGGTTGAACGCGAGCTTTGCAGGATATTCTCGTCCGCGGCCATTTCGCGCTCAAAAGCATAGCTGTCCAGAAGGCTCTCCGGAGCCTTGCCGTCAATGACCAGCTTCAGCTTCCAGCCGAGATTGTCGGCATCCTGGAACCCCGAGTTGGCACCACGCGCACCGAAAGGCGACACCTGGTGAGCACTGTCTCCGGCAAAGATCACCCGGCCATGGCGGAACTTTTCCATGCGGCGGCACTGGAATGTGTAGATCGACACCCACTCCAGATCGAATTCGACATCGGCGCCCAGCATCTGCTTGAGCCGGGGAATGACGTTTTCCGGTTTCTTTTCTTCTTCCTTGTCGATGTCCCAGCCAAGCTGAAGATCGATGCGCCAGACCCCGTCCGGCTGCTTGTGCAAAAGAGCCGACTGGTCCTTGTTGAAGGGCGGATCGAACCAGAACCAGCGCTCGGTCGGGAAATCCGCCTTCATGATGACGTCGGCAATCAGGAAGTTATCTTCAAACACCCGGCCGACGAAATCGAGATCGAGCATCCTGCGGGACGGCGAGCCTGCCCCGTCGCAGGCAATCAGCCACTCCGCTTCCAGATTGTAGGCACCATCGACCGTTTCAACGGTCACCAGCGTGTGGTCGTCCCGCTGGTTGAGGTTCGCAACCCGGCTGCCACCGCGGATTTCCACCGGCTTGCCTTCCACCTGCAGAGCGCGAATGCGCTCGACCAGATGAAGTTCGCAATAATATTGCTGCAGATTGATGAAGGCCGGGCGCTTGTGCCCCTGCTCCGGAAGCAGGTTGAAATCGTAGACCTGCCGGTCACCGAAAAACACCTTGCCGACGTTCCAGACGACGCCCTTGTCGACCATCTCGTCGCCGCAGCCCAGCCGGTCGAAGATTTCCAGCGAACGCTTGGAAAAGCAGATTGCCCGAGAACCCACGCTAACCTTGTCGTTGTCATCGAGAACGACGACCGGCACATCCGCCTGAGCCAGATCGATAGCCGTGGCGAGGCCCACCGGTCCGGCTCCAATGATCACTACCGGATGGCGAACGGGTGTCGCTGCATCCTGATCCTGGGACCGCTTGTACGGATAAAGCGGCGCTTCAAACAACTTGGTCACAGGCGTTTCTCCCAATTGCCGAGGCGTACCGGCATCGTGAACCGGTTCGCCTTTGCCTGTTTCGCGGAACCCGCAGGGGGGCTTGCGCGTTTTCATTAGACAATCCCCCAAGAAGGAGGTGTGACATGCCAGTCCTGACACGTCAGAACATGTTGACATCCGGCCGACGCTGGACATTCCGGTTGATTGCCGGACTGATGTCCGCGGTCGCCCTTGCGCTACTCATCGCCGCTCCCGCCACCGTCCTTGCCGACAACTGGAGCATGGTCGGCATCGCCATCGTGGTGAGCGAGATCATAGTTCTTGCAGGTGGCCTCACCTGGCTCGCCCTTTTGATCCTTGCACCGAAGCGCTAGCCAGTTTCCCAGAAACGTTGCGCCGACGGGTGGCGATCGAACTCCAAAAAGAACTCGTCAAGTTGAGGCGGCGCAACACTGGTGCCTGCCAGCATGGCATGCACCTGCCCCCGGTGATGGATCTGGTGCTGAAAGAGATGCAGCAACGTGTTGGCGATCGTCTCGTGAAAGACACCGCTCTTGCCCCGGTCCTGAGCGACATTCCGGTCCAGGTCTCCTTCCACCACCCGGTCGCAGAATGCGATCAGAGCCTCGTCGGCACTCTTCTGGGCCGGTTTCAGCTCTGCTGCAGAGGCAAGATGCGGCGTGTCGAATACCGACAGCCCCTGCCCCTCTTCCTTCAAGGCATCCAGATAGTATCGGTCCACTTCCCAATTGTGGTTGAGCGTTTCCCGGATCGAGGGAAAGAACCCGGTTCTTTCCGCCTCGAACTCCGCCTGCGACAACCGGCAACAGGCGTCGTAAAGACGTTCGTTCGCGTAGGCGTTGTTGCGGGCCATCAGGCGGAGGTGGTCCAGGACAGTGTTCATGGGTCAGCCCTGCAGATCCGCCCACATCTTGGCGTCGCGTTCCGCCGTCCAGATGCGCGGCGTGTCGATGCCGAGAGCCTCGTCATAGGCCCGGGCAACGTTGAACGGCAGGCAGTGTTCGTAGATGGCGTAATCCTTGAACTTCGGATCGCATTCGGCACGGCAGGCGTCCCAGGCTTCTTTCAGCGATCCGCCACCCTGGGCGACCCGGGCTACCGGCCGATAGGTCGAAGAGACGAAATCGGCGGTGTTGGTCAGCGCCTTGCCCACCATCTCCTTGCCGACCAGCGCATCGCCGCGGCCAGGCGCGATAGCCTCCACATCGAAGGAACGGATCGCTTCCAACGTTGTCGGCCAGTCGTTGAAATGGCCGTCGCCGCAATAGCAGGCCGAGTGGTATTCGACGATGTCACCGGTGAACATGACGTTAGCGTCCGGCACGTGGATAACAATATCTCCGGCCGTGTGGGCGCGACCAAGGAAGCTGAGGTCGACCCGGCGCTTGCCGAGATAGACAGTCATGCGGTCGTTGAAGGTGGTGGTCGGCCAGGTCAGAGGCGGAATGTCGTTGACGTTTTCATAGCCCATGAAAAGACGCGGGAAACGCATGAATTCGGATTCCCTGTCTTCCGCGCCCCGTTCCACGACCATCGAACGGGCCTTCTGGCTCATGATCACGGTCGGTGCCCGATAGGCGGCAGCCCCCAGCACGCGAACGGCATGGTAATGCGTCAACACAAGGTGGCTGATCGGCTTGTCGGTGACGGACCGCACTTTCTCAATGACCTTGTTGGCGAGTTCGGGGGTCGCCTGCGCCTCGACGATCATGACGCTGTCGTCGCCGATGATGACGCCGGTGTTCGGGTCACCTTCAGCGGTAAAGGCCCAGAGATCCTTGCCGATCTCGGTGAAGGAGATCTTCTTCTCGGTCATGTCTCCGGCGGATGCGAATTGCTTGCTCATTCAGAGGCTCCGTGTTTGCCTTCGTCCCATGCGGGCATCGCCTTTTTGGCGACGGCAGCCGGATGGGCTTCCATTGTGGTTGCCATGGTGTCATTCCACCGGTTGAGGTAGCCAAAGAGCGCGATCGAAGCGACGATCTCTACAATCTCGGCGTCGTTGAAATGCGGCTTGAGCGCCGCAAAATGAGCTTCGGTCACGTCGTTCGGAACACCTGCAGCCTCGCGGGCCAGCACCAGCGCCGCTTTTTCGGCCTCCGTAAAGAGCGGCGAAGTCTCGCATTCCCATACGGCGGCAATCTTTTCGTCCGGCACATCATAGACGTGGCTCAGATTGGCCATGTGGCCCTGGCAATAGCGGCATCCGGTCGCCATGGATGTCATGAGTGCGACCATCATCTTCAGGTCTTCCGGCACCGTGCCTTCATAAAGGATCGCCTGGTTCAGTTCCATGAACGCCTTGGCGATATTCGGCCGGCGCGCCATGGTGAGGATCGAGTTCGGCAGAAAGCCGCGGATTTCATCGTAACGCGCGAATTTTTCCTCGAACTGAGGCAGATCCGCCCGGTCAAGCGGGTCGACGTGAGGCATTGCCCTCTCCCTGAAATATTCTGGCGGCGGAAGGGCTCAACCCAACGCTGCGCTCTTGTCTTTCTCCGGGATGGAAAATCGCACCCCCCGAGCCCCTCCCCACAAGGCGGAGGGGCTACTTGCCGAAAATGGTGTCGAAATCCCGGAAGGTCCGATCACTACCCTTCGTATTTCTCCACGGTCTGCTCGATGGCGCCGAAGATCGAATGGCCTTCGGTGTCGAGCATCTCGATGCGGACAGTGTCTCCGAACTTCAGGAAAGGCGTCTTGGCTTCGCCCGTGTTGATCGTTTCGATCATGCGGATCTCGGCAACGCAGGAATAACCGACGCCACCGTCTGCCACCGGCTTACCCGGACCGCCATCCAGCTTGTTGGAGACCGTGCCCGAACCGATGATCGTGCCGGCACTGAGCGGCCGGGTCTTTGCCGCATGGGCAATGAGCTGGCCGAAATCGAAGGTCATGTCGATGCCCGCGTTTGCGCGGCCGAACGGCTGACCGTTGAGGTCGACATGCAGCGGCAGGTGAAGCTTGCCGCCCTTCCAGGCATCGCCGAGCGCATCCGGCGTGACGGCAACCGGCGAAAAGGCGGAAGACGGCTTGGACTGGAAGAAACCGAAGCCCTTGCCGAGTTCTGCCGGGATCAGGCCACGCAGGGAAACGTCGTTGACCAGAAGCACAAGAAGGATGTGATCGCGCGCGGCTTCCGCGCTGACACCCATTGGTACATCGCCGGTGACGACAGCAATTTCGCCTTCCATATCGATGCCCCAGGCCTCATCGCGCATGGAGATCGGATCACGCGGGGCGAGGAATGTGTCGGAGCCGCCCTGATACATCAGCGGGTCCGTCCAGAAGCTTTCCGGCATCTTCGCACCGCGCGCCTTGCGCACCAGTTCGACATGGTTGACGTAGGCCGAACCATCCGCCCACTGGTAAGCACGCGGCAGCGGCGAATGAGCGTCGTGTTCATGGAAACGCAGCGTCGGTACGGCTTCGTGAGACAGGCTCTCGGCCAGCAGTTCCAGCTTCGGCGCCACATGTTCCCACTCATCGAGCGCTGCCTGCAAAGTCGGCGCGATGTGACTTGCGTCGGTGCAGAAGGTCAGGCGGTCGTTGACCACCACCAGCTTGCCGTCGCGGCTGCCATCCTTGAGCGTTGCCAGTTTCATCGGGTTTTCAGCTCCTAATGTTCGCCAGACCGTGGTGCCCGGCGATGTTTCTCCCGGGAAGCCTCCAGCGGCTTCCTGCCTTTGTTCTTGTCCGCCCCCGGCGGGACGCCGGAGGTTCAGGGTAACCTACCGGTGCGGATCAATCTGCCGTTTGCGGTTGGTCAAATCCTGGATGATTTGGCTATTTGTTCCAGGTCCCTTCGGGCGTGCCATCGAATTTTTTGCCCAGCGAGTCCCAGCAGTCAATGTAATCGTCCTGCAGCGGAGCATCCTTGGCGGCGAATTCCGTGAGGTGCTGCGGGAAACGGGTCTCGAACATGAAGGACATTGTGTTGTCGAGCTTTTCCGGCTTCAGGTCGGCATTCGAAGCGCCTTCGAAGGCATTGTTGTCCGGCCCATGCGGCAGCATCATGTTGTGCAGGCTCATGCCACCGGGAATGAAGCCCTGCGGCTTGGCATCGTACTGGCCGTAGATGTTGCCCATCAGCTCCGACATGATGTTCTTGTGATACCAGGGGGGCCGGAAGGTATCTTCCATCACCATCCAGCGCTCGCGGAACAGCACGAAGTCGATGTTGGCGGTGCCCGGAACGCCGGACGGAGCGGTAAGCACCGTGAAGATCGACGGATCGGGATGATCGAACAGGATCGACCCGATCGGGCAATAGTTCCTGAGGTCGTATTTGCAGGGCGCATAGTTGCCGTGCCAGGCAACAACGTCGAGAGGCGAGTGGCCGATTTTTGTTTCGTGGAACTGGCCGCACCATTTCACCGTCACCGTCGACGGGGCATCGCGATCCTCGTAGTGCGCGACAGGCGTCTTGAAGTCACGGCGGTTTGCCATGCAATTGGCTCCGATCGGCCCCCTGCCCGGCAGTTCGAATTTCTGGCCGTAGTTCTCGCAGACGAACCCGCGCGCCGGACCTTCCACCAGCTCGACCCGGTAAACAAGGCCGCGCGGAAGGATTGCGATTTCCTTCGGCTCCAGCTCGATCACGCCCAGCTCGGTGCAAAACCTGAGGACGCCTTCCTGCGGAACCACCAGCAATTCGCTGTCGGCGGAGTAGAAATATTCGTCCTCCATCGACTTGGTGATCAGGTAGATGTGGCTGGCCATGCCAACCTGTGTATTGACGTCGCCGGCTGTCGTCATGGTGCGCATGCCGGTCAGCCAGTTGAGGCCTTCATCCGTGTGTGGCACCGGGTCCCAGCGGTACTGGCCGAGCGAAACCACTTCGTCGCAGACATTCGGAGCCGACTTCCAGTAAGGCAGGTCGATCTTCCTGAACCGGCTGGTGTGCTTGACTGACGGGCGGATGCGATAGCACCAGGTCCGCTCGTTCTGATGGCTTGGCGCAGTAAAGGCGGTACCGGACAACTGCTCGCCATATAGGCCGTAGGCACATTTCTGCGGGCTGTTCATGCCCTGCGGCAGAGCGCCTGGCAGAGCCTCGGTTTCAAAATCGTTGCCGAAGCCCGGCATATATTCCAGATCCGCCGTGTTACGGCCGTTTCCAGCTAGATTTTGATTGCTGTCGGTTCTCTGATCCATGACGTCCTCCCGGTTCGGAGATGAATTTAGTTGCATATGTAACCATTTTGATCCCCGGGATCAAGCGGCATGTCGATGCTTTTGCGAACGCGCCGGTTTTTCTCCTGCCGCAATGCAAAAAAGCCGCAGAACGTAAGCTTTGCTTTACGTGCGTCTCCTAGGGTTCCCGCAGTCTCACCGTTGGAGCTTTTCATGTCTCTTAGAAATCGAATCTTTTTCGCCTCGAGCGGCGTGTTCCTGGTTGGATTCCTGACGCTTATTCTTGCCGTCACCTTCATGACCCAGGCCACGTCGCAAAAATCGGGTGAAGATCTCATCCGCAAGACTGCCGAGGCACTTGCTCTGGATGCCGGCAAGACACTGGCACAGGCACAGCTTGCGGCCCGCGCTGCGGCCGATGCCCTGGAGGGAATGCAGCAAGCCGGCGTTAGCGATCGCAACGCCTATGCAGCCGTGATGCAGCACCAGATCAGCCAGAACAAACATTTTGTCGGCGGCGGTGCGATCCTGGAACCGGACATGGCCGGCAATGACGCGGACAATGCAGGCGCCAACTTCTCCGACGACAAGGGACGCTTCATTCCGTATTTCTATAACGACGGTACAAAAGTCGCCTGGGAACCGCTCCTGTTCGGTGGCGATAGCGGCTCTGAAGAGTGGTACGACAAGCCGAAGAACCTGGGCCACGACACGGTCACCGAGCCCTATCTCTACCCGGTCAATAATGTCGACGTGCTGATGGCGACAGCCTCCTCGCCGATCAAGGATGCTTCCGGACGCGGCATCGGTGGCGCCACCATCGACGTGTCGCTGGAAGGCCTGCAGAAGGCGGTGAGCGCCGGCCAGACCTATGAAAGCGGCTATGTCGGCCTTCTCAGCGAAACCGGTGTCTGGGTGTCCCATCCGGACGCAGCCCTCCTCGGCCAGAAGGCCGATGCGGCAATGGTCGGCAAGATCCAGTCGATCAAGAATGAAGCTGCCTTCACGACCGAAAACGGTACCGTGGAAGCCATCAAGGGCTTCGAACTGGACGGCACCGGCCAACACTGGTTCATCGTTGTCGCCGTTGACGAGAGCGAACTTCTGGCAAGCGCCAATTCCACCATGCAGATGAGCCTGCTGCTCGCCCTCGGCCTGCTGGTAGCCGGCACGTTCCTGATGTGGATGCTTGGTTCGACAATTGCCGGACCGGTGCAGATGCTGACCGCTCGCATGCGCAAGCTTGCCGAGGGCGATGTCGATACGCCGGTGGCCTATCTCGACCGCAAGGACGAAATCGGCCAGATGGCCGGTGCGCTGGAAATCTTCGTTGAAAACGAAACCGAACGGCGGTCGCTGCAGAACGACACCGAGCAGGCCCAACACAGCCAGCTGGAGCGCCAGAAGACTGTCGAAGCCCTGATCGAAACTTTCGAGCGCGACGTCCACGCCGTTCTCGACCAGGTCAGCGGCAACAGCAAGCGCATGGAGCAGACCGCGGCGTCTCTCGATGCGATCGCGCGCGACACTTCCGCCAAGGTTTCTTCGGTTGCCGGATCTTCCGAAGTTGCACAGAGCAGCGTCCAGACAGTGGCCTCCGCCGCTGAAGAGCTGTCCGCCTCGATTTCCGAAATCGGTCGCCAGATCGGCCAGACGAAGGAAGTCGTCACGAGCGCTACCCGTGCCGCCAACGATTCCAACGACAAGGTCGGAAGCCTCGACAGCGCCGCGCAGAAGATCGGTGAAGTGGTCAGCCTCATCCAGGCGATCGCAGAACAGACCAACTTGCTGGCGCTGAACGCCACCATCGAAGCCGCTCGCGCCGGAGAAGCCGGCAAGGGCTTTGCGGTGGTTGCCGCGGAAGTGAAGGAACTGGCCACGCAAACCGCCAAGGCGACGGAAGAAATCTCCACGCAGGTCACCGGTATCCAGTCCTCGACACGCAATGCCGTCGGCTCGATCCAGGAAATCGCCAGCACAATGGAAGAGGTCAACCAGTTCACGGCAGCCATTGCCGCGGCGATCTCGCAGCAGGGTGATGCCACCAACGAGATCAGCCACAATGTCCAGCAGGCAGCCAGCTGCACCAGCGACATGAGCAACAGCGTTGGCGACGTGATGCAGGCAGCCGAGGAAACCAGCAGCTCGGCAGCCGACGTCCTGTCGGTCTCCCAGTCGGTTTCCGAACATGCCCAAGGCTTGCAGGCCACCATTGCAGACTTCCTGAGCCGCGTTCGCGCCGCTTAAGTCAGGCACATAACTTCACGAACCGGGTTCGCCCAAACCCTTGTGCGAGCCCGGTTTTTTTGTTCTGTCCGGCATATTTCCCGTTCTCGGAAATGGCCGAATTGAGATTCCACTCTTGAATGAAAATACGAGCTGACGTAAAAAGAACAAAACAGGAACACTGGAGAAGATCGATGCGGCTCGCCGACACTGCTGTTGCGCATTCCTGCGCTGTTTCCTCCGCTGCCGCGTCGACGCCAGGCACGGAACAACTGACCTCCGTCACGCGCGGCGAGGTCCGCACCATGATGCTTTACTTGCGCAAGGCGCGGGAGCGGGCTATCGCGATCCGAGACAGGTCTCCTGGCGGCAGTTATCTGGAAAGCGTGCTCACACGCACGATCGACGGCATTTCGGTGGAGCTTTCACAACTCGACTATCTGCTGGCATCGAAACCGGCAGAAGCAAACAGGACTGAGCCGGGCCGCAGGATGCGTCCGGCGATTTGATTGTCATTGCCGTGCGGACTTTCGGTCCCCAAAGAGCAGACTGCACTTGAAGAGCGTTCAGATTTCAGTGCCTGCGTGAACTGCGCGAGATCTGGCGTGGAACCATTGCCAGTCACCCTTCCCGCTTCAGTGGCCCGAAGAAGCCGAAGACCGCGCTCAGCTTGCCGCTTTGGTCGTCAATCCAGACGACATCAAGTCCTTCCGGCAGCACCGTTCCGTCCGCATTGACCATCTGCCAGGCAAACCGCGCTGAACCGTGGTGGCTGTCGACACTGCTGGTCCGAAGGATCTTCGCACCGACCCTTTTGGCCAGAACGCCGGAGATGTGGTCAACCAGCGCAGCGATACCGGTCACATCGGTTTCCGGGTCCGTGTATCTGACGTCTTCCGCTACGGACCTGCCGAGCAGATCCTGCCGATAGGATGGGTCACGTTCAGACCAGGCTGCACAATAGATGTCGATGGTCTCTTCCAGCGTCATGTTTGCCTCCCTTGCAGTCTTCTGCAGAAGCATGCGCGAAAGTTTGCCAACTCGCCAGTCAGTGTGCTGCAAAGGCCGCGTCAGGCGGCGGCTTCGTCACCCGGTGCCGTCTGCCAGCCAAGGTCGGTCAGCGTCACGATACGATTGCCGCGCAAGTCGGTGGCGCAGACAAGAAATCCGCGTTCTTCCATATGGCTCAACAGCCAGCGCGCCCTGCCGGGAGACCGTGTGCCGTAGGCGGTGGCAATTTCAATGTTGCCGGGACATGGCGCCTTCGCGATCGCGGCCTTTGCCAGCAACAGGTACACACCGCGCATGTCTTCCGGCAGTTCGGAGGCGATCAGTTCCGCCTGGGCCCAGGCTCCGTCGTCCATTTCGCCCTTTTCGACGCCCGCACGGGCAACGGAGAGCTTTTCTCGGAAAGTCTGCAGGTCCGGTGCGCCGCCCGCCAATTTGGAAATGCGGCAGCGGACCTGGAAGTCCTGATACAGCGTTGCAATCGGCTGGAACGCAGCTTCCTCGTCTTCCAGAATACCTGCAATGATTTCCGAAATTTTCTGCTCGCGTTCGCCAAAATCGAGCAGGCTCTCAGCCTGTGGCACGTCTTCAGCGCTAGCTCGTTCTGCACTGCTGAGCTGATCGAGCACGTCGCCGGTCGAAACCATAGGCTCGACGAAACGCTGGCGAACCGGCTGAACTTCGTCAGCTCCCGGCGTGAAGATCAGATCCTTGGCGTCTTCCTTGGGCTGCTCCGGCAGTGGTAGCAATTTGTGTGTTCCGCCCCGCCCCATGGTCTCCACCGGGCCGATCTTGACCGGAACGGGACGGCGCGACATGGCCGGTCCGAGAGCGATGAAGTGGCCCCTGTCGAGATTTCTGAAACTTTCGGCCTGACGCCGCTCCATGCCGAGAAGGTCGGCAGCACGCGCCATGTCGATATCCAGGAACGTACGGCCCATCAGGAAGTTGGACGCTTCTGCGGCGACGTTCTTGGCAAGCTTGGCGAGACGCTGGGTGGCAATGACGCCAGCCAGTCCGCGTTTGCGACCGCGGCACATCAGGTTGGTCATGGCTCCGAGGGAACGGCGCCGGGCCTCCTCGGTCACCTCGCCGGCGGCGGCAGGCGCAAACAGCTGTGCTTCATCAACGATGACCAGCATCGGATACCAGAGATCGCGGTCCGCATCGAACAGGCCGTCGAGAAAGGTTGCAGCCGCTTTCATTTGCCGGTCTGCATCAAGGCCTTCCAGATTGAGTACCACCGACACCCGGTGCTGGCGCACCCGTGCGGCGATCATCTGAAGATCCTTTTCGGTGCCGACCGCATCGACAACGACATGGCCGAACTTATCTGCCAGAGACACGAAGTCGCCTTCGGGATCGATAATGGCCTGCTGGACCCAGCTCGCGGACTGTTCAAGAAGCCGGCGCAGGAGATGCGACTTTCCCGAGCCGGAATTGCCCTGCACCAGAAGGCGCGTTGCCAGCAGTTCTTCCAGATCAAGACCGGCGCGTGCGCCGCCTGTCATTTCCCCGATATCGATTTGTACCGTCATGCGACCACTTTTCTTGCAGCCTCGGCAGCGCTGCGGCTTCTCCGTTTTCTGGATTTCGTGCAGTGCGGTAGTCAGCACGATTCCGTGCCACTTGCAAAGCCAGCCTGCCGGGAAAGCCGGGTTTTCCCAGAATTCCACCGAATAGCAACCTTTAAGTGACAGGCTGCCTCCAGAAGAGGCCGCAAATCCGGTTCGGGCCTGCGTTAAGCAATGTCGGCTTTGCCAGGTGCCACGCAGGACTTCTGTGCTAAGGTTGGTAGAACGGGAGCTTTTTCAGGGAAATCGCTGTGACAGTCAATGGATTGGCAGGCTCTTCGTGCCGGCTCGTTTTAATACAACTCAAAACGCTGCTTGCCGGCGCTGTGTTGTCGATCCTTGCGCTTGCGGTGCATCCCGCCAAAGCCGATATCGTCCGTATTGCCGTCGGTGAGTGGCCCCCTTATTTTTCCGAAAGTGACGAAGGATACGGAACCTACGCCAAGGTCGTCGCAAAGGCCTTCGAACTTGAAGGCCTTACGGTGGAGTACGGCTTCTTTCCCTGGAAACGTGCCTTGCTGGAAGCCCAATCCGGCCGCTGGCAGGCTTCCGCAGGTTGGGGCAAAACCGCTGAGCGAGAACCTTTCTTTCATTTCTGCGACGCGGTTCTGGTTGAGCGCGAGCAATTCTTCTATTCGTCAGACCGACCTGTGAATGCGCAAAATGTGCAGGACCTCAGCGGATTGAGCCTTGGCGCACTAGACGGTGCAGCCCTTGGGGAGGACCTGGATAAACTGGTTACCGCAGATCAGATCACCGTCTATCGCCAAAGTTCCCTGGCAGACCTTTTCAAGATGCTTGATGTAGGGCGTGTCGATGTGGTCATGGGCAACGGAGAGGTGGCTGCCGATGCATTGGCTGACGCTTTTTCTCCCGAGGAGACCGCGCGTTTCAAGTCGTTGGAAAACGTCAACGTCCTTTGGGACTACCGCGTAATCGTTTCCAGGAACATCGAAAGCGGTGAGGAACTGTGCACCCGGTTCAACCAAGGTTTGAGGAAGCTTCGCGACACCGGAGAATATGACCGCCTTTTGTGGCCGGAACGCGATGGGGAGGGTCAGTCCCAGGCCAGCCCGTCCTGAGGCCCGGGCAGCCGCGAGAAATATGCAGGCTCTGATTTGGCTCGCTCGATTGCTTGCAATGCCTGAAAGGCTTCACAACGAGTTCAAATCTGTCCCCTTCCAAATGGGGATATCCTGCCCCATGTGAACATAATAAGAATCATATTGGGATGGACCGGATGAAAATTCATGCAGACCTGACGCAGCCTGCAATCGTCGACAGCGCCACGCTCGACTGGGTGCCCTCACCAATGGCAGGTGTGGAGCGAAGGATGCTGGAGCGCGATGGTGAAGAGGTCGCGCGAGCCACCAGTCTGGTCAGGTACGCTCCCGGCTCTGCCTTTTCCGCCCACAAGCATGACATGGGTGAAGAATTTCTGGTTCTGGACGGCGTTTTCTCGGATGAAAGCGGGGATTTTCCCAAAGGCATGTATGTGCGCAATCCTCCGGGCTCCAGCCATGTGCCTTCGAGCGAACCTGGCGCCGTCATCCTTGTGAAATTACGTCAGATGCAGCCTGACGATGATGCCTTTGTCCGGGTGAACACTCTGGACCCCAGCGGCTGGCAGGCCGGCAGACCCGGAGAAAGCATCCTGCCGCTGTTCATCCGGCCGGAAGAGGAAGTGGTGATGCTCGACTGGGAAAGAGGCGCCAGACTGGCTCCGCAAACCTTCCCGGGCGGAGCGGAGTATTTTGTCGTTGAAGGCAGTTTCGAAGACCAGAGCGGCCGCCACGATCAAGGTACCTGGATACGCCTGCCGGCGGGAACCCGGCAGGAAATCACGACAACCCAGGGCGCCCGCGTCTGGAGAAAAACGGGTCACCTGGCGTTCTGAGTTGCCCAGTGCTGGAGGGCTGTCCCCCTGGAAAGCTGGGTTTTGACGATCATCTTGTGCAACGGCAGGATCATCGCAAGATAGGCATGACCGGCCAGGTTATGCCGTTTGCAGCAGGTCGAGACATAGATCCGCGCGGCTCCTCCCCTTTTGCGGAACACGGAGACACGGAAATCCTGGTGCCAGTCGTTCTCGCC
The DNA here is from genome assembly GCF_012273635.1 of Labrenzia sp. PO1. NCBI lineage: Bacteria > Pseudomonadati > Pseudomonadota > Alphaproteobacteria > Hyphomicrobiales > Stappiaceae > Labrenzia > Labrenzia sp. PO1. The sequence continues at coordinate 42,456 of NZ_JAAXCR010000002.1, forward strand.
CAGAATGATCTCATCTTCTGAAACCGAATAGATCTTGAAGAAACCGATCCGGTCGCCCTCGCCCTTGCAGATGATGTTATCGGCGCCTTGTTCCTGCGCCAGAGCCTTCGTTGTCTTCATGCCGACGAGCCCTGCAAGCTTGTCGCGGAACGAGAGAAGCGCAGTCACCCAACCGATTTCTGCCATCAGAATGCGTTCGGCAAGTACGCGCATATCTGCGGTCAACAGGTCTTCCCGTCCGCGGATCGGGATGGAAAAGGTGTCGAGATAATCGTCGGCCACCCTATAGGTATTGAGGAGACTTTCTTCCGGCAGTTTGTCGGTCATGGCCATGTCCTGGCTCCCTCCAGCAAATTCGACTTGCCAAACCTATACCTGCTGCCACCGGAAAAACCCCTTGCAGATTGCCGCAGCAAAAAGGCAGCGGAAACAACCCGCTGCCTTTTTGGGAACGTGATTGTGTGCCGACCTCGGCGGTCAGGCCCAGGCACCTGCGAAAGCGATTTCAGCCAGTGGTTTGCGGCTGCTTGGAGTTTCGCGTTCCTGCAAGGTTTCAGGCAGCTCTGCTGTGTCCCCCCGCCGGCCAATGGCAATGGCAATCTGCGGCAGATAGCGTTCTGGCACACCGAGTTTTTCGTGGATCTCGTCTTTCAGGATCCCGGCCATGCCATGCGCATGAAAACCGAGTGCGGTTGCCTGCAGGGCCGCATGCGCCCAGGCTGAACCGGCATCGAAAGTGTGCAAGCCGTTGGCTCTGTTCGGTTTACCGTCCTTGCCGTCCACTTCGCTGTCGGAAAACAGATAGACAAGTGCGGAGGCGTGTTGCGCCCAGTCGCGGTTGAACGGGTTGAGAAGATCGACCAGGACCTGCCAGTCGGCATCGCCCCTGCGGGCATAGACGAAACGCCAAGGCTGGATGTTGAAGGCAGACGGCGACCAGCGGGCGGCCTCCAGAATGGTTTTCAGATCCGCTTCCTCGATCATCGACCGGTCAAAGGCACGCGGTGACCAACGGTCGACGAACAGGTTTTCAATCGGATGATCGGGTGTACGGGCAGTCATGAGCAGTGTCTCCAGTCTATTCCGGGCAAATATCCATCGGGCTGAACAGGAGATAGGTGATTTTTATCTCGATATCAAGATACTTTCCTCCAAGATTTATGTTGTCGGTGCCACTTCCCGGTCCAATCGCGGTCCTGCCCCGATGGATGGCGCGATCAGGATTGCCGACAACACCACGGCTGCGGACAGCAACTCCCTCAAGCCAATTGCTTCGCCAAAGACCAGCCAGCCGACCAGAAACATGGTCGGCAGCTCGAAACTTCCCGCAGCCGCGGTGCGAACAGGCCCAACCTTCTGACAGGCGATCGTATAGAGGATCTGCGGAATAAGAGCCGTTCCAAGTCCCATGGCGACGATGAGGCCCCACTGGCCGGTGCTTGCCGGCAGAACTGAGCCCTGCCCTTCATTGATCGCGAGGGGCAACAAACCAATGACGGACCCGGAAAGTCCGCAAGCCGTCCGTTCCAGCGAATTCAACTCGCCTGCCAGCCCGCTGAGGACAACAATCAGAAAGCCGAACGCGATGGGAGCAGGAATGGCCCATAATAGTGCCTGCAGTGCCTCGGGAGATAACGACGACGGATCGAGCAGCAGCCCGGCTGCCAGGATAACCAGACCTGCCGAGGCAAACGATCTCCAAGTCAACGCTTGCCTGAGCAGAACCCAGGCAAAGAGGGCCGCGAAAACCGGATAGGACATGTAGACGACACCGGCAGCGGCAACGGGTGCCACGCGGATCGCCTCCAGATGGCCGATCAGGCTGAGACCCAGCACCAGACCCGCCCCCGCCATCAACAGGGCGCCGCCTCGTTTGCGCTTCTCGAACGGCAGAAAGGGAAGCAGGAACAGGACGGAAAAGCCGTAACGATATAGCGCGATTGTGGCCGGGCCGGCGCCCAGTCCCTGAAGCTCCCGCACGAAGATCGGCACGAGCCCGAAACAGGCTGCGGAGGCTGCAATGACGAGTGTAGCTCCAGTTGTCCCAAGGCTGATGTGAGGAAAGGTGATGTTGCTCATGCCTTGTCGATACCGCGCAACGATGAGCAAACAAAATTCCTAGTTTTCATTCAGTTCATGAAATGCTTTCATACAAATATGATCCCTCGACTGGCCCTCCATCACTTGACCCTTCTTTCCGCGCTTGGCGAGACCGGCAGCATGACCGCGTCCGCCACGCGTCTCGGCGTGACCCAGTCCGCAGCTTCACACAGGCTGCGGGAAGCAGAGCGCCGCCTGGGGGTGGTTCTGGCACGCCGCGCCGAGAACCGGATTGAACTGACGCCGGAGGGCGAGCGTCTGCGGCATCTGGGCGAGACCTTTCTGGGCGAGTTGTTTCGTCTGGAGCAGGATCTTGAAGCCTCGGCAAGGGACGCCAGGATCCTCGTTCGCCTCGGCCAGGCAACCTACAGTCGCTATCACTGGTTTCCCGCGTTTCTGGAATACCTGGACACGGCCGACCCGAAACTGTCGGTCGATCTGTCATCGCGTGCGACGGCGCATCCCCTGGCCTCGCTCCTCGACGGTTCCGTGGATGTTTCGCTGGTTTTCGGCCGCGAACCGGCACTTGCCTCGCTGCGCGCGGTGAAGCTGGGCACGGACCCGATTGTCGCGGTGCTGGCGCATAATCACCCGCTTGCCGCAGAGCCTGTCGTCAACAGCGAGAACATGGGCGATGAGCGTTTCTTCGTTTATCCGCTGACCGCAGAACCCGGATTTGACTGGACAACCCTGCTTGGCGCCCCCACCCAGCCGTTCCGGCGGTTGACCCCGATGCCGACACCGGAAGCCGTGATCGATCTGGTGCGCGCCAAGTTCGGCGTTGCCATCTTCAGCAAGTGGGCCATCGAGCCGGAGCTGGCTGATGGGACGCTGGTTTCCCGCCCGATTGCCGAAGGTGGCGTTTCGCTGGACTGGTGGTGTGTTCGTCGCGCCTCGGACCCGCAGGACAGTCCGGCGGCACGCCTCTCATCTGCCTTGACCGCCTGGAGCCACCAGTCCGACAGGGCCTTGTCGACGCTTGCCTTCGGCGGAACGGGTCAAACTGCAGGGTCGGAATTGAAAAAAACCTAGGCGCGAAACAGTAACCTTCGTAAGCTTTTCAAGGGGAGAAGGGGAAAAGCCGGTAATTTCCGGCGAACGGGGGAGACAGGCAGTGGCTTCACTCTCCGAAAAGGATCGCAAACGCGGGCTTGTTCTGGCCATGGGTACGCTTGGCGGCCTGGTGATGCTGGACGAGACAATCCTTGGCGTTTCACTTCCGGCAATCCGGTCCGAGATGGGGCTTTCGCCGACACTGACCCACTGGATCATCAACGCCTACATGCTGACGTTCACCTGCTTCGCCGCTATCGGCGGCAAGGCGATCGACCTTTTCGGGTTGCGCCCTGCCCTAATTGTCAGCGCCAGTGTGTTTGCGCTCGCCAGTCTTCTGGCCGGATTTTCAAACGGACCTGAACTGCTGATCGGCATGCGCATCGTCCAGGGCCTTTGCGCAGCAGTGATGTTCCCGATGACGCTCGCAGCCGCGACCCTCACTTTCGACAAGGCAGAACGGGGCCGTGCAATCGGCATTCTGGCGGGGATGGCAACGATATTCCTGGCCGCGGGACCGCTGCTGGGCGGTGTCCTGACTGATTTTCTTTCCTGGCGTTGGGTCTTTTGGGTCAACATTCCCATTGTCGCTGTTGGAACTGTGCTTGCCTGCCTGTTCTGGCAACCGCCGCAGCAAACGCCTGCCCGCCCGCTCATAGATCGGATAGGTCTGTTCCTGTTGCTTGTTGGCATGACGGGGATCATTTTCGGCCTGATGGAAGGTCCCGACTTTGGCTGGACGACGCCACTGATCCTGGGCAGCTTGCTGGCCGGAATTGCCGGGATCGTGTTTTTCGTAGCCTTTGAAGCCAGGCAACGGATGCCGCTGATCGATGTGCACCTGTTTCGACTGAAGGCGTTTCACGCCAGTGTTCTCGTGATCCTTCTGACACAGATGAACAAGATCGTCGTTGCGATCTTCGTGCCCCATTTCCTGCAGCTCGACATGAAATTCACGGCGCTGGCGGCAGGTCTCGCAACTGTCGTCGCCGTTTTTCCGTTTCCCTTCCTGTCAGCACCCGCCGGCAAGTTGGGAGACAGGCACGGTTCGCGCAAGCCGGTTCTGATTGCCCTCGCGGTTCTGGCTCTGGCCAACATTGCTATCGGCACACTCACCCTTGCGGAAAACTATCTGGCGCTAGCCCCGGCTCTTCTGGTCTGGGGAATTGCCCTTCCCTTTGCGATGATCCCGACCGGGCGGATCACCGCCAACGCGGTCCCTTCGGAAAAGCAGGGAGAAGTCAGTGGCCTGGTCATCACGGCGCGTCTGGTTGGAGGAACACTCGGTGTCACAATGGGCAGCGTGCTGCTGGCCATGGAGGCAGGGTTCGGCTCCATCTTCTGGGTGATGGGTGTACTGATCGCCCTGTGCTGCGCCTATGGCTTCAGGTCATTCGCCAATGATGCACCAGCTTACCATTCAGCACCCGGGAGCTGAGTGCTCCCGGGTGCCGGAACAAGCGACCTGGAAGGTCACGCCACTTCCGGTTCCTTCTTCCAGGCAAATTGCTTGACTGGCTCATCCAGCTCAGTGTGAGCAAGCGCGTTGGTGAAGTTCGACAAGGTCTTGGCGGCGATGCCGACAAGAACTTCAAGTGCCTGCCGTTTGGAATAACCCGCAGCAAGAAATGCCTTCAACGCATCGTCACCGATATGTCCACGCTGCTCGACGAGGGTTCGCGTATAGACGCGAAGCGCTTCCAGTTTCGGGTCGTTCAGGCGTCCTCCAACGCGCAAGGCGGCAATCGCATCATCCGGCACCTTCACCATCTTCATCAGCATGGTGTGCCCTGCCATGCAGTAGTGACATTCGTTGAGGTAGTTCACTGTCATCATCACGACCTGCTGCTCGGTCGGTGACAGATCCGTGGCTTGAGTGAAAAGCCGGAACGTTTCCAGATAGGCTTCATAGACGGAAGGGGCTTCGGCCATCACCTGGTGCAGTTTCGGATAGAAGCCGTAATCCTTCTTCGACCTCTCGAGCAGGTCCAGAGATCCTTGCGGTGCAGTTTCAGGGGTGTGGTACTCAAACATGCCTTATGCTCCTTCAAAGCTTGGGCTGAGGAAAAGAAACGAGGTGGTCTTCAGGGGCGCCGACGCGACTGGAGGGAACCGCACCAGGCGTCCCGTCAGTCCGTGACAGCGCTTGAACTTGCTACGTTTTGATCACTTGTGTATAAAACTGGAACAAGCGTTTTGTCCATATGTGAACAAAACTATCCGCGTAACATGTTCGTGAGACGAGGGCGATGGCACGACCGTCCAAATTCGACAGGGAAGACGCGCTCGATGTGGTGATGAACCAGATCTGGCAGACAGGCTATCGCAACAATTCCGTCAAATCGCTCGCGGAGGTTCTCGGGATAACCCGATCGAGCTTCTACAACGCCTTCGGCTCCCAGGAGCAGCTGTTCAAGGAAGTGCTTGCCCGCTACACCCGGGTCTCGCCGGACAGGGTTCTGGCTCACGACAATTCCAACAAGCTGGTGCGTGGCGTAATCACTGAATTCTTTCAGGACATATGCCGCCTGCGGGCCCGCGACCCGGAATGGCGCGGCTGCATGGCTGTCAACGCAATTAGCGAACTCTGCAGCAGCCATCCCGAACTGGGGCCGGTGTTGGCAGAAGTTATCTTCGGAAGTCTGGAACGGTTGGAAAGACTGCTCAAGCTGGGTGTCGAAACCGGCGAACTACCGAAGGACTATGACATTCGCAGCAATGCACTTGCGGTTCAGACGCTGATGATCGGCATCAACACGCTGAGCAAGGTTGTCCATTCAGAGAAATCCTTGTGGCTTGCATGCGAGGCAACGCTGAAAGGTCTCGACCTTCTCGAAAAAAGCGGGATTGGCGAGTGAGTGCAAGATGGCGTGATCAGCCGAAATCGCCGCTGAACCGTTCACGCAGCACGTTTTTCTGGATCTTGCCCATGGTGTTCCGCGGCAAGGCCTCCAGAATGTGGACCTTCTTGGGTTGCTTGAACTTCGCCAGACGATCGTTCAAGGAGGCTTGAACGGCGTCCTGGCCCAGTGCGGCTCCCGGTTTCGGTGCCAGCACGGCGACCACCGCCTCTCCAAAATCGGGATGCGGCACGCCGATCACCGCGCTTTCGGCGACGCCCGGCAGTTCGTCCAGCAGCGCTTCAACCTCGGCCGGATAAACGTTGAAACCACCACTGATAATCAGATCCTTGGACCTGCCGACGATGGAAACATAACCGTCTTCGTCGACGCGCCCCATGTCGCCGGTGATGAAATAGCCGTCTGCCCGAAATTCCTGTGCCGTCTTTTCCGGCATTCGCCAGTATCCCAGAAACACGTTGGGCCCCTTGATCTCGATGATGCCGACCTCTCCGTCCGGCAGCTCTCGCCCGGTTCTGGCATCGACGACACGAAGCCCGACCCCGGGCAGAGGAAATCCAACCGTTCCCGGCCGACGTGCACCGTCATAGGGATTGGAAGTGTTCATGTTGGTTTCGGTCATGCCGTAACGCTCCAGGATTGCGTGTCCGGTGCGCTCTCGAAACTCCTTGTGCACCTCCGCCGAGAGCGGGGCTGACCCTGAAATGAACAGGCGCATGTGGGCTGCCACATCCCGCGTGAACCGGTCCGATGCCAGCAGGCGCGTATAGAATGTCGGAACGCCCATCATGGCTGTTGCTTTCGGCAGAGCGGCAAGAACCTGATCCAGGTCGAACTTCGGCAGGAACAACATGGAACCGCCTGCCATCATCAGACAGTTGGTGGCAACGAACAGCCCGTGAGTGTGGAAAATCGGCAGGGCGTGCAACAGCACATCGTCTTCGGTGAACTGCCAGTATTTCACCATGGTCTGCGAATTCGACGCCAGATTTCCATGCGTGAGCATCGCTCCCTTGGAACGTCCCGTAGTACCGGACGTATAGAGGATGGCCGCCAGATCGTCGTCTTCACGCGGACGGTTGTCATAGTCCGTCGGCATCTGGTCTGCGAGTAGACTGAGGCTGCCCTCCCCGTTCTGATCGAGCGTGTGCAATCGTGCGCCGGCCTTTTGCGCCGTTCCGGCCAGCTCGTCGGCCCTGGCCGGGTCGCAGACAAAGACAGCCGGTTCCGCATCACCAACGAAATAACCGATTTCGGCAGGGGTATAGGCAGTGTTCAGAGGCAGAAATACGCCACCGGCACGGATCGTGCCGAGATAGAGCATCAGGGTATCGGGCGTCTTTTCCACCTGGACAGCAACCCGGTCTCCCGCTTTGACACCCAGTTTCTGGAGGGCACCGGCATATTGCGCAGACCGCGCGAACATGTCCGCGTAGGTTATCTTCCCGCCGTCCAGTGTTTCGAGAAAGACCTTGGACCGATCCGGTATGAAGGCGGTCAGGGCGTCAAAGAGATGGTTCATCATCGCAGCGTTCCGAAATGGCGGGCAATCAGGAAGGATGTATTTGATACCAGTGGTGCCCAATTTTAAAGCAAGTCTGAGAATTTTGGGCAAGTCCGGGGAAATGCGGCCTGCCACCATCAAGCTTTCATAAAACTTTCACGCCATGCTTTAGGGTGTGAGGCCATAAATGGTGCTGAAATGGTTTGAGACCGATTGGTCCTCCTCGGCGTTGCGAATTTGCTTCGTCAAATTATCCGCACCTTCGCTGAGAGGAATTGGACCACGCAATCGCACTCCGAACGACCGAGGGATACTTGATGCCGACAATCAGACCGCAGACCTTTGCAGAATTCGTCGCCGACGGTGCCGTTCATGTGATCGGCATCTGCCTGGGGCTGACGGCAACCATTGTCCTGGCAGCCACGCTCTGGAACGCGGGTGACCCTGCCCGGCAGGTCACTGTCATGATCTATGCTGCCTGCCTGATGGCGATGCTGATCTGTTCCGCGCTCTACAACATGCTGGCGAAAGACCACAAGACAGGGATCCTGAGGCGGCTCGACCACGCGGCCATCTTCCTGATGATCGCGGGCACTTACACCCCCCTGGCGGCAATGATCATCGGCGGATGGACGGGCGGCGTGCTGCTGGCTGTCGTGTGGACCGGTGCGCTGGCCGGGGCCATCGTCAAGCTGGCACATCTGACCGGGCTTGATCGCCTCACTGTCCCCATCTACCTCGCGCTAGGCTGGGTGGTCGTTTTTGCCGTCAATCCGCTGATCGAAAAAGCATCCGCATTCGGGTTTTACATGATCCTGGCGGGCGGGCTGCTTTATACGGTTGGAACAGCCTTCTATGCCTGGAAACGCCTGCCATTCCAGAATGCGATCTGGCACGCCTTCGTACTGGCCGCCGCGGTCTGTCATTTCTCTGCCGTGTTCCACGACGTGGCCCTAATCAGAGCCGCCTGAAACCACTCGACAAAAAAGGCGGCACCGACAGGTACCGCCCTTTTCCATTTCCATCAGCGTGACTGCTTAGGCGTCCGCGTTGGGGTCCTTGCTGAGCACGACCACCTTTGTCTGCAGCGGCACGCGGCTGTACAGGTCGATCACGTCCTGCTGCCACATGCGGATACAGCCCGAAGACACACTCTTGCCGATGGAGTTCGGCTGGTTGGTGCCGTGGATACGGTAAAGCGTGTCAGTGGCGCCTTGCCACAGATCCATGGCGCGCGCGCCCAGCGGGTTCTTCAGACCGGGCGGGTAGCCCTTTTCCCAATAACGCTCCAGAGACGGCTTGCGGGCAATCATTTCGCGTGGAGGGCGCCAGATCGGATGAGGCCGCTTGACGCGGATCTTTGCCTCGCCCGACCAAGCGAACCCGGCCTTGCCCACACCGATGCCATAGCGCAGCGCCTTGCCGTTGCCGAGCGTCCAGTACAGGAAGTTGTTATAAGGATCGACGATGATGGTTCCGGGCCGCTCGCGGGTTTTGTACTCCACGATCTGCCGCCAGTACTTCTGGTCGAAATTCTTGTAGTTGATGGCCGGCCAGGTGTAATCGCCATCGGGCCATGCCGCATAGGCAGCCGCATAGTCGAACTGCTCGTCCGGCAGATCGGCCTGATCCGGCAGACCAACCAGCCCGGCGGACTGACATCCTGCAAGGCCGGCTGCCGTAAGCACCAGGCCGGCGGCCAGGAAACCACGCCTGTTCATCGCGCCACCTGCTGGCGAACTGTCAACATCGAGCGGCGAATTGGAACGCTTCATGAGACCTCCACAAATTCTGGCTCCTTCTTGAGACAGGTTTTCAACAGTTGCAAGTCACATTCGCCGAACTGCCTTACATTCTTCAGATGAATCCTTAGATTATTCCCAGCCGACCTTCTCCGGCCCACCCCACACTCAAGGTCCTTCCGTGCAGACAAACGTTTCAAAGTCGCCTTTTCCCGTCTTCGATGGTCACAACGACACACTCCTGAAACTCGAAATCGAGGCCATGAAAGGCACCGAGCGCAGTTTCTTTGACCGCTCGACCACAGGCCACATCGACATGGTGCGGGCGCAGGAAGCCGGATTTGCCGGCGGGCTTTTCGCCATGTTCGTACCTTCCAACCCGGAACAGGACTTCACCCGCCCCTTCAACCCGAAGGACCCTGCCAACTATCAGCCCGTACCGCAGAAGAGCGCGTTTGATTTCACAAAACGTATGCTGGAACGGGCCGAGCAGATCGAAGCCCAGTCGGAAGGCAATGTCGTCATTTGCAGAACGCCGGACGAGAACCGTACAGCGATCGAAACCGGCCAGATTGCCATAAGCCTTCACATTGAAGGTGCCGAAGCCATCGATACCAACCTCTATGCGCTGGAGGAACTCTACGGCCGCGGTCTGCGCTCACTTGGACTGGTGTGGAGCCGAGAGAATGATTTCGGATACGGTGTGCCGATGGCGCACCCGGCTTCACCGGATATCGGCCCCGGCCTGACCGGTGCGGGACGCGATCTGGTTCGCGCCTGCAACCAGCTCGGGGTGCTGCTTGATGTGTCCCATCTGAACGAAAAGGGTTTCTGGGACCTGGCGCGCATTACAGAACGGCCGATCGTTGCCAGCCACTCCAATGTTCACAAGATTTGCGAAAGCAGCCGTAATCTGACGGACAAGCAGCTTGATGCCATCAAGGAAAGCGGAGGTCTCGTCGGCATCAATTTCCACGTTGCCTTCCTTCGCAAGGACGGCGGTCATTCGCGTGACACGCCGCTTTCGGTCATTGCCGACCATGCAGCCTATCTGGTTGACCGCCTCGGCGAAGACAGCGTGGCTCTCGGCTCGGATTTCGACGGCTGTGTCCTGCCGCGCGACATTGGCGACGTCACCGGTCTGTCCCGTCTGATGGAAGAGCTCGACGGCCGCGGCTTCAATACACCGGTACTGGAGAAGATCGCCTGGAAAAACTGGATCTCCGCACTGGAGAAAGCTGCCGGCTGAACGGGCCTTTCTCGCCTTTGATCAAGATCACTCCGCCCGCCTCGCAAACTTGTTACCATGCGTAAACAGTTAGCGATTGCATTTGTGGACGGGCGGAGAAACAATGCATTTATTGTTATTTTTTGGCAGCCGTCTAAATATTAGATCCGGAATTCCACCTGAACTGCACGTTCAAGACCCACCCTCATCGGTGGCACAAGATGCAGGCAGGTTGCAGTATTCAGGCGGTTGTGCGTGGTTGGCACGTCCCATTGACCGTTCCTTCGCACCAGCGGATGGCCGGATGGAGAAAAAAACGCGAGATTGCAGACGGCGATATTTGTCGGCTGTGGTCTTTCTTTGCGTTGCCATTCAGACGCGATGCCAGTGGGGGGCAGCGACGTGAATGTATTACTTACCGCGGACAGACGTTCGCCGGTTCAAGCGGAAAACAGGGGCAAGCGCGCGCGCAAGTCCGATGCAGTCTATCAGGACCTCAAACGCCAGATCCTGACCGGGGAAATGACCTCGGAAAGCCCGATTACAGAACAATCCCTTGCCCAGGACTATGGCTGCTCGCAGAGCACAATCCGTGAAGCGCTCATGCTGCTTCAGGAATGCGGCCTCGTTGTTCGCCGCGGCTATCAAGGCACCTACGTCACAGATCCGAGCCCGCTAGAAGCCCGTCTGATGCTGAAACTGCGCATCGACATTGAATCGACCGGCGTCGTGGAAGCGGTCAAACATGTCACCAAGGACCAGGTGAACGAGCTCTATGACCTTGAAGACCAGTTCGAAGCCTGCCGCGACAAGCGGGACGTGTTCGGCTGTGCGGAAATCGACCGTGCCCTGCATCTGAAACTCTTCAGAATTGCCCGGATGCCGGTTCTGGATCCTATGCTGGTCAGGACCTTCATGATCCTGCAACGGGTCATGCTTTCGAGACCGCGTTCCGAACAGTCATGGACCAGGCCGAATGTGACCCCGCACCGGTCCGTCATCGAAGCGCTGGAAGCTCATGATGTCGACGCGACGCTGACGGCTCTTCGAGCTCATATCCTGTCGAGCGCAGTTTTGCTGGCTCCACACTTTTACGGTACGGATATCGTGGAATTGCAGGACCAGTTCGACGCGTTGCCTGTTCAGGCAGCTGGCTTCAATTGGCGCTAGGCTAAGCTCAACCGACCTTCCCGCTCACACAGGCCGGGAGCCCACAGGTTGCGGGCGGCCAACCGCTTTGGATTGACCGCCCGCGCACCCGAGATGCTTTTTGAGGGTTCACCCTCAGGCGCTTTCCATCATTTGCTGCTGGGTCAGCATTGCGGCCCCGATCAGCTCCTTGGTGTAATCGCACTTAGGCGCCTCGAAGATCGCGTCGGCGGACCCCGCTTCCACAACCTTGCCACGTTGCATCACCATCACCGTGTCGGACAGCGCGCGCACGACGGCAAGGTCATGACTGATGAACAGATAGGTCAGGTCATGAGCCTTCTGCAGGTCACGCAGCAGTTCCACCACCTGCTTCTGGATTGTCCGATCGAGAGCCGAGGTCGGTTCGTCGAGCACGACCAGTTCCGGCTTCAGAACCATGGTGCGGGCAATCGCGATGCGCTGACGCTGTCCGCCCGAAAACTCGTGCGGATAGCGATTGCGCATGACCGGGTCGAGTGACACTTCGTCAAGTGCCTTGCAGGCGCGCTCATCCCGCTGGCGGGCGTTGAGTGAGGGTTCGTGCACCATCAACCCTTCGGAAATGATCTGGCCAACCGTCATACGCGGGGACAAAGACCCGAAAGGGTCCTGGAAGATAAGCTGCATGTCCTTGCGAAGCGCGCGCATTTCGGAACGGTTCTTGCCGGTGATCTGCTGTCCGTGGAACACCACCCGGCCACCGGCCGGCAACAGGTTCAGCACTGCACGACCGAGGGTGGACTTGCCAGAGCCACTTTCGCCGACGATGCCCAGTGTCTGGCCCTTGCGCAGCGAGAAACTGATGTCGTCAACCGCACGCAACACATGCTTGGGCTTCAGGAAACCGGAATCAAGCTCGAATTCCACTTCGACCTTCTGCGCTTCCAGCAGAACAGGCGCGCTGTCCGGCACCGGCAGCTTGTGACCTGTCGGCTCCGCATCCAGAAGCATCTTTGTGTAGGGATGCGCAGGCCGGGTGAAGATCTGCCCGGTCTCGCCGCTTTCCACCACTTCACCGGTCTTCATGACATAGACCCGGTCCGCGATACGGCGAACGATACCCAGATCATGGGTGATGAAGATCACCGCCATGCCGAGCCGCTTTTGCAGATCCGCCAGAAGGTCCAGGATCTGCGCCTGTGTGGTGACATCGAGCGCAGTGGTCGGCTCGTCGGCAATCAGCACGTCTGGATCGTTGGCAAGCGACATTGCGATCATCACACGCTGGCGCTGGCCGCCTGACATCTCGTACGGATAGGCGTTGATCTTGCGTTCCGGCTCGGGAATGTTGACGAGTTTCAGAAGCTCGAGGGCCTTTGCCTTGGCCGCTTTCCACGACAATCCGCCATGAACGACCATGGGCTCGGCCAGCTGCCGTCCGATGGTGTAAAGCGGGTCGAGCGAGGTCATCGGCTCCTGGAAGATCATGGTGATCTTGGCACCGCGGATCTTGTTGAGCTTGCCCACCGGCAAGCCGAGAATATTCCGGCCTTCGTAGATCACCTCGCCGCGTGTGCGCCCGTTGGACGCCAGCAGGCCCATAGCCGCCATCATGGTCTGGCTCTTGCCCGAGCCGCTTTCCCCGACGATCGCGACGGTTTCACCCGCCTGGACGTGAATGTCGACGCCCTGAACCGCATTGACGGTACCCGTCGCGGTTTCAAAGTCGACCTTCAGATCCTTGATTGAGAGGACCGTTTTCTTGGTTTCGCTGGTCATGGTCTTCTCCTCACCGGTCCTTCGGGTCCAGGGCATCGCGCAGGCCGTCGCCGATGAAGTTCAGCGCAAACAGGGTCGATGTCAGGAAGATGGACGGGAAAATCAGCATCCAGGGAGCCCCTTGCAGATTTCGCGCGCCTTCGGAAATCAACACGCCCCAGCTGGTCATCGGCTCCTGAATGCCGAGGCCAAGGAAGGACAGGAAACTTTCCAGCAGGATCACCTTCGGCACCAGAAGGGTCATGTAGACCACGACCGGACCAAGCGTATTCGGGATGATGTGCCGGCGCACGATACCGCCATCGGCCACACCGAGCGCTTCCGCCGCCTGCACATATTCCTGGCGTTTGATGGTCAGCGTCTGCCCGCGCACGATGCGCGCCATGTCGAGCCATTCCACGGCACCGACGGCGATGAACATCAGGATGAAGTTCCGGCCGAAGAACACGACGAGCATGATCACGAAGAAGATGAACGGCAGCGAATAGAGGATATCCACGACGCGCATCATCATCTGGTCGACCCGGCCACCTAGATATCCTGAAGTCGCCCCGTAGAGAACACCGATCGATATCGCGACGATGGTCGCCAACAGACCGATGGTCAGCGACACGCGGCCGGCGATGAAGGTCCGGGTCATCATGTCACGACCATTGGCGTCGGTGCCGAAATAGAAATGCATGAAGTTGATGTCGGCCCTGACCGTTGCAGACTTGTTGTCTGCGGACATGTCTGTCAGCTCGGTATTCCTGAACAGGTCGCTGCGGTCAAAATACAGCACGGACCGGGGATCGATATCCCGGCTGGAGGTGACCTTGGCGACAATCGTGTCGCCTTCGCGCTCAAACGCATCCACGGTCAGACGCGCCCGTTTGGCGGAGGACATGAAACCAGGCTCGACCTGCTCAGGCTTCGGATAGGCCTCCAGGCTGGCCGGCACCTTCACGTAGTCACGATAGACTGTGTCGTAGTGATGGGGAGAAAGGATCGGACCAAGGATCGAGATCAGGCCGATTGTCAGAAGCACGATGATGGAGGCGACCGCCGCACGGTTGGCAAGCAACCGGTCGCGCGCGTCGTCCCACAGGGAACGCCCCTTCGCAGGCGCCCCGGTGGATGATGTTGCAGTGAGGGTCACAGTCGTCTCCTCCTCAGTCGTAGCGCACACGCGGATCGAGCAGCGCATAGAGCAGATCCACGACGAGGTTGAACAGGATAACAAAGCAGGCAACGACAACAACCGTCCCCATGACCAGGGTGTAGTCACGGTTGAGAGCGCCCTGCACGAAGTAGCGGCCGATGCCTGGGATACCGAAGATGGTTTCGATCACGACGGAACCGGTGAGCAGCGCTGCCGCAGCCGGGCCGAGATAGGAAACGACCGGCAGGATCGCCCCTCTGAGCGCATGCACCACCACGATCATGTAGGAGGTCAGCCCATAGGCCCTTGCAGTACGAACATGGTTGGACCTGAGCGCCTCGATCATCGAGCCGCGCGTCAGACGTGCCACGACTGCGATCTGAGGCAGCGCGAGTGTCACGACCGGCAGCACCCGGTTGACGAAAGCCCCGCCATTCCAGCCCCCCACGGGCAACCAGCCGAGCCACACGCCGAGGATCAGGGTCAGGATCGGCGCAACGACGAAGTTGGGGATCGTGACGCCGAGCGTTGCCGCAGCCATGATCGAATAGTCTGCCGGTTTGTTCTGGCGCAGCGCCGCCGCCACGCCCAGGAAGCCGCCAACCACCAGAGCCAGGCAGAGCGCGGACAAGCCCAGCTGGATGGAGATGGGAAGACTTTCCGCAAACAGTTCATTGATCGAGAAGTCGCGGAAGTAGAAACTCGGACCGAAATCCAGACGGGCCACGCTCTGCAGGTACAGCAGGTACTGGTTCCACAGGGGCTCGTTGAGATGGTAGATCTTGTTCAGGTTTTCCATCACCTTTGCTTCCAGGGGACGTTCCAGATCGAACGGTCCACCCGGTGCGATGCGGATGAGGAAAAAGGAAATCGTGACAATCAGAAAAAGCGTCGGGATTGCGCCGAGCAATCGTCCGAGGACATATCGGAGCATAGGCTTTGCCTCTGTTTGTTAAACGGCGGTCTTTCGGTCAATCTTGATTGATTGATGCCGCCTTGCAAGAACCGGCAGGGAAGCCCTGCCGGTCTCGATGTTGTCAGGTTATTCGGAGATGCTCATCCAGCGGGACGGATGGATGTTGAGGAGGTTGTCCTCAAATCCTGCCATCTTGTCGGAGACCAGGTTCATGGAACCGTAGTACATCATCGGAATGAACGGCAGGTCCCGCATGAAGAGCTCTTCAGCCTTCTTCAGGATGTCCGCACGCTTCTCCAGATCCACCGTGACGGCCGCTTCGTCCATGAGTGCATCATACTCAGGATTGTTGTAGCGGGCGTAGTTGAAGCCGTCGTTGTCGCTCTCGACCATGAACAGGAAGTTCTGCGGGTCGGAGTAGTCGCCGATCCAGCCGGCGCGGGCGACGTCGAAGTCCTGACGGTCACGCAGCATGGCGTAATGCGTCTTGGTGTCGGTGTTGATCAGCTTGACGTTGACGCCGAGAGGTTTCCACATGTCGGCAATCGCGACTGCCGTATTCTTGTGGTTTTCGGACGTGTTGTAGTTGATCGTCAGTTCGACAGGATTGTCCGGGCCGAAACCGGCATTGGTCAGAAGTTCGATCGCTTTTTCTTCGCGGTCGATCTGGGACATGTCCTTGTAGTCGGCATAGGCCGGTTCACCGTAGTTGCCGATGCCCGGCGGCACGAAGGAATAGCCGGCCACCATGGTGGAGCCCCAGATTTCGTCGGCCAGGAACTCACGGTCAATCGCCATGGACAGAGCCTGGCGGACGTCCGGGTTCTTCAGGACTTCGTCTTCGTGATTAAGCGCGTAATAGTAGGTGCCCAGATACGGCGCCACGTGGAACTGGTCGCCCAGGTTCTCACGCATGAAGGCGACCTGCTCGGTCGGCGCATCGTTGTTGGTGTGCAGCTCACCGGCCTGGAACCGGCGCAGAGCCGCGCCACGGTCTTCGGTCGGATAGAAGAAGACAGTGTCGATCTTCACCTGATCGGCGTCATGGAAATGCGGGTTCTTGACCGCTTTCACATGTGCGTTCGGCACGAATTCTGCGAGGGTGAAGGCACCGTTGGTGACGATGTTTTCGGCTTTCACGAAATCGGAGCCGAATTTTTCAACGGAAGCCGGATGGACCGGAAGGCCGGTCTGGTGGCCCAGAAGGTCAATGAAATACGGCGTCGGGGACTCCAGAGCGATCTCGAGCGTGTGATCGTCAAGCGCCTTCACGCCGAGTTCTTCCGGCTTGGCTTCGCCCTTGTTGACCTTTTCGGCGTTCAGGATCGGATACAGAACGTTGGCGTATTTCGCGCCTGTTTCCGGGTTCATGATGCGCTGAAGCGAAAAGACGAAATCGCCGGCAACAACCGGATCCCCATTGGACCACTTGGCATCATCGCGCAGCATGAAGGTATAGGTCTTGCCGTCGTCGGAAACCTTCCACTCCGAAGCCACGCCCGGAATGATCTGGCCATCGGCGCCATAGGCAACCAGGCCCTCGTAAAGATCACGCAGGATATGCGCTTCATAGGTTGTGGAGGTCTTGTGCTGATCCAGGGTTTCCGGGTCGGCAGTGTTGCCGCGGTGGTAGACCACCTCTGCAACCGCAGTAATAGATGTAGCAGCCATCAAGGCAGCCGCAAGCGCTGTCACACGCATGGACTTGAACATATCGCTCTCCCCTCTTGGGTTATAGTTGAAGCAAATGGAACGATGGGTCACAAGATTCCACGCTCTTTGCGAGCAATCAAGCATCCCCCAACGGCACATTTCGACCTTAGTCGCAAAAAGGCGATGTTTTTGCTTGTTTTTAAACGAAACCGGAAAATTTTTCCGTTGTTTTACTCGGCGGTCAAATAATTTGACCTCAACACGCGCAATTATATTTCAATCCTAGCGGCAAAATCGATACTTTCCACTATGAGCCAGATACATGCCCGTATCAGGGTTGAAAGACTTGAATTTCCGCGCGCAATAGGCCGTCCACTGAGGGGTAAAAGGAGCCAGTCCAGTCTTGGTATAGGGGACACGCTGCGGTTGTCCACGATAGCGCGGCGGGTTCACATAGACCCGCGACCGGTAGGGATAGGCCCGCATGTCGTAGGGGTGGTAATAGTAAGGTGCGCCATAGGGACGGTAAGGCGGGCCGTAAAGACCATAAGGTGCGTAGAAGGCGCCGCCGCGATAGCCACGATTGCCGAAACCGAAGCCGATACCGACACCATTGAAATAGATCCCGTCGGCACGTGCGGGCGATGTGCCGGTCAAGCCGGCGACTGCCCCGGCCAGACACATGGCGACAGCGGCAAGACAGATCCGAAACCGCATGCGGGCAAGAGAGCCCCTTTCGCGTTTCGCCAGGTTCAGGTCAGACATGATGCTCTCTCCTGTCGGCGCACGCCCCGCGCCTGTTGGTCGCCCCTGTCCACACGCTGCCCAGAATAACGCATTCGGGCACCAAAATCTCTCAGATCAAGATCAAAAATGCTGGGCGTTCTTTCCGGGCCGCTTGCGCGGTTCACGCGCGGCCAGTAAACCGGGCGCCGATCCGACATTCCGACCGGGAAAACAAGACCCTCATGGCTCCACCGCTGCTGACACTTCGCGACGTTCATCTGACCTTTGGCGGCACGCCACTTCTTACCGGTGCCGAGCTTTCCGTTTCCGAAGGTGAGCGCATGTGCCTTGTCGGCCGCAACGGCTCCGGCAAGTCGACCCTTTTGAAGATTGCTGCCGGCATGGTGGAGATGGACAAGGGCGAACGCTTCTTCCAGCCCGGCCGCACGGTGCGCTATCTCCCGCAGGATCCAGACCTTTCCGCCTATGCCTCCACGCTGGAGTATGTCAACGAAGGCCTGACCGAGGGCGACGATCCCTATCGCGGCGCTTATCTTCTGGAAGTCCTGGGCCTTAGCGGCACGGAAGACCCGAAGTCCCTTTCCGGCGGCGAAGCCCGCCGAGCTGCCCTCGCCCGGACGCTCGCCCCCGAGCCGGATATCCTGTTGCTCGACGAGCCAACCAACCACCTAGACCTTCCCGCCATCGAATGGCTGGAACAGGAGCTCAAGAGCCTGAAGTCCGCCCTGGTGCTGATTTCCCACGACCGTCGCTTCCTGGAAAACCTGTCGCGCACCACTGTCTGGATCGACCGAGGCGTCGCCCGCCGGCTCGACAAGGGCTTTGCCCATTTCGAAGCCTGGCGCGACGAGGTGTTCGAGCAGGAAGAGGTCGACCAGCAGAAACTTGCGCAGAAGATCAAGCGCGAAGAGCACTGGATGACCTACGGTGTCACCGCCCGGCGCAAGCGCAATATGCGGCGCGTGCGCGAGCTTGCCGACCTTCGCAAACAGAAGCGGGAACATCGCGAGCCTCAAGGCACCGCCAAGCTTGCTGCCACGGATGCCGAAGTTTCGGGCAAGCTGGTGATCGAAGCCAAGGGCATTTCCAAGACCTATGGCGACCGTGCCATCGTCAAGGACTTCTCGACCCGCATCCAGCGCGGTGACAGGATCGGTTTTGTCGGCCCGAACGGCGCCGGCAAGACGACGCTTCTGAAGATGCTGACCGGCGAACTGGCACCGGACACGGGCACGACACGGCTCGGCACCAATCTGGAAATGGTCACACTCGACCAGAAGCGCGAGAACCTGAACCTCAACGACACGCTGTCCTCGGTCCTGACCGGCGGGCGCGGCGATACGGTGGTGATCGGCGACGAGACCAAGCATGTCATGTCCTACATGAAGGACTTTCTGTTCTCGCCGGAACAGGCCCGTACGCCGGTGGGTGTGCTGTCGGGTGGTGAACGCGCCCGCGCCATGCTCGCCCGGGCACTGGCCAACAAGTCGAACCTGATGGTGCTCGACGAACCGACCAACGACCTCGACCTTGAAACGCTTGACCTGCTGCAGGAACTGCTGGCCGACTATCCCGGCACGGCCCTGATCGTCTCGCACGACCGCGATTTTCTCGACCGGGTGGCAACCTCCGTGATCGTCTCGGAGGGCGACGGCCTGTGGCGTGAATATGCCGGTGGCTACACCGACATGCTGGCACAGCGCGGCGAAGGCGTGACCGCCCGCAAGGCCGACAAGGCAGCGCCCGTGAAGAAGGAAAAGTCTTCCGCTCCAGAGGCTTCGCCGCAAAAGCCTCAGGCAAAATCAAAACTGAGCTTCACCCAGCAGCATCTTCTGAAAACCCTGCCGGACACGATCGAGAAACTTGAAGCACGTCTCGAAACGCTTCAGGCGGAAATGAACGACCCGCAGCTCTACGTGAAGAACCCTGACAAATTTGCCAAGATATCCCAGCAAATTACTGATCTCACGAATGAAAAGGATGCTGCGGAAGAGCAGTGGCTGGAGCTGGAAATGCTGAACGAGGCAGGTTAGGCAAGCTCTTCGGCACATCAACTTCAGAAATTGATTCAACTCTGGGACCGCCCAGCTCTGCACTCCGGCACCGCGATCACATGGTCTCGGGAGCACTAGGCGCCTCACCGGGCACATTGCACCAAATCGGACCTATGGCACCCAGCCTGGACACCGTGTTCTGGCGGAACCTGCCGCCACCTGTCGCGTTTCCTTTTCGAGCAAGAAGGAGACGCACAGATGCACAAGGCGACCATTCTCAAGATCGACCAGGTCACTCACGATGTGAAACGCTTCCGTCTTGTCGAGCCTGAAGGGTTCGACTTCAAGGTCGGTGACGCGACAGAGATTGCGCTCGATGAAGACGGATGGCGGGACGAGACTCGCCCCTTCACGATGACGTCCTTGCCCGAAGAGCGAACTCTCGAATTCACCATCAAGGGATACCCCGATCATGACGGGGTTACGGAGCGCCTTCACAAGCTGAAGGAGGGCGACCACGTGCTGATCGCCGATCCGTTCAAGACCTTCCGCTATGACGAGCCGGGCGTGTTCATTGCCGGCGGCGCCGGCATCACGCCGTTCCTTGCGATATTCCGGGACCTGGAGAAGAAGGGAAAGCTGAACGGCAACCAGCTGATCTTTGCCAACAAGACCTCGGAGGACATTATCTACCGCAAGGAACTTGAGGCTATGGACGGCCTGAAGATCGATCACGTTCTGTCAGACGAAGACACGGCCGGCAGCCACCACGGCATGATCGACGCGGACATGATCAAGGAATTCGTGCCTGATCTGGACCGCCGCTTCTACCTTTGCGGACCGCCGCCCATGATGGAGGCGGTTCAGGAAGTGCTCGAGGAACTTGGCGTCAAGGCGGACTCCGTGGAATTCAGCGACTAACGCAGGCGTGGCGGGTCTGCTTCCTCAGCTGAGCCATCCTGGCGACTGGCAAACCAGGCAAAGCCCAGCGGAGACCCGTGCCTCGGGCCTCCGCCGCCTGTACTGCGAAGCAAATCGCTTCCCCTCACCGTAAATCCTTGAAGAACACGGTTGTCGCGTCCAGATGGCCGTGGCTGTTATAGGCGTAGTCCGGAATGACGCCGACCTTCTGGTATCCGCAAGTCGGGTAGAGCTTTTCCGCCCGATCTCCGGTGACCGTATCCAGCACCAGCATCCAGCGGTTCTCGGAACGGGCAAGGCCATCGATGGCCGACATGAGCTTTCTGGCAAGTCCCTTGCGCCGATGTTCCGGATGAACCATCAGCTTGGCGACGTCCGCCCGATGGGGCTGGTTGTCGGCTCCTGCCTTCACAAGCATCACCACGCCCGCGATGTGCACACCTTGACGCGCGGCAAGCAGAAATGCCTCCCCACTTTCGATGGCGGGCAGCTTGCTCGCCCAGAAGGATTCCGCCTTGTCCTGTGGCATCGGCAACAGGAAGCCGATCCCGGCACCATCTTCGACACATGCTTTCAGAAGCTGCCCCAGGGCGGGAAGCGACCTGCGCACCTCATCTGCGGACATCAGATCGACGGGTGCTTCAGGCGTGAACGGCTGGACTTGCAGAGGCCCGGTCACGGTAACGGGAAGTGTCATGGCGTGATCACCGTCAGGAAATAGCGTGCCGGAACCGTTCCAGACGCGTGGTAACTGTTGGGGGCGTTGAGACGAAACCGCAAGGCATCACCGGGCTCCAGGTCGTAGGCATCCGGGCCGATGACCATCCGCAGGCTCCCCTCCAGTAGCACAAGTTGATGCTCCAGATCCGGAACCGGTGGAGCGGCATAGGCAACGGTGGCACCCGGGGGAATGCAACCTTCGATCATGGCCCCGCGATACCCGCTTGCTGCCGGCGTTAACGTGCGGCGGACATAGCCTGTCTCCGGGTCCGTCCAGACGGCCTGCGCGTCCCGAGGAACAAGGCGCTCGATCGTAGCGGAGGCCGCTCCGAATAGTTCGGCCATTGAGAGGCCGAATGCCGCGGCAAGTTTTCCGAGAACGCTTGCGGTCGGGCTGGTATCGCCGCGCTCGATCCGCGACAGGGTTGCCCGGCTGATACCGGTGCGTTCGGCCAGATCTTCCAGTGGCCAGTTTCTGGCCCGTCGCAGCTCGGTCAGCCGCCGGGCAAGATCTTGATCAAGGTTCGACATCAAAAAATCCCATAAATGAGAATTTTCTCATATATGGGATTTCTCATTTTACCAAGCTCAAAGAATGAGCAGTGTCTGACGGTCGTTTAGTTTCACACCTTCGAGAACACCGCGCTGGCGTTCACACCGCCGAAACCAAAGCCATTGGTGAGGATGTGGTTGACGTCACGAGCAATGGCCTTGCCGGGGATCATTTCGAACCGGCTCATGGCCTCGTCGGCCGCTTCCAGATTGCGGGAAGGCGGCAGCAGACCGCTCATCAGGGCCTTGACGCAGGCGATTGCCTCCACGGCTCCAGCGGCTCCCAGCAGGTGGCCGAACATAGATTTTGACGACGACACCGCAAGGTCCTTGCCACGGTTTTCGAAAAGCGTTGTCAATGCAGCAATTTCGGCAGCATCGCCGACGGGCGTCGATGTGGAGTGCGCATTGACGTAACCGATTTCACCGGGCGAGAGATTGGCCGTCGACAAGGCCTGCCGCATTGCCCGCAGTCCGCCCTCACCGTCCGGCGAAGACGCGGTAACGTGATAGGCGTCGGCGCTGGTGCCGTAACCGGCCAACTCGGCCAGGATCGTCGCACCGCGGGCGGTGGCATGGTCATGGTCTTCCAGGATCAGGATGCCAGCGCCTTCGCCCATGATGAAGCCGTCACGGTCCTGGTCAAATGGCCGGGACGCATGGGCCGGATCGCCATTGCGTTTGGAGGACATGGCCTTCGCTGCACAGAACCCGGCGTAGGAAACCTTGTCGATACAGGCTTCTGACCCGCCTGCCACCATCACGTCGGCTTCTCCCGAACGGATAATACGGGCGGCATCGCCAAGGGCCTGAAGGCTGGCGGCACAGGCAGTCACCGGCGCGCCGATCGGCCCCTTGAGGCCATGCCGGATGGAGACTTGCCCGGCAGCCAGGTTGGCCAGGAACGACGGCACCAGAAAAGGCGACGCGCGGCGGGGACCTTTTTCGTCCACCAGCCGCGTACCGGCGGTCATGGCCGGAAACCCGCCAACCCCGGTCGCGATGATCGTGCCTGTGCGTTCCTTGTCCCTGTCGGACTTCGGCTCCCAACCCGCATGGGCCAGCGCTTCCTGAACCGCCCCCATGGCAAAATGGATGAACCGGTCAGAGCGGCGCTGTTCGCGCGGATCCATCACTGCATCGACATCAAAGCCATGCTCGTCTTCTGCTTTCGAAGGAACCTCGCCTGCAATCTGGCAAGCCAGCTCACCTGCATCGAAGTGGGTGATCTGGCGGATGCCGTTGCTGCCGTCTTTCACCCGGTTCCAGAAGGCATCTACCCCGGTGCCCAGCGGGGAAACGATCCCCAGTCCCGTCACGACCACACGTCGCATGTCTTACCTCACATTGGTTTGCCAGCGCCCCCGCCCCGGCAGTTAAGATGTTTCGAGGCGGTTTGCCAGTCCGCCCGAGATGGAAATCCTTTTTGCCCGGCTATAGCTCCGAGAGCCGTTTCAGGGTGTCGATGGCACGCAGAAATTCATCGCTGCCGAGATGTCCCTTCACGTCTGCCTGGGCCTGCCGCCACAACGGGACGGCAGTATCAAGAAGCTCCGCACCCTTCGGGGTCAGCCGATACTGTTTGCTGCGGCCGTCCCGGACGGGTTGCGATGCGACCAGCCCCTTGCGCTCCAGAAGAGCGACATTGCGCACCAGCGTCGTTCGTTCCATGGACAGCCGCTTGGCCAGTGCTGCCGTCGTCACGCCTTCGTATTTCCGGATCGAGACAAGAACGGAGAACTGACCAGCCGTCATGCCAACCTGCCGCGCCAGCTTGTCGTAGTGCCGGCTGACGGCACGTGCGGCCTTGCGCGCGTTGTCGAGAACGCAGAGCGAGAAATCGTCTTCTTCCATGCGGGCTTTGTGTGCATATACACATCAAAAGTCAAGTCACAGTCGAACGATCCCCTTCCAGGGCAATTTGTCATCAGGATATTGCGTTTATTTGCAAAGGGGTTACGGTCAACAACGGCAACCGGAGCGTGAGGAGGTCAAAATGACAGATGCTGTTCAGGCCGTAGAGAATATGAGAAGAAAGATCCAGGACAACTGGGGCTGGTTTCTGGCGCTCGGCATTGCGCTGGTCATAGGTGGCATCATCCTGATCGCCGCTCCCCTGGCAACGTCGATTGCCGTGACGATCCTGATCGCGGCCGTGCTATTCGTCGGCGGCCTGGTTCAGATCTACAATTCCTTCAAGACCCATGGTACCGCCAGTTTCCTCTGGAACCTGATCACCGGCATTATCGCTGTCATCGGCGGGATCGTGATTTATGTGAACCCGCTCGCGGGAACCATCGCGCTGACACTGGTGATTGCCGCCATCTTCGTGGCGCAGGGCATCAGCCAGATCCTGCTGGCCTTCAAACTGAAGCCGCATGACGGCTGGGTCTGGGTGCTGATCGCAGGGCTCGTGTCGCTGGTGGCCGGTGCCATGATCTGGCTGGAACTGCCGAGTTCGGCCGCCTGGGCGCTTGGCCTTCTGGCCGGCATTTCGGTGCTGATCAACGGCTGGAGCTACATCGCCATTGCCCTTGCAGCCAAGGCATCCAAGAACTGAACCTGAAATTATTTGAGATGACTGGCACCCGGCAGAATTTCATTTGCCGGGTGCTTTTTTTGATGTAGCGTTTTTCAGGTTCAACAGCAGGCATCGCCTGCGTTCAGGCTGTTCCGTGGATGGTTTCTGTTCTCGGCCGCAATGGCGGCAATCCGCATAACAAGGCCTATTGGTGGTGGCCGCCCCCCGCCGACCGTTGATGTTTGCCGGCTCTTGCCGGTGTCTTTACCCTCCAAGACATCAACGGATTTTCGAAATGACGAACGTGACCTTGCGCGGTGAGGACCGCATGCTTTCTGTCGCCTGGACCGATGGCACCAGCACCGACTTTCCCTACATCTGGCTTCGCGACAACTGCCCGAGCGGGTTTCATCCGCAAACGCAGGAACGCCAGTTCGACCTGACCGGCATTGCGATGGATATTTCCATCGCGAAGGCCGAACAGGATGCGGATGAAATTATTCTTACCTGGTCCGGCGACGGCCATGTCAGCCGCTACAGGGCCGACTGGCTGTTCGATCACCGGCCAGGGGTCGGACTTGCCGATCCAGCCGAGATCGAACCTGCGCTGTGGCGCGGTGATCTTGTCCCGGAAAGCCTTCCGCGCGCGGCGGCCGCCGACTTGATGGTCAACGACGATCTCCTTCTCGCTTTCCTGATCGAAGCCAAGAAAACCGGCCTTGCTCTTGTCGACGGCATGGCTGACGACGTGGAGGCAGGTGTCGATGTCGCCCGCAGGATCGGTTTTCTTCGGGAGACCAATTTCGGCACGACATTTGAGGTCATTTCCAAGCCGAACCCGAATAACCTGGCCTATACGTCCCATGCCCTTCCTTTGCATACGGACCTGGCCAATCAGGAACTGCCACCAGGCTTCCAGTTCCTGCATTGTCTTGCCAATGAAGCAGAAGGTGGCGGCTCGACCTTTTGTGACGGCTTCGCGATTGCGGACGATCTTGCCCGGCTCGATCCGGAGGCCTTCCGGCTCCTTGCCGAGACGCCGGTGCCCTTTCGCTTTCACGACGAGGACTACGACATCCGCCGCCATCACACGGTGATCGAACTCGATCTGTTCGCACGCGTGCAGGAGCTCCATTTCAACGCCCATCTCGCCGGGATCTTCGATCTGCCGGCCGATCGAATGGAAGCTTATTACGGGGCGTATCGCACCTTGATGCAGATGACCCGATCAAGGAATTACGTCATCACCACACGGCTGAAAGGCGGAGAGATGGTGATCTTCGACAATCGGCGGGTCCTGCATGGCCGAGCCGCTTTCGACCCTGGCACCGGGTTCCGCCATCTGCGCGGCTGTTATGTCGACCGCGGCGAATTCGACAGCCGCATACGAGTCCTCAGCCGAAAAAGAAATTAAGGGTCTCATAATCAAGAGCGCCCGAACATGTCCGGGCGCTCTCCAGTTCTTTACACCTTCCGGTGCTTTTCACACAGATGATCAGCGAGGCTCCCTGGCAAGACCCTTGCCGAGGATGGGGCCGGTCGGCAACCCGGTTGGAGAGCCTCCCGGCTGTTCGAAGGTGATCTCATAAAGCTGGTCAGGCTTGGGAACCGGCAACCCGGCAGCTTGCAGGATCGTTTGTTTAGGCTCATCGAAGATGCCCAGGGAAACCGGCGGCCCATCCGGATCCGGTTTGGTCCAGAGCTGAAGGATCGTGCCTGCCGGGACATCGGTCTGCCCCAGAAGCGTGACCTGTGTCGCGTTGTTCTCAGCCCCTTCGATCATCGCAACAGGCTGCCCGGCATCGTTGACAAGCACGGCAATTACCTGCGGTTCAACCGTCGTCATGAGGTTCCAGACAAGCGCGATGGCAAGTACGAGGCTCGCCGCCAGGCTGGCTGCCGCCGTCCACATCATTGGCCTGCTGCGCTTTTCTCTCTCGGACTTGAGATCCACCGGCGCTTCAACACGACTGTCTTTCGTCTCGGGAGCGGCCATACTCTCTTCCACCGCGTCCAGACGCCTTTCAACGCGATGCCAAAGGCTCTCCGGCACGGCTTCACGGGGCGTCGCGGCGTCCAGAGCGGCGAACCGCTGACGGGCAAGTTCCACGAGAACGGCCAATTCCGGCTCCTTCATCAGGCGATCTTCCACTTCGCGCTGTTCTTCTGGGTCGCACAGGCCAATGACGAATTCGTCGGCAAGTTCAGCAAGATTTCGGCGGGCCGTTCTCATGACATGCACTCCCGCAAGGAAGTCAGGCCACGGCGCACCCACGCCTTTACCGTTCCAAGGGGGGCCGACAGACGGCCGGCAATTTCACCATGGGTGTAGCCCCAGATATAGGACATCAGCACGGCACTGCGCTTTTCCGTTTCCAGTCGTCCGAGACAACGGCGCAACTCGCTGTCATGGCCCAGCATTTCCCACGCCTCGTTCAGTTCGCTGCCGTCGATCTGGCGTTCCAGCTTGTCGTCATCGGTTGCCGCTTCCCGGGCACCGTCACGAAGCATGTTCAAGGTCCTGTTCCGCAGGACCGCGTAGATCCACGCGCGTCCGGATCCCTTCGCAGGATCAAACTGGGAAGCCTTGCGCCAGATCAGGACCAACGCATCCTGGAGCGCATCTTCAGCAAGGTCCTGCCGGCGCAACATGCGCTTGGCAATGCCCAGCATCTTGGGGCCTTCCAGTTCCAGGATCTGTCGCAAGGCCTGCCGGTCCTTGCGTGCACAGGCGGCCAGAAGGGCCGCGTGATCCACTTCGCTTACGCTTTCCGGCATATCCAGCACGTTGGTCTCACTTGTTCAATCTCACCAGGGCTCCTGAGTGCTACGCATCAGAAGCGTTGCCGGACCAGTCGTACCGGTAAGGGACCGGAGCAGCCTGGGGTGGGTGGTCCAGGCTGCTCCGGCAATCGGCTTTGCGAACCAGGTGGGACGGGGCCGCAAAGCCCAGAGCATCCTTGTTCATTCAGCGGGCTGAAGATGCTCTGTCAGTATGTGTTTTGGATGGGGCTCACATCGCGGTCATGAACGTGATGTCGCGCAGCGGCCATTCCAGGCCACCCAGTTCCCAGCTGTCGGTCACCTTGCCGGTTTCCAGCGAAACGGTGTGCAGCCACGTGCCGGTTGCCAGCCAGGCCTTGTTGTTGCCTTCCGCGTCGGTGGCGACATCAAAGGCGTAGGTTTCGGCAGCGTCCACACCCAGTTTGCCAACGGCCGCAAGGGTGCCATCGTTCGGCGAAGTCTGACGGATGACGGCACCAATGGTCGCGTCGATGTCGTACATCGCCGTCGTTTCCGGCTGGCCGTAGGAGTTGATGTAGGCGGCAGCAACGATGTTCGGCGCCTCACCCGCATGCATGTCCTTTTCCTCAAAGGCCAGGCTGCCGTCGACGGTCACCTTGCCGCTTTCGATATCAACCCGGTGGTTTGTCACACCGGTCATGAAGCGCAACTTGTTGGCCTTTGGGTTGAAGTCGACGATGACAGGCTGCCCGTCTTTCAGCGGCAGCATCTTGTCCATCTTGGAAATCACCGTTGCCGCACCGGTCTTCGGATCAATCTCGACGATTTCATGAGCACCACTGACGCCGATCAGCTGCCCCGTCGCCGGCCGCAGGTCAATGCCGAGCAGGCTGTCGACACCGGAAACTTCCATCGTGTCGGTGACCTTTCCGGAATTGCTATCGATGACCACCAGGGTCTTTTCACCGGCAAGACCGATCGCAGGGGTCGCGTGAGCAGCGCCAGCGGCAAGAACAAGGGCGGATGCTGTCAGAAGGCTACGTGCAATAAGGGGCATTTCAGATCTCCGTCTCTCAAAGGCAGGAGGCATCGGATTGGCCTCACTTCCCGGAAACACGGCAGATCGAATTTTGGATGCAGCAGGGGGAAATCTTTTTTGGAATTTTTCAGAAATTGGCGATCAGATAAAATATAAGTGCCTGAAATTATTAAACTTAAGAGAGAAACCTCTCATCACAAAAAAATCCTGGTTCGCAGCAGAAACAGGAAACCGTGACCTCATCCGCCTTCGAAAATGCGTGTCTTTTCTTCTTCGGACAGCACTTTCCATTTGCCCTCTTCGAGACCTTCCAGACCGAGGCCGCCGATGTGACTGCGGGTCAAGTCGGTGACATGATTGCCCGTTGCCGCAAACATGCGGCGTACCTGGTGATACCGGCCTTCATGCAGGGTCAGCCGGGCATGGGTTTCGTCCAGAACCTGAAGCTCCGCCGGCTTCAGCGGCTTGTCTTCACTTTCCAGCATCATGTCGCCGGAGGCAAACAGCGCGCCTTCGTCGCCCTTCATCGGGCGGTCGAGCGTCACTTCGTAGATCTTGGGAACTTCGGACTTTGGCGAGATGACGCGATGCAGAAATGTGCCGTCGTCGGTAAACAGCAAGGCACCGGACGTTTCCTTGTCCAGCCGACCGATCGTGGACAGAACCGGCTTGCGCATGCGGAACCTGTCCGGCAACAGGTCATAGACCAGCCGGCCCTGATCCTTGATGGAGCAAGTGTAGCCAAGCGGCTTGTTCATCAGGATCACCACCCCGTGTGCGGGGTCGAGCGGTTCATCGTCGAAGAGGATGTCCTCGTGAGCGGTCTTGGCATCCGCCTTCAAACGGCTGCCCTCGCGGTCTGTGAGCCACCCGTTGCGGATGGCGACCTGCATTTCCTTCCGGCTGCCATAGCCGAGATTGGCAAGGAGTTTTACAAGACGCATCTTACCGACCTCCCTTGCCTTTGACGGCCCGGATCACCTTGTAGCCACCTTCGTCGGCGAGCTGTTTCACATCGGCGAAGACTTCGCCCAGCGTGTGCTCGTAGGGAAGATGCCGGTTCGCGACCATGAAGAACTCGCCACCCGGCCGCAGTCCGCGGGCAGCGGCGCGAATGAAGCCCTGACCGACGTCAGCGCGATCTGCCTTGCCGGCCTGGTGGAACGGCGGATTGGAGACGATGAAGTCGTAAGGTCCTTCGATGCCCTGGGTCACATCCGACCAGATGCCGTTCATCGTTCTGAGGCCCTTGAAGGCAGCCAGGTTCTGTTCGGCCAGATCCAGCGCACGCTTTTCCGCCTCGTAGAGATCCATCGAAGTGACCTTCGGAGCCTTCTCGAAAACGGCACGTGTCAGATAACCGAAGCCCGCTCCAAGATCAGCGCCTCTGCCCTTCAGCGTTGCCGGCACAAGGTCTGCGAGAAGTCTGGAGGCCGGG
Source organism: Labrenzia sp. PO1 (assembly GCF_012273635.1). Taxonomy (NCBI): domain Bacteria; kingdom Pseudomonadati; phylum Pseudomonadota; class Alphaproteobacteria; order Hyphomicrobiales; family Stappiaceae; genus Labrenzia; species Labrenzia sp. PO1. The sequence continues at coordinate 72,241 of NZ_JAAXCR010000002.1, forward strand.
TCGATCCTGTCCCAGGCGAAGATGCCCGGCCGGCTGACGAATGCGCCGTCAAGCACGGTCCGCGGCGCATCGAGTACCAGCCATTCGGCGAGAAGCGTGGTGTTCAGGCTATCATCGGAAAGTTCACTCCAGACAACCCGGCACTTGTTCTTGGTCATTTTCTCGGCGCTGCCCAGAAGCTCCTGAAGATCGCTTTCCAGCGTCTTGGCACCTTCGGTGTTGGGCGCGCAGGCCATCACGGTTCCGCCCGGCCGTGTCTTTGAAACCGCACGGGCAAGCTGTGCCCTTGCTTCCTGCCGTTGACGACCGGGAAGAACGAGAACAGCGTCGAAGCTTTTGTCTTCCGTCTCCGCGTCTACCTTCAGCCCTGCCTTTTGCAGCGCATCCCGGTCTGGTGCGAAACTCTGTTCGCAAACAAGATCTGTGTCCGCAAGCGCTGCAAGCGAACGCCCTGTCCTTGCGCGCAGGAACAGGACGCGACTCTTGTCGGCAAGCTCGACAGCCCCGGTTTCAAGAGGCAATACGAGTGTATCGAGCGCGGGATCGGACATGGCGGTCTTTCAGACGGGTTTCACCTGACGCGCTCATACCGCCAGAATGGCCGAAGGTCAAAAGATCGCATCAGACCGGAATGCTTTTCCATCCACCAGCAGGTTTACCGGCAGTGACCGGCCGTCTTCGGTCAACGAGATTTCAAGAAGAATGCGCGATGTGTCCATGCGTTCGATTTCAAGTCCCTCGCCCTCGGGCAGGAAGAAGGCATCGATACCGTAGTCCACCCGTATTTCGTCACCAAGGACGGAGCGAACGGTACCGGCGATCGCCAGATCACCGGCGTCAGCTCTTTCCTTCGCGATCAGGACCGGCACCGCAGCACCCGTTCCTTCTGACTTCAGACCGACGAAGATGCTGTCTCCCGACTGGACCTTGTCAGCTCCGGGCACCGTCCTGGAAATGGTACCGATCGCAAGATTGATCACCACATAGTCGCCACGGAGCAGGTCTCTCGGGTCAACCGGCACCACGGCAAGCGAAACAGCGGTTCCGCTGTGTTGCACGTCCAGCCGGTCGAACAACGGGATTGAGATGAGGCCAAGCTGGATCAGGGCCAGAAGTCCCCAAAGCAGCCATTGGGCGCGGGACTGCGGTTTTGAAACGGGAGTTGCAGTTGCCGTGGTCATTCCTGAACCTCCCCGGTGACGTCACCTTGTTCCGGCGTCCGGCCACCGCGCCTCATCAGACGCGCCAGCCAAAGGGCCATTCCCAGCAGCAGAACTCCTGCCACCAGGAAGAACAGCGACTGCCCCAGCAAACTGCCGATGGTGACCTGAAGCAGCCAGAGCGCGACCGCAGTCAGGCCGAAATAGGCACAAAGCATCCAGAACCTGTTGTTATACCATGTCCCCAGCGCGCACAGACCGATTAGTGCGGCCAGAACAAAGGCTGCAAGCACGAGAACGTTGGCTGTCAGAACCGGCATCAGCACGGCCACGAGCGCCAGGCCGGTTGCCCCGAAGAGCGCCCCCGACTTCACGGTCTTGTAGGATAGCAGCAGGCCTGTCACCAGGAGAGCCAGAGCGACGGCCAACGGCACCATGGCAGGGAGTGTTGCAAGGCCGCCCAAGGTCGGTTCATCCGCAACCTCGGGAACAAACACGAGCGCCAGGACGACCAGCACCGACAAGACCAGAATACCGACATCCTGAAGGGACCTTGCCATCAGCCAATGCCCATGACTGCGCGTCGGCCGGTCGCTTGACCACTTCACAAAAAGATCGGCAACGGGATCGAGCAACATCATCGCGGCCGCCATACCACCGGTTCCAGCTAGGAACATTGCAGTGATGAAATCATCGCTGGAGCTCATCAGTTCCGCTGTTTCGCCAAACCAGCGGCCATAAGTTACCCAGAGCAGCGAAATCGCGGCCCAGCGCGAAAGCCGTGCGGGATGAACGACCGGATGTGCAAACACCGCGACAAGAAGGAGAAGCCCGATCAGATCTTCCATCAGCGGTGCCGAACCGAATTCGGACCGCATGACCTGCCAGGTTATGGCAGCACCGGCAGCGACGATCAGGGATGTTTTCGAACCGGTGAGCCACGCGGCAGCCAATGCACCGAGACAGACAAGGAAAGCACCACCGGGCCAGTCGGCAGGCAAGTGGAAGATCTGTCCGACCAGCGCCATGCCACCGAGAAAAACCAGCGTTGCAAAGCCAGTGGCAAGATCCGCGATACCCTTGCGCCCTCTTGTAGCGGCAAAGGCCGCAAGACCGTTGCTCGCAACGACAAGCAATGCAATGCCGACGAGCTTCACGGACTTCGGGATAGCTCCCCAGTTTGCCGCAATGAACGCCAGCAGCGCCAAAGCCACGCAGACCATTCCAATTCCGGCAAGGGCCATGGGCAGGCGTGAACGACCGTCGTCCTGTTCCTGCTCCTTCAATATGGCCGTTGCACCGGCAGAACTCACCCAGCCCTTCTCGACCCAAAGTTCCAGGTCGTCCTTCAAGCGTTTCTTATAGGCCCAGTCGAACATGCGGCTCCGCCAGATTTCTCTTCATTTTTCTCTCGCAGCAGGGTTTTCCCTCACCCAGGTACACGGGTTCCCAACCGCGAGCGGCTCTGCTTCGGACAAGAAGTAGGCATTCGGGTGGCGAATAGGAAGTTTGTCTTTCGCCATCACGCAGGAGCGTAGCGAAAAATGTAATAAAAACAGAGTTCGAAATTCGGCAGCTCAAATTCCTGCCGGAAGCAGCGTTCCGGCACTTGTGAGCAGCACCGATCTTGCTATGCTTAACGGACAAATCCGGCGGTCGGACATCGGCGCCACCCGTGCCGGATTGCCGGAAACATGTCTTAGCCTGCTAAGCGAAACACCGTTTCAGATCAGAGCCAAACTCCAAAAATAATTCCAGGGGGGCTCTGTGGGGGCGTCCGAGAGGCCCGGACGCCCCCTATTATTATTCAGCCGGTTCCTGCGGTTTTTTCGCACTGCTGCGTGATTTGCGTGGAGCCGTCGTCTTACGCGCCGCTGCCTTTCGCGTTGCAGTCTTGCGAGGAGACGATTTGCTCGGCACTGCCGCAGCTGAAGCCGCCCTAACGGGAGCTGTCCGCGTTGGCGCCGACTGCGCGGGGGCCTTGCTCGCCGCCTCTTCCTGTGCCGCTCGGGCGTCTTCCTTGCCCGGCTCGACGACTACATCGGTCACGGCAAGGGGATCTTCCGTGATGTCTCCCGAAACAGGCGGCAGGCCCAGCACCTTGTGGAACTGCTGCAGCGTTTCCAGTGTATGCGGCGTCATTTCGTCTATTGCACCGGGAATGAACCGCACAACCTTGGCCGCAAGTTCCCGCTCTTCCGGGGTTTTCAGAAGCTTTGGCAAGGTTTCGATTGCCAGTTCGGGGGCAAATTCGACGATCAGCGTCTGTTCCTGAAGAATGAAGCTGCGTTCGTCCGCATTGAGCGATTTGAACGGTTCGTCCTGTGTCAGGACACGGGCTGAGCGTTCCAGACGGTCGCGGCGAACATTGCCCCGGCTATCGGCAAGCAGGATCAGCATACGGATCACCGCTTCGCAGAAACCGCCTTCCTCGATATGCATCAGGGCTGCCTGTACCGGCGGCAAGCTGCGCAACTCGTCCTTGCGCTTCAGCGTCCGGCCCGGTTGCTTGGTCCGGCCGAACCAGCGCATGTAGGGCGTACCCCAGATGGAATAGAAGAGGTTCTCATAGGCTGTGTCGCGCAAATCCCGGAAAAGGTCCATGGACTGCTCGATCAGGGCTGCATTGACCTTTTCCAGTTCGACAAACGGATTGCCTGCAGCGGCCGGAGACCTTTCGTTCCTTGCACGTTCGGCAATGCCAGGCAACCAGCCGAGAGCCGGATTGAGGCTGGAGAACAGCGCACGCTGCATTCTGAGCGGATGGCTCTTGCGACGCAGATCTGCGCTCTGCTCGGTGACGAAAGCCTGCACGAAAGGCCGTACGCAAACATCGTAGAATTCGGCCTGCTGCTCGGATGCACGGGCAACAGCGGCAAAGGGTATTTCATCGTCCCGGCCATCATCGATCTTCGTCAGGTCTTCCATCTTGCGCTCATGGAAGCTGACCGTGAATTCCCGCTCCAGCAGCGGGCCTTCATAGTCGTCGATGGTCATTTCGTAGAGGCCTGGCGCCAGCGCCTCGATTGTCTTCAGTGTCGAGGTGACTTCCGTGTGCTCCTTCTTCGCAATCTTGGAGGACACGAAAATGCCGAGATGGCCGACCTGTTCGTGGACCATATAGATGATCCGCTGGCCACGAATGGCGATTTCCCGCTCATCCGTGTAGGTGTCGATGATCCAGTTGAGGGCCTGCTGCGGCGGTGTGATGTTGTCGCCATAGCTGGCGAAAACGATGATCGGCGCGCGAATATGCTTGATGTCGACGTTTCGGCCGGGCTCAAGCTGTGCCTCATTCTTGGAAAGACGGTTGCCGACGAAGAGCTGCTCGACGATCCACTTCATCTCCGCTTCGTTCAGCAGGAAATACCCGCCCCACCAGCGTTCGAACTCCAGGAAACGCTTCGGCTCGGTGTCGACCTTGGCATAGAGATCGTAGTACTTGCCGAAGTAGTTCCGGGCCGGATTGAGCAGTTCGAAGTTCTGCACGATGTCGGCGCCATCAAAGATGCCATGACCAAGGTCGGAGTAATACATCGCGTTCCAGGTCCCACCCAGGACACCGGCATTGTAGCGCATCGGGTTTTCACCGACCCGGCCGGACCATGTGGACACAGGCGCCCCATTGAGGATGACCGGCCCGGTCAGATCCGGGTTCATGGCAGCCAGCAGCAGCGTCGCCCAGCCGCCCTGGCAATTCCCGGTCACCACCGGGTTCGGAGCTTCGGGGTGAAGCTCCATGACCTTGCGCACGAAGGCCGCCTCGGCATGGGTGACGTCCGCCAGTGTCTGGCCTTTCTCCGGCATGCGCTTGAAGGCAACGAAGTAGACCGGGTGACCGTCATGCAGGGCAACGCCCACCTGACTGTCCGGTTTGAAACCGCCGATCCCGGCTCCGTGTCCGGCCCGTGGATCGATGATGATATAGGGCCGTTTCCAGGGTTTCGGATCACGGCACGGCAGATCTGCGGGCGGAATGATTTTCAGCAGCATGTAACAGCTGGGGCGCGGCAGATCGGCACCATCCAGAACCACTTCATAATCATAGATCAGGACAGGTGGACAGCCGGCCTCTTCGTGATCCAGGAAGATGTCACCGCGCTGACGAAGCGTGTCCATTGTGAGGACCATGCGCTGGGCCGCATCCTTCCAGTAGTCTTCCCAGGCCTTGTATAAAGATCCTTTTTCCTGCGCACCGCCCATCGCTTCCACGGCTTTGCCGAACTCGGAAATATTCGACTGCCAACGGGTCTTGTGATCGTCCGAGATCCGGGTCAGGTGCTTGGTCAGTCCCCTGCCCATCAGTTCCGCAAGGTTGGACAGCTCCGTCGCCTGGGCCTGCAGTGCCGTAAAACGCTCCGAAGGCCCCCAGGCGGTGGCATCATGCAGCGATTCCAGAAATTCGTTCTGGCCTTTTTCAAGCGCGTCAAAAATGTCCTTCATCAGGACCTCCTATCCAAGAATGCTGTAGCCACCGTCGATCGGGTGCACTGCCCCGGTGACGTTGAACGCCTCCCGGCTGGCAAGAAAGGCGGCATAGGCCCCGACATCGTCGATCGTGGCCAGTTGGTGTGTCGGCGCGCGCTCAGCCGCGTCGTTCAGTAATGCGTCGAATTCGGCAATGCCCGATGCGGCACGAGTCTTGAGCGGACCTGGCGACAGCGCATGGACCGAGATCCCCTTCGATCCGAGCTCGGCTGCCGCGTAGCGGGTGGCCGCTTCCAGCGCGGCCTTGACCGGACCCATGACGCCATAGTTCTCGACGACCTTCTGCGCGCCCATGAAAGAGACTGTCATGCAGGTACCACCATGGGGCATGAGCGGCTCGGCCCTTTTGATAAGCCGCAGGAAGGAGTGGACGGAAACGTCCATGGCCAGCGAAAAGCCGTCCGCGGAACAGTCGATCACACGGCCGTGCAGGTCTTCCTTTTTGGAGAAGGCGATGGAATGGAGCAAAGTGTCGAGACGGCCCCATTTGGCCTCAATCTCGGAAAACAGCGCATCCATCTGTTCGGTATTACGCACGTCGAGCGGGGCAATGATTTCCGCATCGAGCTGTTCGGCCAGAGGCCGCACGTAGGCTTCGGCCCGCTCATTCAGATAAGTGATCGCCAGATCTGCTCCCTGCGCACGGAAGGCCTTGGCGCAGCCATAGGCGATGGACTGATCGTTGGCGACCCCGACAACAAGGGCCTTGTGGCCCGTCAAATCAAACATATGCGCACAGCTCCCGAAACCTTGGGCGGCCAGGACGGAGGGAAACCGGCCGACCACCACACTTCGCTGTCTCAAGCGCAACCTGAAACTGCTTCGCAGTGCAACATAAACCTTGTGACGGAACAATGACCTTTTCAAGGAGATAAGGGTTAGTGCTGATGAAAATGATCTGCTGCAGCGCAAAATCAGCACCGGACGGAAAGCCCGCCCAAAGAAAACGGCGCCCCGGGAAACCCCGGGGCGCCGCCATCTGTCTCAAATTGCAGATACCGTCCTTAGATCAGGTCGAACCGGTCTGCGTTCATGACCTTGGTCCAGGCTTCAACGAAGTCCTTCACGAACTTCTCGTTGTTGTCGTCCTGAGCGTAGACTTCCGCATAGGCCCGCAGGATGGAATTGGAGCCGAAGACCAGGTCTGCGCTGGTTGCGGTCCACTTCAACGTGCCCAGCTGACGGTCGCGCACTTCGTAGGTACCGTCAGCAACCGGATGCCAGCTGTTGGCCATGTCGGTCAGGTTGACGAAGAAGTCCGTGGTCAGGGCACCTTCACGGTCGGTGAAGACACCATGCTTGGAACCACCGTAGTTGGTCCCCAGCACGCGCAGGCCGCCCACCAGGACAGTCATTTCACGCGCGGTCAGGCCCAAGAGCTGTGCACGGTCGAGCATCATCTCTTCCGGGCTGACAACGTATTTCTTCTTCTGCCAGTTGCGGAAGCCGTCAGCGAGCGGCTCCAGAACTTCAAAGGACTCTGCATCCGTCTGTTCGTCGGTTGCGTCACCGCGGCCCGGAGCGAACGGGACAGAGACGTTGAAGCCACCTGCCTTGATTGCCTGTTCCACACCAAGATTGCCGGCCAGAACAATGACATCGGCAACCGAAGCACCGGTTTCGGCAGCAATCGGCTCGAGCTTGGCCAGAACCTTGGCGAGGCGTGCCGGTTCATTGCCTTCCCAGTCCTTCTGTGGCGCGAGACGGATGCGCGCCCCATTGGCACCACCACGCTTGTCGGAGCCACGGAAGGTCCGGGCGCTGTCCCATGCGGTTGCGATCATCTCTGCAGCGGTCAGGCCACTGGCTGCGATTTTCGCTTTCACGGCGTCCACATCGTAGGAGGTGGAACCAGCCGGGATCGGATCCTGCCAGATCAGGTCTTCAGCCGGAACGTCCGGACCAAGGTAGTTGACCTTCGGGCCCATGTCGCGGTGGGTCAGCTTGAACCAGGCACGAGCGAAGCAATCGCGGAAATAGGCTTCGTCAGCCATGAACTTCCGGCAGATCTCGTTGTAGACGGGGTCCATCTTCATGCCCATGTCGGCATCGGTCATCATCGGGTTCCGGCGGATCGACGGATCAGATGCATCAACCGGCTTCTTGTCTTCCGGCATGTTGACCGGTTCCCATTGCCAGGCACCAGCCGGGGACTTGCGCAGTTCCCAGTCGTAGTTGAACAGGTAGTCGAAGTAGCCCATGTCAAACTGGATCGGGAATTGCGTCCAGGCACCTTCGATACCGGAGGTGAACGCATTGGAAGCCTTGCCACCCTGTTCGGTGTTCGCCCAGCCGAAGCCCTGAGACTCAACACCGGCGGCTTCCGGCTCGACACCAATTCCTTCGGCAGACCGGTTGCCGTGGGCCTTGCCGACGGTGTGGCCGCCACAAGTCAATGCCGCGGTTTCCTCGTCGTTCATCGCCATGCGCTTGAAGGTTTCGCGAACATGCGCTGCGGTTCTGACCGGGTCCGGCTGGCCATTCACGCCTTCCGGGTTGACGTAGATCAGGCCCATGTGGATCGCCGCAAGCGGGTTCTCCAGGGAGGTCGCATCATCGGCATTTTCAAAGCGATTCTCGACCGGTGCGAGCCATTCCTTTTCCGAGCCCCAGTAGACATCGGTTTCCGGACCCCAGATGTCTTCGCGGCCGAAACCGAAACCGAAGGTTTTGAAACCCATGGATTCGTAAGCCATGTTACCGGCCAGAATGATCAGGTCGGCCCAGGAAAGCGCGTTGCCGTATTTCTTCTTGACCGGCCACAGCAGACGGCGGGCCTTGTCCAGGCTGGCGTTGTCGGGCCAGGAGTTCAGCGGAGCGAACCGGATGTTGCCGGAGCCCGCGCCGCCGCGGCCGTCCTGCATGCGGTAGGAACCGGCGGAATGCCATGCCAGGCGGATCATCAGACCGCCGTAGTGACCCCAGTCAGCCGGCCACCAATCCTGGCTTTCGGTCATGAGCGCACGGACGTCGGCCTTGACTGCCTCGTGGTCGAGACCCTTCACGGCTTCACGGTAGTCGAAGTCGGGGTCCATTGGATTGGTGCGTGCACCGCGCTGGTGCAGGATGTCGAGGTTCAACGCATCCGGCCACCATTTCGTTACCGGCTTGTCCATCGCCGTGTTGCCGCCGTGCATTACAGGGCAACCGCCTGTCTTTTCCACCTTAGCGTCCATAACTCTCTCCACTGTCATCTGAAACGTTCGATTATTCGGGCCGCGTGAGACGCCCGTGATATCCGCAAGGCCCGTATGGGCTCGGGACAGATCGGTTTCCTCAAATCTCCCAAAATCTCCGCGCACAAAAATCAACCGGCATCGCAAGGGGTGTTTGCATGCCACCTGATCTCGTCTGTGCAGATTGACGCTAGCAAAGGCAATCGATCAGAGGAAGTTGAATTTTCTGATAAGTTCGATAAGTTATTCTTATGATCAATATCACCCTCAAACAGTTGCGCTATTTCGAGGCCCTCGCCCGGCACGGTCATTTCGGCAAGGCAGCCGAGGCCTGCGCCATTTCGCAGCCGGCGCTGTCCATGCAGATCAAGGAAATGGAGGAAGTGCTCGGCGCGAGCTTGTTCGAACGCGGGGCCAGACAAATCCGCCTGACACATTTTGGTGAAGTTGCCGCCGAGCGTGCCCGCGACATCCTGCGGGCCACCGAGGAGCTGGGTGACCTTGCCAGGGCATCACGCGAAAGGCTTGTCGGGCGGCTGCGCATCGGCGTCATTCCGACTGTCGCCCCCTATCTTCTGCCGAGCGTTGTCGGAGCATTGACCAGGAGCTATCCGGAGCTGGACATTCATGTGCGCGAGACAGTGACGCCGAACCTCATCGACGAGCTGGACGAAGGCCGCCTCGACACGGCCATTGTGGCCTTGCCGGTTTCCGAAGGCACACTTGCGGAAACGGCCCTTTTCAGCGAGCGCTTCGTGCTGGTGCGCTCGGCGCGGGAAGCCAACGCACCAATGCCGAGCGCCGACAGCCTGCGCGAGATGCGGTTGCTTTTGTTGGAGGAAGGCCATTGCTTTCGCGATCAGGCCCTGTCCTTCTGCAACCTGCAATCCGGCCCACCGCGCGAAGTGCTGGACGCAAGTTCCCTTTCAACGCTTGTCCAGATGGTCAGTGCGGGGATGGGTGTCACCCTGATTCCGGAAATGGCTGTTCCCGTGGAGACACGTTCGGCATCAGTTGCGATCTCGCGTTTTGAAGCCCCCGAACCGACCCGGACAATCGGCATGGTCTGGCGTAGAAGGAGCCCGTTGGCAGGCCAGCTCACCGAGATCGCTGATATCGTCAGACGGTCAGCAGAAGGACTGACGGCCTTGCGAGACCAGCCGGCTATCAGCTGATCTTCCACCCCATGCCAAGTGTTACGACTGCGTGGCGGCGCGCCGGAATGTCATGACGCCCAGCACTGCCATTGCGCCGGCAAGGCCAAGCAGGACGGCCCTTGCGTCGTCTCCAGCTGCGAAGATGGCGACGATGAGGCCAGCCAGCGGCTGCGACAGATTGTTGAGGCAGATGATCACACCGGTTGTCTTGCCGAATTCCTCCGGCGGTATGATCTCCTTGCGCAAGGTGCGTACATAGATGTTGAACATCTTGTCGAACCCGGAAATCAGCAGGAAACCTGCCGCATAAATCAGCGGATGGGCTCCAAGGCCTGTCAGCACGGCCCCCGCGCAGATCAACCCGTAAGCCGTAACGCCGAGGGTCTTCAGGCTGAGCGCAACATGTGCGGTCAGCGTCAGGACGGCAAGTGTCGCCAGGGCTCCGCCGACCTGAAGCCAGGCGTAGACCTGTTCGCTTTGGCTGAAGAAGCCCGTCATCATGGCGGCAGCCGTTGCCAGCGTCGCGCCAATGATCAGGTTGACGCCGGCGGCCTGCAGGATTGCCCGCGTCAGGCCCGGCAATGTCCAGACCAGCTTGAGCGCGTGATTGAGGTCCGCCAAGGGATGGCGCGAAACACGCCTGCCTGGAGCGTCTTCCATTCGCGCCTGACCGGGCCAGAAATAAAAGGCTAGATCGGCCAACACAAACAGGACCGTTGCCAGCACGACCACTGCCTGCCAGGGCCAGAACGCCATGAGGTAGGCGGCGACCAACGGACCGAGCACGACGCCCATTTGCGAGGCGAGCTGTCCGTAACTCGCCACTTTTTCGAAACGCTGGTCGGAGAAGGCACGTACAAGCACCATTTCCAGCGCCAGCATGCCCTGCGTCGTGAAAATGCCGACGACGGCAGAAAGCCCGATCAGCCACCAGACCCCACCAAATGCAAGCTGGCCGGCTATACCGACAATACAGGCCACAGCCCGCAGGATGCGGCTGATACGCAGCAGCAGGATCGGCGAGAACCGGTCACACAGAATGCCTGCGACTGGAAATGTCAGATAGCGCGGCAAGGTTTCGAAGAAGAAGGCAAGGCCGGACCAGGCGACATCGCCGGTTATCTGGAAGATCACCAGCGGCACCAGAAACAGGAGGATCTGGTCGGCCAGAACCGTCAGGAACATGGACGCGAAAAAGGCGCGGTCGCGGACGAGCATTTGCAGCTTTCGAGGGAGCAAGTGTGGCGAGACAGATCACACCTAGCACTCAACACCCCTCATCTGCAAGTCGCTGCAACCGGCCAATTCAATCGATTTAAGAAATATCCGGGACGCTTCTTTTTCTGCGCCTCCTGTCAGAGCTTCCTTGCCACGACAAAGCGGCTGTAGGGTGCAGGATAGGTTCCTGTCTCGATGATTTCGAACCCTGCCGACCGGATGCCGTCTTCCAGTGTGTCGAAGGAAAAGAAACGGACAAAAGGCGCCTTGCCAACCAGTTGCATCACCTTGACGAGGGGAGCAAACAGCCACGCGCGCCTTTTCAGGCAAACGGTCTTGGAAATGTACAGCCCACCCGGTTTCAGGAGATGATGAATGCGGGACAGTGTATCCTCGGCGTTTTCCACCAGATGCAGGAAGTTGTAGGCAAGGATGGCATCGTACCCGGTTTCCCCCGGCTCGACCTTGTCGTTGAAGACATCGGCAACGGCAAACCTCAACCCTTGCGGATGATCTTCGGTGTCCGGCCCACCCTTCAATTTCGCCTGTGCAATCTCGATCATGCCGCCGGCGAAATCGGTCGCAAGATAAGACCTGACATTGCCGGCCAGCAAAAGCGCCGTCGACCCTGTGCCGCAGCCCAGTTCCAGAACACTGTCCTGCGGCCCCAGATGTTCCGTCGTACGCTCCAGCGTCTTTTCGTAAGCTTCCTGGTTGCGGATGGGAGACGCAGCATATTTGCGCGCAGCCTTGCTCCAGAAACCGGCAGATGACGGCATTTCATTGGTCCATGTTGTCGCCATGGCGAATAGTCCATTTCTAACAGATAAGCGGGAACGGCAGTAACCGGTCGAACCTGGTCCGACTGCAAATATGACAGCCGGCACGCAGTTATCCGTGCTTCGAAACAGCTTCGAAGCACAGGCTGCTTGAAACTCCCGTACCCGCTATTTCTTCTTCTTGCGACCGCCGCGCAGACCGATCTGATGAAGAATGTCGCGGCCGATATCGCGGCCGCCAGTGGGTGAAGCCAGGAACTCCAGAACCGAAAGAACGATGTTTGCCAATTGGATCATCAAAGATGACGGGCTCATTGGCGTCTCCTTTCGACAAGAAATCTACTTGCTTCAGAAATGAATGAGAATTGCCGAATTCTGGCTAGTTGATATACATATTTGCATGAACTGGCAGACCATCACATTCGACTGGAACCAGGCCCGTGCGTTCCTGGTAACGGCAGAGGAAGGGTCTCTCTCCGCAGCTGCCCGGGCACTCGGACTGACCCAACCCACGCTCAGCCGGCAGGTGGCAGCGCTTGAGCAGACACTTGGCGTGACCCTGTTCGAGCGTGTGTCGAAAAGCCTGATCCTCACGGAAGCCGGGATCGAACTGGCTGATCATGTGCGCGCCATGGGCGACGCGGCCAGCCGGATATCCCTTGCGGCATCCGGCAAATCACAGCAAGTCGAAGGACTGGTCACCGTTTCCACGACGGATCTGATGGCAGCTCATCTCTTGCCCGATATTTTGCGTGAGCTGCGCAAAAAGGCACCGGGCGTGGAAGTGAAGGTGCTTTGTACCAACAGCCTGAGCGACTTGCGCCGACGCGAAGCCGATATTGCCATTCGACATGTCGAACCGGACCATCCAGACCTTTATGCCCGCAAGCTGCGCGCGGCCCCGGCCCGCATCTTTGGCGCCAGATCACTGGTTGAACAATTCGGCCGCCCCTTGACGAGGGACGATGCGCCAGATCTCGATTTTATCGGCTTCGACAACAACGAAGAGCTGGTCAGCTACCTGCGCGCCTTCGGTCTGAAGGTGACCGAGGCCAATATTCGCCTTGGCTCCCCCAGCGGTGTGGTCGCCTGGGAATTCGTCCGCCAGGGCCTCGGTCTGGCCATCATGGCGGACGAAATCGCTGCCCGGTTCCCCGAGATCGTTCCCGCCTTTTCCGATATCGAACCGGTTTCGTTTCCAATCTGGCTGGTCACCCACCGCGAACTTCACACCAGCCAGAGGATCCGCGTAGTGTTCGATCATCTGGCGGAAGGTTTGCTGAAGGCCAAGCTCGCCAAGATATAGACGCCCGCTCCGGTCCCAGCCATGTGGCGCAGGTATCTGGTCATTTTTTAGCGGCATCCAAAACCAGTCGTTGATCTGCCCGAACTCTTCTTTACGCGGCCTTCGCCCGGCAGAGGCAGCTTGCCCGGATCGGAATGTCCGCACGCGCGATGGCCTGGTCGAGCAGAAGCTTGACGTGCGGCAGCTCCACCTTCTCCGAACGCCTTACCAGACATTCATGCAATCCGTGCAACGCCCAGACATTACGTGGATGCTGGCTCGGGCGCGGCAGTTTGCCGTCCAATCCGAGATCCGCGCGGTAGACCGCTTCGGCTTCCTCATATTTGCCGGCTTCCATCAGGAGCGCGCCCAAGGCATGGCGCGTTGGCTGTGGCCAGGACCACGGCTCTTCGTATTGAAGCCCGTCGTCCAGGTCGACGGCAGTGCGAAGATGGGCAAGTCCTTCTTCCCTCCGCCCAGCCTTGAAAGCCACCTCCCCCTTCATCATTTCCTCTGCAACGGCGAGAACATCCCTTGCGGTGTTGTTGAAGAGCATCCGGCTATCGGGCACCTGCGCATAAGCCGCGGTGAAATCCGCCATGGCGGACAGCGCTTCGTCATGACGGCCGAGGTTGGCCAGGGCGATGGCCTTCGCGTAGTAGATCAACGCGTTGGTGGTGACATAGAGTTCCTTGTCCGCCGGCTGATCGAGCTCAAGGATTTCAGGCCACATTCCGAACCGGATGTAGACATGCGGTGCGGCGGCCACGAAGGTTTCGAACACGTCCGGATACGATCGAACAACTTCGTCGGGCACCTCGTCGCGCAATCGCTCGACAGCCTCCACCGCGGCGCCTTTCCTGCCAAGAAACATGGCGCCGTAGAAGGCGAAATGCAGATTGTGGATCCGGTACAGCGCATAGAAATTCGCCGGGCCAGCGTAAGCCTTGAACTTGTCGTCGACCTTGGCTGCCGCAAGATTGCGGTAGAGCACATTCTGATAGTCGCCGCACAAGACATCGATATGCGTTCCCATGTGCACAAGATGCCCGGCATCCGGAACCAGATCCTTCAGCCTGTCGCCATGGCGCAAAGCGCTTTCCGGGTGCGGCGACATTTCCATCAGGTGAATGTACATGTGCAAGAGCCCAGGATGATCCCAGGCGCCCGGCAACCTCTCAAATGCATGTTCCAGAACAGCTACGGCCTCGGTGGTGGAACCTTCAGGGTTCGGCACGCCCGTGTGGAAATCCCACAATTGCCAGGGCGTGCGGTTCATCAAGGCTTCTGCATAGATGCACGCGACATCCAGATCTTCCCTGTTGGCTTCGTAAACGGGTTTCATCGCTTCCGCGAAGCCATCGTTGAAGGGCTGATAGTCTTCGATTTCCGGATCTGTGGGATAACGCGACGCCAGGGCCTCGATCAGCGCACGCTCCACCGGTCTGGCCTCCTTCAGCGCCTTTGCGGTGGCCAGCGCTGCATGTGCTCGTGCCAGCGCAGGCCCCTTTTCCTCAGGCGTGAAGATTTCCCAGGCCTTGTTGTAATTCGGACCGATACCGTAAGCGATGCCCCAGTGAGCCAACGCACAGGCCGGGTCAGCCGCCACCGCCTTTTCGAAACAGACAATCGCCTCTTCGTGATTATAGGCAAACAGCCAGACCAGACCGCGGTCAAACCAGACTTGCGCTTCCGGTATTGACGACACGACACGCGTATAGCGGCCGAGATCAAAATACTCTGACATGATACATCCCCCCTGATATGCGACACCAACCCGAGGATCGAGGCTGGCACGCCGAAAACGGCGGTTTCGAGCCGTCTTCCAGATGATAGGCATTGGTGCCCAGAGGGTAATTTGAAATTAAAAGTGACGTTAGGGCAATCGCAAAAGCGCTTCAAGTATGCTCAGGCGCCGCGCAGACCAATTCACACGAGCCCGTTTTGATCCTGAACAGCGCCGAGCCTTCGCCTAACCCAGCATCCAGTTGAGTATCAGGCGCCAGTCGGTCATGCGGATGGGGGTGCCGTGGGTGCCTGTATCGAACAGCGTGAACTTGATCGGATAGTTCGGAGCCCTGGTCTTGATCTGTTTGAAGAAGTTCGCCTGATCTTCCCAATTGTAGACCTGGTCGAGCGTCCCCTGCCCCATATAGATCGGCACGTTGCGCCCGAGTGCACCTGAAGACAGGAAGTTGGGATCCTTCGGAGAGCCAAGCAGCAGGATACCGGAAAGCATGCTGGCATAATTGGCGTTCTTTACCAGGTTCCAGCAGATGATGCCGCCCATGGAGCCGCAGGCAACCACGACCTTGGCACGGGGTGACAGCTGCTTCTGATACTGGATCAGGGCTGCCACATCCGCCGTGCCGCGATTGTCGAAGTTCTTTATGTCGACTGTCAGGTAGGCGCCGCCGTTCCTGACCATCAGGTTCTGAACGCGGTTGAAGTTGCCACCGAACGAAACGTCGTTCATGCCCTGAAAGCGGTTGCCGCCCTGCCCATGAATGTAGATCACGATGGCATTGGCACCGCCCTTCCAGTTGCCGGTGCCCATGAATTCGACAACCCGGCCGTTGGCTTTCAGTTCTCCGCTGCCACGGCCCCGCTTCGGTTTGTAGGAGACATAGTTTCCATAGACCCTGCGTTCGTCGACTTCGTCGCGATCGCGCAGGTCTCGCTGTTTGGAATATTCAACGACGATAAAATCGCCATCATAGAGCGTTTCGGAGACCTTCTTGTATCTGAACAGCCCATCCTTGTAAGGCTTAAGGGCCTCAGCCCACGCCGCCCCTGCCGTGCCCGCATATGCCAACACCCCGCAAAGCAGAAGGTTCCGGATCAAGCAGGCCGGGCGGGAGTTGAGAAATCGGTGCAGCATGTGGCGTCCTTCAAGGCGCGGATCAAAGACATAATTCTGACCCCAAAGCATCTGGCGTTCAAATCAACGCGGACAAGTGCCCCTAATACCATGAGACCGATCAACAGCGGCAGACCACCGATTCAGGCACCCCTTCCGCACCGACAACCTACGCGGCACCCAAGGCGCATGCAATCGGTGGCGATCCAAAATCCGGCAGGATTTCTCTCCACCCCAGACAGAAAACGCACGAGGCGTTGCTGTTGTCGAATTCGCGTCATCCAGGCTGCCCATTGCGGCTGAACGCAGCTTTTCACCAGACCCTTGCAAATAGTGCCAAGGCGCTTTGCTGGTCTTTATCCACAAATCCTAACGTTTGTTGAATAAGTCTGCTGCAAATTGCGAATTTAAGGATTTGGTAACCATAAAAATCCAAGACTGCCAGACAGATAGGCCTGCAATGGGTCATCGGCGACACAAGCGGATTTGCAACGGAACACTCGGGAACCCGCTGACAGATCGCCTTCAAGGTGTTGGGCAGCTTTCGGCATGCGCTCGCAGACGCAAGTTGCTCCAGACAATGCTCGGCAAGGTCAGGAGAAGCCAGATGCCAGTCATTTCCTTCGCAAACGCAAAGGGCGGCGCCGGAAAAACCACGGCGGCTCTGCTGCTGGCGACAGAAGTCGCAGCACGGGGAAAGCGTGTCACCATCTTTGATGCGGACCCGCAGAAATGGATCTCGAAGTGGTACGAGTTGCCACGCAAGAGCCCGGGCATCAACGTCGTCAGCGAAATTTCGCCGGCCTCCATTACAGAGCAGATCACACTTGCCGCCGAAACGTCCGACTATGTGATTGTCGATCTTGAAGGAACCGAAAACCTCATCGTCGCCAACGCACTTTCAGTGTCCGACCTTGTGGTCGTGCCGATCCAGGGGTCTTCGATGGATGCGCGCGGTGGCGCCAAAATCCTGACCCTGATCAAGAAGCTGGAAAAGATTGTCCGCCACGACATCAAGCATTGCGTGGTTCTGACCCGTACCAATGCCGCGGTGACAACGCGTGCCATGAAGGCGGTCCAGGACTTCCTTTCCGCCCAGAATATCGACGTTCTTATGACCCCGATTGTGGAACGCGCCGCGTTCCGCGATCTCTTCGAATTCGGCGGCGGCCTCTCCGGCCTCGACACGTCGCTGGTCTCCGGTGTCGGCAAGGCCCGGGAAAACGCTTCGCTTTAT
Organism: Labrenzia sp. PO1; assembly: GCF_012273635.1. NCBI lineage: Bacteria > Pseudomonadati > Pseudomonadota > Alphaproteobacteria > Hyphomicrobiales > Stappiaceae > Labrenzia > Labrenzia sp. PO1. The sequence goes on from NZ_JAAXCR010000002.1 coordinate 89,601, forward strand.
GCTGCGGAAATCCTCGAACGGGCTATCACCGTTCCCAGGAAGCGCTGGTACAACGTGTTCAAGCGGGCGAGTTGACGGCGTTCGTTCCTGTCGTTTTTGCAAGAAAGGCTGCGGCTCAAACCGCGGCCTTTTTCGTATCGCTTGCAGAAGACCGGACCTGCACCCTCCTGCTTGACATGCCCGGTGTTGATGCCCGGTGTTGACGCACGGCATTGCCCCGAAGACGGCAGGTCCGAACCGGCCTCAACCAGCCATGGCACAGGCCCGCGAAGCAGGCTATGGTGGCGGCAAGGCGATACCCTTCTTGCCGCATACCCTTGATCCATAGGGAGGAATTCATGTCTACACCCCGTCTGCGCAGTGTCCTCGCAGCCACCGTGTGCCTGTTTGCTGCCGGTTGTTACGGTGAAGATGGGAATGTTGCCCTTGGAAACCTCGAGCGAGACAGGGTCGCACTGACCGCAACAGCAAATGAGGTTCTGGTCGAGTTGCCTGTGCCACAAGGAACCTTCGTCAAGAAGGGCACCGTGCTGGCTCAACTGGACCCGGCCGAACAGCAGGCCATCGTCGCCCAGGCGAAGGCAGAGGTGCAGAAGGCCAAGGCCAATCTCGTGAAGCTTGAAAACGGCGCCCGCGACGAGGAGATAGCCAAGGCCCGCGCGGCCGTAGCGGGTGCGAAAGCAGAGCTGGAAGATGCACAGGCTTCGTTCGGGCGCTACGACGACCTGACCGGACGCGGCACCACAAGCCAGGCACAGCTCGACAGTGCCAAGGCTGCGCGCGATGCAGCCGACGCGACCCTGAAAAGTGCGCAGGAACAACTGAAGGAGCTTGTCGCCGGCACTAGACCGGAAGACCTCGACATAGCCAAGGCCGAACTGGAGGCCGCCCAGGCAAGCCTCGCCACCCAGGAAAAGATCCTGTCCGATCTGACCATCACCGCCTCGCGTGATGGCACGCTCGACAACCTTCCCTGGAACCTTGGGGAACGAGTGACGGTCGGCAGTCCGGTCGTTGTGATGCTGGCCGGCGATGCACCCTATGCCCGCGTCTATGTTCCCGAACCGCACCGGGTAAAGGTCAAGCAGGGCGACAAGCTGGAGGTGCGAATTGACGGCCTCGACAAGCCGATCGAAGGCACTGTGCGCTGGATCAGCTCCGAAGCTTCCTTCACGCCCTATTACGCGCTCAATCAATCCGAGCGCGCCCGATTGATGTATGTCGCCGAAGTGCAGTTGCCCGACAGCGCCAACGACCTGCCAAACGGCGTTCCGGCCCAGGTTGTTCTGCCGTGAGTTCAAACGACGGCGACATCGTGATCCGGGCCGAGGGCCTGGTGAAAAGCTTCAAGGGGTTCCGGGCGGTCGACGGGCTGGATCTGACCATCGAGCGTGGCATGATCTATGGCTTTCTTGGCCCCAACGGCTGCGGCAAGACCACGGCCATGCGCATGCTGACGGGCCTTCTCACGCCGACCGAAGGCACCGTCGAAGTGCTGGGGCTTTCCGTCCCCAAGGATGCCGAGACCCTGAAATACAAGATCGGCTACATGACCCAGGCCTTTTCGCTCTACGGCGATCTGACGGTTCTGGAGAACCTCAACTTCATGGCAACGATCTACGGCCTGCCATCGAAGCGGAAGAAGCAGCGCATTGCCGAGGTCATGGAGCGATATGAATTGAGCGAGCTGGGTGACCGGTTCGCAGGCAAGATGTCCGGCGGGCAACGCCAGCGCCTGGCGCTGGCAACCGCGGTTCTGCACGAACCGCAGCTTCTGTTTCTGGACGAACCGACCTCGGCCGTGGATCCGGAGTCGCGTCGCCATTTCTGGGAACAGCTGTTCGACCTGGTCGATGGCGGAACGTCCATTGTCGTGACCACGCATTTCATGGACGAGGCGGAACGCTGCCACAAGATTGCAATCATGGAAGCAGGCCAGAAACGTGCTGACGGGGCACCGAAGGACCTGATGGCGGCAATGGGTGCCAATGTCGTGGAAATCGAGGGCCCCAACCTGCGCGAAATCCGCCGCCGGCTGCTGGGAACGGAAGGCATCATCACCGCCGCGCAGCTGGGTGCACGCCTGCGTGTTCTGGTGCGGGACGACATTGCCGATCCCGAAGCGTTCCTGAAAAACAAGGACGAGACCAACGGTGCCACGTTGATCGAAAAGGTGCGCCCGAACCTGGAAGATGTCTTCGTGACGGCAACGGGAGAAGGCCGACAATGATCAGACCCCTTTCACGGATATCGGCCATCTTCTTCAAGGAGCTCAGCCAGCTGCGCCGGGATCGGATGACCTTCGGCATGGTCATCATGATCCCGTTGATCCAGCTGATCCTGTTCGGCTACGCCATCAACACCAACATTCGTGATATTCCCGTAGCTGTCGTCGATCACAGCCAGACCGGGCTGAGCCGGATCCTGATCCAGATGGTGGAAGCGACCCGTGTCGTAAAGGTGACCGAACGCCTGATCAGCATCGAGGAAGCGGAAACCGCGATCAAGGCCGCGCGCGTGCGCGCCGCCTTCATTCTGCCGGACGACCTCTCCCAGAGGGTCGCCCGCTCGCCCGCCGCCAACCTGGGCACGCCGCCTTCCACCGACGAAGAAACCAGCCGCCCTGTTGCCCAGTGGATCGTCGACGGCTCCGACACCATGATCGCAGGCGCCATCAAGTCGCTGCGCAACATGCCGCTGGCAGAATTGAACCGTCAGGCCCCGAACCGGTCGACGCCGACCTTCGAGGTGGCCCTGTTTTTCAACCCGGAACAGCGTACCGCCATCAACATCGTGCCCGGCCTGGTCGGCATCATCCTGACCATGACCATGATCATGTTCACATCGGCGGCAATCGTGCGCGAACGCGAGCGCGGCAACATGGAAATGCTGATCAACACACCGGTGCGGCCGATCGAGCTGATGATCGGCAAGATCATTCCCTACATCTTCATCGGCCTATTGCAGACGGTGATCATCCTCGGGCTCGGACACCTGCTGTTCAACGTGCCTTTCGGCGACAAGATATTCGATCTCTTTGTCGGCACATTGCTTTTCATCGGAGCCAGTCTGTCACTGGGCCTGGTGCTGTCGACCATCGCCCAGAGCCAGTTGCAGGCAACCCAGATGACGGTGTTCGTGCTGCTGCCGTCCATCCTGCTGTCCGGCTTCATGTTTCCCTATGAAGGCATGCCGGTGATCGCGCAGTATATTGCCGAGGCGTTTCCGGCGACCCATTTCATGCGCATGATCAGAGGGTTCGTCCTGCGGGACGCCGGACTGCTGGAGCTGCACCGCGACGTGCTCTGGATGTGCGGGTTCTTCGTTCTGGGCATGATCGTCGCCGCTTTCCGCTTCAAGAAACGGCTGGACTGAGGAATGTTTGGCCTGAGGCGAGAACCTAGCTCATCCCTTCGGTGCAAGGGGGCCTTCGCCCGCCTTCCCCACGGCCTCATCCTGAGGAGCGCATTTCTGCGTGTCTCGAAGGATGGGCGACATACTCAGGAGCAAGCGGCCCATCCTTCGAGACAGCGCTCACGCGCTTCCTCAGGATGAGGCTGTCGTATTGTGGGAAGTCCGGATAGCCGCCAGTTGGGAGCCAGTCTCCCTCGCCCCCTACTTCGGCTGCGGGCCCGTATCGAAACGCGGGTTGGCGGTTTTCAGGACCGGGGTCTGTACAGAGACATTCTCCCGGCTCTCACGCCACACGACGAAGATACCCGAGGCAATGATGACTGCAGAGCCGAGGCCGACGTAGAAATCCGGTGTTTCGGAAAAGAACAGCATGCCGAACAGGCTTGCCCAGAGGATCTGGCTGTATTGCAGCGGTGCCACGACCGCGGCCGGCGCAGCCTTGTAGGCGGAGATCGTCAGGAACTGGGCAATGACCGAGAGAAAGCCGATCGCCGCCATAAGTCCGAGGTCGAGAAGCTCCACCGGCACATAGAAGACAGGCAGCGTCATCGACATGGCCATCATCGACAGGATCATCGGGTAGAGGATCAGGACGGCCGGGCGTTCCTTGCCGCCGAGTTTACGCACCAGAATGGTGGAAAGCGAATTGGCGAAGGCCGCTGTCAGGGCGGCTGCATGGCCGAGGGTCAGCTCCGTCACGCCGGGACGTAAAACGATTAGAACGCCGATCAAACCGACGATCACGGCAGCCCAGCGCTGCGCCCGCACGGTCTCACCAAGCAGCGGTACGGACAAGGCGGTGATCAGAAGCGGCATGGCAAACAGCAAGGCATAGACCTCGGCCAGCGGCAGCGCCGTAAAGGCGTAGAACCCGCAGGACATGGCGATAATGGCCAGGCCTGCCCGCGACAGCACCAGCCAGGGGTGTCTTGGGCGGAAATTGTCGACCGCCTTGTCCGCCAGCATCATCATCGACATCGGCACGAAGGCAAAAAGCATCGTGAAGAAGATGATCTGAAAGACCGGATAGCTGCCACCGAGTTCCTTGATGATGGCGTCATGCGTGGAAAACAGGGCAAATGCGAGAAGCGCGGCGGCAAGTCCCTTGAGCGATTCAGTCATAGGCCGGGCCTTAATGGTGTGATGGCCGCCCGCAGAAACCGGACGGTTGCTGGGCTGGTTCCGGACGTGACGTCTTGTTTCGTCAGCCGAGCGGTGATGGCAAATCAGCGGTTGGTGGCAATGTCTTGTTTCGATCATCACTGAAACGAAGAAAAGTTCAAGAAAGGCCGCTTCGTTTCAGACGGGTTTCGGACCAAATGACCAAGAGTTTCCACAAAGCAAATGGCGCGGCAGAGGTTTCCCGCTGCCGCGCCATCTTTTTCAGTTCGCCAGAACGGCTTTTCAATCCTGGCAACCGGTTCCGGCTCTTTTCAGAGGATCTTGCGCCGCAGGTAGGACGATACGACCTCACCCACCACCACCAGGGCGATGATGGCCAGGAGCACCATGGAGACTTCCTGCCAGTTGAAGGTATCGATGGCCCCTTGCAGGATCACACCAATGCCCCCTGCCCCGACCAGCCCGAGAACCGTGGATTCCCGCAGGTTGATGTCCCAGCGCAGGATAGTCACCGCAAAGAAGGTCGGCATGACCTGGGGGACGATGGCATAGAGCACCACCTTGAAATGGCTTGCGCCGCACGCCTTCAGCGCCTCGACCGGTTTCGGATCGATTTCCTCGATGGCTTCGCCCAGAAGTTTGCCCAGGAAGCCGATGGAACGGAACATGATTGCAACGATGCCGGCAACCACACCCGGGCCGAAGATTGCCACGAACAACAGGGCCCAGATGATGGTGTTCACCGAACGCGACGAGACCAGGATGAACCGGCCAAGCCAGAGCGTCAGTGCGTTCGGCGTGGTGTTCTGCGCGGCGATATAGGCCACCGGCAGAGCCAGCACGACCGCCATAGCCGTGGCGATTGTGGCAAGGTTTACCGTCTCCCACAACGCACTCAGAATCTGGTCGAGGTGGGTAGGGTCTGGAGGCACCATGCGGCTGAAAAGATCGCCCATCTGGGTCGGCGCGTCCCACACCCAGGCCCAGATGATGTTGACGCTGCCGAGGGCCCAGGCAACGACGAGTGCGGTCAGGGCAAAGTAGCCGTAGCGCTGAAACCGTTGGGCCGGCGTGTAACGCGCCCAGTCTTGGAGCTGTACCTGTTCCATTATGCGATCCGCTTTCTGATTGCACCGCTGACGGCTTCGGAAATCAGGATGGCACCCACGATGACCATGGTGATGGCCAGGGCGAAGTCGTAGTCGTAGCGCCCGAAGGCATTCGCCAGGGTGGCGCCGATGCCGCCCGCGCCAACGATACCGACGACCGCCGAGGCTCTCAGGTTACTGTCGAGCTGATAGATGCCGAGGCCGATCTGGCGCTGCATGATCTGCGGGAACACCGCGTAAACCAGTGTCGACAGGAACGGTGCGCCCGCTGCCTTCATGGCTTCGACGGGCCCTGGATCGATTTCCTCGATCTTTTCCGCCAGCAGCTTGGCAACAAAGCCGATGGAGTAGACGATCAGCGTCAGGACACCCGCGAAGGGACCAAAACCGACCGCTTTCACGAAGATGATGGCGACAATTACCGGATGGAAGCTGCGTGCGATGATGATGACCGCCCGGCCAAAATAATAGATCGGGAGCGGTGCGATATTCCTGGCCGCCATGAAGGCGATCGGGATCGACAGCAAGATGCCGCCGACAGTTGCAAGGATCGCGATCTTCAGGCTTTCCATAAACCCGTCGATGAGCAACTCGCTACGCTGGAAGCTGGGCGGGAAGGCCCCGCCGAAGATCCGCCCTGCACGGCTCAAGCCTTGCATCATGCGGTCCCAGTCGATCGGCAGCGTCGCAAAGGTGGTCACGATATAGACCGCTATTGCGACATAAAGGCCGTAGCGCAATAGCGGGTTGGCGATGAAGGGCTGCTTGCGCCAGGTATCCCTCGCCGTACTCATGCCGCAGCGCCTTCCATCTGCCGGTCTTCGTGAGGAACACCGGCATAGATCTCGTGCATCGCGTCCTTCGTCAGGGCATCCGGCAGATCGTCGAAAATGATCCGCCCATAGCGCATACCGACGATACGGTCGCTGAATTCCTTGGCTTCATTGACGTTGTGAATGTTGATGATCACCGGAAGCTTCAGTTCGCGCGCAAGATCCCGCAGCAGCGTCATGATCTGTTCCGAGGTCTTCGGGTCGAGAGAGGCTGTCGGTTCGTCGGCCAGGAGGATTTCAGGTTGCTGCATCAGCGCCCGGATAACGCCGACACGCTGGCGTTCGCCGCCTGAAAGTTCGTCCGCACGCTTGTTGGCGTAATGGGCGATCCCGACCCGCTCCATGAGCTCATAGGCCCTGCGGATGTCTTCCTTGGGGTAACGTCTCGAAAGCGCTGCCCAGGTCGAGATGTAACCGAGGCGCCCGCTCTGGACATTTTCCATCACGGTCAGGCGGTCAACCAGATTGAAGCTCTGGAACACCATGCCGATGCGGCGGCGGCCGACGCGCAGCTCGCGCTTGCCCAGGCTGGTGAAATCGGTGCCATTCAGGAAGATCTTGCCGGAGGTCGGCTCGACCAGCCGGTTGATGCAGCGAAGCAGTGTACTCTTGCCTGCCCCCGAAGAGCCGATCACGGAGACGACCTCTTCACCGGGAACCTCGAGGTCCAGGTCTTTGAGCACAGGATCCCCGGCCCCGTAACGTTTCACAAGGCTTGTTATCTTTAGCATGTTTTACCTCGATTGAACCGGCCCGCCGGAGTTCAACTCACGGCGGGCCGTCAAAGCCAGTTGTCTTACTTGGCAAGACCTTGCGGCGTGTATTCAACACCGTTGCTGGCCTGGATCTGCCGGATGACAGCCCACTGATCCTTGTAGGTGATGGGGACGAACTTGCTTACGCCTTCGAATTCCTCACCCAGTTTGTTGCCCTTGAAGTCGAAGCTGAAGAACGCTTCCTTGATTTTTTCAACGAGGGCCGGGTCTAGGTCGTGGGCATAGTTGAAGGAGGTTGTCGGGAACGGATCGCTTTCCCAGACAATGCGCACTTCCTCCGGATCGTAAAGGCCACGTTCCGCCATGCGGTCAACAACTTCGGAAGCGACCGGTGCGGCGTCATAGTCGCCGGCAACCACACCCAGCATCGACTGGTCATGGGATCCGGAATAGATGACTTCATAGTCCTGATCCGGCACGACACCGAGGTCCGGGAACAGGGCCCGCGGCGCCTGGTTGCCCGAGTTGGACGTCGGAGACGTGTGTGCGATGCGCTTGCCCTTCATATCGGCAGGCGTTTTGATATCGCTGTCGGCTTGGGTGTAGATCTGAAGGCGGTAGCCGAACTGACCGTCTTCGCTGCCCATGATCGCAAACGGCACGGCACCGGCGAGATTGACGGCAAAAGGCGTCGGGCCGGTCGAGAAGCCCGCGATATGCAGACGGCCGGACCGCATGGCTTCCACTTCAGCCGAATTCGACTGCACGGCGAAGAACTGCACGTCCTTGCCGGTAACGGTTTCCAGATGCTCGATGAAAGGTGCCCAGATGTCGGCGTAAACGGCCGGATCTTCAACCGGTGTATAGGCGAAGACGAGCGTGTCCGGGTTGCTCAGTTTGGCCGGATCGGACGGGGCATCGGCGACAAGATCGCCATTGGCATCGCAATAGATGCTATCAAGTGCACCCTGGTTCGCGCATTCAGCTGCATAAGCGGACGAAAGGGCAAAACCGGTCACAAAAGCCACGGAACCGAGCCGGGCCAGCATATTTCTCATATTTTCCTCCCATTACAGATCACTCGCGCCTCACAGCGCATCGCACCGCAAGGCTCTTGAAAGATCGACTTCAGCCTAGCGGGATGTGGCGAGGGAAAACGAGCGGCGAAGTGTTAACAGAAGCTGTTGGACAGCCCTATTTTGTTAACAGTGTTACAACCGCCCATGGGCGGGTGAAACAATTGTAACGAGATTCTGGTCTCGCAACCTGGTCCTTGTGTTAGACAGCTCATGAAGGTGCAAGAGAGCGACGGCATGGATGCAAGCGCGACAAGACCGGTGATTGCCATCATCGATGATGACGCGGATGTGCGCGAAACCCTGTCTGCTCTCATGGAGGCAAGCGGGTTTGAACCGGTTGCGTTTCAGGACAGCGACGGCTTCAAGGCGGCCGGCAGTCCCCAGGATTTCGACCTCGCGCTGATTGACCTGCGCCTCAAGGGCGAATCCGGTCTGACCCTTGCCATTCACATTCGCGAAACCAGCGAGCTTCCAATCGTCATGCTGACCGGTGTGGGCGACGAGATCGACAAGATCATCGGCCTTGAGACAGGCGCTGACGACTACCTGATGAAGCCGTTCAATCCGCGCGAACTCGTCGCCCGCATCCGCGCGGTTCTGCGACGCTACGGGCATGGCGTTTCAGCTGCGAAAGCCGGCAAGGATCAGGAGATCATCTTCGGCGACAAGAGGGTGAACCTGAAACGCAGGGAACTGCTTGACGGTAACGGCGACGAGATCCCGCTGACCAATGCGGAATATGTCCTCCTGGAATATTTCGTGAAGAACCCGGACCGGATCATTCCCCGCACGGACCTGATGCGCGAGATCGGCAGCGACATGCAGCGCTATGTCGACCGGACCATCGATGTCCTGATCCTGAGGCTGCGCCGCAAGATCGAGAATGTTCCGTCCAAGCCCGTTCATCTGCAGACCCGCCGCGCACAGGGATACATCTTCGTCCTGCAGGCGGACGGACCATGAGCACGCCCCGGCTCCGCCAGCCCAGCATCCGCTCGCTGCTGCTTTCCTCCATCGGCCTGCTTCTTGTCGTGGTCATGGTTGTCGGGGCCATTGCCCTCATCACTCTCAACAGCGCCGAAGAGCAGCTCGGCACATTTCACGACCAGACCTTGAGCGACGTTTCCGACGCCCTGGAACTTTCCGGCAACGCTTCGAAACTGGCCGCCTCCGCGCCCTTTCTGATGACGCTCAGCCCCAGCTTCCAACTGGAAAGCGAGGCCGAACGAATTCTCGCAACGCTTGATCACATCGAGACACTGGGTGGTGGCGATCCCGACCTCATCAGGCCTCTTGCCCGCATCCGGGTCGCGATCACCGATCTGGCCCGCGCAATGGTTCCGCAAGGCAGGAACGCTGCAGAACTCGCATTGATCGATCAGGATCTGGAGCGCCTTCAAAAACGCTTCAGGAGGCTCGCACAGTCTCGGGACCAATCGCCTGAGGACCGTCAGGACTGGTCAGCCCTGCAGCAACTGGTCATGGCGGCCATCGGTGCGTTGCGCAGTCAGGAGCTGATCAAGGTCGGCGAGCAGCAAAGCAGCTTCCGGCGTATCCGTCAGGACATTGCTTCCAATGCCCCTGCCGCCGTACGCGCCGCCTTGGCCGAGGTCGATGACGCCGTGATGCGGCGGGGCGACCTGTTCTCGCTGCGTTATGCCAGCCTCGCCGCCAAGCTCGATGCCGAAAACGCGCTCTTCCGCATTCGCACGGAGCTCGCGCAGGTGAACGCCTACGCCCTTCAGAAGGTGACGGACACAAAGCTGCGGCTTCGCGATTCACGCGACAAGACAACGACCAGCATTACCTTTGCAAAGGCCGTCATTCTTGTCCTGACCGGCATCAGCCTGATTGTTGCCATCGGCTCCGCCCTGTTTGTCTCCCGCTACGTGGTTCGCAACCTGCACCAGATCACCGCAGTCATGCGGCGGCTGGCAGCAGGAGACCTGAAGGCGCGGCTCCCCAAGAAGGCAAGCTCGTCGGACGAAATCGGGCAGTTGTCCGAAGCCTTCCGCAAGTTCCGGTCCAACGCCCTGCGCCTGGAACGGAAAACCAGGGAAGTCTGGCGCCGAAACGAGCTTTTCATCACCGTTTTCCAGAACATAAGCGACGGTGTCGCGGTCCTGTCGCCAACCGGGCAGATCCTGGCCGAAAATGATCGTGTCCGAGAGTTGTTGCGCCTTGAAAGAGCTGGCCGCGGCAAACGCATGACTTTGCCGGAACTTCTGGAAAAGTCACCGTTCGAGCGCCGTGCCAACGAAAACGACCGCGCCGGATTTGGCGAATACGCCGACACGACCGGCCGGGTGCTGGAAGTGCGCCAGTCGGCATTGCCCGACGGCGGCTCGGTTTGGCTGTTTTCCGAAACGACGGAACGCAAAAGGATCGACGAACGGCTGGAAGAAATCCGGCGAGTGGAAAGCCTCGGCAAGGTGACAGGCGAAGTTGCCCACGACTTCGGCAACATTCTGTCCACGATCTCCGGAAATCTTCACATGCTGGAGGGCGAGCTTAGCCCCAAGGCCTCCGTGCTGAAAGCAAGGATCAATGACGCCGTCGAACTCGGTGTTTCGCTGATCGAGAGGCTTCTGGCCTTCGCCCGCAAACAACACCTTGCCCCCATCGAAACCGATATCGCCGTGATTGCGGAAGGCATGGAAGACCTGTTGTCGATGGCCCTGCCCGAAACCGTAACGCTGACGATCAGGTGCGACGAAGGCCCGATGCATGCGCGGATCGACCCCGGCCAGCTGGAAAGCGCCATCTTGAACCTGTGCGTCAATGCAGGTCAGGCCATCGAAGACGAAGGACATATCGAAATTGCCGTGACGCGGCAGACAGACGGGACGATCTCGCTATCGGTGCAGGATGATGGCTGCGGTATGGATGCAGATACGTTGCGCCAGGCCGCAGAGCCTTTCTTCAGCGCCCGCGCGAATGGTGAAGGCACGGGCCTAGGGCTGTCCATGGTGCACGGATTCGCGCACCAGTCAGGCGGCACCATCCACATTGCATCGCAGCCGGGGCACGGAACCTGCGTAATGTTGACCTTTCCCCAGCAGCCTCGTGGACAAACCGCCCATTCTGTCGAGACCGTGGCCGGGAACGGGATCGGGCACGCTCTTGTGGTTGATGACGACCGGAGGTCGGCAGCTGCGATATCGGACCTCATGACAAGGTTCGGGTACAAGGTGACGACAGAGCATTGTTTTGAGGATGCCAAGGTCAGGATTGGCCGCGACATGCCCTATTCGATCATGGTGACGGACTTGCAGCTCGACAATGGTCACTCGGGCTGGGACCTTGTGGCGAAAGCTCTTGATATGCACCCCGATTGCCGGGTCGTTGCCGTTTCGGGGCATCTGCCACAGGACGACCAGTTTTCAGACAGATTTCCGGAACGTTTTTCGAAGCTGCCCAAGCCGGTGGATGCGGAAGCACTGGCCGAAAAGATCGGGATGCAGCTCAACGCACCTGGCTGAGCAGGCGCGAACCGAACCGAAGGCTCGGTTCAGATCAAACGAAGACCCGTGCCAGTGTCGCGACCGCGAGCGCAGTTGCGGCCCGCTTCGGGCCTGCAAGATCCGACGTGGTTCCGCCAGGCACCATCAGGTTGATCCGGTTGAGGTCCGTTGCATCCAGATGATCGAGATCGGCCGATTTGGCGGCTTCCTCGGCCGACAGGCGGATTTCGTCGAGCATGCGCACAAGGCCCTGCCAGATATGGATAGGAGGAGCCTCGCTCGTATTGCACCAGCGAAGAATTTCATCTTCAGATACATTGAGCACCATCGCAGCCTCACTCGTATCGAGACCGAGATATGTCATCATATCACTGAAGTTACTCATTCTTTTCCCCAAGACGCTCTGCGCCCCAAACACCAGAACCTACATTTTGCACTGCAATATGGCAAAAATCCAGTTCTTTACGGGAATTGAGTTTACCAATGCGCCGGCAAAGCAGGCGGGCAGCAACGCAATGCTGCGATTCTTGGCGGTTCTCTTGGTATTTTTGGCAAGAGTGGCCCATTGCAATTGACCAGCGCACTGGGTGGAAGAGCCAATTATCTGAAATATCTGATGAAAATTGATATCGGTGGAAAACGGTCGCCTGCCCGATTGTCCGGTTCGGTTAATGATAGGTTTATCCGACCAAATCAACCTGACCAATTGTGCCGCCGGACTCTTTGATGAAGTTCAAGGGAAAATCCTTCATTGCCATCGTTCTGAGCCCGGAGCCGCCCTTCGCGGACTGGTTCCGTGAAATCGACCGGATCATCGAACGCTCACCGGGATTTTTCATCGACCGGCCCATTATTCTGGACGTTCGGGGAACCAAGATTCCGATTGAAGAGCTGGAACAGCTTCTTGCCGAACTTGCCGAACGCTCGATCCGGGTGATGGGAATTGACGGTGTCGCCGGAACACGCCTGAAAGCCGGCATGCCGCCGAGCTTTTCCGGTGGCCGTCTGGCGTCCGACGTGGATGTCCCGACCCCTGCAAACGCTTCGGCCGTGGCTGGAAACGGTTCTGAAACCGAAAAGCCGGACGCCAAGGACGCAGATGGCTCGACCAGGAACACAACTGCAAAGTCCAAGAAGACAGCCGCTGAGCCCAAAGCCAAGGAGAGCAAGGCAAACGGTGACAGCGATGTCGAACCGGAAGCGTGGGAAACCTCGCCGGCCAGCATCGCAAGCGGATCTTCCATCGTGATTACCGAACCGGTGCGCTCGGGCCAGAGCATCCTGCATCCGGAAGGCGACGTCACTGTCATCGGCTCCGTGAGTTCCGGCGCCGAAATAATCGCCGGTGGCTCGATACACGTTTACGGCGCCCTGCGCGGACGTGCATTGGCCGGTGTCGCAGGGAAAGACAGCGCCCGTATCTTCTGTTCCAAGCTGGATGCGGAGCTGGTTTCCATCAACGGGCTCTACAAGGTCGCGGACGATTTCGATGGCGCCCTGCGCAACGCACCTGCGCAGATCCGCTTCGAAAACGAGACCCTCGTCTTTGAAGAGCTGAACTAACCACAGGGCCGGCTGCAGAAGGCCGCCGGACTGACAACAAAAACAGGACGAACACCATGAGCAACGCTACTGTCGTTGTGGTCACGTCAGGCAAGGGCGGCGTGGGCAAAACCACCACCACCGCAGCTATCGCCTCGGCGCTTGCCAAAGAAGGCTACCAGGTCTGCGCCATCGACTTCGACGTCGGGCTGCGCAACCTCGACCTGATCATGGGTGCGGAACGGCGGGTCGTGTTCGACCTCGTCAACGTGGTGCGCGGCGAAGCTTCGATCAAACAGGCGCTGGTGCGCGACAAGAAGCTGAACAACCTCTACCTGCTGCCGGCCTCCCAGACCCGGGACAAGGACGCATTGACCGAAGAGGGCGTTGCCAGCGTCATCAGCGAATTGCGGATGTATTTCGACTGGGTGATCTGCGACAGCCCTGCGGGCATCGAACGCGGCGCAACGCTGGCCATGCGCCATGCGGATGAGGCCATCATCGTGTCCAACCCGGAAGTGTCGTCCGTACGCGACTGCGACCGGATCATCGGCCTGCTCGACGCGAAGACCAAGATTGCCGAAGACGGTGGTCGGATGCCGAAGCACCTGATGATCACCCGTTACGACACCGAGCGTGCCAAGACCGGTGACATGCTGGCAACCGACGATGTCGTCGACATTCTCTCCGTTCCACTTATAGGCGTCGTGCCGGAAAGCAAGGACGTGCTGAAGGCGTCGAACGTCGGACTGCCGATCACGCTGTCGGACGAAAATTCGCCTGCCGCAAAGGCCTATACCGAGGCCGTACGCCGTCTGCTGGGTGAAAATATCCCGGTCACCATCCCTGAGGAAAAGAAGGGCCTGTTCGGCAAGTTCTTCAAGGGGAGGGCCGCATGAACATCCTGAGCCTCTTTGGCAAAAGAGGTGAAAGTGCCTCTGTTGCCAAGAACCGGCTGCAAATTCTGCTGGCGCACGAACGGGCCGACGACGGCTCCGACGCGGTCCTGATCTCAAGTCTGCGGGAAGACATCCTGGCCGTCGTGGCAAAGCGCGTTGCGATCGACCCGGACTCCGTCCGTCTCGAAATGGACAGGACCGGTGACGTCACCACGCTCGGCATCGATATCGAATTGCCGCCGGCGAAAGCCTCCTGACGTTCAAGACCGGCCTTCTGGCCGGTCTTTTCCTATCAGCCCGGCTGAGCTGCCGACTGAATGGGGACATGCCGGAAATCCAGCAGGTCGGAAGAATAGACCGCGACCTGTGCCCTGCCCCGCCGTTTCGCCGAATAAAGTGCAACATCCGCCTGGCGAAGCAATTCCGAAGGCTTGTGCGAAAAAGCGACGCCGACACTGGCTCCGAAGGTATAGGTAGCACCGTCCAGGTTCACCGGCCGGCTGAGCTGTTCCACGATCGCCCGGCTTGCCGAAAGCACCCGCTCGCGCCGTGCCCTGCCGAACACAATGACGAACTCATCCCCGCCCAGCCGAACCACCGTGTCGTCCGCATTGACAAGGCCGGTCAAAGCTTCCGCGACATGCAAAAGCACCAGGTCCCCTGTTTCATGGCCGAAGGTGTCGTTTATTTCCTTGAACCGATCAAGGTCGACATAGAGCAGCGCGTGACCGTCCGCCAACGGCTTGACGTCCTGCAGGAGTGCCAGCTTTTCATCCAGCAATCGCCTGTTGCCCAGCCCCGTCAGAGGGTCGCTCCTGACCTGATTGGCCAGCAGTTCCTTGACCTTGTCCGCCTGGTGTTTGGCTTCCGCAAGCGCCCGGACCGTATCTGTTGCACGGTGGAAGAACATGCGCGCGGACAAGTACATGCCGAGATAGACCGCCAGCACCCCAAGGGCCAGAAGAGGCAACATCCGAAATCCGGCCAATTCCGGGTTCCAAACGAAAAACCCGAGGTGCCGCCTGTCCACGGTCTCAATGTCGTATCCAGCCTGCCAGAAGGCCGGGGGTATTTGCGCCAACCCAAGACCGGGCAAGTGATATTTCTCCGCCATATCCGCCAGGACTGAGGCATTGATAGGCCGTGCGAAGACCAGCACATGATCGGTACTGGTGTCGCTGTCCTCCGTGTAGGACGTCAGCAAAACAGCGCTGGCGAGGTAAAGCGTCTCAAGGTTCCCAACCAGACCTGTTGCCGGAACCGGCGCCTCATCCTGCGGCGTATTTCGGGCATCGGCAATCAGAACGCTCATCGAAGGCCCATAGCGAACCCGCAAGTCCGTGTTGGCGACCTTGCCTTCCACCACATGAACCTTGGGC
The DNA here is from genome assembly GCF_012273635.1 of Labrenzia sp. PO1. Lineage (NCBI taxonomy): Bacteria > Pseudomonadati > Pseudomonadota > Alphaproteobacteria > Hyphomicrobiales > Stappiaceae > Labrenzia > Labrenzia sp. PO1. The sequence continues at coordinate 105,158 of NZ_JAAXCR010000002.1, forward strand.
TGGTTGTTGCCATCCAGCAAGTGGATCCCGTCGATCTGCAGTTCTTCCTGCATGTAGTCGACAAAGGTTTCCCGTATCCAGGTCATGTCAAAGGATTCGACAAGGTTTTCGACCGCGTCGTTCCAATAGCCGTACTCAAGCGTGATGTCCGCCAGATGATCGGAGCGATCGCCAAGCATGGCCGTGAAAATATGTTCTGAAGATCGGATGGAATTGCGGTCAAGGGTCCAGGAAAGGAACGACACAAACGCCATCAGGCTCACCGCGCTGATGATCACGGTTATCCAGAACGGCTTGGACAGACGGCGGATTTCTACCGCTTGCGCTTCGCCCTTGGCCTTTTGAAGCGGCGGCGAACCATGCCCGACAGGCTCGTATCGCACTTGCTTATTCGCTCTCTTAGCTGCATTCCAGCTGGAATACCTATATTCCGGCAGCTGCAAGTATCCTAGAGAAGCCTTTCAGCACTATCAACACAAGAAATATTATTTAAAATCAATACTTAGCCAAATATTTCACAAATACTCGACCTGAAAGACAATCACCGTTAAAAATTACAATAAATTATCCTCAAAACAACTTTCATGAATACGCATTAGTCACGAGCCAACTTCTGAAACTCGAAATCGTTTCTTGTGAAAAACCCAAGCGAGATAACATAGCCCCCCGTGGACAGCGCACGGTTCGTGGGGCGCGGCAAAGCCCCGGATGAAGGCTGAGGCCAACCAGGTGGTCCGGCTCCCATGCTCATTCCTCTCAGCCCCTGAGGTCGCCTCAGCTCAATAACACTGAGGTTCAGTGAACGGAGAAAAGCTGGAGCCGGATTTTCCGGTTACGCCTCGTAGACGATCTCGCGGGTTTCGCGGAATTTCACGTCCGGGAATTTTTCGGTTACGTGACCGATTTCCCAGGCGTTCTTGAACAGGAACACCGGCTTGTCGTCACGGTCGTTGGCGATCGACATGCGGTGACCTTCCAGCATCTTCTGCAGGGTCTGGCTGTCTGTTTCGATCCAGCGGGCGGTGGTGTAAGGCACTGCTTCGAAGCCGATTTCAGTGCCATATTCCGCCTTCAGCCGATCCACCACGACATCAAGCTGCAGTGCGCCGACCACGCCGACGATCCAGTTGGAGCCGAGATCCGGTTTGAAGATCTGCACCAGACCTTCTTCTGCCAGGTCCTGAAGGCCCTGACGCATCTGTTTGACGCGCATGGTGTCGGACAGGCGTACGCGGCGCAGGATTTCCGGTGCGAAGGCCGGCAGGCCGGTGACGTGGATGTTCTCGCCTTCGGTCAGGGTGTCGCCAACACGCAACTGGCCATGGTTGGGAACACCGATGACGTCGCCCGGATAGGCAAGGTCGGCGATTTCCCGTTCCTCGGCAAAGAAGAAGATCGGTGCGGAGACGGCAATCTGCTTGTCGGCGCGCACGTGCTTCAGCTTCATGCCGCGCTTGAAGGTGCCGGAGCACAGGCGCACGAAGGCAATGCGGTCGCGGTGCTTGGGGTCCATGTTTGCCTGAACCTTGAAGACGAAGCCCGTGACCTTGTCTTCCTGCGGCATGATTGTGCGCCCGCCTGTCGCCGGCTGCGAATGCGGCGGCGGGGCGAAGTCGGCGATGAAATCGAGCACTTCCTCGATGCCGTAGTCGCGCAGCGCCGAGCCGAAGAAAACCGGCGTCAGGTGTCCTTCCAGGAAGCTTTCCTTGTCGAATTCGGCGTAGCCTTCGGCGCCCAGTTCGACGTTCTCGGTCAATTCATCCATGATCCGGTCGAACACGGTGCCGGTCAGGACCTCGTCATCAAGACCGGAAACGTCCTTGGTCTGGGTAAAGGCACCACCGCGCTCGCCGTCGGACGTGTGGAATTTCTTCTTCTGCCAGTCATAAACACCGAAGAAGTCCGAGCCCATCCCGACGGGCCATGTCTGCGGAGAGACGTCGAGAGCCAGTGCCTCCTGTACCTCGTCCAGAATCTCCAGCGCATGCCGGCCTTCACGGTCGATCTTGTTGACGAAGGTGATGATCGGGATGTCGCGCAGGCGGCAGACTTCGAACAGCTTGCGGGTCTGTGTTTCGATACCCTTTGCAGCGTCGATCACCATGATGGCCGCATCGACGGCGGTCAGCGTGCGATAGGTATCTTCGGAGAAGTCCTCGTGACCAGGCGTGTCGAGCAGATTGTAGACGATGCCCTTGCGCTCGAAGGTCATGACGGAGGACGAGACGGAAATGCCGCGTTCCTGCTCGATCTTCATCCAGTCGGACCTTGCACGGCGGCGTTCGCCGCGGGCGCGCACTTGGCCCGCCGCCCGGATTGCGCCGCCTGAAAGCAGCAGCTTTTCGGTCAGGGTCGTCTTACCGGCATCCGGGTGTGAAATGATCGCAAAGGTGCGCCGGGACTGATAAGGCGCCGTGCCGTTTAGGCCAGTCATGAAGATCTCCTGATCCCAAATCCGGCGGGGCCGCGCAAACACGCCGGGAAAACCGGGGCGCAACCTTCCACTCAGAGCCGGACGGATTGATGTTTCGTTGGCGGAAGGTCATAGAGAGAATTCTTGAAGATTTCCAGTAGAGAATCGCCGATTTGCCCCGACAGTCCGAGGAGACCCCATGAGCCGAAGCAAATGTCTGATCGTCGGCCTGGTGATGATTGCCGCCACAGCGGCCATTCTCCTGGCCATGGGGCGGATCCCGATCTGTGATTGCGGCTATGTCTTGTTGTGGACACCGGCCAGCGATGTCGCCGGTTCCTCGCAACATATCGCCGACTGGTACACGCCCTCGCATATCATCCACGGCTTCCTGTTCTATCTGTTCCTGTGGCTGGTTTTCAGACACAGTTCCGTCGGTGAGCGCGCGCTCGGAGCGATCTTCATCGAAGCAGCCTGGGAAATCGTCGAGAACAGCCCCTGGATCATCGACCGGTACCGCGAAGCGACCATTGCCGTTGGTTACACCGGTGACAGTGTCCTGAATTCCGTCTTCGATATACTCTGGATGCTCGCCGGCTTCTTCTTTGCCTGGCGCATGCCGGTCTGGGTGACGATCCTGGTTGGGATTGCCTTCGAACTGCTCGCGCTCTGGGTGATAAAGGACAATCTGACGCTGAACGTTCTGATGCTGATCTACCCGGTCGAGGCGATCAAGGTCTGGCAAGGCGGGTAGGCACTGCCACCTGTTGCCACCCCTCCTACGCCGTTATCGTTGAGCCTGACGAGAGAAATACATCCGAGTGAAGCTCAGAGCTGAAACAGCTTGTGCTTTTTCAGAAGCTCGATCAGCACCTCGCGGGCATCCTGGCGATGAAGATGATGGCGCTGGCGTGCTGCCTGGGCGTCGCCCTTGCGGATCGCGTCGAAGACAGCCCGGTGGTCTTCGTTGGACTTGACCGGCAGCGGGCGAATGTAAAGCGTCATAGCGCGTGCCCGGCGCACCTGATTGGACATCATCGAGACGATGGACTGGACACGCGAGTTGCCACCGAGGCGGACAAGCTCCGTGTGGAAGGCATCATCGGCTATCGCCCAGGCTTCCCGGTCCTCACGCTCCAATGCATCTTCCATGGCCTCGATCGCCTGCTTGAGATCCGCAAGATCCGTTTCCGAATAGCCTTTTTCAGCGGCTTCTTCGGCAGCAAGGCTCTCCAGTTCGGTCAGGATGGCGTAGATTTCCTCCATGTCCTTCAACGACAAGGTGGCGATGCGAACACCCTTGCGTGGTCGCACCTCCAGAAGGCCTTGCTGGGCCAGCATCAAGGTTGCCTCGCGCACCGGTGTGCGGGACATGCCAAGCCGGTCGGCAAGTTCGCTTTCGAGATGATCGGAGCCGGCCGCCAGTTCACCGTCGAAAATGAGCTGGCGGATCTGCTCCATGGCCTGCGTGGTGATGGTCTTTTGTTTCGGAGCCTCAAGCACAGTCAAACTCCCGGATTTTCTGCCCCTTGCGGTCCGACTCATAGATGGCCTGTTCGATTGCAATCACCTTCAGGTAGCTCCGCGCCTCGTTTTCCAGCGGCTGTCCATCCAGGAGACCGTCTACAACATGGCTTATCAGATTCTTGACGCAATCGCCGCCAAAGCCAGGCCAATCCTGTGCCGCCAGCAGAAGAGTTTCGTCCTTGTCGCCGAAATGACGCAAGCGCACCGAGCCGTCGCCTTTCAATGTCAGCGTTCCCCGAGTGCCCTCCAACAGAGCTTCACCAAGTGTGGTTCTGCAATTTTCGGCGGCGTGGTCCAGAAGTCTGTTGCCGTCGAAGAGCGCTCTCACCCCGTTTGAATAGTCGAAAATGAAATAGCCGGCGTCCTCTCCCTTGATGGCCGGGTTGAGCCTGCGAAGATCCGCATAGACCGCCTCGGGCTCACCGATCAGGTAGCGAAACGTATCGATCCAGTGAACGCCGGTCTCATGGATCAGCAACCTGGGCATTTCCTGAAAATACGGCTGCCGGTCCAGATAGGCCTTCGGCCCCTGCCCGTCCCCAGTGCGCAGCCGGAAAGTTACCTGAAGCAAATCGCCAAGCAGTTGCCGTTCCAGAGCCTGTCGGATTGTCCGGTACCAGGGCTGGAAGCGGAAGTTTTCATGGATGACGATGATCACGCCGGCTTCTTCTGCCAGCTTCGTTGCCTTCCGGGCTTCCTCGAGCGAGGTACAGAACGGTTTCTGACAGATGATCGTCTTCACCCCCTTCCGGATGGCAAGCTCGATGGCGCTGAAATGCGTCGGCGGCGGCGTGATGATGTCCAGCAGATCGGGTTTCGCCATCTTCAGCATGCACTCCAGATCACTGAAGGCAGTCAGTCCAGTGGCCTTCGCCTTCGCGGGATCCTGATCACAGGAACCGACCAGCCGAACCCGTTCGACCCTGCGCCAGGCATCGTAGTGAAACTGGGCAAAGTAGCCCGCTCCAAGACAGGCAACGCGTAACGTGTCCGAGACGCCCAGGTCTTTTGCAGAGCCGTCGTTCATCTTTTTTCGTCCTCCCGCACACTCCTGAAATCGGCAGAAGACCCGAAGGCTTTCCCTGTTTCGAAGCGGCAATTCCATCATTGGATTTTTGATAGTCGACATTAGCGTCGTTGACAAGGGATTGGTTAGCGTATACGCAATCGAATGTGTAAATTGATACGGCCTTGGAGCGGCCGTGGGAGGAGATTGAAATGCTTGACAAGAAATCCTTGAGCCGCCTGCTGACGAGCGCGGCAATTCTCACAATGGGCATGAGCGGCGCGCAGGCTGTCGAAACCTTGCGATTCAGCCATACGGACAACCCTGGCGGATCCCGTCAGCAGGCTGCAGAACTGTTTGCGGAAAAGGTCGCGGAATATACGGACGGCCGTTACGAAGTTCAGATCTTCTCGTCCGGATCGCTCGCAAACGATCCGAAAGCCATTGAACTGCTGCAGCTTGGCGGCATCGACTTCACGGTCTCGGCCACGGGCAGCTACGCCACGCACATGCCGACGCTGAACCTCACCGCCATGCCGTTCCTGGTCGACACCTACGAGCAGGGTTGGGAACTCTATGACAATTCCGAATGGCTGCAGGGAGAATTCGCCAAGCTGCCGGAAAAGGGTTTCCGGGTACTGTCGACGTGGGAAGCCGGGTTCCGCAGCTTCACCACCAACGAACCGCTAAATTCGCCAGAAGACGCCAAGTCCATGAAAATGCGCGTCTTCCCGAACGACATGATCCGCTGGTCGATGGAAGCCATCGGTTTCCAGACGGTCGTCATGCCGATTACCGACGTCTACATTTCCATTCAGCAGGGCATCGTCAACGGCCAGGAGAACCCGGTCGACACCATCAAGTCACTGCGGTTCTATGAAGTTGCGCCCTACATCACGTTGACACGCCACGTCTACAGCCCTCTGCCCCTGACGGTGGCCGAAAAGACCTGGCAGTCCTTTTCCGACGAAGACAAGGAAGCCGTGATGAAAGCTGCAGCCGATTCCGCAGCCTTCAGCCGGAACCTCGTCAAGAGTTCGGTCGAAAGCCAACTCACGGAAATGCAGGAATCCGGCGCCATGGTCAGCGTTCCCGATATCGCACCGTTCCGCGAGGCGGTGCAGTCGGTCTACGCAAAGGCCAAGGATGTCTACGGCGAGGAAGCCGTCGACCAGATCCTGTCAGATGCGGCAGCGATCCGCGAAAAACTCCCGGCCCAGAACTGATCAGGCAACGAGATCAACGCACGGGTGATCGAGCCGGTTGCCCGTTCAACAGTTGATCGTTTCTTGTGGGTCGGAGCGCCGAACGGCGTTCGAAAGAACGCAGGGTGCTCCGGGGCTCAACTGCCGGAACCGCACGTCACGCGGCGGTTCCGGCCCTTTTCAAAAAGAGACGACCCTTGGATTACCGAGATCACTATCCGGCTACGCTTCGCTGGCTCAGCCACCTGGTCGATATATGCCTGGCGCTCGGCGGCTTTTCGATCGTCACCCTGGTTTTCTGCAACGCCTGGCTTCGCGGCTTCGCCGGCTTCGACCTTGCCTGGTCGCTGGAAGTGACCAGCTTCCTGCTGCTCTGGAGCACCTTCATCGGCTGTGCGGCAGCGGTTGCGCGGGGCGCGCACATGCGCGTTACCGAAGTTGTCGAGAAACTGGTGCCGCTGACGGGTCAACGTGTCTTGTCGATCGCAATCGACGTGATCATCGTCGTCCTGCTGCTCAGCCTGATCTACACCGGTGTCAATATCTCGGTCCACACCTGGGCACAGAAGACAACGGTTCTCTACTGGCCTGTCGGTCTGCTCTACGCGTCCATGCCAGCCGGCATGACACTGACCCTGATCTTCCATCTCTTCAACATGGTCTACGACCTCAAAAATCCTGTCGTTCCTCATGCAGCGCACTCAGATGGCGGCGAGGCCCTCTCATGATCCTGATCTTCGTTGTTGCGGTCTTCCTGACCTCCGTTTTCATCGGCATTCCGCTGGTCTGGGCAATTCTGATCACCGCTGTCCTGCCGATCATCGTCTTTGACCTCGGTTACCCCTTGCAGGCGCTGTTCCTGAATTTTATCGGCGGGGTGGAGCCGAACCACTTCCTTGCGATCCCGCTCTTTATCGTCGCCGGGGAAATGATGAGCCGCGGTGGTGTCGGCCTGCGCATCATCGGCTTTGCAAGGGCTGCCTTCGGCTTCATGGCAGGCGGGCTCGGCATGGTCGTCGTCGGCGCCTCCATGATTTTCGGCGGCATTTCGGGTTCGGCCATTGCCGACAGCGCAGCCATCGGTTCGGTCATGATCAAGAACATGTCCCGCGAGGGCTACAACACCGCCTTCGCCGCCGGTCTGGTGGCTGCAGCCGGGACGATCGGCATCATCATCCCTCCATCCATTCCGATGCTGATCTACGGCTTTGTCGGCAACGTTTCGGTTGCCGATCTCTTTCTCGGTGGCATGGTTCCCGGCATTCTGTTCGGCGCCCTGTTCATGGCGGTTTGTTACTATGTCGGCAAGACCACCAAGTGCGACCCCGGTGGGCGCACCACGACCTTCAAGGAATTGACCAGTTCCTTCATCGGTACCGCCCCTGCCCTGTTCATGCCGATCGTGATCCTCGGCGGCATTTTCACCGGCTGGGTAACCCCTACGGAAGCCGCGGCCCTTGCCGTCGTCTACGGCCTGTTCGTCACAACTGTTGTCTACCGGGACTTCAAACTCCGCGATCTGCCGCGTCTTCTTATCGACAGCTTTGTCACCAGCGCGGTGGTGATGGTCGTGATCGGTGCAACGACAGTCCTTGGCTGGCTGATCACGCTTGAACAGATGCCCCAGATCCTGGTCGGTTTCGTGCAGGCGTTTTCAACCGGACCATGGATGTTCCTGTTGCTGGTCAACGTCGTGCTTCTGGTCCTCGGTCTCGTTCTCGATCCGGTTCCTGCAATCCTGCTGACGGCACCGCTGTTCCTGCCGACCGCACAAGCCTTCGGTGTCGACCCGGTCCATCTGGGTGTGATCATGACCTGCAATGTGGCCGTCGGCCTGTTCACACCTCCGGTTGGCGCAACGCTTTATGTTGCCTCGCGGATATCCGGCGTCGGTGTTTTGTCGATCGCCCGCAACATGGCACCGCTCTACATAGCCGCAATCGCCGCCCTGCTCGCCGTGACTTACATACCCTTCCTGTCGATGGGTATGGTGAACCTGTTCCGCTGAGGAGAAGAACATGTATACCGTAACGGTGGTGTTTCAGATCAAGGCCGAGGCGGTGGAGGATTTTCTGCCGCTCATGATCGCAAACGCCGAAGCGTCCCTGAAGGACGAACCCGGATGCAGGCAATTCGACGTCTGCACCGACCCTGATCGCCCCGGCGATGTGTTTCTCTATGAACTTTATGACGATGCCGACGCCTTTCAGGCGCATCTGCAAACCCCTCACTTCAAGTCGTTCGATGCAAAGGTTGCCGGGATGATCGCGCAGAAAACGGTTCGAACCTACGCGAAGGTGGCCTCATGAGCCCCTGGCAGGTTTTCGCGGTCAAATATGCCGACAGGAATGCGCGCACGCGCAAGGACAGTTTCCTGTTCGACGACAACCACGACCAGCCACACGAGATGGATTACTTCATCTGGGTGCTGCGGCAGCAGGACGAGATCATTCTGGTCGACACAGGTTACGACGGCGAGGAAGGCGCGCGGCGCGGCCGTCCTGTCCGGCTCAATCCGGTAGAGGCCCTGGCCCCTCTCGGCATTGAACCTGAGGCTGTGACGACCATCATCGTCACCCATCTGCATTATGACCACGCGGGCGGCTTGAAGCATTTTCCCAATGCCACCATCCATCTGCAGGCAGCAGAAATGGCTTTCGCCACAGGTCCCTGCATGTGCCAGGGCGCGATGAAGGCTCCCTACACCGCGGACCATGTCTGTGAAGCCGTGCAAAAGCTCTACTCTGGCCGGGTAATCTTTCATGAAGGAGATGGCGAAGTCCGGGAAGGACTTACAGTTCATCGCATTGGCGGGCACAGCAAGGGATTGCAGGCTGTTCGTGTACTGACAGAAGCCGGCTGGATGTGCCTGGCTTCCGACGCAGCGCACTACTACGAGAATTTCCTCGAAGCCAAACCGTTCCCGATCGTGGTCGACATGCAGGACATGCTGGATGGTTTTGGAACCATTCAGCACCTTGCCAGCTCGATAGACCTTGTTGTGCCGGGACATGATCCCCTGGTGCGAACGCTCTTTCCGCAACACGGCCCGGACCACATCTTCCGTCTCGACCGTGGTCCGTTCAAGGGGATCCGCTCATGAAGCTGGGCGTGATTGCGGATGATTTTACCGGAGCCTCCGACATTGCATTGATGCTGTCGGAAGGCGGCATGACGGCGGCTCAATATGTCGGTGTACCCGATGTTCCGGCACTTGCGTCGGTGGACGCCGGCATCATCAGTCTGAAGTCCCGAACGATCCCAGCTGCAGAGGCAGTTGCCCAGTCTCTGCGAGCCTGCGACTGGCTGACCGATCAGGGATGCAAGCAGATTGTCTTCAAGATCTGTTCGACGTTCGATTCGACCGACGAAGGCAATATCGGCCCGGTGGCGGAAGCCCTTGCCGACAGGCTTGGCGAGACGTGCGTGATCGTCTGCCCGGCCTTTCCGGAAAACGGACGAACCGTCTACCAGGGACATCTCTTCGTCGCAGACAGGCTTTTGAGCGAAAGCGGCATGCGCCACCATCCGTTGACGCCGATGGGCGACCCGGACATCCGGCGGGTGCTGGCTCGTCAGACGTCCTGGACAGTCGGCCATGTCTCCCTCGATCACGTGGCAGATGGTCCGGCGGCAATCAACCTCGCCTGCCCTGCCGACGGCAAGTCGATGGTGATTGTGGATGCAATCCGCAACGATGATCTTGCGACCATTGGGCGGGCAATCGCCGCGCGAAAGCTTCTTGTCGGGGGCTCGGGCATAGCCCTCGGCTTGCCCAAGAACTTTGGCCACGCGCCTGCGGTCGCCAACTGGACCGGACATTCAGGCAAAGCCGTGGTTCTGTCCGGTTCATGTTCAGTGGCAACTCGCGCCCAGGTGGCGAGCTACAAGGCCATTGCACCCTCGCGTGAACTGACTGTCGACGACATGATGGCGAAGGCACTGTCGGTGCAGGAAATCGCCGGCTGGGTACTTCGCCAGGACGCTTCGCCCCTGCTTTATTCCTCCGCCGACCCGGAGGCGGTGGGTGCTGCCCAACAAAAATACGGCAGGGAAAAAAGCGCGGCGGTGATTGAGGAGTTTTTTTCCGATCTGGCGGCGTCACTGTTCAGCGCCGGTGTCAGCCGAATGGTGGTCGCCGGCGGCGAAACGTCAGGGGCCGTTGTTTCCGGTCTCGGGGCAAACACGCTGGATATCGGTCCGAAGATTGCGCCGGGTGTTCCCGCGCTCAAGGTGAGCGGTCAGCCGCTGGCGCTGGCGCTGAAATCCGGCAACTTCGGTGGCCCGAACTTTTTCTCCGAGGCGCTCAGCGTTCTGGAGACAAGCCGATGAGCGAAAGCGCAACTACCCGCGAACAGATTTGCCTGATGGCAAAATCGATGTTCGACCGTGGTTTGACACATGGATCGACCGGCAATCTCTCCGTTCGTCTGTCGGATGGCACATTGCTCGTTACCCCGACCGGCTCCTCCATGGGGTTTCTGGACCCGGCCCGGATCAGCCATCTTTCTGTCCAGGGCCAACTGCTTTCGGGTGACAGGCCGACGAAGGAAATCCCGCTTCACACGGCCTTTTACGAGACCCGCCATTCGGCAGGTGCGGTCGTGCATCTTCATTCGTGCCACTCGGTTGCGCTTTCCCTGTTGCCGGAGATCGATCCGGACAACGTTCTGCCACCCCTGACGGCCTACGGGATCATGCAGCTCGGCAAGGTTAAGCTTCTGCCGTTTTTCGTGCCGGGAGATCCGGCAATGGGAGACGCGGTCCGAGGACTTGCAGGCCGTCGTTCTGCCGTTCTGCTGGCCAACCACGGCCCCGTTGTTGCCGGCCAGGACCTGGCCGCCGCCGTCCATGCCATGGAAGAGCTGGAAGCAACAGCCAGGCTTGCCCTTCTGCTTCGCGGCACTGCCGCAACGGCGCTCAATCCGGACCAGATCGGCCGGATCGTCGAGCGCTACGACGTTGATTGGATTTGAGGAACAGTCCCATGAAAATTGCCCTGATAAAAGGTGACGGTATTGGCGTCGATGTGGCGGAAGCAGCCATTGCCGTGCTGGAAACAGCCTTGAAGCACACGGGAGAACCCGCGCCCCGCTATGACGAGATCCAGGCAGGGGCGGGTTACTTCAAGGAGACTGGCCGCGACATCGAAGACGGCGGAGAGGAACGCGCGGGGCTTGCCGATGCAATTTTCCTTGGGGCCATCGGCCTTCCCTCTATCCGGCATTCAAACGGCACGGAGATCTCGCCGCATTTGCGCCTGCGCGATCGCTTTGGGCTTTATGCGGGTGTTCGCCCGGTCAAAGCCTATCCCAACGCACCGCAAAGGCTCGCCGATCCGCGCGCTGCCGGTATCGATCTCGTTATCCTGCGGGAATCTACCGAAGGGCTGTTTTACTCTGCAGCAGCACACAAGCGCAGCCTCGTAGTCAATGATGACGAAGTGCAGGATGTCTTGCGCATCACGCGCAAAACCACCACCAAGCTGCATCGCTTTGCATTCAACCTTGCCCGCAAACGGCGCGAGCGCGGCCATCCGGGCAGGCTCACCTGTGTCGACAAGGCGAATGTGTTCACCTCTCTGGCCTTCTTCCGCCAGATCTTCGACGAAGTGAAATCGGAATTTGCCGACGTGCCTGTCGGCTACAATTACGTCGACGCACAAGCGCTCGACCTTGTGCGCAAGCCCTGGGAGTTCGACGTTCTGGTGATGGAAAACATGTTCGGCGACATCCTTTCGGACCTTGCCGGTGGCCTGGTGGGTGGCATGGGCATGGCCGCCTGTGGGGAGATCGGCGACACCACCGGATTGTTTCAGCCTGCCCACGGCAGCGCCCCCGACATCATGGGAGAAGACAAGGCCAACCCGCTGGCCGCGATCTTGAGTGCTGCGCTGATGCTGGACTATCTCGCCGAGAAGTTGGACAAGCCCTCCCTTGCCGATGCCGCAGACCTGATCAACGGCGCAGTCGACACCGGCTTTCAAGAAAACGTGTTGCGACCGATGGAATTCGGAGGTGACATGGGAACCAGGGCGGTCACGAACCAGCTGCTTACGCTTATCGGATCATCGACTGCGATCAGAAGGTCTGCCAGCGCCTAGTGCGCACTGGCATTACGCCGACAGCACGTCACTTCAGCTTGCGGGAAATGCCACCACAGCTCTCGCGCACGATGAGATCCCCGTGGAGCAGATGAGAGCGCGTTTCCAGGGACCGGTTCGCAAGGCGATCAAGCAGGATTGTCATGGCCTTTTCGCCGATATGTTGCCGGGGTTGGCGGATTGTCGTCAATCCGGGTGTGAAATTGTTGGCAAAGGGAATGTCGTCGAAACCAAGCACGGAGAAATCTTCCGGGACGCGGTAGCCACGCAGTTGAAGCGCCGAGATGACCCCGATCGCAGTGTTGTCGTTGAAACAGAAGAAAGCGGTCGGCAGATCGTCCTTGATGAACAGCCGTTCGACGGCGGCACGCCCGCTCTCGCTGGAGCCGTCGCCCTCCACGCGCCAGTCGCGCAGTGCCTCGGGTGATTCTCTCAACCCTTGCAGATATCCGGAATGGCGAAGATCGCTGCGGATGTCGGCGGGCCCGCCGGAAATATAGGTGATCCGTCGGTGCCCCAGGGAGATCAGATATTCGGTCGCCACCTTGGAGGCCGCGACATCATCCACCCCGACATAGCTGATTTCGGGATTCGAGACCGGACGCTCGGTCGCCACGATCGGCGGCAGATTGGTGAGCGGTGTTTGTGGCTGCCCGGCAACCGGAATATGTCCTGTCAGCAAGACAAGCCCGTCGGCCATGCCCGTCGACAGGAAACGCAGGTAGTTCTGCTCCAGTCCGCTGGTACCTTCGGTGTTGCCGATGAGGACACCATAACCACGGTCGTTTGCCGCCTTTTCCAGCCCTGTCAGAATGCCGGCAAAGTTTGGATCAGCAATGGAAGACGCCAGCACCAGCACCATCTGCGAGCGCTGCATGCGCAGGTTCTGCGCCATGGCATTGGCGGTGTAGCCGGTCCGGGCAATGGCGGCCGTAACCTTCTTGCGCGTGCTCTCGGCAACCTTCTCCGGCGAGCGCAAGGCCCTGCTGACGGTCGCGATGGATACGCCCGCCAGTTTCGCAACGTCTTCAATGGTCGCCGGCCGCTCGCCCGGTTCGCTCATTTTCTATTTCCAGACATGCTGCGGTGCGGCCTCGTGGTAAGTCCATGAATCGCAACGCCATCTACGCTGTATAGAACGCATTGCACATAATGAAAAGGTTTACAGAGGCCAATGTAAAGGTTTACACGATCCATGAAAACGTTTACATCAAACGCACGGCGCCATTGAGGAAGAGGGCTTTGGCGCCTTGGGAGGAACAAGAATGAGCGTGGACACCACTGCTCCGGCAGCGGTCATCGAGGCCGTGAACATCAGCAAATCCTTTGGGCCGGTTCCCGTGCTGTTCAGTGTCAGCATGGACGTCCGCCCTGGCGAGGTTCATGCCCTGATCGGCGAGAACGGCGCCGGCAAGTCGACGCTGATGAAAATCCTCTCCGGGTTTCATGATCCGACCTCCGGCCAGATCCGTCTCGACGGCAAGCAGACCGACCTGCCCGCGAACGGCGGCGCAGAGAAACTCGGCGTCGTGCTGATCCACCAGGAGCTCAACCTCGCCGAACAGATGACGGTAGAGGAAAACGTGTTCCTCGGCCGCGAGATCAAATCCAACGGTTTTCTGGACAAGGCGGCCATGCAGGCAACTGTCCGGAAGTATCTGGACGAGATCGGCCTCGACATTTCCCCGACCGATCGCATTTCCGACCTTACCATCGCCCAGAAGCAGATGGTCGAGATCGTCAAGGCTGTCAGCCGGAACGCCCGCATCCTGATCATGGACGAACCAACCGCCGTTCTGACCGAAGAGGAAACCCAGGTTTTCTTCCGCCAGGTGGAAAAGCTGAAAGAAAGCGGCGTCGGCATCGTGTTCGTTTCGCACAAGCTCAACGAGGTCAAGGAAATTGCCGACCGCGTCACCATCCTGCGTGACGGTCAGTGGATCGACACGCGTGCCTCCAGCGATCTGACGCCGGACATGATGGCCCAGATGATGGTTGGCCGGGAGCTTTCCGACCTCTACCCGCCCATGCATGAGGCAGACGTCGATGCAGAGCTCGTTCTGGAAGTCCAGAACCTGCGTGCGCCGTCCGTCGACAACGTCAGCTTCAGCCTGCGCAAGGGCGAGATATTGGGCTTTTCGGGTCTGATCGGCTCCGGCAGGACCGCAGTCTTCGAGACGATTTGCGGCCTTGCTCCGTTTGAAGCAGGAACCATCAGGCTTTTTGGACGCGACACCGGCCCCATGACCGTCGCGCAGGCACGGGACCTTGGTTTGGCCTATCTCACCAAGGACCGGAAAGAAAAAGGACTGCTTCTCGACAAGAAGATGCGGCCAAACCTGACACTGTTCGCCCTGCCGAAATTCGTCCGCAATTTCGGTCTCGACAGCAAAGCGGAAGAAGACGCGCTCAACCGTGCCATCCGCCGCTTCGACGTTCGGGCCCGCGACAAGGAAATCACAGTCGGCAAGCTGTCGGGCGGCAACCAGCAGAAGCTGCTGCTCGCCAAGATCATGGAATGCGATCCGAAGATCGTCATCATCGATGAACCGACCCGCGGTATCGATGTCGGCACGAAACAACAGATCTACCACTTCATCGCTGCCCTTGCCGCCGAAGGGGTTTCGGTCGTGGTCATCTCTTCGGAAATGCCGGAAATCATCGGTATCTGCCATCGGGTGGTGGTGATGCGCGAAGGCCATATCACCGGCGTTCTGAGCGGCGATCACATCAACGAAAACGAAATCATGCGCTACGCCGCCGGGCTGAAACGGGAGGAACTCCATTGACCATGATGACCGCGTCTGACGATACAGCGGCCAAGCCGGCCAAGAGGTCTTCCATAGACTTCAAGACGATTGGCCCCGCAGTTGCCCTTCTGATCCTTTGCATCATCGGCTTTCTGCTGAACCCTGCCTTCGTCAGCGAAGGCAATCTGACCAACCTTCTGACCCGCTCTGCCTTTATCGGCATCATTGCTGTCGGGGCGACCTTCGTCATCACCGCCGGAGGCATCGATCTGTCTGTGGGGTCCATGGCGGCAGCCATTTCCGGTGTCATGATCATCATCATGAACAACGCCGTCGAGACCATGGGCAGCGGTGTTCCGACAGTTCTGCTCGGCTGCGGCCTTGCCATCGTGCTGGGCATCGGGGCCGGCTGGGTGAACGGTGCCCTGACCACCAAGGGCAAGATCGAAGCCTTCATCGTGACGCTCGGCACCATGGGCATCTATCGCTCGCTGGTGACCTACTTTGCCGATGGTGGCACCCTGTCGCTCAACTTCGATATTCGCGGAACCTACCGGCCCGTCTATTACGACACGTTTCTGGGCCTGCCCTTCCCTGTCTGGGTGTTCATCGCGGTTGCCATCTGCGGCTGGCTGCTGCTGAACCGCACAGCGTTCGGCCGCTATTGCACGGCCATCGGCTCGAACGAGGCTGTCGCCAGATATTCGGCGATCAACGTGGACCGTGTGAAGACGCTTACCTATGTCATCCAGGGCCTGTGCGTTTCCTTTGCCACCATCATTTACGTGCCCCGCCTCGGCTCGGCGTCCGCGTCCACCGGCGTGTTGTGGGAACTTGAGGCGATCGCCGCGGTCATTATCGGCGGTACGGTGCTGAAGGGTGGGTATGGCCGGATCGGCGGCACCATTCTTGGCGCCCTCATTCTCACCACGATCGGCAACATTTTGAACTTCACCGATGTGATCTCGAATTACCTGAATGGAACCATGCAGGGCCTGATCATCATCGTCGCAGTGTTTCTTCAGCGCAGTGACTGGAAGCTCCGCAAGAGCAAGTAAGCCCCTGACCTGATTTCAACCGAACCGGGACCCGTCCCCAATTCAAATACCGGATCGCACCGGACGGGAGAGGTGCGTCCAGATGGCAGCATTGAAGGAGGAAGCAATGCTCATGAAGAAAGCTTTGGGAGTGATCGCGGTAACCGGTGCGCTGGCCTTTGCGGGCGCTGCGGTTGCACAGGAAAAAATCAAGATCGGCGTCAGCTATCCGACCCCGACCCATGCCTGGGCAGCCGGCATGAACTGGCACGCGGAACAAGCGGAAAAGCGGCTTGAGGCGCTTTATCCGGATGTCGATCTCATCCTGGTGAACTCGCCGGATCCGGAAGCACAGGCAAGTGCCCTGGAAGACCTGGTCTCCGTTCACCAGATCAAAGCCCTGGTGGTTCTGCCGTTCGAATCCGAACCGCTGACCGACCCGGTGCTGAACGTCAAGAAATCCGGTGCATGGATCACGGTCGTCGACCGCGGCCTCAGCCAGCCGGGCATCGAAGACCTTTATGTGGCCGGCAACAACCCGGAACTGGGCCGTGTTTCCGCGCAATACATGAAGACCCGCCTGAAGGACGGCGACAACATCGTCATCCTGCGCGGTATTCCGACGGTCATCGACAATGAGCGCTTCGACGCGTTCATGGCCGAGATCGAAGGCTCCGGCATCAACGTGCTCGACCACAAGCACGCCAACTGGAACCGCGACGACGGCTTTGAAGTGATGCAGGACTTCCTGTCCCGCTTCCCGGACATCGACGCGGTCTGGGCCCAGGACGACGACATCGCCATTGGCGTGGTTGCCGCCCTGAAACAGGCTGGCCGTGACGGCGACGGCATGTTCGTCGTTGGCGGTGCCGGCATGAAGGAAACCATCAAGGCAATCATGGATGGTGACACCCTCATTCCGGTCGACGTTCTCTATCCGCCGGCGATGATCGCCACCGCCATGGACCAGACGGTTGCCGCCTTCAAGTCCAATGGTCCGGTTGCCGGCCGCTACATTCTCGGTGCGACGCTGATCACGCCGGAAAATGCTGAAAACTACTACTTCCCGGATTCGCCCTTCTAAGGCTCCGGGACGTAGCAGGCCGGGGTCTTTCGCGATGGGACCCCGGCCTTTTCCACCTCACCTCACCTCACTTCACCTTCCCCGATTTCTGGAGAATGTCATGAAAACCATAAAGGGTCCGGCGTTGTTTCTCGCCCAGTTTGCGGGGGACGAAGCGCCGTTCAATTCCTGGGCATCGATCACGAAATGGGCCGCGGATTGCGGCTATCTTGGCGTTCAGGTACCCAGTTGGGACAGCAGGCTGATCGACCTTGAAAAGGCAGCCAGTTCCAAGACCTATTGTGACGAATTCATTGGAACGGCGCGCGAGAACGGTGTCGAGATCACCGAGCTTTCAACCCACTTGCAGGGCCAGCTCGTTGCCGTGCACCCGGCCTATGACACGGCTTTCGACGGCTTTGCCGCGCCGCATGTCCATGGCAATCCTGCCGCCCGTCAGGCCTGGGCGGTCGACCAGGTCAAACTGGCACTGGCCGCAAGCCGCAATCTCGGCATTTCAGCCCACGCCACCTTTTCCGGCGCGCTTGCCTGGCCCTATGTCTATCCGTGGCCGCAGCGTCCTGCCGGACTGATCGAAACCGCATTTGACGAACTTGCCAGACGCTGGCGTCCGATCCTCGACTATGCCGAGGAAATGGGGGTTGATGTCTGTTACGAAATTCACCCGGGTGAGGACCTGCATGACGGCATCACCTTCGAGATGTTCCTGGAGCGCGTCAACGGTCACGACCGCTGCAAGATGCTCTACGATCCGTCCCACTATGTGCTGCAGTGCCTGGATTATCTGGACAATATCGACATCTACAAGGACCGGATCGGCATGTTCCACGTCAAGGATGCCGAGTTCAACCCGACCGGACGTCAGGGTGTTTATGGCGGCTACCAGTCGTGGGTCGACCGCGCCGGACGCTTCCGCTCCCTTGGCGATGGTCAGGTCGATTTCGGAGCCGTCTTTTCCAAGATGGCCGCGAATGATTTCGATGGCTGGGCCGTGGTTGAGTGGGAATGCTGCCTGAAGCACCCTGAAGACGGGGCCCGGGAAGGCGCGGACTTCGTGAAGGCTCACATCATCCGCGTGACCGAAAAGGCCTTTGACGATTTCGCCGACGGCGGCAGTGACGAGGCAGCCAACCGGAAAATGCTCGGGATCAACTAGAGTTTTGACTTCGACGAGGCAACAATTGGAAGGGTCGGCGACGACGCTCGCCACCTCTCACTCTCGTCATGAGGAGGACCGCCCGGTCCGTTTCGAAGGATGGGCTGCAATCTTGAAAACAAGTGGCCCCTCCCTCGAAAAAGCGCATCCGCGCTTCCTCAGTATGAGGTTTCTATGTATGTAAACAACGCGTGTAATCGATTACAGCGCGCGGCACGATAGAACAGAAACAGTTTCAGGAGGAGCGATATGGCCATCGAAGGAAAAGACACCGTGCAGACGCGCCCGATCCGGCTCGGCATGGTCGGCGGCGGCAAGGATGCTTTTATCGGCGCCGTTCACCGAATTGCCGCACGCATCGACGGCGCCTACGACCTGGTGGCGGGCGCCCTGTCTTCCACCCCGGAGAAAGCGCTTGAATCTGGCCGCGCGCTCGGCCTCAAGGAAGATCGCATCTATGGCTCCTTCGAGGAAATGGCCAAGCGTGAAGCCCGGCTGAAAGACGGCATAGAAGCCGTTGCCATCGTGACGCCGAACCACATGCACTATCCGGCGGCGAAGGAATTCCTGAAACGCGGGATCCATGTCATCTGCGACAAGCCTCTGACTTCGACCCTGGCCGATGCCAAGAAATTCGTGAAGGCTGCGGAAAGCTCCGATGCTCTCTTCTTCCTGACGCACAACTACACCGGTTATCCAATGGTTCGGCAGGCACGCGAGATGGTGGCCAGTGGCGACCTCGGCACGATCCGCGTCGTTCAGGTGGAGTATCCCCAGGACTGGCTGACGGTGGAACAGCACAACAAGCAGGCTGATTGGCGTACAGACCCGGCACGCACGGGCCTTGGGGGCTCCACGGGCGATATCGGCACTCATGCCTATAATCTTGCCTGCTTCATCACAGGCCAGTCGGCGGAAAGCCTTGCTGCAGACCTGCAGTCCTTCGTTCCGGGCCGTCAGGTGGATGACAACGGCCACGTGATGCTGCGCTACGCCAGCGGCGCGCGCGGCATGCTGTGGTGTTCGCAGGTGGCACCGGGCAACGAGAACAATCTCAAGATCCGGATCTATGGCGACAAGGCCGGGCTCGAGTGGCACCAGGAAGACCCGAACTATCTCCACTACACGCCTTTCGGCAAGCCGAAGCAGCTTCTGACCCGGGGCGGTGCCGGCATGCTCGACAGCATCGCCTCGGCCACACGTGTGCCGCCAGGACATCCGGAAGGCTATCTGGAAGGCTTCGCCAACCTCTACAAGGACGCTGCCGACGCCATCCGTGCCCACCAGTCCGGCAAGGACGCCAGCTCTCTGGTTCCGGGAATCACTGACGGACTTGCCGGCGTGCGCTTTGTCGACGCCTGCGTCCGCTCTTCGGCGAAAAACGCTGCCTGGGTGAAGCTGGACGGATAGTCTTGCCTATCGTCGCACTTTACGAAGCCCGGGCTCTGCTGCCCGGGCTTTTGTCGTTTTCAGGGCACGCTCCCTTGAGAAAGCAGGGCCACAGAACAACATCCTTGCCGCTCTCGGCAATTCCACACGGTGGTGTGTACCGTACCCTGGAACTTGACTTGGAGCGGGAGGACCAATGATGAGCCTCATCCCTTCCTCGTCGCGCCATGGCTCAACAGTGGTTTCCATGCCTCTTCCTGACCTTCGTCACGCCTCCCGGAAATGGCCCCGCATCGGCGTGGATTGCCGGATCAGGCCCGGAAACGATGAGGGAAAGAGGCAATCCAGATCGTTATTTTTTTCATTATTACAGATACTTACCCATCCCGTTCGCACCGCACAACGCTACTCGCTTTACAAAAGTAATAAAGTATTACTTAATGATTTTTGTGAGGAGAATATACCTTGTGGAGGAGACCCTATGAAACTCAAGGCAATGCTTATTGCCGGGGCAATGTCGTTTGTCCCGATGACCGCCATGGCTGCCGATCTGACCATCGGTTTTTCGCAGATCGGATCTGAATCCGGTTGGCGTGCAGCTGAAACAACTGTCACCAAGCAGGAAGCTGAAAAGCGCGGCATTGATCTGAAATTTGCCGATGCCCAGCAGAAGCAGGAAAACCAGATCAAGGCGATCCGGTCTTTCATCGCACAAGGTGTCGATGCGATCCTGCTCGCTCCTGTGGTTGCCACCGGTTGGGACGAAGTCCTGGAAGAAGCCAAGGATGCCGAGATCCCGGTCGTGCTGCTTGACCGGACTGTCGACGCACCGGAAGATCTTTACATGACCGCCGTCACGTCGGATCTGGTTCATGAAGGCAGCGTCGCCGGCCAGTGGCTGGTTGATGAAACTGCCGGCGAGAAGTGCGACATCGTCGAACTTCAGGGAACAACCGGTTCCAGCCCCGCCATCGATCGCAAGAAGGGCTTCGAGCAGGCGATTTCCGGCCATGACAATCTGAACATTGTCCGTAGCCAGACCGGCGACTTCACCCGCAGCCAGGGCAAGGTCGTCATGGAAAGCTTCCTGAAGGCTGTTGGCGGCGCCAACATCTGTGCCCTTTATGCCCACAACGACGACATGGCCGTCGGCGCCATCCAGGCGATCAAGGAAGCCGGCCTGAAGCCGGGTGAAGACATCAAGATCGTCTCGATCGACAGTGTTCCGGACATCCACCTGGCGATGGCAAACGGCGAAGCCAATGCCACGATCGAACTGACCCCGAACATGGCAGGCCCGGCGCTGGACGCGCTTGAAGCCTACCTTGCGGATGGCACGATGCCGCCGAAGTGGATCCAGACCGAGTCCAAACTCTACACGCTCAAAGATGATAACATGGCCATCTACGAGATGAAGAAAGACCTGGGATACTAAGAACGATCCCGATGCCGGGCGGCCTGCCGCCCGGCATCTCAAGGTTCAGGAAGTCCGACTTCGGGGGAAGCCGATACATGGCGAGCGTAACCGACCCTGTGCTCGAATGCCGGGGCATATCCAAATTCTTTCCGGGGGCCATAGCGCTGGATGCAGTGGACCTGACCCTTTATCCGGGTGAAGTGCATGCGCTGCTCGGCGAAAACGGGGCCGGAAAATCCACCCTGATCAAATGCCTGACCGGTGCCTATCGGCGCGATGCCGGCACCATCCTCCTGAACAGCCAGGAAATCTCGCCCAACAGCACTCAGGACAGCCAGAAACTGGGTATCGGCACCGTCTACCAGGAAGTGAACCTGCTGCCGAACCTGACTGTTGCGGAGAACCTTTTTCTCGGCCGCCAGCCGATGTGGCACGGGTTCATTTCCCAGCGCAAGATGATGAAGATGGCGCGGGATCTGCTTGCCGAATTCGGCCTCTCCGTCAATCCGGCCGAGCCGCTGTCGGCCTATTCCGTCGCCGTACAACAGGTGGTCGCGATTGCCCGTGCCGTCGAGCTTTCCGGCAAGGTTCTGATCCTTGACGAACCGACAGCCAGCCTCGACCGGGACGAAGTCGACCTTGTTTTTTCCGTCATTGAAAAACTGAAGGCGCGTGGCCTTGCCATTGTCTTCATCACGCATTTCCTCGACCAGGTGTTCGAGATCTCCGACCGGGCGACGGTGCTGAGAAACGGCCGAGTGGTTGGCACCCGTCAGCTTGCAGATGCAACCCAGACCGAGATCGTGACGCTGATGCTCGGCCGGCAGCTGGAAGATCGCATTCACGACCGCGCCCCGTCGGCAACCGGTGACACATTGATAGAGCTGACGAACTTCGGCAAACGCGGCATGATCACGCCGTTTGACCTGACCGTGCGCAAGGGCGAAGTCGTCGGCCTGGCCGGGCTTCTGGGGTCCGGACGTACGGAAACTGCCGAAATCATCTTTGGCGCCGTGCAGGCTGACCAGGGCGAAGCGCTGCTGGAAGGCAAGAAAGTCACCATCAAGAACCCGCGTGAGGCCGTCGCGCACCGGTTTGCGCTCTGTCCGGAAGACCGGAAGAGCGACGGTATCGTCGGCGATCTTTCCGTGCGGGAGAATATCATTCTGGCTCTGCAGGCCCGACAGGGCTGGTTCCGGCCACTCCCGAAGGCAAAGGTCAACGAACTGGCGGAAGCCTATGTGAAGGCCCTCGACATTCGCCTCGCCAGCCTGGACATGCCGATCCGCCTGCTTTCTGGCGGCAATCAGCAGAAGGCACTGCTGGCAAGATGGCTGGCAACCAATCCGGCCTTCCTCATCCTGGATGAACCGACACGCGGCATCGATGTCGGCGCCCACGCGGAAATCATCGCCCTTATCGAGAAGCTGCGCGAAGACGGCATGGCGCTTCTTGTGGCCTCGTCCGAGCTGGAAGAACTCGTCGCCTATTCCACCCGGGTGATCGTGCTGCGTGACCGGCGTCAGGTATGCGAACTTGCCGGTGACGACATCACGACTTCCAACATTGTCGCGGCCATTGCCGACGAACCCATGGCGGAGGCCGTTTGATGACCGCACATGTTCACAACACCCTCCGGCGGATCACCCCGCAGCTGATCATCCTGGCTGCCGTTCTGATGTTGAACTTCATGGTATTCCCGGATTTCTTCCGGATAGAATTCCAGAACGGGCGCCTCTTCGGCAATCTGATTGACGTGCTCAATCGTGGCGCGCCAACCGCCCTTCTGTGCATCGGCATGACACTGGTCATCGCGACCAGAGGCATCGATCTGTCGGTTGGCGCCGTCATGGCAATTGCCGGTGCGGTTGCCGCTTCCCTTGCCGTGGATGGACACGGCTGGCACGTCGCCCTTACCGGTGCGCTTGCCGTCGGTGCGATCTGCGGCCTGTGGAACGGCGTTCTGGTTGCTGTCCTGCGCATTCAGCCGATCGTCGCAACGCTTGTGCTGATGGTCGCCGGCCGTGGCATTGCGCAGCTGGTGACGGAGGGAACGATCCTGACCTTCCTGGATCCTGGGCTCATCCACCTGGGCGCCGGCACGATCCTGGGCATTCCGACCCCGATCCTGATCTGGATCGGGCTTGGGCTCGCGGTTGCGGCCGTGGTCCGCAAGACAGCGCTTGGCATGCTGATCGAGGCAATCGGCATCAACGAGAGCTCTTCGCGCCTTGCGGGCATCAACAGCCGCGTGCTCATCATCTCGGTCTATCTGATTTCCGGTGTCTGCGCGGCCCTGGCCGGCGTTATCGTCGCGGCGGATATCAAGGGGGCAGATGCCAACAATGCCGGTCTCTGGCTCGAACTTGATGCCATCCTTGCGGTGGTCATTGGCGGCAACTCGCTGCTTGGCGGGCGTTTTTCGATCATGGCGTCGCTGCTCGGAGCCCTGATCATCCAGTCGGTCAATTCGGTGATCCTTCTGTCCGGCATGCCGCCTGAATTCAATCTGGTCATCAAGGCACTGATCATCATCGCGATCCTGGTCATCCAGTCTCCAACCGTGAAACACGCGCTCTACATCTTGCGGGCTTCCGCGGAGCCCCAGCCGTCCGACCCCATCAAGGAAGCGAAAGAAAGCCCGCAATGATCCGCTCCACTCATCTGCCGCTTCTGATCACCATCGCGACTTTCGTGCTGGCCTATACGCTGTGCGCGTCGCAATACCCGGCGATGCTGTCAACACGGGTCGTCGCGAACCTTCTGACAGACAACGCCTTTCTTGGAATAGCCGCCGTCGGCATGACCTTCGTGATCCTTTCGGGGGGCATCGATCTTTCGGTCGGCTCGGTGATCGCCTTTACCGGCGTCTTTCTGGCTGTGATCCTGAGGGATACCTCGATCCATCCGCTGGTCGCCTTTGTCCTGGTACTGGCGATCACCATTTCCTTCGGCGCGGCGATGGGGGCGATGATCCACTATCTGGAGATGCCGCCCTTCATCGTCACGCTGGCAGGCATGTTCCTGGCCCGCGGCGCGGCCTATGTGCTGTCGACCGACAGCGTGCCGATCACCCACGAGTTCTACGACACACTGCAGTCGCTTTACTGGAAGGCTCCGGGCGGCGGACGTTTCCGGCTCACCGGCATGATCATGCTGCTGACCTTCCTCATCGGCATCATCGTCGCCCACCGCACCCGCTTCGGCCAGAATGTCTATGCACTTGGCGGCGGGCTGTCGACCGCCCGGCTGATGGGCGTTCCCCTGGCAAGGACCACCATCGGCATCTACGCAACGTCAGGCGGCCTTGCCGGACTTGCCGGGATCATCTTCTCTCTCTACACGTCCGCCGGCTATTCACTGGCGACGGTCGGGGTGGAACTCGACGCCATCGCGGCGGTGGTGATCGGCGGCACATTGCTTACCGGCGGCACTGGTTTTGTCGCAGGCACATTCTTTGGCATTTTGATCATGGGGTTGATACAAACCTTTATCGTGTTCGACGGAACGCTTTCGAGCTGGTGGACAAAGATCGTGATCGGCGGTTTGCTCTTCGGCTTCATCTTGCTTCAGAAGGGACTCACTTGGGCAACGACACTGCGCAGAAAACCAGCGACAGAGTTCGCCGCGCAATCATGACCTTCGTCGCCACCGGCGGGTTGGGAAGCCAGATCGGAAACCATACCGATCAGGTTGTCGAGCAACTGGGAAGAGCCATCGTTGCAGGTGAGTATCCGCCGGAAACGATGATCCCCCTGGACCCGGACATTTCGGAAATGTTCGACGTCTCGCGCACGGTGGTGCGGGAAGCGAAGAAGACGCTGATCGCAAAAGGCCTGATCCAGTCGAAAGCCAAGGTTGGAACCCATGTCCGGCCCGCATCCGAATGGAACATGTTCGATCCGGACGTCCTGCGCTGGCACGCCGCGCTCAACAACCAGCGTCCGTTTCTGGAAGACCTGTTCGAGATCCGCCTGATCTTCGAACCGGCGGCGGCAGGCAGCGCCGCCAAGCGCGCAACCGATGCGGAATGCGTGACCCTGTCCAAACTCTGCGATAACCTTGCCACCGGCAAGGACAGGGCCGCCGTGGCCGTGGCCGATCTGGAGTTTCACAAGATGATCCTGAAGCTCTCCGGCAATCGCTTCCTGCAGTCACTTGGAGATCTCGTTCAGGCCGCGCTCTACTCCCTCTTCATTGCCGAGGCCAACGAGCGCAACGACCAGGAAACATACGAGTTCGTCGAGCGTCACCGCGCCATCGTCACGGCCATCAAGGCCGGAGACGCGAAGGCCGCTCATGACGCCATGGTCGCCGTCATCCTCGCCGGCCGGAAGATCGAACTGAATATCTGAGGCTTCAAACTTGAAAAAACGCCTCATCCTGAGGAGCGCACTTGTGCGCGTCTCGAAGGATGGGCCACTTGTTCAGAGCAAGGTGCCCATCCTTCGAGACGGACCTGAAGGTCCTCCTCAGGATGAGGTCGTCATTTGATCGCCCACCTGGCTCAGCTGGCCGGCAGCAGGTCGTCCGGCAGGTTCTGGTAGCAGACCGGGCGCAGGAAGCGCCGGATAGCCATCGTGCCGACGGAGGTGGCGCCGAAGTTGGTCGATGCCGGGTAAGGCCCGCCGTGAACCATGCTGTCGGCAACTTCCACACCGGTCGGGAAGCCATTGGCAAGCACGCGGCCTGCCTTGCGCTCCAGCACCGGCATCAGCTTGCGGGCAAGGTCCTTGTCGCCTGCATCCATCTGCAACGTGCAGGTGAGCTGGCCTTCCAGGCCCTTGGCGATTTCCAGAAGCTGTGCTTCATCCTTCACGCGGACCACGATGCCGAGCGGGCCGAAGACTTCTTCACCCAGTTCCTCGTTGGCCAGCCAGTTGTCGCCGGTTGTCTCGAAGACGTAAGGTGCGGCTTCACGGGTCTCGCAGGACGTGCCGATCAATTCGCGGACACCGCTGGAAGCGGCAACCCGCTTGGAACCGGACCGGTAGGCGGCCGCGATTCCGTCTGTCAGCATGGTCTGCTTGCCAATGCCGCCGAGGGCTTCTGTTGCTGTCGCAACGAAGGCGTCCGCATCCGGACCTTCGAGCACCAGGATAACGCCGGGGTTGGTGCAGAACTGGCCAGCACCCATTGTCAGCGATCCGGCCCAGCCCTTTGCAATTGCCTCGCCGCGAGCGGAGAGCGCCGCCGGCAGCAGGAACATCGGGTTGACCGAACCAAGCTCACCAAAGAACGGGATCGGCACCGGGCGCTGTGCGCACATGTCGAACAAAGCACGGCCGCCACGCAGGGAGCCAGTGAAACCGACGGCGGTGATCAGCGGGTGCTGAACAAGCGCCTGGCCGACCTCGAAACCATTGCCCTGGATGAAGGAGAAGACACCCGGATGCAGGCCGCAGGACTTGATGGCTGCGGCGATTGCCTCGGCAACGATCTCACCGGTGCCCGGATGGGCCGGGTGGCCACGGACGACCACGGGGCAGCCGGCAGCCAGAGCCGATGCCGTATCACCGCCGGCGGTCGAGAATGCCAGCGGGAAGTTGGAAGCACCAAAGACCGCGACCGGCCCGATCGGGCGCTGGACCAGCTTCAGGTCCGGGCGCGGCAGAGGCTGACGGTCCGGCAGGGCTTCGTCGTGACGCTTGTCGAGATAATCGCCTTTCAGAATGTGCGAGGCAAACAGGCGCAACTGGCCGGTGGTGCGACCACGCTCTCCCTGAAGACGCGCTTCCGGCAAACCGGTTTCGGACGTGCCGATCTCGGTGATGGCGTCCGCACGGGCTTCAATCTCGTCTGCAATGGCATTGAGGAATTTCGCCCGCTCTTCACTGCTGGAATAGCCATAGCTCCAGAAGGCTTCTTCCGCTGCGCGGCAGGCCGCGTCCACCTGGTCGGCAGTACCGACGGAAAAAGCGTGAGACGCGCCATGCGCCGGTTCGGAGGTAAATGTTACATCGCCGGCAACCCATTGCCCTGCAACAAGCTGCTTTCCGTGAGGCATAAATGTCATGTCAAACCTTCTGGTTTTGAAGATGGATCAGAATTCGAACGGATCAGTGATGACGCGCCGCCCAAGAGAAAAGGCGTCGCACACATGGATCATCGGCGAGAGATCGACGTCGCTCGTGCCCGATTTCACCAGATCCGCCATACGGACGTAGAGGTTGGCATATTCATGGTTCGCCCCCTGTATAACGGGCTCACCGTCGATTTCCAGCTTCTCACCGCCAAGTGACAGCTTTGCGGCGCCTCGGTCGGTTTCAACGTCGATGTCCCATGTCTGAGGCCCTTCCTGACGCCAGTCGAAATCGGCGGACATTTCTGCGCCAACCGGATCTGCGAAGGTCAGCCCGGCGGCAATCGGCGTTGCCCGGTTCTCCGGAAACTCGAGCGTCGCACCCGTGAGGTGAACCGGATAAGGAAGAACCTCGGTCAGGATCGAGAGCGCATTGATACCTGGGTCGAAGACCCCCATGCCACCCGGCTCCCAGATCCATTCCTGGCCGGGATGCCAACGGCGAACATCTTCCTTCCAGGTGATCTTGAGCCGTTTCAACGTGCGTTCGGCAAGGAATGCCTTCAGCGCCGGTACGCTATCGGCATAGCGGGAGTGCCAGGTGGCGAACAACGTCACCCCGTGTTCCCTTGCAAGTGCCTCCAGCGCATAGCATTCGGCAAGGCTCTGACCCGGCGGCTTTTCCAGCATCACATGCTTGCCGGCCTTCAAGGCCTTGGCCGCATACTCGAACCGAGGTTGCGGTGGAATGGCGAGCGAGACCGTGGTGATGTCCGGCCGCTTTTCCAGAAGCTCGTCGATCGTCTGGAAATGATCGATCCCGTCAACGCCGGCGTGACGGCTGACCGCCGCCTCCAGCTGCCAGTCCGGATTACCGGCAATTGCCGGAATGTGCTGATCGCGGGCAATCTTGCCGATGCCCACCAGCGCCAGTTTTTCTGCCATCAATGTGAATCCTTCGGCACGGCGGAACCGCGGCAGCCTTTCAGGAAGTCGAAATCGGCGCCGGTGTCGGCACCCTGAACGTGGTCATGGAACAGGCGGGCGTAGCCGCTGTCCGGAACATGGTGCGACGGCTTCCATGCTGCAAGCCGTGCGGACAATTCCTGTTCGGAAATGTCGAGATGGATTGTCCGGTTCGCAACATCCAGTTCGATCATGTCGCCGTCTTTCACCACAGCCAGCGGTCCACCGGCAGCCGCCTCCGGAGAGGTGTGCAGGACAACGGTGCCATAAGCCGTGCCGGACATGCGCGCATCCGAAATGCGGACCATGTCGGTAATGCCTTTCTTCAGCACCTTGGGCGGCAAGCCCATGTTGCCGACTTCCGACATGCCAGGATACCCCTTGGGGCCGCAATTCTTCAGCACCATGACGCAGGTCTCGTCGATGTCGAGGGCATCGTCGTTGATCTTGGCCTTGTAGTCGTCGATATCCTCAAAGACCACTGCCCTGCCCTTGTGCTGCATCAGATGCGGCGACGCGGCAGACGGTTTCAGGACAGCGCCATTGGGTGCAAGGTTGCCTTTCAGAACCGCGATACCACCCTGGCTGGTCAGCGCCTTTTCCGCCGGCAGGATGACATCCTCGTTCCAGTTCTTTACATCCTTGACCTGGTCCCACATGGTCTCGCCGGAAACGGTGATGGCATCCTTGTTGAGCATGCCCGCCTCGCCGAGGCGCTTGATCACCACCGGCAGACCACCGGCATAGAAGAACTCTTCCATCAGGTATTTGCCGGACGGCATCAGGTTGACGATGGTCGGAATATCCCGGCCTGCCTTGTCCCAATCATCGAGCGAGAGGTCTATGCCGACACGGCCGGCGATGGCCAGCAGATGGATGACCGCATTCGTCGACCCGCCGATGGCACCATTGGTGCGGATGGCGTTCTCGAAGGCTTCCCGGGTCAGGATGTCGGACGGTTTCAGATCGTCCTTCACCATCTGCACGATCCGCCGGCCGGAGAGATGCGCGATCACCCGACGTCGGCTGTCGACAGCCGGGATCGCCGCATTGCCGGACAGCGCCATGCCGAGCGCCTCGGCCATAGAGGCCATGGTGGATGCCGTGCCCATGGTGTTGCAGCTGCCGGGGGACCGGCTCATGGCGGCCTCGGCCTCCAGAAACTCCTCCTGGGTCATTTCCCCGGCCTTCACCGCCTCGGAGAATTTCCAGAGGTGCGTGCCGGAGCCGACCCGTTCGCCCTGGAACCAGCCATTCAGCATCGGACCGCCGGTGACGACAATTGCCGGAATATCGACTGAAGCCGCCCCCATCAGCAAAGAGGGCGTGGTCTTGTCGCAGCCGACAAGCAGGACGACGCCATCCAGGGGCGTGCCCCGGATCGCTTCTTCCACATCCATGCTGGCAAGATTGCGGAACATCATTGCCGTTGGACGCAGCGTGCTCTCGCCGGTCGAGAACACGGGAAACTCCACCGGAAAGCCGCCGGCCTCGTAGATCCCGTGTTTGACGCGCTCCGCCAGATCGCGCAGATGCGCGTTGCAGGGCGTGAGCTGGGACCAGGTGTTGCAGATGCCAATAACCGGGCGACCATCGAAGAGGTCGTCCGGCAGACCCTGGTTCTTCATCCAGCTGCGGTGATAGATGTGGTCACGGCTGGTGCCGCCGAACCATTCGGTCGACCGCAGTTTGCGCGGCCATTTCGCCGGTTTGAATGCCATGATCTAAAGAACCTTCACTTGAGCCGCCCCGGCTTCCGCAGCCTTGAAAGCCAAGCGGTTTTTCAGGGGAACGCCGAATCCCGGCGCAGAAATCTCGACCTCGTCGCCTTCCCGGCAGCCAATGCCATCGGCGAAGGAAAGCGTTGCCGTGCCGAACATGTGCACGTGCAGATCGCCCGGCTGGCGGAAAACGTCATACTTGAAATGATGGTGTTCCAGGTTCGCCAGCGTGTGGGACATGTTGCCTTCACCCGACAGGAAGGGCTTTTCCCAAAGCACTGCGCCATCACGGTAGATCCGGCTGGTGCCTTCAACCTTCTCCGGAAGCGGACCAACCATCAACTCCGGCCCAAAGGAGGCCGGACGCAGTTTGGAATGTGCCAGGTACAGATAGTTCTGGCGCTCCATCACGTGATCGGAGAACTCGTTGGCGAGCGCGAAGCCGACGCGGAACGGCGTTCCGTCTTCGGCAATAACATATACCCCGGCAATCTCCGGCTCCTCGCCGCCGTCCTCGCAGAAACCGGGACTGACAAGATCACCGCCCGGCGCAACCGCGCAGGACCCGTTGCCCTTGTAGAACCATTCCGGCTGGACGCCGACATGGCCCGGCTGCGGCCGACCGCCTTCAAGGCCAAGCTGGAACATCTTCATGCTGTCCGTGACGTTGGCATCGTCGTTCTTCGCCTTGGCGTGCATGGCGTCACGAGTCGCTGCTGACCCCAGGTGCGTCAGCCCCGTGCCGGTCAGATGCATATGAGCTGCGTCCGGGTGGTCGATCGGCAGCAGCAAACGGCCTTCAGAGGCCAGCTGTTCCAGGTCGACCGCCGCGCCGAGTTCATGTCCTCGGATACATTCGGTCAGGCTCTGGCCCTTTGCGATGGCTTCCTGAACCAGCTCGTAGGTAGAGGCAACTCCCTTCAGGACAGAAGCTTCGCTGCCATTGCGGACGACCACGGCACGTTTGCCGGCATCATCCAGGATCTGGGAAATCAGCATAGCGTTACCCCTGCTTGTTCTTGTTGTAGACGTCGAAAATTACGGCTGCGAGCAGCACGAGGCCCTTGATCATCTGCTGGTAGTCGATACCGATGCCCATGATCGACATGCCGTTGTTGAGCACGCCCATGAGGAAGGCTCCGACGACCGCGCCAATGATGGTGCCAACCCCGCCGGACATGGACGCCCCGCCGATGAAGACGGCCGCAATCACGTCCAGTTCCAATGCGAAGCCGGCCTTGGGCGTTGCGGTGTTGAGACGTGCAGCGAATACGAGACCCGCTGCTGCAGCCAGAACGCCCATGTTGGTGAAGGCCAGGAAGGTCAGTCGTTCGGTCTTGATACCGGACAGTTTGGCAGCCTTCTGGTTGCCGCCAAGTGCGTAGATCCGGCGGCCGACCGTCGTCGTTTCGGTGATGAAGGCATAGATGATCGTCAGGACGCCCATGGTGATGAGGACATTCGGCAGGCCGCGGAACAGGGACAGCTTGAACATCACGAACACCAGTGCCGCAGCAATGATCACGTTGCGGGCGATGAAGAAGCTCGTCGGCTCATCCTCGATGCCGTAGGCCTTGTTCTGTGCCCGCTGGCGCATGCCGATCCAGACCACAAGGGCTGCGGCCACGACACCGGTTGCGAGCGCAAGAACATTGACCTTGCGGGCACCGAAGAGATCCGCCAGTGCTTCCCCCATGCCGGCCGGAAACATGTCCGGTACGAAACCGGTGGCAATGATCTGGAATTCCTTCGGGAACGGCCCAACCGACTGACCTTCGAGAAGCCAGAGCGACAAGCCGCGGAAGACCAGCATGCCTGCCAGCGTCACGATGAAGGACGGTATTTTCCAATAGGCGACCCAATACCCCTGGGCCGCGCCGATCAGCCCGCCGATGGCCAGGCAGACGATCATCGTGATGTACGGCGATTGACCGTAGTTGACGATCATGACCGCGGCGAGCGCCCCGATGAAGCCCATCACCGAACCGACCGACAGGTCGATGTTGCCCGAGACGATGACGATCAGCATGCCGAGCGCCATGATGATGATGTAGGAGTTCTGCAGCTGCAGGTTGGTGATGTTTACTGCACGTAGCAGCGTGCCGTCGGTAACCACCTCGAAGAAGGCCATCACCGCAATCAGCGCGAACAGCAGTCCGTATTGCCGCAAATGCGAGGAGATATACTCGCCGATGCCCTTGGTCTTCACGACCGGCGTCGCATTGGTGTCGCTATCAGCCAGTTCCATGGGTTTTTCTCTCACTCGTTGACAATGAGCGACATGATGCGCTCCTGGCTCGCATCGCCGGCGGCAAGTTCACCGACGAGAGCCCCTTCGTTCATGACGTAGACCCGGTCGCACATGCCGAGCAGTTCCGGCATTTCCGACGAGATCATGACCACGCCTTTGCCCTGCGCGGCGAGGTCGTTGATTATGGTGTAGATTTCATATTTGGCGCCGACGTCGATGCCGCGGGTCGGCTCGTCCAGGATCAGCACTTCCGGCGCGGTGAACAGCCATTTGGCCAGCACCACCTTCTGCTGATTGCCTCCGGAAAGGTTGACCGTTTTCTGGAACACCGACGGCGTACGGATCGCCAGCGCTTCCCGATATCTCTCGGCGACGCGGGTTTCCTCGTTGCGCTTGAGGATGGGCCCGGAAGAAACGCCGTTCAGGTTGGCGAGCGTCGTGTTGAACCGGATCGTCTCGTCCAGAACCAGCCCGAGGGCCTTGCGGTCTTCAGTGACGTAGGAGATACCGGCTGCAATTGCCCGATCCACGGTGCTGACATCAATCGGCTGGCCCTTGAGCTTCACCGATCCGCTGATGTTACGGCCATAGGACCGGCCGAAGATGGACATCGCCAGTTCGGTCCGGCCCGATCCCATCAGCCCGGCAATGCCGACGACCTCGCCTGCCCGGACATTGAAGGAAGCGTTCTTGATCACACGCCGTTCGGAATGCTCGGGATGCCAGACGGACCAGTCCGTGACTTCCATCAGGACATCGCCCGGGGTTCGGCTGTGCTCCGGGAACCGGTGCGTCATATCCCGGCCGACCATATCGCGGACGATATCGTCCTCGCTCAGGCCTGCCTTGGCGTCGAGGTTCGACACGGTCATGCCGTCACGGATCACCGTAACGCTGTCCGCGACATATCGGACTTCGTTGAGCTTGTGCGAGATGATGATGCTGGTGACGCCCTGCGCCTTGAGTTCCAGCATGAGATCAAGCAGCTTGCGGCTGTCGTTTTCCTGCAGTGCCGCGGTCGGCTCGTCCAGGATCAACAGCTTGACGTCCTTCGACAGGGCCTTGGCGATTTCGACAAGCTGCTGCTTGCCGACGCCGATGGAATCGACCTTGGTCGTCGGGGGCTCCGAAAGACCGACCTTGGCGAGCAATTCTTCTGTCCGCTGGTTGGTTTTCCGCCAGTCGATCACGCCCTTGCTGGCGCATTCGTTGCCCAGGAAGATGTTTTCGGCAATCGAAAGCTGCGGCACCAGGGCAAGTTCCTGGTGAATGATGATGATGCCCTGCTTTTCACTGTCCGATATGCCGGAGAACCGGGCCGGTTCACCTTCAAAAACAATCTCGCCGTCATATTGACCGTGCGGATAGACGCCGGACAGAACCTTCATCAGTGTGGATTTGCCTGCGCCATTCTCGCCGACGACGGCGTGAATTTCGCCCTTCTGGACATCCAGATTGACCCGGTCCAGCGCCTTCACGCCGGGAAAGGTCTTGCTGATGTTCTGCATGGAAAGGAGTGCCATCGACCCCGTTCTCCGAATTCCGAGGAAAGACCCGCCCACCGAGCCGGACAATCAGGGTCCGGGTCCATTCCGCTCTCCCAGGACTGCGAGGAAGAGCGGAATTGCCGTGTCGATGGGTGGTAAGTGCCGCCGGACCAGCGGAAGATCAATCGGATGGGATCGATCCTCCTGAAGCTGATCACGTCCAAAGTGGCGGAGCATCCGGTGTGCGCTCGGTTGAACGCAGGATGCTCCGGGGTGTTGTCGTTCTTATTTGACCTGGTCTGCAGTGTAGTAACCGCTTCCGATCAGGATCTCTTCCCAGTTGCTGGCGTCGACGGAAACCGGCTCCAGCAGGTAGGACGGAACAACCTTCACACCGTTGTCGTAGGTGGTGGTGTCGTTGATTTCCGGCTCGCCGCCACCCAGCAGGGCATCAACCATGCCGACAGTGACGCGGGCAAGTTCACGGGTATCCTTGAAAACGGTCGAGTACTGCTCGCCGGCCAGGATCGACTTCACAGACGGGACTTCGGCGTCCTGACCGGTGACGATCGGCATCTTCAGATCGCCGGAACCGTAGCCGACACCCTTGAGCGAGGACAGGATGCCGATGGACAGGCCGTCATACGGGCTGAGAGCGCCGTGCAGCTGCT
This sequence comes from Labrenzia sp. PO1, assembly GCF_012273635.1. Classification (NCBI taxonomy): domain Bacteria; kingdom Pseudomonadati; phylum Pseudomonadota; class Alphaproteobacteria; order Hyphomicrobiales; family Stappiaceae; genus Labrenzia; species Labrenzia sp. PO1. The sequence goes on from NZ_JAAXCR010000002.1 coordinate 139,363, forward strand.
TGTCGGTGTAGTGAGCGGACAACAGGTTATCCATGCGAGACTGCGCAACTGCACCGTCCCAACGCAGCGTACCGACGGTATCCATGCCCATCTGGCCGGACTGGATGACGATCGTGCCATCGTCGATCAGCGGCTGCAGAACGGACATCGCACCGTCGTAGAAGAAGTAGGCGTTGTTATCGTCCGGAGAACCGCCAAAGAGTTCGACATTGTAGGGGCCGTCACCGAACCGCTCTTTCAGGCCGTTCACGAGAGACGTTGCCTGCTGCACGCCGACCTTGAAGTTGTCGAAAGTCGCGTAATAGTCGACGTCGCCGCTGTCACGGATCAGGCGGTCGTAGGCGATGACCTTGATGCCGGATGCTGCCGCATTTTCAAGAGCATTGGAAAGCGTGGTGCCGTCGATGGCTGCGATCACCAGAACGTCCACACCCTTGGTGATCATGTTTTCGATCTGTGCGAGCTGGTTCGGAATATCATCTTCTGCGTACTGCAGGTCTGCTTCATAGCCGGCTTCGGTGAACTGCTCGACCATGGAATTGCCGTCGGAGATCCAGCGTGCCGAAGATTTCGTCGGCATGGCGATGCCGATGGAGCCTTTGTCCTGGGCCATTGCCGCGCCGGTCAGCGCCACGCCGGACATAAGGGTTGCTGCTGCCGCTACCGCGACAAGCGCCTTGGAAACAAATTTCATATCGTCCTCCCGGACCGGATCCCAGCCGGCCCAATTCAGTCACAGGCATTCACGGGTTGATGCCGGGGAGTACAAAATGGAAAAGTAACATGACGGTCAAATTATTATTCATTATCATTACATACCTTAATTGATATGAAATAACGGAAATCGGCCATGAGCTTGGACTTGCTGCGGCGGGGAATGAAAATCTCCCACTTGCGATTGCTCGCGGAGCTTGCAAAACACACTCGGCTCACCGACGCAGCAAGCGCTCTCGGCATGTCGCAACCGGCCGCTTCGCGTCTGATTTCCGAAGTTGAGCGCGTGGCGGAAGCCGACATTTACGTGCGATCGGGCCGCGGAATCGAGTTGACCGACATCGGCCACAAACTGGCCGAACGCTGTGTGCGCATCCTGCAGGAGTTTGCCGATGCGGGACGCGATATCGAACAGCACAAGTCCGGCCAGAGCGGGCACGTCAGCATCGGGTCGGTGACAGGCCCTGCAATCGAATATGTCCTGCCCGCGATACGTCACGTGCGCCTCAGCTACCCGGATATTTCCATTTCGGTGGAAGTCGGTCCCAGTCTCGATCTGGCACCGATGCTGGAGGACGGGCGGCTCGACTTTTCCCTCAGCCGCGTGCCGGTGGATGAAGATCCGGACCTGTTCGAGGAACGCCCTCTCCTGCGCGAACCTGCCTGTCTGGTCGCCCGGACGGATCATCCGCTGACCCGCCTCGCAACACCTGTGCCTGCAGAAGCCCTATTGGGTTTTGACTGGGTGCTTCCTCCTGTTGGCGCCCCGATCCGCACCACGACGGAACAGGCATTGCGCGACAAGGGGCTTGGACTGCCCACCAAGGTGCTGACGACGTCTTCGTTTCTGTTCACGGTTACGACTGTGCAGCGTACCAACGCGATTGCCGCTGTTGCCCAATCGGTTGCCTCAAGCTTTGCTGAAAATGCAGATGGGAGCCCGGGCACGATCACGGCCCTTGAAAGCGATCTCACCTTGTCGGTTGAGACCTATTCCTTCCTGACCCGAAAAGGCCAGGTTCTGACGCCTGTCGCCCGGATCGTGGCACGTGAAGTCCTGCGGGCAATCACGGGCGAAACGATACTCGCGTGATTGCGGATCGCAAGCCGAAGCGATGCAACGTCTTGAAAAACTTGACAAACTGTAGAGGGTGAGTGGTGCCCAGAGCCGGAATCGAACCAGCGACACGCGGATTTTCAATCCGCTGCTCTACCAACTGAGCTATCTGGGCGTGCCTTGCAAGTGGTCCGGGGCGAGCCCCGTTCGCTGAAAGCCCGGTCCTTATAGAGGCTCCCTGAAACCTTGTCCAGCACCCCGGCAAAGTTTTTTGCCGAACGGCCTCACCTCACCTGTTGAAAACTTTCAGCCCCGCTAACCTTCTGAAAAACAATATCTTTCCCGAGCCTGACCAAAATCGTTTCGTACTGTGTCACATATATCTCGGCTTCTGTCGCAACAAGGCACGTGGTCGGAGGCTCTCTGGCCCACAGTCAAGTCATCACCTCTATCCTGCGGTACGCACCCGATCTCCCCCAAATACTGACGTGCAAACGAAAGAAGCGCGCCACGAATGGCGCGCTTCTGACAGTCATCAACGATCCTGTAGATCTTATTTTGCGGTGATCCGGTCGTCCGTGTAGGCTGAGTAACCGTTCTTGCCTGCAAGATAATCGGATACCACATCGGCCAGGTCCGGGCCGAAGTCGTAGGCATTCATGCCGTTGGTCGCGAAGATCTTGTAGCCGTCGCCGCCACCGCGCATGTAGTTGTTGGACACCACGCCGTAGACCTTTTCCGGATCCAGCGGAACGTAGCTGTCGCCTTCCATCACCATGACATCGGAGATCCGCTCCCCGGCAGGTTTGGTCTTGTCGAAGGAATACTTAAGACCGGCGACTTGCGGGAAACGGCCCGCGCCCTCTTCCACCTGGCTGACACCGTTTTCAAGAGCCGCGATCACATCGGACCCCTTCAGTTCGAAAGTGGACAGCGTGTTCTGGAACGGCAGCACCGTCAGGACTTCGCCCTTGGTGATCTCACCGGCGTCGATGGAGGCACGCAGACCACCGCCGTTCTGGATGGCGATCTGGACACCCTGGCCCTTTACGCGATCAAGCATGGCATCTGCGACCAGGATCCCCATTTCGCAAGCCTGGGCCCGGCAGACTTCCCGGTCGGCGCCGATGGGAGCATCGGCCTGGGCAACGACTTCCTTGCGGATTTCGTCGAGCGGTTCGGCGAGTTCCTTGATGCGGGAAACAAGTTCCGGATTTTCGACGATGGTGTTGTCGATGATGATCGGCTCACCGGCAGCTTCCGTGATGACGCCATTGTCGTCAAAGGTCACGTTCAGCTCGCCCAGGAACTTGCCGTAGGCGTAGGCCTGAACGACGGCGGTCGGCGTTCCATCCGGACCGTCGATCATGGTCGGATACGGGCCTTCGGCATCGTCCGACGTGTTGGACAGGTAAGTGTTGGAGTGGCCGCCGACAATCACGTCGATGCCAGGTGCCTTGGCAGCAACTTCCTTGTCGACGTTATAGCCGGAGTGGCTGAGGACGATGATCTTGTTGACGCCTTCAGCAGCAAGTTTCTCCGCTTCGCGGGTTACGGCTGCAACCGGATCGGTGAAGGAAATATTCGCGCCGGGGCTGGCCAGTTCATCGGTGTCTTCCGGCGTCAGGCCGATCAGGCCGATCTTCTCACCGCCGCGTTCGATGACGAACGAAGGCTTCAGCACGTCGGCAAGCTGAGGCTCCTTCGATACATCCGCGTTGGACATCAGAACCGGAAACTCGACCGCATCCATGAACCCGCGCAGGACTTCAGGTCCATCATCAAATTCATGGTTGCCGACGGTCATTCCGTCGTAGCCGAGCTTGTTCATGAACTCGGCGGCAGCCTTGCCCTTGTAATAGGTATAGAACAGCGTGCCCTGGAACTGGTCACCACCGTCGACGAGGATCGTGTTGTTGCTGGCCGCGCGGCGATCCTTGATGATCGTGTCGAGGCGCGCCGTGCCACCGAAGCATTTGCCTTCTGCATTATCCTCTTCACCGCAGGTCGAATCGTACTTGTTGATCGGCTCGATGCGGCTGTGGAAGTCGTTGGTATGCAAGATCGTCAGCGAATAATCGGCATAGGCTGCCGTCGACAGTGCCGTGGTCACGGACAGCACTGCGGCGCTCAGAAAACGTTTTTTCATCGGACCCTCGCCCTTGGATAGGTTGGTTATGCCGTATCAGGAACGAGACGCCTGACGCCGGCTTCCCGGTGTTCTTAAAAACCCCGTACGCCCCTCAACAAAAGGCATCAACCCTACCGGACAAAACCGGAATTCAGGGCGTCAGGATCGCCGGTATAAAAAGATCTTGGTGCAGTTTTATGACAGCTGCAAGTGTTTGGCGGCATGAAACTGAAAAAAATTTTGCTGGATAAATATTTTTGCAGCGCTGCCTAAAAATAGCTCAATCCCGCCAACTCTGCCGAGCCAAGTTCCGTGGCAGCCGGCTGAACAGGCAAATGGCAAGGCTTCCCGAAAACTCTGGTGACGGTCGGTTTTCAGGGACTTTTGAGAAGATTTTCGGGAAAGGAGCACTGAGGCGCCGAGTTCTGCCTGGAATACCGGCAAGGCCTTCGCGCCTGCTTCGCCGGCAAACGAACCGGCGGATCACATGGCGCGCCTGGACCTGTCAGGAGCGGTCTTCGTCCGGGAAATTGCTCTCGTCGATATCGTCGGTCTCCACCACGGGTATGGTGTACCCCTCGGAGAACCAGCGGTTCAGATCAATCTTGGCGCAGCGATCCGAGCAGAACGGATAATCGTCCGGCGTCGACAATTTCGAGCAGATTGGACAGGGGCGCATGCGCCGTTCGGGTTTCTGGCTTTCGGCCATTTCACTCTCCGGATTTCTGCTTCGCGCCAACTGCTGAAAAGGCAGCCGGTGATGGATCATCGGCTTGCCGAACACGATCTCGACAGCTTCAGGCTGCCGCTGTCGCCCAGCCCTGATGCACAGGGTATCCGGCTGAACTCAGCAGGTTCGCGGTTTCCACCAGGGGCAGTCCGACCACCGCCGGGTAGGACCCGACCAGTTTTACGACAAAACTTCCCGCGAGCCCCTGAATGGCATATCCGCCTGCCTTGCCGCGCCACTCGCCGGAGGAAATATAGTCGTCCATGTCCTTGCGCGTCAGGCGTTTGAACCGCACGCGGGTTTCGACAAGCTTGGAACGGACCTTGCCGTTTGCCTCTGCAACGGCCACCCCGGTGAACACCCGGTGGCCACGGCCCGACAGGAGAGACAGGCACATGAGCGCCTGATCGGTCAGCTCCGCCTTGGGCAAGGCCCGGCGGCCGACCGCAACCACGGTATCGGCAGCCAGCACCACACTGTCCTGCATCGCTTCGGACGCATCGGCCATCTGACGAACGGCTTCAGCCTTTGCACGTGCAAGGCGCAGCGCAAGACTGCGCGGTGTTTCATGCTTCTTCGGCGTTTCGTCGATATCGGCCGGCAGGAGGTGATCCGGCTCCAGTCCGATCTGCTGCAGCAGCGCGAGGCGGCGCGGCGAGGCGGAGGCCAGGATCAACTGAGGGGCATTGGTCATCTAAGAGCGAGCCTTGCAGCCGGGGTCACCTTGAAGGATCCGCTTACTTGAAGCGGTAGGTGATCCGCCCCTTGGTAAGATCATACGGGGTCATTTCGACAAGAACCTTGTCGCCCGCCAGTACGCGGATACGGTTCTTGCGCATACGCCCTGCCGTGTGGGCAATAATTTCGTGATCATTTTCCAGTTTTACGCGGAACGTCGCGTTCGGCAACAGTTCTGTTACGACGCCCGGAAACTCCAGAGCTTCTTCTTTGGCCATTTGATATCCTGAATAAAGCGGGCCCTGCCCGCGGGTGCCGGGGAAACTAACGGATTAGCGGCAGAAAGTGAACCTTTCTTTCCACCGCTATGCAAAGAAACTGCCAGATCCTATGCATCACTGCCTGCGATCGCCATTTCCTGCCGGATTTACGCCGGAAAACCCGGCATTTTCCTGCTGTTCACGCCACTCATCTTCAAGAATTGCGTAATAGAACTCTTCGTCCCAACCACCCTTGAACAGGGCATGCTCGCGAAAATGGGCCTCCCTGCGCATGCCCAGGCGTTCCATCACTCCCCAGGACGCATTGTTGCGGGCATCGCAGCTGGCGAAGATGCGGTGCAGTCCGAGATCCTCGAACCCCATGCGCAGCAGCGCGCGGCCAGCCTCCGTGGCAAAGCCCCTGCCCTGATATTGGGGATTCAACGTGAACCCGATGGTGCCCTGGCGCGCCTCCACGTTCGTCACCCTCAGCGAAACGTCACCGATGACACCACCGTCCTTCCGTTTCTCTACCGCTAAGGCCAGTGTCCCTTCACCATCCAGGCACTTCATGTCCGCCCATTTGGTCAGTTTCGACCGGATTTCCTCCAGGCTCCGAGGTTCCCAGAACTGGAAACGAGCAACCTCCGGCAGAGACTGGTAGGCATGAAGTGCCTCCGCATCGCCTGGCTCCATGGGACGCAGTACCAGCCGGTCCGTCAGGACCTGCGACGTGATTTCGAATTTCATCTTGTTCCTTCAGGTTCAGCCGCTTGGCGGCGGCGCCCAGTCCAGGCGCTTCTTGATGCGCATCATGAGCTGATCGCGCACTGCCCGGTATTCGCCCAGGATCTGCTCCCGGCTGCCGGTGGCAAGGGTCGGGTCGAGTGTCGGCCAGTATTCCACCTCGACCGATTCCGTTCTCGTCATGTCGAGCGCCTTGTGGTGCGCCTCGGGAGCGAGAGTGACCACAAGATCGAACCCGGATTCGTCCAGATCCTCGAATGTCTTCGGCGTGTGCCGGCTCATGTCGACACCTATTTCGGCCATGACCGCGTCCACGAACGGGTCAACCTTGCCGGAACGGACGCCGGCGGAACGCACATAAATCTGGCCGGGAAAGAGTTTGGCCGTCAGAGCCTCGGCCATGGGCGAGCGTACGGAATTCATTCCGCAGGCAAAAAGCACCGCAGTCGGACGCATGCCCGGCCCGGCCATATCCGTCAGCCCTTCCAGTGCAAGGCGTAAACGAGGGTAAACAGCCGTCGTGCCGTCTGCATGTCGACTTCTATCTTCCCTTCCAGCCGCTCCATCAAAATGGCAGAGCCTTCGTTGTGCACCCCGCGCCGCCCCATGTCGATCGCCTCGATCTGGCTCGGTGTCGCGTGGCGGATGGCCTCGTAATAGCTTTCGCAGATCAGGTCGTAGTCCTTGACGATCTTGCGCAGCGGAGACAGTGACAAAACATGAGTGACGACTTCCTTGTCGTCATCGGTCCTGATCCGGAAAACCAGCTTCTTTTCGATTACCGACAGGTTGAGAACATAGCTCGCAGGCGGATGCCCGACAGGCTGAAACGCGTTTTCCTCAATCAGGTCGTAGATCGCAACAGCACGGTCATGCTCCACTTCCGGTGTGGACCGAGCGATAGAAGCTTCGTCCAAAACCACATCAACCAGCTTTCCGCCGGTTTGCTGCGGTTCGGGATCCGGGTGCGGTTCGCTCATCTGGTCGAAGCCTCTTCTTCAAATCGGGAGCTATAAATTCAGTCTGATGGAAACAGAGCGCGCGTGCGCCGACAACCCCTCTGATTCACCAAGAGCGATTGCCGCCGGCCCGAGCTGACGCAGATTATCCGCATTGCATTTCAGGATCGAGGTGCGTTTGACGAATTCCAGCACGCTCAGTCCCGACGAAAAGCGAGCCGACCGCGCGGTCGGCAACACATGATTGGAGCCGCCGACATAGTCGCCAATGGCTTCAGGCGTATAATGGCCCAGGAACACGGCGCCTGCGTTGCGCACCTTCTTCAGAAGCGCTTCCGGATCGGCAACGGCAAGTTCCAGGTGTTCGGGAGCAATACGGTTGGCTAGCGGCATTGCCGCCTCCAGATCGTCCACCAGGATGATTGCTCCGTAATCCTGCCAGCTGGCACGGGCAACATCTTCTCGCGGCAACGTTTTCAACTGCGCTTCGACGGCAGCTTCCACCTGGTTCGCAAGATCTTCGCTGTCGGTGATCAGGATCGACTGCGCAGCGGTATCGTGTTCGGCCTGTGCCAGCAGATCGGCAGCAAGCCAGTCGGCATTGTTGCCGCTGTCGGCCAGGATCAGCACTTCGGACGGGCCCGCGATCATGTCGATGCCGACAGTGCCGAAGACACGGCGCTTGGCAGCCGCCACAAAGGCATTGCCCGGACCGACGATCTTGGCGACCGGGGCAATGGTCTGCGTTCCATAGGCGAGAGCAGCCACGGCCTGTGCACCGCCAATACGATAGATTTCCGTGACACCGGCAATTCTGGCGGCAGCCAGCACCAGCGGGTTCAGCACCCCGTCCGGACTCGGAACCACCATGACGATGCGTTCCACGCCCGCGACCTTGGCCGGCACGGCATTCATCAGAACCGAACTCGGGTAGCTTGCGGTACCACCGGGCACATAGATGCCGACAGCCTCGACAGCGGTCCAGAGCGAACCGAGTTCCACGCCGATGGGATCGGTATAGCGGTCGTCCTTCGGCATCTGGCGGGCATGGTGGGCGTGAATGCGGTCGTGGGCAAGCTGCAGGGCGTCCAACGTCTCCTGCGGCACCTTTGCAAGCGCGGCATCAATTTCTGCGGCGGACACCGTCAGTTCGGCCATGCTCTCGGCCTGCAGCCGGTCGAACCTTGCCGTATAGTCGAGGACTGCCTTGTCGCCTTCGGTGCGAACACGCTCGAGAATGTCCCGGACGATCTGGTCGACATCCTCCGACACTTCCCGTTTGCCGGAAAGGAGAGCCTTGAACTGGTCTTCGAAGCGGGCGTCGTTGATGTTAAGGCGTAGAACCACGCAATTCTCCATCATGTGCGGTGCCGTGCACCGTCTGTCATTCCGTGCGAGCGGTCAGCTGAGGTCGTGTTGCGGCAGGTTCGGCGTGGACCATGCGGCGCCCAGGTCCGACAGTTGCGCCTCGATGCAGTCCACCTCGAGCGCAAGGCTGCCACCACCTGCAAAGGCGAGCTGGATCGTGCCGGCCGGCTCTTCGCCCGGCTCGAAGGTCACGGCGAGCAATTCCAGGACGGCACCCTTGGCCTTCTGGTTGATGTTCTGGGCCTTCATGGCCTTGACCTGCGCAAAGGCCAGCGCCGTGCGGCGGCGCTCATGTTCCTTCGATCGCTTGTCGGCTTCCTTGTCCCACACGAACCGGTTCAACACGAACACGGCCTTCTGCTCCTTCGGCAGATAGCGGATATCCGCGATGGTGATCACCGCGTCCTGCAGATGGGCGGAAAGAACCTGAAGGTCTTCCTGGTCAAGGGCGGCAAGTTTCAGCTGGTCCATTTGCTCTTGTTCTGATCCGGTCATGCGTTGTCTGGCAGGACGCATATAAGCGACTTTCTGCCCGGTCCCAAGGCTGTTGCCTAATGGGGAATGACGGTTTTGGCAATCTCCAATGCCCTGAAACATGCCTTGCGGCATCGTGGAGCCCTCAAGGGCCTTCATCCACCCGCTGGCGCAGATCCGCCTTGACTTCGTCCAGCGATGCAATCCGCCGGAAGATCCGACGGCCCAGCCAGAGCCCGAACACAAGCAAAAAGAAGCCCAGAGACGGTCCGTAGGGCGCCGGAACAAGGACAACAGCGAACAGTGCCGCGAAGGCAAAGGCCAGCTGGACCAAAAACCGGATTGTCTGTGCATTCATGCAGTCGCTCCAACTTCGTCCCGCAGGTTATCCCGGCGTCGATTTGTAATCACCCGCCATCTGCCTTCCGTCTTGCAATCAGGGCACGCATTCTGGAAAGTGACGCCAGCACATCAGGGCGACACCCTACCATCACACGAACGCACGGGCACGCAATGCTGAAACGATCCACCTGCCTCGGCCTGCTGGCAGGCAGCCTGCTTCTTTTCCAGACGCCGATGGATGTCCAGTCACAGGATTTTACCGAGAAGGTTCTGGGTGAGACCATATATGTCCCGGCCTATTCGCGGGTCTTTTCCCATCCGAACAGGTCCGACCTTCTGGCGGCAACACTTGCCGTACACAATGTCGACCCTGAAGCCACCATTACGTTGCAGCAGGTCGATTATCACAACGAGGATGGCACCTTGCTGCGCACTCTGCTTGATGCGCCGGTGGACCTTGCGCCCCTGCAGTCGAAAACAGTGCTGATCCCGATCAACGACACCACTGGCGGCGTCGGGGCGAATTTCCTGCTCGTTTGGTCGTCGGATAGCGGTGCTCACAGCCCCATCGCAGAAGCCATCATGACCAGTGGCAGCGGCGGTCCCGGCCCCTCTTTCACGTCACGAGGCCGGGTGATCAAGCGGCAAACGGCGCAGTAGATTTCGCGAAAAATGCATTACATGGAGTGCGGCGCAGTCCACGACGCCCATGTTTTCACACCGTAATCCGATGGCTTTATCAGGCCGAGATGCGCTCGATCTTCGCGCCGCAGCGGGTCAGTTTGTCTTCCAGACGCTCAAACCCGCGGTCGAGGTGATAGACACGGCTGACCGTCGTTTCGCCTTCTGCTGCCAGACCGGCAATAACCAGCGAGACGGACGCCCGCAGATCCGTTGCCATGACCGGAGCACCGCGCAGGGTCGAGACGCCTTCGATCATTGCCGTGCGGCCGTCCACATGGATCTGGGCACCGAGGCGGGCCAGTTCCTGCACGTGCATGAACCGGTTTTCAAAAATGGTTTCGGTAATCCGGCTGGTGCCGCCGGCCTTCGTCATCAGAGCCATGAACTGGGCCTGCAGGTCGGTCGGAAAGCCCGGGAACGGTTCGGTGGTGATATCCACCGGCTGAATGCCGTTGCCGTTGCGGTAGACCTTGATGCCGTCGGCGGTCTGCGTAATGTCCGCGCCGGTCTGGCGAAGTGTCTCGAGCGCCGTTTCCAGAAGGTCCGAACGGGCGCCTTGCAACAGAACCTCACCACCGGTCATGGCAACAGCCATGGCATAGGTGCCCGTTTCGATCCGGTCCGGAACAACCGCGTGATGCGCACCATGAAGGCGCGGCACACCCTGGATGCGGATGGTCGATGTGCCTTCACCCTCGATCTTCGCGCCCATGGCCTTCAGGCACTTGGCAAGATCGACGACTTCCGGCTCACGCGCGGCATTGACGATTTCCGTCTCGCCACTGGCCAGCGTCGCCGCCATCATGATTGTGTGGGTTGCACCGACGGAAACCTTCGGAAACTCGACGCGAGCACCTTTCAGCCCGCCCGGAGCCTTGACGATGACATAGCCGCCGTCGATCTCGATCTCGGCGCCGAGCGCTGCCAGACCGTCGATGAAGAAGTCTACCGGCCGCGTGCCGATTGCACAGCCGCCAGGCAGCGAGACACGCGCCTCATGGCTGCGGGCAACCAGCGGGCCGATTACCCAGAAGCTGGCACGCATCTTGGAAACCAGCTCATAAGGCGCGGTGGTGTCGACGATTTCACGGGCGGTCAGGTTCAGCGTCTGTCCGGCAAGGTCATCCTGGCCACTGCGCTTGCCGTTCACCGAGTAATCAACCCCGTGATTGGACAGGATCTGCATAAGCTGGGCAACGTCGCGAAGGCGCGGCACATTCGACAGCGTCAGGGTCTCATCCGTCAGGAGCGATGCGATCATCAGCGGCAGTGCCGCATTCTTCGCGCCGGAAATCGGAATGACACCATTCAGTTCCGCACCGCCAACGACCTTGATACTGTCCATGTTTTTCCCCGAACAGGACCGTGCTCACCGCACGGCCATCCCTTTGCATACGTCAAGAAACTCACATCAAACGTGCGGTCTACACGCAAGTTATGGCCCATGCAAGGCGCGCAACCGGCTGCGACCGGGCATTTTTGGGGCGACACAGTCCTGCCGAACATCCGGCTGGTGGTCCTCAGTCGGCGTCCCGCGTCTTGGCAGCAGACTTGCGGCGGCGCAGATTGGCTCTCAAGGCTTCGGCCAGCCGGTCTTCGCGGGATTTCGCCCCGGCTTTGTCCGAGGCCTTTTCGCCTGACTGCTTGCCGGATTTTCCGCCGCCGCTTTCAGCGGACTTGTGCTGCTGGTCTTTTTCGCCCATGGCGCGCCTGTGTGATGATCCTGTGATTCATTTGTCTAGCAAGCTGCCCGCAGCTTGCCTAGGCGTCTTGTGTCTTCCGCATCGTTTGCCGCTAACCCTGCCAGCTTCAGCAGCATTCGGTCTTCCCATCGCTGCCCAAAACGTGTCCGCGGCCTTGCCGCCCCCGACCAGAGATAAGCAGCATCGCGCCAAGTAGCCTGCACACGGTGCTGAGCCCCGCCTTCAGTCTTCCCTGTTCCCAAACTTCTGATTTCCCCGGACGCCGCTTCCACACGCCTTTCGGCGAGGGCCTGTCTCCCCTCTCTCGAAAAGGCCAATCTGCTCTGCGCCTCGACCCGCAAGATTGCTTAATATCCACAGGCGAAACAGGGCCAAAAGCACCAGCTTTGCCGCGCCAACCCTTCAATCGTCCCGGCTTTGACGGGAGGGAGCAAATGACTGCGGAAAAAAATCCCAAAACACTGCTTGCGTCCCCGAAGGTCTTATGGCAAAAGCCCCCTCATTCCGGTCGGCACCGCTGATCGGCACCAGCACTTGCGTCTTGCAACTCAAGCTTTTCAAGCAAAAAAGTTCGACGCCGCGCCTGTCCCAAAGACAAGCCAGATGCTGCCGTAGCTCAGGGGTAGAGCACTCCCTTGGTAAGGGAGAGGTCGAGAGTTCAAATCTCTCCGGCAGCACCATTTCACATTTCTTCCCGCAAAAGACGCTAACGCCCTGAATGGTAAGGCAATTTCTGGCGCTCTATAATCCTCGTTTCGGGTGTATTCCAAGCGCTCATCAAAAGCCATTCTGACGACTATATTCTGCAACGCGATGGCGCATGGGCCCTCAAGGTTTTTCCTCGCGCTCCATTGCCGGAATAACGCCGCAATGCTTGGTTTTATGGGGTAAAGCCCTAGCTAAGCTGCTTGCGAGCTTGTGAGGAAATGCAATGAATGAGAGCCAGACGAAATTGACTGCTGCGGAAGCAAAAGGCCTTCGCACTGCCAAGGAGCTTGAAGCTCATCTTGCTTGGCTTGAAACCTTCACACCTGCGGCGCTCGGCGTTCTGGCAATCGCTTCCGGTATCTACACCTACCTGGGTGTGTCCTCTCTGCTGGAGGATACGGGTGCGATGAGTTTCTTCGCGGCGGTGGCCTATTCCGTCGCCGTGTCAGTGGGGATATTCGTATTCTGGAGCTACATGCTTCGGCTCATGCCAGCGATGCGCAGTGCGGCGGGTTTCATCGGACTTTCGGTTTCAATGCTTGTGGGGTCGGCTGCAATCATTGCCATGTCGAGCTGGCTCAACGCTGCCGCGCTTGCGGGATCGGCGGCTGTCGAACAACACCTGGATACGACAGTCCGTGATTACCAGGCGGCTTTGGAGCAGGCACATGAGATCGCCCTTTCGGGCCAGGCTCTCGGTCGCGAGGTTCAACGTGCCAAGGAAGCATTCGAAGCACTGGCCCAACAGGAACGCTCCGGCGAGCTCTCAGGCACAGCGGGTGAAGGCGCAGTCTTTCGAGTTCTGACGCAAAAAACCGAAGAGCTCCAGAACCTTGAGGAGCAGATTTCAGAACAAAAGCCACTGATTGACTCTGCCTTTGCCCGGGGCAACGAAATTCTTGGGCGCATGCGAGCTCTGACGGTTGCCCCCGGCCCGGTTGAACAAAGGTCGGTCGCGTTTTCGGAGGAAAGTGTGCGTCTTGCCGGCGTTATTGCAAACCTGAACCAGTACTCCGTTGCACCGCTCGTTGCTCGAGCCGCCGAGGATCTGCCCGCATCTGTTGTTCTTCCCGAACTTGATGGCCGAAACAGCAGCGTTCGGGACGCTCAATCAAGCACCATCGCATCCGTGTTGAACGCCCTCGACCAACGCAGCCAGACCCTGCGGCGCGCAGCCGATGAAGTGCTGGCGTTGGAGCCACCACAGGAGACGGCCTATAATCCGATCTCAAGCGCCGATGCTGTGATCAGGTACGCAGGCAACTTTGTCCCCTCATGGGCTGGTGCTATCGCGATCGACCTCCTGCCCGCCGTTCTGGTCTTTGTGGTCGCAATCACCCAGGCATCGATCCGTAGCGGCCGGGATGGGCTAAGCATCGAGGAAACCCTGACGCTCGCAGACCTCAAGGCAGCAATCAATGCGATGAAGGATGTCGAGGCTTCGATGGGGGCGGCAGACAAGGAAGTCTTGCGCCGTGTCGCAAATGCGGAAACTTCCGAACCCGCAAACCTGAATGCTGCGGAGTAGCACGACGTGTTTTCCGAGCGCCTTGATACGTCGCGAATAACCATCCAGCGCAGCCTGAAGTGGGTTTTGGTCGCTCAGGCGGTCCTGGCAGCCTTGTTGGTGCTCTCGCATCTGCAGGCTCAATGGCCCCCGGGGGCTGGCGGCAACGATGCACTGCCGTCCGGACCCACGACACCCGGCGATCAGGTGAGACACTACGATCCATCTCGAAGCTTTCCCGACTTCATGCGGACACCCGCCCCGTCGACTGTCAAAATTCCGGGTGACATGCCTCCCAGGCTTCAGTTTGAAGTGATCGACAGAGGTGAATTGGGGGAAGCGATTTTCCTGAAGGGCCGGATCTCGTCTGGAGACGCCGAACGCTTTACGAGCTTCCTGGCTAGCCTGGAAGAAGCCCCCAAAGTGGTTTCACTCCATAGCCCCGGTGGCAATGTGAGTGAGGCATTTGAAATTGGTCGTAGCCTGCGCGCAGCTGAGCTGGATACCACCATGCTGCCTGGTCTGGTGTGCCTTTCGTCGTGTCCTTACATTTTTGCAGCCGGTGTCAATCGTTCAGCCTCCAAGGATGCTGCCGTAGGCATGCATCAGCACTACTATGACACCCCCGGCTACATGCCTGTTTTCCTGGCGGTGGAAGAGATTCAGTACGGCCAGGGGGAAACGATGGAATACCTGATCGAGATGGGTATCGATCCAGGCCTGATGGTCCATTCTCTCAATACGCCCCCCAAGGAAATCTACATCCTGGTTGAAGATGAGCTTCTCGGCACCCGGCTCGCGACGGAAATCCTGGACTGAGCACCGATCAGCAGAGGTCGGGTCTGAGCCCGCTCCAAAAGCTAGAGATGCAATTGGCCCGTTGCAGTGAGCACAGCGGAACCGGTCAGCTCAACAGCGTCGGGGCGCACGAGAAGCCGAATATGGCTTTCCCTACCCATAGAAACTCCCTGTACGACCGTGAACGTTTCTTGTCCTCCAGCACCGCTGCGGTTGGCCAATAGCCACCCCAGTGGGCCTGCGGCACTTCCTGTTGCCGGGTCTTCCCGAATGCCTACCGTTGGATTGAAGAAGCGGGCATAGGCTTCCCCTCTCTGTTCACCGGATGTCGTGAAAACATAACATCCTTGCGCACCGGCACGCTCCAACAACGGAAGAAGCATGGAGGCGTCAGGCTCCGCACGATCAACTTCGTCGCGCGAAACGAGCCTGACGAGCATATGCGCCGCACCCGTGGAGACCACAACCGCTTCCTGCGGCCCAAGGGCCGGCTCAGTCTTGTCGAGCCCCAGTGCTTCGGCAAGCGCCTCCAAGTCCCCGACGTCGCCAATATGGCGCGGCATGGCCTGAGCCAGGGAGACAGTGGCCCGCCCATTTTCCCGTCCGATCGAAACTGGAAGAAGCTCTTCCCCCAGTTGCTGAACAAATGAGGCGCCTTCACCTAGTTGACCCGTTTCTGCCAACCACCGCCAGACACCAGGTGAAAAGCGACGCGATGCATCCTCCAGCAAGACTTTCTTGCGAGCCGAGTTCAGCCTTCCAGGATGCGTCTCAGTGAAACAACCGCGGCCGAGGTCCGGTTTTCAACGCCCAGCTTGCCGAAGATCCGGTCCAGATGCTTGTTCACCGTGCGCGGGCTCATGTCCAGAATGGAGGCGATTTCCTTGTTGGACTTGCCGTTGGCAATCCAGATCAGGACTTCGGCTTCGCGTTCCGTCAGGTCGAAGGCATCCTTCAGGATTTCGGAAGGCACGCTGTCCGAGACATCCGACACGCGCAGCAGATGCTCACCCGCACTGATGTTGCCGGCATAAGTGAACCGCAACTCCCGTCCCTTGATGCGGGCAACAATGTCCTCTTCCTTCTGGGCAGCCTTTCCCTGTGGCAGCAGGTAATGGCGCAGCCAGTCGACGGCAGCTTCCGGCAACTGCCCGGCTGCCGCTGCGTCCTCGGCCGTGCCCGTACCAAGCAGCGCGGAGGCTTGCGGTGTCGCCCAGCATACAGCGCCCGAGAGGTCGACCGACATCAAGTAACGACCGGATGCATCAAGTGCGACATGGGCGCTGCGCGAATTTCGGGCGTTGGAAATGTGCACGCGCAGACGGGCGATCAGTTCGTCCGGGTTGACCGGCTTGGTGACATAGTCGACGCCACCTGATTCCAGCCCCCTGACAATATGTTCCGTCTCGCTCAGTCCGGTCATGAAGAGAACCGGCACATCCCGAAGGTCTTCCAGCGCCTTCAGGCGCTTGCTGGTTTCGAAACCGTCGAGCTCCGGCATGATCGCGTCCATGAGGATCGCATTGGGGATCACGCGGGCTGCGATTTCTATCGCCTTTCGACCGCTTTGGGCCACCAGAACTGTGAAACCGGCTTCCTCCAGGGCGTCCGAAAGCATGCCCAGGGAAGAAGGCGTGTCATCGACCAGCAGCACCGTCTCGGCCTGACTAGGAGCATTCATGATCATGTCCGAGCCTTTCCAGAAGCTTGTCGTATTGGGTGAGATCGAATTCCTTGATGAGACGCCGCATGTGGTGGACAAAGTCCGCCGCATGCGGCTCATGCGCCTCGATGTCGTCGAGTTTTGCCTTTATTCCACGCACATAGCCGATGTCGCTCAGCTGTTTCAAAATCCCGAGGCTCTCTTCCGACGGCAGGCAGGCCTTCTCGAATATCGCCCTGCCCGACGATCGCAGGCCCTCTGCCGGCGGCGCTGCCGCGGGGTCGTCCGTGCGCCAGACGAGTTTCAATGCCAGCTGAAGCTTGTCCTGCAATTCCTGCAGCCTCACGGGCTTCACCAGGTAATCGTCATGATAGATACGGTGCACCGGGTCCCGGCCGCTGTCATCCGCATTGGCCGAAATCATGATGATGACCGCATCGCCAAATCCGCTTTCCCGCAGCTTGCGGGCAAGGTCCCAGCCACTCATGCCCGGCATGCTTATGTCGAGCAGAAAGGCATCGGGACGTTCGTCCTGTACCATCGCCAGACACGAGCGGCCGCTTGCAGCTGCAAGAACCTTGAAACCGAGAGGCGACAGGAAATCCCTGACCAGCGCCCTTTGGGCGGGGTCGTCATCCACCACCATGATCGTCTGGATCGGACCGTGATACCCGCGAATGCGTTTTTCCGCCCGCCCCGCCTGGATCGGCGCTTCCGCGGCGCTCAGCAGCATGCGGACCTTGAACGTGCTGCCGGCACCAACCGTGCTTGAAACCTGTATGTCACCGCCCATCACCTCACTCAGGAGTTTGGTGATCGTCAGACCGAGCCCCGTCCCGGGAACGGCCTCCTTGCCGTCCTCCTCTATGCGTTCGAACGGATTGAAGATCCGCTCGAGATTTTCCGGAGCGATGCCGATGCCGGTATCGACCACTGCAAATTCGGCAACCTGGCTGTGATAGGACACCTTCAGTTTGACGCTTCCTGTGTCTGTCCATTTGATGGCGTTCGACAACAGGTTGATCAGCACCTGCCGCAAGCGCTTCTCGTCACCGAACACGAACACCGGAAGGTTTTCGGCAGGCTCGAACAGAAAGCGCAATTCCTTGGCGTCGGTCTGAAGGCGGAACATGTCGACGGTCTGCGCCAGGAATTCATGCAGGTTGAACCGTTCCCGGTAGATGGTGAGATGCCCGGCCTCGATCTTGGAGATGTCCAGCAGGCCCTCGATCAGCCCGGCCAGGTGATCGGCCGAATGCTGGATCACCTTCACGGCGTCTCGTCTGTGGGCGGGGATTGCCGGGTCCTTGCGCATCAACTGGGCGTAGCCGGAGATCGCATTTAGCGGCGAACGCAGTTCGTGGCTGATGCCGACCACATAACGGCTCTTGGCTTCGTTGGCGGCCTCCGCGGCTTCCTTGGCTTTCTGCAGCTTGGCGTCGGTGCGTTTGTGCGCGCGGATTTCCTTCATCAAAAGGCTGGTCTGGCGCCTTGTTTCCTCATTGGCGAATTTTCGGCTTTCGTGGACAAGAACGAACAGCCAGGCCATGACACCCGAGGTGACCAGCAGAATGAAGAAGACCTGGGTCAGCGCCCTGCCAACCCCTTCGCTGCCCGCCCCCGGCGAAATGGTTTCCGCCTCGACATAGACAAGCGACAGGATCGCCCCGAGCGAAGCGGTGATCAGGATCATGACACTGAAATAAAGCCCGATCCGGGAGCTCATCCAGCCGGCGATCCGGTCCGGAAGGATCGAATGAAGCAGCACGGTGACCTGGTCGCCAATGCGTGCTTCCTGTTTGCAGTCATCCTCGCAGCGCGCGTCGAGCGAGCAGCACAGCGAGCAGATCGGCCCCGAATAGACCGGGCAATGCGCCATGTCCTCATGCTCGAACGTATGCTCGCAAATACAGCATTGAATGTCGGGGGGCCGTTCGCCGTCGGGGGTTACAGCCCGTACCGGTTCACGGGCGATATAATATTTGCCGCCGGTCGCGTAGGCGATCAGTGGGGCAAGGAGAATGGCGGTAAACAGAGCAATGTAGCTTGCCAGCGCATGAGCGGTCTGGCCGAACACCCCGGAATAGGCAATGAGGGCGATCAGGCTCGCCGCGCCCATAGAGCCAAGGCCGACCGGATTGATGTCGTACAGATGGGCACGCTTGAACTCGATATGTTTCGGGCTGAGCCCAAGCGGCTTGTTGATGACAAGATCGGCAAAGATCGCGCCGATCCAGGCAACGGCAACCACGGAATAAAGACCGAGCGTGCGTTCCAGCGCCTTGTAGACACCAAGCTCCATGAGCGCGAGTGCAATCGACACATTGAAGACCAGCCACACCACCCGGCCCGGGTGGCTGTGGGTGAGACGGGAGAAGAAGTTCGACCAGGCAATGGAGCCGGCGTAGGAGTTGGTCACGTTGATCTTGACCTGGCAGACAATCACGAAGAGCCCTGTCAGGGCGACTGCCACCTCCGGCGTCGTGGCCCTGGTGAAGGCGACCAGATACATGTGCGTCGGTTCGATTGCCTTGTCCGGGCTGAGGCCGCTCTGCAGGGCCAGAACCACCAGGAACGACCCCAGCAGCAGTTTCAGCGCGCCGATAAGGATCCAGCCAGGACCTGCCGCCAGAAGGGCGAACCACCATTTCAGCCTGTGCCCGCGCCGTTGACGCGGCAAAAAGCGCAGGAAATCGACCTGTTCGCCGATCTGTGCGATCAGCGAGAACAGAACGGCGCTTGAAGCACCGAAAAGCAGGAGGCTGAACTGGCCGCCCTCGTCGCCCAGCCGGCCGGAGAAGTTCTGCCAGTCGTCCAGTGGGGCAACGCCCTGCCAGGCCAGGAAAGCAAACGGCAGGATCTGCAACACGATCCAGAGCGGCTGGGTGTAGATCTGCAGCCGGCTGATCAGGGTGATGCCGTAGATCACCAGCGGAATGACCACAAGCGTGCACAGAAGGTAGCCGATGTTGAGCGGCACACCGAGGAACAGCTCCAGCGCCGTTGCCATGATGGCCGCCTCGAGGGCGAAGAAGATGAAAGTGAAACTTGCGTAGATCAGCGAGGTCACTGTCGAGCCGATATAACCGAACCCGGCTCCGCGGGTGAGCAGGTCGATATCCACGCCGTATTTCACGGCATGGTAAGCAATCGGAAGGCCGGTAATGAAGATGAGCAGGCAGACGACGCCAATCGACGAGACGGCATTCGTGAAACCGTAGTTGTAGGTGACGGCTGCCCCGATCGCCTCAAGGGCCAGGAAGGAAATTGCGCCCAGCGCGGTGTTGGCAACCCAGACCGGAGACCAGCGGCGGGCGCTTTTGGCGGTGAAACGGAGCGCAAAGTCCTCCAGGGTCTGGTTTGCGACCCACTGATTGTATGTTCTCCGCAGGCGTACAACCCGCTGATGACTACCCATTGCCCTTCACCATCCCGCCCGCCGGAACCGGCGCGCCAGCCCACTCATTGTGCATCGCATCTATTTTTCATGCACATTTTTGTTCAAGATTTGCGACCTCCCCCTCAAATTGATCGACAACCGCCGATCGACAAACTTCCTAGCAATTTCTATGCCTCACTCAAAAAATATTAAAAAATTTCAATATTCCCATCAATACAAGTCATTCGAATTCAAAAAATACGAATGACAACTTACCTTAAGATCGAGTTTCAGATTTTTGGACTATGAATTTATTCCAAACATGGAAGTCTTTCACATGCGGCAGTGCGGAGAAATAAGTCAAATAACCCACAGCAACTGACGCATTGCGGCACTGCACAATTCCGGACGAGCCTTGAATGCATGCGGAGGAGCTTCACGGCGCTCTGCTTCAACCTCAACCTCAGAGGGGTCCAGAGAATGAAACGTCTGAAAGACTTGATTGACCACCGGCTTTCTCGCCGGTCCGTGCTGTCAGGCACGGCAGCCGCGGCAATGCTGGCCACCGCCAGCACATTTGCACCTGCCATCGCCGACGACGCCAACACGACTGGCCTTGCGGTCACCGAAGACACCGTGAAGGTCGGCATCCTGCACTCAGTCACCGGAACCATGGCGATTTCCGAGACCGGGTCGGTGCAGGCGGAAAAGCTCGCCATCGACCAGATCAACGCCATGGGCGGCGTGCTTGGACGCAAGATCGAATACATCCAGGAAGATGGCGCGTCCGACTGGCCGACCTTTGCCGAAAAGGCGAAAAAGTTGCTGGTCAACGACAAGGTCGCGGCTGTTTTCGGATGCTGGACATCCGCGTCGCGCAAGGCCGTTCTGCCCGTCTTCGAGCAGTATAACGGCATGCTCTACTATCCGACCTTTTATGAAGGTTTGGAGCAGTCCCCCAACGTGATCTACACCGGCCAGGAAGCCACCCAGCAGATCATCGCCGGCATCGACTGGGTCGCCAAGGAAAAAGGCGCCAAGAGCTTCTATCTGCTTGGTTCAGACTATATCTGGCCGCGGACGTCCAACAAGATCGCCCGCAAGCACATCGAAAAGCTTGGCCTGGAGGTCGTCGGCGAAGAGTACTATCCGCTCGGCCACACCCAGTTCAACTCGGTGATCAACAAGATCAAGCTGAAGAAGCCGGACGTGATCTACGCCATCGTCGTGGGTGGTTCCAACGTTGCCTTCTACAAGCAGCTGAAGGCTGCCGGCATCGACATGACCAAGGAAAAGCCTGTTCTTCTGACCATCTCCGTGACCGAGGATGAAATCCGCGGCATCGGTGGCGAAAACATCGAAGGCGCTTATGCCGCGATGAAGTACTTCCAGTCTCTCGACAATGAGAACAACGCCGAATTCGTCAAGTCCTTCAAGGAAATGTGGGGCGATGACATCGTTATCGGCGACGTGACGCAGGCCGCCTACCTCGGCCCCTGGCTCTGGAAGGCCGCGGTTGAAAAGGCCGGCAGCTTCGACATCGACAAGGTGCGTCTTGCCTCCCCGGGCATCGAACTCACCACCGCGCCGGAAGGCTATGTCCGCGTCCATGAAAATCACCACCTGTGGTCCAAGACCCGGATCGGCCTTGCCAAGCCGGACGGCCAGTACGAGCTGGTTTACGAGACGGCCGACCTGATGGAGCCGGATCCGTTCCCGGAAGGCTACCAATAAGCCTCCGACAGTTCCCCCAGGGATGGAAACGCCCTTCCAGAAAGCGGGCATAACCGGGGCGCTGCGTGGAGGCAGCCTGCGCAGCGCCCGTCCCCTTCGTTTCAAACCCTTATTCGCAGCAGGGGAACAGGCGTTCCGTCTTGACCCCGCAGCATGGAGACGCGCGCAATGTTCGCCGATTATTCATGGACGGAACTCGGGTCCATATTCGCCATGCAGGGTTTTGCCGGACTGATCCTGTTTTCCGTTTTCGTCCTCATGGCCCTGGGTCTTGCAATCATTTTCGGCCAGATGGGCGTCATCAACATGGCTCATGGCGAGTTCATGATCCTGGGCGCCTATGTCACCTATCTTTGCTCCAATTTCGTCGAGACCTATGTCCCGTCCCTGTTCGGCATCTACTTCTTCTTCGCCATGGCATTGGCCTTCGTCGCTGCGGGTGCACTCGGGGCACTCGTCGAATGGTCGCTCATAAGGCATCTCTACAAGCGTCCGCTGGATACCCTGCTGGCGACCTGGGGCCTGAGCCTCATCCTTCAGCAGGCCTACCGGTCGATCTTCGGCGCGCGTGAAGTCGGCGTCAGCCTGCCGAACTGGCTGCTCGGGTCCGTGCCGCTGACGGACATCATCGAAATCCCGATCAACGGCATCTTCGTCATGGTACTGACCCTGGTCATCGCCATCGGCGTCTATTTCATCCTGTTCCGCTCCCGCATGGGCATGCAGACCCGCGCTGTGGTCCAGAACCGCGTCATGGCCGGGGCCGTCGGCATCAACACCGAAAAGGTCGACCGGCACACTTTCGCGCTCGGCTGCGGCATTGCGGGCATCGCCGGCAGCGCCTTCACGATGATCGGGTCGACCGGCCCCACCGCCGGGCAGCTTTATATCGTCGATACCTTCCTGATCGTCGTTTTCGGCGGCGCTGCAAGCCTGCTCGGAACGATCGCGTCTTCCTTCGCCATCAGTCAGGCCCAGTCCACCATGGAGTTCTTCCTTTCCGGCTCCATGGCGAAAGTCCTCACCCTGCTGACCGTCGTCGGGATCCTGATGCTGCGCCCCGAAGGTCTCTTCTCCCTGAAAATCCGTCGCTGAGGAGGTTCCGATGACACATGTGAAATCCCTGCTGTCTCGACAGGAACTGATCGGACTGCTGGTCGTGGCCGCGCTGATCTTCGTCTTGATGCCCCTGTCGATGGACATCTTCCGTCTCAACCTGTTCGGCAAATACCTGACCTATGCCTTCGTCGCTATCGGGCTGGTGCTGTGCTGGGGCAAGGGCGGTATCCTGAGCCTTGGGCAAGGCGTCTTCTTCGGTCTGGGCGGCTATTGCATGGCCATGTACCTGAAGCTGGAAGCCTCCACGCCGGAAGCGACCGCGATCCAGTCCACCCCGGGCATTCCCGACTTCATGGACTGGAACCAGATCACGTCCCTGCCCTGGTTCTGGGAACCCTTCAACAGCCTGACCTTCACGCTGCTGGCCATCATCGTCCTTCCCGCGCTGTTCGCCTTTGTTATCGGTGCAGCGATGTTCAAGCGAAGGGTTGGCGGTGTCTATTTCGCCATCATTACCCAGGCAATCGCAGCCATCCTGACGATCCTGATCATCGGACAGCAGGGCTACACCGGCGGCGTCAACGGCATCACGGATCTCAGGACCCTGAAGGGATGGGACATCCGCACCGACGAGGCCAAATACGTTCTCTACTACGTCAACGGAGGTCTTCTGATCGCCGTCCTGCTGCTGAGCCAGTTCGTTCTCAAAAGCAAGCTCGGCCGCCTCTTGGTCGCCGTCAGGGACAAGGAGGACCGGGTCCGGTTTTCCGGTTACGACGTCTCCAACATCAAGATCTTCGTCTTCTGTTTTGCCGCGGTCCTGTCAGCCATTGGCGGCGCAATGTTCACCTTGCAGGTCGGCTTCATGTCCCCCTCGTTCGTGGGCATCGTTCCTTCCATCGAGATGGTCATCTTCTGTGCGGTCGGCGGCAGGCTTTCCATCTTCGGCGCGGTCTACGGAACGCTGCTGGTGAACTGGGCCAAGACCACCTTTTCCGAAACCTTCCCCGAATTGTGGCTCTTTGGCCTGGGCGGGCTCTTCATCGCCGTTGTCCTGGTGTTCCCGAACGGATTGTCCGGCCTCTATCGCACCTACCTGGCACCGCATGTCGACCGGCTGATTTCACGGGGCAATAGCGGCAACAGGTTAGAACCAGCCAGCCCTCCCCCCGACCTTGACGGCGACGCAACCGCAAAGCCAGCCGAATAGGAGAGACACATGAACACCATCAGCAACAACACCGACTTCCTGCTGTCCATCGAAAACCTGTCTGTTTCCTTTGATGGCTTCAAGGCGGTGAACGACCTGAACCTTTATGTCGACGAAAATGAGATCCACGTCATTATCGGACCGAACGGCGCGGGCAAGACAACGGTTCTCGATCTGATCTGCGGCCGCACCAAGGCGACCGCCGGCTCGATCAAGTTCCGCCAAAAAGAACTGACCCAGCTGCGCGAACACGAGATCGTGCTTGAGGGGGTCGGACGCAAGTTCCAGAACCCGTCCATCTATGAGGACCTGACGGTCTTCGAGAACCTGGAGCTTTCCTTTCCCCGTGGCCGCAGTGTCTTCGGTGCCCTCACCTTCAAGCGCGATGCGGAGGTGACGACCCGCGTGCGCGAGATTGCCGAAATGGTGTTCCTCGACACGCTCCTGGACATGCAGGCAGCCCTGCTCAGCCACGGCCAGAAACAATGGCTGGAGATCGGCATGTTGCTGATCCAGGACCCGGAACTCCTGATGCTCGACGAACCTGTTGCCGGCATGAGCGTCTCGGAGCGCAAGCAGACCGCGAAGCTTCTCAACGAAATCACCAAGGGACGTTCGGTAATGGTTGTCGAACACGACATGAAATTTGTCGAGGACATCGCCCACCGCGTCACCGTCCTGCACCAGGGCAAGATCCTGTCCGAGGGCTCCATGGCAAAGGTGCAGGCCGATCCCAAGGTCATTGACGTCTATCTCGGCCACTAGGAGGCGACCATGCTCAATGTTGCACAGTATCACGTTGCCTACGGCCAGAGCGAAGTCCTGCACGGCCTCGACTTCACGGTCGCGCCGGGAGAAATCATCGCCATCATGGGCCGCAACGGCATGGGCAAGACCACGCTGATGAAATCCCTGATGGGGATCGTGCCCACCAGCAACGGCGCTGCCGCGGTCGACGGCGTCGACATCACCACCATGAAGAGCTACGAGCGCGTCGCCAGGGGCATCGCTTACGTGCCTCAGGGGCGGATGATCTTTCCGACCATGACGGTCCAGGAAAACATCGAAACCGGCCTGACCATCAGCGGCCAGAGCAAGGTTCCCGGCGACATCTACGAGCTGTTTCCGGTGCTGCTCGACATGAAGGGCCGTCGCGGCGGCAATCTCTCGGGCGGCCAGCAACAGCAGCTGGCGATTGCCCGCGCGCTGGCGACCAACCCGAAGGTCCTGCTGCTGGACGAACCGACCGAAGGCATCCAGCCGTCGATCATCCGCGAGATGGGCCGCGTCCTGAAACGTATCCGCGACGAGCGCGGACTTTCCATCGTTGTGTCGGAACAGGTTCTGTCCTTCGCCCTCGACGTCGCCGACCGGGTGCTCGTCCTGGAGAACGGCCGCCTTGTCCACGACGAACCGCGGGCAAGCGTCGACGAGGAAAAAGTCTCCGCATTCCTGTCCGTCTAACCAGCTCATCCAGTTCAACAGCGCACGCTTTTCAGGCGCAAATCCAGAGGAGAACCCCATGGCAGATACACTGATTTCGGTAGATTTGAGCGAGTCCCCGCATACCAATGAAAAGGTCCATAACCGCTGGCATCCGGATATTCCGATGGCGGTCTGGGTGGAGCCTGGCGACGACTTCAAGATCGAGACCTATGACTGGACCGGCGGGCAGATCAAGAACAACGACGACGCGGCAGATGTGCGCGATGTCGAACTGGAACAGGTGCACTACCTCTCCGGTCCGATCGGCGTCAAAGGAGCCGAACCGGGCGACCTGCTGGTCGTCGATATCCTCGACATCGGCGCCAAGGAAGAAATGCTCTGGGGATTCAATGGCTTTTTCTCCAAGCAGAATGGCGGCGGGTTCCTGACGGAACACTTCCCGGAAGCCCAGAAATCCATCTGGGATTTCGAAGGCATGTTCACGCGCTCGCGCCATGTGCCGGGCGTCAGTTATGCCGGCCTGATCCACCCGGGTCTGATCGGCTGCCTGCCGGACCGCAAGATGCTGGACATGTGGAACACTCGCGAAAAATCGTTGTTCGATACGGATCCTGACCGCGTTCCGGCACTTGCCGCCCTGCCGAACACCCAGTCTGCCCATATGGGACAGCTCAAGGGCGAAGCGCGCGACAAGGCGGCTGCCGAAGGCGCACGGACGGTTCCCCCGCGTGAACATGGCGGCAACTGCGATATCAAGGATCTGTCGCGCGGTTCGAAGATCTATTTCCCGGTCTATGTGGACGGTGCCGGTCTCTCCATGGGTGACCTGCATTTCAGCCAGGGCGACGGTGAAATCACCTTCTGCGGCGCGATCGAAATGGCCGGCTGGCTGCACATCCGGGTCAACCTGATCAAGGGCGGGGTCGCAAAATACGGGATCAAGAACCCGATCTTCAAACCCTCACCGATCACGCCGAAATATGACGACTACCTGATCTTCGAAGGCATCTCGGTCGATGAGGCCGGCACACAGCATTACCTTGACGTGCACATCGCCTATCGCATGGCCTGCCTCAACGCCATCGAGTACATGAAGAAGTTCGGCTATTCCGGTGCGCAGGCCTACGCCATCCTGGGAACGGCGCCAGTGCAGGGACATATTTCGGGCGTGGTCGATATTCCGAATGCCTGTGCCACCTTGTGGTTGCCGACCGACATCTTCGACTTCGACATGATGCCGGGTGCGGACGGACCGAAGACCTTCATTGACGGATCGGTCGACGTTCCGCTTGCCCCGGATCTTTGATCCGGACGCGAAGACGAGACGGGCCCTGCCCGTCTCAAACCCCTTCCGCCGGCGAGCCGGCTTTCCGTCTTTCAGGATCAATCATGCCGACCTACGATTATCTGTGCGCTTCCTGCGGTCCCATCTCGGCCAACCGGCCGATGTCCGCCCATGCGGATCCGATCGAATGTCCGATCTGCAAGGCGGAAGCCCCGCGCGCAATCCTTCAGGCGCCGCATATGTCGGGCCTGTCTCCCAGCGACCGGGCAGCCCATCAACGCAATGAAACTTCCCGGCACAACCCGAAATTCTCGACCAAGTCGGATCGTGACGACAGTGCGAGGGAAAACCGAAAACGTCACCCGTCGGGCTGCTCGTGCTGTTCCGGCTCGAAAGGAAATTTTCGCTCAAGTGCGGTCTACAAGGCCGACGGCAGCAAGACGTTCCCCTCAAAACGCCCCTGGATGATCAGCCACTGACAGGTCGCGTATTCAGGGATACGTGGCAGGCTGCCTTGTTCCACTTTGTAAAAAGCTGCGTGAGGAGGAGGCGGCCACTCGGTCAGGGATATAGTTTGCGTGGCCTTGCTCACGTTGGCCGAAACGTCTTCAACGTGGCTGTTGGTCAGTCGCACGCGTCGTAGCGGCTGTCGCCGAATTCCAGCCAACGCTGACCGTCGTCTTCGAACACCAGGTATTCGGAGTGGTCTTCCCCCAAGAGGGCAACCACAAAGCCGCGCGGCGGTTGTGTTTTGCCGAAGTAGCTATAGGCTGTCATAGCTCTTATATCGGTCCCGTTCACCGTCACGACAGCATCCCATTCCCCGTCGGGTTGTTCCGGTGTGTGGTATTCAATTCTCTGTTTTCCTGCCGCCTCGCCACAATAGGCGACACCTTTGGACGGCTGCGCCGACACCCGGACGAACCGCCCGTTGAAGATGGAACACGAGGCACCTGCCAACTGGTTCGGGCCGCATCCCCTTTCGAGTGCCCATGAGCTGCTGTGCATCCTTTCGCCGGCAGGAAAAACAGCGCGCCACTGTCCGGCGGTAGCGGGAACCGCTGCAAAGGTGAGTGCGACAGTGAAGCAAATTCCGAATTTGAACATATCTTTTAGTCCCGATTGGAATTTAGGCGGCCTGACACGCCTACCCGTGCTGGTTCGTATCGTCATTTGGATTGGGCAAGAGAGGATCTGGCAAATCGGCAACAGAAACGTCATCCGGGGCGGCGGTACTCGCACCCTGTTGTCCGTCATCATCCAGGTCTGACACATCATCGCCCGGCAGCGTCGCTGGGTCTGGCAGATCGCTCAAAGTCGTGGCGCTGGCAGGATCGACACCGACTGCATCAAGATAGGCACCCAATTGGTCTGCGTGTACCGGCGGAGCCTGAGGCGCCTCCGGATCCTGTCCGATTGCCTCGAAATAGGAAGCCAGTCTTCCGGCTCCGGCGTCAGCAGGTTCAATTGGTGGCTGCTGCGGCGCATCCGGATTGGTGTCACCGGTCTGGCTCTCGACGTGACCAAGCCCGGTTGTAGCATCCGCAACGTCTTGGGAAGACGTGTCGTGGTCTGGCGGTGGAGCTGGATCGGCACTCATCAGATCGATGGTGATGTCGTCAATATCTGGCTCATCGGGCGCATCATGCTGAACGGTTGGCACAGGAGAGAAGGTAATGCCTTGCAGCACCGTGTGATCGACATGGTGGCCACTGCTGCCGTGAACGCTTTGAACATCGATCTGGACCTGAACATCCGCAGTCCCGGCAGAGGCGCCCTGCTGAACGATGTGGAAGGTGTCGATGTGCTGACCAGACGCTGTGGAAGTCCCGCCCTGCTTTATGACACCCGAGTTCTGTTGATAGTGATACTCGAAGTGCCCGGTTTGCTGATCAATGACCAATGTCCCGTAGAGGCCTTGCAGCGAAAGGACGACACCGCCATGCCCATTGTCGATGCCCCATCCACCTTGGCCACCGCTGCTGAACGTTCCGGAAAGATGTTGTGAGCCCACGCCCTGCACTGCTGCAACGGATGGCGTCACGGCGGGGGCGTCGTAGGTACCGGTCACGGTAATGACGAGATTTTCCGTATCGGTGGCACCGGCTCTGTCGGTCACGGTCACCGGGATAGTGAGTTGTTCGACCTGGCCTTGCGCCAGATGCTGGTAGGCGGCGTGAGACGGATCAAAAGTCCAGGAGCCGTCGGTGTTCATCGCGAAACCATCGACGGGATGACTGATCGAGAAGCTCTTCGTGTCGCCTGTATCCACGTCCGTGGCGATCATCTGTCCCGTGACGACCTTGCCGTCTTCCACTGCCGATGCGGCGGCAGCAGTCAAGACCGGACCATCGTTGGTGCCGGTTACGGTGATAACAAGGCTTTGCGCGTCAGTTGCCCCGGCGCTGTCGGTGACAGCGACCGGGATGGTGACCTGCTGGGTCTGACCGGCTGCCAGATGCTGGTAAGCCGCATGGCTTGGGTCGAAATTCCACGAACCGTCCGTGTTCATCGTGAAGCCGTCGATGGGCTGACCGATGGAGAAGGCCTTGGTATCTCCGGCGTCGATATCCGTTGCCACCATCTGTCCTGTGACAGAACTGCCGTCTTCGGTAGCCGAGGCTGTCGCTGCCATCAGGACCGGGGCATCGTTGGTCCCCGTAATGGTGACGGTGATGTCATGGGTGGTCCCGTCAAGACTGGCGACTGTGAGCGTGTCCGTGAGCGGCGTGCCACCTACCTGGAGCGCCTGAACGGCGGCCTGACTGTTGTCGGCCGTATACGTCCAGTGGCCCTGGGCATCCAGCGTGAATGTGCCGTATGTCCCCGCACCAGCCACGCCCGTGACCGGCGCAAACGCCGACTCGCCTGCATCCGGGTCAACAATCATCAGGGTGCCGTCCACCGTCAGCAAGCCTCCAGTGACGTGCTTGTCTTCCGTCACCAAGCCCGTGTCGGTTCCCGTGATGACTGCTGCGTCCGGTGTCGCCCCCAGAACCAGGCTTGCGGTTTGCGAGACACTTCCGCCGTGACCATCGGTGACCTGGTAGCTAAGACTCACCGGACCGTTGTAGTTGGCATCCGGAATGAAAGTGAAGCCGTGGGCCACGTCTCCCGTGATGGTACCGTGGCTCGCGGTCAGGTTCGAGACGGAGAGGACATCTCCCGTGTCAATGTCCGTGGCATGGGCGAGAAGCTGCGCCGCAGAGATCAGAACAGCCTTGTCCTCCGTCCCTCTGCCGAGATCGACCGGGCTGGACACAACGGGACCGTCATTGCTGCCGGTGACCGTGATGACGAGGTTCTGGGTGTCGGTCGCCCCGGCGTGGTCGGTCACCGTCACCGGGATCGTCAACTGCTGGGTCTGGCCGGCGGCAAGATGCTGATAGGCGGCATGGCTGGGGTCGAAGCTCCAGGACCCGTCCTGGTTCATGGTAAAGCCGTCCACCGGCTGGCCGGCCGAGAAGGTCTTTGTGTCGCCGTGATCGACGTCGGTTGCCACCATCTGGCCGGTGACGGACTTGCCGTCCTCCGTCGCCGAGGCCGTCGCCGCGCTCAGAACAGGAGCATCATTGGTGCCATGGACGGTTATATCGATCCGGTGCGCGGTGCCGTCGGCCGAGTGCACTTCATAGATCGCATGGCCTTCCTCGCCCGCGGCAAGCGCCTGCACGGCCGGATGGGTGTTGTCGACCTCGTATCCCCACCATCCGCTGGGGAGAATGTGCAAGTTGCCGCCGAAGGGGTCCGAGACCGCGTGTTCGCCCAGGCTGTTGGACTGGAAGTGGTCGAAGGCCGTGCCATCCGGATCGTGGACGGTCAGGATGCCGCTTACACCGAGCTCATGCACGGACGATCGTCCGACATTCTTGTCCTCGGTGAGATCACCCGTGTCAGTCCCGGTGATGATGGCGGCGTCAGCGGTTGCCGCGAGTTGCAGCGACGCGCTCTGTTGAACCGTGCCGCCGTGGCCGTCGGTGACCTGGTAGCTGAGCGTGACCGGACCGTTGTAATCCGGGTCCGGCGTGAAGGTGAAGCCGTGCGCGGCATCACCGGTGATGGTCCCGTGGCTTGCAGACAGACCAGTCACGGAGAGCGTATCTCCGGTGTCGATATCGGTGGCATGGGCCAGCAGCTGCGCCGCCGAGATCTGGACGGAATGATCTTCCGTTCCTCTGCCGAGATCAACCGGGCCGGACACAACGGGCCCGTCGTTGCTGCCGGTGACCGTGATGACGAGGTTCTGGGTATCCGTTGCCCCGGCGTGGTCGGTCACTGTCACCGGGATCGTCAGCTGCTGGGTCTGGCCCGCCGCGAGATGCTGATAGGCCGCATGGCTTGGGTCGAAGGACCAGGAACCATCCTGGTTCATGCTGAAGCCGTCGACTGCATGGCCAGCCGAAAAGGTCTTTGTGTCGCCGTGATCGACGTCGGTTGCCACCATCTGGCCGGTGACGGACTTGCCGTCCTCCGTGGCCGAGGCAGTCGCTGCTCTCAGGACAGGCCCGTCATTGGTGCCATGGATGGTGATATTGATCCGGTGCGCAGTGCCGTCGGCCGAGTGCACTTCGTAGATCGCATGTCCCTCTTCGCCCGCGGCAAGCGCCTGGACGGCCGGATGAGTGTTGTCGACCTCGTATCCCCACCATCCGCTGGGGAGGATGTGCAAGTTGCCGCCGAAGGGGTCCGAGACCGCGTGTTCGCCCAGGCTGTTGGACTGGAAGTGGTCGAAGGCCGTGCCATCCGGATCGTGGACGGTCAGGATGCCGCTTACACCGAGCTCATGCACGGACGATCGTCCGACATTCTTGTCCTCGGTGAGATCACCCGTATCAGTCCCGGTGATGATGGCGGCATCATCAGTCGCAGCCAGCGTCAGAGAGGCGGTCTGGGCGGTGCTTCCACCGTGACCGTCGGTGACCTGGTAGCTGAGCGTGACCGGGCCGTTGTAATCCGGGTCCGGGGTGAAGGTGAAGCCATGCGTAGCATCGCCACTGATGGTTCCGTGGTCCGCACTCAGCCCCGTCACCGACAGAATGTCGCCCGTGTCGATGTCGGTGGCATGGGCCAGCAGTTGCGCCGCCGAGATCTGGACGGAATGATCTTCCGTTCCCCTGCCGAGATCGACCGGGCCGGACACAACGGGACCGTCATTGCTGCCGGTGACCGTGATGACGAGGTTCTGCGTATCCGCCGCCCCGGCGTGGTCGGTCACTGTCACCGGGATCGTCAGCTGCTGGGTCTGGCCTGCGGCAAGATGCTGATAGGCGGCATGGCTGGGGTCGAAGCTCCAGGAACCATCCTGGTTCATGGTAAAGCCGTCGACCGCCTGACCGGCCGCGAAGGTCTTAGTGTCGCCGTGATCGACGTCGGTTGCCACCATCTGGCCGGTAACAGACTTGCCGTCCTCCGTCGCCGAGGCCGTCGCAGCCTTCAACACAGGGGCATCGTTGGTGCCGGTGATAACGACCCGCAATTGATGAGACGTTCCGTCCACGCTCTGAACCGTAATTCTGTCGGTCAGTGTGTCACCTGGCTTCAGCCCCTGGACGGCCGCCTGGGCGTTGTCGGCGTGGTAATTCCACTGGCCGTCGGCGTGAATTTCGAAATGTCCATAGGCACCTGCGCCGGCAGGACCGGTGACCGCGGTGAAGTGATCCTGTCCTGGATCAGGGTCGACGATCTGCAATTTGCCGCCGGCAACCAATGATCCTGAAACGACGTTCCGATCTTCCGTCGCAACGCTCGTGTCGACGCCGCTGATCTGTGCAGAAGTCTGAGATGGTGTCTGGGTCGCAATCTGGGCAGGAGTTTGCTGGGTAGTCGCCGGCGGATGCGCGCCGCCAGTGAAGGTCTGCACCCCAGTGAGCAACACGGAGGGCTGCTGCGTTCCGCCGGGAGGTTGAGTTCCTGCCGGTGGCTGTGTTCCACTAGGTGGTTGTGTTCCGCCAGGTGGCTGTGTTCCGCCAGGTGGCTGTGTTCCCGCAGGAGGTTGACTGCCGGAAGGAGGTTGTGTTCCGACCGACGTATGCGAACCGACCGGCGGAAGAGGCCTTGGAGGAGCGTCCGGCAGAGCTGACACATCCACCGAAGGATGAGAGTGTGGCAGCGTTTGAGGGGCGTCTGGCGCACCCACCGAAAAGCCAGGTTGGGACACGCCCGGCGACTGATGGAGATCGGTTTGATGACCTGATGCAGGCGCCGCATGTTCACCCTGGTAGGTACTCCTCGGTGCAGCCTGTTGCCCGGCAGCTGGCGTGGCAGGCGCAACGCTGTGAGCCTGACCTGATGCATCGGCCTGGGCATGACGCGGCGACGGACTGTTTATCGCGTCATCGTTTAACGTTGGACGCCCTTCCTCCTCATTCTCCAGCGACTGTGTTTCGGCGGAGGGCGTATCCTCTCCTTCCGAGGTTGGCGTCCATCCAAAAACTTCTTCTGGCTGGATCTTCCTGGAATCCTTGATCTCCTCCGGCGTGCTACCCTGATCCTGCGAAGTGGCTTTTTTGTCCGGTTGATCGGCCATCACGGTGCTCCTACCGCTCGCTCAGCGCCAGATCCAGGTTCGTATAGATCGGCTTCCAGATGTATTCGAAGACTGTCTTCTTGCCTGTCAGGATATCCGCCTCACCGGTCATGCCCGGCAGAAGCGAATAGCGACCCGGATCATCACCAAAATGAGTAACGGGGACGGAAACCAGAACTTCGTAGTAGGCGGTTCCGCGCTCATCAACGATCGTTGTTGGCGAAACCTCGATCACCTTGCCGGTCAGAGAGCCGTAGCGACTGAAATCGAAGGAATCGACCTTGAGTTTGGCAGGCTGACCTATGGAAACAAAGCCGACATCCCGAGGGGGCAACTGTGCCGTGAAGCGCAAGTCCACGTCCCGTGGAACGATTTCAGCCACAAGCCCACCAGGTTCGATCACCCGGCCGACAATTGTCTCGGGAACCGATTGCACAAATCCGTCCACCGGGCTGCGCAGTTCTGTTGACCACAAGCGCCTCTGGATCCGCTGCATTTGTTCGTCCAGCGCACTGTGTTCCGTGTGGATTTCAGCAATCCGCTGGCGTGCTTCGGAGGCCTCGTTCAATCCGACGCGTTCGAGGTTTTCCTGCAGCTCCGAAATCTGCGCTTCAGCAACGGCGCGCCGTCCTGAAAGGGTCGAAAGCTCATACTCATATCTCGCCTCTTCCTGCACGGCCGCAACCAGCTGAGGACGCGCGGCAAGCCCTCGGTCCACCAGGTCTCGCAGGCTTTCTGTTTCCTCCCGGGCGACGGTGAGTTGCCGCTCGATCGCAGGTTGTTCGGAATCAATTGCCCAGACATCTGCCGCCTTTTCGGCTATCTGGCGATTGATGACGTCTCTTTCATTGGACAGGAAGGCGACCCTCGCCTCAAAAGCGGCCATTTCCCGGTTGATGAGTTCCTCAACAGTTCGCTGGTTTGTTGAAGGTGCCGTGGCCGTCCCGTTCTTGACCGCAATAAGATCCGGCGGTGCCGTGAAAGGAGCGGCAGCTTTCTGGAACTCAGGGGTTCTTGTTTCCACGATCGCCAGCAGCCGCTCACGCTCTAGCGTCAGCGCAAGTGATTTTGTCTGCGCTTCACGGAGCTCCGACTTCAACTCGCTATTGTCGAATATCGCGATGACGTCACCTTTTGCGACCGTCCCGCCCTTGCGCACAACCAGTGTTGCCAACGCCCCACCATGTTCGCTCTGCAGGCGCTGCACTTCGCTGACCGGTTCGATTACGCCCCGTGCCTTGGCAACTTCATCAACAGGCGTCGCAACGGCCCACGCAATGAACAGCACCAGGCAGATGCCGATCACGGCTGCAGCCATGTTGGTCAGCCTGACCGCCTTGCCGTCATTCAGTTCAAACTGACTATCCAGATGGGTCGCTTTCATCGGCTGGCGTCCTCCGACGGATCGATTGGTTGACTGGTGGGCTTCACAGGACCGAAATAGGCCATGCCGCCATCGTCCAGAATAAGTGCGTTGTCCGCGAGTTCGGCCAGGGTTGTGTCGTGCGTCGCAAGGAAGATCGTTGCCTTGCCCCTGGCTGCTTTCAGGAATTCTTGAAGTTGCTTCCGGGTTCCCGCCGTTGCTGCGCCGGTGCTGTCGTCCAGCAGTATGAACCGGCAATTTGCCGCTGCATCATTGTCTGCAGTCGAGTGCCATTCTTCCCTCAGCTGCGCAAAGGCCTTTTCATCTGTTTCGCCGTGATAATCGCCGATCCGAAGAAGGCATGTGGATCGCGCCAGGTCGTCTGGATCATACTGGCTTACCGAGCGGCTATTGATTGACAGGCGCCCTGACTGGGCAGGAACAAGGCCGGAGATCACTTTCAGAAGTGTCGACTTTCCAGCGCCGTTCGGCCCCATGACAATCGTGAGAGTTCCAGGAGCACAATTGAACGAAACGCCTGTCAGGGCCGGCTCCGAACTCTGGTCGAACTTCAGGTAAAGGCCCTTCCCGCTGACTTCCGGCGGGCCTTGCTCCAGCCTTTCGAGCGATGCAGGCTGTGCCTGCGGCGTTCCCCAGGAAAATGACTGCTCGAGCCCCGAGATTGCCTGACGGATCGCCTTCAACCGCGGAATAGCCAGGAAAAAGGCCTGGGAAGGACCTGTGACGCGCCATGTCAGCAACATTGTTCCAATGAGCGCGCCTGCCGTGATGGTGCCGTTCATGGCAAGGGCTATACCGACGCAAAGCGTTGTCAGGGCTGCGCCCGTTCCAAGAATATAGGCAAGAGACTGCAGGGCAGCAGAGCGCTGCGCCTGTCGGTGCTTCACGAAAGCCGCCTGCCGGGCAAGGGATACAAACTTGGTGAACCAGGACCTTCCATGATCGATGTTCCGGATTACCGCGGCCTTCGCACTCAGCTCTGTCAGGGCCTCAACGCGCTTCTGATTTGCATTTTCAAGCTGCGGGTCCAGGCTCTGCCTGGTTTCGCTCAGGATCCAGCTCAAGGCGAAAAACAGCGTCAGATAAATTGCCGGCACAATGGCCATCCAGCCGCCGACAAAAGCAATCGCAAAAATCGACAGCGGCACAAACGGGGCATCAAAGATGGCGGGTGTGTTCTGAGATGCAAAGGCCTCTGCTCCCATCGACGTCGTTTGTAACCTGCCTTGCAGCCGATCGAAACCCAACTTGTGCCGAATTGCGTGAGGCAGGCGCAAAATACGCGACAACGACATCAGGCGGATTACCGCGACCAGACGCGCATATTCGGCCGCAAGGATTCTCGCCCGCATACTCCGCAAAATCACGATGGCAAGAAGTACGACACTTGCGCCAGAAAGCAGCGGGATCAGGCTCTCCGAGGCTTGTGCCCCCAGAACCCGGTCGAAAATCGCCATCGAAAAGAATGGGATGAACAGCGCAAGCGCATTGAGCACGAGCGACAGAAACAGCGCCGTCATGGCGACCCTGCGCATCCGCGCGCGCACCGAAATGGCATGGACCGTCGCGACGGAGTGTTCCGGGTTATGAACAAATAGCAGCTTGCCGGCGTTCCTTATGCGGCGGCGAACCTGATCGCGGTCGAGGCCTGCGGAAGATGTCGAGAATTCGCGTGTGTCCTCCCGGACGAGCGCATGTACTCCTTCCCTGTCCTTTACGACCAAGGCACCGTCCAGTCCGCTCAGCCATGCGGCGGGCAACTTCGCTTCAACGCTTGCGCCGATATCGATAAGATCAAGCACCATCGCGGCGTCATCGAGCGACTGCAGCCCGGTTTCATGTGACATCGCCGCGCCCAGAACTTCGCTGGAACGGCGCCAGCCCAGCTCGGTCAGAACGGCCAGCAGGACGTTCTCAAGATCCGTGCGTTGAACCGGATCATCGCTCGACCATCCGGCAGTCATTGTGGAACTTCCCGACACTTTGGACTGAACATTCATGCGGCGGCTTCCGTCATCGGCACTTGTGGGACGGGAAGATCCACGCAGTTTTCGAACTGCTCGACCAGCCCTGCGGCGTTGTCGAACACAATGGTCGTGACCTTGCCATCAAGGGCCCTCAAAAGACCGGTCAGCTGATCAATGCCGCGCGCGTCGAGAAAAAGGGAGGGAGATTTCAGCAACAGGACTTGAGGTTCACCTGCCAGAGCTCGAACCAGCATGAGACGCTTCAGGTGCCCATCTGACAGCGGTACACCAAGACCGGGAGACAAACGCGTTTCCAGCCCGTCGCGCAGTCGTCCGATCGCGTCGGCCAGACCGAGCTGCTCGGACAACCACACGGCTCGCCCGGTCGCCTCGCTGTCAAAGGCCGTCATGTTTTCCAGCAGCGTTCCGTTGAAGACGGTGAGCCCTTCATCGCAAACGGACACGCGGCACTTAAGTGCAGAGACAGACTTTCCGTCCGCCGCGAAAATCTCGGCCTTCTTTAGGGGGCCGGTGCCCTCTGCGTCATTTTCCGACAGCGCATGTACCAGTTGGGCAAAGACTGCAGCAGCCTGCTGCCCATTCGAAGGACGAACGACAAGGCATCGTCCGGGTTCGCAAACAACCCGGCAACCCTCGACGTCAAATCGCAGACCAATATTCCCTTCACTTTCCACTGCTGTGCCCCGAAGAGAGTGGGCAGAAGGCAACGCAAGAAGGTCCTGGATGGTCTTGAACGCGGATGCGGAAACCCGGTGCCGGGCAAAGGCATTCACAAGACCAAGAAGACCGGCAACACCCCTTTGCCCGAGGATCAGACAAGCTGCCAGCCCTCCGGTCGTCATGTCACCGGCAAGCACGACCATTGCACCGACACCCAGCACCAGAACCGTTGTCGCCAGACCGCCGGTCTGACTGAGGTTGAGCGAGGCTGCAAGGCTGCTTTCCGAAGTCTCCTGGGCTGCCGCCTTGCGTTTCTCGTGCAGGCGCAACTTGCCGGCAAACTCACCCAGCTTCCCGCGTGCAATGAGCCGGTCAATGTGTTCGCGGCAATTCATGATAAGTGACGTTTCATCGGCCGAAGCCTCGAACAAGGCCTTGCCTGCCTTTGCCTGCCTGTAGGCGGAAAACAGTGCCAGAGCGCCAAAGACAACGACCACCGTCAACGGCCCGAACACGGTGGGCCCGCCCAGGAACCAAACCAGGACGAGAAAGGTGATCGCGAAGGGCGCATCGAAGACGGCAAGCGTCGATTGCCCTATCAGGACATCGTTGGACCTGTTGATAGCCGTAAACAGCTCGCGAATGCGCCCGGGGCTGAACTGCCCGAGCCTGTTTGCGTCAATGGAGAGCAGCTTCTCGGCCGTCTTGAACGACAGCTCATATTCCGCCTGCGCCGCAAGCCGCCCCAGGATTGAAGCGCGCGCATATTTCACCAAACCATCCAGCAAGATGGCCAGTGCAACGGCGGAAAAAATGACGAATGCCGTTCCAACCGCCTGATTTGCGAGAATTCGGTCGTAAACCTGAATAAGCGCGAGTGGCAAGGCAAGGGCAAGAACGTTTGAAATCAACGAAAGAACGATCAACCAGAGACGTATGGTCATTAGCTCGGCTCTCTTTGGCGACAGACATCACCACACCCGCAATCCGGCCCCACATATTGAGCCAGCCAGCATTGCCAAAGCCTATTTCGTTTTTCGTGAATTCTTACTTAAGGGAACTAATGAAATTTAGCTGATAAACAACCGAAAACCGTCATGTAATTGCAAAAACTATCAATCTTGCAGAGCTTCTCATTGCAAAAATTACGAATTAAATAATATATGTTAGGAACCGCCCCTTACAATTCAGAGATCTATTTAATCAAATGCTCTGCTCTTGCGCCTCAATGAGCCATTCAATTCTAACCACATTCCACAATCTGCTCGTCTACACCCGCGTAAAACTTGGCTCCTGAAGGCAACTTTTTCAGCCGCTGACAATGCTATGTGTGAAACCTCTGTCTAACTTTGCATTCCGGAACTCTTGAGCGCGATTGAGCCTCAGGCCTCACTACGTGCAAGTTGGATTCGTTCTTCCAGTTGGTAAACCGCCTCTTCAAAGGAAATCTCCCGAACAGGATCGTGTTCCAGGTAGTGGCTGTAGTCGAAATAAAGTGCAGCAAAGACTGCTTCCAGGGATACCGGGTGACGTCGGTTCAATTTCACCGGGTTTCGCTCAACGGTTAAGCCCCAACCTCCATAAAATGGAACACCGAAAGTGTGGACCTCACAGCCAGCAAGAATAGCTTCGAACCCCAGTTGACTGGATACGCAATAGACCTTGGCACAGGCCTCCAGAAGCGGCCAGGGATTGATTGCTTCCGGCGTTAAACGCAACCGACCTTCAGTCAGGGCCTTGGCGCAATTCTCATCCACTTGCGCGAGAGCCTGGAGGACTTCAGGCGTGAAATGCCCAGCCTTGCGCCCGATCATCGTTTCCGGGTGAACCTTGATCAGGATCTCTGCGTCGCGGTTCTCCTGGATGGCGACTTGCAGCATCTGGCGGAAGGTTTCATCTTTCGCAAATGCCCCCGGTATCGACGCATCGCCGGCGGTTTGATCAATAACAAGTACCCGATCCCTGCGGTCGGAAGATTGCAAACAAAGCTCTGAAATGTCCGAGAAATCGAAACTGTTGTATTTCGAGAGCCGCTTGGACCGGATCAAGTCGATGGCATCGTGGATCTCTTGCGTCCGCATGGGCTTTGCAAAACGCCGACGAACAAAACACTCCAGATCACTTGGCTGGCGGGCGTCGTAATAGATACCCGTTCGATCAAGGACCAGGGAGATCGGCTTTTCCTGCCTGCCAGGTCTGACAGATCTCAAAAATCCATCTTCGAAAGCTAAGTAAGGAAAATTTCGTTTAGCAGCTATCTTCCGGGTGCGCGCTGCGGTTTGTTTATGACCCCAGCCCGCTAGCGCATCCACTCCGTGGCAGAACATCCATATGCGTTGCAGTCTATAGCCTGATATGAGCCCGATTGCTTGTCTTAATTTCCAAAGTCCAGAAGTATTTATTCCGATTTTCATCAAAGAATTGCTCCAAGATTAATTCAGAGCATTTTAATGCACTGCGTACTTGATCGCCGGGACACTATGTGGAGTTGAAGGCTAATGGAATATTCTTTTTTACAACAGAATGTCTGATCAAAATGCACAAACTTAGAAGATTCACTCAGCAACAGACCCTAAGTGGTGGATTGTCACTCCCGACACCAATAACACCGAGACTCGCTGTGTCTCCAGCACCTACAGTCATCGACTTGCCCCCCTTTTAACTCTTGAGACTGAGACTAGAGAAACGAGCTTGCAGTATACAGTTGTGATCATCATTGCAAATACCTCAATGCGTAGAGTTTCAGCATTCATCTCTTAATCGTTCATTGAAGTTTTTGGCAAAGCGATGCTGCATTGGCTTGCCCGTGCGATGTAGAACCATTCCACCACTAGGTCCTACTGACGTTGAGTATTGCGTATGCCCCATATTCTGGGCTGTTCTCGCGGCCGCAAAACAATAAAAGGGTAGCGTTCACGACCCTCAGCGATACCGTCCAGTTTGGGAACCGTGCAAGCGCAAGAGATCGTTTATCGATTACTGTTGCGAGGCATTGCAAGCTGATGTCGCTATTGACATAAAGGGGATGGAACTCGCCCCATGATTCAGGGCATCGGAGACGAATTAGGGGAACCTGCCCTGATTGGATGCCTGTGGCACGGCATGAGCGTCTGCGTTCCCAGAACTGTTTTCCGGCCGCCACGCTAAGGCATATCAAGGCTCTTAGTTTCTGTCAGATTCTGAAAATCTTCCTCCAATTGGCCCCATCCATTTCTACTTCTAAGAATTTGCAGCTAGTGATAGCCGAAGCGTCGTCTCTCTGAAACCAGTTCCTTCAAATGCTGGCGCAATCCGACATCGTAGGCTCTAGTCGATGGACGTCGTTAGACACGTGGATCGATACAGCCCAAATAGCAAGCTCTCCCCTGTGAACAGCATATAGCCTCGGCTGTCCAGAACACGTCTTTCCTCTTTGAATTGAGCATCAGAAGTATCTCTAATCATCTAGCTGCGCGTCAATACAACCATAACTCATGCCGCGAGCAGTTTCTTGAACTTTACTTACTTTAATACAAGAGCCCTCAACCGTTTAGCCTCAGAAAGCTCGACACCGTCATACTTTAAACGCTAATGGTACAATCCAGCGTCACGGCGTATTTATTTCAAAGCTTAGAGACCTATTTACCAACCCGATACTGCTCCAACACACCAAGATTCCCTTCTTCGGATGAAGCAGAATCACTTCGTCGTCTACTTTTCAATCAAAATGGGCTAACCTCAAAGCAGGACCCTCAAAAGAATCAGGTCGCCTGTAAGCACCTACTTCCTGCCTACCGCATTCTCCCTCGCTCAATTTGTCGATATACTATTAGTCTTTCTACACTCACCGCTTAATTCGGCCTTCATCCTGATTGCCGTGAAATTTACCTCAAAATTGGAGGAGATCTAGGTCTCCTGTCATATCCGCTAATCAACAGTCAAGTGAAAGAAGTGGTTTGCCAAGAAACTCAAAAGATGGTACCGGCCCAACTAAGGTGTTGCAGGTGCTGAGATGTTTTCTCCAGTGAGAAGATATGCTTAAACACTAAAACAGAATGAAAGAGTTATCCGAACTTAGCCGATAGTCGTCATAAGTAGAGTTAATAC
Source organism: Labrenzia sp. PO1 (assembly GCF_012273635.1). Lineage (NCBI taxonomy): Bacteria > Pseudomonadati > Pseudomonadota > Alphaproteobacteria > Hyphomicrobiales > Stappiaceae > Labrenzia > Labrenzia sp. PO1. The sequence continues at coordinate 180,643 of NZ_JAAXCR010000002.1, forward strand.
AATGAATCTTCTAAACTCACGTATACTGATCACCGGAGCGACAGGATCCTTTGGTCAAAAATTAATTCGGAATTTGCTTGATCAACACCAGCCTGAACGGCTTGTGATTTTTTCGCGTGACGAGCTTAAGCAGTATGACCTAAAGGCCAGCCTTGAACAAGAATATGATTCAAAAACACTTAGTTGCCTTCGCTTTTTTATCGGCGACGTACGCGACCGGATGCGCCTGCAAATGGCGACGCGTGACATCGACGTGATCATTCACGCGGCGGCCTTGAAGCACGTTCCGATAGCCGAATACAATCCGATGGAGTGCATTCGCACCAACATCCATGGCGCAGAAAACGTCGTTTATGCAGCGCTTCATAACGAAGTGAAGAAAGTCATTGCGCTTTCGACCGATAAGGCCTGCAACCCAATCAATCTCTATGGCGCAACCAAGCTAGCCTCTGACAAAACATTCGTTGCCGCCAACAACCTCGTCGGTTCAAACCGAGAAACGCGATTTTCGGTTGTCCGATACGGCAATGTCGTGGGCTCTCGCGGCTCTGTCATCCCGTTCTTCCGCAAGTTGATCGAAAATGGGTGCGATGAACTTCCGATTACCGATGAGCGCATGACACGCTTTTGGATTCGGCTAGATGACGGCGTAGAGTTTGTAAAGTCGAGCCTTTCCCTAATGAAGGGAGGCGAGATTTTCGTTCCAAAGATACCAAGTGTGAATATCATGTTGATGGCGAACGCAATCGCGCCAGGGCTGAAAACCAAGATAATCGGCATCCGTCCAGGCGAAAAACTGCACGAAGTAATGATTTCCGAGGATGATTCCTGGAGCACTGTCGATCTCGGCGACCGCTACGCGATCGAGCCTGCATTCAATGAATACGGCCGCAAGTCCTATGCTGAAACTCACAATGCGAAGCATGTGCCTGATCGCTTCTATTATTCAAGTGACAACAATCCCGACCAGTTGGATGTAGCACGAATGGTCGAACTGCTAGAAAACGCGGGCGTATAAAGCGGTAGAGTAATTAGCCGGGATGGGAACCGACGATGCCTGTCGCCAAGTTCGTGTTTAGAGTTGACGGCGGACCGATCATTGGTTCCGGACACGTTGTACGTTGTTTGACGCTGGCGCAAAAATTGCATCAGTCTGGCTTAATATGCATGTTTATCACTAGACCAGATTCCGGACCATTGATCGATCAGATAGGTGCAAGCGGCTTTGAAGTTTCTACCCTATCGGAACGCCCGGAGCCACCGGCATCTGGTCAGCATGAATCTTGGATCGGCAACTGGGCTGCAGATGCCGACGAGTTCGCAGAGGCTGTCTCCAGACTTCAAGATAACAGGATAGTGGTGATCACCGATCATTACGGTATCGACCACCGCTGGCAGTCCCGTATAGGTAAAATGGCGTCCAGCCTTATTGTTATCGACGATCTCGCCGACCGGCGCCATCACTGCGATATTCTTATCGATCAGAACCTTGGGCGAACTGCCGCAGACTATGCAGGACTGGTGCCTAACGGTTGCGAGCTATTATGTGGTACTTCCTTTTCTATACTGCGCGACGGGTTTTTAGGAGTTCGCGATCGCAGCCTAGTAACCAAACGCTCAAAGACAGCTCCAAAGCGTTATCTTGTATCCATGGGCGGTGCAGACCGTGACAATTTCAGCGCTATCGCTTTGGCAGCTATCGAGGAGTTGGCTTCAGCAGGTGTTGATGTAGAGCACGTCGACATACTGCTTGGCGGGATTGCGGCTAACGCTAATGAACTTCGAGAGCGGATCAAGAACAGCTCGCTTCCTGTGACATTACATATTGATAGCGATCAGGTTCCTCAACTGATGGCCGATGCGGATCTCGCGATCGGAGCGGCCGGTACAACGTTGCTGGAGAGGCTAGTGGTCGGACTACCGGTCGTCGTTCTGGCAAATGCCAGTAACCAGGTTCGTCTTCTTGGAATGGTCGACGATTACGGATTTGGCAGATATGCAGGTTGGGTAAATGAAGTTTCTGCAAATGACTTAGCCGAGACGATCAGAGGCATAACTTCCGATCCAGGGAAATGGCACGAAATGGTCATGAACTCTTCTCGACTGTGTGACGGAGAGGGCTGTAATCGGGTAGTGGAAGCAATTCGGCTTCAGATTGAAGAATAATTGTTTTTCGACATTGGACATAGATGAACGGAAGTGGTTCCGGTAGCAAGAGCAAAGGATCTGAACATGTTACCTTATGGTAGGCAGTTCATCGATGATGACGATATTAATGCCGTTGCAAAGGCCTTGAAGAGCGACTTTCTGACAACCGGACCAGAAATCGAAGCTTTCGAACAAGAGCTGTGTCATTATACTGGAGCACCGTTCGCTGTCGCCAGTTCTAATGGCACCACCGCGTTGCACCTCGCGTCGATTGCTATGGGTTTGAAGCCTGGTGATCAAGTAATCGTGCCGACTATTTCGTTCGTCGCGACCGCCAATGCTCCACGTTTTTGCGGAGCCGAGATCATATTCAGCGATGTAGATCCCGAGAGCGGTCTAATGACCCCCGAAAATCTCGAGGAAGCCATTTCGCGGGCGGACAGCTCGAAACTGAAGGCAGTTTTCGTGGTTCATATGGGAGGGCACCCAGCAGCTGTTGCATCAATCCGACAGATCGCAGACAAACATGGGTTAACTGTTGTCGAAGATGCCTGTCACGCACTTGGAACCAGCTATGACGGGCCAGACGGAGACTGGCATATGGTCGGAGCCTGCCGGCACAGCAATTTTGCGACGCTATCCTTCCACCCTGTAAAGACGATCACTTCGGGTGAAGGAGGTGTGACGTTTACCTCAAACGAAGAACTCGCAAATAATATGCGCCTGATGCGCAGTCATGGGCTCTCGCGTGACGCCACAACCTGGTTGAACACAGAATTGGCTTTCGACCAAGGATATAGCAATCCTTGGTACTATGAGATGCAAGATATCGGCTACAACTATCGCCTGACCGATTTACAAGCCGCACTTGGTCGTTCGCAGCTGAAGAAGATGCCGTTTTTCGCGGAACAAAGGCGAAAATTAGCCAAGCACTATCGTAACGTACTCAGTGGTCAAAATAAGGCCTTCCGATTTGTCATGGTGCCAAACACAGAGCGTTCAGTGCAGCACCTGATGGTTTGCATGATCGATTTCGAAAGTATTGGTAAGACAAGACGCCAAGTAATGTCGGAACTGCGCGACAGAGGCGTTGGGAGTCAGGTTCATTATATCCCGATTCACCGTCAACCCTACTATAGCAGAAAGGTGGGCGAATTGGATTTGAAGGGTGCCGACGCTTATTACGCACGGTGCCTATCATTACCACTGTATCCCGGAATGAGCCTCGCGAATGTTGAAACAGTAGGTGAAGTTCTCAAGGATGTTGTTATGCGTTGAACCCCAAACTGGGCATCTCCCACGGCGGCAACAATAGACAAACCGTCAAGTTCGACTCACCTGAAAGTCAAGACAAAAAAAATACTAATTAGATTAATTCGAACTTGCAGTGGGCGGAGTATAACCCGGTTTCGATCTAGATTTGACTTCGAGGAGCCGTATGCTAATAGCCAAACTGCAGGGTGGTGAAATCGCCCATACCCAGTATCTCAGCACACGAAAATGGTTTGAAACAGGTCTTTGCAAATGAACGAATTTTCTATTGCAGGTCGTATTATTGGGCGAAACGCATCGCCGTTCGTCATTGCCGAAATGTCCGGCAACCACAATCATAGCATTGAACGCGCCATGGAAATTGTTGACCGTGCTGCCGAATACGGGGCGCATGCGATCAAACTGCAGACCTACACTGCGGACACCATGACTATTGACGTGCAACAGGACGAATTCGTTATCTCGGACAAGCATAGCCTGTGGTATGGTGAAAATCTCTACGAACTGTATCAGAAAGCGTGCACTCCGCTGGAATGGCATGAGCCGATTTTCAATCGCGCCAAGGAAAAAGGCATTGTCGCCTTTTCCTCGGCGTTTGATGCAACGGCAGTAGATTTTCTCGAATCCATCGATGCGCCCGCCTACAAGATAGCTTCCTTCGAAATGACCGATGTTGAACTCGTCGCAAAGGTCGCGGCGACGGGTAAGCCGGTGATCATTTCGACCGGAATGGCTACTCTTGCTGAAATAGACGAGACCGTACGCATAGCGCGTCAGAACGGCTGCCGCGATCTAGTTTTGCTGCGTTGCACCAGCTCCTATCCAGCTGATCCCGCAGAAGCGAATTTGGCCTCCATACCGGTTCTGCGAGATGCCTTCGGGTGTCAAGTCGGAATTTCCGATCACACAATGGGTTTGGCTGTGCCGATCGCATCAGTCGCGCTCGGAGCGACAGTGATCGAGAAACACTTCACGCTTGCTCGTGCCGACGGCGGGGTCGACTCGGACTTCTCGCTGGAGCCCGATGAATTGAGGGCGCTCGTGCGGGAGAGCGAACTTGCATGGAAAGCTCTCGGTACGCCACGCTTCGGAGCCGGCGACAAGGAAAAAACATCTCTCAGCCACCGCAGATCACTTTACATAGTCAAGGATGTTCCCGCAGGCGGTGAACTTACCGAAGACAATCTCCGTTCGATCCGGCCTGGATTGGGCTTACCGGTCAAATACAGACAGAATTTGATTGGAAGAACCGTCAAGAATGATGTCAAGCGTGGCACACCGATGTCCTGGGGCCTGCTGTAACAAGGTCTTCGCTATTTGTGATCGCGAGCCGAAAGGCGCAAGAACCAACGCATTCTGTTAAGCTCTGATCCGGCTGGGAGTGCGCTCGACATCGGCCAAGGATATGAAGTGTGATGGATTTAGGCGGGCGTCGCATGAAGTCTTTCCCTAAGCTTGTGAGCTGGCTGGGAAGGAGCCGTATCGGCTCTCTCGCTCTTATGGCACCTGCCATCGGCAGCCGTTTGATCGCCACCAACCCAACCACACGCCGGATGGCGGTGGACGTGGCCATTTTCGGCAGCCGGTTGCCGGCAACGCAAAGCCTGTCAGCAAGTTTTCTCGCTGCCATCAGATCCCGATTGACCGACCGGCGTCAAACAGAAGCATTCCGGCACACGATCGCAAGCAAAATGCCTCGAGACCGGGAAAGCCGGTTGAAGGCCGCATCGGCTCTTTCCAAGCGCCGGTTTTACGACGACGCTCAAGTTTTGCTGTCGGACCTCGGTAACGACCCGGCAACTGATGCACAGAGGGCGATCTGCGCAATTCACACCGGCAAATTGCCAGAGGCGCGCGAACTCTTGTCGGCCTATTCCGGCGACACCAGCGTGGCAGGGCTGACCCGTGCATGGGTTGAACTGGCCCGTATGGAAGAGGATTGGGATTGGCTAAACCAGCACTATCGAAGTCAACTTGGCTTGTCCGATCTCACACAGCAGGCGTGTGGCCCGAATGCAGTTCGGCTCGCCGAGGTGGAAATGGCCCGCGGCAATCTGAGCGAAGCGCGCAAATTGCTTTCCCAGGTTCTCGCACACGATGAAAGTGCGCTTGACGCTCGTCTCCTGCTGATCCGGATCAGCCTTGCATCCATGGACACGGATGAAATCCGCGCGGCAATCCCACAATTGCAGGCAACGCAAACACGGACCAGCTCAGAAGCCTTGGCTTTGCTGGGAGATTGTCACGAGTATTTTGGCCAGCATGATGAAGCCGCGGACGCTTATGAGGCCAGCCTTAGGCAGAGTTTTCCCACGGGGTTTGTTGCCAGCGTATACCGCAAGCTTCTGGGCTCGGAGGCCGCCAAGGAAGACTGTTCCACCAAGCGTTCGCAAACCCTGCGAGACCATTTCCTGGCGTATCCTCACAAGAGTGCGCGCGCCTGGGTAATGGCAGGACGGGTACATCTTGAGGCAGACGACCTCGAAGGACACCTGGCATGCTGCCGGGAGGCTTTGAAGCGGGATCCCGGGTCGGCTAATGCCTGGCACTGGTATGCGCATGGTCTGGCTTGGCAGGCCGGACTCTTGGAACAGGGTCAGGCTGAGGCATGGCAAGACGCCCGTCGGTTCTACGAAATGGCGATCGTCTCAACTGCATCCCATCCCTGGTGGATCGTAACCGATTACCTGCGGCTTTGTGCCCGCCTGGGAGATCTCGAAACGGGTTCAAACTGGCTTGAGGACTTTCGTGACGTGTTCGAAATGCCGGCAATGCGGACCAGATCCCACAGTAGCCGGATACTTATCCACCAAGGAACCGGCAACTATTTGGAAGCGCATCGCGCCTATGCCGACGACGCACATGTGGTGGCGGCTCGGCGTCACGTTCCCAACTTCGTCACATCGATTGAGCAACTTTCTCCAGATACCAAGGTCTTGTTCCTGAGCGAGGGGGGCGTGGGGGACGAAATCCGCTTTTCGCAGCTTTATGACGAACTCATCCACCGCTTCCCAAAGGCGGTCTTTACCGTTGAAGACCGGCTTAAGCCGCTGATACTCAGAAGCTTTCCGGCCGAGCGTCTTCATGCCGTACGACGTTACTTCCGGCGCAATGTTAATCACATCGAGACCAGTTTTATTGGGGATTTGCCGAGCGCGGATCTGTCGCACTATTTCGACAACTCCCTCTGGCGAACGGTGCTGGACTATGATGCTGTGGTATCAGTCAAGACCACTATGGCGCAGTTGCGCCCAGATCGCGCAGCCTTTCTCGGTGCCCGGATCAGGCCGCTTGAGGTCGATGCGGTGAAGCGGGAAGACTTTTCACAGCGTCTCCGAAAGCTGGGGCCTGCTCCCTATATAGGCATTTCCTGGAACAGCAGTGTCTCGCTCTACCGCCGCTCCAGTCACTATTTTAACCTAGACGAGATGATTGACACGATAAGTCGAAGCCAGGCCACATTTGTCAATTTGAACTATTTCGACGCTACTGACGATTTACGCCAACTTGCGGACGCACTAGGCCCGGACCGAATCGTGAATTTCACGGATTTCGACAAGCGGGATGACTTCGACACAATGGCCGCATTGATTGCGTCGCTCGACTTTGTGGTCGGCGTGAACAACGCGATTCTGGAGCTTGCAGGAGCCGTAGGTGCACCTGCCTGTTTCTGTGCCTTCAGTCCGGAAAACGCCTGGCGCAGAATGGGCGCGGACGGACAAGACGCCTACTACAAAAACGTGCGCGTTTTTACGCCGCTCGCAAAAGGCGACCGACAGTCGGTGATTGATCAGGTTGGCGAAGCTGTTAGGCAATGCGCGGTGATCAAGCAAGGCTGACGGTAGCTTTTGAAAACGCGGGTGCAACAGAAGCTCAATCTTTGACTAAACCACAGTGACGCCAGCGGTAGTACACAACTCTGAAAAACGATCTGGAATGCACACGGTCGCAACACGCTCTAAACTTGTATGATCCGAGAGGATGCCCTATTAGAACCATGAAAAGGGCTATTGTGACACAGGGCCCAAAAAATATTGGAGGTACAGTGCGAACCCAAATCAAAGACGTCTTTTTACGTGTATTTATCCGCGAAACCAAAGGGCAGAAACCGCCCGAAATTACCGACGATTTGGTTCTTCTGGAATCGGGTCTTGACAGTCTCGGATTCGCCATCCTGGTGGTAGAACTGGAAGAGGAATTGGGGTTTGACCCGTTCACATTGTCCGACGAGGCCTATTATCCGCAAACCTTCGGGGAATTCGTAGCCTTTTATGAAGCCAACAAGCCTTAGACAGGCCCTAGAACAGATCGACAGCGCACGCTCCGCGTTGATTACACCACAGGGTGTCACATCGTTCGAGCGATTGGTCCAATCTCGATGGATGGGACCGGGTGAGGCCTCCGTTGTGGTATATTGTTCCGATTTGAACAACACAATTCGGGCTATGGTCGCATTGGATGGGACTGTGTGTGCGTTTTGTGCCATACCGACCACTCTTGCAGCTGGAGAGATTGCGGCACTGCTCGCTCAATGGGCCTTCGACACCGTTATCACGGATGTCGGTGCCGAAATGCGAAGCATATTCATGGAGCATGGCCTAACCTGCTTAGGCGTGGATGAAGCCTTGGCCGACGATAGCGCTGCACAAGACGAGAGGGCAACAAATTGGCTTGTCCCGACTTCGGGTACGACATCCACGCCAAAACTGGTTGTGCATAGCTTTGACAGCCTTGCACGTGCGGCTCTCGCCGGGCGCAAGATCAGCGATCCGCCGCAGGTATGGGCGATGCTGTACGACGTGACCCGGTTCGCCGGGTACCAGGTGTTTTTCCAGGCCGTCCTGTCCGGGCACAAGCTGGCTTTTGCCGGGTTGGACACGCCCATGGACCAACGTGTGGCGTTCTTTTCCAATCATGGAGCAACACATATCTCGGCCACTCCCACGCTGTGGCGGAAGATCCTGATGTGTCCCGCAAGTACCGAGCTTTCGCCCGCACAGATCACCCTTGGTGGTGAGGCCGCCGATCAAGCAACACTTTCGTCGTTGGCTGCGAAATACCCTCGGGCGCGGGTGACTCATATTTTTGCCTCGACTGAAGCCGGCGTGGGGTTGGCGGTTAGTGATGGGCGAGCGGGGTTTCCCCTGTCATACCTTGAAAATCCGTTCAATGGGGTTGAAATCCGTCTCACCGACGGCAGGCTGCATGTCCGAGCTGCGACCCGACCTAGCGGCTATGCCGGAGCGATCCCGTTGACAGACAAGGAGGGCTGGGTCGATACCGGCGACCTTGTTCAAGTGAAAGATGACCGATTCTTTGTTGTCGGGCGAGCAAGCGGGATGATCAACGTAGGGGGAGATAAGGTGGTACCGGAATTGGTGCGTGCGGCGCTTTTGGCATGCGATATAGTGCAAGAGGCTGTGGTCTATGCGAAAAAGAACCCGTTCACCGGTGAGCTTGTGGCAGCCGACGTAGTTCTGAGCGGCGTTGTCGACAAGGGCGATGCCCGTAAGATTATCGATGACTTCCTTTCACAACGGCTGACCGTACCCCAACGCCCGCGTCTTTTGCGCTTCGTGCCCGAGATCAACGCCAACGCGACCGGAAAAGTGGCAACCAAACCATGACAGACCGACAAACCGTCATAATCACAGGCGCAGCCAAGGGACTTGGCCTGGCCATCGCCGAAACCCTGGTCGATGCCGGATTCTTCGTCGCCGGTATTGGGCGTAGCGCAAGTGATGCGTTTAACGCGCTTCCCTCTGATCAGAGACACTTTATCGAATACGACCTGATAGACCTGCCCGGCATTCCCGCTTTGTTGAAGCAGGTCGTGGGCGCTGCTCCCGGACCGCTTTATGGACTGGTGAACAATGCGGGGGTCGGGCTAGACGGTACGCTGGCGACACAACATGCCACCGATATCTCGCGGGTTTTGACGCTGAACCTAGAAGTGCCCATCACCCTGTCAAAATACGCCGTGCGCTATATGCTGCGGCAAAGACAGGGACGGATCGTCAATATCTCGTCCATCATCGCAACCACCGGGTTCAACGGATTGGCGGTTTATGCGGCGTCCAAGGCCGGGCTGGAGGGGTTCACGCGGTCGCTGTCACGCGAGGTCGGACGCGCGGAGATCACCGTTAATTGTGTGGCCCCGGGATACATGTTGACCGACATGACCGCGGGGCTTGAGGGATCGAAACTTGAATCCATCAAGCGGCGCGCGCCGCTTGGACTTCCCGAACCCAGCCATGCGGCCCACGCGGTGCGCTATCTGCTGGAACCCGGCACGGCCAAAATCACCGGTACGGTCATCACCGTTGACGGTGGGAGCACTGCTTGACCTATTCAGAAGCAGTGCAAAGAGGCATTGAACTTCAGGCGTTCAGTGCAGAAAACGCCGATCTCATCTTGTCTTGGCGCAATGCCGAGCATGTACGTGCCAATTCGTTGGACGAAACGATCATCGAGAAAGACGTGCACCTCGGATTTGTCGAGCGACTAGCGAGCACACCAAAAGTTGATTTCTTTGTTGTCGTGATAGACGGGATCCCCGCGGCCGTCCTTAATGTCGACGCCTCCAGTGAGCGCGCCTTTTGGGGCTGCTATCTTGCTCCGGGAAATGCACCAAAGCCAGGGGTCTTCCCCTTGCTCATCATGATAGCGGGCCATCTGGCCTTCAACCATTATGGCGTGAGCGAGCTTCGAAGTGACGTTCTAGAACACAATACTCCACCACAAAAGATGAACGCCTTTCTTGGCATTCCGGTTATCGGGCGCAGAACAGTCAAAAGAGCATCGGGAACTGAGATCGAGGTTTTGGAATACTGCATTGGGCCTGAAGACTTTGCAGAGGTAAAATCAATCGCAGTCAAACTTTTGACACGGCACTACCGAGAGAGTTTTGACGCATTCGCGGCGCTAAACGGTGAGTCGACCACATGATTGAACGCGCGAAACCGATGTTCGTGCATTCCGATATTGGGCGCGGGATGATCGCTGCGAAACGGGCCGGGGCGAAGATCAATCCCCGCGCCGTTCAACGCAGCCTCATCGATTTTCTTGCGGCGCAGGTGGATGATGGCACCAACGACCTGATCTTTCCGGCGTTCAACTATGAGTACGGCTCCAAGCGCGTCTTTGATGTGGAGTCGGATCCGGTTCAGGTGGGTGCGCTACCCGAATGGATGCGGCAACAGGGCGAAATGCGCCGAACCCACTTCCCGTTCTTTTCAGTCCTGTCTGTGTGTGATCTGGGCCTGAAAACTGACGGACAGATCAACCCGTTCGGTGACGCCTCGGCCTTTCAGTGGCTCGTTGATCATGATGCCACCCTCGTGCTGCTGGGCGCGCCGCTGCACAGCCTGACATTCATCCATTACGTCGAAGAAATGTCTGGTGGACCGATCTATCGCTACGAAAAATCGTTCCCCGGCCATATTGTCAGTGGCGGCTTAACGGCACCGTGCTCTTTTTCCATGCATGTGCGGCCCAAGGATGTGCATCTGGATTACAATTGGCCCGGTATCGAAGCTGAACTGCGCGCCGAAGGCCTGTTGCATCGCTCCGATACCGCGCCCGACCTGCAATGGCTGAACGCCCGTGCGCTGCTGGAATACTGGGGCAACCGGATCGCGGCCGACCCATTCCATCTGGTGGACGCGCCGTCCCGTGCGTTTTTCGCAAAGGCCACGGATGGTGGCAGGAACCGTGTCCAGAGAGAGGATTACGAGAATGTATGACATGATTGGCTGGGCCAAGGACCTGTTCCCGATCCCGCGGTCTCTCACCGGCGACGGCGTGCGCGAAACCTTTCGTTACCTGCAAAACATCAATTCCGAGATCACCACACAGGCGTTTCCCACCGGCACGCAGGTGTTTGACTGGAAGATCCCGCGAGAGTGGAAGATCAATGCTGCCTGGATCGAACACGTGCAGACCGGTCAGCGGTTTGCCCAGTTCTCCGAGTGCAACCTGCACGTTTTGGGCTACTCCCTACCGATCGATACCGAGATGGACCGGGCGGAGCTGCTGCCTCATATCTACACCCAGCCGGATCAGCCGGATCTGATCCCCTACGTAACCAGCTATTACAAGGATCGCTGGGGTTTCTGCATGGCACAAAACGCCAAGGACGCACTTCCTGAAGGCGCATATCGCGTGTATATCGACAGCGACCTGTTTGACGGGGAATTGCTGGTGGGGGACGCCCTTGTCCAAGGGGAGACCGATCGCGAATTGATGTTCTCGTCCTATATCTGCCATCCATCCATGGCCAACAACGAATTGTCTGGACCGGTCCTTCTTTCCGCTCTGCTGAAGTTTGTCAAGGACCACTTTCCGCAGCCGAAATTCTCGTATCGCTTCATATTGGTCCCTGAAACCATCGGTTCGCTGGCCTATATGTCGCGCAATCTCAAGCAGATGCAGCAACGCATAGAATGCGGTTTCAACCTGTCCTGCGTTGGCGATGAACGCGGCTTTAGCCATGTACAAAGCCGCTACGCCGACACCATTGCTGACGTCGCCCTGAAATCGGCGCTGATTGGCAAGGATAATGTGAAGACCTACTCCTTTCTTCAAAGGGGTTCGGACGAACGGCAATACGGTGCACCGGGCATTGCTCTGCCGATATGCGGGTTCTGCCGCTCCAAGTACGGTGAATATCCCGAGTATCACACCGACGCCGACAATTTCGATGTGGTCACGCAAAAGGGCCTAGAGGGTTCATTTGAGGTTATAACAACGATCATAAAGGCATTTGAAATCGGGCTTTACCCCACGACCGCGGTCAAGGGCGAACCCCAACTGGGCAAACGCGGGCTCTATCCCACCATCAGTAAGAAAGGCTCCTACAGCGCCATCCGCGCGCGGATGGACGTTCTGGCATATGCAGATGGATCCAACAGCCTGTTTGATATTGCCAACTATATTTCCGTACCGCTGGAAATCGTCCTGGACGAAGCGGAATTGATGCTCGAGCATGGTCTGATCACCGTGTCTGATACCGCAACGGACAGGCATCCCAGAGGGACTGGTTGTTGATTTTCACTTAGATCTGACGCGCCTTTTGTGTAGGGAACGCCAGTTACGCCGTGATCAAGATTTTGGTTTCCTCCCTTGCCGATCTGATTTGCAGTGCTGTTTTGAATTGGAAGCTTTCGTTTTCGGTTTCAAGGATATGGTTGACTTGAGACTCCATAACTCCTCCAGTTTTTGTAGAGTCCGTCGCAGTCAGGAGACGGATGGAATGAAGCGTTCACGGTTCACTGAAGAACAGATCATCGGTATCTTGCGGGATCAGGAGAGTGGCCAGAAGACAGCCGATGTTTGTAGGCAGCACGGGATCTCGGAAGCCACCTTTTACAAATACAAGGCCAAGTTTGGCGGTATGGATGTATCCGATGCCCGCAAGCTGAAGGCGCTTGAAGACGAGAACGCCAGGCTGAAGAAGTTGCTGGCGGAAACCACGCTCGACAATGTCATGCTGAAGTACGTTGCCTCAAAAAAATGGTGACGCCCGGCGCTGGCTCACCCCGTACGCTGTGTACAGATGGGCCGCGGCCTCCCGCTTCGCACCGGGCGTCACTGATCAGCACCACCTGAATGGTCCAGTTTGATTGTTAGTGCATGACAGGTGTTTGGTCCATCGGGATGATGGTTTCGGGAGCCGGTGGGCGGTAACCAATGCGCTGTGCGGTCTCTTGGTGTTGTAGTGCTTCCTCCATTTTTCGATCAGGATTTGCGCTTCCTGCAGCCCATAGAAGATTTCACCGTCGAGCAGTTCATCGCGGAACCTGGCGTTGAAGCTCTCGCAATAACCGTTCTCCCAAGGTGAGCCTGGCTCAATGTAGGCGGTCATGGCGCCGACGGCCTTGATCCAGTCCCGCACGGCATGGACAACGAACTCCGGACCATTATCAGATCGTATGAACGCAGGCACACCGCGCAGCATGAACAGTTCGCTCAAGGCGTCAATGACATCGGTCGAATTCAGCTTTCGTTTGACCCGGATCGCCAGACACTCCCGGCTGAACTCGTCGAGGATGTTCAAGGTTCGGAACACCTTGCCGTCATCGGTGCGACAATGGACGAAGTCGTAGCTCCAGACGTGGTTCCGATACTCGGGCCGGAGACGGAGGCATGCGCCGTCATTCAACCAGAGCCGTCCCTTCTTCGGCTGTTTCGCCGGCACCTTCAGCCCCTCCCGCCGCCATAGCCGTTCGACACGCTTGTCGTTCACCTGCCAGCCAGCATCCCTCAACAGAGCCGCAATCCGGCGTTAGCCATAGCGGCCATACTGTCGGGCAAGCGCGATCATACCCTCGACCAGGCACTCGTCATCGGCACGCCATCGAGGTCGCCGCCTCTGGGTAGAGCGATGCTGGCCCAACACAAGAGAGACACGACGCTCGGAGAGCTTCATTTGGCTGCGCACATGATCGATGTAGGCACGGCGACGGGCCGGCTCAGAAGTTTCCCCGTGCGGCCTCGGCAAGGATCAACTTGTCCAGTGTCAGACCGGAGACCGCCTTGCGGAGCAGCTCATTTTCCTTTTGAAGCCGTCTGTGCTCTTACATTTGGTCAGTTCCCATGCCGCCATACTGCTTGCGCCAGCGGTAGTAGGTCTGCTCATTATGCGAACTTCCCGGATCGCATCGATCCGCTCCATTCCCCGGTCCACAAGAACCTCAACCTGCCGCAGCTTCGTGACAATCTCTTCCGGCTTGTGCCGCTTGTTTCCCATTTTTGATCCTCCGTTTTCCTAAACATAACAGCGGACCACTTCATTGGGGGAGGATCATCACCACTTTTCCGAGGCAAGTCCAATCAGTTTTTCCACGCGCCAAAAAACTCTTCAGCAATATGGGCATATCGTTCGCGGAACTGCGTTGAAGTCATCTGACACAGTATATCAGGACGGTAATCGGACCTGTTGAAGTCGACGTTGGTCGCTGAGCGATGAGCCAGATCAAAAGTAGCGGCAAATGGCGCCTCCACTAGATAGCAAACATAAGCGCTGGAGAGCCTTTCGAAATCCGGATGCATCTTCAAGTCTTGTAAATTCAAAAGTAGTCTTTCATAATCTTTGCTGTCGCTTGGAACCGTGAGCTGTATTGGATAGTTTTCCCCAGCCCAATAGTCACTGGCTATGACATTGCGCCCGGCGGCCCCCAGCTCCGGGATTGATGAACCATTCCAAAGCAAGAAGCAATCTACAGTCGGGCTCAAATCTTGTAGGTTGAACTCGTGATGACCTAGAACAATGATATTCTCACTAAACTCTTCTTCTATCAGATCCAGGAATCCTTGTCGAGATTTTGATGAGATCTTGTAGTTAAGTTCGTGTGGATGCGGTTTGATGAGGAGTAGATTATTGGATTCTTTAAACACTGCGATCGTATGGTTGAGCCAGTCCTTCATGCTGGAATGAGCTGGTCCCCCCATAGTTGGAACACCCATGTCATAGGGGATTTTGCCAAGCAGGCACGCAACCGCTCCTTGAGAACTGCGACACTTGCGGATTGCGTCTCCAATCCTAGTATCTATTGGATCGACGGATTCGGAAACGGTCCTGCGCTCGCCGATTAACTTGTCCCGCAACTTTGAAAAATACTCAGGACGCTTAAGGTACTCCTGTTCATACCACTGCTGAAAATTTTCTCTGGATCCGAAGGCGGGTTGTGATGGTCCGTTTACGAGATCTCTTCGACGGCGCGCAACAATTGTCTCAAAATGCTGCCCCCGCATATTGGTTTTCCAGTTTTCATAACTCGAGTTGAGGTCCACAAACGCAAAGTTCTCAGGATTCGCAACAGCAAAACAGCGATATACGCCCCAAGGGACAAAATGCCCTTGCATGCCTGCGAAGCATATCTTCAAGTTCTTTTGCTTCGCGACTTCGCGCAGTTTTTCCAATGCAACAACGGTTCTATCCGCGACAAGAAGCCAGGGGGTGATATAAGTTTGTGCCTGTGGGCTGGTGTAATCAATGTCGAAGCGCTTTTGAACCCGGCTCAGCCTTTCATAAAACGGCTGGAAGATATCCAGACCGTTCACTTTGAGTATGCCGTTTTCTAAATCGATCTCCCAGTTGCACACTCTATCGAAGCGGGGAAGTTCGTTGCCAATCAGATAATCGCCAGTAGCCCCTATTCTCGGTGACAAAGGCCAAGGCTTAACAATGTCATTAAAAAAACCATTCTGATAAAGATTGAAGAACAAGACACCATCACCAGCCAATACTGGTACGAATGCGGACATTAGAACAGGCGTATTACGACATTGGTCTGCTGCGAATAGGAATATACTTGAGCCATCCGCGATTTCTTCCGCGCTTTTAGGTATCCCCACCACTTTCGCGATGTCGTTGTAAAAATTGTTTGACAACTGGATCATGTCCCAATCTTCGCGCAGGCGGAAGATCTTCAATCGGGTGCCGATTCCGGTGGGGGTTTCCCTAGACAGACCTCTTTTCTCGATAGTGGCACTTAACTCCATCAAATATTGATATCGCTTTTCACTGAATCCCAAAATGATGAGAGCATCAATAATTGAACCAATCTGAGAGAGCGTTAGTTTATTTGTATTTGTTCCAGGGAATAAGTTAAATTCATCAACCGAATAGCCCTTGAGAACATTCGAATTCATTTTTTGAAAGTTAGATGTATCAATTTCAGTTAACCTTTTGGAAAAGTCAGATAAATCACCCAACAATCCAAACTGCCTCAATCTTCGTATCCTCGACAAGGATTCGATATCCTCATGACGATCCCCAATCATCCACTCAACGATATCAGTCAATTGCCCTGACAGGTGATGTGCACGCGTGGCTATCATATATTCTACGAGGAGCGAGAATACTGAACTGAAACGCGGGTCGTATGGTGAAATCTGATTTGCAAATTTATTCTTCTCGACCTGCACAAGCTCAATAAATTCACTCCCGATAGTATCCAGAAGATTTCCCACTGGCCCGGATCGATCATCGACATAAAACGCCGAGTAACTTGCGCTTGATAGCAGGATATCCAGTCGGCCTTCTCGTATCTTACTTAAAAGCTGATACGTGATATCATCAAAGTTATACCAAAATGACGAGCGAACGATATAACTTAGTGCATTTGACAAATAAAAATGAGTTCTCGAAATGCCCTCAACTTTGCCATCATACCATTCACGCACGGACCTAAATGATAACGAGTTTAGCTCTGTTTCTTTATCAATTAACACCCCCTCCAATGCGCAAAGTCTTTCAAATACCGAAATATCATCAAACAAATACCCAAGTTTATACATAAGGTGCTGGTAGGAAACAAAATAACTTCCACAAAGATAATTAAATTGTTTTGAAATCGCTTCCAATTGAGCTGCAGCGTTACGTTCAGTCCCGTCTAACTTATGTGCACGCAACTCTAACTCGCCCAAAAGCGTGACAAACTCTGCCTCAAAGGTTTCGCTATCGACAGCCACGATAGCTTCGTTAAGTCGAATCAGCCGAGCATTGCCAGAAGCGTGTCGTTTCCTGTCAGCTTTTTTGGAGGCTGAAAAAAACACATTCGCCAACAAGGCAGGCAGTTTGCGGACATTTGCGTTCCCTTTAACGGAAGCTGGCATCAAACGTCGAAACCGTTCTATGGTATTTGACATGTCTGTCCTCAAATTTTTCGGCGCTCTTTTTGCGAATAACCCACCGATTGCGCTTTTTACTTCAGCGCTATCTTCTAAAACCGCGACAGACGCTTACAACACTAGGGTGATTGTTATCTAGGTTGTTTAATCGCATAGACTTGTGGTAACCGAATTCGGGCAGGTCGTAACTCTATTTACCGCTTCGATCAAGTTGTTTTGCCTGCAATCCCGGCATGCCTAGCGAGTGATCCATGAGCAATCTTGTTTTCTCCCCGGTGACAACCGCAGATGCAGCGCAGCTGCTGGATTGGCGGACTTCGGAACGTGTGACGCGTTACATGCGAACAGATTTTGAAGGGACCGTTGAAGGCCAAGCAAACTGGATCGAATCGTGCGTGAAAGCGGCCGGATTCCGGCACTGGGTTGTTCGCCGCGGCGACACACCCTTTGCCTATCTGAGCGTGCAGACCGACAGCAGCGGCCGGACTGCGGACTGGGCATACTATATCGGCAATGAGAACATGCTGATGCTCGGCGCCTATGTGCCTCTGGCCTTTCACAACAAATGGGTCTTCGATTTTGGCTATGAGGCAACTTTCGCCGATGTTGCTGAGGCAAACGAGGCGGTGCACAAGCTTCACGCCTCCCACGGCTATGTCGATGTTAGCCGCGAGCCCAACGGCATCGACAAACCCTATATCAAGTGCGACATCATCCGCATGCGACTCGACGCTGGCGCTTCCGGAAGACTACAGCACGGCTGAAATGGTTTTTTCCCAAACGCCAGGATGAGATTCGTTAGCCCACATGCGGCTGGTGGCGGAAATAGAAGAAAAATTCGACATCATGCTTGATCTTGATGACATCATCGACATGTCGAGTTTTGCCAAGGCACAGGAAATACTGAAAAATATGGTGTCACTGATTGATCTCAGCGGCAAGGTCGCTATCGTCACCGGCGCGAGCCGTGGAATAGGTGCCGCGACAGCAGAGGTGCTGGCGCAGGCTGGCGCTTCGCTTTGCCTGGTCGCGCGGTCGCAAGCCGAGATCGAGGACCTTGCCGGCCGCCTGACAGACCAATACGGAATCGAGGTTTTTGCGCACGCAACAGACCTGTCGGACTGGAAGGCCGCTGATCAAGTGGTGCGGGCAGCCTTCGGCCGTTTCAAGCGCGTCGATATTCTCGTTAACAATGCCAGCTCCCTGGCCGACGGCACGATCGGAACCTTTTCCGAGGACACAATCAACGAAGCTTTCGCTCTCAACGCATTCTCAGCGATGAACCTGATTCAGATTGCTGCCCGCGTCATGATGCGCAAAGGGGGCGGGTCGATCATCAACACTAGCTCGATCATGGCCACCCACGGTGCAAAAGGCCAGTTCGTCTACGGAGCAGCAAAAGCTGCTGTCATCGGCGCAACCAAGTCCGCTGCCCGTGAACTTGGGAGGCAGGGCATCCGCGTCAATTGCGTCGTTCCCGGACTTATCGAGACCTCGATGATTAGCGGCTTGGCGTCGGACATGCTCCAAACACGTATCGACAACATCGCCCTCGGCCGCGCTGGAAGGCCGGACGAAGTTGCCAATGTGGTGCTGTTTCTTGCAAGCGATCTCTCGTCCTATGTGAACGGGCAGGCGATTGCTGTCGACGGTTCCATGGCGATATGAGCCAGAGTAATGACTGGCGTCGTGCCCCCGTAAGCCGTCGGCTTTAAGATACCCGCGGTGAAGCTGCCCTCGTTGCGAGGCGAGAACCGTTGCGCAACTGACGGATAACGGACGCATATGAGAAACTGGAAATTTACACTTTCAGATTCGGCGGCGCTTGTAGACGCCGACCAAGGTCAGACGGTCACCTATGCCGAAATGCCCGGCGCACTCTGTCGGACTGCCCGGAGGCTTGCGCGCTGGCAAACCGGTGCGCCGCATTTCCTCCTCGCCCGGAACTGCATGGACCATGCGCTTACGATCCTCTCGGCTTTCCAGGAAAATATTCCGCTAGCCCTCGTCGATCCCGAGCTCGCGCCAGAGCAGCTTACCGAGCTCATAGGCATTTACAAACCTGCAAGCCTGATCGGTGACCAGAGTTTTCTAGATACCTACACCCTACCCGGCTACTCACGTAACACTAAGGATGAGGCCGGCTTGTGCCAGCTCGTACGAGACGCTGATAAACCGATTCCCACAACTCACCCGGATCTTGCCTGCCTGCTCTCGACCTCTGGATCGACCGGCGCCCCCAAATTCGTGCGGCTGTCATCCACCAACCTGATCTCTAATGCGCGGGCGATCGCTGAAGTTCTCGAGATTGGCCCCGGCGTTGTGAGCCTTGGACATCTCAAGTTTCATTATTCCTTCGGCCTGTCAGTTCTGACCAGCCACCTTCTGGCTGGTGGCACAGTTGTGCTGACCGGAGCTACAATTGCCGAGCGTGGCTTTTGGGAGGCGATGAGCAAGTATGAGGTTGCGGTCCTTCCCTGTGTGCCGTTTCATTGCGAATATATTTGCAGATTGGGGCTCAAACGGCTGAGGCTGGAGCATTTTAAAACCATCATCCAGGCGGGCGGCGCTTGCCGCCAAGACATTATGACCGGGCTCGACACGCAGCTGCAGGAGCGCGATGGACGTTTCTTCGTCATGTACGGTCAAACCGAGGCCTCACCACGGATGACAACGCTTCCCGCGCAGGAACTTGCGGCGCATCCGGGTTCTGTCGGCTCGGCGCTGCCGGGTGGACGTATCGAGATCCAAGATACCGATGGCCGGAGGCTGCCTTGTGGCCAAACCGGAGAGGTCGTCTATTTCGGACCGAACGTCATGATGGGCTACGCCTCATCCGCAGACGATCTGAAATTGGGCAATATCACCGGCGGCTGTTTGAGAACCGGCGATCTTGGCTTTCTCAGCGATGAGGGTTATCTGACGGTTACCGGACGGGCCGCGCGTTTTGCGAAAGTGTATGGCAACCGCGTCAGCCTTCACGATGTGGAGAAAATTGCAGCCGCCCGTTTCAATCAGGAATGCGTCGCCGTCGAGGGGACTGATCAAATTCGCATTTTCATCGAGCGCTCCGGGGGCGGCGCCGCTGACGAAGTGCTTGCCGAGGCTGAACTGGCTCTTTGCCGAGAGCTGAGGCTGCCAAATGGCAGCGTAAAGGTTCACCGGATCGACGGGTTGCCGCGCAAGACCAATGGGAAACCTGACTATGTCAAGCTCACCAGCTTCTGAGAATTTTTATGCCCTAAATGAGGCACCGCAATGGTCAATTCCCCAGGCTGTCCGCGAGGCTTCTCTGTTGTCGGGGCTGTCGGAACTGATTGACCACCATCGGCTGAACTGTCCGGAATATGAGCGGATCCTAGGTGGCCTATGGCAAGGTGATCCGGCGCAGACGCTTGAGGAAATTCCCTATCTTCCGGTCTCGCTGTTCAAGACTCACCTCTTGCAGTCCGTGCCACAAGAGCAGGTCCGCATCACCATGACATCAAGCGGGACAACCGGGGCTGCGGTCAGCCGCATCGCTGTCGACAATGAGACCTCCCGGCGCCAGAAGCTCTCGTTGCGCGCGTCCATGGCCGCAATTCTGGGCTCGAAGCGGCGGCCGATGCTGGTGATCGATTCATTGGCCGTTGTTTCCGATCCCGCGCTGATGTCTGCCAGAGGCGCAGGCGTATTGGGCATGATGCCCTTCGGTCGCGATCATTGCTTCGCGCTCGATGAAACCATGAAATACCGGCTCGACGAAGTGCGCGAATGGCTCGCCAAGCACGCCGACGAGGAAATCTTCATATTTGGCTTTACCTTCCTCGTCTGGCAGTATCTGCGCGGCCTCGCCGCAGAACTGGGCTGCGACCTGTCTAAGGCCACGCTCGTCCATTCCGGCGGATGGAAAAAACTTCAATCCGAAGCGGTGAGCCCAGAGGTGTTCAGGCGCACGTTCAGAGAACTTGCTGGGTTGCAAAACAGCTACAATTTCTATGGAATGGTGGAGCAAATGGGAGTGCTCTTCCTGGAGGGCGACGATGCGTTGCTCTACCCGCCAAATATCGGCGACGTGATAATCAGGGATCCGTTGACGTTCGAACCATGTCCGCCTGTAACCGAGGGGATCGTCCAGGTGCTGAGCCTGATCCCATCATCCTATCCTGGACACAGCATCCTGACTGAAGATGTCGGCGTCATCGAGACTATCGACGCGGGCGTTGGGGGGCGTCTTGGCAAGGCCCTAAGAATTGTCGGCCGCGTTCCAAAGGTCGAGTTGCGCGGATGCAGCGATGTCATCGCTGCGGAAAGCCAACGCGTGCTTAAGTCCGCCCTTTAGCATGCTTTGGGCGATCCACCTTGACTCGGACCACATCTCCCAGCCTGGGACATGTCCTGTTAACTTGTTTTGATTGTGCCGGATTGCCATGACGATCACTTTGTTTCCCGACGTTGATATTTCGCTGGATGCGCTTTGCGGTAAAATTGCTGCAGCTTCTCCCTCCCCGCCTTTTGAAGCCGAGCAGATCGAGGTCTTGCACGATCTTTCCCGGTTCTTGATGACCGATCGCCGCCTTGCCGGGCGTGCCGAATGGACCGCTCTTGGCTATTGGCTTCGTCGCGCTTCGCTTGCAAAGTTGAAAAGCGATTTCATGCAACGGCAGCCGGTAGGCACCATCGTTGCGCCACGGGGTCTTGCTGTGCACCTACCGCCGGCAAATGTGGACACTATATTCGTCTACTCTTGGGCGCTCTCGCTCCTGTGCGGGAACGTCAATCTGGTTCGTCTTCCATCTTCGCGTCCAGAACAAATTGATATCGTGCTTGGCTATCTAACCAATGTACTTGAGGAAGCAAGGCTTGGTGCCGCCAACTTGTTTGTGAGTTATCCGGCGGACAACAACAACATCAATGCGTCGATTTTCGGATTGGCTGATATGCGGCTCATTTGGGGGGGAGACCAGAAAGTTCGGACGCTGTCGACGATGGAGGCCAAGCCTTCCTGCCACACGCTAAACTTTGCCGACAGGTTCTCTCTGTCGCTGAACAAGGTAGAGGCGTATCTGAACCTGAACGACAAGGAACGCGAAGAACTGGCGAAGAAGGCTTACAACGATGTCTATGTCTTTGATCAACTTGCCTGTTCGTCCTCCAGACTGATCGTATGGCTTGGAAGTACTAACGGCAATTACAAGGAGGCGATCGCCGACTTCTCCCGTCGCCTGTCCGCGCATGCGCGACGCATGAACTATAATGTTGCGCCTCACACCAACTTGGCCAAGTTTGCTTCCGCCAACCGTTCGAGCCTAGATTTCGATGTAAGCGGCTTGGCTCTGCGGTCGCCGGAGCTAACGGTTGTGGAGCTTTCTACGCTTGTGGATATTCGCGATGAAGCAACGGGAGGAGGTTTTCTTTATTCCGCCCATGTCGCTGAGGCAGAAGAATTGACAAACTTCCTCTGCCGAAAGGATCAAACGATTGCCTATTCCGGATTTGACGAGAACGAACTGTTTCGGCTTGCGCGGACGCTCAGTGTTCACGGCGTAGACCGGTTCGTTCCGGTTGGAAGTGCTCTGGATTTCGATTTCATCTGGGACGGTTTCGACTTACCCGGTCAGATGCTTAGATATGTCCGTATCCGATAGAGCACGAGCCGCAAACGCGACGAAACTGATTTCCGTCCGAAATGCGACAATACGATTGATGGGTAAATACCCGATGATAGGGTAGTCACGAAATCTGCTTTTAGGAGGCGAATGACTGTGGCTGATGCAATAATCCAGGCACGAACATGTTCCACGCGACTTCCGGGCAAAGTTATGCTCGAAATCGAAGGCAAAAGCGTTTTGTCCCATGTCTGCGAGCGTGTCAGTCGAGCCCGGTCGATAAAGCGCGTCATTCTCGCACTACCGGATACACCTGAGGACGATGCGCTCGCCGCGCACGCCCGCTCTCTTACCGACTATGTTTACCGGGGAAGCGAAACCGACGTGCTCGACCGGTACTATCAGGCGGCACGCCGTTTCGGCTCGACGGAGATCTTCAGGATCACCTCCGATTGCCCACTGATCGATCCGGAAATCGTGGACAACTTGCACCAATCCTTCCAACACGCTAGGCCGGACTACATGTCGAACATGATAATGCCTGGGTTGCCGCGCGGTCTAGACGCGGAGCTCTTCGAATTCCGGTCGCTTGAAAGAGCCTGGCAAGAGGCACGCCAGCCACATGAACGCGAGCACGTGACGCCGTACATTTATCAAAATCCCGATCTATTCGACATCAAAGCTCATGAAGAGCCAATCGATCGAACTAACTGGCGGTGGACCCTGGATACAGACGCGGACTTCGCATTTATCACAGCGGTGTACGAGGCGCTCTACAAACCGGGCCAACAGTTCGGATTCGCGGATATCGAGTCCCTACTTTTGCAACGTCCTGATCTTGTAGAGATCAATGCTCATGTAAGCCAGAAGATCGACCATTTAATATGATATCTACAGTTTATCACAAAAATACTTTGTGGTTCGAACTCTCTTGGTTGTGTGCGGTTTTCGAGATGGAGCAATTTTCTTCAATTTCGAAGTATTACACAATCGAACCATCTTTCCCGCGACTTCGTTACTGATCAAATATATAAAAAATATTGTCAAATCAGAGCCCCGCAACACCCATGACGTTTTTTCCTACTGACTTGAAGTGTTCACGCAAAGAGGATAACCAACCATTGCACCTATCCGAGTCCAGATCTAAGTGCGAGGCGCTTCCACATGCAAGTTACTCATCGCTTTTTTTCATCAAGCCTTCTCGCTTGAGCTCACGCCATGATTACATTTGAAAACTTGCGATGAGGGGTCGGATTTATGGAACAAGGCGAGTGTACATAAGGCAGCATGAAAATGACTGGCAAATTTAATTTGCATAGATACTCACTCTTTGCCCCTATTTTCTCTGCGAAAAAGAAGGGTTTGTTTGCTGACAAATCGCATATTCTTACGAAATTAGATAAGTCAAACCCTACGTTATTCTTTGGGTTCTCAGCGTGGAAACATAGATTCTACAACCAAGTCTTTTCAGAACAGGAAGTACTATTTTTAGGCGATGAGTTAGCTCAAGACGATGAGGTCATAGAAAAGATATTTTCTACGATTAGAAGACAAAAAGTATTTGTTTGGTCTTATAAAGACCCCTTCTGGTTATCAGCGCTTTCCGCTCGAAATCATGTCACGATCTGCCGCGTCGAGGACGGCTTTCTACGTTCTGTGGGACTAGGCGCAGAAAAAACTGCCCCGTCGTCCATTGTGATCGAAGAAGGAACCAATCTCTACTTCCACAAAGAGCGAGATAGTCGTCTTCATCAGATCATTAGGTCTCTATCTGATGATGAGCTCAAGGATTTTCACCGCAAAGGGATCGAGCTTCAGGAGAAAATTATTAGTAACAATCTAACAAAATATAACTTTGCGAGGAGAAGTTCTGAATTTCACGTTGAAAAAGGAAGTATTCTTGTGATCGGGCAAGTTGAAAGAGACGAGTCAATCAGAAGAGGGCCCGACCCTTACTTCACCTGTGAAAAGCTTATTGAAATCGCATATCGCGATAATCCAGGCCAGTCAATCCACTTCAAAGCACACCCAGAGGTCTTGAAAGGATTCGCACAACCATTCAGCGCACCATTCCGTCGATTTCCAGAACTAGTCGAGTTTCCTCGGCATGCAAATATGTTCGACTACGCTAATCGATATGAAAGGATCTATACTATTTCGTCCTTGGCGGGTTTTGAATTATTGCTGCGAGGAGCAAGCATCACAACACTTGGCTCTCCTTGGTATGCTGGCTGGGGACTGACTGATGACCGGGCAACCGTGCTTGAAGCAAGACAAGAGATTAGCGTTCAAGTACTTTTGTGGGCTGCGTACGGTGCTTATCCCTATTATTTCGATCAAAATGGCCAAATGTCCGACGTATTCAAAATCGTGGACAGTTTATCTTCTCAAGTCAAAACTGCCAAGGACGACGCATTTACTTGATCAAATCGCTGAGAAGTATCTTACGAGCCCTAGCATTAATTGACGAAGCTCGTTTCGGTAAAATAAAGCATTGATTAAGATCTCTTTACCGCCACAGTGCGTCATTGCAAAGTGCCGACAACGAACGTTTCGGCACTAAATGGCAGAAATAAAGTCATGGCAAGCAACTGAAGTGCTGTTTCTGATGCAACCCAATTCCCGTTATCGACCTGATTTCAAGCTAGATTGAATGCACAACACTACGATCATGAGTACCAGTGACTGTGAAGCTAAGGCAGGTGGGGAATCATATTTGACCTGCTCCCCTGAAAGTTCTTCGTTTTGCGGGGAGCATGCCACATATACAGCATGTTATTTTACAGATCGAAGTTCTGTGGGAAAGTGATACTAGTCGCCGGTGAGTTTTTAAAGATGGGGAGAAACCAATATCGATGAAGACAGGCTTTCGTGTTATCTACAAGGTTAAGGTGTGTAGTTATATTACAAGCTGTTTTTCCAAAAGAGTTCGCATTGGGTGTACTTTTTCAGTAAGAAATTTTTTTTGGCCGTCTGAAAGACCTTCAATTTCTCGACTATCAGCAAGTCGTCATACACTTCAATTTTCAGTCATTTCAGCTCCTACCAATATCAAGTGCGATCCCTTACATTATAGTACATTAGAACAGCAACAGACCACGCTCCAGCCAAGAGCAAAAATGCAGCAATTGAATATAGAAAACGGTGTGGATACTGTGCGTCTTCTGAGAGGGTCGGCTGGATGAAAGTCGCTAAGTAAAGGTGTTTACCGTCGGCCTCCTGACGAGCCGTTTCCAAGCTGGCAAGCGATGTTACATAGAGTTGCTGTGCAAATTCTTCTTCCAATGCGAGTTCCGAATAGTCCGCAAGACGGAAGGAAAGAGCTGTCCTGTTCGTACCAGAAGAACCGGAAGGCGATGTGCCGGAGCCAAGGCGTTCCCGCGCACTTGAAATCTGGCCTTCCAGGGCCTCGATTTGCTGGTTCAGGAGCCTGATACGGGGAGAGTCCTCGTCCAGATAACTCATCAGGGTCTTTTTTTCTGCTTCCCGGCTTGCGCGCTGCTGATCCAGTCCGGCAATCATTTCCACAGCAAGCTTGGCATTTTCCTCCGGACTGACTTCCTGTGTCTCGTTCCTGTAGGCAAGCATTTGCTTGCGGATTGCTTTCAGACGCGCCTCGGCGCGCGCAACACTTTCTTCCGCGAAGCGCACCGTCTCTCGCCTGTTTGCTTCGGAAAGCTGGTTGACCAATATTTCGCTGCGTTTAAGCACTGCCTTGGCGATCTCGACCGAATCCTCGGGCCGGAAGCTGCGCACTTCAACCTGGATGACCCCGGAGGTCGCGTCGAAACTGACGTCGACCATGTCATTCCAGTAACTCAAGCGGTCTTCGACCGGCAGATCGCTGCCCATGCTGAACAGAAAATCCGAGGATTCGCGATTGAAGATGGTCTGCAAATCCAGATCGTCCGGAAGGTCCTCCAGCACGGATTGGCTCTGGAGATAGTCCGTGACGATGTAGCTGTTGGAGGTCGCAGACTCCCCCCCGGTATTTCCCATTACCATGCCAAGAACTTCAGTCGCTGCTACTGGCTGTGAACTGCGAACGGCAAATGCTGTCATGCTGTGATATTGGTCGCTTGCCCAGAAAAACATATAGGCGGAAAACGCGGCAGCCGGCATGGCTACGAACAACATGAAGCCTAACAGCATCATTCTATGCCGCATTTTCGTCGCGGACTTCGCCGTCGCTGCCGGCAGTGCCAAATCAAGCAGTTTCTGCGGATCGAGGCCGGACTTTTTCAGCCTATTAATCAGCTTGCCGTCCTTGGATCTCGCCTTGGCAACGGCAGCTCCCTTTTTGGACGGAAGATTGAACACCGTTCCCTGACCAATCTCGTCGGCCTTTTCTCCAGGCATTTTTTCGACAGCTGACATGTTCAATCAAACCTTCAAGTATTCAGAGACCGGCCTATCGGCGTGCCATGTTGTCATTGTGCATGTTAATTGCATCGTCAATATCGTTAAAAAAGGTTAAGTTGCCATCTTCTAACACAATTCCGGTCGTACAATATTCTTTTAGTGCACCGTTTGAGTGTGACACCATGATGATGTCAGAATTCTGGAGTTTTTCTTCAAAAACCCGTTTGCACTTTTTCTTGAAATTCGAATCGCCGACGGCCGTGATTTCGTCAACCAGATAGTAGTCAAAATCAATGCCCATACTGACGCCAAAGGCAAGTCGGGCTTTCATTCCGGAGGAATAGCTTTTTACCGGCATGTAATAGGATTTCCCAAGTTCGGCAAAATCCTGAACGTAATCGACCAGCTGTTCCGTGTCGTGCCCATAAATGCGGGCAACGAAGCGAACATTCTGCTCTCCGGTTAAAGAGCCATTGAAACTGCCCTGAAAACCAAGCGGGAATGACACGTTGGCAAGACGGATAATCCTGCCCGAGGTCGGCTTGATCGTACCCGCAATAAGCCTCAGCAATGTGGACTTGCCAGCACCATTACGCCCCAGCAGACCAATACTGTTTCCCCTGGGCACCGTAAACGACACATCCCTTGCGATGTAGCGCATCTCTCCCTTGAGCTTGAAGCGTTTGGTCAAGCGATCCAACCTGATCATTTCGCCTCCCGTAGCTGCGCATCATAAAGCCATACCAGAAAAAATCCGAAAACAATCGAAAACACGGTTAGCCCTATGATGTAAGGCATGTCGACATAAGACGCCCGGTAGGTGGGGTAGAACCCGGTTCGAAAAAGGCCAACAATGTGAACCAGCGGGTTCCACATGAGCCATTCCCTGAATGGATGCGGAACGGTGTCTGGCAGAAAAAACACTCCGGAAACGATGAATGCCGGCCGGTTAATAATACCCCAGATCTGCTGGTAGGTACTGCTCAAGTGAAACCATACGATGTTCGAAGCCCCTACTCCTGCACCAAGTGCAATTGCAATCAGGGAAGCCAGGAAGATAGGTGCCAGGTTGATACTCTCAAACGGAACCACGAAATAAAGTGCCCCGAAAAGAAGAGCATTTACGACGAAAAGCGTCGCTACCTGTAAAAAAATCCTTCCCAAAATCGTGTCGTAAGGTCGCACGACAGGATAGTTCAGTAGCGCTCTGTTTGCCTCGACTGCAGAACCTACTTGCTCAGAAGTTGAACGATACATGTAGAATGCGATGTAGCCGGTCGCAAAAAACAAGGTGAAGCTTCTTCCCAGTGGCGGGATATGAGCGACTGCCGAAAATACTGTCGTCAGGATGGCGATCGTCAAAACCGGATCCAGAACCGCCCACATGTAACCGCCGAACTTGTTTCCGTAGCGGGTGGTCATTTCGCGAACGACCAACGCAAATGTGATCGCGAATTGGCGTTTCAGGCCCTGGCGCAAAGGTTCTGAGTGCATACTGTCAATCTGCAGTTTTTGATCTCTGTTGACGCGTTCTTCGAATGCCAACTGGTTGTCTTGACTAGACCTTTAGACAGTTCATGTCCATCTTCTGACAGTGCGTATCATAATGGAATTTCGCGCAGCAACATAGTGTCACGATGCCACAATGATTTCAAAGGCGGGATGATTTGTACAAATTGGAAGTGCGAATGCCTGCTGCCTGAGACTGCGACCAACTCCGATCGCGACCACAAAACCGATGAAACGCATAGCGTGCGGTCTGGGTATTTCGACCCGGCAGCAATGTCCTGACGATAAGCTCCAGGCATCAACGCCAAATTTTCATTGAGCAATTCACCTTTTTCCAGATGGCACCTGCGAGCCGAAGGTTGGAGCCGCAACGGATGCAGGATCGAATGCCTTGAGAACAGCCAGTTTCCGCTTGCGTTTTCGTTTGTTCCCGCCTATCCCGCACAGCCATTTCACTTTTGCAGGATTGCCGTATTGGGAGTGCCCCTACGCACTCCTGCGTCGGTTTCGAATGAGCCAACGCCATTCAATTGCAAAACGGCACGGGTACAAAACGCTGCGACATAAAGGGACTTTGCCATGAAACAGACCATCGGACTTGATTTCGGCACCTCCAACACGGTCGCGGTTTCGGCGCAGGGTGTGGGCGCGACTGCGCCGATCAGCTTTGTTGATGGCAATGACAGTTTCACATCGCTTCCGACCGTCCTCAGTTTTCTCGACCGGGGGCCGGCCAAGGCGCTGAATGCGGAGGTCGGGCCCTGGGCAATCCGGCAGTTTCTGGAGAGCTTTGGCGATGTGCGGTTCATCCAGTCGCTGAAGACCTTTGCGGCGAGCCGCGTTTTCAAGGGGACCGGAGTTTTTGGGGTCCGGTTCGAGTTTGAAGATCTGATGGCGACGTTTCTGCAGCGGGCTTTCGAGCGGGCCGGGGCTGCATTTGATCCCGCGGCAACCCGGCTCGTTGTTGGCCGGCCGGTGGAGTTTGCCGGCCACAATCCGGATGAAGACCTGGCGATGGAGCGGTATCGCAAGGCGTTTCAGAAGGTTGGTTTTGAAGACATCCTCTTTGTTATGGAACCTGTCGGGGCGGCCTTTTCCTACGCGCAATCGCTGGAACAGGATACGACCATCCTGGTTGCCGACCTTGGCGGCGGCACGACCGACTATTCGATCATGCGATTCGAGACCGAAGCCGGGCACCTGAAAGCGACGCCGCTTGGCCGAGGCGGGGTCGGCATTGCCGGTGACACGTTCGACTACCGCATCATCGACAACGTGGTGCTGCCGAAGCTCGGCAAGGGCACCGCCTACCAGAGCATGGGCAAGATCCTGGAGATCCCGCCCAACCTCTTTTCCAACTTCGCCCGTTGGCACATGCTGTCGATTTTCAAGACCTCAGACGATTTCAAGGAAATGAAAAAACTGCTGCGCTACTGCGTGGAACCGGAGAAGATCGAGCTTTTCATCGATCTGGTGGAAGAGGACCAGGGCTACCCGCTTTATAAATCCGTCTCGGAAACCAAGGCCCTGCTGTCGTCTGCAGACGAGGCGGAGCTGACCTTTGCCCCGCTCGGTTCGGACTTCCGGGCGACTGTGAAACGTGCGGACTTCGACGGCTGGATCGCACCGGACCTGAAGAAGATGGATCTGGCACTGGATGTCACCCTGGAAAAGGCCGGTTTGACTGAGTCAGACATCGACCGGGTGTTCATGACCGGCGGCACCTCCTTCGTGCCTGCCGTGCGCCGTCAGTTTGCGGAGCGCTTCGGCCAGGAGCGAATTTCCGGCGGCAACGAGCTGACGTCGGTTGCCAACGGCCTTGCCCTGATCGGGGCGCGCACGGACGCGGCCGATTGGGCGCTTGCCGCCTGAGTTCGCCTGCCCGGATCCGGCGGAACGAGCCTGACCGACGGAAGTCAAAAGCTCAAACAGTCCTCCCTGTCAGCAACCCGGCGGCACCTGAAGCCACAGTGATACGTCGACGGTGTCTCCGGCTGCGATCTTCTCTTTCTTGCGCACGGCCGACTTGACCGGCAACAGGAAGGAGCCGGACGCCTTGTCCGGCCAGATGGTGGTGCTCCATTCAGCCTCGCCGATCCGCGCCTTTACCTTGATCATGCCCCAGGCGCCGCCTTTACGGCTTCCTGTGAAAAACCGGATCTGATCGGCGCAGGCCGGCGGTAACGTCACGAAGGTCCAGCCGCCTGGACCGGCGGACAGCCAAAGTTTGCCGGTAAAATCCAGCCGGTCGAGCATGAAGTTGCAGCCTCTGTCCTGCCAAGCCTGTGTCGTGTCGCTTCCGTCTGGCAGGACTGAGCGACGTCAGTCAATCAGATTGATATCCGCCATCAGGTCTCCTGCCGTTTCCTGAAGTGCGTCGCTCAGGCTCGCAGGGTCCAGTCCACCTGGCAGGCGCAGGTCGGCAGATGCCTTGAACAGGGCCTCTCCCTGCATCGAGCCGGAGACGACTTCCGTTTCCAGATGCTCGATGCTGACACCCTTTTCGGAAAGAACGCGGGTGATATCCCGCAAGATGCCCGGGTGGTCCTGGGAGACGAGATCCAGATGAGCGGAAGCGCCTTCCGGCAGCTCTGCACCGGTCTGGTCGGAGCGCAGCGTGATATCGATGCCATCGGCAGAAAGAGCTTGCAGCTTTTCCACCAGTTCGTCCGCATGCAGCCCCTCGATCGCGATGCGCACGATGCCTGCAAATTCGCCGCCGAGGCGGGCCATGGAGCTTTCGATCCAGTTGCCACCAGTGCCGGCGATGATTTCCGCCATCCGCTCGACCAGGCCTGGCCGGTCCTTTGCAATGACCGTGAAAACAAGATGAGTTTGCATGATGCCCCGCTTGCGCATTGGAACTCGACCATTCTACTAGACAGCCTCAACGTGCTGAAAACAAGACTGCAAAATCTCATCTCCAGCTGTGGCCGTTGCGGCAGACAACCGTCATAATGGCGAAATTGATCGGGTTTCCCTTCAGGCTTTCTTGCCGATCCGCATTCCGTTTCAATTCATTCTGAAAATCAGGTTTCCCCATGAAGCAGACAGAACCCCGCCGCGTCGACAAATTCTGGCTCACGCTCATCGAACGACCGGCGGTTTTTCTGGTTCTGGTGCTGATCGGGCTTGGCATGTTGCCTGTTGCCGTGTGGATGGACCTGCGCGCCATTTCAGATGCCTCCCTGCGCTCGCAGGCGGTTGACCTGGACCAGGCCATCGGCAAGATCCGGACCTATTACGCGCAAAACGTGATCGCCCGGGTTCAACAGGCGCCGGGCGACATCACCCCGACACACGAATATCACGAAACGCCAGGCGGCATTCCGATCCCCGCCACGCTCTCCATCGAGCTTGGGGAAGTGATCGGCGGCAACGACCATAATCTGCAATACCGGTTCGTGTCGAATCTGCCGTTCATGGAGCGCGGGTCACACAACCTGACACCTTTCGAGATCAAGGCACTGAACGATTTCCGACAAAGCCGTGATCCTGCAGACCTGGAGATTGCCTACGAAGGATCGATCTTCGACCGAAAGATCCAGATCGCCTCCCCCGTCTTGATGGGCGAGGCCTGCGTTTCCTGTCACAACAGCCACCCGGAAAGCCCCAAGACTGACTGGAAGACGGGCGACGTGCGTGGCATTCAGGC
Organism: Labrenzia sp. PO1; assembly: GCF_012273635.1. NCBI lineage: Bacteria > Pseudomonadati > Pseudomonadota > Alphaproteobacteria > Hyphomicrobiales > Stappiaceae > Labrenzia > Labrenzia sp. PO1. Next base: position 212,812 of record NZ_JAAXCR010000002.1, read on the forward strand.
GATCACCATCAGCCAACCCATTGCCGCAAACCTCTGGTCGTTCAAATATCTGCTGCTCTACTTCGGCTGTGCAGGGGCGATCGGTGCTGCGGTCACCGCCCTGCAATGGCACCAGGCAACGCGGCTTCACCGGATGAACGTCAATCTGGAGCACGCGAATACGGAAATCGCGCATCTCAACAAGCAGCTGACGTCCGAAAACCTTCGGCTGGGAGCGGAAATTGAAGTCGCAAGGCAGATCCAGATGATGGTGCTGCCGACCAAGGATGAGCTTGGCGGCATTCATGAACTGGAGATCGCGGCCTTCATGGAACCGGCGGACGAAGTTGGCGGCGACTATTACGACGTGCTGCAGCTGGACGACAAGGTGAAAATCGGCATTGGCGATGTGACCGGCCATGGCCTGGAAAGCGGCGTTCTGATGCTGATGGTTCAGTCCATCGCCGTCGCCCTGCAGGAACGCGGACCGTCAGATCCGCGCCAGTTCCTGGTTGCACTCAACAGCGCCATCTGCCGCAACCTGAAGCGCACCCGGACCGACAAGCACCTGACGCTGTCCTTCCTCGATTTCGAACCGAACAAGGTAACCTTGTCGGGCCAGCACGAGGAACTGATCATTCTGCGCGACAACGGCCAATGCGACATCGTCGATACGGTCGATCTCGGCTTCCCCATCGGCCTCGATGAAGACATTGAACCGTTTATCGAAACCAGGGAACTGGCGTTCGGTCCCGGAGATCTCATCATTCTTTATACGGATGGCGTGACCGAAGCGGAAAATCCTGACGGTGTGCTGTATGGTCTGGACCGCTTGGTCGCAAGTGCCCAGCGCCACGCGGCACCAAAGGCCGGACGGGTGCTGGAAGGCATCCTGGCGGACCTCAAGGCCCATATCGACACACAAACGGTGCATGACGACATTACGCTGATGGTGATCAGGCACAAGTAAGCAGGCAGCATTGGCCGCAGCTTGCTGCCGCACACTGCGATCAAAATTTTGGAGGCGTGTCACCCCGAATAAGCGCAGCGCCTATCCGGGGTAACAGCAATGTAGAGGACCCGATCAGCGGCCTCTTCAGACGCCCCTTACGTCTTCATCCGATGGCCTTTCTCAGAACCGGCACGCGTTTGACAACAAGATAGTCCAGCGCCAGCACGCTCAATAGCGTGATGCCGACCAGCGGAAAGGCCAGGGAGACGGCCAGCATCAGGATCATCGCGCCGCGCCAATGCGGCAGGTCGTCCGGCATTTTAGGTGCAAAAACCCGAAGGGCTGAGCCTTTCGGCCGTCGCAGCCACCACATGACAAGCCCGCTGACGCAAAGGAAAATCACCGACAGGCAGAATAGTGTGTTGAGCACCACGTTCCAGAGCCCCATGTCGCCTTCATGAAAGGCAATGCCGATGGCCATGCCCTTGGCCGGCAGGGAATAATCCGCAAAACCGACATCAGCCAGGATCCGTCCGGTGTATTGATCTATATGCACCGTGCGGTCGACCATCGGGTTCTCTGAGTCGTTGCTCATGGAATCCTGGTTGATGGTCCAGACACCGGTTTCATTGCCGGGAAGGTTCACCCGGAACCGCCCTTCAAAGCCGATTTTCCGGCCGAACGCTGCAATACTGTCCAGATCAACAGGCGTTCCGGCAGCAATCGCGTCGGTGCCGGCATCAGAACCGGACATCGGCATTCTGGTCTGTTCCAGCCCCCAGGGAACATCCTTTATCGAGCCATGGTTCATCGAGGCGTGGGTGTCGTCGGACAGAGGCACGTTCGACCATTTTTCGGCTGGAAAGGTGCTCCAGGCCTGAACGAATTTCTCGCCCCAGACACCGGCCCAGGAGAGACCACTGACCAGGAAGACCAGCAGAATGAGAGAAACATAGGCGCCGATCACCTTGTGCAGGCTCTTCCAGAGCGCACGACCATTTGCGCGAAGATCCGGCACAAGAGCACTTCCACCGCCTGCCCGTGGCCACCACAGGTAAAGGCCGGTCACGATCAGCACGATGGCAAGGCCGGCTGCGATTTCGATCAGACGATCACCAAGATCGCCGATCAGCAGCGTACCGTGAATGTCGTTCAGCAAGTCATACCAGCCGTCACGCCGGATCCAGCTCTCAACGACCGAGCCCGAATAAGGATCAACTGCAACCATGTAATTGGTGCCAGCGTCGTTGACGCGGAAGACATTGGCTCCGTCGGCGGTCTTGGCGCCGATCCATTCCACCAGGCTAGCGCCCTGCCCGCGCGTTGCCAGCACAGCGCCGGCCTGCTGCGACAGCGCCACTGGTTCGCCGGCAATTGCAACCTTGATGTATTCCCCGTCGCGGCCATCAAGAACGGAAATAAACATCATCGAAAGGCCGGTGACGGCAAGCATGATCAGAAACGGCACAACATAAAGACCGGCGTAAAAGTGCCAACGCCAGGCAGCCAGGTAAAATCGGCTGGGGGTGGACGCATATACAGCGTCCGAAGGGATGTTGCTCATGGGATCTCCACACCCGAGTGCGTCCGTTCGGCAAAAGCCGGACAGACCTCGAGTTCAAATCGAGTTCAGATAAGGTTCGGAAAGATCACGCGTTGAGCGGCGGTGCCCGGGCAAAGTTCCGACCGCGCGGTGTGCTGGAAGCCCAGACCTTTGCAGGGAGAGAAACCGGTTGGCGGGAGATCTCTTCCTGCACGAAGAGGAAAGGCACCCTGTCAGGCGCAGCAAACGCACCGACACCGGCAAAGACGCAATGGCGGGAGGCCTTTTCCGCAGGGCTATCCTCGTCGGAACCCGGCGGAATTTCTGCACCGTTCGCATCCAGCGTAACAGTGCGAAGGCCCTCGGTGGTACACAGCGTGACGGTAAAACCGCCATCCGCGCGCACGTCCGGCATGTACCCCTTGGGCACAAGCGCCGTGACCAGAAACGGCAGCAGAAGCAGTAGCCTGACTGCCGCCATGAGGTCCGGATGTTTTCGCCGGAAGTTTTCCACGCCCCACTTACCCCGAATCGAGACAGGTTGATCACTAATCCAAAGGGATGACAAAGACAAACCGGTTCTTTTCGGGGAGCCGCAAGACGCAACGATTGCCGGTTTCAGGCCATGGCTGCCTCGTGCCAATGGATGTCGCTTTCATGCTTGATCCGCTATGGCCACTCCCCTAAGGTGCGCCCACCTGACGGCGTCCCGTGGAGGGACTGAAAGCCATTCCGGATGAGGTTGACCCAAGCAGGGGACCAAGGCCGGAGCTGTCCAAGGCATCTGCAGATCAACCGGCTCCGCCGGCTTTTGCGCGTGTTTGCTTTCATTCTTCCCGACGCCTGTTGCCACGCTGCCGATCCGGCATCAGCCACTGGGGAGAGACATGATCAGACGGACCATCCTTGCAGGCCTTGCCGCCGCGCTGCCTACCTCCGCCTTTGCCCATGGGGGCCATCTTGGCGAACTCGCCGGTCATTCCCACTGGGTCGGGGTCGCAGCCCTTGCCGGTGCCGCGCTCGTCGCCGGCATCATCGCCCTCAAAGACAAGAAGCAGAAAAAAGCCGAAGACGCGCCTGAAGCCCGTCCGGAAGACGACAAGACTGCCGGAGAAGCTGCTCAATGAGCGAAAAACTCGGACTGATGATCTGCGGCCATGGCAGCCGCAACAAGGGTGCCGTAAAGCAATTTGCACAGCTGGCGGAAGGCCTGACGGCTCGCTTCCCCGATTGGCCGGTGGAATACGGATATCTGGAATTCGCCAACCCGGTCATTCATGACGGACTGAACAAGCTGCGCGAGGCCGGCTGCACCCGCGTTCTGGCCGTGCCGGGCATGCTGTTTGCCGCTGGTCACGCCAAGAACGACATTCCCTCGGTCCTGAACACGTATCAGGCCATGCATCCGGAGATGACGATCTCCTATGGCCGCGAACTGGCCGTCGACACACGCATGGTGAAAGCCGCCGCTGCCCGTGTTCAGGAAGCGATCGACGCTGCCGACAGCGATGTGCCGCTGCACGAGACCCTGCTGATGGTGGTCGGGCGCGGCGCTTCCGATCCGGACGCGAACTCCAACGTCTCCAAGATTACGCGCATGCTTTGGGAAGGCTTCGGTTTCGGCTGGGCGGAAACCTGCTACTCCGGCGTCACCTTCCCCCTGGTCGGACCCGGCCTCGAACATGCGGCAAAGCTCGGCTACAAGTGCGTCATCGTGTTCCCCTATTTCCTGTTCACCGGTGTACTGGTGCAGCGGATCTATTCGACCACGGACGAAGTTGCCGCCAAACATCCGGAAATCGAATTCCTGAAAGCCGGTTATCTGAACGACCACCCGCAGGTGATCGACACGATGGCCGATCGGGTGCAGGAGATCCTGCAGGGCGCAAATCTGATGAACTGCCAGATGTGCAAGTACCGCGAACAGGTCCTTGGCTTCGAAGCCGAAGTGGGTCTGGCCCAGGAAAGCCACCACCATCACGTGGAAGGCCTCGGCGCGGAAGCAGAATGCAAGCTGTGTGACGAGATCTGCACCGGAGCCTGCGAAAAGCAGGTGCAGGCGGGTGGTCATCATCACCACGACCATGGTCATCATCCTCACGATCACTCCCATGACCATGGGCATGATCACGCGCATCATCATGGCCACTCTCATGATCATTCGCACGAGCATGGGCATGGGCATAGCCACGGGCACGGGCACGGGCACGATCACGATCATCACCACCACCCCTACCCGCACGCAGACCATCCGCACGGCCCCCGGTCGTTGAACCGCGGAGACTGAGGCTGCCGTGAGCACCGAAACCATGCCGTCCTACGACTATGAAAAGGACCCGGCGGCGATTTACCGCCAGTCCTTTTCAATCGTGCGGTCGGAAGCAGAATTGTCTCATCTACCCGACGGGCTGAAACCGGTCGCGGTGCGTCTGATCCACGCCTGCGGCATGACAGACCTTCCGCAGGATCTTGCCTGGTCGGAGGATATCCTGTCTGCCGCGCAGGATGCCTTCGCGCGGGCTGCACCCGTCTTTTGCGATGTGGAGATGGTGGTGCATGGCGTCATTCGCTCACGACTTCCGGCGGACTGCGACGTGGTTTGCACCTTGAACGATCCCGCGGTTCCGACCCTTGCCAAAGAGCTCGGCACGACCCGCTCGGCTGCTGCGGTCGAGCTCTGGCGCGACAGGCTGGAGGGAGCCATCGTTGCGGTTGGCAATGCACCGACGGCCCTCTTCCATCTGCTTGAAATGATTGCCGCCGGCGGACCGAAACCGGCGCTGGTTCTGGGGTTTCCGGTCGGGTTTGTGGGCGCCGCAGAATCCAAGGAAGCTCTGATCTCCAATCCGTTCAAGGTACCCTTCCTGGCTGTTCGCGGCCGCAGGGGTGGATCGGCCATGGCTGCCGCCGCAGTCAACGCTCTTGCCGCCGGCCTGCCGGAGGAAACGTAAGATGGCCGGAGGTCCGCCGAAAGACGACGAAAAACCAACCGGATTGAAATCCGTTCGCAGCAAAAAGCCTTTGCGGTCACGCGGTTTCCTGTCCCAGCCGGGTGGTTCGGTCAAGACGCCTGCGGACGGCAGTGATGACCAGCCGGTCCATCAACGGTCACGGGGTGCCCGGCAGGTATCGCCAAGCAGTAGCGGCGCGCCACAGGACCTGTCGGTAAAACCGGTGATCAAACCTTATCGTCTGGAGGACAAATGACTTCCTCCACAGACAAGCGCCCGTGGTTGACGCTCGTTGGCCTGGGCGAGGACGGTGTTCTGGCTCCGGGTGGCGCAGAAGCCCTGGCAGGTGCAGATATCGTTTATGGCGGCACCCGACACCTGGAGCTGACGGGCGGAATCACTGCCGAGAAGCGGACATGGCCCAGCCCCTTTGCAACCGTCTTCGAAGATCTGGCAGCGCTCAGGCAGAAGCGCGTCGCGGTATTGGCGACAGGCGATCCCATGTGGTTCGGCATCGGCTCGTCCTTGCTGAAACATTTCCCTGCGCACGAGCTGATGGTGCTGCCCTCGCCGTCCGCCTTCCAGCTGGCTGCCGCACGAATGGGGTGGGCCTTGCAGGAAACCGACTGCCTGTCGGTTCATGGTCGACCAGTCGATCTGTTGCGGGCATCGCTTTACCCGGGCGCCCAGATCCTGTGTCTAACCAGCAATGCGGAAACTCCCCGCCAGGTGGCTGACCTCCTGGCCGACGAAGGCTATGGGCGCAGCCGGATGACGGTTCTGGAGCATCTCGGCGGCACCAGGGAACGGTGCGTTGCAGGTACCGCGGAAGACTGGTCGGCCGAGGTTGCCGACTTTCACACACTTGCTCTGGAAGTGATTGCCGACCCCGGTGTGCGGTTCCGTGCGCGGATACCCGGCCTTGCCGATGATGCCTTTCGCCACGACGGCAAGATGACCAAGCAGGACATCCGCGCCATCACCCTGGCGGAGTTGAAGCCTCACCCAGGAGCGCTCTTGTGGGATGTCGGTGCAGGCTGCGGTTCGATTGCCATCGAATGGTTGCGGGCAGCCGACCGAACCCGGGCCATCGGCCTGGAACCGCATGTGGAACGGCGGCAAATGGCGGCTGAAAACGCTGTCGCGCTTGGCGTCCCACATCTGGAACTGTTGGACGCGACCGCTCCGGAAGGCCTCCACGATCTGCCGCAGCCGGACGCGATCTTCATTGGCGGCGGCCTGACAGCCTCCGGTGTGATCGAGGCCTGTCTTGCAGCGCTAGGCCCAGGGGGGCGGCTTGTCGCCAATGCAGTGACCCTGGAGAGCGAGGCCATACTTCTCTCCGCCTATCAGTCTCATGGAGGCACTTTGAAGAAAGTTTCCGTTCACCGGGCAAGCGCCGTCGGCGGCTTGACCGGATGGCGTCCCTTGATGCCCGTGACGCAGTGGAGCCTGACGAAATCATGACGGGCACACTCTATGGCATAGGTCTTGGCCCGGGCGATCCGGAGCTGATGACCCTGAAGGCGCACAGGCTGATCGCAAGCGCACGGGTAATTGCCTACCCCGCTCCCGATTCCGGCGAAAGCTTCGCCCGGTCAATCGCCTCCGATGTGATCCCCGTCGGCGTGCGGGAAATCCCGATTGTCGTACCGATGCGGGTCGACAGGTTCCCGGCACAGGAGATCTACGACAAGGCTGCCGAAGAGATAGCCGCCGTTTTGGCTAACGGTGAGGATGTCGTGACCTTGTGTGAAGGAGATCCGTTCTTCTTCGGTTCGTTCATGTATCTGTTTGAGCGCCTGTCCGACCGTTTCACGATAGAAATCGTGCCCGGGGTCACCTCGCTGACAGCCTGCGCCGCCCAGTTGAGACGACCGCTGACGGCACGAAACGATGTACTAACCGTCATTCCAGGCCCGCTTCCGGACGCGGACATCCGCCGCAAGATCGAAGAAGCCCAGGCGGTTGCCATCATGAAGGTCGGCCGTCACCTGACACGGCTGAAGACCTTGCTTTCCGACATGGGGCTGCTGGAAAAGGCCGGCTACGTGGAACGTGCCAGCCTGCCGGAGCAGAAGGTTCATCGGCTCATCGACCTTGAGACCGACACCGCCCCCTATTTTTCCATGATCCTCATCTACAAGGGAGAAGAAGCGTGGACGCTTCCCCCATCCTACTCGTCCTGAACCAGGCCGGCCTTGCCGCTGCCGAAGTGATCGCCAGACGGTTTTCAACCGCCCGCATCCACGGGCTTGCCGGCCGTGTGCCGACGGCGGACACCCAGTTCAACGAAACGATCGACCATATCCGCCTGTTGTTTCAGGCCGGTCATCCGATCGTCGGCTTCTGCGCCAGCGGCATTCTGATCCGGGCCCTTGCACCGGTCCTGTCCGACAAGACAAGCGAACCGCCGGTGATCGCCGTGTCGGAAGACGGCAAGAGTGTCGTGCCGCTGCTCGGTGGTCATCGCGGCGCCAACGAACTGGCCAAGCTTCTGGCCAGCGCTCTCGGTGGGCACGCGGCGATCACGACGGCAGGGGACACCAAGCTTGGTGTTGCGCTCGACGCCCCGCCCCGCGGCTGGCGTCTCGCCAATCCGGAAGATGCAAAACCGGTGATGGCCGAGCTGCTCTCCGGCGCTCCCGTCCGCCTGGAAGGCCGCGCCGATTGGCTCAAAGAGGCCAAGCTGCAGCAGGCAGACGACGCCGCCATCACGCTTTCGGCAACCGAACATCCGGAAGAAGCAGGCCCGACGCGTCTGGTCTACCACCCGCAGCGCTATGCTGTTGGCGTCGGCTGCGCGCGCGGGTGCGATGCGGCCGAACTGATCGAACTGGTCGAGACCGAACTGGCGGGAGCCAACATTGCCAAGGGCGCTGTTGCCTGCATCGCGACCATCGACCTCAAGGCAGATGAGGCCGCTGTCAATGCTCTCGCCGCGCATCTGGATGTGCCGCTTCGGGTCTTTTCCGCAGAAGACCTGCAGCGCGAGACCCCGCGCCTGAAAAACCCGTCGCCCGTCGTCTTCAAGGAAGTCGGCTGTTACGGAGTGTCTGAAGGGGCTGCACTGGCCGCGTCCGGCGCCTTTGGAACGCTGAAGGTCGAAAAGCAGAAAACCGACAACGCAACTTGCGCCATTGCAAGGTCACCGAAGTGGATTGACATCGACACGGTCGGCCGGGCTCGCGGGCATCTTTCCGTTATCGGTATCGGTCCGGGCAAGGACGACTGGCGCACACCGGAGGCCACCAAGCTTCTGGCGGAAGCAACCGACGTTGTCGGCTACTCGCTTTATCTCGACATTGTCGACCAGCACATTACCGGCAAGACCCACCACAACTTCCCGCTTGGCGCGGAAGAGGACCGCGTCCGCTTTGCGCTGGAAGAAGCTGGCAAGGGCAAGAATGTCGCGCTGATTTCCTCCGGTGATGCCGGCATCTACGCCATGGGTTCGCTGGTCTATGAACTGTTGCACAGGAATGAGGAGTATGGCGGTGTGTCTGATGCCGCCAAGCGCGTCAGCGTCACAAACGCGCCGGGCATTTCCGCCCTTCAGGCCTGCTCGGCTCGTATCGGCGCACCGCTTGGCCATGATTTCTGCGCGATCTCGCTGTCCGATCTCCTCACCCCTTGGGAGGTGATCGAAAGGCGTCTGAGGGCAGCAGCCGAGGGCGACTTCGTGATTGCCTTCTACAACCCGGTGTCCAAACGCCGCCGCACGCAGCTTGCAGCCGCAAAGGAAATCCTGCTGGAGCACCGCTCGGCAGCGACACCGGTCATTCTCGGCGTCAATCTTGGCCGGCCGGAGGAAACCATCCGCGTCACCAGTCTGCATGCGCTCAGCGTCGACGATGTCGACATGCTGACCACCGTGCTGGTCGGTTCGACCAACACCCGCACCGTCATGCGCGGTGACGGGAAACCTTTCGTCTATACGCCGCGCGGTTATGCCAAGCGGATCGACGCACCAAAGCCGTTGGAAGCAGCGCCAGTTGCCACTGAAGCCGCGCCTTCGTCCCTGATGGAAGACGTGACGACCGACATTTCCGACATTCTCGAAACGGATGACAAATCATGACCGTTCATTTCATTGGCGCCGGACCTGGCGATCCCGATCTCATCACCGTTCGTGGCCTGAAGCTCATCCAATCCTGCCCGGTCTGCCTTTTCGCGGGCTCGCTGGTGCCTGAACAGATCGTTGCCGCTGCACCGGAAGGTGCACGCGTCATAGACACGGCCCCGATGACGCTTGACGAGATCATCGACGAGATCAAGGCTGCCCATGAAAAGGGCCAGAACGTTGCCCGGGTTCATTCCGGCGACCCTTCCATTTACGGTGCAACGGCGGAGCAGATGCGCCGTCTGGACGCACTCGGCATCGATTACGATGTAACACCGGGCGTGCCGGCCTTCGCGGCCGCTGCCGCTGCACTCAAGACCGAGCTGACCATCCCGGAAGTTGCCCAGACCATCATTGTCACCCGCACGGCAATGAAATCCTCGGCGATGCCGAATAACGAGGACCTGGACACGCTCGGCAAGAGCGGGGCGACGCTGGCAATTCACCTGTCGATCAGGAACCTGCGGGAAGTCGAGCGCCAGTTGACGCCGCATTACGGTGCCGATTGCCCGGTGATCGTCGCCTATCGTGTCGGTTGGCCGGATGAGGCCTTCATTCACGGCACATTGTCGACCATTGCCGCAGAAGTGCGTGCCTCCAAGATCACCCGCACCGCGCTGATCTTCGTCGGCCATGCCTTGAAGCCTGCAGCCGACTTCCGCGACAGCGCCCTTTACGACGCCGACCACGTGCATGTGCTGCGCCCGAAGAAGAAGGCGAAAGCCTGAGGAACCGGCGGAACCAAACCACTTCGCGGCCTTCCTCTGTCTGTCATCATCGACATGCGGGAGGTCGCGAAACGCTTCGCAGGTTCATCGAGCGAATATTTGCCTGTCCGAGAGCGCTCATTTGCATACCGTTCCCGCCCTCGCCTAATCTCAACAGGATTAAGACCGGCCAGGAGCAATCCCATGACAGATGAAAACCCACTTCTGAAACAGGCGATTTCTCTCAGCGGTGATCCCGATGCCATTCGCAAGTTCTACGCGGACTGGGCGGAGACCTACGATGCCGACCTGCTTCAGACCATAGGGTATGTCGGTCCCAGGATTGCAGCGGAAGCACTGGTCAAACGCCTGCCCAAAACGGCGTTGGTCCTGGACGCAGGCTGTGGGACCGGTCTCGTCGGAAGCGAGCTTGTCATTCGCAATTCAACCCTGACCATTGACGGCATAGACCTGACACCGGCGATGCTGGAGCATTCGCGCAGCCGTGGGATTTACCGCAATCTGTCCCAGGCCGACATGATGGCCACGCTCTCAGGCATTGACGACAACATTTATGACGGCATCGTCAGCGCTGGCGTTTTCACGAATGGCCATGTGGGTCCGGAAGGGATCGACGAACTGCTGCGCATCGCCAAACCGGGTGCTCCTATCGTCCTGACAGTACGCGATAGCGCCTGGGAGGCCGACGGCTTCAAGGCCAAGGTCGAACAGCTGGAACAGGACGGCAAGACAAGGACGCTGGTGATCAGCCACTGTCCCTATCACACCAAGGAAGACGTCTATTGCGAGCTTGTCGTGCTTGAGGTGGTTTAGGCGAGAGCAATGACATGGGCAAAGGAGCCCATGACCGATCCGGCGCGCAGCCCCATCTGTGCCAGTTCGTTGCCTTCGGCATCTTCCGCTGAAAACAGCCGCTCCGCCCCGCCTTCCGACATTATGGAGGCATAGTGGAACTCATGCGCGGATAGCGGCATTTGCCAGGGTAGGCCACGGAGTGGCATGACTTTTCGATAGCCGAGGTGACGCTTGCGGGTCTGAAACGAGGTCTCCAGCGGCAAAAGCCCCAGCATTTCGTGGCGTGTGCCATCGGCATCGATCATGCCCTTGCCAAGTGTCATGTAGCCACCACACTCGCCATAGATCAGCTTTCCGGTGGCTGCGGCCTTCAAGACCCCAGCCTTGAACCTGTCTGCCGCAGCCAGCTTTCCGGCATGTAGCTCCGGATAACCGCCGGGAAGAAAAATTGCATCGGCATCAGGTGACGGCGCTTCATCCGCGAGTGGCGAGAAGAACTCGAGCCTCGCGCCCTGCCTATCCCAGAACTCCAGCAGATGCGGATAGGAAAAGGCAAAGGCAACGTCTCGTGCAATAGCAATGCACTGGCCAAGCGGCGCGGGCAGGTGTTCCCTGTTATCACCGGCAGGGCTCAGTGGTGACGCCAATGTTTCCAGGCGGTTCAGGTCTACATTCCGGGCACACAGGTCGCTTGCCTTTTCCAGGAAGGTTTCCAGATCCGGATGCTCCCCCGCCTGGACAAGCCCCAGGTGGCGTTCGGGAAGGCCTAGTTCCTGAGCCCGCGGCAAGACACCCAGAACATCCACGGCGAGCGGTGCCAGCGCTGCGCGCAACATGGCTTCGTGGCGCGGGCTGCCAACCTTGTTGAGAATAACGCTTGCGAGATTGATATCCGGCCGGAAGCTTTGAAACCCATGAACAAGCGCTGCGACCGACTGGGCCTGTTTGCCGCAATCGACGACGAGAATCACGGGTAGATGCAGCGTTGCCGCCAGATCGGCAGCCGAGCCCTTGCCGCTGGCAGCTCCGTCGAATAGCCCCATGGCGCCTTCGACCACGAGAACGTCATGACTGTCGGCCTGACGGTGGGCAAGCATCTGCAGTGTCGCCGGGTCCATAGCCCAGGCGTCCAGGTTGATGCAGGGCATCCCGCTGGCAGCTTCGTGGAATTTCGGATCGATGTAATCCGGGCCGGACTTGGCCGAAACGACCGAACGCCCGGCGGATTTCAGTGCGCGCAGCAACGCAAGCGTCAGTGTGGTCTTGCCAGCACCCGACGATGGCGCCGCAATCAGAACACCCTTGGCGCCTGCCTTGGCAGTGTCAGCCGGCATCGGCAGAACGGGAGGATATGCGCAGGCCTAGCGGGTCACTGTCCAGCACCTTGCCCGACAGGGCGCCGAGCCAGTCGAGCCCCTTGCGCAGACGGACAACCTCACCGACACAAACAACTGCCGGTGGTTCTATCCCGGCAGCCTTCGCTTCTTCAGCGCAGCGGCCCAGCGTGGTTTCCAGAACGTCCTGGCCCGCAAGAGACGCATTGCACACGATACCCACAGGTTCATCCACAGATCGTCCACCGGCAATCAGTTTGCCGGCTATGACGTCCAGGTGCTTCATCGCCATATACATGACAATGACGGGCGACCCCTTGGCGATACCATCCCAGTTGATCGCGTCCGGGGTGAGGCCCGTCTGGTCATGGCCTGTCAGGAAGGTGACTGCCTGATTGCAGTCCCGGTGGGTTGCGGGAATCCCCGCATAGGCCAGACCGCCGATACCGGCGGTGATGCCGGGAATGATACGGAACGGCACACCGGCCTCGACAAGGCCGAGCGCTTCCTCGCCGCCGCGGCCGAAGACGAAAGGATCGCCGCCCTTCAGGCGAAGCACCCTTTTGCCTTCGCGGGCGTAATCGATCAGCTTCAAGGTTATGTCGCGCTGTTTCGGGCTCGGTTTGCCGCCGCGCTTGCCCGCGTAGTCAGTCACGGCTCCCGGTTTGACCCAGGCAAGAATGCTCTGATCGACAAGGGCATCAAACACGACAACATCGGCCTGGCGCAGACCATTGAGCGCATGCAGTGTCAGAAGGCCGGGGTCGCCCGGACCTGCACCGGCAAGCCAAACCCAGCCGGGTTCGAACACGGGTAACCCGCCTGGCAGGTCTCCCGGCAAGCCTTCATGCGGTCTATTGTTGTCGTCTTCTCCAGTCATGGTTCCTGTTTACCCGCGTGGCCCGGTAACGCCAAGCGCTTCGGCGATCAAAAACGATGCGAAAACGACATTTCATCGCGCACATAAACTAATATGCACAAAGCGGAATTTCATCGTCTATAGAAAGAGCATGTCGAAGGAAGAGCCAAAAGAGCTGCGGCGGGGCTGGACGACGGGAGCCTGTGCGACAGCAGCCACCAAGGCGGCGTATCAGGCCCTTTTGACCGGCGATTTCCCGGATCCGGTCGAAATCACCCTGCCCAAGGGGGGCACGGCCTCCTTTGCGCTGACCCGGCATACGCTTTCAGGAAAATCGGCGTCCGCCGCCATCATCAAGGATGCGGGGGACGACCCCGACGTGACCCATGGCGCCTTGGTCACTGCGACCGTCAACCTGTTGCCTCCTGGTTCTGGAGTAATCTTCAGGGCCGGAGAAGGTGTCGGCACCGTCACAAGGCCTGGCCTGCCGATCCCGCCGGGCGAACCTGCCATCAATCCGGTGCCGCGCCAGATGATGCGGACGGCAATCGATGAGGTTTCCCAACTGAATGGCGGGGCCGGCGATGTCGAGATAACGGTCTCGATCGAAGGTGGTGCAGAGCTCGCTCTCAAGACGATGAACCCCCGGCTCGGCATCCTGGGTGGACTGTCCGTCCTGGGCACGACCGGCATTGTTCGTCCGTTCTCCTGTGCGGCCTGGATCGCGTCCATTCACCGGGGGGTCGATGTTGCCCGCGCGGTCGGGCTTGGCCATGTGGTCGGCGCAACCGGCGCCAGTTCCGAAGATGCGGTGAAGGCCCGTTACGAGCTCGATGAAACCGCTTATCTCGATATGGGCGACTTCGCCGGTGGTTTGCTCAAATACCTGCGCAGTCATCCGGTCGACCGGCTGACGCTTGCCGGCGGCTTTGCGAAATTCACCAAGCTGGCCCAGGGAGCGCTCGACCTGCATTCGGCTCGCAGTTCCGTCGATTTTTCCTTCCTGCAGGATCTTCTGCGGCAGGAAAACGCTCCCACAAACCTTATCGAAAAGGCAGCTTCGGCCAATACGGCCAAGGAGGTGCTGGACGCCTCCCTGGCGGCCGGCATCGATCTGAGTGGCCCGCTTGCCCGCCGAACGAAGACGGCTGTCCGCCAGATCCTGCGCAATGCCCCGGTGGATGTGGAAGTGCTGATCACCGATCGGCAAGGCAAGGTGCTGGGGGAAACCGGCTTTGACCGCTGAGGCCAATCATGTCCTGCTCCTTGCCGGGACAAGTGAAGCCCGGCAGCTTGGCAAAACCCTGGCGGAGACATTTCCGGAATGGCGCTTGACTGCCTCTTTCGCCGGAGCGGTTCGCGATCTGCCTGATCTTGGCGTCCCGACACGCGTCGGCGGTTTTGGTGGCACCAAAGGTCTGCTTGCCTTCATGCGGAACGAAGGGATCACCGTCATTGTCGATGCGACCCATCCCTTCGCTGCCCAGATGAGCCGTAATGCGGCCGAAGCCGCCAAGATGCTCAAGGTACCGCTTGTGCGCCTGGAACGGCCATGCTGGCACCCCGGTGAAGGCGACGCCTGGACAAATGTCCTGTCCATGGACGATGCGGCCGAGACCCTGCCTGACGGCGCGCGCGCCTTCCTGGCCATTGGCCGCAAGGAGATCGAGCGCTTCACTCATCGAAACGATATTTTCGGTCTTGTCCGGACGATCGAGCCGCCCAAAACACGATTACCTTCCGCCTGGGAGCTGATCCTCTCCCGTCCCCCGGCATCTGCCGACGAGGAAGTTTCGCTGTTTCTGGAAAAGAACATCACTCATGTGGTGACGAAAAACAGTGGTGGCAGTCGTTCCTACGCCAAGATCGAGGCTGCGCGGACCTTGAAACTTCCCGTCATCATGATCGCCCGGCCAGATCTACCGGAAGCCGAATCTGCTCCAACAAATTCAGCGCTCGTTGACCGGTTACGGCAGATCCTCCCACGTGGGAACTAGCGCGAAACGCCGGACCTGGAAAATCTGATTTTCATCAGGGCAAACAGAAAACGCGGTATGCCGATGACATAGCGGCGGAACAGGCGGCGAGGTTCCTGCAACAGTCGGAACAGCCACTCAAGGCCGGCGGCCTGAATAATCTTCGGTGCGCGGACAACGGCCCCGGACATGAAGTCAAACAGCGCCCCGACCCCGATCGCGACCGGAACAGCCAGCGCCGACCGGTTCTCAACGATGAAAGTCTCCTGCCTGGGGTTCCCCATGGCAACAAGCAAAAGGTCCGGCTTTGCCTCGTTGATCCCCTGGCACAAACTGTCCAGTTCATCGCTTGCGAAATAGCCGTTCCGGTAGCCAACCACCTGGTGCTTCGGATAGGCAGTCTCGATATGCTCCTTGGCAAGGCGAACCTGTTCTTCCTTGGCGCCGAGCAGATAGATCCGCAGCGGAATGCCGATGTTCGCCAGGATCCGGGGAATGAGGTCAGTCCCGTTCAGATTTTCCGGAAACGGCTCTTCCCTGAGCAGCTTGCTGGCAAGGCTCATACCGATGCCGTCGTTCAGAAGCGTCATTTTCTGGAGTGTTGCAGCGTAGCGGGGATCATCCATCGCTGACAGGAGCGTATGGGCGTTGCAGATGGCAATATCGAGGTTCTGCCGCTTTTGAACGGCGGCCTCGACAAGCTGGATGGCATCCCGGGAGCGAAGACGCCCGATGGCAAACGGACCGATAGCGGTTGCTTCGATCCGGCACCCCAGCAGTTCACTCTCGAAATCTCTTGCCAGCATTCCGTTCCCAGTCTCCCCTTTACGTTCGTCCCGGTTACGACGGCGGCGAACGCATTAGAGCAATATCCGATCGGTCTCTAAGCAGTTGTAAACATAGCCGTTAGAAAGTTCGTAGTTACCGATATTTAATGGGCCTGAAGGGCAGACTGAATCGGAGGGAAAATCAGTCGGCGGTTTCCAACGGCTCACGCCATCCCCGCTTCGGCACGTCACTACGCTCAAACCGCGCCCGCTCCTTGAGCGCCTTGGCAGGATTACCTGCATAAACAGTCCATGGAGCCAGGTCTTTCACCGTTACCGCACGCGCTCCCAGAACAGCTCCCTCACCGACACGAACCCCGGGACCAACAAAGGCTTCAGCGGCAACCCAGCTATAGGCCTCCAGAACGATAGGTTTTGCGATCAGCAGGAACTTGTCGTCGTTGATGTCATGCGTTCCCGCGCAGATGTGCGCACGTTTGGAGACGACACCGTACCGGCCGATCGTGACAGGGCCCATGTTGTAGATATCCGCGCCGTCTGCGATCGCGGCGAAATCCTCCAGGATCAGGTTGCCCGGATGCCATATCCTGGCGGATGGAGCCACATAGACACCCTCCCCCACTGTCGCTCCGAACTGTCGCAAGAGCCAACGGCGCCAACCATGCAACGGCTGCGTCCAGGAGGCCAGAAGGAACCAGACAATACCCCAGAGGATACGGAACAGCCTGTTCTTCAGGCCGAAGCTTTGCGCGCCGAGCGCCCTGGCGTCCCTGTCTTCGTCGATCTGGTTCGGCATTCATCGTCCTCCTGCGCAGCTCCCTCCAGCAGGTTGTTCGTGAAACGTGTTCCCGGCCAACATGGGGACGCCACTCAACCTTGGGGGCTGCCTGCCGGCAATGTGACGAACTGTCGTTTAAAGTTAGTTATTTTTGTCGATTGTACATTTTCGGTGTCCCGTGGCGCTTCAGAATGAGGCCGTTGGTGACGCAAGGTGCGGCATTCACTCTTTATTGAAACGTAATGAGAGAAGTTTGCCCCGAAAATGACGATCAAACAGGCTGATGGAACGACCTGCGGCCTTGTTGCAATCAAAGACCGATGAGCGCGGCGCAACCGTTCTGCCGCAAATATTCGCTGCCGAGGGAAACAATGGACACAAGAGCAGAATTCGGTGAACCGGGTGCAGCAGCACCCCTCATCCTGCATCTGAGCGCCGACTACCCGAACCCGCAGCAATTCCATCGCAGAACCACCGCAATCGAGCGTCTCGTCACCGGCGTGGACTTTGGCAGACACATCGTCGTGACGATGGACCGGACCAGCTTGCCCTGGCAGGCCAGCTTCAAGGATTGCGGTGAGATAAAAGGCGTGCGGCTATTCTCCTACCGCTATTTCGGCCTGCCGATGGGTATAGGTCTCGCCTCGGCGATGCGACGTATCGCAAGACATGTGTTTAAGACGCTGAGGACCGAGCACGAGACGCCTGCCCTCGTTCACGCTCATAAACTCTCGTTTGAAGGCATCGCGGGATTGTGGCTGGCGGAACGGTTTGGACCGGATACCCGGCTGTTCATTTCCGTTCGCGGTGAATCGGAACGCAAGATCCTGCTGTTCAAGCCGACGTACCGGAGCCTGATGCGCCGGATCGCGGCACGTGCAGACAAGATATATCATATCTCCGCCTGGTTCCGGGACACCTACCACAGGTATGTTCCAGCGCAGCCTGAGAAGGAAAGACTGCTTCCAAACATTGTTGGGAACTCCACCAGCAAAGTGCCGGTAAAGGATCCGATCCCCCGGTTCGTCAGCGTGTTCGATCTGGACATGCGCCGCCGAAAAGGCATGTCCGACCTGCTGCAGGGATTTGCTGGTTTCCAAAAAACACACCCGGACATCGGACTGGACCTGATCGGCCCAGGCAGTGCGGAGGCCATGGAAGCGGCGAAAAAGGAAATTGCCGAACTGGGGCTCGGCGACAGCGTACGGATTCTTGGACCGATGAACAGCAAGGACCTGTTCGAGGTTCTGCCGCACTATCTTGCGATGGCATTGGTCAGCTACAACGAGACCTTCGGGATGGTCTACCTGGAAGCGCTGTTTGCCGGTTTGCCGATTATCTACGGCAAGGATACGGGTATCGACGGTTATCTTGATGACATCGATGTCGGTATCGGCGTGAAACCCGGTGATGTCGCTGGAATTGCGGCCGCTTTCAAGGAATTGGCGGAAAAATCAGCTCACTATCGCAGCCAGATTGTGGCAAGCGAGCAAATCTTGCACGACCGGTTTAACCCTGCAATGATCCTTGAAAGTTACCGTCAGGACCTGGAAGCTGTCTTGACCCCAGATCAACAACGGAGCCGCACGTGACCGCAAAAAAGTCGAAGCGCCTATGGTCCTGGCTGACCGCGCTTGCTTTTGGTCTGGCTTTCCTCGTTTTCGTTGGTGGTTTTCTGTATCTGGACGAACGTCAGAACGCTATCGCTGCAGGAACTCAGGCAGCGAAGGAGGAGACGATTTCGATCCCCAAATTCAAACGGGGTATCAATGTTTCCAGACTGCAAAATTTTGCCTATCGGGATCCCCAGCGGCCGGGAAAATATCTCTGGCCACCGTTCCGGGGCGAATTGTCCAAGGTCTCCGACGCTGAACTTGAACGCCTGCGCGCGCTCGGGTTCGACTTCATTCGCTTTCCGATCGACGCCGGCGTCTTTCTGGCCGCGACGGACAGCGAACGCCGCATATTGCTGGATGATACGAAATCCATAACGGTTCGCTTACTGGACAGCGGCTTTACCGTGATGGTCGATCTGCATCCGGCTGCGTATCTCACGGAATGGGCACCTGTCGACATTTTGAGCGATGCACCCGATGGCCCGCGCTTTCAGGCCTACTCCGATCTTGTGGAAGAAGTCGCCAAGCGGATCCGCGATCTGCCGACGGACAAGGTCGCGCTGGAACTTATGAACGAGCCGCAGGGCGTCTGTTTCGAAGAAGACAGCCAAGACTGGTCTGTCTCTCAAAAGCAGCTGTATGACAGGGCGCGCAGTGTTGCGCCAGACCTGCCGATTGTCCTTACACCGGGCTGCTGGCGGTCCATGGAAGGCCTCGAGTACATGAGTCTCGACGGCTATGACGACAAGATCATCGTCGACTTCCATTTCTACGAGCCCTTCTATTTCACCCATCAATCCCTCCCCTGGGTATTGGACCCTCTCCGCTATATCGCGGGCCTCAGCTATCCCTGGACGGCGGGTGACGTGGAGACTGCCGAAGAGAGGACACGTCAGCATATCGCCGCCCTCAAGGCAGCCGATGTCGACGTTCCCGACTATGCCTTCGACAAGGCGATGGACGGTGTCAGGGACTACTATAAACGTGAAAGGCCCGACCGGAATTTCATTGAAAGCCGCTTTGACACGATCTCGCAGTGGGCGGAAAAACATGACATTTCCCCGGACCAGATCGTGCTTGGCGAATTCAGTGCTATCCGTCCCCCGAAAGGACTTCCGGACGATGGAAGCAGGCTTGCCTGGATCAGGGACGTCCGCACAGTGGTGGAGGAACGCGGCTTTGGCTGGGCCTTGTGGGACT
The DNA here is from genome assembly GCF_012273635.1 of Labrenzia sp. PO1. Lineage (NCBI taxonomy): Bacteria > Pseudomonadati > Pseudomonadota > Alphaproteobacteria > Hyphomicrobiales > Stappiaceae > Labrenzia > Labrenzia sp. PO1. The sequence continues at coordinate 232,434 of NZ_JAAXCR010000002.1, forward strand.
ACTACGAAGGCTTCGGTCTGATGACCGACAACGTCAAAAGAACCGTCGAGCCGGCTATGGTCGATACCTTGGGGCTCAACGCAGACGCGCTATGAACCGCGCCATCCAGGCACGACAGTTGATGCGGAATTTGCAGTCGACTGTGCGAAATCGTGACTGATAGATTGAGCTGACAGCTGCGAATCATGCCTAGTGACTGACCTAGCGGTGCGGGCCGGCAGAAAGCTTCTGCAGCTGCAATTGATCTGGAGACTGGGATTTGACAGTTCACCCCGTTGAACAGTCCGGGCCACAGGCCGCCATGCACGGGCAAACGTTGCTGGACAGGATCTTCAACTGGATTCCGGTGCTGCTGCTCGCCTATCCGATGTTGATCAGCCCATTCTTTCTGGTGTCGTCCGGAGGTGAAGACACCGCGGCCAACATCAGCGCGTCAAAGTCCAACGCATTGAACCAGTTGTTCTGGATCTGCCTGTTCATGGTTCTGCTGGTATCGGCGGGGCGACGCTTGCTCAACGCGTTTACGGTTCTGAAAAGTCCGCTTATCTGGATCCTGATGCTTTATCTGCTGCTCGCTGTCACGAGCGTGCTCTGGTCTCCTGCACCCGGAATTGCGTTTCGCCGCGTGGTCTTGCAGATCATCATTGTGATGAGCCTTGTGATTTCGGTTTCTTTTACGGACGACGCCCGCTCACTGCTAAGCCGACTGATGCTGCTGATGAATACCGTTGTTCTGATGAATGCGGTTGCAGTCGTCCTGCTACCGCCGACACCTATCGGTCACGCAGGCATCTACACCCAGAAAAACAATCTGGGCGCGGTCATGGCTTTGGCCATGATGTTCAATATCTACGGGTTTCTGGTTTCGCGCGGTTTTCTGAAACGTTTCGGCATGCTGATCATTTCGGCACTGGCTTTTGGCCTGCTTGTTCTCAGTCAGTCGAAAACATCCCTCGGGCTTGCCGTCCTCATGCCGGTCATCGCCTATATTGCAGTCGGCATGGCGTTCCTCTTCCGTATCAATGCGGCATTGCTGCTGATTTTCGGAGCGGTTACCGGCGCCGTTCTTCTGTCCTTCCTCTCGCTCCTTACACGGTTCGGGTTCTCGGACCTGTCTCTATTCCTGTTCAATGACGAGACCTACACCGGCCGGACGTTCATCTGGGCGTTTGTCGTGGATGTGATTTCCAGAGCCCCGGTACTTGGCCAGGGCTATGCGTCTTTCTGGGCCACGGGGTCCGATTCAATTGCCTTCCGTGAGGCGCCGGGTTTCGTCATTTTGCTGATCCAGGCTCATAACGGTTATCTCGATGTCATGCTCGAACTCGGCATTGTCGGAATTTCGCTATTGTTCCTGGTTATCCTGACCGCTCTGTTTTCCGCAGCCCGGGTCGTTTCGCTGGACTACCGGATTGCCTTTCTCTGCTATTCGTTGATCCTCTTCGTCACCTGTCACAACATGCTGGAGAGCGCCTGGTTTCGTTCCTTTTCCCTGAACTGGCTGATTTTCTTGCTTGCCGCGCTACTGCCGCATGCAGTGGTTCGCACCTGGGACAATCGTTCGCAGAACTAGTGCCCCCCCTCTCTGGCCGCAGGCAAACGACAGCGGGCTTCGTGGTGTCGGAGCACCGTAGTCTTGCCGCAAATTAGCAGTTCACTAACCATAAGTGCTTACAAGCAATAAGACGCATGCCCGCGAGGACATAAGGTGACTTTTTGTGGACCCCAGACAGGTAGAAAACCCGGCTTACGATAAGGCGGCCCTTCAAGGCCGCGACGCCATTGCTCTGGACATCCTGTCCATTTTTCAGGTCTTGCGCCGCCGCATCTTCCTGATCGCGGCAATTGCATTTGTTTTTGCAGCGTTGACTGCCGCCTACTCCCTGACCATCACACCGATCTTCAGAGCGTCCTCGCAAGTCCTGTTCGACCCGACTGTCCGCCAGCCTTTCGATGACCCGAACCGCCCAAGCCGCACGGGACAAGGCTCGGAAGTGATCGACAGTCAGATGTCGGTCATCCATTCCGACACAGTGCTGCGCCCCGTCGCCCGGGAAAACAACCTGGCTGAAGATCCTCATTTCGGCGAAGGCAAGCCGGGGCTGATGAGCCAGTTCAAGAGCCTGATCTTCGGGGCAACCAAGAAGGACGCGGCGACGCTTGAAGCGCAGGAGACCGCCGCGGTCGAAGCTCTTGCAGATGCAACCAGCGTCAAGCGCGTTGGTCAGACCTTCGTCATCAATATTGCCGCGGAATCTCCTTCACCGGTCCAGGCAGCCGTTCTGGCGAATTCGATCGCCGAAAGCTATCTGTCCGACCAGAAACGGCAAGTTGACCTGGCCTCGGACGAAGCCGCCGCCCAGATCGATGATCGGCTGGTGGATTTGCGGGAACGCCTGAGGCAAGCCGAAGAAGAAATCCAGAAATTCCGCGCGGCCAACAAACTGCAGAACTCCGACGAGGGGTCGCTGCTGACGGGACAGGAACTGACCGGACTGAATTCCAGGCTCATCGATGCCCGAGCGGCACTGGCGGAAGCAACCGCCAAATACGATGAAATCCAGCGGGTTCTGCAAAGCGGTGTCGACGCGGAATCCATTGGAGATGTGGTCAATTCCCCCACGATCTCCTCACTTCGCCAGCAATATGCCACGGCTGCACGCACGGAAGCTCAGCTGATGGCCGATCTTCTGCCCTCACATCCGTCTGTCGTGCAGGCAAGATCCCAGCTGGAACGGTTGCGCAATCTCATCCGGGACGAAATCAGGCGGATTGCGGAATCCACACGCATCGATGTCCAGGTCAATCAGGAACGGGTTTCCAGGCTCGAGCAGCAGCTCGATTCCACGCGAAACCTTTCCGACGTCGACCAGGCGGCTTCCATCAGGTTGCGTGAATTGGAAACGGAAGCGCAGGCAACTCGGCAGCTTTATGAGATAGCGCTGAGCCGGGCCAAGGAAATTTCGCAGCTCGACCAGGTTGTTCTCCCCAATGCCCGCATCATTTCGCCTGCCATTCCGCCGGAAAGCCCGGTCTACCCGAAACGGAAGATCATGGTGGTGCTGGCCGGAATCCTGGGTCTGCTGTTCGGCACCATCATCGCCGTTGGCGGCGAAGCCATTCGCATTGCCAAAAAACACCTGTTGCCGGAGTTCCTGCAGAACCCCGAACCTGCAATGGCCATCGCCGGCCCTGCACAGTCGCTTGCTCCCGTAACCACGGTTGTCGACACCTCCCACGTTTCACGCTCATCAGTGGGGCTGCCGGGAGCGCGGACGAGAAGCAAACGCACTCCCTCCAGGCAGGTACCCCAATCAGAACCCGGGCTGAAAGTTATCAGCCAGCTGCCCTGGCTGACGGAAACCGACGAAAACGGCAGTGTCCGTCCGCTCAGCTCCGACGCCATCTCTGCCGTACAAGATGCGATCGAGCAGTTTTATTCGGACGACGCCGGACCTGGATGGTCTTTCGGACAAGGCGTTGACCAGATCATTGCATCGATCCAGAGCGCGCCTGCCCAAAACGGCACGCGGATCGTCTTTCTGACCTCTCCCGCCCTTGGCCATGGTCAGACCATTGCTGCCCTTGCCCTCGCCCTCGGGGCGGCCCAGCGCGGATTGCACGTGCTCCTCGCCGATGGTGAACCGAAACAGCGAATGCTCAGCCACGACCTGAGCATCGACGATATGGAAGACATTGGCGGAACGCTTCGCGAACGGGTTGTCGACTATGACGAGCTGGATATTTCCTTTCTGTCGCTGGTCTCCGGATTGCCGAAGTACAAGCACCACCGGATGAATATCCGCGAAGCTTTCGATTTCGCAGACATCGCGCGTGACTACGATCTTGTAATCATCGATGGCGTTGCCCTGCCGCAACTTGTCGAAGATGATCCGCTCGCAGGCCTTTCGACGCAATTCCTGGTCACGGTTGCCGAGCGTGAAGAAGATCAGATCTCGATGCCGATCCTGTCGCGTGACCTGCTTACGATCGCAGAAGGTCGGCCTTCCGGTCTCGTGCGAACGATGACCGGCACTCCCCCGCCATCACGCCGTAAATACGCGTGAACGGATCAGCTGAGGCATCACTTACAAGATCTTGAAGCGGAGACTTTCGCAACAAATTCGGTCAACAGGGCGAACATCTGTTGACGGGCGGCGATAGGTGTCAGGTTGTGATCCGCATCCTGCAGGCCGTGCATCTCGATGTTCGGATAGGCTTTCAATCCATGCCGGTCGACGCCGAACCAGTTGTGTAACTCAAGAAGCCCCCGGTCGTTGTCGCTATAGACGAGAGACACTGGGACATCACGCTGCTCGAGTTTCTGAAGGCGACCGGTCAGGACCTTGAAGAGCCGGTAATGGCGTGACAGATTGCCTAGAACAGGTGCCAGGGTTCGGTCCACCTTCAACTTCACCGGCCGGGTTACCTTTTTCAGAGCGGAAACCAGATTGATTTCCCCTGACAGAACCCGTTTCAGGGTCTCTGCATCGACCGCCTTGCGTCCATAGCTGGACAGCGTCTGTATCGGCTCACGGATAGCCTTGTCCACGTTTTCGTCCGGATCCCAGACCAGTTTGCGTGAGTTCACCAGAAAGGCCGCATTGACGCGGTCATCGTCTGCAGCCGCCAGAAGGGCGAGATAGGCACCGCTGCAACGGCCGAACAGGATAATGTTTTTCGCCCCGGTGCGTTCCTTGACGAACCCGACGGCGGCTCTGACATCCTCCAGTTGCCTGTCAGAATAAAGAACCTGGGACGGCTGATCCGGCCAATAACAGCTCTCACCGATACCAGCCAGATCCGTGCGCAGAACCGCGCAGCCGCTTTCCGCAAGAGACCTGGCAAAGCCGACTGACATGCGTGCCCAGCCAATGGAATGGTCATATCCGGAATTGAGCATGATCACCGCCGTTTCCGCACATTTGCCACGGGGGCTCGCGAGCACGCCGAAGAACATTTTGTCGGGCCCGAAACGCAGCGCCTCCTCCTCGACATCTGGCAACGGCTCCGACACGGCAGAGATTTCGGCAAGAGCTGCAGTCTCCAATTGCCCTGCCGGGAAATTGGCCTTCACCCAGGCTACGATCCGATCCAGCGTTTGAACCGGGGGGACGGACAGGGTCGGGTCGGACACATAGTCGACGTACCCCTCAAACGACAGGCTCTCGAACTCCAAACCGTTTTCGGCGTAGTGATCTGCAAGTTTCTGATCGCCCGGATGGTCGGCCCTTTGAACAAGCAATGTTTTCAATCCGGAGGGCAATTCCGTCTTGTAGAGATTGAGCGATTTGATTTCGTCGGCTGTTGCGGCCGAGAGCACGAAACCGCCTGCCATCAACCCGCCTTCGGGACCATCCGACGCACTGACCAGGAACGTCGGCTGCGTCAACGCAGTCCAGGCTGCGAGTTCCCGCAGATAAGCTCGTCCCTGGGCAACTGGCGCCATTAGAACTTGTCCTGCAATCTCTCCGTCTGCTGCCAGGTTGCTTGCGAGACTTGCACCTATCCCCTGTCCGACCACGACAACCCGATCCGGGTTTGCCAATCTCTTGAGTTCGGAAAGGGCTGTTCGAACGGAAGCCTGCCATGCCGACTTGTCCTGAATATCCGCGCTGTCACCGTGTGAATTCGCGGTTGCCGGATAGTCGAACCGCAGACATGGGTACCCGGATGCAGCGAATTTTTCGCCGAGCATCCTGTAGCTTTTCCGGGAACACAGCTCTTCATACCCCCAGGGACTCAACAGCAGGATTGCTGTTCCTCCCGCAGCTTGATGAAAATAACCAGCAAGCCCATCGAACGAGATCGGCAAGGCCACAGCAGACGTTCCGGCAACAGGTGTAGCAGAGGAGGTATCAAAACCTTGCCGGTTCATATCACGTGCGAGCTCCAGCTTCATGGCGGGTGAAAGGCGGTCCTTCCAAATTCCGGGGCATCTTGCGCCTTTTTTCTAAGCCATTGTTTAATAATGCTGCAGGAACTTCTGGTGCATTAAAAGATCGTCTCACATCCTGTTGATTGCTTCCAACTCTGCTTCGGAGCCCAGTCTGAATGGAAAAAGTTTCCGTCGCCATAGCGAGCATTGGCCGTGAAACCTTGCTCGATACGTTACGTTCCCTGGCGGCGGTGACCAAACCGGTCGGGATGGAGCTCAACGTGCTGGTGGCCGATGATTCCAAATCCGGTGCGGCGACCAAACTCGTTGCCGGTCATCCCATCAAGTCGCTGGACGTGACCTGTCTTGCCGTGGCGAGCGGTAATATCTCTTCAGCCCGCAACGCATTGCTCGATGCAGCTGATGGCGACTGGCTGATATTTGTCGATGACGACGAATGGGTGGAGAGAGATTGGCTGGAAAAACTCTTCGCCTGCCAGAAAGACTTCAACGCAGACGTCGTGATCGGCCCGGTAAAACCACGCTATCCGGACAATACGCCCGAGTGGATGCGGCGTGCGAACCCGCTTTACACCGACTGGGGGCACCGGGGAAAACGGCTTTACACCGGCCGGGGCGGCAACACGCTGGTGCGGGTTGGTTTTGTTCGTGCGCTGGAACTGAGATTTGATGAAGCCTACGGCCGGACAGGCGGCGAAGACACCATCTTCTTTGCTCAAGCAGCCGAACGCGGGGCACGTATCTTTGCCACGGACGATGCGATCGCGCACGAACATGTTCCACAAGACCGATTGTCGACGAAGTTCATTCTCAGCCGCGCGACACGGTCAGGCCAATCCTATGGCCAGATGCGCCTCGCCCGGCATCCAGACCCTTTCTGGCACGTTTTTTTCGCATTTGGAGCACTGGCAAAATGTGCCGTTGCCGGTGTTTTAGCGCTCGCATTCCGGCTTCTCGACAGGGGACGTTCTTTCCGGATGCGGCAAAAACTTGCGCTCAATACAGGCAAGCTGCGCGCTGTATTCAACCTGCCCCTTGCAGAGCTCTATAGAAAACCGGATTGAACCAGCTGGCGCCTACGCCTCGGACATGCCTTCAAATGCGGAATTTCGCGCGCCGTGCGAAGGCATAGAGGGAGCTTTTCAGGCGCTTCTTGGCCGAAAACATCGGCGGGATGTCACGATCCGGGTCAAAGCCATTTGCAGGCGAAAAGCGCGGACAGAACCATGCCGTCTGATAGGCAAGTCCTGGTGTGCTTGTGAAGACCCGTCGATACCCGGCTTCCTTGAGACGATGCAAAACGTTCGCGTCCAGAGCACCGAACGGGATCGCCGCTTCTGTGACAGCAGCCCCTACCGCATCCTCGATTTTCTTTCGAGCGTCATAAAGCTCCCGTTGAAAGCCGGCAGCATCCAGCTTGCGCCAGTCGACATGGTCGTGGCCGTGGCTGCCGATGACCGATCCCGACGAAACAATCTCCCGCATCTGTTCCGCGGTCAGATAGCCCTTTGCCCCGATACGTGCAGCCAGAACGAAAAAACGACCTGGCCGACCCGCCTCCACAAGGGCTGGCAACCCAACCTCGTAATCAGACAGGTTGCCGTCATCAAAGGTGATTTCCAGCTTCACTCCGTGTTTCTGCTCAAGTGCAGGAAGGCGTTCAATTGTGCGCTGGTAAGTCTCTATCGGGACGAAGTAATGGCTCTCTTCCGGCGAAACAGGCACCGCTGGTACACCAATACCGTGGAATGTGAGAACCTGCGTTTTTGCCAGCATTTTTTCTCCGCCTTTTCGAACAGGACGCCAGATCCTTGACGCAGGGAAGTTAAAATAGTTTGTGCAGGTTCGCGTTGCCTGCCTATTAACGGCGCAGTCAGGTTTGGCACCTAGTTTCTGTTGTGACTTATCCGGGGGGCAGATACACAAAATCCGCTCCTGCGGTCCAAGGCCAGCGGCCACGGATCCAGCTTTTTTCGATCAACGGCCCACGCCTCGAGGCAATTTCGTGTCAATGAATTCCAGTTCGGCATCGAGAAAATTTCGCACGCTTTATGACAAGGCCCTTGGCCTCTCACGACGCCCGCTTGTTGCCAATACAATTTCCTACACGATTAATTTTGGTCTCTTGCTCGTCATTCAGCTCGTCTTTTTCCTGTTCATTTCGCGCGCTTTGGGAGCAGCAGACTACGGTCTGTTCATCACCATCGTCAGTGTCTCCATCATGGCCGGTTTCCTGGTCGGTCTGGGCAGTGAATACCTTCTTCTCCAGCGGGTCGCGGTTGAGCCTCAGTCCTTCGACAGATACCTCGGGCATTCCCTGATCATGATGGGACTTACCTTTCCGTTTGTCCTGCCCGGGACAATCGCTTTGTTGTACGTCCTCATCGGCGATACCGTTCCGCTATCGACTATCGCGATTGTCACTGTTTCGGATCTGCTCCTCACAAAGCTGGTGATCTTGTCCGCGCAGTCCTACATGGCCTTCGACCGGGCCAGAAAACAGATTGTCATCAATGTTCTGGCTGCTTCGTTGAAACTCGCTTTCCTTTTCGTTGCCACGCTTCTCCCCGGAAGTCTCACGCTACAGGAATGGGCGTGGTGGTATTTCGCCGCCGGAATTCTGTCTGCTCTTGCGGCTTGCTGGCTTGTTCTGCGTGATCTCGGCCGGCCGACCTTCACCCTGATCCGGGACGACCTGAAACTCAGCCTTCTCTATTGCATCGAGTTTTTTGCCATCGGCGGCATGAAGGATCTGGACAAGCCGGTGGTCGTTCACACTTTGAGCGCAGATGCAGGCGGGCAGTACGCAGCCGGGTTCCGCATCATCGACGCAGCCTCAGCGCCCGTCAGAGCGTTTCTCTATGCAACCTACACCCGCCATTTTCGCCAGGCACAAGATGGGCAGGCAAGCAGCCTTGCTTTCGGCGTCAAGCTGTTGCCGGTGACGGTATTCCTCGCCTTGCCGGTCGCAGTTTTCCTGTTGCTGATCGCCGGTTTCATTCCCCTTGTTCTGGGGGAAGATTTCGCAGAAACACCGACAGTCGTTATGTGCCTTGCGTTTTATCCGCTCCTGATGGGGCTTTCCGGTGTAGGGGCGGACATCTTGCGAGCCACCGGTCGTCAACGCGTGCGGATGGCGCTGCTTATCAGCACCAGCCTCCTGTTGATACCCGTCGTCAGCCTTGGCGCTGCGTTGGGAGGCTTGGCCGGCGCAGCGCTTTTCCGCTTTGGCGTCCAGATTGCTTTGACCGCGGGCACCTGGTTCTTCATTTTCTGGAAAAAGGCACCTGCGCCCGAACCAGACGAAACCGCAGGCTGATCCGTCGCTTCCAGAAAGGCGTCAGAAGGGCACGCGCCCGGCGAAGTTCAAGGCCGTAAGTTGCCCTTTGGGTGCTGCCTGATCATCGCGTTCTTCGTCTGGCGTTTGTTGCAGTTGAATGCACTTCGCCTCGCCCGGACCCAGATGGAACCAGTTATCCTCCGCCTCAAATCCGGGAATGGAAACGACGGTCGATTGCAGGAAGCGCTTGGCACGGATCATCAGTGACCAACTGCCGGCCTCGTCCTGTTCCACACTTACCTCGGGAGCATCGAAATGGCGATGCTGTCCTCGGCCGAGCGGGAAATGATGCGCCTCGGATAAGAGTTCTCCGGTTTGCGTATCGAACAGACGTACCACGGTTACATCATGCGAGGGTGGGCCGAAACGATAGGCGTAGGTGACGTCGTAGAAGGCTCCGATCAGGTCCACCGCATTGAGCGTCTGCGCACTGTTCGGCGCCAACAACAGCTCCTTGTCTCCTGAAACCACCGGCACCTGGCCATCCCTCAGGCAGGCAATACTGATCCTGACCGGCTTTTCCTCTGCCCTCTCGTTAAGGACGTGAATGGCAAGGCCGTTCGTGCCTTCGTCGGTGACACAGGCAATTACCGGACTGAATGCGCGCTTGAGGGCATACCACGCGGGTTTGGGCCGTCCGGCTGCATCAACAAGTCCCCACCCGGCACCAGTCGAGAAGTCGGCAAGGGTCCAGACCAGTGCGCCCTGGCAATTGGACCCGGGCCGTCGCCATTCGGAAAAGGTCTCGGACATGACTTCACCGGTGACCGCCCGTCCGAGGTCGAGGTATCTGTCCGGATCGCCGTAGCGAAGCGCGGCCGGATCGACACCGTAGAGCAGCTTCAGATAGTGATCGCGCACATCCTCGAAGTCCCAACCGGCTCCACGATCACGCGGTACCCGTGCCTTCCAGCGTGGATCATGCCCCGGTTTCACCGGCAATCCTTCTTCCAGGCTTTGCTGGACAGGAATATTGGAAAACGCAAGGCACTCACCTGCAAAGCGGACGTCAGCCCGTCTTGCGTCTTCCAGAGGCCGCAGATACGCCCCGACGCCGTAATAGTGGGCGATGCCTTCGTTGGGGGAGAACGGCAGGACCCCGCCGCATGGCGAATTTGCTGCATAGGGCACATCCGGCCGCAGCTCTGTGGCAATAGCCGGCAAGATCTCCTCGCACAGCGGCCCCTTCCAGCGATCCTCGGAAAGCCCCATCATGGCGCCCTGCTGGTAGATCTCGCTTCCACCGCACAGAACGGCAAGTGAAGGGCTGCCCATGCTTTCATCCAGCTGATCGCGCAGTTCCGCTTCGACCTCCGCGACGAAGGCGGCATCCTTCACGGGGTAATCGTAGTTGGCGAACTGAAAGTCCTGCCAGACCAGCAGGCCCAATTCGTCACATAGCTCAAAGAAGGCGCGGCTCTCGTAAAGCATCGTCCCACCGATGCGCAGCATGTTCATGCCTGCGTCCCGGGCTTTTTCCAACAGCGGGCGATAGGTTTCGCGGCTGGACGACAGGTTCAATAGATCCGCATTGGTCCAGACGGCGCCCCGGCAGAAGACCGGCACACCGTTGATCTTCAGGCCGAAGCCGCGTCCATCGGCACCGTGGTCCACCTCGATCCGGCGGAAGCCTGTCTTGCCCAGTGAAAGAATATTGTCAGCGGCCTGAACGGTTACGTCGTAAAGAGCAGGCTCGCCGTGCGTGTGCGGCATCCAGGGCTTGGCGCCCTCAGGACGGAGGGTCGCCGCATAGCAACCGTCGTCCTGAAGGCTCATCTTCGCCGATGCTCCCGCGCAAGTCAGCACCGGAACGGCATCCGTATTTTCCACCCTGACCGTAACTGACAGCGCGGCTGTGCCATCCGGAGCCAGGTCCGCAAGAATATGCTTTTCAACAATACGCGGCGGCGTCTCGGGTTCGAGCCTGATTGGGCGGTATGGGCCAACCGCATGGATTTCCGGGCACCAACCGGGCATGTGACCGAGAAGCGTCGTCCGCACGAGCCTCAGCCCCTGGCTGGTTGCCAACTGAGGCTTCCACCGGGCGCGCGGCCCCTTTGCGTTCAAGTGCGGCTCTAGCGCGCGAAAGCAGATTTTCAGAACGTTGCGATCGGCCAGTTCCACGGGAACACTGTATTTGCGGAACATGTTCCGGCTGGACAGCACCTCAACGTCGTTCAGGTAAACCTCGGCAATGGTCGCCAACCCCTCCAGGTGCAAGCGGTATCGGCCCGGCGGGGCGTCGAACCAGGCTTCATACCAGACGTCTTTGCCATGAAGGGGAACGGGATTTTCCGGGTCGTAAAGTCCTGCATCCGTCAGTGCACCGGCGACGGTTCCCGGAACGTGTGCCGGAACAAAATCCCACTGGTGCCCCGTCGAAAGCGGTGTTTCAAAGGCACCGGGCTCTGTCATTGACAGCGCCCAGGTCACTTCACCCAGGTCAATCATTCAAGCCCCGGCAGCGCTGACTACGGGAGTAAAACGTGTTTCCTGATCACCGTAGTGGGTGTCGAGAAGTTGCATCAGGTTGTCCCAGGCGTTGACCGCCGGCAGCAAGCCTTCGTCCAGGCCCTGAAACTTCTTCCGCATGACGGCGCGCGCCAGTTTGAACTGCACCATCTTGCAGGTGGAGGAAATGGTCTTGGCCATCTGCACACCCTCGGTCAGATCGTCCCTGCCTTCCGCCACCAGCCATTCGAGATAGGACGAAAACAGCTCGAAATTCGCACCGAGCTGGCGCAGCGTGTTGAAGGCATACAAGTGGAAGAAGCCGAACTCGCGTTCGCAGATCTTTTCCACCTGCGCCGGGAACACCTGTGCAAAGGCAGCAATGGGGTTCTGCTTTGGGCGGCGCTTCAGGTGATGGCGCAGAAGACCTTCCGAAACGTTCAGGATATGAGCCGGCGTAGGCAGTGTGTCCGGAACCTTCACGAATTCCGTGTATGGCAGGAACGGCGTCGGCTTTTCATGTGCGCCGCGCTGGAACACTCCGTCGAAATCGTCACCTTCCAGCCGGTGCAGGCCCAGACCATGGAAATATTCCATTGTCCTGGCTTCAAAATCCATCCAGTTGACTGCGATCGTGGTCTTGCCGTGGGCCTCGTGATAACCGACACCGTGTGTGTCCGGCAGGAAATAGCTGTCGACTTCGACCAGTGACAAGCGACCCCGTTCGATCTGTTGCCGGACGTGGGCTTCCACCCGGTCGTAGATCGCAAGTTCCGTGACCTTGAGACCATAAAGCGCTTCCAGATCCTCCAGCGGCACCTTGAAGAAGGTGAACTGGTCCCCTTCAAAATCCTGGGTGACCGAATAGGACAGACAAGCCTCCGCCGGCAGACCAAGCGACGGCAATACCTCGATCCAGACATCAAGATAGCAATTGGTTTCGGGCCAGTCCCGGTCCTGGGAATGGAGCGGGCTACGCACGTAGGTCGCCGCATTGAAGCGGTCAAACACGGCTTGCGTCATGTTGCGTCCCCTCATCCCCAAAGCGTGGCACGGACGCCTTCAGGCCATTTGGACGTGTCGAAACCATGATGGCGGAAGAGCGCCAGCGCCAGTCGTTCCAGACCGAAGCCGACACAGGCGGTGTGGGCAGGCGTTCCATCAGCCTGACGGATGTTCCAGGCCTTGCCGAAATTGTCCATGTGGTAATTGAAGCTCATGCAGGCCGTCGGTTTTTCTTCCGACGTGATCGGCACAAGCATTTCGAACTTCAATTCCTGCTCACGCTGGCCGGACGCCATGATCTTGCCGGCTCGGCCGAAGAAGGGATCGTTGGCGACATCGACGTTATGCGGGAGCTGCAGCCGCTCCATCATGTCCGAGCCGCGCTGTTTCCAGGTCTCGCGGAAATCCATGGTCTGTTCGGCAGAACCGACGCGCACGTATTCACGCTGGCGGAACATCTGCATCCGAGCCGGATCCTTGGAAGGCTCGTGGCGGAAACAATAGGACTGCAACGCTACATAGGCTCCCTCTGCCGGCAATGCGCCACGGCGCGAGAGGATCGGATAAAGCGGATAGCAGGCAGCAGGTGTCAAAGCCACCTGGGTCGGTTTCTGATCCTTGGACCAGTCGTCGCCAGCCGCCATGCATTGCAACAGCCCCATGTGGTCATGATCGTTGCCGCAAAAGGCATGCACTGTTCCTGCCAACTGCGGGAAGTTCTTCATGTAACCGCTGGTTTCGAAATCCTGCATGGTCATTCCCGGCGGGAACACCATTGCTTCGGAGATCTCGTCCTGACCGTATGTGAGGGCAAATTTTTCGAAACGGGCAATAACGTCTTCAAATTCGCCGCTGCGGGCATAGAGGCCGTCGACGCCGCTGTCATGCAGGACGCCTTTGGCAAAGAGCTGATCCAGAAAAGAGACTTGCGCGTCCATCATTACCCCAAAAGACTGGTGTCTTGTTTGTTGACCAGGAGCATCGTGGACGTGTTGCCCAGAATACGGTCGTTGGAAATCATCAGCTGCGCCGAATGGGCGTCACGCAGGTGGCGTCCGAGGCTGAACGGCGTACCGTTCTTGTAGCCTGCGATCCCGCAGATCAGCATGCAGTGGTTGATGATTGTCAGGATCGTCTGTGACGTGCCGATCTTCACGTTGTTCATGGCAACGGAGAAGCTCATGGCGTTGAGCGCATCGCTGTCGCCCTTGCAGCCTTCGAACTGTTTCAGGCCGGCAACGACGTTGGCCTTGACCAGCTGCAGCAGGCTTGACGCCTCCGCCAGACGCAGTGCTCCCGGAGGAACCTGGCCGGGAGCCTTGCGCGCAGCGTTCTTCACGAATGCCTGCCCACGGGCAACCGCATCAGCAGCGATGCCATACCAGAGCGCGCCCCAAAGAAGATGGGAAACGGCCAGCATGGATTGGGCCGCAATCTCCGCAAACGGGCGCGGCAGGATCTGGTCAGCCGGAGCTTCCGCCTTGAAAATATAGCCGTCGGAGCAGGTTCCACGCATGCCGAGCGTATCCCATTTGCTGGTCTGCTCAAGCGTGTACTGATCCTTCAGGAAAATGGTCGCAACCTGGTCGGAATGAGCCGCGTCGACATGCCGGCGGGAGGTCACCATGATGGCGTCCGCATTGGCACCGTAGGAAATCACGGTTGCATCCTTGGTCAGGCGCACGGTGTCACCCTCGACCTCGACCGCACAGATCGAATTGCGCAAGTTGCCGCCGATACCCGCCTCACTGGTTGCAGAGGCGATCAGAAGCTGCTCATCGCAGATCCGCTTCTGGAAACCTTCGTGCCAGGCACTGCCTACGGCGTAATCCGCCAGGCTGGCAATCTGGATCTGGTGCATGGCATAAGTCATCGCCGTGGCCGCGCAGGCTTGTCCAAGAATTGCGCAAACATCAGCAATCTCGGTCAGCGTTGCGCCTTCCCCGCCGAATTCCGGACGGATCATGACACCCATCAGGCGTTCCGCTTTCAGGGCGTTCATGCCTTCAACAGGAAAGCGGCCTTCCACATCAACCTTGTCGGCAAACTCAGAAGCGACCTTGGCGGCCCGCTTGGCGCGATCTGCCAACCCCATGGCAGTGATCTTGGCTGCGGCGGTCATGGATTACGCAGCCTGCTCTTTCAGGATTTCGGTCAGAGCTGCGTCGATCGCATCAATGGAGGAGAAAGACTTGCGGTTCAGCAAATGCTCCGGAAATTCGATATCGAATTCTTCCTCGAGCGCCAGCATCACCTGGACGGATGCAAACGAAGACAGACCGGCATCGTAGAGGTCAGCACCGTCCGCGACGTCGTCGATAGAAACCGGCAGATTGCCGTGTTTTGCCAGCAGGGTCCGAATGGTCTGTTTCATTTTAGTCCTTACCATTTTCTAACGGTTACACTTGAACCGGTCCTTGGGTTCCGAGACGTCATTTAGGCCAAAAAACGATAAACTGTAATTAAAGGGCATGGTAAAAAATTACAAAACAGGAACTATTAAAGTTTGTTAAGTTAACACTTCCTCAATCATAAAAAATCTTTCATGACACTCAACATTACCGCAGAGTATTCGTTCCAAAAACTTAAATCATTCTACCGAGAACACCGTCCTTGCGCACAAGACCGTGATAAAGCGCGGCGGCAATGTGCAGCACCACAGCGGCAGTGAAGAGCAGCCCGAGCACAAGATGAATCTGAAAAAGCTGGTCTGCCAACGCACGGTCCTTGGCGACAATGGCCGGCATGGTGAACAGGCCGAAGACCGAGATTGCCGCGCCGTAGGCGGAAGTAGCCACCCACCCGATGAAGGGATTAACCAGCAAAAACCCGTACAGAAAGGCATGGGTAGCCTTGGCGGCAAATTGCTGCCAGAGCGGCATGCCTTCCGGCAAGGGGGCGGGTTTGTGGGTCAGCCGATAACCGAGACGTACCAAGGTCAATATCATCAACACGATGCCGACCGAGCGATGGTAATCAAATAGCTGGTTCTGCAAGGGGCCGCTGTCGATCCGGATCATGACAAGGCCCGCGGGCACCATTGTCAGCACCAGAATGGCGGTCAGCCAATGGATCAGCCGGGCAATCGGGCTATAGCGCTCATCACTTGCGCCCATATCGCACCTCTCCTCTCCTGCCTGCACACAGTTTAGGCAGCCCACCCGGTTTCAACAAGTCCCGGGAGGATGCCGAATACCTGTGTCTTAGGGCAAGGCAGTGAAATCGACGTGACCGACGCTAAGCGTGAGTTGACCGGAAGCGATGTGTTCCTGCCGCTGCGACCACCATTGCGCCAGTTCCGTCTCGTCCAGCGCGACTTCCCTGCCGACGTTGCACCAGCCTCCGAGAAGCTCTTTCAGGAAATCCGCTGACGAACTGTCTGCCTGCCAGTCAGACCGGCCCTGCACCACCTTGTAGCCTCGATCCCGAAACAGTTCGATGGCACGCATGGCAGCGGACGGACCGAGGGCTGGACCAAACCCCTTGTCAGACAGCTGATGCGTGTTGTGTGCGGCCAACAACGCGGCATCAAGGGAAAGTTGCGGGGTGAAAAGCGCGCGGCCATCGTAGGTCAGGCTTGCCAGAAACGGTTTTCGCGCCTTCACGACCTGATCGACCAGCCGGACAAGAAACGGCTCTGCGACCAAGTCCAGAAAAGCGGATGTAGTCACCGCGTCAACCTCGGCAAACGGCAGCTCCTCCAGATCGCTCGCAAGGTCGATCTGCCGCGTTGTTACCCTGTCCTGCCAGCGCTGCCCGGCAACTTCCAACAGAGCCGGATCGTAGTCGGTCAAAAGCCATTCGATCGAAGTGCATCGATGCCGAGCAAGAGCCGAGACAGTCGAGCCTGCTCCACTTGCGAGATCCATTATGCGCATCGGCTGACTGCCGAGAGCCGTGAAGAATGCGGTTTCAACGTCCTTATTGCGAGCCGCCAGATCGACCGGTTCGCGCAAGGCAAGCCATGCTGGTGAAAAACCACTCATCGGCCATTATCCTGCAACAGGTCTGCAAACTTCCGTGCCGCATCCGTCCAGTCCGGCAAGAGTTCAGCGGCCTTTCTGGCTTCAGTGCTCAATCCCGCACGTTTCTCGCGGTCGGAGATGAGTGTTTCGAGCGCGTCACGCAAAGCATCGACATCCTCGACGCCGCAGTAGATGGCAGCTTTCTCCGGAAGTGTTTCCTTCACCGCGCCGCCACCGCTACCGATTACCGGCAAACCGTGGGCAAGCGCTTCGGTATAAGCCATGCCGTAGCCCTCATACCGGCTTGCGAGCACGAATACCTCTGCCGAGCGATAAAAGTCGCCAAGGTCTTGCGCCGGAACAGCCCCGTGAAAGGTAATCCTGTCGAGAAGTTCCAGCTCACGCGCCTGGCCTAAGAGCGCCTGGTAACATTCAGGATCCGCCTCAAGCCCGCCGACGATATCCAGATGCCAGCGCAACTTCTTGAGGCTTGCAAGAGCGGTCAGCAAGAGATCGTAGCCCTTGCGTGGCAGCAAGGTGCCGACCGACAACAGCTTCGTGACGTCGTTCTGTGGGCGTTCATACGGCTCAGGCTTTTCCGTGCCGGGCAGAACAGCGGTGATGCGGTCCGGAGATATGCCGAAAAGCTCTTCAACCTGGGTGCCTGTTGCGGGACTGGTCACGATGACATGACGGGCAAAAGCCAGCACTTTGTTTTCGCTCTGGAAAAGAGCTTCAGCCTGTTCCTTCGACAAACCGTTTTCGACGCAGAGTGGGTGGTGCACAAGCGCAATGAGAGTGATCCGGTCCTGCAGTCTTTCCATGGCTCCCGCCATTACACCAAGTGCGAGACCGTCGACGACAACAAGCGACCCTTCCGGCACCGACGACAGCCGGGCTTCGGCTTGCCGAAGCGTTTCTTCGGTGGGAAACGGAAAGCCGTCCCCAAGCGAAACCAGATCAACCTCCCAGCCAAGCGTGCGCAGACCGGCGACGATCCTGCGATCGTAGCCGTAGCCACCGGTCGGTGTGTTGAAATCTCCCGGATAGGCAAAGACAAGTGCGGGCATGAGCGGTCAGATCCCGGCTTCGTACCAGGCGCGCGCGACGTGGGATTCTGAGATTGTCACGCGGATCGCCTTCAGTTCAGATCCCGGACGTCCGAGCTTGTCCGCTCTGGCAGCCTTGGCCAGGTGATCATGGATGTGCTTTGTCAGAAACTCGGTCGTGGTGTTGATGCCCGCAAATTCCGGCACCTCGTCGAGGTTCTTGTAATTCAGAGGCTGCAGGACTTGCTTCAACGCATCATGCGCCCGGCCGATGTCGATCACCACGCCGTTGGCGTCAAGGCTGTCGGCCAGAAACGCGGCATCGATGACAAACGTGGCGCCGTGCAATGCCTGGGCCGGACCGAACAGTTCTCCCTTGAAGGAGTGGGCAATCATGACGTGATCGCGTACTTCAACTGCAAACATCTTATCATCCTGAAATCATGAGGAAAATTGAGAGCTTTTCAAATGACGGCTTGGTTGGTTCCGTCATATACGACGAGGGCGGCAAGCACATCTGACGCCTTGTTCAACAAATCGGGAAGACGATCCGGGAGCTCGGCAAACGCCACCTTGTGGGTGATGAGACGGTCGAGGGCAGGATCGGCCAGGAGGCCAAGAGCCGTTTCCAGCCTGCGGCGGTAAGTCCAGCGGGCCTGCCGATCGATCGGGATCGTTCCAACCTGACTGGAAACAAGCTTCAGGCGGCGGCAGTGAAAGTCTGCTCCCAGCGGAGCCGTGACCGCATGCGCGCCGTACCAGCTCAGCTCGACGATGGACGTACCGTCGCCGGCACAGGCAAGCGCCGTCGCCAGTCCCGCCGACGTGGCGCTTGTGTGAAACACCAGATCCTGGTTAGCCGGCGCATCTTCCGGCAGTGTAAATTCCAGACCCAGCCCGATGGCAACTTCCGCTCGGTCAGGGTTTGTATCCACGACAGTTACTTTTGATCCGGGTAACTGCCCGGCAACGTATGCGGTCAAGAGACCGACGACACCACCGCCGACCACGCAGATGTGATCCCCCGGTGATGGTTTTCCGTCCCATAACGCATTAAGTGCCGTTTCCATGTTGGCCGCCAAGACGGCTCTTTCGGCGGAAACGCCCTGGGGAACCGGCACGCACGACATGGAGGGGAGCGTAAAGACGCTTTGATGAGGGAAGAGAGAAAACACAAGACAGCCGTTGAGATCCGGGTCTCCTGCTATGACCCTGCCGACGTTTGCGTATCCGTATTTAACCGGAAACGGGAAATCTCCCTCTTGATGCGGCGCCCGCATGCGCTGCCATTCACTCGACGGAACGTCGCCGCGAAAGACAAGGCCTTCCGTTCCCCGGCTTATCCCGCTAAAGAGCGTTTCGACCAGCACTTCGCCGGTTTGCATCTCATTCAAGGAAACAGTCTCCAGTCCGCATCGACCGGGCTCGGTGTACCACAGCGCCTGCGGTTTACCTGTGTCGCGCGTCACCGGTACGTCTGCGGTCATCCTTTATCCTCTGCGGTCATCAACCCTTGCCTTTGTCAACGTTAGGACATTTTGACATGCGCACTATTGCGATGATCGCTCCGATTGGAAGTCAAAAAAATGTTTCGGGTCTTTGACATGCCAAAATTCAATGGATCAATTGCTCCTATGACCGCACGGCGTTTGACGTTCGCGGCCCTTATCGGGCTCAGTTTTGCCGGCCTCGCCACCTTGATGACGCTGACGCTTTCTCCTGGTGGATATACGGCGCTCGACCTTTTCATTCTTGTCTGCTTCATGATCACCCTGCCCTGGACCATCATAGGTTTCTGGAATGCGGTGATCGGCCTCCTCATCATGCGGCTTTCCAGAAACCCTGCTGATGCAGTCTGCCCGATCGAGCACGGCGACCCCACACAGCCGCTGCGAAGCTCGACAGCGCTGCTGTCCTGTGTCCGCAACGAAGATACTGAAAGCCTGGAAACCAATCTGAACGCCATCGTGTCTCACTTGATACGCGCAGGCGAAGCAGACCGGTTCACCCTTTATGTGCTCAGCGACACCAATATGGACGACGTTGCCCTTCAGGAGCAGCAGATGACGTCCCGGCTGAAAGATCGCTTCGAAGGCCAGATGGAGGTGGTCTATCGGCGGCGCACGGACAATCGCGGTTTCAAGGCCGGCAACATCGAAGACTTCTGCGAACGTTGGGGCGATCGACACGAGTTTGCACTGGTGCTGGATGCCGACAGCTACATGTCGGCCGACGCTATTGTCGGACTGGTGCGCCGCATGGAAGCCAATCCCCGGCTCGGCATTCTCCAAAGTCTCGTGGTTGGCCTTCCGACAGACAGCGCATTTGCGCGTGTCTTCCAGTTCGGCATGCGGCTTGGCATGCGTTCCTACACCATCGGCAGTGCCTGGTGGCAGGGTGACTGCGGCCCCTACTGGGGACACAACGCCATCTTGCGGATCAAACCGTTCAAGGAAAGCTGCCGTCTGCCGGAACTGCCCGGGAAGGGCCCGCTCTCGGGAACCATTCTTTCCCATGATCAGGTGGAAGCCGTCCTGATGCGCCGCGCCGGCTACGAAGTGCGCGTACTGCCGCTTGAAACGGGCAGCTATGAAGCCAATCCGCCTCATCTGCTGGAGTTTATCCGCCGTGACTTGCGCTGGTGCCAGGGCAACCTGCAATACCGCCGGCTGATCGGGCTTCCTGGCCTCAAACCCGTTAGCCGGATGCAGCTGGTGCTGGCTATCCTGATGTTCCTCGGCTCTCCTGCGTGGCTGGGCTTCATGACATCGGCGGCCATCCTCGGCATGGTCACCGACTACATGCCATATCGCCCTGACACTGGCGCCCTGCTCTTCTTCACCGTCCTGACGATGGTGTTCGCGCCGAAACTGGCAACCGTCGCCGACGTGCTCGCCCGTCCGGACCTTCGCAAGGCCTTCGGCGGGCCGATACGTGTCGTCGTGAGCGTTCTTGCGGAAATCGTCTATTCGGCAATGCTGGCACCGATCATGGCCGTGGCGCACTCGCTGTTCATGGGCGGGCTCCTGTTCGGCAAAACCATCGGCTGGGGTGCGCAGGCACGTGGTGTCCAACGACTGCCGGTCTTGCTGGCGGCCCGCAAGCTCTGGCCGCAGACACTCTTCGGACTTGCAGGTCTTGCCTGGCTTTCCACTCAGCCTATCGATCTGGTGTGGCCGGTCATTCCCGTGGCCATCGGGCCGCTTCTGGCAGCAGTCATCGCGGTGACAACCTCTACCAGAACACTTGGCCGGATCGCGATCCGTTCAACCCTGTGGCGTATTCCCGAAGAGACCAATCCCCCTGCAGAGCTCGCAGACCTTCACCTGCCGGCGCTTACCAAAGGTGCAGTCGCCGTCCAGCAGCAAGGGCTCGTTCAGGGCGATGCCAATCCGGCGAAGGCCTGACACGGATCAGCCTCGCGCACTGGGACCTGCCAAGTCCATTGAGGGCTGGGTGACACCAGGTGAACCGTCCAAAGCCTCCTTGCTGGCTGAACGCTCCGCATACGAACCAAAAGACCGGCCTCGCAGCCGGTCTTTTTGCATCAGAGACTTTGAAACGGATTAAGCCGCGTTGGAAGATGCCAACGGCTGGGTCAGAAGATCGTAGATCTCTTGCGCATCATGGGACGCGCGAATGCCCTGGGTGACGGCGCCGTCGCGGAGCTGGCGTGCAATTCGGGCCAGAGCCTTCAAATGGTCGGCACCAGCGCCTTCCGGCGCCAGAAGCAGAAACACCAGGTCAACCGGCTCATCATCGAGAGCATCGAAATCGACTGGTTTTTCCAGCTTCGCGAACAGTCCTACCAGACGGTCGAGCCGTGTCAGCTTGCCGTGCGGGATCGCAATGCCGTGACCGACACCTGTAGAGCCCAAACGTTCGCGCTGAAGAAGCGTGTCGAAGATTTCCCGTTCGGAAAGACCGGTCAGTTCAGACGCCTTACCGGCGAGTTCCTGAATTGCCTGTTTTTTGCTTTTGGCCTTGAGCCCGGCAATTACCGCGTCTTTACCCAGAAGATCACCAAGATCCATTAGTCCGCCTACAAGTTTCAGAAGCCGGCTTCCCTGAGGAAGCCGACCCCATCCGCATCCTTATTCGGCAGCCTGATTGGCTACCAATGCTGGATCTATCCAGCCAATATTGCCGTCTGGCCTGCGATAGACAACATTGACACCGCCATTTGCCGCGTTTTTGAACAACACGACCGGCGCTTCGGTCAGATCCAGCTCCATTACCGCCATACCGACGGTCATCGTTTTAACTTTCGCGGAAGTTTCGGCAATCACCAGCGGATTGAAATCCACCGGCACTTCCTCGTCTTCCTCGGGCGAAGCCAGCACATAAGATGCTGCTTCCAGAGCCTCCCGGTCGTGGCCGTTGGGGCCATGATGGTCCTTCAGCTTGCGCTTGTAGCGGCGAAGCCGCTTTTCGATCTTTTCCGCAGCCATATCGAAACTGGCGCGCGGGTCCTGATCCTGCGCGGACACTTGAAGTACAATACCGGTGTCCAAATGCAGGCTGCATTCAGACTTGAAGCCTGTGCCCTCCCTGCTGAGCGTAACGTGGCCTGTGAAGCCGCCTGTGAAATATTTTTCCAGAGCGTCTTCGATTCGGTCTGTGACGTGGACGCGCAGTGCATCGCCTACATCGACATTCTTACCCGAAATCCGCAAAGCCATGGGGACCTCTTCTTTTTCTATTGACCGATAGGTCACCGGCGTTGCCGCCGGTGTTGAAACGCGAGACGTTTCAAGCTTACAGAATGGACCAGTCAGCGCCGAAGCGCCATCCCCTGTTTACGTCACGAGGGCGGTGCTATAATTGCGCTCGCTCAAAGAGTCAATTGATTATGAATTAAAGAAACAAAGTTGAAAAAGAGCCGTGTAATTGCCTTGTATTGTTTCAGTGGAAATCTCTGAAACATTTTAAATATTGCACCATTGAGCCCTAACGGCAGATCACATCAGGACTTAAAGTCGCACGTTTTTTTCACGCCGGCGCTGAACGGACGAACCGATCTTCATGGCTTCGCGGTATTTGGCGACCGTCCTGCGGGCAATATCGACACCGTCGTCCTTCAGAATTTTGACAATCGTATCGTCCGACAGGATCGACTTCGGATCCTCGGCATCGATCATCTGCTTGATCCGGTGCCGGACCGACTCCGCCGAATGGGCATCGCCACCCACCGTTGCGGAGATGGCGGAAGAGAAGAAGTATTTGAGCTCGTATATGCCGCGCGGGGTCGCCATGAACTTGTTCGACGTCACCCGGCTGACCGTCGATTCGTGCATGCCGATCGCTTCCGCGACGGTCTTCAGGTTGAGCGGACGCAAATGGGCGATGCCGTAGGTGAGAAACCCGTCCTGCTGCCGGACAATCTCAGTCGATACCTTGAGGATCGTACGGGCGCGCTGATCAAGGCTCTTGGCCAGCCAGTTGGCCGTCTGCAACGAGTCGGTGAGATATTCCTTCTCCGTCTCGTTTCGGGCCGTCTTGATGACCTTGGCATAATAGGTCTGATTGACGAGCACTTTCGGCAGGGTGTCCGAATTCAACTCGATCGCCCAGGTGCCGTCGTTGGCCGGGCGCACGAAGACATCCGGCACCACCGGCTGCACCAGCGCCGATCCGAAGAGACTGCCGGGCTTGGGATCGAGTGCGCGGATTTCCGCAATCATCTCGACCAGATCCTCATCATCGACACCGCAAACCTTGCGAAGCCCCGGCAGATCGCGTCTGGCCAGCAGTTCAATATTGTCGATCAGCGCTTCCATGGCCGGATCGTAGCGGTTCTTGTCGATGAGCTGCAGCTTCAGGCATTCGGCCAGGTTACGTGCAAACACGCCTGCGGGCTCAAAGGTTTGCAAGATGGCCAGAACGCTTTCCAGCCGCTCGGTTTCGACCCCGAGCTGCTCCGCCGTCTCATCGAAATCCAGGTAAAGGTAGCCGTTTTCATCAAGCGAGTTGATCAGATGGGTCGCGATCAGCTTGTCGGCTTCATCGCCGATCGCCAGATGCATCTGTTCTTCAAGAGACGTGACCAGGGAGGCTTCGTCGGCAACGAAGGCCTCCAGATTGTAATCTTCAGAAGCACCACTGCTGCCGGCGTTCTTGTAACTGTCACCGGCCTTCAGAAGAGCCGGATCCGGCGATGCAGGCACGCCGGGCTCATCGGGAAAGACGTTGCCCAGATCGGTATCCATGCGTGAGGCAATGGCCTCCGACCCGGTTTCCAGATCGTTCTGCATCCAGTCGCCGGTATCGGGCTCGTCGCCCTGGCGGGTCTGATTGTCCGCGCCATCGCCAAATGCGTCTGCAGCGGCGTCCCTGCCGCCATCCCCCTCGCCTCCGCCTTCGGCGATGTCGTTCTTTTCCAGAAGCGGATTTCGTTCCAACTCGGCTTCGACATAGGCAACGAGATCGAGATTGGACATTTGCAACAGCTTGATCGCCTGCATCAGTTGCGGCGTCATGATCAGCGACTGACTTTGTCGCATCTCCAGCTTGGTTGAAATGGCCATTGAGTTCCCAGGCAAGCGTTATTTCAAGTTGGTCTGCTTTTTGCTTCTTGATTGCAGACCGAGTGTATAACGTAGCTGGCGGCGTGTCATCAAAGCGTAAACTGTTCACCCAGATAAAGCCGGCGCACATCCGGATTGGTGACAATTTCCTGGGGGAGCCCTTCCGTCAGAACCTCGCCCGAAGCGATGATGTAGGCGCGGTCGATGAGGCCGAGCGTCTCGCGAACATTGTGGTCCGTTATCAGAACGCCAATGCCACGCTGGGTCAGGTGACGCACGAGCTGCTGAATATCCCCTACCGCGATGGGGTCGATACCTGCGAAAGGTTCATCGAGCAGCATGAAGGACGGACGGCTTGCAAGTGCGCGGGCAATTTCAACGCGGCGGCGTTCACCACCGGAAAGGGCGATACTCGGCGATTTCCGCAAGTGGGTGAGGCCGAATTCAGCCAGCAGCTCATCTAGCTCCTCCCGGCGTTTCTGCCGGTTCGGCTCGATCACTTCCAGAACGGCGCGGATATTCTCTTCCACCGTCAGGCCACGGAAGATGGACGCTTCCTGGGGCAGGTAGCCGATGCCGAGCCGGGCGCGCCGGTACATGGGCATGCGGGTGATGTCGAAGCCTTCCAGCGAGATCTTGCCCTGATCCGGCCGGATCAGCCCGGTGATCATGTAGAAGGTCGTGGTCTTGCCGGCACCGTTCGGCCCCAAAAGGCCGACGGCTTCGCCAGGCTTCACGGACAGGCTCACATATTTCACCACCTGGCGGCGGCCATAGGTCTTGCCGATGCCATCGACGACCAGCGCCTGCGACAGTTCTTCGCCATCGTGGCCCGTTTCCGGCATGCTTCCCTGCAATCCGTTATACTCCGAAGACGTTCTCTTCACTG
This sequence comes from Labrenzia sp. PO1, assembly GCF_012273635.1. Lineage (NCBI taxonomy): Bacteria > Pseudomonadati > Pseudomonadota > Alphaproteobacteria > Hyphomicrobiales > Stappiaceae > Labrenzia > Labrenzia sp. PO1. The sequence continues at coordinate 257,559 of NZ_JAAXCR010000002.1, forward strand.
GCGCGCCGTCCATCCGATCATTGCCGCGGCTTCACATAAGGTCTGAGGCCGACACTGTCGAGTCGAACCAGCCGTCAATATCAGTTGCCGTTTTGGTCGTTGTTCACACTGTTAGGCTGAATGCGCACCTTGACGCGGCCGCTGCCCTGGCCGGACACCTTGCCGTTGCCGGCGCTCAGATTGGCCTGGCCGGTCTTCAGATTGACGGTCAGCCTGTTCCCGACGACAACATTCGGTCCCTGGCTGAGCACGACTTCCTTGCCGGTCATCACCATGACTTCCTTGTTCATGTCGAAGCTGGCTTCGTCGCCCTTCGCGGTCTGGTCCTTGGAGGTGATGAACACGCCTCCCGCCGCTTCCAGCTTCGAAATCTTCTGCTGGACGGCGCTTTCTTCGGTCTTCTCAGCACCAGAGCCGACGTAGAACACCTTGAGCCGCTGCGTCTTGAGGCTGGTTTCGCCCTGCGTGACCAGCACATCGCCAACGAAGGTTGCGGTGTTGTTGTTGTCTTCGACCCTCAGTTCACTCGCCTCGATCTCGATAGGCTCACCATCGTTCGACCCGAAGCCGGCGAAGGCATCGGAGAAGGTCTGGGCATGGGCCGAACCGGCAAGAAGGGCTGCGGCGGCGGCAATCGTCATGCGTTTCAGAAAAGTCATCTCTTACTGTCCTTGCGAAGCAGGATTGAGGGTCATCTTGATACCGTCGGAAAACCTGACGATTCCCTTGGCTTTATCATAGTCGAGTTTGCCCGCCACGACACGGCCCTGATCGGAACGAATGGACACGACCTGCGAGGTCTTCAGAGCCCCGTTGCTGAGGTCGATTTCCACTTCGGACAGGTCGACCGTGTAGCCCTCACTCCATTCAAGCTGAATGCCTTCATAGAGCCGCAAGCTCTCCGTCGCGTTGTTGTAGGTACCTTTCAGCGCCACAATCTGCGCGCTCTGGTCCTTGCTGAGCGTGATGTCGGCCCGAATGGTCTCAAGATCGATGACGCGCGGGTCACTGAGGCGCTGGATCGCCCTGTAGGCGGTTACACGGTAGGAGCGGTCACCATCATGACCCGACAGTTCGGGATGATCCATCACCAGCCCCTCGCTGGTCAGCATCATGTTGGTGGCACCAAGCCCGCTGAGCACGTTGAACAAGACCACAAGCCCGACCATGACTGCCAGAATCAACAGCCCGACGCCAGGAAACAGCCAGCGCATGATGCGCACCATCAGGCTGTGCCGGCGCGCGGCTCGTTGGGCGCGGGTCAATGGTCGCCTGGCCGCATGTCCGTGCATATGATCGCCAACAGCGCTCAATCCATTCTCCGAAATCGTGTGCCCGATCTCCTGGCACCTAAGCCATTACGAGTGGGCGAAAATATCGTTTTCTTCCCAGCCCTTCAGATCGAGTTCTGCCCGCGTCGGCAGGAAATCGAAACAGGCCCGGGCAATATGACTACGTTCTTCACGCTCCAGCATCATTTCCAGCCGTTCCTTCAAGGCGTGCAGATGAAGCACGTCCGAAGCCGCGTAGGCCAGTTGGGCGTCGCTCAATGTTTCTGCAGCCCAATCCGAGCTCTGCTGCTGCTTGGACAATTCAACCCCGAGAAGTTCGCGCGTGATATCCTTCAGTCCGTGGCGATCCGTATAGGTCCGAACCAGTTTGGAGGCGATTTTCGTACACCAGATCGGCGAGACCTGGATGTTCAAATAGTGCTGAAGCACCGCAACATCAAACCGGGCGAAGTGGAATATTTTCGGTTTGGCCGTATCGGTCATCAGCGCAGCGAGGTTCGGCGCCTCGCTCTGGCCGCGTGCGATCTGGACCACATCGGCGCTGCCATCGCCCGGTGAAAGCTGCACAACACAGAGCCGGTCACGATGCGGGTTGAGGCCCAGGGTCTCGGAATCGACCGCCACCGCACTTGCCGTTTCATAGGCTTTCAGATCGGGCAAATCGCCCTTGTGATAGCGGATGGTCATGACGTTTCGTCTCCTCTGGCCTGTCCCGAGCACAATTTCTGTCGATGCTCCTGCCATACTGATCCGGCAGGACACCTGTTTCTTATCTTCAATGACCGCACCTGCATTTATGCCATGACACATGAACACAGGTTGAACGACCGCAAATGTTATTGCCTGCCGACTGCCCGCAACAGGCAAACGACAGGCCGCTTTTTCGAATAAGTTTTCCGTCAGGTAAAACATGCGGCGGGATGAGGCAAGCCGGTTGACCGCAGAACCATGCCGATACGTGAAGAGAATGCTATTTCTTGATACGAATTGCCTGGTGGCAGCTCATTGCAATTCCAGTCCCAAGTCGCAAACAACGCACCAGGTACTCGGCCGCCGGCCATCCCTCTTCCATGACCGGTTCGGAAAGATGGCGCGACAGCCGAGGCCAACAAACACCCCCCCGGTTCAAAGCTCGCGCCCGCCCCTTCGAGTTCAGTTGATCCCGTTTGCCCGCTGAAGCGCGCGTACATAGGCAACGATCTTTAGTACATCCTCCTGGCTGACACCATCCACGGGCGGCATATCGCCAAATGGCCAGTGGTGCGCACGCACGCCACGGGAGACTGCAAGCAGAAATGCCCCGTCGGCGTGATGGCCAGGCTCGTAAATCTTGTGTACCAGCGGAGGCGCGATGCCATCACGCCCGGCAGCGTTGTCGCCATGACAACTCGCGCAGTTTTCGCGAAAAAGAGTTTCGCCAGCCAGGGCGTCTCCTTCCAGGGCCGGGACTTGCACCGACACCAGCGCGGCTCCACTGGCGGCAGGCGGTTGTTCCTTTCCGGACACGAGCCCCCAGAACAGAATGCCCAGCACAACAACGGACAAGATCGCTGAAACTGTCAGAAAGATCCTGCTCATCAAGCCTGCCTGCTATCTTCATCCAGCTGATCGTGGTCATGCTGGCCGGAGAGATCGTCGATGATCGGGCAGTTGGGCCGATCGTCACCATGGCAGGCGGTCACCAGCTCTGACAGAACCTTCTTGAGTGAGCGCAGCTCCTCGATCTTGCGATCCACTTCCTTGATCTTCGCCCGGGTGATCGCCTTGACGTCGGCACTTGCCCGGTTGCGGTCTTCGTAGAGAGACAGAAGTTCACGGCACTCGTCGATGGAAAACCCAAGGCTGCGCGACCTTTGAAGGAACTTCAGCCGCTGGAGATCCGCGTCGATAAAATCGCGATATCCGTTCTCGCTGCGCAGAGGACGGACGAGGCCGATATCCTCGTAGTAGCGGATCGTCTTGACCGGCAGTCCGCTCTGTTCGGAGGCTTCACCGATATTCATTTTTCTTTTCCTTAAAGCTTCAGCGTGCGCAGACGCAACGCGTTGCTGATAACCGAAACCGAAGACAGGCTCATGGCGGCGGCGGCCAGCATCGGCGATAGCAGTATGCCGAAGACCGGATAGAGCACACCGGCCGCCACAGGCACACCGACCGCATTATAGACGAAGGCGAAAAAGAGGTTCTGCCGGATGTTGCGAACCGTCTCGCGGGCGAGCTTCCGGGCGCGCAGGATGCCTTCCAGATCACCCTTGAGCAGCGTCAGTCCGGCGCTTTCCACCGCGACATCGGCCCCCGTGCCCATGGCAAGACCGACATCGGCAGCAGCCAATGCAGGCGCATCGTTGACACCGTCACCAGCCATGGCAACCGTTGCCCCCCTGGACTTCAGGTCTTCAATGAGCTTTTTCTTGCCTTCCGGCAACACACCGGCGTGAACCTCGTCAATCCCCAGCAGCTTGGCTACGGCGTCTGCCGTGCGGGGCGCATCGCCCGTCGCCATGACGATCCTGATACCGTCGTCATGCAGGGCGCTGATGGCTGCCCTGGCATTTGCCTTGACCGGATCCGCAACGGCGATGAGCCCAAGAAGCTGCGCTGTCTCACCAGCCTCTTGCACCAGATACATCACCGTCTTGCCCAGCTCAGCCAGTTCTTCGGCACGATCGCCAAGATCGGACAAATCGGCGCCACTTTCGCTGGCAAAAGCGGCGTTGCCAAAAAGAACGACTGCATCATCGACCCGTGCACGCACGCCTTTCCCCGTGACGGCTTCGAAGTTTTCTGCCCTGGGCAGATCCAGATCCTGGCTTTTGACTGCCCCGAGGATCGCTTCGGCAAGCGGGTGTTCCGAGCCTTTTTCAAGCGCGCCGGCCAGCCGCAGAAGTTCCATTTTGCTTTTGCCGGCGGCCGGAACGATCTCATCGACAACCGGTTTGCCTTCGGTAAGAGTTCCCGTCTTGTCAACGACGATCGTATCCACCGCTGCTAGCCGTTCCAGACCTTCGGCGGTCTTTACCAGAACGCCGGCCTGCGCACCTCTGCCTGTTGCCGTCATGATCGACATCGGGGTGGCAAGGCCGAGTGCACACGGACACGCGATAATGAGCACCGAAACGGCTGCGACAACCGCGTGAACGAATGAAGGGCTTGGACCTAGGAACAGCCACATCACGAAAGCAAGCACCGCCACACCGAGTACCGCAGGCACGAAATATCCTGCAACGCGATCGGCCAGCCCCTGGATCGGGGCGCGTGAACGTTGCGCCGAGGCAACCATGTCGACGATCTTGGACAGCATGGTGTCCGCACCGACCAGCTTCGCCTCCATGGTGAAGGACCCGGTCTTGTTGAGCGTTCCGCCGGTAACCTTGTCTCCCGGGTTCTTTTCGACCGGAACCGGTTCCCCGGTGACCAGGCTTTCGTCGACGGATGACCCACCCTCCTTGACCACACCATCGACCGGAACAGCCTCGCCTGGTCGAACGCGCAACAGATCCCCTGCAAGGATATTCTCCAGCGGTGCGTCGTACTCGTCACCCTCCGGCGTGATCCGCCGGGCTGTCTTGGGGGCAAGGTCCAGCAGGGCGCGGATCGCGTCGCCCGTGCGTTCGCGGGCGCTCAGTTCCAGCACCTGGCCGACGAAGACCAACGCGATAATCACCACTGCCGCCTCGAAATAAACCGGCATATGGCCTTCCGGTCCCTTCAGCGCATCCGGAAAGAGGAAAGGCAGGAAAGCGGCAATCATGGAATAGAGATAGGCTGCACCGACACCGATCATGATCAGTGTCCACATGTTGAAATTGCGAGTGACCAGAGACGCCCAGCCCCGCTGGAAAAAAGGCAAGGCTGCCCACAGGACTACCGGCGTAGCCAGCAGGACTTCCAGGTAGATCGCAACGCCTTCGCCGATCCAATCACGGATAGGCACGCCTACCATCGGCCCCATGGTCAGGATCAGAAGTGGGACAGCCGCCAGGGCGCTGACCCAGAGCCTGCGGGTAAAATCGACCAGCTCATGGTTGGGTTCGTCGGAAACTCCGCTCTGCGGTTCCAGTGCCATCCCGCAAATCGGGCAGGTTCCCGGACCTTCCTGGACGATTTGCGGGTGCATGGGGCAGGTATAAAGTGCGCCCTTGGCGGACTGTTCCGCCTCCATCGCCTTTTTCTTCCTGCTATTGCCGGACACATAGAAATAGGGATCAGCCTCGAACTTGTCGTGACACTTCGGACTGCAGAAGTGGAACTCCTCGCCCTTGTATTTCAGGCTCGGCTTGCCTTTTCCAAGAGTAACCGACATGTCGCAGACCGGGTCCGTGACCTTGCCTGCCTCGCCAGTCTGGTTCGGCTGGATCTCTGTATCCTGCATGATGTTCGCCCTGATGGATCTTCGATCTCTTCATCAGATAGGCCCTCCAGTTGCTGGAAGGTCAAGGCGGACAATTGCTTATTCTCCGGCCCGGTGTTTATCCCGATCCGAGATAGGCTTTCTGTACAGCCGGATCATTGAGCAGGGCAGATGCCGTATCAGCGCCTGTGATCAGGCCGTTTTCAATCAGATACCCCCTGTCCGCGATCGCCAGGCTTCGCTTGGCGTTCTGTTCGACCAGAAGGACGCCGATGCCGGTTTCCCGGATGCGCGACAGGTTCTCGAAGAGTTCGCCCGACAGGAGTGGCGACAGGCCAAGGGACGGCTCGTCCAGCATCAGGATGTCCGGGTTCGACATCATGGCGCGGCCGATCGCCACCATCTGCTGTTCGCCACCCGACATGGTTCGGGCGGTCTGGTTGCGCCGCTGTGCCAGCTTCGGAAAGAGAGCAACCACCTTTTCCAGGTTCTCCTGCCGGCTTGCTCGCGCCCGCTCCGGATAGGCACCCAGCATCAGATTTTCCCAGACGCTGAGATCGCCGAATATGCCTCGGCCTTCCGGCACGAAGGCTATTCCAGCCTCGACGATCCTGTCCGCTTTCATCTGGCGAAGGGATTGGCCAGCGAGTGCTGCCTCACCACTGACCGTTCCTTCACTGATCCCGGCGATGGCCCGCAACAGCGAACTCTTGCCGGCCCCGTTTGCGCCCAGAATGACGACGATCTCGCCTTTCGATGCGGTCAGGCTGACACCCTGAAGGGCTGCATGAAGACCATAGGTGACGGTGAGCCCGTTGATATCCAGCATCAGCCGTCCCCCAGGTAGGCCCGGATGACTTCGGGGTCGGAAAGCACGTCTTCCGGTGTGCCTTCGGCAATCCGGGCGCCGGAGTTAATCACAAGGCACCTGTCGCATAGCGAGCGGATGGCGTCCATGACATGTTCGACAAGAATGATCGTCCGCCCCTCCTGGCGCAGGCTGGCAATCAGATCGATGCCGACCGTCAGCTCGGAAGGATTGAGACCGGCGAGCCACTCGTCCAGAAGAAGGACTTCCGGTTCACTGGCGAGTGCGCGGGCAAGTTCCAGCCGCTTCTGGTCGATGTAGGTCAGCGCGGAGACCGGCTTGCCACTTTGCCCTTCCAGACCGACCCTTGCCAGAAGCTCCGCCGCGAAAGTTTCCACCTCCTTGCCCCAGCGCCTGGCATGGCCGAAGACGCCGCCGGCGATGACGTTTTCCAGCACGGTCAGCTCCGGCAGAATGCGGACAAGCTGGAAGGTTCTGGAAACGCCAGAGCGGGCAATTTCGTGGGGCTTTTTCCTGGTCAGATCCTGCCCCTTGAGAATGATCGCCCCGGAGCTCGGCTTCAGGGCGCCGGAAATCATGTTCATGGTCGTGGACTTGCCGGACCCGTTCGGCCCGATCAGCCCCATCACCTCATGCTCGAGTACCTGGAAACTGACATTGTTGACTGCAACAAGACCGCCGAAGCGCTTGCTGAGGCTTTCCACGTGAAGGATCGGTTGTCCTTGTGTCATGACGACCTCCCTGCCAGAAGCTTGCCGAAAAGACCAGTGACACCATTCGGCAGGAAATAGACGATCAAAAGAAAAGCGAGCCCTAGAACCAGCGTGGTGGCATTGGGGAAAGAGACAGAAATCACCTCCCACAGGAGCGTGAAGGGAAGAACGCCCAGAAGCGGACCGTAAAGTTTCCGCGTGCCCCCCAGAAGAGCCATGATGACAACGACGAAACTGAGCTCCGGCGAGAACACGACATTCGGTTCGATGTAGTAGTAGCGCGGTGCGACGATGGCACCGACGAGAGCGGCGACGAAGCCGGTGGTCATGAACATCAGGACCTTGGTGCGCGCGGTGTTGATGCCGACATGGCGCGCCACAGCCTCGTCATTGCCGAGAATGCGCAGCGCGAACCCGAGCCGCGACCGCCCCAGCCACCAGCCGAACGCGAACACGGCGGCAAGAACGGCAAGCAGCATCCAGTAGATATGCGTTTCATCCAGGTCGGTGAGCACATAGAGCCCGCGGCTGCCGAGGAAATTGTTCTGCACCCAGCTGACGAGGTTGCGGACCATTTCCGCAAGACCGAGCGTGAAGATGACGAAATAGACGCCGGACAAGCGCAGGGTTGCCCAGCCGATCAGCGCGGCGAGCGCTGTCGCGACAACGGGAGCGAGTGCCGCCATGGCCCAGAAGCTCTGGTCGTAGTCGCTCATGCCGAGGCCGACCAGATAGCCACCGATGCCGAAAAAGGCGCCCGTCGACAGGGCAATGTAATGGGTCGGCCCGGAAAACAGCGACCATGAAGTGGCAAGGGCGGCATACATGAGAACGGTAACGGCGATCGACAGCCAGTAGCCGTCTGCAACAAAGGGAACGCATGCGGCGGCGGCCAGAAGCGCTACGGCGCCGGGCATCGCAAGGGCTGAAATGTTCATGCAGGTCTCCTGCCAAACAGGCCCTGGGGCCGAAACAGGAGAACAAGCAGAAAGATCGTGTAGGCAGCAGCCAGGGTCAGCCCCGGATCGATCAGCGTCGCCACGGCGGTTTCCACCACGCCCAGGATCAGCGCAGCCACAATCGCCCCGCGAATGTCGCCGACCCCGCCCATGATCACGATGATCAACGCCTTCATGGTGAAGATGACACCGAACGACGGATCAAGCGTGACGAAGGTTGAAATCAGCACGCCCCCCATCGCGGTGATCGTGCCGCCGATGGCAAAGGCCAGCGCGCTGATGCGTTCGACGTTGATGCCGACAAGGCCGGCTGCCATCGGACTGACGGCAACAGCCCGGACAGCCAATCCGGCGTTGGACCGGTTCAGCCAGAGATAAAGTGCCAGACTGATGGCCACGGCCCCGCCGAAGGCAACCAGCCGGTTGGCGGCAACCGTCGTTCCGGCAACGTCCACCGGAACGGCAAGGAAGGAATAGGCAAACAGTTCCGGATAGATCAACACCATGGTGCCCACCAGAATGAATGCCATTCCGAAGGTTGCCAGAATGGAGTCCACCTCCAGCTGGCCTTGCGTTTTCGCCCGCCGGACAAGCGGCAGAAGCAGGACGCGGTAGACCAGCCAGCTGGTTGCGAATGCCAATGGCGCCACGAGGAACACCGTGATCAGCGGACTTATGCTAGCCGCGGTAAAGGCAAGAAACGACGCCAGTGCCCCCATGACCAGAACCTCGCCATTGGCAAGGTTCATGATCCGGGCGACGCCGTATTGCAGATTGAGCCCCATGGCTATGAGCGCATAGGTTCCGCCCAGAAGCAGGCCGGAAATCAGGATGTCCATCTAAACTACCAATTCGCGAGACGATCCGGACCGGCCTGAGTCGGCCGGTCCGAAGGTCTTCAGTTCCAGCCTTCCTTGGCGACCGGCTCGACCGCAACCGGGACACCTACGCCGGCGACGGCATTGAACTGGCCGTCGTGCCACTGGCCCACCGTCCAGTAGTGCTTCGATTCATTGTGCTTGTCGAAGCTGATCGTGCCGAGGGCGGTGTCGAAGCTGTTAGCCTTGATGTACTCGGTCACGGCCTCACGGTCCGTACTGTCAGCCCCTTCGATCGCCTGTTCCAGAACCTGCAGGCTGGCATAGTAGGTGGCTGCGGCCCAATATTCAGGCTGGTTGCCATGAAGCTCGTTGAAGGCCGTGCGGTATTCCGTCATCGGCTCCAGATCGAGATTGACGCCCCCTGCCCCGAGATTACCTTCGATCTTGCTGCCGAATTTGCCGGCGTAGGCGGGAAACGCTGTCGCGACCGCCGTGTAGAAGGCGCCGACATCGAGATTTTCAATGATCGCCTGTTCCGTCAGAGCAAAGGTATCCGGCGGATAGGAAAAGGCGATGAACACATCCGGTTCAGTCGCCTTGGCTCCCTTGACCACCGGAGACAGATCCGCCGTGCCGAGGGGGTAGGACTTGTCGAAGACAATCTCGTAGCCAGCCGCCGGCAGAACTTCACGGGCGACGGCCGCAAGCTCTATGCCGAAGGCATCTGCGACATTGACCATGGCCACCTTGTTGCCGATGGCACCGTTGTCTCGAAGCTTGTTCAAGGTGTCGCGCAGGCCCTCGACAAAACCGGTCGTGTTGCCGAGGGTGAAGAACATGTTCGGAAACCGTTCGGAAAGTTCCTCGATCTCGTCGGTGATGTTGGTTACCGAGATTTGCGGATAACCGTATTTTGCAAAGATCGGAGCAGCTGCCGCGTTGAAACCGGTGCCCCAGGGCGTCAGCATAAAATCGACTTCATCCTGCGTGGCGAGACGCTGCACCGCCTTGATCATCTCGGCCGGGTTGGATTTGTCGTCATATTCGACCAGCTCCACAGGACGACGCTCGCCACCGACCATCAGGCCGCCGCGTCCGTTCACCTGGCTAACCCAGAGCTCCACATTCGGGCTGTGGCTGGCAGCATCACCTCCTGCCGCCGGACCGGTCATATGCACCACGCGGCCGATCTTGATCGGGTCCGCGGCAAAGGCCGTGGAGGCCAGCAGCGCCGCGGCAAGCGCGGTCGCTCCAAAAACTATTCTACGCATCAGAACTCCTCCCAGTCGCGCAGATCATGCGTTTGATCGCGCATCAACTTTGTATCCATAAATTTTCAACTTTGCAACATATTGCATCCAATAACAGTGATTTCAGAAATTTTATAATGACAATCAGTTATTTTTGGATACATAAATATGAAAATGCTCATGATAAGGTCCATGCCTTCGAACTGGTATGGATCCGAAAATGGCAAGGACAGATGACGACCAAGGCAAATGAAACAGCCCCGTCTGACAAGCGCGTGCTGGCAGTTCTTCACCGCATGATCATGGACGGCTCGCTGGCACCGGGCTCGAAGATCAGCGAAGTGAGCGTTGCCGACATGTTCGACGTGTCGCGAACACCGGCACGGCTGGCACTGCGCGCGCTGGAGGTGGAAGGTCTCATCAAGAAGCGTGACGGTCGCGGCTTCACGGTGCAGGAATTCAATCTGGGCGACATCAAGCATGCCTACGAGGTGCGCGGTGTGCTGGAGGGTCTGGCTGCCGGCACGCTTGCCAAGAGCGGCATGAGCAAGGACGTCGAGGCGACGCTGAAATCCGTCATCAAGGACATGGACATCGCGCTAACCGACACATCGGCGGATGGTGACAAGATCTCGCGCTATCAGGACGGCAATGTCGCCTTTCACGAGACGATCATGCGCCAGTGCGGCAACGACTACATCGGCTATGCGTTCGATCGCATGGAAAGCCTCCCGATGCTCAAGCTGGGCACGGTGGTGTTCAGCGCCGACAAGGCCGAAGAAGACATGATGCGCCTGCGCCTGGGCAACATGCAGCACCGCCTCATCTTCGACGCGATCTCGAAACGCGACCCACAGCGCGCTGAATCGATCATGCGCGAACACGCCAACCAGACACTCGTCTACTCCGCCCTGTTCGCAGGCCCGGACGACTGACGGGACCAAACAAGACCAACACAACGGAGGATCCCATGGACTACGGCCTTTTCATCGACAACGAGGACCAGGCAGCCAGCAGCGCGGCTGTCTTCGAACGCAAGAACCCGGTCAGCGGCGAACGCGCCAGCGTGGCGGCAGCCGCGGTGGCGGCCGACGTCGACAAGGCTGTGCAGTCCGCGCAGGCTGCCTTTGCCGCGTGGTCGAAGACTGGCCCGAGCGAACGGCGCAAGATCCTTAATAAGGCAGCCGATCTCATGGAAGGACGCACGCCGCAGTTCGTCGAGGTCGGCATTCGCGAGACAGGGGCGACCGCGCCATGGCTCGGTTTCAACAACATGTTCGCCGCCAAGATCCTGCGTGAAGCGGCCGCTTCCACCACTCAGATCAAGGGCGAGATCATCCCCTCCGACAAGCCCGGTTCCTTTTCCATGGGTTACCGCCAGCCCGTTGGCGTTCTGGTCGGCATGGCGCCGTGGAACGCTCCGACCATTCTGGGTGTCCGCTGTTTCGCGCTGCCGATTGCCTGCGGCAACACGGTGGTAATGAAAGCCTCCGAGAAATGCCCTGGCCTGCACAGGCTTCTGGGTAACGTCATGGCTGATGCGGGCCTGCCCAAGGGCGTCCTGAACATCCTGACCCACGATGCAGCTGACGCTCCAGAAGTGGTCAACGCGCTGGTCGACCACCCGCTGACGCGCCGGATCAACTTTACCGGATCGACCCGCGTTGGCCGGATCATCGCAGAGCGTGCTGCCAAGCACCTGAAACCCTGCCTTCTGGAACTCGGCGGCAAGGCTTCGCTGGTGGTGCTGGACGATGCCGATCTCGACGGTGCGGTCAATGCAGCCCGGTTCGGCGCTTTCATGAACCAGGGACAGATCTGCATGTCCACGGAAAAAGTTGTTGTCGATCAGTCCGTTGCAGACGTCTTTGCGGAGAAATTCGCGGCCAGTGCCAGCGCGCTTAAAGTGGGCGCGCCAACCGAACAGGTTCATATCGGCTCGGTTGTCGATCGAGACACGGTCGACCATGTCAAAGCCCTGATTGACGACGCCGTTGCGAAAGGCGCAAAGGTTCTGTGCGGCGGCGTACCGGAGGAAGGCACCGTGATGGCCCCGACCATCGTCGATCTGGTAACACCGGAGATGCGCATCTACGGCGAAGAAAGCTTCGGTCCTGTCACCACGATGATCCGCGCCCGCGACACCGCCCATGCCATCGAGATCGCCAACGACACGGACTACGGCCTTTCGGCGGCTGTCTTCGGGCAGGATACCCGCAGGGCTCTGGAAGTTGCCAAGGACATCCAGTCCGGCATCTGCCACATCAATGGCCCGACTGTCTTTGACGAAGCGCAGATGCCATTCGGCGGTGTGAAATCCTCCGGCTATGGCCGCTTCGGCGGTACGGCAGGCATCAACGAGTTCACGGAACTGCGCTGGATCACCATCGAAGACCCCGGTCAGGGCTATCCGATCTGATCCATCATTGGTAACTCGCTGCCTCCCCCTGAGAGTGTGCGGGAGGCGGTTGAGCCAAATCACTTTCACCAGGGGCCCCGCAGCAAGGCTTGCCGGGGCCGTGCTGGGGCTGTGCCGGGGCCTGCCTCCTTTGCAAGGCCCGCCGAGTGGGACGCTGCGTCACCTGACTTAAACAGGTGTGCCTTCACGCACTGTTAACCATAAATTGCAATACCTGACACACCAATAGCGCGCATTTCCGCGTAATCAGACAAGCGGTGTTTCAGCCATGAAAAGACTTTTGCAGTCCCTTCCGATTGCGGCCTTCCTTGCGCTTTCTTCGGCGCCCCTTGCCTCCGCCGCGGATGTCTACTCAGGGTCCGGCGAGCTCTATCAGCCATCGACACTGCGCGGCAGCATCGGTCTGCGATACTGGTACAGCCAGTCGCGCTCCGATCTGGACAACAGCGGCTTCGACATTTCCAGCACGGATAATGTGACCTCTCACACCGCGGAACTGGTCGGAACGCTCGAGGACACGACGTCCAACACCTTCTTCAGGGGCTATGTCGGCCTCGGCAGGAGCGACGGTGGCGATGTGCATTTCTCTGGCTACGAGATGGACGAAACCGATGAGACCTCGCTCGGATATGTTGTTCTCGACGGCGGCTGGGGCTTTGCGCAATTTGCAAACAACCAGGTGCGGCTGAAAGGGTTCGTCGGCTACCAGTACCTGTCCGACGACGTTTCGGCGAAATACGGAAATCTGACCGTCGAACAGTCCCGCGACTGGCATGCGATCCGCCTGGGCATGACTGCTGAAGGCGACATCGGCCAACGCGCCGGCTGGTCCGTTGACGTCGCAGGTGTGCCCTGGAGCTACAACAAGATAGAAACCTGGGAAAGCGACTGGACCTATGGTCTGGAAGCAGATGCGATGCTGAATGTCGACCTGACCAAGAACTGGCAACTGGGCGTCGGTGGCCGTTACTGGTGGCTCCACTCGAATTTCGACCGCAGATATGTCGTCACTGGCGAGAAAGTGGTTCTCGACCAGAACTATCACCGCTACGGCCTGCTGCTGGAAAGCAAATACACCTTCTAGAACGTGTCGCGTTCAACCAGAAGGATCGCGCATCGTGATTTGCGCCAGACAGCTGCCCGCAAATACAGCCCCAGCCTTCAGAAAGGTCCGCGCACGCGGGCCTTTTTCGTATAAACAGACGAAACGGAAACCACTCGCTCCCTGGAAGGCCTGCGTACCTTCATCCGGAGCTCCCTCACCGCCTTAAAGAGCCAGAGATGCCGAACAGCCTCGCCGCCACCTATCTTTTCCTCGTCGCAGCCATCGTCGCCGAGGTCATCGCAACTTCCGCTCTGGCAAAAACCGAAAATTTCACCCGCCTGCTGCCTTCGATCATCACCGTGGCCGGTTATGCGATCTCGTTCTGGCTGCTGTCCTATCCGATTCGCGTTTTGCCGACGGGAATCGTCTACGCAATCTGGTCCGGAGCGGGCATCGTTCTCATCACCATGGTCGCCTGGCTGGTGTTCGACCAGAAACTCGACCTGCCGGCCCTGATCGGCCTTGGACTGATCCTTAGCGGGGTGGTGATCATCAATGTTTTCTCGAAATCGGTAGGCCATTAGGCCAAAACGCCGAAGCAGCCCCAGAAACGAAAAAAGCTCCGGAAAACCGGAGCTTTTTTAGATTGTTCTGGACCTTGGTAGTGTGTCCAAAACCAAAATTTGGTGCCCAGGAGAGGACTCGAACCTCCACGCCCTTGCGAGCGCTAGCACCTGAAGCTAGTGCGTCTACCAATTCCGCCACCTGGGCTGTGAGGGGGGCTTGTAAGGGTGGTTCCGGGGCTTGTCAATCACTCTGTGTGACTTTTTTTATTCATTCACAGCGAGCCCTTCACAGACCCGCGGCAAAGGGCTAAGAAACTCCCAGACTGAGCCGGCCAAATTCCAGGCCGCCTCTCCTTTTGGACGCGACAGAAGGCATTTTCAGGATGTCCACAGCACTTAACGGCAAACTCGTCACGGTTTTCGGCGGATCGGGATTCCTTGGCCGTCATATCGTTCAGGCGCTCGCCAAGCGCGGTTACCGCGTGCGCGCAGCCGTCCGCCGTCCCGATCTGGCGACTCATCTTCAGCCGCTTGGCGCCGTTGGCCAGATCATGCCGGTACAGGCCAACCTGCGCTATCGCTGGTCGGTCGACCGGGCCGTGATCGGCGCGGATGCGGTGGTCAACGCCGTCGGCATCCTGGCCCCCAGCGGCAAACAGTCCTTCGACGCAGTGCAGAGTTTCGGTCCGCGAGCGATCGCGGAAGCCGCGCGTGCCGCTGGCCTTGATCGGATCACGCATATCTCTGCCATCGGTGCGGACGCACAGAGCAGCTCTGCCTACGCCCGCTCCAAGGCGGTCGGCGAAGCCGGTGTTCTGGAAACCCTGCCCGGCAGCGTTATCCTGCGGCCATCCATCGTGTTCGGTCCGGAAGACAAGTTCTTCAACAAGTTTGCCGACATGGCCCGCTTCTCGCCTGTGCTGCCGCTGCTTGGTGGCGGCGAGTCCAAGTTCCAGCCGGTTTATGTCTGCGACGTTGCCGAAGCGGTTGCCCGCGCTGTCGATGGCCAGCTTGCCGGTGGCACCACGTATGAACTCGGCGGCCCTGAAGTGAAAAGCTTCAAGTCTTGCCTGGAAGACGTTCTGGAAGTCACCCGCCGCAATCGCGTTCTGTTGCCGCTGCCCTTCCCGGTCGCATCTGCCATGGGCAAGGTTCTGCAGCTCTTCCCCTACGCGCCGTTCACCGCCGATCAGGTCGAGCTGCTGAAAACCGACAACGTGGTGTCTGACAAGGCAAAGGCGGAAGGCCGCACCCTGGAAGGCATCGGCATTCCTCCGGCAACGCTGGCCGCCGTTTTGCCAACCTACCTGGAACGCTACCGCGAACACGGCCAGTACGACGCGCACCGGCCGGCGTAAGGCCTGCTTGCACCTGATTTCTTCGACGGGCCCTTCGGGGCCCGTTTTCTGTTGAAAGAAACTTGCCGGTGCCGGGCGGGTATGCGCACTCCAGCAGTTCGTCTGCATGCAGCACCGTTCATCCGCCGCCCCTACCCGGCACAGCTTTTCGTTGCCGCATCCCGCTCCTTCGCCTACCGTCAAAATTGACGGGAGGCGCAGATGTCATTTCTTGCCAAGGTCACGTTACTTTTTGTTGTCTTTGTCGACCTGCTCGGTCAGGGACTGGTGTTTCCGATCATCAATTCCCTGGTGATGGAACCGTCGACGTCGATGTTGCCGCATTCCACCAGCGACGCGATGCGCCATTTCGATTACGGCCTCATCATCGGCGTCTTCTTCTTGTGCTGGTTCTTCGGTGCGCCCTACATCTCCAAACTGTCGGATGTCATCGGCCGCAAGAACGCGATCCTGATCTGCCTGTTCGGCGCGCTCGGCGGCTATGCGCTCACCATAGCAGCGCTCTATCTCAACAGCTTCCTGCTCCTGGTCCTGGGCCGCGCGATCACCGGGTTGACTGCGGGCAACCAGCCGATCGCGCAGGCCGCGATGATCGATGGCAGCACGGATGACGAGGACCGCAACCGGAACATGGGCTATATCATCACCGGCGTCAGCTTCGGGCTGGTCGGCGGCCCGCTGCTCGGCGGTCTCCTGTCGGACCCGGTCCTGCTTGGCGACCTGGCGAGCATCAAACTGCCGTTCTATGCCTGTTTCGTACTGGTGCTGATTGCCATCCTGCTGGTTGTGTTCTCATTCAAGGATGCACACGACGCCGAGGCGGAACGGCAGAAATTCGTGTTCAGGCCTTCGGAAATCCTCGAGCTTCTATGGCGTATCCGGAAATATCCGACAGTGATGCGGCTGACAGTGGTGTTCTTCTTCTTTCACGTCGCCAACCTGTCTTTCTACATCTTCGTCGACAACTACCTGACCAGCCGCTTCGGTTACGGCACGCTCGGCGGTTCGATGGTGATGCTGACAATCGGCATTGCCCTCGCCTTTTCCAGCACGTTTCTGGTTGTGCCGGCGCAAAAGCGGTTCAGCAAGGAAGCTATTCTGGGCATGACCTTCACGGTCTGGGCAGTGTCGGCGGCAGCTTTCATAGCCTCGCCCAGCGCAATTCTGACCTATGTGCCGGTCTTCTGTTTCTACTTCGCCTTCGGCATCGCCTATCCGACGTTTCTCGGGCTTTATTCGGCAGCCGTCAGCGACAAGGAACAGGGATGGGTCATGGGTGTGACCATTGCCGTCTTCACCTTGGTGGCGGGCGTGATCTCGTTGCTGGGCGGGGAACTGATCGGGCTTGATCTGGATCTTCCGTTCTACGGTGTGATCATCGCGGCCCTTACCGCTCTTGTGGTGATGTTCTTTGCCTGGAACAAGCCGGAGATAAAGGCATTGATGCGCGGATCCGGCGGCTGACAGGAGAACTTGCCAGCCACCGGAAAAGATTATCCACGCCGAGGCCCCAACTTGAAGCGGTCGTCGTGCAGCTCGCTGTAGCCGAGCTCTGTGCGTTGCAGGCCGATATCCTTCAGCTCACTCTCGTTCAGGCGAGAAAGTGCTCGGTTAGTTTCCCGGCGGCGAAGATAATTCCGGAACTCTGCCACACAAACACGAAGGGCAGAAAACAGAACACTGCGGCTGTTTGCACGGCTGCGGAAAATGGTGTCGATCTCAAGGCTCATCTCTCTTCTCCTAAGGGCTGAACGCCCGTTCCTTCCTGGGGACGAGATGAGAATGACAAATCAATCCTGACAGCAGTGAGTCATGTTTGATCCCGTTCTGTTCTCAGGTTATGATTTTTTTTGTTCCGACCTCACAGAGCCCGATTTTCCATGAACCCGATTGAACGCGCACTCGGCATCCTGCTTCTGCTGACCGGCGGCAAACTTGTCCCGGCAACCGTACTTGCCGAACGGTTTCACGTTTCCCATCGCACGATCTATCGCGACATCGACAGGCTGATCGCGCTTGGCGTTCCGGTGGATGCGGAGCGCGGTGCGGAAGGCGGCTACCGGCTTGCCAGCGGTTATCTTCAGCCACCCGTGGCGCTGACCCGCAATGAGACCGCCGCCCTGCTGGCTGCAATGGCACTGGTGCGCTCCAGCCGCACGGTGCCGCTGGCAGACGATCTTGCGGCCGCGGAAAAGAAGCTGTTGGCGTCCCTGCCCAAAACGGTTCACGGGCTCCTGAAAGAGGCCGACAGGATCGTGGGCATCGAACCAATCCCGCCCGACATCTTTCATTCCGGCACAAAGGCGGAACCGACGGGCGACTGGCAGAAGGCCCTCGACGGATTCATGGCCGGTATCCTGGATGGCAAACGGGTCCGCTTCGAGCACGTCAACCCCACAAGGCGGACCGTGAAAGCCCATGACGTCGAACCCTATGGGGTCATGTTCGACCGGGACCTTTGGTATCTGGCCGGACGCTGCGTCGATACGGACACGCTCAAGGTCTATCGGGCGGACCGGGTGCGGGATCTGGAAATCAGCGGGCTCTTTTTCCGGCCCGACAAGACCTTCTCCATCAAGAGCCTTCTCGGCGGGGCATGGCTGTCGCAGGCGATGCGTCGCTGGGAGCAGGAAGAAGCGATTGCCGAGATCCTGATCACTGCCGCACAGGCAAAGAAGCTGAGCGCCGACTGGTATTACCGTCACGCCGTCTTCACACCGGCCGAAGAAGGCCGGATCCTCGTCAGCATCCCCTCTACCGAGCGGGCCCGCATTTTGCCGCTCGTCCGATGGCTCGGGCCGGGGGCGGAACTGCTTGGCCCGGAGGACCTTCGTCAGGAGCTTGCAAGCGAACTCGAGGCATTGGCGGGGACCTATACGGCCAAGAGACAGCTCAACCGTTCAGCCTGAGCCAAGCCGCGTCACACTCGCTCCGTCGGTCCGGACAAGCGCAGCAAAATATGCACGCTGATCCGGACATTGGTAAAGCGGCCTCAGCCCAGGAAATAAAGTCCGGCGAAACCGGCAATGCCGACGAAAATGCGCCACCAGGCAAAGGGCGCGAAGCCGTGTTTGGAGACGAAGTCGAGCAGCCCCTTGACCACAAACACACCGGCGATGAAAGACGCGACAAAACCGATACCAATGAGCATGGCATCGTCCATTGAGAGCACGTTGCGGTTCTTGTAGAGATCGTAGGCAAAGGCGCCGGCCATTGTCGGCATGGCCAGAAAGAACGAGAATTCGGCCGCCGAGCGCTTGTCGGTGCCCATCAGCAATGCACCGGCAATGGTCGCACCGGAGCGTGAAACGCCGGGCACCATGGCAAGGCACTGGCAAAAGCCGATCTTCAGGCAGAGCGACAGCGGGTAATCCATCACATTTGTATAGCGCGGCTTCAGCGGCAGGCGGTCGATCCACAGAAGGACGATGCCACCGAGCAGCAATGTCGTGCAGATAAGCGCGGGCGTTTCGAACAGCACTTCCTTGATGAAACCATGCAGCAGCACGCCGATGACGGCGGCCGGCAGGAAGGCAATCAGGATACCGGCCACAAAGCGCCGGCTGGAGGGATCGCTTGGCAGCGTGATCAGAAGCGTCCACAAACGGCCGAAATAAACCGACAGGATCGCCAGAATGGCGCCGAGCTGGATCAGAACCTCGAAAGTTTTACCTGTGCTGTCGAAGCCGAGAAAATGCCCCAGCAGCAGGATGTGACCGGTAGACGAGACGGGAATGAACTCGGTCAGACCTTCGACAATCCCCAAAATGAGAGCATTAACAATCGTTTGGCCGTCCATTGTGTATCTTGTCTCCAAATGGCTTGATGAAAACCAGCCTGACCAAGTATGTCTCGCGACTCAGGGCGTCTCCCAAGTCGCCGCTTATTTGACGAAGCGAAGTCACGCCGTCAAACCCTTGATAACCATATTCGGGGCAAACTCTCCGTTAAGGCGATTGCAGCATTCGGCATTCGCTTTGACGTAGTCTTGCCACAGTTCAGGCTCTTAACCCCTTCATGCTGACGCTCTACCATCATCCGTTCTCGCCATCTTCAAGGTTCATCCGGCTCATCCTGAGCGAATACGGTGCCGCCTTCGAGGAGCATCACGTGAACCCATGGGAGCGGCCTCAGGCGCTCCTGGTGCTGAACGCGGCAGGCACCGTGCCGGTTATCGTGGAAAACGAAGGCCCTGCCATTTGCGGCGCCGGACCAATCATGGAGTATCTGGACGAAACCCGGGGCTATGCGGTTGCCGACCGTCGCTTGATGCCGGATCATCCCGATGCCCGCGCAGAAACGAGACGCCTGGTCGAGTGGAGCCTCGGCAAGTTCGATCAGGAAGTGATCGGCCATCTTGTGCGCGAACGCATCTACAAGCAGATCATGCCGAAGTCCGCCGGCGGCGGCGAACCGGATTCGGCTGCCCTGCGCGTTGCCCGGGCAAACATCCATCACCACCTGAAATACTTCGGCTATCTGGTCGCCTCCCGCCGCTGGGTTGCCGGCGACCGGCTGACCTTCGCCGACTTCGCCCTTGCGGCCTCCCTGTCGTGTGCCGACTATCTGGGCGAAGTGCCCTGGAGCGATCAGGAAGACATCAAGAGCTGGTATGCGCGGGTCAAGTCGCGGCCGTCGATGCGCCCGCTCCTGGGCGAGAAGGTGCTGGGCATGCCGGCCGCACAGACCTATGCGGATCTCGATTTCTGACGCATTCTTCGTGCGTTCAACCGGTTCCGGTTGAACTGAACGTTGTTCCAGCGAGCAGCCGAAGGCCTTGGACCGAAAGACCCAAAAGCTTCTGACCGCCTTTGAGGAGAAGGCCCGCGCCCTCGGTTTCGACGGCGTGAAGATTGCCGCTGCCGACAGCATTCCGGAGGCGGGCGAACGCCTGCGGCACTTCCTGGACAAGGGCTATGAAGGCAGCATGGGCTGGATGGCGGAAACCGCCGACCGCCGATCCTCACCGCAAGCGCTATGGCCGGAGGTTCGCTCTGTCATCATGCTGGCGATGAACTATGGCCCCGGCAGCGCACCGCACGAACATCCCCTCGCCCATCTGGCCGACAAGACCACCGGCGGCATTTCCGTCTATTCGCGACACCGCGACTATCACGATGTCATCAAGGGGCGTTTGAAGGAACTGGCCAGCTTCCTGGTTTCCCGGTCCGGTGGAGACGTGAAGGTATTCGTCGATACCGCACCGGTGATGGAAAAACCGCTCGGGGAGGCTGCCGGGCTTGGCTGGCAGGGCAAGCACACGAACCTCGTGTCACGTGATCTCGGGTCCTGGTTTTTCCTCGGCTCGATCTTCACCACACTGGATCTGCCGCCGAGCGGCGCGGAACGCGATCATTGCGGCTCCTGCCACGCCTGCCTCGACAGTTGCCCGACGAACGCATTTCCCGCGCCTTATCAGCTCGATGCGAGACGCTGCATTTCCTACCTCACCATCGAACACCCCGGCCCCATTCCGGAAGCGTTTCGCAAAGCCATCGGAAACCGTATTTATGGCTGTGACGATTGCCTGGCTGCCTGTCCCTGGAACAAGTTTGCCGAAGCTGCCCGGGAGGCCAAGTTGATTGCCCGGGAGGAGATGATTACCCCGAAGCTTGCAGACCTCCTGTCGCTGGACGACGCAGCTTTCCGCCAGCTCTTTTCCGGATCACCGGTGAAACGGATCGGACGGGGAAAGTTTCTGCGCAACGTTTTGATTGCCGCCGGCAATTCCGGAGAAATTGGGCTGCTCGGCAAGATCGAAGCACTGCTGGACGATGCAGACGCCCTTGTTCGCGGCACCGCCGTCTGGGCACTCGGCCAACTTTCTGCACAGGAAGATTTTCAGGCCCGCAAAACCGCGGCGTTGCGCGTCGAAACCGACGAGACCGTGCGTTCTGAATGGCTCCTCGCGCAATCCTGATCCGGCATTTCCCGATTCGACCTTGTCATGTGATTGGTACATAGTCATGGAATGGCCTAGGTCTTGATGAGGACTTGGACGTCCAACCCTATCGGGACCGATCTCGTTCAAACCGCTCGATTCCGATCATTTTATTGGAGCCACGACATTGAATTTTCAGCCCGCCTCCGTTTTCTCATCCAAACCAGCCAGGGCCCGTGTCCGGCTCCTCATGCTCGGCACCGCGCTTGCGCTGGTTTCCGGCTCCGCCCTTGCGCAGGACACCGGCGAGACCGCCTATGAAGCTTATGTAGAAGGCTTGAAGAGCCTGGGTGTCGAGGTCGAAAACGGTAGCGTCGCTTACGACGAAGGTACCGATACTCTGACCCTGACCGACAGCACGATCTCCTTGAGCGGAACCATCGAGGATATTCCGGCCGAGGAAACGGATGTCACAGGCAATGACGGCGCCACGGATATCGAACCGGAAAAGCTGACCGACCTGACCTATTCGCTTTCATTCAGCAGCGGCACGGTCACCATTACAGGTCTCAGCCATGAAGACGGCGACTTTGACGCCGCAAGCTGGGTCTATTCCGACGATTCAGAAATGGTTCTTTCCGCCAGCGCCGAAGGCAAGGGCCGATTGAAGATCGACGGCCGGTTGAGCGGAGTTTCCGCGACGAACTACAGCTTCACCATGCCGGAAGTGCCGGCAGAAGACGAGGCGCATCAGGTCAGCCGCTGGCTGCCGTTCGTGAAGGCCGCCCTCCTGACTTCCTACGACGAAGTCAAGGCCGACAACACGGCGATGACCATCGAGGCGCATGAGATCGAAGACGGCAAGGACACTCTTGTTCTGTCAGGCACCATGCAGATTGCCGGCTACCGCATGGCCGACGCTGTGGATGGCCGGATCGGGGAATACACGATCGACAGCATGAGCCAGTCGATGCAGACACTGGACACGACCTCGGGCCAGATGCTGAACCAGACCACCAGCCAGGGCAAGACCGTTTACACGGACATGGACGCGGCAGCGTTCTTCGATCTGTTTGACCCCGATGTTCCCGAAACCGGCGATGAAGTGGTCATGCTCGGCTCGGCGTCGGCGATCGACTACAAGTCCAAACAGGACATCGCCGACGGGCTTGCTATTGAAATTGCCGTCGACAAGACCTCGATTTCAGAAGTCACCGTTCTGAAGCGTGAAAACAACATCCTTGCCCTGTTCGACAGTCTGTTTGCCAAGCAGATTCCAGCCCCTGAAGAACTGATCACCGGCGTATTCCAGTTCTACCGGTCGTTCGGCGTCACCGATGCCCGCATCAGCGGTATCAACGTGACTGTGCCGACACCTGGCCCAGAAAAGCCGATGGAAATCGCCATCAAGGAAATGTCCATGTCGGAGATCAACTCCGACGGTATCGGCGAAATGATGATGGTCGGTCTCGATGCCCCGGACCTGCCGGAAGGTGCATCGGTCAAGATCGACTGGGCGGCGATCGGCGATATCGAATTCGCCGAATATACGCCCATGCGTGCCATGATCAGCACATTGATGGCAGACCCAAGCTTCGGCGAGGATCACCCGATGGAGGTGGCCCGCGCGTTCATGCCGCGCTCTTTCGGTTATGAACTGGAAGGACTGGACGTTGCCGTGCCGGACCTCGGTCGGACCGAAATCGGCAGAGCCGAGATGACGCTGTCCACCACGGTGCCGCCAATCCCGACCAGCTTTCACGCCAGGACCGAAGGGCTGAAAGTGCCTGTCGCGGCCATCGATGACCCGGAAGCCCAGGCATTGCTGGAAGCTCTCGGTCTGGAAACGGTCGTCTGGTCCGACGAGACCCGGCTCTACTGGGACGAGGCAACGCTGGAACTGCGCCTGGAGCGCATGATGGTGAATGTCGAAGGGCTCGGCCGCGCCGAATTGTCCGCACGTCTTGCAAACGTACCGAAGTCCTTGTTCGAGGATCCCGAGAACCAGGGACAAATGGCCCTTGTGGTTGCCCAGTTCGTCGACGCGTCCCTGACCTTCAAGGATGCCGGCCTCACCAAGAAGGGCTTGGCCCACATTGCCGAGGCTCAGAACATCCCCGAAAATGTCTTCCGGGAAGCTCTGGTGGCACAGGCAACACAAATGACCGCGCCGATCCAGAACGCGGCCTTCACGCAGATGGTTACTGAAGCAGCATCCAAGTTCCTCGACAATCCGGGTGAACTGAAGGTCACCCTGACGCCACCGAACCCGGTTCCGCTGGCGCAGATCCTGGGTTCGATGGCAGCACCGCAAACCCTGCCGGATCTGCTTGCAGTCAAGATTGTTGCCAATTGATTGCTCTGACCACGTGAATGCGAATACCAAAAGGGCGGCCAGTGGCCGCCCTTTTTTGCCTTCAGGCAGTTAGCTCGTTCCTTGAGTTCTGGCGAGACCCGGCGTCACTCTGCCGCCTGCTGCTGTCCGCCCGTTCCGATCCGCGCCGCACAGAACTTGAACTCCGGGATCTTGCCGAAGGGATCCAGCTGCGGGTTGGTCAGGAAGTTGGCCGGGGCTTCGCTGAAGCAGAACGGGATGAAGAGCATGCCTGTCGACACGTCCCGGTCTGCGCGCAGGGTCAATGTGATCGCGCCGCGCCGTGTTTCCACCCTCACCTGCTGGCCGATGTCCAGACCCGAGCGCTCGATATCGCGCGGGTTCATGGAAACGACTGGCTCCGGTTCGATGGCATTGAGCACTTCCGCACGCCGCGTCATGGCACCGGTGTGCCAATGCTCCAGCATGCGCCCCGTGGTCAGCACCAACGGGAAATCATCGTCGGGAAGTTCATCCGGCGGCACCAGATCCGTCGGCACGATGCGTCCGCGGCCATCTGCCGTCGGGAAGGACTGGCCGAACAGGATCTCGTTGCCAGGCTTGTCCGGGGCATCCGCCGGATAGGTGACCGTGCCGTCGCGCTCCAGCCTTTCCCAGGAAATGTTGCTCAGCGAGTTCATGTGCGACCGCATTTCCTCATAGATCGCCGGGACGCCGTCATAGGTCCAGTTCAGACCCAGGCGGTTGGCGATATCGATGAGGATCTGCCAGTCGGCACGTGCTTCACCGGGCATCGGCACGCAAGGACGGCCGATCTGAACCTGGCGGTTGGTGTTCGTGAACGTGCCGAGCTTTTCCGCATGGGCGGAGGCAGGCAGGATCACGTCCGCATGCCAGGCGGTTTCTGTCAGGAAGATATCCTGAACCACAAGATGTTTCAGACTGGCCAGTGCCTTGCGGGCATGGGCCTGGTCCGGATCGGACATGGCCGGGTTTTCACCCTGAACGAACATCGCCTCGATGCCACCATCCAGGATATCGTCCATGATCTCCACCACGGTCAAACCGCGCACGGGGTCAAGTGTACGGCCCCAGGCGTCTTCGAATTCGGCGCGGATATCCGGGTTTTCAACTGAACGATAGTCCGGGAACACCATCGGAATGAGCCCGGCGTCGGATGCCCCTTGCACGTTGTTCTGACCGCGCAGGGGATGCAGGCCCGTGCCCGGGCGGCCTATCTGGCCGGTTGTCAGCGCCATGGCGATCAGGCAGCGGACGTTGTCGGTGCCGTGGACATGCTGCGAAACGCCCATGCCCCAGAAGATGATCGACTTGGCACTGGTGGCGTAAAGCCTTGCGACTTCCCGCAGGGTTTGGGCGTCGATGCCGCAGACCGGCTCCATCGCTTCCGGCGTGAAATCGACGATCTTTTCCTTCAGTGCCTCGAAGCCGTCCACGTGAGCGGCGATATACTGGCTGTCGTAGAGGCCTTCGGTGATGATGACGTTGAGGATCGCGTTCAACATCGCCACATCGGTTCCCGGCTTGAACTTCAAGCCGTAGTCGGCAAAGCGCATCAGCCCCTGGCCGCGCGGGTCCATGACGATCAGCTTTGTGCCGTTCTTGGCCGCCTGCTTGATGTAGGTCGCGGCAACCGGGTGGTTCTGCTCAGGACGAGCGCCGATCACGATCATGCAGTCTGCATCGCCGGCTGCATTGAACGGGGCAGTCACTGCACCCGAACCGATGCCCTCCATGAGCGCAGCCACGGAAGAAGCGTGGCAGAGACGCGTGCAGTGGTCGACATTGTTGGTCTGGAAACCCTGGCGGATCAGCTTCTGGAAAAGATAAGCCTCTTCGTTGGAGCCCTTGGCCGAGCCGAAGCCCGCAATACCACGGCCGCCCTTGGCGTCATAAACCGCTTTAAGACCACCAACGGCTCGCTCGAGCGCTTCGTCCCAGGTTGCCTCACGGAAATAGTCGAGATGGTTTTCCAGCGTCATGGCAATGTCACCGCGCTTGGGCGCATCGTCCCGGCGGATCAGCGGCTTGGTCAGGCGCTCGGGGCTGGAAACATAATCGAAGCCGAAGCGGCCCTTGACGCAGAGCCGGTTCTCGTTTGCCGGGCCGTCGCGTCCCTCGACGCTGACGATCTTGCCGTCCTTCACCGAGACAGACGTCAGGCAGCCCACACCACAGAAAGGACAGACGCTGTCGACGGTTTCTTCGGCAAAGATCTCGCGCTTGCTGGCGCTGGCATCCAGAAGGCTCTTTTCCATCAGGGCCCCGGTCGGACAGGCCGACACGCATTCGCCGCAGGCAACGCAGGTGGAAAGACCCATCGGGTCTGCCAGATCGAACACCGGCACCGTGTGCGAACCGCGATCCGCCATGCCGATAACGTCGTTTACCTGCACTTCCCGGCAGGCTCGCTCGCACAGATTGCACGCGATGCAGGCGTCCAGATTGACCGCGATGGCCGGATGGGAAATGTCCTGGGCCGGTTTGGCGCATGGGGCAAAGCGGCTGGTGGCGACACCGACATGGTCGGACCATTTCCAGAAATCACTTTCCGGGTCAGGGTGATGGTCACGCGAGGGCTGGTCGGCAGCCAGAAGTTCAAACACCATCTCGCGTGCCTTGGACGCACGTTCGCTGACGGTCTTCACCACCATGCCTTCGGCTGGGGTGCGAATACAGGAAGCGGCAAGCACGCGCTCGCCCTCGATATCGACCATACAGGCACGGCAATTGCCGTCTGAGCGATAACCCGGTGCGTCCTTGTGGCAGAGATGCGGAATGGCGACGCCTTCGCGCTTGGCAACTTGCCAGATGGTTTCGCCGTCTTCCGCGGTGACCATCCGACCGTCGAGGGAGAAAGTGACCTGGCTCATTTCTCGAACTCCTCCGGGAAAAATTTCAGCACCGACGTGACCGGATTGCTGGCTGCCTGCCCAAGACCGCAAATGGATGCCGATCGCATGACTTCATCGAGATCCGTGATCTTCGTCTTGTCCCAATCGCCTGCTGCCAGCAGATGTTCCATCTTCTCCGTTCCGGACCGGCAGGGCGTGCACTGACCGCAACTCTCGTGCTTGAAGAAGCGCATCAGGTTCAATGCCACATCGCGCATGTCATCCTGATCGGAGAAAACGACGATGGCGTGGCTGCCGATGAAACAGCCGTATTTGTCGAGCGTACCGAAATCCAGCGGCTCGTCGGCAAGAGACGCGGGCAGGATGCCTCCGGAGGCACCACCGGGCAGGTAGCCCTTGAAGACGTCCCCCTCTTCCATGCCACCGCAGTATTCTGCCAGAAGCTCGTTCATGGTGATCCCCGCCGGGGCCATCTTGACGCCCGGGTCCCTGACACGGCCGGAAACCGAGAATGAGCGGTAGCCCTTGTGACCACGGCGGCCGTGGCTGGCGAACCACTCCGAACCCTTCTCGACGATATCCCTGATCCAGAACAGGGTTTCTATGTTGTGATTGAGCGTCGGCCGACCGAACAGGCCGACCTGGGCAATGTACGGTGGGCGGTGGCGTGGCAGGCCGCGCTTGCCTTCGATCGATTCGATCATCGCGCTTTCCTCGCCGCAGATATAGGCTCCCGCCCCGCGGCGCAGTTCGATGTCGATGGTCGTGATGATGCCCGCTTCGCGCAGGGCCTCGATTTCCGTCTTCAGGATCCGGAGTACCGCCGGATATTCGTCGCGCATATAGAGATAGATGCGCGCGGCGGAAATCGCATGGGCGGCGATCAGCGCGCCCTCCAGCATCCGGTGCGGGTCGCGTTCCAGGTGAACGCGGTCCTTGAACGTGCCAGGTTCGCCTTCATCGCCATTGATGGTGAGGTATTTCGGGGCCGGCAGGTCGTGGACGATCTTCCATTTCGTGCCGGTCGGGAAGCCTGCACCGCCCAGGCCGCGAAGGCCTGCTTCCAGCGCCTTGTCCGCAATTGCCGCTGCATCCAGTTCACCCGCGCGCACGCGCTCCAGCAACTTGTAACCACCAGCTTCGCGGTAGGCATCCAGCTTGATGTAATCGGGAACCACCGGATCGGACGTTCCTTCGAACAAGGCAGCGCGCACGGACACTTCGCTTGCGTTGTCGATGGCCCGCTTGCCGACCTGCACGGCCGGGGCACCAGCACAGCGACCGATGCACGGAACTTTCTGGATGCGGACTTTTGCCGGATCAACCCCGGCTTCAAGCGCTGCAGCCAGAGCGTCCGCCCCCTTGAGCGCGCAGGCAACGCTGTCGCAAACACGAATGGTCAGAGGTGCAGGCTTTGCATCCCCTTCTCGTACGATGTCGAAATGGTGGTAAAAGCTCGCGACCTCATAGACCTCGGCCTGCGACAGGCGCATCTCGTCGGCCAATGCGCGCAGGTGCCGAGCCTCAAGACAGCCAAATGCGTCCTGGATCTTGTGCAGATGTTCAATGAGCAGGTCGCGCCGGCGCGGCTCATCACCCAGCAAATTCCGGACTTCGTCCAGGGCCGCATCTTCCAACTGACGCCCTTTTGGCTGGGACGGCTTGCGTGAAAGCCCCTTGCCGAAAGACATTGGCGTACCTCCCGTATTGCTGGAGCGCATCTGGATTTCGCGTCCGCGCTCCTCTCTCGATCTTCGCGGGGGCGGCTGATGGTTCGAACAGGCGAACCCAGGACCTACCCCGCATTTTGGTCCGGATGTTAGCCGCGCCGAGTCAGCCTGTCTGTTTGAAAAACGACAAGCGGGACTCCAATGCTGACGCTTTGGAGCACCTCACGGACAAAAAGCACCGCGAACCCAGCAGGTTCCAGGGGGCTTTTCAGCCCGTGTTGGATGAGCTTCGTTTTACGAGGTCAGATGTGAAAACGCGGCAACCACACGCTCATAGACCGGGCGCTTGAACGGCACGATCAAACCGGGCAGCCGGTCGGCATCTTCCCAGCGCCACTCGCTGAATTCCGCGGTGTGGCCGTCCGGTGGCGTGAGGATATCAATTTCGTCTTCCGATCCGTCGAAGCGGTAGGCGATCCAGCGCTGAGCCTGACCGCGATACTTGCCCTTGCGCGATGCGCGGACGACGTCTTCTGGATAGTCGTAGGCGAACCACTCCGGGGCTTCTTCCAGAAGGGAAACGGACTTGATCGAGGTTTCCTCGTAAAGCTCGCGCCGGGCAGCCGGCTCGGGTGCTTCGCCCTTGTCGATCCCGCCTTGCGGCATCTGCCAGCAATATTCGTAGTTGGAGGAACTGCCCCCATCATCGCGGCTGCCGATCCAGACCTTACCTGCCTTGTTGATCAGCATGATAC
Organism: Labrenzia sp. PO1; assembly: GCF_012273635.1. Taxonomy (NCBI): domain Bacteria; kingdom Pseudomonadati; phylum Pseudomonadota; class Alphaproteobacteria; order Hyphomicrobiales; family Stappiaceae; genus Labrenzia; species Labrenzia sp. PO1. The sequence continues at coordinate 286,679 of NZ_JAAXCR010000002.1, forward strand.
CGACGCAGGGCCGATAGGGAAGACCGTCGACGGGTTCCGGAAATCCCGGTCCGAGTGCCAGCTTCGTCACGAATACCTCTTGGTGCTCAATTTCTCAGAATTATCGATCGATGGTCGCGCTGACGGGGACCAGCTGGAGACCGCGCTCTTCAAGATCCTGCACCCACTTTTCCAGCTGGCGCACGGTCACGGGCAATGCGGATGCGGTCGCCACCGCGACACCGCGGGCACGGGCAACGCTTTCAAGCTGCAGCAGCTTGGCGTTAATGTCGTCTTCACGCGGTACTTCGTCCAGCACCACGTCCACCCCACTGAAGGGAACGCGCATTTCCTTGGAGACATCATCGGCGATGGACCGGGAAGATGTGCCGTTGTCGGCGAACATCAGGCCACGCGCCTTCAGTTTTTCCAGAAGGAACTCCATGGAGGGTTTCGTCGCCGTGAAACGCGCGCCCATTTCAGGAATGACGCCGACATAGTTGGTCGCCCGCGTGAGCAGGAACCCAAGCCGATCCATCATTTCATTGGGGCGCAGGCTGACCAGCAGCGTGTGCGGGCCCGGGTCATTGTCGGGAAAATCGAACGGCTCCAGCGGCAATTGCAGCAGCAATTCATGGCCCTTGGTCCGGGCCTGCTGCATCCACAGGTCCAGGTCTTCACCATAAGGGGCAAGTGCAAAGGTCGTATCGGCCGGCAACCGGGTAATAGCGTTCTGGGTACCGGTTTCACTCAGGCCGAGCCCGGTCACGATGACGGCAATTTTCGGGATCGAGGTGAACTCGCGAACGATGGGCCGGGAATAGGCATCCAACGGACGGATCCCGGCATCGCTGACCTTCGGCAGGAAGCCGAAATCGGACCGTTCGCTTACACGGCTGTCCGGATTGATCGACAGGCCAGTTACCGGAGCTTCCGGGCCCAGTCCGTCCGGTCGCATGACCATGTCGTAGCGCGGGCCAAGCAGATCCTTGCTGCTTTCCGGACGCAGGTTCGGGCCCAGGTCACCGTTGATGCCCGGGCGGATCTCGACCACTTCGATGTCCTGGGAGGTCACGCCTTCGACAATGGCGTCGAGCGGCAGAACGGCAACGGGTTCTCCGCCAAGCGGGTCGTCGACAACAGTGATCCAGACGAGCGTAGAAGTGAGGATCACGCTCAGAATACCGACCCCGATAAGACCGAACGGCAGCCTGACCAGCCGCCGCTTGCCCATGCCTAAAGGAGCTGTGAGATCTTCGCTCGACATATCGTCCTGAGCCTATTGCCCGGTTTCAGGATGTCCCCGAACCGGAAAGTTTGTTTTTGATATACGCAGAACGAGAACGACAAGTCGCGCGCCGGCGGACCGGCGCGCGTTTTTTGATTTAGTTTTTGACAGCCGCGCTGTCGGAGACCGGCGGGAAGGCGCTGTTCACCTGATTACCGCGCAGAAGGTCGAGTGCCAGGTTCAGCTGGGTGTCATCCTTCGGATCGGACGGCACATAGGCCTGGCTACCGGATTCTTCCTCACCTTCGGAAGCTTCCAGGTGGCCACGAAGCCCGGCTTCGCCCTTGGTATCGACACGGCCGACCAGATCGTCCGGCAGATCCTGCAGGGACTCAATGTCCGGCACGATGCCCTTGGCCTGGATCGATGTGCCAGACGGGGTGTAGTACCGAGCCGTGGTCAGGCGGATGGCGCCGTTGGCACCAAGCGGGATGATCGTCTGAACCGAGCCCTTGCCGAAGGACCGCGTGCCGAGGATGGTTGCCCGGCGATGATCCTGCAGCGCACCTGCAACGATTTCCGAAGCGGAGGCCGAGCCGCCGTTGACCAGCACGATTACCGGCTTGCCGGTTGTCAGGTCGCCAGCCCGTGCGTTGTAGCGCTGGGTTTCGTCGGCTTCACGGCCACGTGTTGAAACAATCTCGCCACGGTCCAGGAAGGCGTCGGAAACGGCAATTGCCTGATCCAGCAGACCACCCGGGTTGTTGCGCAGATCGATGACGAAACCCTTGAGCTTGTCTTCACCGATGTTCGCGGTCATTTCCTCGATGCCTTCCTTCAGGCCGTCGAAGGTCTGTTCGTTGAACTGGGTGACGCGAACATATCCGACGTCATCCTCTTCCCGCCAGCGAACCGAACGGATGCGGATGATGTCGCGGGTGATGGTGATGTCGAACGGTTCGGCGCGGCCCTTGCGGCGCACCGTCACCACGATGTCCGTCTTGACCGGCCCGCGCATCTTTTCGACCGCTTCGTTGAGGGTCAGTCCCTGGACCTGTTCGCCGTCGATGTAGGTGATGTAGTCACCTGCCAGGACACCCGCCTTGGCGGCAGGCGTATCGTCGATCGGCGACACGACCTTCACGAGGCCTTCTTCCATGGTGACTTCAATGCCGAGACCACCGAATTCGCCGCGGGTCTGCACCTGCATGTCCCGGAAGCTCTTCGGAGACATGTAGCTGGAGTGCGGGTCGAGGGAGGTCAACATGCCATTGATGGCGCTCTCGATGAGCTGGGCGTCATCAGGGACTTCCACGTAGTCTGACCGCACGCGTTCGAACACGTCGCCAAACAGGTTAAGCTGCCGGTACGTATCCGTTGCCGCCGCATTGGCCGCTACCGAGACATTGATCGGCATCTGGGACAGTGTCGTGATTGCTGCTGCTCCCATGAGAGCACCCACAAGCAGCAAGGAAGCTTTCCGTATCATCCGCGAGCCTTTTCTTCTTCAGTGCGTGCCCACCAGGGTGTGGGATCGATCGCACGACCGTCTTTCCGGAATTCAACATAAAGGATCGGCTGGGTCGAGCCCAAACCGAACGTCGAAGCGCTTGCCCACTGGGTTGCGCCCATCACTCCGACCGGTTCCCCGGTCAAAACAAATTGCCCCAACTCCGCATCGATCCGGTCCATTCCGGCCAGCAACACATGGTAGCCGTCGCCGGTATTCAGGATCAAGAGCTGTCCGAATGAACGGAACGGTCCGGAGTAGACCACCCATCCGTCGGCAGGTGACGTAATATTGGACCCAGGCCGTGTGGCGATAGATTGACCCTCCGTCACACCGCCGAAATCGTCTTCCTGGCCATAGTCCTTCAAAAGCGTACCGGCAACAGGCTGAGGCAGCTTGCCCTTGGCTTCCTGGAACGAAATGGCCGGTGCCAGACGCCCAGGATCCGCAAAGGGATCATACGAGCGCGACGGATTTTTCCTGGCCTCGAGTGCTGCCTGACGCGACTTTTCCGCCGCCTCCCGGGCGCTCTCGATTTCCACTTCCAGGGTCGCGATCAATTCTTGGAGAGATCCCGCCTTGTCCGCAAGTTCCGCTGCACGCTCCTTCTCTTCCTGAAGGTCCTGTACCGATCTTTGATGTTCCTGCCTTTTCGCGCTCAGAAGAAGCTCCAGCCGGGACTTTTCCTCAGCCAATCGCATCGCGTCGCCGCGCAGGCGGTTTTTTTCCTCAGCAATCACCGTCTTCAGACGGTGCAATTCCTCAAGATCTGCTGCCAGCGCCTCGGTTTCCACCTTCAGCTCCGGCATGACCGCGTTCAGGAGAATCGCACTGCGCACGGCCGACAGCGCGTCGCTCGGGCGCACGGCAAGCGCCGGTGGCGGACGGCGCCCGATTCGCTGCAGGGCAGCCAGAACTTCTGCCAGCACGTCGCGGCGAGCAATCAGCGACAAGCGCACCGCGTCCTCGTTCTCCCCCAGCGCGCGCAGCCGCCGCTCGGTATCGGTCAGTTCGCCTTCCAGGCCCTTGATCGTGTCGGACGTGCTGATGATCTTGGCATTCAACGTGTCCCGGTCGCGATCAAGTGCGCGGATTTCGCGTGCGATGGTCGCCTGCCGGTCCGTCGATACCTCGATATCGCGCGACAGCGCGGCAAGTTCCTCTTCGCGTTGTTTCTTGCGTTCCAGTGCAGCAGTCACCTCAGCAGGCGGAGCCGCCTGTTCCTGGGTGGTGGTCTCGTCGACACTTTCCGTCGATCCGGCTGGCAGGGGCAGAACGAGCAAGGCCGCAGTCAGGCCACTCAAGAGCGGGCGGAATTTCTTCCGTCTCTCGAGTTCCGAACGCGCCGCTGTCATGCGATCCGCTATCAACCTGCCTAAGCTCCCAAAGGGTTATCTTCCAATGCGATACACAGTCTGCGTTAACGAACCGTTTACCCTAGTGACCGGCCAATTAACTTCTGCTCCCACCGAGGATCGCATTCCCTCTTCTGTCTGATCGATGACCGTTACGTGGCGAATGCGGCGAGATACAGGCATTCTCGCCTTTTTCCGCCGTTTCAATCGTTAATTTTTGGTCATAGTGCCGTTACGACAACAGGTTTTCCGGCGGAAACCCCATCTCCTGTCCTTCACGATCAGTAATGTCTGTAGACAATATCCTTGGGGTCCGGGCGCGCAGCATCGACATCGAGATGCGCTCCAAGCCGTTCGGCAAGGCGCGCCGAGCGGGTGTTTTCCTGATCCATATAACTGACGAGCGACGGTAGACGGCGCTCCTGCCGTGCCCAGTCACGAAAGGCCCCGGCCGCCTCGAAAGCGTAGCCCCTTCCCTCCGCATGCTCATAGACGAACCAGCCGAGTTCATGTTCCGGAAAAAGCGGGCCATGATTGATACCGACCTGACCGAAGACCTCGCCGGAGCCGCGCGCCTCCATCATCAGGGCCCCATGCCCCATCAACTGCCATTGCGCAATGTCGTGACAGAACAGGCCCCAGGCTGCAAACCGCGATAGCGGGCCTCCCATATATTGGGATCGATCCGAGGCCATCAAATCCTCGTACGCCGGCCAGTCCGACATGGTCATCGGCCGCAGGATCAGTCTTTCGGTCTCAAGTGCCGGTATCACCGGTTCTCTCCCAGGGCTCTTTCAGAAGTCTCACACACGGTGATAAGGGTGACCGGACTGGATCGTCATGGCGCGGTAGACCTGCTCCGCCAAAAGAATGCGGGCGATCTGATGCGGCCAGGTCATGGCACCAAGAGCGAGTTTAAGATCGGCGCGGCTCAGAACTTCCTGACCGTGACCATCCGCTCCGCCAATGGCAAAGACAACTTCGGGAACACCTTCATCCTTCCAGGCTTCCAGTTTCTGGCTGAAGGCCGGGCTGGTCAGGTTCTTGCCGTTCTCGTCCAGCACCACCAGCCGCGCACCGGCATTGAGCGCGGCAAGAATTCCCCGCGCTTCTTCCGCCTTGCGGTCATCGGCGCGCTGCGCACGGCTTTCCGGCATTTCGTTGAGGATGACTTCGGTAACGCCGAGACCGCGGCCTGTCTTGCGGGCGCGGTCGATATATCGGTCGAAAAGTTCTTTGTCCGCACCGGCTTTCATTTTGCCAATGCAGAAGAGCGTAAAGCGCATAAGTCCCTGCCGGAGATCGATCCGGTGAAAAATCTGCCCGGCAGCAGACGGAGGCCCTGCCTCAGGGCCTCAATGCCGGCTCAGCCGATGTAATGCGGTGCCGCATCCTCTTCCGGTGCCCACATCTTCTCAAGATTGTAGAAGCCGCGAACCTCCGGACGGAAGATGTGTACGATCACATCACCCGCATCGATCAGCACCCAATCGCAAATGTTCAGACCCTCAACCGTTGCCGATCCGGCGCCGGCCGATTTGAGGTCTTTCAGCAAGTGCTCGGCAATCGCGCCCACGTGACGATGGGAACGACCGGACACGATTACCATGTAATCGGCCAGTGAACTCTTGCCTGCGATGTCGAGGGTAACAGCGTCCTCAGCTTTGGAGTCGTCAAGACTGGTGAGGACCGTATCGAGGAGGTCTGCCGCAAGTTCTTTACCTACGGAAGCCTGCAGAGGAGAGGACATGTCTGTCCGCCCACTTTCAAAGGTCATGGTCAGGTGTTGTGCCTTTCGCCGTTTATGCCGTCCCGCGCCCAACGTCGTCACGAACTGAAACGTCCGACTTCGTACGTCACCCGTTTTGGATGCAGGACCGGTTGACCGTACCTCGGCCGCGCTCATCGCGACCGTCCCTATAATACCGCTTCCCGTTTGGCATTTTCAAGACACGCGGAAATTCTTGGCAAATCTGCTGTTTACCGCTTTTGCCCAAGGCGCAGATCGGTGGACGATGTCCGGTCCAATGGCGTGTGCAGAAAAGTCCAGATCGGCGCCTCCATTTCCGGCAGAAGTGCCGCGTCTTCTTCCGGAAGCCTATATTTTTCATAGGCTTTTGCCATGGGAGACGACATCACTGACAAGGAGGCTCCCGGCCGGTCGACAATGGCGATCGGCACCGAGCCGACGATGTCGCGCCAGTCCTGCCAGCGATGGAAGCCGGCTAAATTGTCAGCCCCCATGACCCAAACGAATCGGACAGATGGACGCATCTGGCGCAGGGCAACCAGCGTTCTGGCCGTATAGGGTGTTCCCAGAACCTGCTCGAAGGCGGTGACCTTCATGCGTGGATGGTCGGCAAGGTCCGCCGTCAGGCGCAGCCGCCGCTCCAGCGGCGCCAGGTCCGCGTGGCTCTTGAGCGGGTTGCCAGGTGTCACCAGCCACCAGACCTGATCCAACCCCAGCCGCTTCAACACGGTCGAAGCCACCAGCCGGTGACCTGAATGAGGAGGATTGAAGGATCCGCCGAAAATGCCGATGCGGTTGCCCGGCTCGGCATGGGGCAGTTTCATCCAGTCACGGTCCAGTCCCGCGCCAAGACTCAAGGGGCTCATTCAGGCGAACTCACGATTGGTCATTACGGGCGGGCATTCCTGGCGGTCCTCAAGGGCGGTCGTCACGGGCGGGTCTGGCCGGTGCCATGCACCTTGTACTTGAAGCTGGTCAGCTGCTCCACGCCCACTGGTCCGCGTGCGTGCATGCGCCCAGTGGCAATGCCGATCTCGGCGCCCATGCCGAATTCACCACCATCGGCAAACTGGGTTGAAGCATTGTGCAGCACGATGGCTGAATCCACTTCCCGCTGGAACCGGTCGGCAGTCGCCTGATCTTCGGTCAGGATGCAATCGGTATGGTTGGAACCGTAGCGCGCGATATGCTCCATGGCAGCGTCGAGATCCGTGACAACCTTCACCGAAAGGATCTTGTCCAGATACTCCGTCGACCAGTCGTCCTCGCTTGCCGGCACGATGTTTTCGCAGATGTCGCGCACAATCGCACCGCCCCGGATCTCGCAGCCCTTTTCCTGAAGTGCCTTCACGATCACCGGCAAGTGGCTGTGGGCCACGTCTTCATGCACCAGCAATGTTTCCAACGCACCGCAGATGCCGGTCCGGCGCAGCTTGGAATTGACGACCACCTCGACGGATTTCTCAAGATCTGCCGCCTTGTCGACGAAGATATGCACCAGGCCTTCCAGATGGGCAAAGACCGGCACGCGAGCTTCGGTCTGCACACGCTCGACAAGGCTGCGGCCACCACGCGGGACGATGACATCGAGGTTGCCTTGAAGACCGCGCAGCATTTCGCCAACAGCGGCCCTGTCGGTCACCGGAACGATCTGGATCGCATCTTCCGGCAGACCGGCGGCAACGAGGCCTTTTTGCAGGGCCGCATGGATCGCCCGGTTGGAATTGATGGTGTCGGATCCGCCACGCAGAACAACGGCGTTGCCGGCTTTCAGGCACAGCGCGCCTGCATCCGCGGTCACGTTCGGGCGGCTTTCGTAAATGACACCGATAACACCCAGGGGCGTGCGCACACGTTCGATCTTCAAGCCGTTCGGCCGGTCCCAGGCGGCGATCACGCTGCCGACGGGATCGTCCAGCGCGACTATGTCCTCAAGGGCTTTGGCAATCGCCTCGATCCGCTCTTCCGTAAGTGTGCCACGATCCAGGAACGCTGCCGTCTGGCCGCCTGCCTTCATCGCTTCAAGATCGAGACGGTTGCCTGCAAGAATATCCGGAATTGCAGCCCGAACGGCGGCTGCCATTTCGGCCAGGGCCTTGTTCTTCTGGTCTGCTGGAGCGATGGCAAGGATCCGGCCGGCAGCACGGGCGCGCTGCCCGATCTCTGCCATCAAGTCCTCGGTCGTCTTTGCCTCGACTACTTCCAGCATACTCACTTGCTCCCGTTTTGCGGCGCTCACCGCCGCCAGTCTTTCCGCGTTTTAGCGCGTTCTGCCTCAAAAGGCATCCATCGGTTCGCTCACACTCACTCGAGCGCGGGCAGTTCCAGAACCAGATCGTCCCGGTGGATCATTTCCGCCCGGCCCGGATAGCCGACGATGGCTTCAATCTCGCGGCTGTTGCGGCCTGCAATCAACTGCGCCTCGTCCGCGTCATATGCAATCAGCCCCCGGCCGATGATCCGGCCTTCCGGGTTGAGCAATGTCACGGCGTCGCCGCGCGAAAAACTTCCCGATACAGATGTCACTCCGGCAGGCAGGAGGCTCTTGCCAGACGTCATCGCCTTGACCGCACCTGCATCCAGCCGGATTTCGCCGCGCGGCTCCAGATGGCCGCCAATCCAGGCCTTGCGGGCGCTGGCAGGTGAACTGAGCGCCGGGAACCAGGTGCCGCGGGCGCCCTGATCCAGCCGCTGAAGCGGGTTGAGTTCCTTGCCGGAGGTGATCACCATCGACGTTCCGGCCGCGGTCGCGATCTTGCCGGCATCGATTTTCGTCTTCATGCCGCCGCGCGAAAGCTCCGACCCGGCGCTGCCGGCCATGGATTCGATTTCATGGGTAATGCGCGGCACTTCCGGCAGGAACACTGCATCGGGGTTCTGCTGGGGCGGTGCGGTATAAAGCCCGTCAATATCCGACAGCAGCACAAGGCAGTCGGCGCTGGCCATGGTGGCAACACGCGCTGCCAGCCGGTCGTTGTCGCCATAACGAATTTCGGAAGTCGCCACGGAATCATTTTCGTTGATGATCGGTACCGCACCAAGCTTCAACAGAGTGCCGATAGTGGCGCGCGCATTGAGATAGCGCCGCCTTTCTTCCGTGTCGCCAAGGGTCAGCAGGATCTGACCAGCCTTCTTGCCATGCGCGCCGAGGGCATCCGCATAGGCCTGGGCCAGCGCGATCTGACCGGCTGCGGCCGCCGCCTGGCTTTCCTCCAGCTTCAGCGGTCCACCCGGCAGCCCGAGAATACCGCGGCCAAGCGCAATCGATCCGGAGGAGACAAGCAGCACCTCCGCACCGGCATCGGACAGCTTGACCACATCGGCGATCAGCGCGTTGAGCCAGCTACGCTTGAGTTCGCCCTGCTCGACAAGCAGGGCGGAGCCGATCTTGACAACGATGCGGCTGAAGTCTCTCAGACTGCGGGACATCAGGGATGCCAGCCCTCTTGTTCGGGTGCAGGCACCTGGTTGGCTTCTTCTTCCTTGTCCCTGTCAATCGCGCGCACGATCATGCGCAGCGCCCGGTCGACATTGAGGCCGCTGGCCGAGGACAGGATCAGCGGTTTCTGACCACAGGCTTCCTCAAGGCTCGCCGCCTTTTCGGCAATCAGGTCTTCATTGAGAGCGTCGCACTTGCTGAGCGCCACGATCTCGGGTTTCTCCGTAAGCCCGGCGCCATAGGCATCCAACTCGCCGCGCACGATCCGATAGGCTTCGCCCGGGTCTTCCTGGCCGGAGCCGTCAACCAGATGAAGCAGAACGCGAGTGCGTTCGACATGCCCAAGGAAGCGGTCGCCAAGGCCCGTGCCTTCGTGCGCCCCCTCGATCAAGCCGGGAATATCGGCCATGGCAAAGCTGCGACCGTCGATCTGCACGATGCCAAGATTGGGGTGAATGGTCGTGAACGGATAGTCGGCAATTTTCGGCTTTGCAGCCGATACCGTTGCAAGGAAGGTGGACTTGCCCGCATTGGGCAGGCCGACCAGGCCGGCATCGGCGATCAGCTTCAGCCGCAGCCAGATCCATTTTTCCTCGCCTTCAAGACCAGGGTTGGCCCTGCGCGGCGCCTGATTGACCGACGACTTGAAATGGGCGTTGCCGAAGCCGCCATTGCCCCCTTTCAGAAGCATCACCTTCTGGCCAAGCTCGGTCAGGTCGGCGATCAGCGTCTCGTTGTCTTCCTCGAAGATCTGGGTACCGACAGGAACCTTCAGCACAACGTCGCCGCCGTGCGCGCCGGTGCGGTTGCGGCCCATGCCGTGAATGCCGGTTTCCGCCTTGAAGTGCTGCTTGTAGCGATAGTCGATAAGCGTGTTCAGGCCGTCGACACATTCGATGATGACATCACCACCCTTGCCGCCGTCACCACCGTCCGGTCCGCCATATTCGATGTATTTCTCGCGCCGGAACGATACGCAGCCCGCTCCGCCATTACCAGAGCGCACATAGATCTTGGCCTGATCAAGGAATTTCATTTTCTTTTTCTCTTTTCGTCCTGTTTCAGGCCGGATCCCGATCGGATCAATGGCCGTTCAGAAAGTCTGTTCGTGTCATCTCGGTGCGAATGGCGGGCATCGTACAGCCTCGCGACACGCTGGCACAGCCCACTTCACCAACTTCCCGGAAACCCAATTTCCGGGCAACGCCGAGCGAAGCCGGGTTCTCTGTCATGGCTTCGCAGGCGACCAACTTGTGATCCGTATTGCCGAACAGCCAGGCGACCGCCGCCTGCACTGCTTCGCTCATATATCCCTTGCCCCAATAGGCACGCCCCAGCCAATAGCCGATCTCCGGGGCCTCCCGCAACTTTTTGAAGCCGATGCCACCGATCATCAGGCCGTCGCAGTCGATCTGGAAACCGAGTTCCTCCGCCTCCTGCCATGTCGACCAGCGCTCGACAGACAGCGCCAGATAAGCCCGGCCCTGCTCCAGATCGTAAGGGTAGGAAACCCGCGACAGCATCTTGGCGACTTCGTAGTCCCCCAGAAGCTCGGCGCAGCGGTCCAGATCCTCCGGGCGCGGGGCTCGAAGGACCAGACGCTCGGTCTTCAGAACGGGCGACATCAGGCCGCTTCCTTGCGGGCTTCGAAATCCGTGCGCGCCAGGCGGACGATCACGTTGGAAACCCTGCGATCCAGTGCCTTCGAAAAACGTTCCGTCATGGAGTAAGGCTTGAAACCCATTTTCCGCAGCAGACCGCGGGAGCGGAAGTTGTCCTCAAAGGCGCGCGCGGCTATGGCGTCCGTCTCGAAGGCTTCGAACGCCCAGGCGAGAGCAGCCTCTACAGCCTCGCTGGCATAGCCATGCCCCTGAAACGCCCGGCCGAGCCAATAGCCGAGTGTCGGCAGGTTCGGCAGATCATCCAGGTCACCCGGCGGTTCGATGGCAACCACCCCGATGAACACCCCACCGAGCGTAATGGCAAACAGCGCTTCGGTTTCGAACGGATCCTTGCCGACCACCGTCTTCAGGAAGGCTTCCGCAGCCCCGTCCTCATAAGGCCAGGTGAACGACGTCATCCAGCGGGCGACCTCGAAATCCTTGCCCGCCAGCGCAACCATGGCTTCGGCGTCCGACATCTCGATCGGCCGCAGGATCAGGCGTCTCGTTTTCAGCTCAGGCAACATGCTCATCGTCCCTGCCCCCATCTTTTCAATGACTTCCAGACAGCCCGCTCCAGCGTATAGCGCTCGATGGGCACCGAGCCACCCGCCCCGAGAGAGCGGATCATGGCCTGGTCGCGATACTGAAATCCGGATTTGACGAGCACCCGGCGCGATGCCGGGTTGGTGACCCTGCAGGATCCCTGCAGCTCGCCGATGTCATGATAGGTGAAGGCATGGTCGACCAGTGCATGCACCGCCTCTGTCGCCAGACCCTGGCCCCAGAAGGGTTCACCCAGCCAATAGCCGACATGCACCGGACCGCCGGGCTCGACATTGGCATACCGCGCGATGCCGATCAGCCGGCCGGTTAACTTCAGGCGGATGGCAAAGCTTGCAGAACGGGGCTGGTTGATCGCGGCCTTGGCGACCAGCGCCCGGGCATCGTCCAATGCGAAGGGATGCGGCATGGTGGAAAGGTTTGCCGCCACTTTCTTGTTGTTGGCCAGAAACACCATATCGGCCAAATCGTCCATACGCGGCTTGTCGAGCCGCACACGAACCGCTTCCTGCGGCAATGGGGCCGCAGCCAGACTGCTTTCGTCTAATAAACCGTCACTTTCAACAACCATCTTTTCCTCCAGCCAAAACAAATCAAGGGAGAGATGGCGCCCCATCTCCCCCTTGGATCTTGACTGGTCGGATTGCTGACCTGTCTCGAATTGCCGGGGTCTTACGGGACGCCGGCGTTTCGAAACTTCACGTCGGCTTTACTCCGCTGCTTCCGCTACCGGGAGCACGTTAATGTAGGTTCGCTTGTTGGCTTTCGCCTGGAACTCTACCTTGCCTTCCACGGTTGCGAAGATGGTATGGTCCTTGCCCATACCAACGCCGGTGCCCGGGTGCCAGGTAGTGCCGCGCTGACGCGCGATGATGTTGCCGGGAATCACAGCTTCCCCGCCGAATTTCTTGATGCCGAGACGGCGGCCAGCTGAGTCGCGGCCGTTGCGGGACGAGCCGCCTGCCTTTTTATGTGCCATCGTTAGAACTCCTCGTTCTTCGAATACTTTTTAGGTTCGGGAGCGGCGGCTTAGTTGCCAGCCAGTTCCTTGGCCTGCTCAACCCAATTACCGCGTTCGAACTTGCCTTTCAGGCCAGTTTCTTCTTCAACGCGTGCGACGTCGTCAGCGGACATTGCTGCGATCTGAGCGAAGGTGGTGATACCTGCTTCGTTCAGCTTCTTCACAGCTGCCGGACCGGCGCCATCGAGTTTCTTCAGGTCGTCGGCGCCTTCTGCTGCAGCCGGTGCGGCTTCAGCGGTTTCTTCAGCCTTCGGCGCTGCCTTCTTCGGCGCTGCCTTCTTGGCCGGCTTTGCACCACCGGTCAGGATATCGGTCACCTTCACGAGGGTGAAAGCCTGACGATGGCCGTTGCGGCGGCGGGAATTCTGACGCCGGCGCTTCTTGAAAATGATAACCTTGCGGTTACGGCCCTGTTCGACCACTTCGGCAACCACGGTTGCGCCTTCGACAAGCGGAGCGCCAACGGTGGTGTCGGTGCCATTGCCGACCATCAGAACCTCTTCAAAGGTGACGGTGCTGCCGGCTTCGGCATCGAGCTTTTCGACCTTCAGGAGGTCATCGGCGGCAACAGTGTACTGCTTGCCACCCGTCTTGATCACTGCGAACATGTCTCGCACGTCCTTCTTTTCGTTTTTGACACACCGGAACGGGCTGTTAAACCATCGAACCGGCTGCTTTTCAGGTCGAACCGAGGCGCCTGTCTCTCCAGGTCTTGACCCTGGCTGACAAGTCTTTGTGTCGGGTTGAGCGTGAAGCTTTTAAAGCCCGGCAGGCCTTGAACGACAAACATAACTCGAAAAAGCGAACCTTTTCGAGCCCGCGCAATATAGTCGGCCGGTTCTCGTTGTCAAACGGAAATCTGGCCTTTCTGCCGCAAAACCGCTTGTTTTCGTTTCCCTGGCGCCATCGCATTCGCGGCGGTTTCTCTCGTGGTCACCACGATTCCCGCAAACAGGGATACGCCAATCGGCGTTGACGGCCGTTATCGGGGCAAGCCGACATCCGGTCAATCCGAATCTCCACGGTGTTCCCTCCTCCCCTTCCCCGGGCTCCCTGCAGACCGCTTTTCGCGTCGCGCAAATACGTCTGCAGGCGGTAAATTCGCGCCCAGGAAGCAGACAAACCGGGCAAAAACAGCCCCAATCCACAAACTGAAAAAAGAACTCATTTCCGGGCTTGCAGGGCGCGCAGAGTGTGTCTATGTTCCGCGCCACTTGAGACCCGTACATCGCAAGTACCGCGGAGAGGTGCCGGAGTGGTTGAACGGGGCGGTCTCGAAAACCGTTGAGCGCGCAAGCGTTCCGGGGGTTCGAATCCCCCTCTCTCCGCCATATCTATCCTTGCGCTACCGCCTTCGGCTACTTTAGCGCATGGCTCCGGGTCGGGACCTTGTCTTCCCTCCTCCGCCATTTCTATTCTTGCGCTACCGCTTTCGGCTACTCGAGGACCGGGTCGTCATCGGTGTCACACGTGTGGGCCGTCGGGTCAGCTCTATCACCTGCCGCCATCGATGAAGAGTTCCAGGCCGCTCAGCGCGCCGCCGAGTTCCATCAGCCTCCCACCTGTCGCCAGCGAGCCGAGGTACACCGGGTGCAGATGGATGTCTGAAACAAGATTCTGTGCGATGGCGACAGCGTCTTCGTCGTCACCGGCCACGAACAGGACTCGCCGCAAACGTTCTTCCAGTAACGGCGCGATCATTGTGGCGACAGGAAGAGTGTTGAACGCCTTGACGACACGGGCGCCGGGGGCCAGGCGGGCGACAATCTCGCTGCCGGTCTCTTCCCCAAGGTCATCGATCTCGAACGACGGTGCATAGCTGGTGAAGATATTTGTCGCGTCGATCAGGACGCGGTTGTCCCAGTCGATATCAGGCGCAAGCACGTCGCTGAGTTTCGTCCATGGCATGGCCAGGACAACAACCGGTTTGTTCATGGCCTCCGCCGCATGGCCGGCGGTAATCCCTTTCCCAAGACGCGTGATGACATCGCGAAGACTTTCCGGCCCGCGGCTGTTGGCCAGGACTATGTTGTGACCGGCAGCGGCCAGCCGGCTGGCGAGGGTCTGCCCGAGCGACGCTGCGCCCAGAATTCCGACTTCCATCGAAGAGACTCCTTGAGAGCATATTGAAGTGAGCGCGTGGGCCAGACGGCCAAGCCGGTTGTCGGCCCGGACCGTCTGGTCAACCGTGGACTTAGATCTGGTTCATGCCGCCATCGACGAACAGCTCGATGCCGTTGACGAAGCTCGATGCCTCTGAAGCAAGAAAGAGCACTGCGTTGCTGATGTCTTCCGGCCGGCCGATCCGGCCCGAGGGAATATTGCCGAGGATGTGGTTCTTGACACCTTCGGCCTGCTCACCGCCGCCAAAGAGATCGTTGAGGCCGGCGGTCTCGGTCAGCCCTGGGCTGATGGTGTTCACCCGGATATTGCGGTCCTTCAGATCGAGGATCCAGCTGCGGGCGAAATTGCGCACTGCCGCCTTGGTTGCCGAATAGACACTGAAGTTCGGTGTCCCCGCGGTGCCCGTGGTCGAAGACGTCAGGATGATCGAGGCTCCGTCCCGCAGCAACGGCAGCGCCTTTTGCACGGTGAAAAGAACACCTTTCACATTGGTATCGAAGGTCTTTTGATAGTGCTCTTCGCTGATCTCGCCGAGCGGGGCAAATTCACCTCCACCGGCATTGGCGAAGAGTACATCAATCTGGCTGTGCTGCTGCTGGACCGCGTCGTACAGCCGGTCGATATCTGCAAGCACGGACATATCCCCCTGCACGCCGGTCGTTCTCCCGCCAATGGACTTGACGGCTTCGTCAAGAGTTGCCTGGCGGCGACCGGTGATGAAGACCGATGCCCCCGCAGATGCGAATGCTTTTGCCGTCGCCAGACCGATACCACTGGTTCCGCCGGTGACAACCACAACCTTGTTCTCGAAGTTCTGTGTCATTTCATTCTCCTGTCTGACGGCACGATTGCCGTTGACAAGAAGATGCAAATGGAACGATCGTTTCTGTAGTGGACAATTTCAACACTTAGCGTTCCATAGGAAGAACGATAGATGCAGCAAGACCTGAATGACCTGGCTTATTTCGCCGAGGTGGTGGCGCATCGCGGGTTTGCGCCGGCGGGCCGGGCGATCGGCGTTCCCAAGTCAAAGCTCAGCCGGCGAATAGCGGCTCTGGAAGAGCGTCTGGGCGTAAGGCTGATCGAAAGATCAAGCCGTCGGTTTCGGGTCACCGACATCGGGAAGCAATTCTATGAGCGGTGCCGCAGCATGCAGTCGGAAGCTGAACACGCCCATGCCCTGGTTGCGGAATCCAGGGCAGAACCGCACGGGCTGATCCGCTTCGGATGCCCAACCGGCCTCGTTGAGGTTGTTGCCCCGCTGATAAGCGAGTTCCTGTCTCGTCACCCCAAGGTACGGCTGCAGCTGGTAGCTGCCGATCGGGCGCTGGACCTGATCTCGGAACGCATTGACCTCGCCTTGCGTGTGCGCACGGCGTTGACCAGCGATGCCTCGCTGACAATGCGTACGATCGGTACCTCAATCAGAATTCTGGTTGCAAACCCAGGCCTGGCGCAGACCGTTCATGAGGTCGATGACCTGGACAAAGTTCCCTTGCTATCGACGAGCGATAGCGCGGATGAAATCGAATGGCACATCGAAACCGATATGGGAGAAACCCGCGCGTTTCGAAAGCAGGCCAGGATGGGCTGCGCGGATTTTTCGGCAACCCGAACTGCCGTGAAGAAGGGTCTCGGTGTAGCGCTATTGCCCGACCACGTCTGCAGCGCGGAACTGGCTACCGGGGATCTTGTGCGTGTCCTACCGCAATGGCGAAGTCAGAAAGGGATCGTGCATCTGGTGTTCACGACGCGGCGCGGGCTGCCGCCAGCTGTCCGATCATTCATCGACCATCTTGCCCGCTGTTTTCCAAAGGATGCACTGAGCTACGAATAGCAGTCGAAACCTAACCATGTTGCGGCTCCGTCAGTCCTCCGAAAGGTACTGTGGCGGATCCCCGAAAAACCACAGCACACGGATCTCACGGAAAGAAATGGAACCGGCGGAAAACCCCGATGCGAACTCATCGTTCTGCACCGGGGTCCTGATTTTTCAGGCATGTTTCCCGTCAGACACTCAAGGTCTTGTCAGCTGGTAGCCTCTTCCCTTTTGGCGGCCTGAAACCGACGCTTGATCATCGGACCGACGACAACCGCGACCGTCAGGGCGACCAGAACCAGGCTGGTTGTGTTCGAGAACAGGACCAGCCAGTCGCCGCGTCCGATCCGCAAGGCAAGACGAAGGTTTTCCTCGGCAAACCCACCCAGGATCAGACCCAGGACAACCGGTGGCAGCGGGAACTTGAGCTTGTCCATTACCCAGCCGATCGCACCGAAGCCGAGCATCAGATAGACATCGAACATCCGTCCGTGGATCGAATAGACCCCGATCAGCATCAAGACGATGATGACCGACCCCAGGAGAGGACGCGGGAGATTTAAAAGGCGCGCAAAACTGTTCGTTGCCAGTGCCCCGCCAAGCAGCACCAGAAGGATCGCGCCGAACAGGAACTGCCACATGAAGCCGAATACCACGTCCGGATTGTCCCGGAACAGCATGGGTCCCGGCTGCAGACCATGCACCAGCAACCCACCCAGCATAACCGCAGCGACAGCAGTTCCCGGGATGCCAAGTGTCAGGGCCGGGATCAGCGCGGAAGCGGTGTCCGCATTGTTTGCCGTTTCCGCGGCCGCAACGCCTTCGGGTTCACCATTGCCCCAGGTATCGGGTGTTTTCGAGGCCCGGCGAGCTTCGTTATAGGACATGAAAGCAGCCATCGAACCGCCGGCTCCCGGAAGAATTCCGATCCAGATCCCGATGATCGATGAACGGATCCATGTCTTCCAGAAGCGGTACATGCGAGGCAGCGCACGCCAGATCGGCTCCGTTCCCAGTTTGGAACTGTTGACGCCGTCCGTTTTCAAAGGCGTTTCGAGCAGATCGATGACCGGAGGCAGCGCGTAGAGGCCGACGAGCAGAATGACGATATTGACGCCGTCCAGAAGCTCCAGCTGTCCGAAAGTGTAGCGATCATTTCCATAGATCGGGTCCGATCCCACCACTGAGACGAAGACACCGAAACAGGCGCTGATCAGCCCTTTTACCGGATTGCCTCCCAGCAGGAAGATGATGCTGGCAAGGCCGAACACGGCAACCCAGAACACTTCCGAAGGGCCAAACAGGAGCGTGACCTTGGAGAGCGGAGGCGCGAGCAGCATCAGGGCAAAGGCGCTTGCGATGCCGCCGATCGAAGATGAGACGACGGCCACTTGCAGCGCAAATCCGCCCTCGCCCTTTTGCGCCATCGGATAACCGTCGAACGTTGTGGCAACGGCTGCGGGGGTTCCGGGAATGCGCAGAAGAACAGCGGGGATGGCACCGCCATACATAGCGCCGTTGTAGATGCCGGCCATCAGACCGAGCGCGACCAGAGGTTCGAGACCGAACGTGAATGGCACAAGCACGGAGATGGCCATTGTGGCGCTCAGGCCGGGCATTGCACCGACAACGATGCCCGCAATCACGCCTATGACGACAGCGGCAAAGTTGGCCAGCCCGAAAACTTCGGGAAGTGCGCTGAGAAGATCGGAGTACATTGAGATCACTCCTGCCAGAGGCGCCCTGCCGGAAAGTCTTGCGACATTCCGTAATCGAAGATCAGCCAGATGGCTCCGACAACGACCAGGGTTGCCACTGCAAGTCCAAGTGGGTTGCGATAGCCGAAGAGCCAGGCAACGAGCGGAATGGTTATGGCTGTGCTCGGGTAAAAGCCGATCAGGTCTGTGGCCAATGCGTAGCCAAGGATCAGCAGAAAGGCACCTGCGACCCGGCCGGGCGACTTGCTCATGGGCTCGGTTTCTTCACCAGCCGACGCCTTGCGTTGATCGGCGATCAGAAGCAGTAGCGAGAGGATGATCAACCCGACCAGCATCACGGCTGGCAGCAGGGCAGATATCGGCCTCAATGTCGAGGTCGGGTAGAGAAAAGCAAACGCGGCCGCGGCGATGCCAAGAGCGGTCAGTGTCTCGGGCCGGAGAAGGCGGTGTGTACGATGGTCGGACATGGCACTGGCTTTATCTGAGTAAGAGAGGCCGCGCGGGGGCGTGCCCCGCGCAACGCGCATCAGTTCCAGGGAGTCGTATCCCAGACCTGCTTTGCAAGGGTATGCAGATCCTCGGTCAATGCCTTGAAATCGTCCCCGGTTACCACTTCGACCGGATTTGCGGTTTCCTTCATGGCTTTGAGGAACTCCGGATCAGAGGCAAGCTGTTCGAATGCGGCAAGAAGCTTAGCCTCTACATCCTCAGGCAGGCCGGCAGGCGCAACGAACCCCCGCATGGATCCATTTATCAGGTCCAGCCCCTGCTCCTTGAAGGTTGGCAGGTCTGGCGCAAAGTCAGAGCGCTCCGGCGTCGCAACGCCAAGTACATTCAGTTCTTCCTGAAACTCGGCCACCTCGGAAATGTTGAGGATCCCCATCGCCACGTGTCCGCCCATGAGCGCGGTTCGCGCCGGGGCGGAGCCCTTGAACGGTACGATGGTGAACTCGGTTTCGGTCAGGCCTTCAAGCTTGATCAGCGCGAAGTGATCATCGCCTCCGAGGCTGGACATCCCGACGGTGATGGCCCCGGGATTGGCCTTGGCTTCCGCGATCAGCTTGTCGAGCGTGTCGAGACCGCTCGCCTTGGAGGTGACGATCACGTTGGGATCGTTCACCACATTGGCGAGATAGGTGAAGCTGTTGGCATCATATTCCGCTTCACGGTCAATCGTGCGCGCCATCATGCCCGGAAGGTTGAAGGTGCCGAGCGTGTAGCCATCCGGAGAAGATCTCGCCGTTTCCGTAATGCCGATCTGCCCACTTGCACCCGGCATGTTCTTGACGACGAGGCTTGCCCCTTCGCCCAGATATTTTTCGATGAAAGGTGCAGCGGTGCGAGCCATAACGTCCGTGCCGCCGCCTGCGGAATATCCGACAATGACCTCAATGGGTTTTTCGGGATAGTCGGCCATGGCAGCCCCAGCGACCATAACCAGCGCACCTGCAATTGCAGAAGCCTTCAGGTAAGTAAGCATTTGTCTCCTCCCTTTGTTGAGACTGTTCAGTAATCCGGAAATTCGCAACCACGTTCCTTGAGGGCTGCGTCCACCCAGCTGCGATCGTTCTTGCCTTCAGCGATTGCCTTCATCTGCCGTTCTTCGGCATCCTGTTTCGCCAGGGTCTGACGAAGAATTTTCTCGGCCCCATCCAGGGGAACCGCGAGCACGCCATCGGAATCGCCCAGCATGATGTCACCTGGCTCGATCACCATTCCGTCCAGACTGATCGGAACATTGATTTCACCCGGGCCGTCCTTGTAAGGACCGCGATGGGTGACCCCCGCTGCGAAGGTCGGCAGGTTGGTCTTGAGGAAGGCATCGACATCGCGGATTGCGCCATTCAAGACGAAGCCCGCAACCCCTCGCTTGACGGCGTAGGCAAGCATCAGCTCACCCATGAGGGCATTGGAAAGATCCCCACCGGCATCGACAACGATCACATCACCGGGTTTGGCCAGGTCGATCGCCTTGTGCAGCATCAGGTTGTCACCGGGACGGCTCTTGACGGTCAGCGCCACACCGGCCAGGCCGCCGGAGGCATGCATCGGCCGCAGGCGCGGACCGGCGGCTGCGAGGCGTCCCATGCAGTCGGAGACATTGGCAACCGGAAGCTTGGCAAATTCAGCAACGAGTTCCAGCGGCGCAGCTTGTTTTCGGCTGCAAATACGAAAGCCAACCGACATGTTCATTCTCCTGCTTTGGCGTACATGGCACCGGCGTCGGCCAGAAGTGCACGATTTGCTATGCGTTCGCGGGCGACAGGCTGGCCATCCAGAACCTGGAAGATGCCGCGCACGGCTTCCACTCCGACACGTGCACCGGCTTCGCGCGTGACGCCGCCGATATGCGGAGTGACAATGATGCGGTTTTCACTGAAGAACGGATGGTTCGCCTGGGGTGGTTCCACGGCAAAGGTGTCAAGTCCCGCGCCTGCAAGATGACCTGATTGAATTGCAGCGAGCAGCGCGTCTTCGTCAATCAGCCCACCACGTGCCGTGTTGATCACGTAGCTGCCTTCCGGCATGCGCGTGATGGCTTCGGCGTTCAGGATCTGGCGTGTCTGATCGGTCAGCGGACAATGAAGGCTGAGGACATCGGATTGTTCCAGCAACTCTTCGAGCGAGCTGCAGCGTTTTACGCCCAGTCTTTCGAATACGTCGTTGTCGGCATAGGGATCGTAGCCGATCAGGTTCAGGCCAATGCCCTTGGCAATTCGGCCTGTCGCCTGTGCAATAGACCCCATCCCCAACAGGCCCAGTCGGCTTCCTGCCAGCTCGCGGCCAAGAAAACCTGCCTTTTCCCAGCGGCCGGCACGAAGCCCTGCGTCAAGCGGCAGGATGCGCTTCACGGTGGCAAGCATGAGTGCAATCGCATGTTCGGCGACTGAAACTGCATTCGCGCCCGTTGCAACAAGCACAGGAATGCCGCGGGATGCGGCTGCCTGGAGATCGATGTTGTCGACGCCAACACCATGCTTTGAAATGACGCGCAGCTTTGGAGCCTTTTCCAGGACGTCGGCATCCAGCCGGCCCATCCGCGAGACGATCCCTTCCGCCCCGGTCTCGACCAGAAGCCTGGAGATCACATCGCTGTCTGCATAGGCCGGGGTATGAACGGTTTCGTATCCGTGGTCTTTCACAAGCGCGACAGCAATTGGGTCGAGGTCGGGGCCGGTCACAAGGATTTTCTTGCTCATGCGTACGTCTCTCTGCTCTCCGCAAGCGGAAAGTGATTGTTCTTTGATAGGGGATGAGTGACCGCGTCCGCCTCCCAGCTTGCACGGTTGAATTCCTCCGCCATCTTGGGTAACGGATAGAATGACTTAACAAAAGCGAATTAATCTGGTTCTTATATTAAGAAAACCTGGATGAAGGTATGGACACCCGTCAACTCAAGACCCTGGTCGCTATCGCAACCCATGGCACCTTCACCAAGGCGGCGGAGATCGTAAACCTGACGCCATCGGCAGTCAGTCAACAGATCCAGGCGCTGGAAGTCGAACTGAACATCATCCTGTTCGAACGGTCGTCCCGTCCTCCGAAGTTGACCTCGCAGGGACTTCAAGTCCTTGAAATGGCTCAGGAGATGTTACGTCTCGAAGACGATACCAAGGCAAATCTGCGGGGAGACAAGCTCGCCGGCACCCTCATGCTGGGCTCTGTTCGTTCCAGTGCACTCAATCTGCTGCCGAGAGCCATTGTCCAGATGCGAAACCAGTATCCCGATCTGAAAACCAATCTGAGAGTTTCGCTGTCTTCAACCCTGATTGCCGATGTGGCTTCCGGACGGCTCGATGCTGCAGTGGTCGCGGAGCATGTCGGCATTCCGCCCGCCTTGCGCTGGAGCCCCTTTCTTCGTGAGCCGCTCTGGCTGATCGCACCGGAAGACACAAAATCCACCGACCCCGCCGACCTGCTTGCCACCTGTCCGTTCATTCGATTTCGCAGCGCCGTGCCGCTTGCCAACCTTATCGACACGGAGATCTCTCGCATGGGGATCGCAACCAACGACGTTGCCGAGATCGACACGATCGGGTCCATCGTCACATGTGTCCGGCAAGGCATGGGAGTTTCCGTTGTACCGCATGTCGCCTTGCAGGAGCCGGATCACCAGCGGCTGACAAAACTCCCTTTCGGCAATCCGCAAGTGACAAGGCAAATCGGCATCGTTGAGCGGATCGTATCGCCGCGGGCTGAAATCATCGCGCGTATCCACACGGTACTTGCCGAGCTTTGCGCCCCGCATGGCGTAAGCAGAATAGAGGACGTGTCTTGACCATCCTCCGAAGGATCACCAGCCGGTAGGCTGCGCCGCCTCGTAAGCGTGTCTTGTCAAAATGGCTGTTACCAGCGAGGTCGTTCGGTCTCGGGGCCGCGAAAGAAGGCGTTGCCTGGACGAACGAAAGATCCTTGCACTGTTTTTTCCATCACAAGAACAAGGTGGCAATGCCGGGTAGAAGAATAACGAGCAACAAAACCAGTAGCATGACCGCGATGAAAGGCATCGTGCCCGCGAAGATCTGTTCGACGGAAACGTCCGGATCGTTGAGCGTATTGTGCACCGTGAAGACCGATATGCCGAAGGGCGGCGTCAGGAGGCCGATTTCAACGGCGATCACGATGACGATGCCAAACTGGCTGAGGTCTATACCCATGTGCTGCGCGATGGGCGCTGCGATAGGCACCATGATCAGGAGGATCGACGTGCTGTCGAGGATCATGCCCATGACGAGAATGAGCACCGAGCACAGAACCATGAAGCCCATCGGGCCGAGGCCGGTCTCGTTGACGAGGCTTGCGATGGCGTTGGGAAGGCCGGCGATCGACAACATGCGCGAATAGTAACTGGCAGCGACAAGCAGCAGCAGGATCGATACCGAGATCACGCCGGTCTGCTTCATCACCCGCCACAGGTTATGGCGGTTGAGGGAACGGCGTGAAAGCGCAACCAGCAGCGCACCGAAGGCGCCGACACCGCCAGCCTCTGTTGGTGTGAAATATCCCGAATAAAGTCCGCCGAGCACCAGAACCACGAGCAAGATGATCGGCACCAGCTTGGCGATCATCCTACCAAGCGGCATCGGTTCGATGGCGCTGTCGCGACGGCGCTCCTTCGCAGCAGCCGGATCGGTGAGAACGAAACCCGGGAACAGCACGGTGACGGCAACGAGCATTGTCACGAAGCCACCGGCAAGCATCAGCCCCGGCACGATGCCGGCGATGAACATGCCACCGATAGAGACTTCTGCCAGAACCCCGTAAATAATGAGGAGCAAGCTCGGCGGGATCAGCATACCGAGTACCGATGAGCCCGCGACGGTACCGGCAGCAAAGGCCGGGCGATACCCGTGACGCTCCATTTCAGGGACTGCGACGCGCGTGAATACCGCCGCCGAGGCAATGGAAACGCCGGTGACCGCAGCGAAGATCGTGTTGGCCGCGACAGTCGCGACCCCGAGACCGCAGATGACTCGGCGCAGCAGTTCCTCTGCAACTTCGAAGGTGTCCCGCCCGACGTTGGAAACGCTCACCAGCAGCCCCATAAGGACGAAGAGGGGAATGGTCGCAAACAGATAATCGGCAATGCCGCTGTAGACGGTCAGCTCCAGCATCCTGAAAGCAAGGTCGATGTTATTGCGGATGATCCAGATCCCGGCAAAGGCCACCAGGAACAGCGCATAGGCTATTTGCATGCCGAGCAGAACCAGAACGATCAACGCGCCGACAAGCAGGAAGCCAATGGTCAACGTCGTCATGAAAAGCTCCGGAACATGCGAATTTCTGTGTGCGCCCGGTAAAACGCGGCCAGAACAGCCACCGCCGAGCCCAGGACCGTTATGCCCCGGAAGGGCCAGGTCGGAATGGTGAAGACGCCCTGGACGCCGAAAAATTCGGACGTCGCCCAGGCACTGGCGAATTTCGGCCAGGAAGCCCAGAGAATGAGACCGAACACGATGACGCCGCAGAGGGAGAACAGGGCCTCAATCAGGCAGACACCTTTCGGCGACACGCTTTCAAGACGCCGGACGAGAAAATCGGCCCGGGTCAGGCGCTTTTGCAGGATGGCAGCGGCAACCTGCAGGAAGACGATGGCAACAACGGTGCGTGCAGCGATTTCCGCAACGCCGGTAATCGGCGCGTTGAAGAAGTTTCGACCAAGGACATCAGCGACGATCAGTATCATGAGCGCGCCGATGGAAAGTGTACCGACCGATGACATGATGGCGGCCGTGCCGCCGAGCATTGCGCCGAAAGGCGCTTCCGAGAAAGCCGGGACATAGGCGTCGTCGGCCTCGGTTCTGGTCTCATCCGTCATCGTTACGTCCAGTTCGCTCTCAATAAACCCGCCCGGACAAGATGCCGGGCGGGAGAGGTGTGAGGCAAGGCCGCTCTCAGAGCCCTTCGTCCCAGGACCTCAGCGGTTCCGCACCACGTGCGCGCAGGGCGTCGAAATAGGCCTTCAGCACGACACGGCCGGCATCGCCGGTCTGTTCCAGCCACGGTTCCACGATATTCGGCAGTCCGTTCACCCAGGCGGTTTTTTCTGCTTCCGGCAGTTCGTGGATCGTCAGACCCGCTTCCTGCATTTCCTTGAGTGCTCGCGTGGCAAGATCCTCGACATATTGACCGTGTGCCGCGGAAGTTGCCTTCGCAGCTTCCCGGAAGGCGGCCTGGACCGGTTCCGGCAGACCGTCGAAGAAGTCCTTGTTGGCCGCGATGCCGCCGAAATACATCGAGCCGATGCCCACGCGGGTGAGTTCCGGCGCGACTTCATAGACGCGGGTCGGCAGAATGCCCGACGCGAAGGACAGCGTACCTTCGGTCACGCCGGTCTGGATGTTGGTGTAGTAGGTCGTCAGTGCACCATCGACCGGCGTTGCCCCCGTTCCGCGCAACCAGTTGGCAGAGGTCCCCGGGGCGTTGAGCTTGCGGTTTTCAAGATCCTTCATGGAGTTGACCGGGAAGGTGGCATAGATGTCGTAGCTGTCGGTAATGAGCGACGACAGATGAACCATGCCGTTTTCCGCCCAGCTGTCACGCAGCTCCGGCAGGTTTGCCGAAAGATCATCGAAGATCTCGATGATCATCTTGTGGTCTTCCGTGGCAAACGGCGTGAAATAGGTCACGTTCTGGAGCGGCATGTTCGCACCTTCCCAAACGGTGCCGACCATGCCCACATCGACGATGCCGTCCATGACGGCTTCACGCGTGTCGGTGAATTTGTAGAGCGTGCCGGCATAGGACTCCACCCAGTCGACCTTGTATTCGCCGGCGGCTTCCAGGATCCGGTTCACTTCCGGCTGGAAGGTGTTCTTCATCGCATAGACCCAGATGTTCTGTTCCGGATGCGACGAACCGATGTTGACCGTGATCGCCTGTTGCGCGGCGGCGAGGCCGGCAGAACTGGCCAGCATGGCCGTTGCGGTTGCCAATGTTACGAACTTCATGATTTTCCTCCCTGCATTCGGAGCCTTATCCTCCCAGGCTCCTCTGGTTCAGTCATTCAAGGTTCCAAGTGCTCTCACGATCCGTTCAGGGGTGAACGGCATTTCTGTCACTTGCGCGCCCATGGGCCGCAGGGCGTCGTTGATCGCATTCATGACGGCGGCCGGAGACCCGGCAGTGCCCGCCTCGCCCGCGCCCTTGGCCCCGAGCAAACTCTCCCCCGTCGGCGTTTCAACGTGCCCGATGATCATGTCGGGCATTTCAGCTGCCATCGGCACGAGGTAGTCTGCCATCGAGCCGTTCAGGAGCTGGCCTTCCGCGTCGTAGTGGATTTCCTCAAAGAGCGCTCCACCGAGTCCCTGAACGATGCCACCCCGGATCTGCTCGTCCACGAGAAGCGGATTGATCACCCGCCCGCAATCCTCGACGCACCAATGCTTCAGCAGCTTCACGATACCGGTCTCCGTATCGACCTCGAGGTAGGAGGCCTGGACGCCGTTGGTGAAGGCAAAGGGATATTCGGACGTGATGAAGTGCCGTGTCTGGACGAGTTCCCGCGGCAGGCCCTTCGGCAATGTGTCGCCGCGGAAGTACACGATCCGGCCGAGCTCTTCGAGCGGCATGCGGGCTTCGCCCGAAGTGCTGTCGACCACAGCGCCGTCGCGGATGTCGAGCTGCGCCTGATCGGCCTGGAGCATGGAAGCGGCCACCTCAAGGATGGAATCGCGAAGCGCCCGCGCCGCCTGCAGCGCAGCCTCGCCGCCGATACCGGCCCCGCGCGACGCCCAGGTGCCGCCACCATAGGGCGTCACTTGTGTATCACCGGTAATGACGCGCACACGCGCAGGGGACACGCCAAGCCCCTCGGCAACCACCTGGCTCAGCATCGCCTCGGTGCCCTGCCCCTGTTCGGTTACACCGGACAGCGCAACGATCGATCCGTCCGGATCCATCCGCACCGTGCAACCGTCTTGTGCCGAAATACGCGCGCCGCCGATACCGTACATGAAGGGCGAGGGATTGGTCAGCTCGATGAAGCTTGCAATGCCGATGCCCCTGTAGATGCCCTTCTTGCGGAGCTCTGCCTGTTCGGCTCGCAAGCCGTCGTAGTCCATCAGCTCCAGAAGCTTGTCCATGGAGGCGTGATGCGACAGCCCCTCGAAACGCATGTTCGCGGGAGACGTCACCGGATAGGCATCATCCCTGAACATGTTGCGCCGGCGGATCTCGACCGGGTCCATGCCGATTTCGGCGGCCGCCATATCCACCAGCCCTTCGGTAATCGCGACCGCGATCGGATGGCCGACTGCCCGGTACTGGCAGGTCGGCGTCTTGTTCTGGAAGACGACCGTGGTCCTGGCCCGGTAATTCTGGAAGTCATAGGGGCCACCGCAGAGGTTCACCACCTGGTTGCCTTCGATGGCGGAGGTGCGCGGATAGACCGAATATGGGCCGATCGCCGTCCAGTCATCGACATCCATGGCGAGGATCCGGCCGTCTTCTCCAACTGCAATCTTCGCCTCAATCTGATGATCGCGGGCGTGGATGTCGCTGGAGAAACTTTCCAGCCGGTCGGCAATGAATTTCACCGGTCGTTTCATGATCTTGGCGATTGCCGCCGTCGCCATTTCGTCCGGATAGACATGCACCTTGATGCCGTAGGAGCCGCCGACGTCCTCGCAGATGACCCGGACCCGGCTTTCCGGCAGGTCGAGATGAGTGGCCAGAACTGTCTGGATCATGTGGGGCGCCTGCGTCGCATGCCAGGCGGTCATCTGTTCCTCGGCCGGGTTCCAGTCGACCAGGATCGAGCGCGGCTCCAGCGTCACGCCCGTGTGCCGTCCGGTGACGAACCGCGCCGAGACGACCTTGTGCGCGGTCCGGAAGGTTTCGTCCACGTCCCCCTGTTCGTGCAGGCGCCGGAAGGCGAGGTTGTCACCCATTTCCGGATGCAGCACCGGCGTTTCAGGATCGAGCGCGGTCATCATGTCGGTGACGACGTCCAGTTGCTCGTAGTCAACATCGACAAGAGCCGCGCCATCCTCGGCAGCAGCGCGAGAGGTCGCGACAACGGCTGCCACCGGTTCGCCGACCCAGCAGGCTCGTTCAACGGCAATCGCATGTTCCGGCGGCGATTTCAGGCCTTTCAGATGGGCGAGCACAGCAACCCATGGCTTGCAGACCTCGGCGATGTCCTGACCCGTGAAGACCCGGAGCACACCCTTCACCGATTTTGCATCCTCGGCGTCGATACGGTTGATCTTCGCGTGTGCGAAGGGCGAGCGCACAAAAGCGACATGGACCATGCGCGGCAGCACGATGTCGTCCACATAGACCCCGCGCCCCTGGACCAGACGCCGGGCATTGGGCCGGGGGACCGTCTTGCCGATATAGGAATTGGGCCGGTCCGGATTACCGAATTGAATGGTCATGCGGCCCCCTTCTGTGCGCGGACACGCGCTACCGATTCAACCGCATCCACGATGGCTTCGTAGCCGGTGCAGCGGCAGTAATTGCCCGACAGATGCTCGCGGATCTGATCGCGTGACGGCATGCCGCCGGCCTCCAGCAGCTCGTTAATGGCAACCAGCATGCCGGGCGTGCAGAAGCCGCACTGGAGCGCATTGCGCTCGACAAAGACGTCCTGAAGATCCTTTATCGCGCCCTGGTCCGACAGGCCTTCCACTGTCCAGACGTCGGCACCGTCCGCCTGGGCGGCCAGCATCAGGCAGCCACGCACGGCTTTGCCATCGACCTTCAGCGTACAGGCACCGCAGACACCGTGTTCGCAGCTTGCATGGGCGCCGGTAAGGCCAAGCTCGCCGCGCAGGAAATCAACGAGATGCTGACCTGCCGGAACACGCGCCTCGACGGGCTCCCCGTTCACGGTCAGGCTGATGTCGATCTTGTCGCGGAACATCTCCGTCATGCGTTTCCTCCCTCGATCCTGGCGGCGGCGCGGCGTAAGAGGACACCGGCAAGGTGGCGGCGGTAAGCGGCACTTGCCTGGGTGTCCGACGGTGGGTCGATTTCCGCCTGCAGAGCCTGAACGGCGCCATCAATGTTGCCCTGGTCGA
Source organism: Labrenzia sp. PO1 (assembly GCF_012273635.1). Lineage (NCBI taxonomy): Bacteria > Pseudomonadati > Pseudomonadota > Alphaproteobacteria > Hyphomicrobiales > Stappiaceae > Labrenzia > Labrenzia sp. PO1. The sequence goes on from NZ_JAAXCR010000002.1 coordinate 315,373, forward strand.
GAGCGGCCATGGCCCCTTCGGCAAGGATCGGCTTGGGCCCGACGGAAAAAAGCGACAGCCGGTGTCCATCGGCACGCTTGACGAGGCACACTCCGGCAAGGGCATAGTCGCCGGATCTCCTGGCAACCTCTACGATGACCTGCGTTTCGCCGGGCTCTGCCTTCGGGACCGAGAGGCCGGTCAGGATTTCACCCTCCTCGATGGCCGTTTCGAAAATGTCCTGAAAGAAATCTTCCACCGGTATGTCCCGCGAGCCGTTGAGGCCCTCCACATGCAGCGTGGCGCCAAGGGCCAGAACGCAGGCTGGAAACTCCGCAGCCGGATCGGCATGAGCCAGCGCACCACCTATCGTGCCGCGGTTGCGGATTGCAGCATGGGCGATGAATTCCACCGCCTGTGAAAGAAGCGGAGCAGACTGTCGGATCAGCGGATTGCGACCAATCTCCGCATGCGAAGTCAGCGCGCCGATCCGCAGACCATCCTGCGTTTCGGTTACCCCGGAAAGCTCGCTCAGGCGGGAAATGTCGATCAGGACGTCGCCTGCGGAGAGACGCAGGTTCAAGGCCGCAACCAGGCTCTGGCCACCTGCAAGCACGCGGCCGTTGCCGTCGCTCGCGGCCAGCATTTCCAGCGCGTTGCGCAAACTGGATGCCCGGGCATAACCGCCCGCCGATGCCTTCATGGCGTCTCCCTCCCGATTTCATCGCGACGCCCTCCAGCATCGCTTATTGAGCATCTGCTCAACTTTATTGATCAGATGATCTATAAAAATCGGAAGATTGCAAGTAGATTATTGCGTGCCGTATGAGGGAGGCAGGAAAAGGAACATGAATGGAATGACCGATGTCGCCGAAACGGGGGACACTTCCAGCCGTCGCAGGCTGCCCCCTTCCGAACGCCGCCAGCAGATCGTTGAAGGTGCCGTCGCCTTCTTCGCCGAGGTCGGCCTTGACGGCAACACACGCGATCTCGCCAAGCGTATCGGCGTCACGCAATCGCTGCTTTTCAACTATTTCGCCACCAAGGACGACCTCATAGAGGCGGTCTACGAAAAGGTGTACCTCGGTCGACTTTCTCCCGACTGGCCGGAACGGCTGACCGACCGGGAAGTGCCGCTGCGTCGTCGCCTGCTCGATTTCTACACCGAATACAGCACACTCATCTTCCAGTACGAGTGGATGCGGATTTTCATGTTTTCCGGCCTTTATGGCGCAGAACTCAACCGCCGCTATCTCAAACATCTGGGTGACGTCATCCTGCTGCCGCTCCTCGGCGAGATCGAGCACGAGGCCAGTTCCGGCGTCTCACCGGTCATGGAAGATATCTGGAACCTGCACGGCGGCATCGTCTACATCGGCATCCGACAGCACATCTACCGAACCCCCTGCCCGGACGATCCGTCCGAGGCCATATCAAGAGCGATCGACCGTTTCCTGCTGTCGTTCGGAATCAGTCCCTGCCCTTGAGCTGGTGCTGAAGAGGTTGTCCGCTGTTCAAGCGGCTCATTCACCACCCCCGGAGAGGCACACGCGAGGCAAGGCTCCAATCCTGTTCCAAGCGCAGCTGGACAATCGGAAACGCGATTTCGGTAACTTCGTGGAGAACAGAGATAACGTTGTTCCGGCTATTCCCCAAGTTTTTCAAGGACCGCATAGCGTCCACAAGCTCCCAGGCAGCTACACACATTCCGGGAACCTCAATCTTGCAGTGAGGTAATTCCAGCGAACACCCCGTCAGATCAACATCCGCCGAGGCTCTTTCAAAAGACCCGCGTAATAGCTCAGGAAGCGCGCGGCGTCGGCGCCGTTGATGACCCTGTGGTCGTAGCTGAGATCGAGGGGCACCATCTGGACGGGTTGGAAAGCCTCCCCATCCCAGACGGGGGACGCTTCGGTGCGAGTGATGCCGAGTATGGCGACTTCGGGTGGGTTGACGATGGGTGTGAAGGCGGTGCCGCCGATCCCGCCGAGGTTGGTGATGGTCATGGACGCACCGCCCATTTCATCAGGGCGCACCTTGCGCTCTTGTGCTCTGGAGGCAAGGTCGGCGATTTCCGCTGCGATCTGCCAGAGGCCTTTCCGGTCAACGTCCCGGATCACGGGCACCATCAGGCCGTGGGCGGTGTCGACCGCGATGCCAAGGTGCACATAGTCCTTCAGGAACAGTGCCTTGCCGTCCGAGCTGAGAGAAGCGTTGAACTTCGGGAACTCCCGCAAGGCCTTCGACAAGGCTTTGGCATGGAAAGCCAGCGCCGTCAGCTTCACGCCGCGCTCGCCGGCTTCCGTCCGCAATTCCTTGCGCAGGGCTTCAATGGCGGTCATCTCCGCGCGGTCATGATGCGTGACAGCAGGAATGAGCCGCTGGGCCGCGGCCATGTTCTGTGCGGCAACCTGCGCGAACCTTGAAACCGGTTCTTCCGTTATGGAGCCGAAAAGCGCGTGGTCGACGTCCCAGTAACCGCGGTCTCCTGTTTCAGCGGGAGAAGCTGAGACCGAAGGCGACATCCCGGTATCGCCTTCACCTTCCACATCCTCGCGGGCGATGGACGTGCGTCCGATGTCGCGCGCGAGTTTCTCTATGTCTATGCCCTTCTGCCGGGCCAGCGCCCTGACCGAAGGCGGTGCGATCACGTCGGACATCTCCACCTCCTACCAGCTTGCCGAAATATACTGGGTTTCCATGAACTCCAGCATGCCTTCATGGCCGCCTTCACGGCCGAGGCCGGACTGCTTGGTACCGCCGAAGGGAGCCGCCGGATCGGAGACGAGGCCGCGGTTGAAGCCGACCATGCCATAGTCCAGCTTTTCGCAGACCTGCAGGCCGCGTTTCATGTCCTTCGTGAAGACATAGGCAACCAGACCGTATTCCGTGTCGTTGGCCCTGCGGATCACGTCGTCCTGATCGGTGAAGGTCTGGAGGGCGGCGACGGGCCCGAAGATTTCGTCGTGCACGCAGTCGGCCGTCTCGGGCACACCCGACAGAACCGTGGGCGGATAGAAAAAGCCCTTTCCGCCCGGCAGGTCGCCACCGACTTCGATCTTCGCCCCCTTCTCAACGGCATCACGAACGAAATCCGCAACCTTGTCGCGGGTTTCCGCATTGACCAGCGGGCCGACATCCACGTCCGGGTCAGATCCGTCACCGACCTTCAGTTTTTTCATGGCCTCGACAAGTCGGCGGGTAAAGTCGTCGGCAACGGCTTCGTGTACATAGATCCGGTTGGCCGCCGTGCAGGCTTCACCGAGGTTGCGCATCTTGGCCAGCATCGTGCCCTGCACCGCCTCATCAAGGTCGGCATCGTCAAAGACGATCAGCGGCGCGTTGCCGCCAAGTTCCATCGCCGGTTTGAGAACCTGATCGGCCGCTGAATGCAGCAGCTTGCGGCCAACCGCCGTGGAACCGGTGAAGGAGACGACGCGCACGCGCGGGTCGTGCAGCATGTGATCGACAAGCGCGCCGGTGCGCTTGGAAGGCAGCACATTGACAAGGCCAGCCGGAACGCCGGCTTCTTCCAGGAGGGGCATGAGCGCCAGCATGGTCAGCGGCGTTTCGGAGGCCGGTTTGATGATCACCCCGCAGCCAGCGGCCAGAGCCGGAGCGATCTTGCGGGTGCCCATCGCCGCAGGATAGTTCCAGGGCGTGACAAGAACCGCAAGGCCGGCAGGCTTGTGCTGCACGATGATGCGCGCGCCAGAGGCAGGCGCATGGGTGATGAGGCCGTCGGCGCGTACGGCTTCTTCGGCAAACCAGCGGAAGAATTCGGCGGCATAGGTCGCCTCGCCCATGGCATCGCTGCGCGCCTTGCCGTTTTCCAGCGTGATCATGCGGGCAAAGTCTTCCAGCCGCGCCGTCATCAATTCCCACGCCTTGCGCAACACTTCCGAACGTTCGCGCGGCGTTTTGGCGGCCCATTTTGCCATCGCGGCTTCCGCTGCATTCAGCGCGGCATCCGCGTCCTTGATGTCTGCGGAGGCAACGGAGGCAAGCACCTCTTCGGTTGCCGGGTTCAGAACGTCGAACCTTTCGCCGCTCGCTCCCGCGCACCAGGCGCCGTTAATGTAAAGATCGGTATGGTCCATAATGGTCCCCATCGGTTCAAAGCAGGTGGCGGAGCGGTTGCTCCATCCGACCCGCGAAATTGGAAAGCAGGTCAATCGCCTGAGGCGTGGTCACTCGGTCACCGGTCCATTCCAGCACCAGAGCGAGATCCTCCCCCTGGCGCAGGATGCTGATGACAGGGCATTTGCCTGCATCAAGCTGAAGCGCCGAGATGCGGCTTGCTCTCAGGTCGCGCACCAGCAGATCCACTTCTTGATCGTCGTCCGCCGGTTTGACCTGACCAAGCCAGAGCGAAGCAGCGGAGTAGGCTTGCGACTGCCACATATTCTCAACGCGGACTTTGGCGGGAAAGTTCCCGAAACTGGCAGCCGCAAACCCGGCTAGCAGAGCTGCCTGATCGGCTTGCCCGCCGTTTTCCTTCGCCCAGGCCACGAAGTCTGCAAATCCTGTACCCGATACCTCTGCCCTGAGTTCGAAGCGCTGCGCCGTGGCACTTGCCGCCGGCGTTTCCGCGTGCAGGGTCTTGAGGGTCTCCAGATCCTTGACGTGAAACGGCTGGGGGTGGCCGGCATCGGCCAGACGCTGCAGTTCCAGCCCTTGTTCCTGCGCAAGCCGCCGTGCCTTGGGGGACGCAAGAACTCTTCCGGCCACCCCGGGCGCTGTCTTGGCCGTCATCCGTTTTTCAGGAGAAGGTGCAGGCGTGTTAACAGGTTCCGTCTTTTCCTGCCGCTCCGGCGCTGTTTCACCGGCTGCGGAGATTGGTGCTCCAGCCGCCTTGCGCGACACTGCCTTGTCCGGTTTTTGCGCCGAAATCACCGCGATCGCCTGGCCGACAGGCACTTCCTCTCCCGCTTCCGCCAGAAGCGCGGCCACGAAACCGTCGCGGCCGGCATTCACCTCAACCGTGCTCTTGTCCGTTTCCACTTCGAAGAGAATGTCGTCAGCCGCAACGGCTTCTCCGGGCTGTTTGCACCAGGCAACCAGGAGACCCGTGTCCTGAGCCATGCCGAGTGTCGGCATGATCACCTGATGTCCGTCTGGAAGCTCATCCTCCCCGGCCTCCATGCCGCCCGGTGCGGGTTCTGCCGTATCGGCGGCCTTCTCCGGTGAAGTCGCATTGCCTGCTTCTCCGGCCCCTTCCGGGGTTTCAGAGATCATCGCGATCACCTGTCCAACCGGAACATCGCTGCCTGCTTCCACGGAGACGTCGGTCAGATAGCCTTCCTTCTGCGCCTCCACTTCCATGGCGGCCTTGTCGGTTTCCACCTCGAAAAGCACATCGCCAGCGGCGACCGCCTCTCCCGGTTTCTTGTGCCAGGCCAGCAATTGGCCGCTGTCCTGGGCCATGCCGAGCGCGGGCATGATCACCTCATGCGGCATGGACCAGCTCCCCGCGGCAGATCTTGCGCGCGTTTTCGGCAACTCCTGCGGCATTCGGCACGGTGATGTCTTCAAGGGCGGGCGAAAACGGAACCGGCACGTCCATGGCGCCCATGCGGATGACCGGCGCGTCGAGGTGGTAGAAAGCTTTCTCGCTGATGCGTGCGGCAATTTCCGCCGTCACGCCGTAGCTCTGGTGGCCTTCGTCGATGACGATGGCGCGCGACGTCTTGCGGACGGACTTCAGGATCGTTTCCTCATCCAGCGGCACGATCGTGCGTGGGTCGATGATCTCCGCGCTGATGCCCTCGTGCGACAACGTTTCCGCTGCTTCCTCGGCCACCTGCACCATGGAGGAGGTCGCCACCAGCGTGACGTCCCGACCCTCGCGCTTGATGTGCGCCTGACCGAAGGGGATCAGGTATTCTTCCTCCGGCACCGGGGCCTTGTCGTTGTACATCAGCTTGTCTTCGAAGATGACCACCGGATTGTTGTCCCGGATTGCCGTCTTCATCAGGCCCTTGGCCTCGTAAGCCGAAGACGGCATGGCGACCTTGAGCCCCGGAATGTGGGCGACAAGCGCTTGCAGCGACTGGCTGTGCTGGGCGGCCGAGCGGCGGGTTGCCCCCATGTTGGTCCGCAGGACCAGCGGCACGTTCAGCTTGCCGCCGGACATATAGTGGGTCTTGGCGGCCTGATTGCAGAGCTGATCCATGACAAGATAGAGAAAGTCGCCGAACATCAGGTCGACGATCGGCCTCAGTCCGGTCATCGCCGCACCAACGGCAATGCCCATAAAGCCGGGTTCGGATATCGGCGTGTCGATGATCCTGTCCGTTCCGAACTCCTCCACCAGGCCGGACAGCACCTTGAACGGCGTTCCGGCCTCGGCAACGTCTTCGCCCAGGAGAATGATCGACGGATCCCGGCGCATTTCTTCCGCGATGGCCTCGTTGACGGCCCTGGACAGGGTGATTTCACGTGTCATGGCGTCTCTCCTCAGGCGGCCGTGTCGGCGTAGACATGCATGTCCACTTCCCGCACATCCGGATATTTCGCGTCGAGCGCATATTTGACGGCAGCTTCGGCATCGGCGGCGATTTCATTGTCGATGGCCACCAGTTCGTCGGCGGTCATGATCTTCTGGTCGATCAACCACTTGCCGAAGTTGGTGATCGGGTCGCGCACAGACTTCCACTCCGTCTCTTCATCCTTGGTGCGGTAGTAGTCGCGGTTGATGTCGCCGACGTGGTGGCCGTGATAGCGATAGGTGTCGAGTTCGATGAAGAACGGGCCTTCGCCCTTTCGGCAGCGGGCGGCGAGCTCTCCCGCCAGCTTGTTCACGGCCAGTACATCCTGGCCATCGACCTTGAAGCTCTCGATGCCGAAAGCTTCCGCTCGGGCAGTCAGCGAACCGGCCGCGATTTCCTCGGTCCTGGTGTATTCGCTGTAGCCGTTGTTCTCGCAGGCATAGATGACAGGGAGCTTCCAGAGCGCGGCCATGTTCATGACCTCGTACCAGAGCCCCTGTGCCGTCGCGCCATCTCCAAAGAAACACACGGTGACGTGCCCGGTGCCCAGACGCTTGGCGGTGAGTGCCGATCCGGTGGCAATACCCATGGAACCGCCGACAATGGCGTTGGCACCCAGATTGCCATTGGCCTGGTCGGCGATATGCATCGACCCGCCCTTGCCCCGGCAATAGCCCTCTTCCTTGCCCAGAAGCTCGCAGAACATTTCCTTGAAATGCGCCCCCTTGGCGACACAGTGACCGTGCCCCCTGTGCGTCGACGTGATCTTGTCTTCGGGCGTCAGCGCTTCGCAGATGCCGACGGCCACGGCTTCCTGACCGGAATACATGTGGGTCAGGCCCGGCATCTTCGCCGACAGGTAAAGCTGGTTGGCGTTGTCCTCGAAGGCACGGATGCGCACCATCTGCGTGTACATGCGCAGATACTCTTCCGTGTTGTGTTTCTTTTTCTTCGCAGCGCTCATCTTGTTGTCCCTTGACTGGGCCCGGCCGCCGCGCGGCCGGGCACGATGGGCAGGTCAGTACCGGTTGGCGATCGGAAGTTCTTCGGCCGGGAACAGGCTGATGACCTCGACGCCCGTGTCCGTCACCACGACTTCCTCCTCGATCCGGGCAGCGGAATAGCCATCGGCGGCCGGGCAGTAGGTTTCCAGCGCGAACACCATGCCCGTCTTGATTTCCATCGGATGGTCGAGCGAGACCGCACGCGAGATGATCGGCCGTTCGTGCAGGGCCAGACCCAGGCCGTGGCCGAATTGCAGACCGAAGGCTGTCTCCTCGTTGGGGAAGCCGAACTCCTCCGCCTTGGGCCAGACTTCCGCCACCTTGTCGGTGGAGACGCCAGGTTTGATCATGGCGATGGAGGCATCGATCCATTCGCGCGCCTTGACGTAGGCATCACGTTGCGCCGGGGTTGCCCGGCCGATGTTAAAGGTGCGGTAGTAGCAGGTCCGATAGCCCTGGTAGGACTGCAGGATGTCGAAGAACGCCTGATCGCCCGGACGGAAATAGCGGTCGGTGAAATTGTGCGGATGCGGATTGCAGCGCTCGCCGGAAATGGCGTTGATCGCCTCGACATCATCCGATCCCATTTCGTAGAGCATCTTGTTGGACAGGGCGACAATGTCGTTCTCGCGCACGCCCGGCTTCAGTTCCTCGTAGATCATGTGATAGACGCCATCGACCATGGAAGCCGCCTGCGTCAGAAGCTGGATCTCGTCCCAGTTCTTGATCTCGCGCGCCGCCAGCATGATCTGCTGTCCGTCGACCACGTTAAGTCCCTCTGCCTGAAGCGCATGGAACATGGCGGTTTCGGCATAGTCGACACCGACCGGCATGTCCGCCATGCCGGCGTCCCGGATCAGTCCGGCAATTTCGCGGGCATATTTGCGCATCAGGCCGAATTCCGGCGGAATGGTGCCGCGCATGCCGACCACACCTGCCCGGCAATGATCCGGCACCAGCCAATCGGAGAACTTCTTGTGGTGAACGGCCGCAGAGCCGAAGTCCCACACGTAAGGGGCATCATCGCCCGTCAGCAGGCAGAAGCGGCACATCTTGTCCCGCTCCCATTCGCCGATCTTGGTGGCCGAGACGTAGCGGATGTTGTTGACGTCAAACAGCAGCAGCGTACCGGCGGGAGAGGCCTTCAGCGCCTCCCGTGTTCTGGCAAGGCGATACCGGCGCAGCCGATCATGGTCGATACGGCGTTCGAAATCGACGGATGTGTGCCCCCAGGCAGGCAAACGCCCCTCCCAGCGCCAATGCGGTTCGAGATCCTGCGGCGTCAGGAGGTTGGGTAACAGTGCGCGAGACATGGCTCTCTCCTTCGGATGCACCTGCGCACATCCGTCATGTGAAAAAGAATATTGTTTTTCAGAGTGTTACTGGATGCACCAGCCGCCATCGATGTGGATCATCTGGCCGGTCATATAATCGCTGTCGGGGCTGGCGAGAAACGACGCGGTGCCCTTGATGTCATCCGGATAGGACACACGCTTGATCACCAGTTCGTTGTTGGCGATGTCTTCGTAAGCCTGTCCGGCCCGTTCCTTGAACCCGATTTCGACAAGGTCCTTGTCGAGCTGTTCCCAAAGCGGTGTCACCACCACGCCGGGGGCATAGCCGTTGACGGTTATGTTGTGCTCGCCGAGCGCAACGGCCCCGCAATGGGTCAGAGCCAGGCAGCCGTATTTGGACGTGCAATAGACGGTCACATCCACCAACGGCTTGCGCGAGGCGATGGAGCCGACATTGATCAGCTTGTAGGGAAAATCCTGTGGCCCTTGCGCAATCATCTGCCGGGCGGTTTCCTGCATGCCCAGCCACATCGCCTTGGTGTTGACGCCCATGATGAGATCCCAGTTGTCCTCATCGATATCCATGAAGAAACGGGGCTTGTTGAGGCCGGCGTTGAAGAGGCCCACATTGATGCTGCCGAAGGCTTCGACAGTTGCCGCCACCGCCGCGGCGTTGTCCTCGCGGCGGGTCACGTCCATCTTGACCGCAACCGCCTTGCCGTTACCGGCCGCATTGATCCGCTCCGCGACGGCCTGGGCTTCGTCGAGGTCCAGATCACCAAGACAGATGTTGGCGCCCTGAGCTGCAAAATGCTCGGCGTTGGTTGCGCCCATGCCGCGTGCGGCACCGGTAATCAGAACGTTTTTTCCCTTGAGCCGATTGGGGTCCATGAATTCCTCCCATTAAAGTTTTCCAGCCTCCCGCAGAAGTCGGTCGGCACGATCTTGAGCCATCTGCAACGCGGCTTTTGGCGTCTTCACGCCACGCAACATGTCGTGGCATTCCTCCCCGCAGATGCGGATGATGTCGTTGATTTCCGGGATCGGCGGTCGTGGCCAGAACTGCAGTTCGTCCCGCCAGGACATGGCGTCCACCGCTTCAAAGATCGGAGACAGGCGCCGGACTTCCGGGTCCGCGCCAACCGAATAACGCGGATTGGTGCGGCTGCCGTGTTCGACGTAGAGCTTTTGCGCCTCAGGCGACGTGAAGACGATCAGCGCTTCGGCTGCCGCCTCCAGCCGTTCCGGCGCGATATTCGCCGGAATGCCGAGCAGATAGCCGCCGACCGGGGCGATATTCTGCGCATTCGGTCCGGAAGGATGCGGCAGAAAACCAACCTTGCCGTGAGCCGCACAGGCCGGATTCTGTTCGAAGTATGGAGCGAGCAAAGTGTAGCCGTAGGCCATCGCCACACGTCCGCTGGCGAACGGACGGACGCGCTCGTACCAGGACATCGACAGGATATCTGGCGGCGAATATTGCAACAGCGCCATCAGGTATTCGGCAGCATCGAGTGCACGTTCGGAATAGATGACAGGCCGGTAGCCGCCGTCTGCCAGTCGTGAGGCGTCGTAACCACCAGCCTGTTTGGGCAAATCCAGAATAGGCTGACCGAAGTCCGCACAGGTCATCATGAATGTATGGCCAAGCGCCGTTCCGCGTGCCGCGTTCCAGGCAATTCCGTATCTGCCCTGAACCGGGTCGTTGAGCCGGGCGGCGGCCTTGAGCAGCGCGTCCGTCGTGAGGGGCGGTTCAAGCCCTGCTTCCGCCAGCAGATCCTTCCGGTAAAACAGCAGTTCCGGCGTGGTCTGCGAAGGCACACCGTATGGCTTGCCTCCCCAGTGAGCTGCCTGCCAGCCGGCGGTGTGAAAATCGCTCGGCTGAAGCCGCTCGACATCCAGCACTTCGTCCAGCGGCAGGAGATACCCGTTCTCGGCAAACTCGCCCAGCCACGGCAGGTCCAGGGCAATCAGGTCATAGCGGCTTGTCGCCCTGTGGGCGTTCTTGACCGCTTCTTCGTGAAGCCGGTCGATGGAAAAGGCCCGCTGCTGAATGGAGCACCCGACCACCTGCTCGAACTGGCGCTTCAGACCATGCATCACCATGAAGGTGGGATCGCCATGGACCAGGACGCGAAGATCGCCGGACAGTTTCAAGGGTTCAAGCAGGACCTGGGGCGGCTGGATTGTCTGGGCTTCCAGATAGGACCCGCCGAAATAATAGTCCTGTGTGCCGGAGCGCAGATCGGCAGACCCGAACGATTGTGCCGCCATCCTGCGGACCCGGCTGCTGAACTGGGTCCATGCCTCCAGCATGTCGGCGCTCGGATGGAGGGAGTAGCTTCTGCCGGAAGACGTCCTCGGCCTTTGCTCGATCAGGCCGTTGTCGATCATCTCGCGCATGCGGCGGCTGGCTGTCGCGTAGGGAACGCCCGACGCGCCAATGAGCGAGGTCGGGGTCACCGCCTTCGCTTCCAGATGCCTTTTCACCAGATAGGTCGACATTTTGACATAGGGGTTCGGAGCAGATATCTCCAACAGACCATCCATCTCTTCTTCAAAGTTCTCCAGAAAGCTGAGAACCTGGAGGATTTCCGTCTTGGCCTGTTGCGTCAGATAAGTCTTTTCGCGAACCAACTCTCCCTCTTGCTGGTTCATCGCTCGGCTCCAGTTTTCCGGACGGGATGAACCACTGCTGCGTTTCCTCGTTTTGGATATTTTTTGGATCGACATTGAATGTCCTCCTAAGCGTGAGCGACGTGGCCGATTAGAAAAACGGCCAAAAAATCCATTTTGGATATAAGAACATCCATTTTGGATATTTTCGAGGGGGCGTCGTTCTGCCGAGGCGTGCAGGCTTTTGAGTGACGCTCACGGTGGGCGCATATCCGTGTCAGGAGGAGGCACGGTTCAGAATTCAGACCATTCGAAATGGTCTCTCAGGGAGGAAATGAAACGATGAACACTTTCCGTTCGCTGCTTGTCGCCACGACGGCCGTCGCAGGCCTGACCTTGTCTGGTGCAGCCGGTGCAGAAACGATGAAGATCGGCATCACGCAGAACAACGTCGGCGTCGACAGCTACCAGACCACTTATGAAAAAGCCTTCATCGCGGCAGCCGACGCCAATGCGGATGTCGAGACCGTCGTTCTGGACGCCGGCGGCGACGTCGCCCGGCAGATCGCCCAGATGGAAGACCTGATCCAGCAGGAAGTGGACGCGATCATCATCTGGCCGACGAACGGTGAAGCCGTCATCCCGGCCGTCCGCAAGGCCTTCAAGGCCGACATTCCGGTGATTGTGACCAACTCGAACATCGCCGAACAGGGCTTCGAGTTCGTGAAGTCCTTCTCCGGTCCGGACAACATCACCCAGGGTTCCCGTTCCGCCGAGATCATGTGCGACAAGTTCAAGGCCATGGGCATCGAGAACGAAGCCCAGATCGTTCAGATTTCCGGCCAGCCGGGCTACACGACTGCAATCGAGCGCGCCAAGGGCTTCGAAGACCGCCTGCCGGAAGTCTGCCCGAATGTGACCCTGGTGGAGACCCAGCCGGGCGACTGGAACCGCGAAAAGTCCCAAAAGGTCATGGAAGCGTTCCTGGTCAAGTATGACGACATCGACGGCGTCTACGCCGGAGACGACAATATGGGTGTCGGCGCGCTGAATGCCGCCAAGGCCGCTGGACGTGAGGGCATCATCTTCGTCGGCGCGACCAATTTCTCCGTCGGTTACGAGGCGATGGAGCGCGGCGAATACTGGGGTTCGATCTACCAGTCGCCCGTTGACGATGCCGAAGCTGCCCTGCAGACGGCAATCGATATCCTGTCCGGCAAGGATGTTCCGTTCCTGAATTACTTCGACACACCGAAGATCACCCAGGACAACATGGCCGAATTCGACAAGCCTGTCTTCTGAGCCTGAAGGTCAAGCCCGACTGGGGCGCGAGCCAAGCCTTGCGCCCCATTTTTTCCCAATACATTGACCGGGAGGAAACCATGGGCCGAGTGTCCGGGCGTTCCTGTATCGTCACCGGCGCTGCCCGAGGGATCGGACGTGCCATTGGCGAAGCCCTTATCAACGAGGGAGCGGATGTCTGCTTTGCGGACATCAACGGCGAACAGGCAAGTGCCGTCGCCGAAGCCAACCGCAACCGTGCTGCCGAAACCGGCGCCGGGGTGACATGGGCCCAGGTCGATGTGACCGATCGTGACCAGGTTCGTGCCATGATCGCAAAAACCGTCGCGGCTTTCGGCAAGCTGGACGTCAAGTTCAACAATGCCGGCGTCAACAAGCCCATGAACTTTCTCGATGTCACGGAGGACAACTGGAACTTCATCATGGGAGTGAACGGCCTTGGGTGCCTGATCGGCATGCAGGAAGCCGCCCGCCAGATGATTGGCCAGGGCACCGGCGGCAAGATCATCAACACCGCGTCGGTCGCCAGTCGACAGGGGTTCGACAATGTCGCGCCCTATTGCGCCTCGAAATGGGCCGTGGTCTCGCTGACGCAATCCGGCGCAAGAGACCTTGCCAGACACAACATCACCGTCACAGGCTTCGCACCGGGTGTCGTGGCTACCGAAATGTGGGAACAGGTGGACCGGGATCTTCTGGATATCGGCGCTGCCGAACGGCCCGGACAGGCGATGGAGGAATTCTCCTCCGAGATCCTGCGCGGCCGGGTGGCGACACCGTCCGACATCACGGGAACGACCACGTTCCTGGCGTCACCAGAAAGCGATTACATGACCGGTCAGGTGGTGATGATCGATGGTGGCATGACGCTCGTTTGAAACTTTACAACAGGATGAGGGAGGGTCTGTTGTCCGACATATCAAGCAAGGCTGCCAGCCGTCCCGGCAGTTCCAAGGAAAAATCCATGAAGCCCTTCAGTCTGTCGGGTGTTGGGGGATTTCTGGCGAAACAGGGCATTCTGATCGCCTTCGCCGTCTTCATGATCGGCTTCACGATCGCCAACCAGCGCTTTCTCGACCCAGACAACATCATGGGCGTTGTCCGCTCCTCTGCAATCCTGGGCGTGATGGCCCTCGGCGTCACCTTTGTCGTCATCAGCGGCAATCTCGACCTGTCCGTCGGGTCGATGATGTCGTTTGCCACCATCGTCGTCCTCGATCTGCACGACAAGCTGGGGCCTTTGCTCGCCATCCCGTCCATGTACGCCATGGTACTGTGCCTGGGCGCCTTCATTGGCTTCCTCGTCGGATATCTGAAGCTGAATTCCCTGATCGTGACCCTTGGCATGTTGTCCGCGATCCACGGACTGACCCTCACCTATTCCGGCGGCAAGAACATGGATATTGCCGACAAGGAAGGCACCTGGTTCAGCGTGTTCGGCCAGTCGACCGTCCTCGGCATTCCGGTACCGATCCTGTTGTTTGCCCTTGTCGCCTCTGTTCTGGGGATCGTCCTTGCCAAGACACCGTTCGGTCGCAAGGTCTACGCGGTTGGAGGCAACGGCACCGCGGCAACCTTCTCGGGCATTCGCAGAGCCCGTGTCGTCTTTACCTGCTACCTCATGTCCGCTTTCTGCGTCGGTACTGCCGGTCTCATCCAGGCCAGCCGGTCACTGGGAAGCCAGAACACGGTTGGTCAGGGGCTTGAGCTTGAAGTTCTGGCTGCAGTCATCCTCGGCGGAGCATCGCTGATGGGCGGCTCCGGAACGATCTTCAAGACCGTTATCGGTGTCCTGATCCTCGGCTTTATCCAGAACGGCCTCTTGCTCGTCGGACTGCAGTTCTATGTCCAGTATGTGGTGACCTGGATCATCATCATTCTTGCCGTGTGGCTGGATATTGCCGCCAAACGCGGCAAGCTCTGGTCGCCGATCGCGTGAGGGAGGGATTGATGGAACCGGGAACCTTGAGCACTTTTCTGAAACGCGGCGCGATCTGGGGCTTCATTCTCGTCGAGCTGGTCTTCTTCTCGGTCGCGGGCGAATTCCTGTCGCTCAGTGACAAGGCCTTCATGGACGTGGACAACATGCTGCTTTTGTTCAAGCAGTCAGCCCCCATCGGGATCATCGCCATCGGCATGACGATCATCATGATCAACGGCAATATCGACCTCAGCGTCGGAGCGACCTTTGCCCTGAGCGCCGTCGTCCTGCTCGACAGCATGACCTGGCCGGTTTTCGCCGGCCTCGGCGACGGCGTCATTCCCATTGCCTGGGGACTGGCGTTGCTGACAGGGATCGTTCTGGGCGCTCTGAACGGGCTGATCGTCTGGAAGACCGGTGTCGATGCCTTCATCGTCACGCTCGGTTCCATGCTCGGCTATCGCGGTCTTGTGTTCATGTACAATGGCGAACAGCCCACATCTCATCTCAACTGGACGCTGGTTGATTTCGCCGAAGCCCATTTCCTGGGACTGCACACCGCCACCTGGTTCCTGATCGTCGTGACCGCCGTGATCTGGTTCGTGATGAACCGCACGATCCACGGGCGCAACGCCTATGCCATCGGCGACAACCGGTCTGCGGCCATCAATGCGGGTATCCGCGTCGGGCCACACATGATGATCAACTTCATGATCATCGGCTTTCTCGCCTCCCTGTCTGCCGTGGTGTTCTATTCGGAATCCGGCTCGGTCAATCCCAACGACGGCGAACTCTATGAGCTGTGGGTCATCACCGCCGTGGTTCTGGGTGGCACCAAACTTACCGGAGGTGCGGGGTCCGTGCTTTCGACGCTCGGCGGCGTTCTGGCCATCCAGCTTCTGCGAAAAGGCCTGGGACACATCGGCGCCGACACGGAAACAGTCAATCTGGTAATCGGCCTGATCCTGATTGCCGTCCTGTTCCTCGACCGCCAATTGAACCTGAAAGGCAAACAGGAGCTGAGAATATGACTGGCACCACCCCAGCCTTGCGCCTGGAAGGCATCGTCAAGACATTCCCCGGCGTGCGCGCGCTCGACGGTGTGTCCTTTTCCGTCCTGCCCGGTGAAGTGCATGCCCTGATGGGCGAAAACGGCGCCGGAAAGTCGACCCTCATGAAAGTGCTTGGCGGCATCTATCAACCTGATGAAGGCAAGATCATCGTCAGCGAACAACCGGTTGTCATGACGTCGCCGCTACAGGCGAAAAGCAAAGGCATCGTCTTCATCCATCAGGAACTGAGCCTCGCCGAGGAACTGACGGTTGCCGAAAACATCTATCTCGGCGAACTGCCGCGAAAGAGCTTCGGCCGGGTCGACTGGCAAAAGCTGCATGAACAGACCAACCGCATTCTGGAGATGCTCAAAGTCGGCTTCGACGCCCGCACGCGTGTCGGCGATCTCTCCATCGCCAACCAGCAGATGGTGGAAATCGCGCGTGCCCTGACAGTGGAAGCCAAGGCGGTCATCTTTGATGAGCCAACCGCCTCGCTGACCGATGCGGAAAAGGTGGTTCTGTTCGATGTCATCGACAACCTGAAAGCCGAAGGCGTCGGCATCATCTACATCTCGCACCGGATGGAAGAGATCTTCAGGATCACCAACCGCATCAGCGTGCTGCGGGACGGACAGTATCGCGGCACACTGAACACCGCCGAAACCAGCGAGGACGAGATCACGCAGTTGATGATCGGCCGCAAGCTCGACCTGTCACGCAACGCAGTCCATCACGAACTGGGTGAAGTGGCGCTGGAGGTGCGAGGGCTCTCCTGTGGTTCGCTTTTCCGTGACATCAGCTTCGAAGTGCGCAAGGGCGAGGTTGTCGGCTTTTATGGCCTGGTCGGGGCCGGCCGCACGGAAATCGCCGAAACGCTGTTCGGTCTCAGAGAACCCAGCAGCGGCGCTATTTTCCTGAACGGGGAAGAAACTGCCATTCACTCGCCGGCCGATGCCATTGCCAAGGGTATCTCGCTGGTGCCTGAGGACCGCAAGACGCAGGGCCTCGTTCTGGGCATGAACTGCCGAGACAACATGACCCTGCCTCAAGTAGACGACTTGAAAGCCGGCCCATTCGTCGCCGAAGGCGCGGAGATCGCGATTTTCGACCAGTACCGGGACCGGCTCGACATTCGCACGCCCGGCTGGAAGCAGCTTGCCGGCAACCTTTCCGGCGGTAACCAGCAGAAGATCGTGATCGGCAAGTGGCTTTCGATGCACCCGAGCGTTCTGATCGTCGATGAACCGACACGCGGCATCGATGTCGGCAGCAAGTCCGAGATCCACAACCTCATCCGCGACCTGGCCAGCCAGGGCTATGCGGTCATCGTCATCAGTTCGGAAATGCCGGAGGTCCTGCATGTAAGTGACCGGATCGTCGCCATATACAGCGGCGAGATCATCCGGACTTTCACCTCCGAGGAAGTCACCGAAGACAATCTCATCCAGGCCATTTCCGGCATTCGGCCGGACAAAGCCGCCTGATGCGGGTCGGATTTGCGGGGCTTGGCCGGATGGGCGTGCGCATGGCTGCCAATCTGGCTGCTGCCGGTCTGAATGTGAGCGTCTGGAACCGGACAGCTGGACCTGCACAGGCCTTCGCCTCCGCCCACAACGCCTTTTCGGCAGCCAACCCAAAAGACCTGGCTGAGCGGTCGGATGTGGTGATCACCATGCTCGCCGACGATGCTGCTGCTGAGGCAGTCTATCTCGGGCCGGATGGCTTGCTCGAGGCGTCAGGGGGCAGTCGGGTTCTGGCCGAAATGGGTACCATTTCCGTACCCATGGCAGAACGTCTGGTGCTATCGGCACGGAAGAAAGGCCGACGCTTCGTCGATGCGCCGGTTTCCGGTGCCACACAAGCGGCGGCGGATGCCAAGCTGCTCATCATGGCAGGAGCAGAAGCAACTGATGTGCCTGATCTGGCCCGCCTCTTCGAGGTTCTTGGCCGGAAAACCGTCTGGCTTGGCAAATCCGGCGCAGGCGCTGCCATGAAACTCGGCGTCAACATGCTCATTCATGGCCTCAACCAGACATTGGCAGAAGCCCTTACCCTGACCACGGCAGCCGGCATCCCAAAAGAACAAGCCTATGAGGTCGTTGAAAATTCGGCGGCTGCCGCTCCGGTTCTCGCCTATCGCAAGGGGCTTTATCTGGATGAGACTGCGCACGACGTCAGCTTCACGGTCGCACTTGCCCGCAAGGATGTCGGGCTGGCGCTGGAACTTGCATCCACGTGCGGTGTGGTCATACCGCAGGCGGAACTCAATCATGCGGTTCTGAAGGCCGCCGGATCAGCCGGATATGACGACCGCGACATGGCTTCCATTCTTTCTTTCGTGAACAAGGGTCTGAAATGAAGGCAGTTCTCTTTGTCGGTGGCTGGGAAGGCCACACACCAACCCATTTCAGCGACTGGTATGAGGCCTTGCTTCGCGACAATGGTTTCAGCGTTACCGTCTACGATACGATGGAACCGCTGGAACGCCCGGAGGACCTTGCCGATGTCGACCTTATCACGCCTATCTGGTCTTCGGCCCGGTCGGGTCACCAGCAGGAATTCGGCAACATGACCAAGCCGCAGGAGGACGGGCTGCTGAAGCTCGTCGCCAACGGTTGCGGCATTGCCGGGTGGCACGGACATATGGGAGATGCCTTCCGCGACCGGCCGACCTACCACTTCCTGATTGGAGGCCAATTCGTCGCCCATCCTCCCGGTTGGCCGGACAACCTGCAGCCCAGGGAGGACTACATCGACTACGACGTGACGATTTGCAAACCGGACGATCCGATCGTCAAGGGCATCAGGAGTTTCCGCCTCAGGTCCGAGCAATACTACATGCTGGTCGATCCCTCCAACGACGTGCTGGCCACCACGACCTTCTCAGGCGACCATCTGTGGTGGATCGAGGGCACCGTCATTCCCGTTGTCTGGAAACGGCGCTGGGACAAGGGCCGAGTGTTCTACTGCTCCATCGGACACGAACTGGATGACCTGAAGATTCCCCAGGTGACGGAAATTATCCGTCGCGGTGCACTCTGGGCAGCAGAAGGCAAATCCGCTTAGTGCCCCGCAAAGAACGCACCCTTCAAGAACCATCAGCTTTGCAATAGGATATTCAAACTTTCACGATCGTCTGGCGCACCTGTGACTGCGCTGATCTGCGCGAATGCGGTTAATACACTGCAGGAACAGGGAGACGTTTTTGAAGTTTGATAGAAAGATCTTCTTCTGCCATATCCCGAAAACAGCCGGCACGTCGTTGCGCCTATCTCTGGAACAGGCTGTCGGAGACGCAGCCGTTGTTCCCTCTCAGGCGCAGATTTCCCATCATGGTGGCCGCTATCCGCCGCTTCACGAGGCCCTGCAGGAGCTTCAGGAGAAACCGGACTATCGCCTGTTTCGGGGACACTACGGCTTCTGGGTCCGGAAATATCTTCCAAAAGATACGCTGACGATCGTAATTCTGCGTGATCCGTTAGAGCGTGTCCTTTCCCACATTCGACATTTTCTTGCAGATGGACGAATTACAGAGGCAGATGCGTTCGAAAGCCTTGATCAGGGAAGATTACCAATTCCCGACAATTCAATATGCAGATATCTCGGTGGAACGCCAATAAAAGCAGTAGGACAAGAGCTGTCAGACCGCTTCCTTGCCTCCAGATTTGATCCGATCGACGATCACGACAGCCTTTTCAAACGTGCTGTTTCGACAGGTCGCTCGGTGGATATCATGGGATTTACCGATGAAATGCCTGATCTCTATGAGAAGATCTCGCAAGAAACCGACCTGCCCCTGACAATGCGGCAGGACAATCCAAGCCGCTATCCTGCGCTTTCGCTTTCAGACCGTCAGCTCGACACCGTCAGGAGACACAATCAACTCGACCTGCAGCTCTATGAGACGATGCGAGCAGAGCGCAATTCCAACAAGTTGACACGGCTCCTAAAAAGAACAGGACTGTACCGAACCTGATCCGCTGCTACGCCCCTGTCAGCCGGAGCCCCCACTTGAGACCGTCGGCTTGCGGGAGTGGAAATCAACCGCACGAACAATCCAGTTGCAGGCAAATAGGCCGGAGGCGCTAAACTCTGGTGCCCAGCTTGACCTGAACGTTGAGACGGGACGCAGCGCCCTGAACATGAGCCGCCATGGCTTCCCGGGCGCCTGTCCTGTCACCTGCCTCAATGGCCTCAAGAACCCTGCAATGCTCACCCAAAGTGATCTCCACCAGATCGTCCTTGGCGTAGATGTCGGATGTCACCCGCGTGGTTTCCTTCAGCCTGGAGGAGATGTAGCAGATGATGCCGAAGAGATAGGAATTGCCGGCGGCCTTGCCGATTGCGCGGTGAAACACGGCGTCGGCTTCCAGCCGCTGTTCGTCGAACCGCTTGTGCCCTTCCAGAATGGCGACTGCCGCCCGCATCTCCCTGAGATCTGCCCCTGTCCGACGCATCGCGGCAAGTCCCGCAGCTTCGATTTCCAGGAGGCCACGCAACTCGAACAGGTCCGCAAGGTTGCCGGACTTGTCGAGTGAGCGGATATCGACCCGGAAGGTTTCGCGCTCCGAAACAGGTTTGACGATGGCCCCGCGCCCCTGGCGCGATTCAATGACGCCATCAGACCGCAGCCTGGCAATGGCTTCGCGCACCACATTGCGGCTGACGCCAAAGGTTCCCGCGAGTGCATGTTCGGTCGGCAACGTATCGCCGGGGTTCAGTTCACCATCCTGAATTTTCGCCATGATGTCTGCTGCGATGCGGTCCGGTAACAGCGATGACCGACGCACTTCCCGAAACTCAGCCATGCCGGGCTCCTCTTCGCATTGCCGGAGGTTATTCGTGTTCTTCAACGGCTTAATGCATCCATAGGCCAAGCTCGAGTGCTTGTCGAGCCGGTCGCCACCTCGAGGTCAGATGGCCGAAACCCGCCATTCTCACGGATCGAACGCGATTACGGAAGCAGATTGCAGATCGAGCCGAGGGACCCGTTTCCCACGAAGCCCTAAAGCGCGTAGATCACCTCTGCTGCGCGAACGGCAGCGGAGGCCCTGTTCTCAACACCAAGTTTGACGAAAATCTGTTCCAGATGCTTGTTCACGGTGCGTGGCGACAGACCCAGAATTTCGCCGATATCCTTGTTGGACTTACCCTTGGCGATCCAGATCAGGACTTCCGCTTCGCGCTGTGTCAGTTCAAAGCTGCCCTGAAGCGCCTGGACCTGCCCGGCTTCGTCTTCTGCAGTGACACGGAACAGGTTTTCATCAGGGCCGACACGGCCAAGCGGGTGAAGTTGCACTGCCAGGTTTTCAGATAAGCCGAGCATGAAACTCTTGCGACGCTCGCCCGAGGAATTCGGCCCGTCCAGCCAGTCCCCCAGTGCACGGCCCAGCCGGAAAAGACTGGTTTCGGCAGCCCCTGTCTTTGCCAGCAGGTTGTGGATCTGCGGTGTCGACCACAGCACTGTCCCCTCCTGCGACACGGCCACCAGATGGCGCCCGGCTGCATCCAGCGCCACATGCGCGCTTTGAACCGACCGGGCATTCTTCAGATGCACCTTGATCCGTGCCTTCAGTTCGTCGACGTCAATCGGCTTGGTGAGGAAATCGACCCCACCGGATTCCAGCGCCTTTACCACATGTTCCGTTTCGGACAGCCCGGTCATGAAAATCACCGGTACGTGCTGGAGCGCCGGATTTTCCTTGATCTGCCGGCAAGTCTCAAAACCGTCGAGCCCGGGCATGACCGCATCCATCAGGATCGTATCCGGTGTCACCTTGTTGCAGATGTTGAGAGCGGTTTCGCCGCTGGTCGCCACCAGAACGGCTACGCCGGTCTTTTTCAGGGCTTCGGTGACGAAGCCGAGCGTTTCCGGGCTGTCGTCGACCACAAGGACCGTATCGCGACGATCATCCGTCATGTGTTTCCAATTCACTCAAGACGTTTTTGTAGGCATCGAAATCAAACCGGGCAAGATGGACATTCAATGCGTCGATCAGGGGCAGATTTTCCGGCGTTTTCGCCAGTTCGTTCAGTTTGGCCTCGATGCCTTCCACATAACCGATCTCCGCAAGCGAGATGAGATCGGCGACGTGATCGGCACCGGGTGATTTCAAGGGATCCTTTCGGGCAGGTTCCTGGTTTCGCTCGACCGGCAGTTCGGTCCAGACAACACCCATGTGTTTTTGCAGCAGGTCGTAAAGCTGGCCGATGCCGAAGGGCTTTGCAAGGGTTGCCGAATGGTGAGCCGGACCGTCCGGCCGCAAAGCCTTGTCACCGATGTTGGCCGACAGCATGATGATCGGCGCGCTGACGCCTCTGTCCCTCAGGTCCTCGGCCAGTTCCCAACCGTTCATTCCCGGCATCAGGATATCGATCAGGTAGAGATCCGGCCGCAGCGGCTCGACCGTCTCCAGGCAGGCCCTGCCCGTATCCGCCTCGATGACGGCAAATCCGATCGGTTTCAGGATATCGCAGACAAGCGCACGGTGATCCGGATTGTCATCGATCACGGCAACCGTCTTCCGCTCGCCTTCGTAGCCTCGCACCTGTCTTTCCAGGCGGATGGTATCGACAGGCCGGTCGACAGCCGCCAGCATCAGCCGCACTTCAAAGGAAGCGCCCTTCCCCGGTTCGCTGGACAGCGCGATGGCTCCGCCCATGGTTTCCGTCAGAAGCTTGGTGATGGTCAGCCCGAGCCCCAACCCCGGTGTCTTCGCCCCGTCGGCGGTCTTGCTGCGGCCGAATGGTTCGAAAATCTTGACCTGTTCGTCAAGCGCGATGCCCGGCCCGCTGTCCGAAACGACAAAGCTGGCCACCTGTGACCGGTAACTGACCGAAAACGAAACAATGCCCTCGGAGGTGAACTTGATCGCATTCGACAGAAGGTTCACCAGGATCTGCCGCAGGCGCTTTTCATCGGTTCGGACAAACACCGGCAGGTTGGGTGCGCGCGCATAGTTGAAGCCAAGCCCCTTGGCAGCCGCCTGCATGCGGAACATGTCGACGATCTGATCCAGAAACTCGTGAATGTTGATCTCGTTCGAATAGATCTGCAGCCTTCCCGCCTCGATCCGCGAAATATCCAGGAGGCCGTCGATCAGCCCTGACAGATGCTCGGCACTGCGCCGGATTGTGCTGATCGCAGGCCTGCGGGCTGTCGGCACGCTGTCGTCCCGCTCCAGCACCTGGGCATAGCCCATGACCGCGTTCAAGGGTGTTCTGAGTTCGTGACTGAGGCCGACAACGTAGCGGCTCTTGGCAAGGTTGGCGGCCTCGGCATCTTCCTTGGCCTTCTGCAGAGCAGCGTCGGTAACACCGTGAGCGTCGATTTCCTTCTGAAGCAGCGCGTTCTGGCGCATGGATTCCTCTTCGGCGACCCGCCGGGTGTCATGAGCAAGCACCAAGAACCAGCAGGCAATACCGACGACGATGGCAAAAACAAAGAAAATCAACAGCACCGTCTGGCCGATGATGCCGGTCGGATCTCCCAGACGGTTTTCCGCCTGGGCATAAATGATCCAAAGCACCAGGCCGATTGCAGCATTCGACAGAACAGAGATGAACGCATAGCGCCCCAGCCGGGACTGCAGGAACGCCATCGCGTTTTCCGGCAGAATGCGGCCCGCGACGGTGCCGACCTGATAGGACAAACGTGCCTTAGGCTTGCAGCTGTCGTGGCAGCGGGCATCGAGTGAGCAGCACAGCGAACAGATCGGCGACTGATAGGCCGGACAATAGGCCATGTCTTCCGGTTCGAACGGGTTTTCGCAGATCGAACAGGCGATGTGCTCCTTCGTCTGCCAGCTCTGGCGCGGCTTGCGAGCCAGGTAGAACCGCCCCCTGGTCGCATAAGCGATCAGGGGCGCGGCGACAAAGGCGATGGCCATAGCCAGAAAGGTGGCCAGTGCCTCGGCCGTCTTGCCGAACTCGCCGAAGTGCGCGGCCAATGCGAGACCGGCGGCCAGAAGCATTGCGCCGGTACCAACCGGATTGATGTCATAAAGATGCGCGCGTTTGAATTCGATTCCCGGAGGCGACAGCCCGAGCGGCTTGTTGATGAAGAGGTCAGCCGAAATGGCGGAAAGCCAGGCCATCGCAATGATGGAAAAGACGCCAAGAGTTTCTTCCAGCAACCGATAGATGCCGAGTTCCATCAACAACAGAGCGATGCCGACATTGAAGACGAGCCAGACAACCCGGCCGGGATGGGAGTGTGTGAGGCGCGAGAAGAAATTCGACCAGGCAAGCGACCCGGCGTAGGCATTCATGACGTTGATCTTGAGCTGCGCCACCACCACGAATGCCGCCATCAGCAAGAGGACGACGGTTTCGTTCGGGATCATGTAGCCGAAAGCGACCGCATACATGCGCGAGGGTTCGTCGGCATGATCAACCGGAACACCGTGCGACAAAACGAGGACTGCCAGGAAAGAGCCTGCAATCATCTTGGGGGCACCGAGAACAACCCAGCCGGGCCCGGCCAGAAACAATGCAAGCCGGTGCCGGCGGCGGGCATAATCCTGCGCCGGAAGAAACCGCAGAAAGTCCACCTGTTCACCGATCTGTGCCATCAGCGCCAGAATGACTGCGGAGGCTGCGCCGAAGCTGACCAGGTTGATGCTGTCCCAGCCGCCAACTGTCGTACGCGGCGCCTGTGTGACCGGGTCGATGCCGGAGAACGTCAACCATTCGCCGACGGCCTGCCAGTCGGTGAAGGCAATGAAGACGAACGGCAGGATGTTCAGGATGATCCAGAAGGGTTGCGTTGCGAGCTGAAAGCGGCTGATCCAGGTAATGCCGTGGGTCACCAGCGGAATGACCGCAACCGCGCTGATGACATACCCCAGCCAGAGCGGCACACCGAAAGCGAATTCCAGCGCGCTCGACATGATGGAGGCTTCAATCGCAAAAAGAATGAAGGTGAAGCTGGCATAGATCAGCGAAGTGACCGTCGAACCGATGTAGCCAAACCCTGCACCACGCGTGAGCAGGTCTATGTCGACGCCGTAGCGCATGGCATAGCGGCTGATCGGCAGACCGACGACCAACAGCACCAGGCTGCCGACCAGTATGGCGAGAAACGCGTTGGCTGTTCCGTGGGACAGGGTTATCGCACCACCGATCGCCTCCAGAGCCAGAAAGGAGATGGCCCCGATCGCCGTCTGGGAAATCGCCCGGGAGGAAAAGCGGCGTGCGCTCTTGGCGGTGAACCTGAGCGCATAGTCTTCCAGGGTCTGGTTGTTGACCCATTTGTTGTACTGGCGCCGAACAGGCAGAATGCGTTGGCGCGCCCTCACGCGCTCGCCTCCACACCGGCACCAAATGCCCAATAACTGGACATATGACTATTTATTCGGCAAATGCCGTTCTTCATCGCCCGCTTTCCGCCCCGTTTTTTATTCAGCTCCTCTCTTCAGCACATTTCATGCCGTCTTTGCTTCTGGAACGCCGTGGCAGGCTTTCAAGCCGGTTACGTCAATTGACGTATGTTGCGGTGCAGTGGTGCCAGTGCACGATCCCTTCCTGACAGCGGCACACCTTCCAGCCGCCAATCGCCGGCGTGGGAACCGGTGACGTCAAGCAAAGGGGAACATCCATGAAAAACACATTCACCAAACTCGCATTGGCAGGCCTGATGGCCTCCACGATGATCGGCGGCGCATCCGCCCAGGAAGACACGATCAAGGTCGGCATCCTGCATTCGCTTTCCGGCACCATGGCCATTTCGGAAACCACTCTGAAAGACGCCATGCTGATGCTCATCGAAGAGCAGAACAAGAAGGGTGGCCTGCTTGGCAAGAAACTGGAAGCGGTCGTCGTCGACCCGGCTTCCGACTGGCCGCTGTTTGCTGAAAAGGCGCGTGAGCTGATCGAAGTCAACGGCGTCGACGCCGTGTTCGGCTGCTGGACGTCCGTTTCGCGCAAGTCCGTTCTGCCGGTCTTCGAAGAACTCAACTCGCTGCTGTTCTATCCGGTTCAGTACGAAGGTGAAGAATCCCAGCGCAATGTCTTCTACACGGGCGCTGCACCGAACCAGCAGGCCATTCCGGCCGTCGATTACCTGATGAACGAGGAAGGCGTCGAGCGCTGGGTTCTGGCCGGTACCGACTATGTCTATCCGCGCACGACCAACAAGATCCTTGAAGCCTACCTGAAGTCCAAGGGCGTGGCTGAAGAAGACATCATGATCAACTACACGCCGTTCGGTCATTCCGACTGGCAGACGATCGTGTCCGACATCAAGACCTTCGGCTCCGCCGGCAAGAAAACCGCTGTGGTTTCCACTATCAACGGCGATGCCAACGTGCCGTTCTACAAGGAACTGGGCAACGCGGGCATCAAGGCTGAAGACATTCCGGTTGTCGCCTTCTCCGTTGGTGAAGAAGAGCTCGCCGGTCTCGACACCGCTCCGCTCGTCGGCCACCTGGCTGCCTGGAACTACTTCCAGTCCGCAGATACCGAAGCCAACGCCGAGTTCATCGATGCCTGGCACGCTTACATCGGCGACGACAAGCGCGTGACCAACGACCCGATGGAAGCGCACTTCATCGGCTTCAACATGTGGGTTGAAGCAGTCAAGAAGGCGGGCAGCACCGAGCCGGATGCCGTGATCGACGCCATCGTCGGTGTCAGCGTACCGAACCTGACCGGCGGCTACTCGGCAATGATGCCGAACCACCACATCACCAAGCCGGTGCTGATCGGTGAAATCCAGGAAGACGGCCAGTTCGAAACCGTCTGGGAAACCTCCGGTCTCGTCGTCGGCGACGCATGGTCCGACTATCTGGACGGCTCCAAGGACCTGATCTCCGATTGGCGCGCACCGCTTTCCTGCGGCAACTTCAACACTGCCACCGGCAAGTGCGGCGGCTCCGGGTCTTAAGGGAGGAGACGGAGCTCGGGCGGGTCTTACGAGACCCGTCCTCTTTCCCCGGTTTTCCAACCGGAAAGGTTTGCCTGGAGAGACGCTCTTAGCTCTCCCCTCATCCTGAGGAGGACCACAAGGTCCGTCTCGATGGATGGGCGGCAATCCCGGAAGCAAGTGACCCATCCTTCGAGACGCCGCAATGCGGCTCCCAGGATGAGGTCGTCAGGTGAACGTTCTAAACACCGGTGGACACGATGTCCTTGATGAGATCCTTCCTACTCCTCCTCAGCCTCGCTGCCAGCCTCCTTGCCGCACCGGCACTGGCCCAAAGCGATCCAGAGGCACTCCGTCCGCTGATCAACGACCTGGCCAAGGGCAAATATTCCGAAACCGAAAAGCAGATCGGTGCCCTTGTCGCGACCGGTGACCCGCAGGTGGCCCCCGCCCTCGAGGCCCTGAGCGATGGCGACCTCTACGTGCGCAAGGCCGATGGCGAAGTCTTCATCACCAGGAAGGCCGGCAAGAACTTTGCCCTGATCGACCCGCTGACCATGGAAACGACCGGCGAAGCGGCCAAGGGCGAAATCGACAAGATCAAGGTCAACAACAAGCTGCGCCGGGTGATCCGGTCCGCGCTCGGGTCGCTGACCCTGATGGCGCCCGATCCGAAGGTGCGGATGGCGGCTGCCGAAGCCGTGTTCAAGGCGAAGGATCCGGACAGTATCGAAGCCCTGGATGCCGCCATTGCCGCTGAAACGGACGATGGCGTGCGCAAGGTGATGGAAGAAGCCCGGGCCGCAGCCGTTCTGAACTCAGATATGGACGAGGCAGCGAAACTCCAGGCGGTTTCGACGCTCGGCACGATGGGCAACCGTGATGCTCTGTCTCTTCTGATCGCCGTACAATCTTCCTCTGAGGGCGCCTTGCGCGAAGCGGCAACCACGGAAATCACCAAGATCGAGAAATCCATCGCCGCCTGGGATGCGGCACAGAATGTCTGGTACGGCCTGTCGCTTGGATCCGTGCTGCTGCTCGCTGCCATTGGTCTTGCCATCACCTTCGGTGTCATGGGCGTCATCAACATGGCGCATGGCGAGATGGTGATGATCGGGGCTTACGTCACCTTCGTGGTTCAGGAATTCATTCGCTCCTCCGCGCCAGGGCTCTTCGATTATTCCCTGTTCATCGCCCTGCCGCTTGCCTTCCTCACCTCAGGACTGGTGGGCGTTGCCATCGAGCGTGGCGTGATCCGCTGGCTGTATGGGCGCCCCCTGGAGACGCTGCTTGCGACCTGGGGCATCTCGCTGGTGCTGCAGCAGGCAGTGCGCTCGATCTTCGGCCCGACCAACCGTGAGGTTGGCAACCCGGACTGGATGTCCGGCGCCTTCGAAATCGGCCAGATGACGATCACCTATAACCGCATGTGGATCATCGTCTTCGCGATGCTGGTCTTCGCCGGACTGATGCTTGTCCTCAAGAAGACCCCGTTCGGACTCTATACCCGGGCCGTGACCCAGAACCGGCGCATGGCCGCCTCGATGGGCATCCGCACTCCCTGGATCGACGCCCTCACCTTCGGGCTCGGCTCTGGCATTGCCGGGATCGCGGGCGTCGCGCTCAGCCAGATCGACAACGTTTCGCCGAACCTTGGCCAGGGCTACATCATCGACAGTTTCATGGTCGTGGTCTTCGGCGGGGTCGGCAATCTGTGGGGCACACTGGTAGGCGCCATGACCCTCGGTGTCGTGAACAAGTTCCTGGAGCCCTATGCCGGCGCCGTGCTCGGCAAGATCTTCGTGCTCATCTTTATCATTCTCTTTATCCAGAAGCGTCCAAGGGGCCTGTTCGCCCTCAAGGGCCGGGCAGTTGAAGCATGATGACCTCCTTCCTCTTCCGCGCCATGGACGCCCGAGCAGGGATCTTCCTCGCCATCATGGCGGCCGTGATTGTCCTGGTTCCTGCCGGCAACCTGCTTGTCCCGGAAGGCTCTGCCTTCCATGTGCCGACCTACGCGGTCACGCTGATGGGCAAATACCTGACCTACGCGTTGTTGGCGTTGGCGGTAGATCTGGTCTGGGGCTATTGCGGCATTCTCTCGCTCGGTCATGCGGCCTTCTTCGCGCTCGGCGGCTATGCCATGGGCATGTACCTGATGCGTCAGATCGGAACCCGCGGCGTTTATGGCGACCCGATCCTGCCGGATTTCATGGTGTTCCTGAACTGGGGAGAACTGCCCTGGTACTGGTACGGCTTCGACATGTTCTGGTTTGCGGCGCTCATGGTGCTGCTGGTGCCGGGCGTGCTGGCCTTCGTCTTCGGCTGGTTCGCCTTCCGCTCACGCGTCACCGGCGTTTACCTGTCAATCATCACGCAGGCCCTCACCTACGCGCTGCTGCTTGCCTTCTTCCGGAACGACATGGGTTTTGGCGGCAACAACGGCCTGACCGACTTCAAGGACATTCTCGGCTTTGATATTCAAGCCGACACGACCCGCGCGGGCCTGTTTGCAGCCTCAGGCCTGGCGCTGGTCCTGTGTTTCCTCATCTGCCGGGCGATCACCCGATCGAAACTCGGCAAGGTGCTGGTGGCCGTGCGCGACGCGGAGAGCCGGACACGCTTCCTGGGCTACCGTGTTGAACACTACAAGCTGTTCGTCTGGACCCTGTCGGCCATGATGGCCGGTATCGCCGGTGCCCTTTATGTGCCGCAGGTCGGCATCATCAACCCGGGTGAATTTGCACCCGCCAACTCCATCGAGGTGGTGATCTGGGTTGCCGTCGGCGGGCGCGGAACGCTGGTTGGGGCCGTTCTCGGCGCCGTTCTGGTCAACTTCGCCAAGACATGGTTCACCGCCGCCCTGCCCGACATCTGGCTCTTTGCGCTCGGTGGCCTCTTCGTGGTCGTGACCCTGTTCCTGCCGAAGGGCATCGTCGGCACCCTTTCCCAGGGCTGGACGGCCTTGCGGCAACGGAAAGTCTCCAAAGACTTCGAAGCCGGGTCGGACCAACCTCCGAGCCAGGCACCGCAGTCGCCCGCTTCCCCGGCCAACGTCAGCCCGAAAAAATCTGCCTCGACCGTTCCGGCGGATGCCGAAGCCCAGCCCGCGGAGTAAAGCCATGGCACGATCTTCCAGTCTTCTTTATCTCGACGGCGTGTCGGTTTCCTTCGACGGCTTCAAGGCACTGAACGAATTGTCGCTGACGATTGCCCCGGGTGAAATGCGGGCCATCATCGGTCCCAACGGGGCAGGCAAGACCACGATGATGGACGTCATTACCGGCAAGACCCGACCGGACAGTGGCGAGGTTTTTTTCAACGGCACCGTGGACCTTACCGGCGAGGACGAAGCTTCGATCGCCGAACTCGGGATCGGCCGCAAGTTTCAAAAGCCGACCGTTTTTGAGAGCCATACCGTCTGGGACAACCTGGAACTGGCGCTCAAGGCACCGCGTGGCCCATTTGCGACCCTGTTTCATGTCATTTCGGGTGGTGAGAAGAAGCGGGTTGAATATCTGCTCGATCTGATCCGGCTTGGTTCGAAGAGAAGCGAGCTCGCAGCCAACCTCAGCCACGGCCAGAAGCAGTGGCTGGAGATCGGCATGCTGTTGGCCCAGGATCCGAAGCTGCTTCTCGTGGACGAGCCTGCTGCCGGCATGACGGATGCCGAAACCGCCGAAACCGCTGAACTTCTGAAGGATATCGCCAATGATCACTCGGTCGTCGTGGTCGAGCACGACATGGTGTTTGTGCGCTCCCTGGGTGTCAAAGTCACCGTTCTCCACGAAGGCTCGGTCCTGGCTGAAGGCTCACTCGACCATGTCTCAGCCGACGAACGTGTCGTGGAAGTTTATCTCGGACGATGAGGAGTAGGCTTTGTCTTTCGCGTCTCGTCGCTCGTGGAAGTGATACGGCGGTACCGAAAACGAACGAACCAACGGCCACAAGGCGCATCGCGATCAGCCAAGGGAAGTCAGCTCATGCTGCAAGTTGAAAACATCGATCTTCACTATGGCGCCGCCCAGGCGCTGAAGAAGGTTTCGCTGAAGGCCGAGACCGGCAAGGTAACCTGTCTGATGGGGCGCAATGGTGTCGGCAAGACGTCCACCTTGCGTGCCGTGGCCGGTCAGCACGGCATCAGCGCCGGCAAGATCCTGTGGGACGGCGAGGACATATCCTCGCTGGCAGCCCACGCCCGCGCCAAGAAAGGCATCGCGATTGTGCCGCAGGGACGCGAGATCTTCCCTCTTCTATCGGTAAAGGAAAATCTTGAGACCGGCTATGCCCCGATCCCGCGCAAGGAACGGTTCATTCCCGACACGATCTTCGAACTTTTCCCGGTGCTCAAGGACATGCTGTCCCGCCGTGGCGGTGATCTGTCCGGCGGACAGCAGCAGCAGCTCGCGATTGCACGAGCCCTGGTCACCCGTCCGAAACTTCTGGTGCTTGATGAACCGACGGAAGGCATCCAGCCTTCAATCATCAAGGACATTGGCCGGGCAATCTCGTGGCTGCGCGACCAGGGCACGATGGCCATCGTGCTGGTGGAACAATATTTCGAGTTCGCCCGTGATCTGGCCGACGATTATGCCGTCATGGACCGCGGCGAAGTGGTGCTCTCGGGCACGGGGGCCGACCTTTCTGAAACGGAAGTCCGTCGGTATCTGACTGTTTAGGCCAGGGGCACGTCTCCCAAAGCTCACTTTTCCGCCTCATCGTGGGGAGCCGCTTCGGAGGCGCCGCGAAGGATGATGGGGTTAGGTGTGCTGTTACCCGCATTTGACGCAGGCAGTGCAGTTGATAGGGTGCAGGCAAATCGCCCACCTCATCATCCTTCCCAGCCGGATCGTCATGTCAGAACCCCTTTCCAACGAAGCCATTTCCGCAATCACAGCTGCCGTTGACGCCGCATTCGAGGACGAGATCGCCTTCCTGCAGGATATCGTGCGGGCAAGATCCCTTCGCGGTGAGGAGGCCGGTGTCCAGAAGATCATTGCAGACGCTCTCCGTGACCGTGCCTATGACGTCGAGACCTATGGGCTTGATGTGGCGCAACTGCAGTCCCATCCGGCCTATTCTCCAGCCACTATCGACTACACCGACACGTTCAACGTCAGTGGTCGCAAGAAGTCTGGCCATGGCGGACGTTCGTTGATCCTGAATGCCCACGTTGATGTTGTTCCCACTGCCAATCCGGCAAACTGGACCCATCCGCCGTTTGCAGCCGTGCGCGAGGGCGATTGGCTTTTCGGACGGGGCGCGGGGGACATGAAGGCAGGCCTCGCAGCCAATCTCTTCGCAGTCGATGCCATCGAGGCTGCCGGGTTCAGCTTGAAAGGACCGCTCGAGTTCCAGTCTGTCATCGACGAAGAGGTGACGGGCAATGGCACCGCAGCTGCGATCATGAATGGTGCGACAGCGGACGCGGTTCTCATTCCCGAGCCGACAGACGAAGAGGTCACCTATGCAAATTCCGGTGTCATCAAGTTCCGGATCTCCGTCCAGGGCGTGCCGGCTCACCCACGTGAGCCGGAGTCAGGCCTCAGCGCAATCGAGGCGGCGTTCCTCGTTATCAATGAGTTGAAGGTTCTGGAAGCTCGCTGGAACGAGGAAAAGACCAGCCATCCCGGCTTCGATGACCTGCGCAATCCTGCAAGCCTCAACATCGGCACCATCAACGGCGGCGAATGGCCGGCGTCCATCCCGTTTGAATGCCGTTTCGAAGGCCGGATCGGATTTTATCCGGGTGACGCCCCACAAGACCGGATGGCCAGCGTGGAACAGATGCTGAAAACGCTTGGTACGAAGGATCCCCGGCTTGAAAAAGCCAATCCAAAGCTCAAATGGATCGGGACATGTCAGGCAGGATATCTTCTTGCCGAAGGCAGCGACGCGGAAAATGCGCTCGCCGCCGCACACAAGATCACATCCGAAACTGCGCTCAAACGGTCGATCATGGCCTGCTATCTGGATGCGGCTCTTTACGTGAACCATTGCGGCATTCCCGCCCTCACCTATGGCCCGCTGACAAAGAACATTCACGGCATAGACGAATGCGTGAACCTGCCGTCGCTGAAAAGAGTGACGAAGACGATCGCCCTGTTTACCGCTGCCTGGTGCGGCATCGCACCGACGTAGGCCAGTTCAGCTGCACCGAAATGAGGAGGCCCTTCTTCGCACAGGGGCCTTCCTTCCGGCGGAGCACATCCCCTTTTTAGCCAGAAAAATGCTCCCGTTTTTTGTGTCGTTCCGTTAGTCTTCATGCCCGGGACGCGTTCAGGCAATTGCAGACGCCTCATCCTGTCCCTTTTCAGAGTAGTGTACGGAGCAGAATTTCAAAATTTCAAACAATACGATTTCAACGAACTGGTCTTTTGCTGCCGGTCCATGTAATTCGGGCAGCACCTAGCGGGCTTATGGTGATTGACTAGCGCCTGAAGACCACCCAGAAGCAGGAAAATTTAAAATGCGTGTTGCAATGATTGGGACCGGCTATGTCGGTCTGGTGTCCGGAACCTGTTTTGCCGATTTCGGACATGTCGTGACTTGCATCGACAAGGATGCAAGCAAGATCGACGCCCTGAACAACGGACAGATCCCGATCTATGAACCTGGCTTGCAGGAACTCGTTGCAAAGAACGTTGCCGAAGAACGCCTCTTCTTTACCACTGCTCCTGAAGAAGCGATCCGCAAAGCGGATGCCGTTTTCATTGCCGTCGGCACGCCGACCCGCCGAGGCGATGGCCATGCCGATCTTTCCTACGTTTATGCCGCGGCAGAGGAAATCGCACGACTGATCGAGGGCTTCACCGTGATCGTCACCAAATCGACCGTTCCGGTC
Organism: Labrenzia sp. PO1; assembly: GCF_012273635.1. Taxonomy (NCBI): domain Bacteria; kingdom Pseudomonadati; phylum Pseudomonadota; class Alphaproteobacteria; order Hyphomicrobiales; family Stappiaceae; genus Labrenzia; species Labrenzia sp. PO1. The sequence goes on from NZ_JAAXCR010000002.1 coordinate 348,744, forward strand.
GGCACGGGAGACGAAGTGGAAGCGATCATCCGCAAGACCAACCCTGACGCAGAATTCGCCGTCGTTTCAAATCCGGAATTCCTGCGCGAAGGCGCCGCCATCAGCGACTTCAAACGCCCCGACCGGGTGGTGGTCGGGACCGATGACGAGCGCGCGGTCGAAGTGATGCGTGAGCTTTACCGCCCGCTGTATCTCAACGAAACCCCGATCATCGTGACCCGCCGCCGCACATCGGAACTCACCAAATACGCGGCCAATGCGTTTCTCGCGGTCAAGATCACCTTCATCAACGAAATTGCAGACCTGTGTGAGAAAGTCGGGGCAAACGTCCAGGAAGTCTCGCGCGGTATCGGCCTCGACAACCGCATCGGCGGCAAGTTCCTGCATGCCGGCCCAGGCTACGGCGGCTCTTGCTTTCCGAAGGACACTCTTGCCCTCTCGCGGATCGCCGCGGACGCACAGTCCGATCTGAAGATCGTCGATTCCGTCATCGAGGTGAACGCGGCCCGCAAGAAGAAGATGGCCGACAAGGTGATCGAATTCATGGGCGGCGACGTAAGCGGCAAGACGATCGCGCTGCTTGGCCTCGCCTTCAAGCCCAATACGGACGACATGCGCGAAGCTCCGAGCATCGACATCGTGGAAAAACTGCAGGCTGCTGGTGCCAAGATCCGTGCCTACGACCCGGCCAGCATGGAAGAAGCCGAGAAGGTCATGTCGGGTGTGATGTTCTGCGATGGCCCCTATCATGCCATCGAGAACGCAGATGTGGTTGTAATCGTTACGGAGTGGGATCAGTTCCGTGCGCTTGACCTCGACCGCGTCAAAACTCTGGTCTCTGCACCCAAGGTTGTCGACCTGCGAAATATCTACAAGCCGGACTACATGGAAGCCCGTGGCTTCGAGTACACCAGCGTCGGCCGCACCTACTAAGCGGCCGGTTCCCACCTCAGAATTTAATATTCAATGCGAACGTCGGGCTAACCCTAGCCCGGCGTTCAATTTTTTAAAAATTAATTAAATTTCACATCACTTTTGACGTCGGAACATTGCTCCCGTCGCGTCACTATGGTAACCAAACCCTTAATGGATAACAATTTTCCCGATCTTGTTACCCAAATATTAACGATACGATCGTGATTGCGACTGCCTCCAGACAGGTTGCTGGCGCACATCAAGTGGTCTCGTAAATCGGGTTGAGGCTGGCATATCTTGGCAGACGAAACAGTATCTTACGAAGCAGATGATCACGGCCGCGAAGCGATGAATATTGCCGGTTTCGCGACGTGGGGCTATCCGCACCCCGACCTGCTCGATGCGACAAACCGTGCCTCCCGCGACCTCCGCCCGGCACGCGGAGTGATTCAATCCGGACTGAAGAAATGTATTGACCTGACCGGTGCAAGTGCCGGCCTTCTACTGCTTTTTCCCTTATTTGTTGCACTCGCGGTTGCAATAAAACTGACAAGCCGCGGACCGGTATTTTTCCGTCAGTGGCGCTACGGTTTGAACGGCAAGAAGTTTGCCGTTCTCAAGTTCCGGACGATGTACGCCAACCAGTGCGACAGCACCGGGATTTCGCAAACCGTTGCCAACGATCCGCGCGTCACATTGATCGGCGCCTTCCTTCGCAAGAGCAACTTCGATGAATTGCCGCAGCTCATTAACGTGTTGCGGGGAGAGATGTCCCTGGTAGGTCCTCGGCCGCATGTGCCCGGAATGCTGGCCGCCGGAATGCCTTATGAAGACTTCCACCCCAGGTATATGGATCGCCACAAGGTGCTTCCGGGCATCACAGGCCTGGCGCAGGTCAACGGCTTTCGCGGGGAAACCAAAAACGCTCATGCGGCCCGTATGCGGCTGGCCTATGATCTTGCCTACATCGAGCGTCAGTCGGTTATCCTTGATGTCAAAATCCTCGCGACGACGGTCGCAAGGGAATTCTTCAACGGCAACGGTTACTGAACCGCCGAAAAATCCTCAAACAGTGTCCCTGGCGGAGACGCAGGATCATGCGTCTGCGCACAAAGTCGCCATGCGCTGCAGGGCAAGCAGGTAACCCTCCACACCGCAGCCAGCAATCACCGCATCCGCCCGGGCTGAAACATAGGAATGGTGCCGGAAGCTTTCCCGTTTGTGGATGTTGGAGACATGAACCTCGATCACCGGACAGGTGCAGGTATTCAATGCGTCCAGAATTGCGATCGACGTGTGCGTATAGGCCGCCGGGTTGATGATGATACCCGCGGCCGCTTCTCTCGCCTCATGGATCCAGTCGATAAGCACGTGTTCGGCATTGCTCTGATGGAATGCGATCTCCAGCCCCTTGGGCGCAGCGGCGGCCTCACACATCGCACGGACATCATCCAGGGTCTGAGCCCCGTAGATCTCCGGTTCCCGCTTGCCAAGCAGATTGAGATTCGGACCGTTCAGAACATAGATGATTTTTGCCATTGAATTTTCCCTAGACCTTCGTCGACAACTTGCCCCGCACTGGCGATTTTTACCAAGAAATTCGAAGATTTCCGGCAAAAGTTTGTGGACGATTGTTATCGGAGGTGATACCGCGGTCCCGCATCCTTGCGACGCTCGGTTTTACGCAATATTAACTATAAAACTCCAGTGTGAGAAAAAATCGGCTCATCGGGTAACCATGATTAAACTCCGCGAACGGTTGGACACACTTGAAGCTTTGATGGCCGCCATCGAAGGCTACCATCATCTCCCTATCGATGTTCTTTCCCAGTTCCTGCTCGACCACTACACGGTTGATCTTGACGTTCTGGCGCAGTTTGCCGAAGCGGCAGAAAGTGCCCAAGCTCAAGGCGCATCGTCTTATGCGGCAGCGGAAAATCGCGCGGCAGCACAGTCGGCCGCCTGACGCGTCCACATCACATTCAGCTGAGTTTTACGCTTAACCGATCGCGGTGAGGTTACCGTCGCCTTCGCCGCCCTGCTGTTGCGGCTGGCCGGGGCCACCTTGCCAGATTTTCTGGCGGTTCCGGATTTCGCGCGGAGCAGGGCCGAAATAGGTGGCCGTCTTGATGAAATCGCGCGGGTGCAGGATCACGCTGGAAACGCGCTGATACAGTGCCTTTGCCGAGATCGGCTTGGACAGAAGCTCGTGCACGCCGAGCCGGCGCGCTTCCACGATCCGGCTACGCTCGGTGTGAGCGGTCACCATGATAATCGGGATATAGGCGAAGGGATTGTTCGGACTGCGGATCATGCGCACCATGTCCGCCCCGTCCAGGATCGGCATGACCCAATCCAGAATAAGGATGTCAGGGTTCGCCCGGTCCATGGCTTCAAGGCCGGACGCGCCGTCTTCAGCCTCGACAATGCGCCGCGCACCGAACCCCTGCAGCATGGTGCGCAGGATGGTCCGCATGTAAGCACTGTCTTCGACCAGCAAGAATGTCAGAGAGGCAAGATCCAGGCTCACCTAGTCCTCCTTGTTTGACTTAACCTTTGCCATGAAAGTCTGAACAATGAGTTAGTCTCCGGCCGCGAGGGCCCCACAATCATCCACCGATGCGGCATCGACTTTGAATAGTTTCGGAAAGGCTGAGAAATTACTCGCAATACACTGATGGATTTCACCTATTGGTAATATTGCGCTCAATTAATCTTTTGGCCGGTTCGATATTAACGGGACTTTCAATTGTACGCCCCCATCTTGCAGGCAAGAAATCGAACTGAATGAGCAGCCTTTTGCAAACGATTGTAAGAACCATGTCCCGGGATCCTGAAACGTTCGGGGAAGACGATCCGCTCCCTATGGAGCATGAACCGTCCGACCTCGGCACTAATGCAAGACTGAGAGACAATCTCCTTCTGCTTGCCGGCATAGGGCTCGTCCTGCTTGCCACAGGCATGGCCCTGTCCAACGTCCTCTCCTAAGCTGCCCGTTGTGCCTTGCCGCGGCAGGGCTCAGGCAAGGCGCGGCTTCCGGGCACTGAAGAGTGCCACGCACCCGATCCTTTCAATCTTCACCTCGGCAAAGCGTTTTTCAAGTTCCGCTCGCAACGTGTCCTGCGTGTCGGCTTCGTTTGAAAAGACACCCTTGCGGTTATAGATCTGCATCAGCTTGCGGGCGGCACCGGACCGCGGCGCATCGCCTTGAAGGATGGTGGAGCCAAAGACGGTTGCCCCTTCTTCGAGATGCGGTACCGCATGATCGAAAATCACTGCCTTTTCAGTCATGGTTCCCGGAAGGCAATGAAGCACGTAGTTGAGGCCGATGGTCTTGAAACTGCCGATATCTTTTGGCCACGGCACGAGTGCATCTGCCTGAACGGTGACGGGGTTCAAGCGGGCAATCCTGGCAGCAGCCTTGTCGAGGCACTCCTGGTTGGGATCGAGCAACGTCACGCTTGGATCTGCAACGGGAAACCTGGTCTTGTCCAGGAAGTAACCGGTGCCCACGCCGATATCCAGGTGATCGGCGGAAACATACTGGTCATAGAGCGCGACCAGATGAGAGCTCGGACAACGCCAGATCCAGCGGTTCGACAAACCCAGCACCAGGGCATCGTAGATGGCCAGCGACGTTCTGGAATAAACGGCGTAGCCCGGTTTGTGCGCGTCCGGAAACGAATCCATGCATAGCTCCAGTTACCTTAAGGAATGCATGGGGCTAGGCGCACGGGAACACAAAGTCAAGATTGCCGGCAACTACTTGTCTGGCAGGTCGTCGTCGTCAAGGATGCGCCATTTGGCACCTTCGAGATCGTCATACTGGCCGCTTTTCAAGGACCAGAGGAAAGCCCCAAGCCCTAGCGCTCCCAGGAGCAATGCAATCGGTATCAGATAGATCAGAACGTCCATGTTGATCTCATTCAGCAGCCTGTTGCCGTCGCACTGCGGGTGCGTTCGCTCCTGCGTCCCTGCCGCCCTCTCCCCAGCGCAGCTTGAGCGCGTTTGCGGTAACTGCCAGCGACGATGCGGACATCGCTGCTGCCGCCATCAAAGGTGTGACGAAACCGGCCACGGCAATGGGCACGGCAATGATGTTGTAGACGACCGAAATCCAGAGGTTCTGCTCGATTGCCGCCCTTGCCCGTTTCGACAGCCTGAGCGCATCGGCCACCGGCTGCAATTTGTCACCGAGAAAAACGGCGTCTGCAGCGGCCTGACTGAGATGCACGGCAGAGACAGGCGACAACGAGACATGCGCCCCGGCCAGCGCCGGTGCATCATTCAGGCCATCGCCAACCATCAGGACCTTGCGGCCACTGGCCTGGAGTTCTTCGAGACGTGCAATTTTCTGGGCCGGCTTCATGCCCGACCGCCAGTCCGATACACCCAGCACAGCCGCGCAATCGGCCACAGCAGGTTTCGTATCCCCGGAGACAATTTCAAGCGCGTAGCCGGCTGATTTTAACTGATCGATCACCGCCCTGGCATCCGGCCGCAGCCGTTGCCGGAAGGCCAACAGGCGGGCAGGATCCGCGCCAAAGCGGATAGCAAGCAGAGAGGCACCCGGGTTCGACTGCAGTGCTGCCTCGACCTGTTCGTCGGATGCTTCGCAGAACAGCGGGCTGCCAAGCCGCAGACGCTGTCCGGCAACCAGGGTTTCAAGCCCCGCCCCGGATGTCTCGCTGACGTCCGGCAGAGGCTGCAGCGCTCCTGTTGCCTTGACCAGGGCTGCCGACAAGGGATGCCGACTTGCCAGGGCAAGGCGTCCGGCCAGCGCAAGCGTTTCGTCATCTGGATCGATGGAGCTACACAGATCCGGCTCGGTAAGCGTCAGCGTACCGGTCTTGTCGAACAGGATGGTGTCGATATCCGACAATCGTTCGATGGCATCGCCCGAATTGAGCAGGATTCCACACCGGAAGAGCTGCCCGGATGCCACCACCTGCACAGCAGGAACCGCCAAACCGAGCGCGCAGGGACAGGTGATGATCAAGACGGAAATGGCGATGATCAGGGCTGGCTGCCAGTCGAGCCCGGCCAGCAACCAGCCAAGAAATGTCAGCGCAGCCGCGCCATGCACCAGGGGCGCATAAAGGCGGGCGGCTCGGTCTGCAATGCGCACGTATTTGGATTTGGCCTGGGATGCAGCTTCCAGCAGGCGGTTGACCTCATCCAGCAACGTCGCGCCGGAAGCAGCCTGAACCCGGACCTGCAACACCCCTGCTCCGTTTAAGGTACCGGCATAGACCCGTTGACCGGCCGCAACCGGCACCAGCACGCTTTCACCGGTCACAAGGCTCTGGTCGATCTCGGAAACACCGGTTTCAACCACACCATCCACCGGCACCCGCTCGCCGCCCGATACCAGAACCAGGTCACCTGCGGCGATTTTTGAAAGCGGAACTTCGCGGACAGCACCGTCGGGATGGATCAGTGCAGCAACTTCGGCCTTCAGAGCGGCGATGTTCTCTGCAAAAGACCGCGTCCGCCCCCGCATGTTGTGGTCGAGATACCGTCCGACCAGCAGGAAGAACAACAGCATGACGGCAGATTCGAAATAGGCGTGATGCTGGTGCTGGATGGTCTGGACGACCGACAGGGCAACCGCCAGTGTCACGCCGATCACGATCGGCACATCCATGTTCAATCGGCCGGCAGCCAGGGCGTTGAAGGCGCTACGAAAGAACGGCCGCCCGGAGTAGGCAACCGTCGGCAAAGCAATCAGCGCAGACAGCCAGTGGAAGAAATCCCGGGTTTCCGGGGTGATGTCGGTGGCATTGCCCGACCACACGGAAACGGACAGCAGCATGATGTTCATGCCGGCAAAGCCGGAAACCGCCAGGCAGCGCAGCAATTGTTTGCCGGTCTTGTCCTGACGCTCCTTCTGGCTTGCCGGATCAAACGGGTGGGCCTTGTATCCGAGACGTTCCAGCTCGGCGACGATCTCGTCAGCCCCGGTCTGGTCTTCCGACCAGTCGACGGCGAGCCGCTGGCTGGTCAGGTTGACGCGTGCCGTCCGGATGCCCGGAAGCCGTTTCAGACCTCGCTCGATGTCTCCCATGCAGGCAGCGCAGGTGATGCCGTCGACGGCAAGGTCCATGTGGACCGCACCGTCTTCGCCCGGCGTCACGAATGCCTGCCAATCACGCTGATGGACCGTCACGGTACGTGCCTCAGTTCTTGACGAAGATCCGGTTCTCGGACCGGAATTTCCGTTCGCCATCCTGTTCGATTTCCAGGATGAGTGTCCAGTTGCCGTCGGCAAGGTTCTCGACTGTGCCGACATAGCGCCCACCGCCGTCAGCCGTGAAATCGACCTTCACGTCGGCGTCGTCATGAACCGGATTGCGCAAAAGAGCATGAAGGACCACCCCGTAAAGCGGCGTTCCCTGCGCGTCGTTGGCCGTGACGACCAGCTTGCCATCCGCACTGCTGGTGCGGGTAAATTCGGTCGAGACCTGCCAGTTCAGGTCTGCCTGAGCCTTGGCGGCCGCGATTTCCTCGTTGTAGGCCTGTCCGGCTTCATAGGAACTTTCCACCACCACGCCCGGGAAAGACCCGAGCGCGAGATAGATGAACACGGCGTTGGCGGTAAAGATCACGCCAAAGAAGGCAAGAAGCCAGACCAGGACCGTCTTTCCGGTGATCGCCTTGGGATCTTTCATGTTCGATTGAACCATCGTCATTCTTTGCTCCTCAAGGTTTTTCCGGTGCCTTGAACGTGTCTTTGGCTGTGACCACTTCGCCCATGACGCTTTCGGTGATCCGGAAGGTGACCGGCGTCGAATGTGGCATCTTTGCCCAGGGCGGCGAAGTCACGAGAATACGGACTTCCCGGGTCGTGTCAGGACCGACAGAGATGATCGGACGGCCGGCGAAGGTGTCCTCCGTACCGACGGCTTCCACCATCGTGTTGGCCGGCATGCCTTCCACATGCAGCATGAAATGGCGCTCGTGGCGTCGTTTGTTCGACAGACGCACAGTATAGCCGTTGCGCACGGACCCGTCCGACTGCTCGACGAACACCGGGTTCCTGTCATGCAGAACGCTGATATCGGCGAAATCACGATTGAGCAGTGCGAACAGCATGATGCCGCAGACCACGGCAATGATGCCCACATAAATGACCGTTCGGACGCGGACGATCTCGTAGACCGATTCCTTGCCTTCCAGGCGGCGCTGGATGTTTTCGTCCGTATCGTAGCCGATCAGTCCCTTCGGCTTGCCGATCTTTTCCATGACGTTGTCGCAGGCATCGATGCACAGGCCGCACTGGATGCAGTCGAGCTGCATTCCCTTGCGGATGTCGACACCGGTCGGGCAGACCTGGAAGCACTGGTAGCAGTCCACGCAATCGCCGGCGGGCATGCCCTGGTCGGCAAGTTTCTTGTTTTGCTTCAGGGAACCGCGCGGCTCGCCCCTGTCCCAGCGATAGGTGACGTTGAGGGCCTTCTCGTCGGTCATGGCGGCCTGGATGCGCGGCCATGGGCACATGTAGATGCACACCTGCTCCCGCATGAAGCCTGCCAGGAGATAGGTCGTCGTGGTCAGGATGGCGATCCAGACATAGGCAATCATCGGTGCCTGGAAGGTCAGGAGTTCCCATACCAGGGTCGGTGCGTCGTTGAAGTAAAGCACCCACGCACCGCCCGTCCACCAGGCGATCATCAGCCACAGGAAATGCTTTGTCACGCGCTTGCGGACCTTGTCGAAGGTCCAGGGGTCCTTGTCCAGCGCGATGCGCTCGCGCCGGTCGCCTTCCACCTTGCGCTCGACCCAGAGGAACAGGTCCGTCCAGACCGTCTGCGGGCACAGATAGCCGCACCAGACGCGTCCTGCGACCGCGTTCATCAGGAACAGTACCAGCGCTGCAAGAATCAGGAGACCGGTGAGGTAGTAAACTTCCTGCGGCCAGATCTCGATGAAAAAGAAATAGGCCCTGCTGCCTTCCATATCGACAAGAACAGCCTGGCTTGGAGCATCCGGGCCGCGGTCATACCGGATGAAAGGCAGGAAATAATAGATGCCCAGCGTGATGAACAGCAGCGCCCACTTGATCCTGCGGAACAGGCCGTGCGTCGCCATGGGATAGATCTTTTTGGCTGATGCAAACCATTCATCGGATTGCGCGCCCTCATGCGTCTCGGTGTCCGTAGACATACCGTCCGTCCTCTTCAACGCGATCCTGCCCCAATAGGATCTTTGGAAAATCATTCGCCACCCACCATTAGCAGCGAGTGCTCAAAATAAACCGGCGCAAAGCGTCACACTTTGCGCCGGATCAAATCGTTCAGGCTATCTGGCGCATTTGTCGCACCAGATCCGCAAGTTCTACTGCCCGCCCCCGAAGGAGTGGACGTAGACCGTCAGCGACTTGATGGTCGCCGGATCGAGACGATCGACCCAGGCCGGCATCACGCCGTTGCGCGGATTGTTGATCTGCGCCTTGATGGCGTCCAGCGACTTGCCATAGAGGTAGTTGGCAGACAGCAGGCTCGGCGCACCGACATCCTGAATGCCCTTCAGGTCTTCGCCGTGGCAGGCTGCGCAGTTGTCGTCATAGACGGTCTGCCCCGCTGCCAGATCGACGCCTTCGTCGGTCTCAAGTCCCGCGCGGGATGCGACGAAGTTGGCAACCTGATTGATCTCCTCGCGGCTCAACAGCTCATCACGGCCGAAGGCTGGCATTTCGCCGATGCGTGCTTCGTCATGACCGGACCTGATACCGAATTCCAGCGTGGTGTGGATGTCATCCAGCGTGCCACCCCAGATCCAGGTGTCGTCCTGCAGGTTCGGATAACCTTCCGCACCCGTGCCGCCGGAACCGTGGCACGGTGCACAGTTGTCACCGAAAGCTGCCTGGCCGTTGGCCCGGGCAAATTGCAGCAGCTCCTGATCGGTGGAGATGTCCTCAAGCGAGGCTGCCACGATCTTGTCGGCAAAGACCGACCGGTCGGAGATCCCCTTGTCGTAGGCAGCGATCGCCTCGGTCCGCTGGTTGGCACCCAGTACACCGGTGGTGTAGCTGGAGACCAGCGGCCAGGACGGGTAGAGAACCCAGTAGATCACCGCCCAGACAATGCAGGCGTAGAACAGATACAGCCACCATTTCGGCAGAGGATTGTTCAGTTCTTTCAGACCGTCCCATTCGTGGCCGGTGGTTTCGACCCCGGAGATCTGGTCGACTTCCTTGTTATGTGTGTCTGCCATGGATCAGTCCTCCCGAAACGGGATTTGAGCAGCGTCGTCGAACTTTTTCCGGTTCTTCGGCCACAATGCGTAGGCCAGAACGACGCCAAACAGGATCATGAAGTAGAGTAGGCCCCAGGTTTGTGCGAAGCCTGCGAATGCTGAGTATGTCTCGTTCATCGCCCTTACCTCGCGTTTGCCTTGTCGTCATAGATCGAGAAATCGACCATGGTACCCAGCACCTGGAGATAGGCGACAAGCGCGTCCATCTCGGTCACTTCCCTCGGGTTGCCGTCGAAATCGCGGATCGTGGCATTCGGCCAGCGCTCCTCGAAGCCATCCGCCGCTTCCGTGTCCGGTCTCGCCTGACCGAGGATGTCAGATGCGGCATTTGCGATCTGCTCTTCGGTATAAGGCACGCCGATCACGGTGTTGACCGTCAGGTGAGACTCGATGTCCCGGGTGTTGAGGCGGTTTTCAGCCAGGAACGGATAGCCGGGCATGATGGACGCTGGAACCAGCGCGCGCGGGTCCTTCAGGTGCTCCACATGCCAGTCGTCGGAGTATTTGCCGCCGACGCGGGCCAGATCCGGACCGGTACGCTTGGACCCCCACTGGAACGGATGATCGTACATCGATTCCGCAGCCAGCGAGAAATGACCGTAGCGTTCCATTTCATCGCGCATCGGACGCACCATCTGCGAGTGGCACAGATAGCAGCCTTCGCGGATGTAGATATTGCGTCCGGCCAGTTCGAGCGGCGTATAGGGCCGCACGCCTTCGGTCTTTTCGATCGTGCTCTTCAGATAGAAGAGTGGAGCGATCTCGACCAGGCCGCCGATGGCGACCATGACCAGAATGCCGATCAAGAGAACGAAGGAGTTCTTTTCAAAGACTTCGTGTTTTTTCCATGCAGACATAGTCTGTCCCTCCCTTATTCGGCCGGAGCCAGGGAGCCAGCCGGCGTGGCATCGGCTTCTTCAGCCTCGCCGTGACGGACGGTCATCCAGAGATTGTAGGCCATGATCACGGCGCCGAGCACGAAGAGCGCACCGCCAAGAGCACGGATGATGTAGAAGGGATGCATCGCCTCGACGGTTTCCACGAAGGAGTACTCCAGGAAGCCGAGCTGGTCGTAGGCGCGCCACATCAGGCCCTGCATGATACCGGACACCCACATCGCGGTGATGTAGAGAACGATACCGATCGTGGACAGCCAGAAGTGCAGGTTCACGAGCTTCAGCGAATACAGCTGACGCTTGCTCCAGAGCCACGGGATCAGGCAGTAGATCGCGCCGAACGAGATGTAGCCAACCCAGCCCAGGGCACCGGAGTGCACGTGACCGATGGTCCAGTCGGTGTAGTGCGACAGGGAGTTGACCGAGCGCAGCGACATCAGCGGACCTTCAAAGGTGGACATGCCGTAGAAGGCGACCGAAACCACCATCATGCGCAGAACCGGGTCGGTCCGCAGCTTGTCCCATGCACCCGAAAGCGTCATCAGGCCGTTGATCATGCCACCCCAGGACGGCATCCACAGGATGATGGAGAAGGTTGCACCCAGCGTAGACGCCCACTGCGGCAGAGCCGTGTAGTGAAGGTGGTGCGGACCTGCCCAGATGTAGATGAAGATCAGCGCCCAGAAGTGCACGATGGAAAGACGGTAGGAATAGACCGGCCGCTCCGCGCGCTTCGGGATGAAGTAGTACATGATGGCAAGGAAGCCGGCGGTCAGGAAGAAGCCCACCGCGTTATGGCCGTACCACCACTGCACCATGGCGTCCTGAACGCCCGACCAGACGATGTAGGACTTGGTCGAGTAGATCGAGACCGGAATGGTCAGGTTGTTGGTGATGTGCAGCATGGCAATCGTGACGATGAACGCCAGATAAAACCAGTTGGCCACGTAGATATGCGGTTCCTTGCGCTTCCAGAGCGTGCCCAGGAACAGCAGCAGGTAGGCCACCCAGACGATGGTCAGCCACAGGTCGGCATACCATTCCGGCTCGGCATATTCCTTGCTCTGTGTCGCGCCGAGCAGATAACCCGTTCCCGCGATCACGATGAAGGCGTTGTAACCCAGGATCACGAACCAGGGCAGGACCTTGCCGGGCATGCGCACACGGCAGGTGCGCTGGACCACATACATGGACGTTGCCAGCAGCACGTTGCCGCCGAAGGCGAAAATCACCGCGGAGGTGTGCAGCGGACGCAGGCGCCCGAAATTGGTCCACGGCAAATCAAAGTTCAGCGCAGGCCAGGCCAGCTGAAGAGCGATGATCAAACCGACCGTGAAACCGGCAATGCCCCAGAACATTGCCGCGACCGCACCGAATTTGATCGGTCCGATGTTGTAGTTTGGTTTGCCGTCGATTTCGGCCGGAATCACTTCCCCGCCGTCGTCGAAGTAGTTCTTGAAAATCAGAAACACGCTGACGGCGGCGAACAATGCGCCTATGCCAGCGTGGAATGCCATGACCTGATCGAATGTCTTGCCTGCCACGATGATGCAGGCAAACGCAAGCAGCACAAGGAAGATGGCGAAGCCGCCTTCCTCGAGCGAGATCATTTTGGCCTTGTTTTGTGCCATTTTAGCGCCCCAGTCTTGAAATCGTTACAAGGTGCCAACGATGGCACGACCATGCACACGACTCTGAAAATGCCGCGTTGATTCATATCAACATGCCAGCAATTGGCGATGTCGGAACAGCCTCCAAAGGTCAGATTGCATTGCGTAAATTGTCGCGGGCAAGATGAAGGCACGCCGTGAAAGGGATGTGACGCCCGCCTGAAGGACGTAGGCCGGTTTGCGGCAACGTCCTGGCCCCCTTGCTCATCCGCCGGCCTTGCGGTTTTCCGAAGCCAAGGACCGGGAAACGTGTTACGCCGTTCTTCCCTCCGCTGAAGGGCGTTGCTTTCTGGCGCGTCCGATGGCCCCTGATCTGCCGCTGACGACCTTCCACCTCGACACGGGACCCCTCGCTTGAACGCTGCATCTCAAAATGGCGCAAGCCTCCATCCCAATATCATCGGCAGCCTCTGGATGGTGGCTGCGATGGCCGCCTTCGCATTGGAAGATGCCTTCGTGAAGCAGGCTGCGGCACAGTTGCCCGTGGCGGAAATCTTGGTGCTGTTCGGCGTCGGTGGAACCATTGCCTTCTTCGGACTTGCCACTGTCACGGGCGAGAAAGTTCTCAACCGGGACGTTTTCTCGCCTGTCATGCGAGTTCGCTTCGCCTTCGAACTGGTCGGCCGGTTGTTCTATGTTCTGGCGTTGGCCCTGACGCCGCTCTCCTCGACCACCGCCATTCTCCAGGCAACACCGATATTCGTTGTGCTGGGCGCTTCCCTGTTCTTTGGCGAAAAGGTCGGCTGGCGCAGGTGGACAGCAATCTTTATCGGCCTTGTGGGCGTCCTGATCGTGCTCCGACCGACCAGCGACAGCTTTTCTTTGCTATCGATCCTGGCCGTCATCGGCATGCTTGGCTTCTCCGGCCGCGACCTTGCCAGCCGCGCTGCTCCGGCAACCCTCAGCACCAATATCCTCGGGTTCTACGGTTTCCTGACGATCATAATCGCCGGTCTTGTCTATGGTCTTTGGGACAGGTCCGCCTTCGTGGTGCCTGACACAACCGCCCTTCTCGCCCTTGGAACCGCAGTCTTCTGTGGTGTCTTTGCCTATAGCGCCCTGATGAAGGCCATGCGCACCGGAGAAATCGCCACCGTCACACCGTTCCGCTATTCGCGGCTGCTGTTCGGCGTCCTGCTCGGTGCCGTCTGGTTCAACGAGCGGATCGACGCGCAGATGCTGGTTGGCTGCACCGTCATCGTCGGATCGGGACTGTTCATCCTGTGGCGCGGCAACAAGGCGAAGACCCGGCGCACTTGAAACGGGAACAGCCTTTCAGGCACCTAGCCCATCTGACGCAAGGCCTGCAGCACCTGACCGGCCGCACCTTTGCCCCGGCTTGCCGGAAGGGTCCACAGGCAGATCTGACGCTGTAGCGGGACAACTGCTGCAAGAGGCGCCACCAGGGTGCCGGCGGCAAGCTGATCTACGACAAGTGAGCGATGCGCCATCAGTACGCCTGCGCCGTTCAGTGCTTCTTCGACCGCAAGAGCATAAAGCGAGAAGACAGGTCCGCGTGGCGCAAACCCCTCGCCCGGCATAGCTTCATCCGCCCATATTCGCCAATCGTCTGCCCAGGCCGTGTCCGTCAGACAAACCGCCTCTTTCAGATCACCAGGCTGCTTGAGCGCCTTTGCAAGCGCCGGTGTGCAGACCGGCAGCAATTCGTCGCCCGAAAACGCGATCCCGTTGTCCGGGACGCTGTCGCAGTAGAACAGGCAGAGATCGAATGGCACCCGCTTCAGGTTCGGCGGTGTTTCAAGGGCTGTGACCGAGATGTCGATCTCCGGCAACTTCTCGCGAAGCTGCGGCAGTCTGGGGGCCAGCCAAAGCTGCGCCAGCGCCGGCAGGGCCGCGATGTGTATCCTGCCGGGTGCAGCATCACGCCTCAGGTCGCGCACTGCAGTTCCAAGCTGGTCGAATGCGGCGACAAAACCCGGCAGTGCCCGGTGACCAGTGGCCGTCAGGCGGACCCCCTTGGCATGCCGCACGAACAGGGCCGCGCCGATCTCCTGCTCCAGCGCCTTGATCTGCGCTGCCACAGCTCCGGGTGTAACCTGCAGTTCCGCCGCAGCCTGTGCAAACCCACCGAGGCGCGCGGACGCTTCGAACGCTCTCAGTGCGTTCAGCGAAGGCAGTCTGGGGACGGGAGGAGCTACGGACATCTACAAGACCTATTTTTTCTAGCCCTTGAATTTCTAAAATCTGATTTGCGCGAACACAAGCGGAGATGGACACTTTGTCCAAATAGAACCGGAGTTCCGACATGACCGCGCAAGACAAATGCCCCTGGCTCCCCGCTGTGGCTGCCACCCGTATCGACGAGATCACCCAGGCAACTTCGCCTCTCGGATCCGAAGCAATTGCCGCGCGCATCGAAGCGCTGGCCGAGGCCAACAAGACCATCCACGAGAAAGACTGTTTCAACCTCAACCCCGCGACCAACGTGATGAATCCGCGCGCCGAAGCCTTGCTGGCAAGCGGCATGGGGTCCCGTCCCTCGCTCGGCTATCCGGGTGACAAATATGAGATGGGCCTCGAAGCCATCGAGGAAATCGAGGTGATCGCAGCGAACCTTGCCTGCGAAATCTTCCAGTCGGCTTATGCGGAAATCCGGGTCGCCTCGGGCGCGCTGGCAAATCTTTATGCATTCATGGCAACCACAAAGCCGGGCGACGCCATCATCGCACCGCCTGCGTCCGTCGGTGGCCACGTCACTCACCATGCGCCGGGGTGTGCCGGTCTTTATGGCCTGGATATCCACGAAGCACCCGTCGATGCCGACGGCTACACAATCGATCTGGAAGGTCTGCGCGCCCTGGCCCTGAAGGTTCGGCCGAAGCTGATTACCATCGGCATGAGCCTCAACCTGTTCCCGCACCCGGTAAAAGAAATTCGGGCCATCGCCGATGAAGTCGGCGCCTTTGTCCTGTTCGATGCAGCCCATCAGTGCGGCATGATTGCCGGTGGCGTCTTTTCCGATCCGCTGTCGGAAGGCGCACATCTCATGACCATGAGCACTTACAAGAGCCTGGGTGGTCCCGCTGGCGGGCTGATCGTCAGCAATGATCAGGATCTTGCCCGAAAGCTCGACAAGATTGCCTTTCCGGGTCTGACAGCCAACTTTGACGTTGCAAAGTCTGCAGCGCTCGCCATCACCCTTCTGGATTGGCGCGATTTCGGCAAGGCCTACGCTGCCGAAATGGCCGCCAGCGCCGGTGCGCTCGCCGCAGCTCTCGAAGCAGAGGGAATGCCGGTGTTCTCTACCGCCAAGGGGACAACCGCTTCACATCAGTTTGCCCTGGAAGCGGCAGCCCTCGGCGGCGGTCAGGCAGCTTCGAAGAAGCTTCGCCAGGCAGGGTTTCTGGCATGCGGAATCGGACTGCCGATAGCGCCCGTCGCCGGTGACATGAACGGCCTGAGGTTCGGAACACCGGAACTGGTCCGTTGGGGCATGACGACGGTCGACATGCCAGAGCTGGCAAAAATGATAGCCGAAGCGCTGCGGTCGAACGATCCGGCAGCGATGTCAGGACGTGTGGCCAAATGGCGCCAGAGTTTCAACACGCTCCACTTCATCCACCCTTGAGAAGCATCACTCAACCTGCAGATCGGCGGTTCTTTGTTCCGCACTCAGGACCGCTAAGCAGGATCAGTTGCTTCGACGCCCCAGAACAAGTCCGGTGATGAAAGGCAGCAGCAGCACCATTCCGGTAAAGCGGGCGATCTGGTGCGCAGCCACAAAGGCGGGGTCGAGATCCAGCATGAATGCGAGCAGCGTCATCACCTCAAGTCCGCCCGGCGCATAGGCAAGCAGGGCCTGGCCAAAGGGAATGTCCACCAGTTCGGCAACGATCCACGCCCCGGCAAGCGAGGTCAGGAACGCCGCCGCAAAGGCGGCCATGGATGCGCCGAGCACGCTGAGAAACTGGCGCAGTGTCATGGAGGCAAAGCGGCAACCGATGTGAGCGCCCATCATGACAAAACACGGCAGCACGATGTAACCCGGCAGGACAAGGACCAAGAGACCGGATGCATTGAGGCCGGCACTCATGAAAAACGCCCCTGTCAGACCGCCACCTGGAACTCTGGCCTTGATGGCAAGCCAGCTTGCCGCGAGGCAGAGCGGTATCCCGATCAGGAAGTCTTTGAGACCGGAGACATAAATCGTGCCGCTGCCGCCGCCCGCCGGTTCTGCGGAGGACACAACGGCGAAAGGCAGCACCGCCACCAGAACGAACAGACGCAAGGACTGGCTGGAAGCGATGCGGGGAAGGTCCGCTCCTCGTTCGGTGGCAAGAGCTATGACATAGGAAAGTGCACCGGGAATGGCGCCGAAATAGGCCGTTTCCCTGGACCATTTTGCCCCGTAGTGCAGAACCGCGTAGCCCGCGAACGTAACGGCCACCATGACAGCGATCAGCATGGCCATGGACACCGGCCACTCCGCCACCCGGTCAACGATATCGGGATGGACACCCGCCCCCATGGAGATGCCGATCATGACGAAGAGCGCATCTCGCAGCGGGACCGGCATGAGCGTCGGCACTCGCGCAAGCGTTGCGATGGCAACGAAGACCATGGCTCCCGACAGCCAGGCCGCGGGAAGCCCGAACAGGTTGAATGTTGCTCCTCCGGCAGCGGCAATGAGAAGTGTGACCGCAAGTCTTCCGGCGGCAGATTGAAACGAATTGGCAGGCATCGGGAACCGTTGAGCTTGGAATGGCTCCTTGAGCTATAAATGGATTGATCGGCCAGCGCATGGTTGATTGCATGGATCAACATGTACGGCCTGTATTTTATCAGGCGGTTGTCCCCGGCAACTGTACAGGACGGGGCTCTGTGAAAGGTTTACCCTCAATTCCTTCCAGTTCACAGGCCCTGTGTATCGTCGGGCGCATTTCCAGCCGTTCGCACAGGGCGCGCAGGTGGGGCGTCGCCGCCAGGGACCACTTGCCCTCATTACGATAGATCTGCGCCCACCTGGCACAGGCAGCAAGATAGTGGTCGAGGATGGAAAGGTCCTGTCCCAGGAGAAATGGTCCACTCCAAGTGGCAAGTTCAGTTTCCAGATGCGCGAAACTGCCGGCGATCCGGCGGGTCAGCCCAGCGTGAAGGCTCAAGGCCGTCTCCGGGTCGCGAACGTATCTTTCCGGCTTGAAGGAGATCCGAAGGTCGGAATGCAGGGTGTTTGAGAGAAAAAACAGCCATTTCAGAAATCGGCCGCGCTGTGGAGAGGCCGGCGCCGGAGCCAGACAGCCGTGCGCATCTGCCAGATGCAAGGCGATCGCGGCGGTTTCGAACATGGGGGCATCCTGACCCGGCACTTCCAGAACCGGGATCAAACCTTGAGGATTGAGCCGCCGATATGCTTCCGAATTCTGTTCGGAGATCAACCTGTCAACAGCCACGTAGTCATAGGGCAGGCCCAGTTCTTCCAGTATCATCCTGACAATGAAATTGGCGCTGTCAGGCGAACCGTGCAGGCGATAGCGCTCCAGACCCTCAGGTTTCCGGGTCGGTTCAGATGCGACAAGCAAATCGGTCACCCCACAGCTCTCCATCAAATTGCGTGTCTTTCAAACGGCTGGACTTGAGCGATATCAAGGCACGACCGGGCGAAGGACGGATAGATCGACACATGATGAAAGATCCGCTCTCCTACGCCATGCGCAACGTACCGCGCTATACAAGTTATCCGACAGCACCGCATTTTCATGACGGCGTAACGGCCGGCGTTTATGCGGACTGGCTCAAGGCGCTTTCGCCGCAGGACTCGCTTTCGCTGTACCTGCATGTCCCCTATTGCCGTGAGCTCTGCCATTATTGCGGCTGCCATACCAAGGCGACCCGTCAGGATGCGCCGCTCAAGGCCTATGCAGCGACACTCGGCCAGGAAATCAATCTGGTTGCCGGGCACATGCCGAATGCCGGTCCTGTCCGGCACATTCACTGGGGCGGCGGCACACCCAGCCTTCTGCCACGGCAGAGCCTGATCGACCTCACCGGCCTGATGCGTGTCAATTTCAACCTTGCGCCGGACCTGGAACATGCCATCGAACTCGATCCGAGGCTTGTTACGGAACAGCTCGCCGAGACGCTGGCCATCATCGGAGTGAACCGGGCCAGCCTTGGCGTTCAGGACTTTAATCCCGACGTTCAAAAGGCCATCGGCCGTCTTCAGCCCTACAGGGTCGTCAAACAGGCCGTAGAGTTTCTGACAGCAGCCGGTGTCACCGCGCTCAATTTCGACCTGATGTACGGATTGCCCGGCCAGTCGCCGGAAACGATACTCGATACGGTGGAAAAGACGCTCTCGCTGGCGCCCGGGCGCATTGCCCTGTTCGGCTATGCCCATGTGCCCTGGATGCGCAAGCATCAGCGCCTGATTGACGAAAGCACCTTGCCGAATGCCGCCGAACGGCTGGCCCTTGCGGACCTCGCCCGCGCGGAACTGCTCAAGGCCGGTTATGTCGCCATCGGGCTAGATCATTTTGCCCGGCCGGACGACAGCATGGCCATCGCCCTTTCGGACGGCTCCTTGAAGCGCAATTTCCAGGGCTATACGACGGATCAGGGCGAACAACTCGTTGGCTTCGGCGTCTCTTCCATCGGACGTCTGTCTGCCGGCTATGTTCAGAACATGTCTGATGTCGGCAACTGGCGCCGGGCAATCATGGCGAGCGAATTGCCGGTTTCCAAGGGCTTGGCGCTTTCTGCCGACGACCGTTTGCGGGCACGGATCATCGAAGAGCTGATGACCAACTATGCCTGCGATCTCGTACCGGCCTGCCGTGCTTTCGGCCTGCCGACAAGTCACTTGAACGATGCTTTCGATGCCTTGCAGGACCTGGCCGCCGACGGCCTGGTCCGTCTGGAAGTGGGCAATGAAACTGCCAGGGTTGAGGTAACTGAGGCCGGACGGCCTTACGTACGTCTCGCAGCCGCCGCCTTTGACGCCTACCTGGCGGCGAGCCAGGCAAGTGGCAAGGCTCGGCATTCTGCCGCGGTTTGAAGAAAATGGCCCCGAGGCGAGACCTCGGGGCTGACTACCGAACTTGCCAGCTTACGGATCGCCGAAGATCGACAACAAAAAAGGGCCGCGAAAATCGCAGCCCTTTCCAGGTCGACTATTAAACAACGGGTCAGTGCATACCTGTCATCTGACAGAGGCTGCAGACCTTGTTGAGATGGATCTGGTCGGCGCGGTCGACGCGGATAACGCCCCGGCGTTTCAGATCGGACACAACGCGGCTGACAGTTTCGATGGTCAGCCCCAGATAGTCGGCAATTTCCTGCCGGGTCATGTGCAGTCTCAGGTCGAACCCGTCGTCGCTGTCGTCAATCGGCCCGATGCAGCCGACACCACCGCGATCCGGAACGAGATGCATCAGAAAGCTTGCAACCCGTTCGACGGCGGACTTGCGGCCAAGCAGAACCGCATGTTCGTGCAGCACGCGCATCTGGTTGGTCAGGCATCTGGTGAGCGTGCGCTGAAGCGCATCGGAACGTTCGACCTGCTTCAGATCGATTTCCTGAATTTCGGCATTGGTGAGTGTTTCGGCGGTGCAGTCGTTCTCGTCACTGCCGGCGAGACCGAAAATGTCACCGGGACGAAGGACTTCGACAACCTGGCGGCGTCCGTCCGGCAGCAGCTTGTAGAGCATCACCGAGCCCTTCACCAACTCATAGAGCCGCTTTGCGGGATCGCCTTCGTAATAGATCACCGCATGGGTATCGTATTGGACAGCCTTGCCGCCAAATTCCGAAAACGATGTCTTGCTGGGTGTGCAGATGGGAGCACCTGTCATTCTTGGTGCTGCGCCCTGGCCGGGGGTACCCGCGTCGAAATAAGCCATATGTCCCTCCTTCGTGCCTGTGGCACGGCCTTCATTTGCTACGTCAGCGGGTGATCTCCATTCCTTGGTGCTTCCATTTCCGCACCGCTCGAAAAATCGACCACTGCTTGCAGGTGTCCCGTCCGACACCCCGCAGCTTGCAGGATGCACTCTAAAACGCGGAGTGCACACAACGTAATTCGGTCGACTGCGTAAGATAAACTACATATGAGCCGTAACGCCGCAGCCGACTAAGGTCTAATCAGGCCGGGACCGCCTGCGCGTTTCGGGCGCGCGAAGCCAACGCCTGCCAAAATCGGCAGCGCTCAATCTCGAACACTCAATTTTCTGAAATTGGGTCAAACACGTGGAGAGATCAGATGATCGCCTTCTGAGCCATGGCCGCCGTCAGCATGTCTATCGACAGCGGTTTCCTCAGGACCTTGAGCCCCGGAAGCTCACGAATTTGCTGCAACAGGTTCACTCTCGACTTGCCGGAAATGGCAAGGATGCTCGGAGGTGTTGGCAGGCCCATGAGTTCACGAACGACATCCGTGCCGCATCTGTCGGGAAGGCCGATGTCCACGATCACCCAATCGTCCGACGAAGGAATACCGCCGGCGAAAAAACTCTCCGCATCTTTGTAAGTTATCGGATGATGATCGAGATCTTCGAGCGCAATCGCCAATGCATCGGCGACTGCTTCATCATCTTCAACAATGTGAACAACCACGAATGTAGATCCTCAAAGCCTGCCCCCAACGCAGACGATCAATCATACATACGCGATTTTTTGCTTGCCGGATGTACGCAGAAATACGTTTCGGCATGCCGGTCATCCGGAAATGCATTCCAGCCGTTCACCTGAACCCGGCTTATCCCGAGGCGGAGTGGCCCAAAACAATGCGAACGAGATCCGCCGCATTGCGTGCACCCAGTTTTTCCATGATCCGCGCCCGGTGCACTTCTACCGTTCTCGGACTGATTCCAAGAGTGCGGCCGGCTTCCTTGTTGGAAGCTCCGTCGGTGATTTCCTTCAAGACTTCCAGCTCACGGCGGGTCAGCAGATCCGCTCCCTGGAAGGAGGCCGTGACGACCTCGTCCTGACGCTGCTTGGTGATGGCGATGCTTTCCTTCACCCGCTCCAGCACGGTTTCGGCGGAAAACGGTTTTTCCACGAAGTCAAAGGCGCCGTTGCGAATGGCTTCAACAGCCATCGGAATGTCGCCCTGGCCGGAAATGATGAAGATCGGCGCCGGATAGTGTTCGGCATTCAGCGCCTTGAGAATCTCGATACCGGAGCGCCCAGGCATATGGACATCCAGCATGACACAGGCAGGAACAGCCTTGCTTGCAGACTGCACGAAAGTGTCGCCATCCGAGAAGGTTTCGACCACATAGCCTTCCATATTGAAAAGCACCGACAGGGCGTCGCGCACCGCCGGATCATCATCAACGATGTATATGGCCTCCGCGTCAGCTTTCATGTCCATCACTTCCTCAGCTCATTTCTTTCGAACCGTTCGTTTCGGCTCTTTCTGCAACATCTTCTTCGGGCGGGTCTATTGGCAGAGACAACACGAAGGAGGCTCCTCGTCCGTTTGCCCCCTTCTCCAGGCGCAAATCACCACCATGGTTTTGAGCAATCGAACGGGATATCGCCAAGCCCAGGCCAACCCCCTTGTGCTTGGCACCCGTAAAGGCCCGGAACAGGTTGTCAACCAGCTCTTCGGGAACGCCCGGGCCGTTGTCCGTAACCCGAAATTCCAGGCGATCTCCATTCCGGCATACGGCCAGCACTACCTTGCGGTCGGCCTGATCGCAAACCGCTTCGCGCGCATTGCGCAGCAGGTTGATGAGAATCTGCCGAATCTGCACCGGGTCGGCCATTAGTGGCGGCAGTCCTCTTGCGATCTCGGCCTTCATGATCGATCTGCCATTGCCGCTGCCGAGTTCCGCCATTTCCAGGCAGCTGGTGACAAAGTCCCGCACTTCGATCGACTGGCGATTGGGCGTTTTCTTTTCCACCAGTTGACGCATGCGCTGGATGATTTCTCCCGCCCGCTCGGCTTCGCGTACCGCCTTGTCGATAACCTCGATGATGAAGGGATCCAGGGATTTATCGGCACGGGTCTTGCGCGATACCGATTGCAGGTAGAGCAATACTGCGGTCAGCGGCTGGTTGAGCTCATGCGCAATCGCTGCGCCCATTTCGTCCAGTGCGCTGATCCGGGTCATGTGGAGAAGCTGTGCCTGGGTCTTGGCCAACCGGTCTTCCATCTGTCGGCGCGAGCGTAGGTCGCGCAGAATGCCGATGAATTGTCGTCCGGCCGGTGTCCATGCCTCACCGACAGACAGCTCGATGGGAAAGACCGTGCCGTCCTTGTGGCGGGCCTGGACCTCGCGGCCGATACCGATGATCTTCTTATGACCGGTGGTGAGATAGTTGTTCACGTAGTGATCGTGCGCGTTGGCATATTCAGCAGGCATGATCCTGTTGACATTGCGTCCCAGAAGGTCGGCGGCTTCATAGCCGAAAAGCCGTTCGCAGGCCTTGTTGAAGGCCAGCACCTGCGCACGATCATTGATCACGACAATGCCGTCGGCCGCGGTATCGAAAACACTGGCAAGACGCGCTTCCGTTACGGCTGCATTGTCATCATCGTGATCTAAAACGTCGTCGCCCACCGTCCCCGCACCCAAATGGAATTCTCGTCCCGTCTAGGTTTAAGGGTTTTCCCGTAGGCCAGCAACCCGTCAGGGCTCTAAATCTCTGGTATCCAAGTGCTAATTCGACGCACTGCTTCCTCCAGGTGATCCTCGCGCCGGGCATAGCATAACCTTAGGTGATGTTCACCGCCCTTGCCGAACGCAGTGCCCGGCGCAAGACCCACACCTGTCTGGCGAACAAGGTCCAGCGCAAAGTTGCGTGTGTCCGTGACGCCCTCAATGGAAAAGAAGAGATAGAACGCGCCGTCGGGCGGCAGCACCTTCACGCGGTTAAGGCCCTGCAATCCCTTGAGAACACAGTCACGCCCCTTGCGAGCACGTGCGACCTGCTCCTGCAGGAACGTGCGCCCTTCGGTCAGGGCGGCAACGGCGCCCCACTGCGAAAAGGACGGAACACCCGACGTGGAATACTGGATCAGGTTTTCAAACACCTGGCCAAGTTCCGGCGGCGCCGAGATCCAGCCGACCCGCCACCCGGTCATTGCCCAGTTCTTGGACATGGAATTCACGAAGATGATGCGGTCGTCTTCTTCGGCTATATCGTAGAAGGAGGGCGAACGCTCCCCTTCCCCGTAATAGAACAGTGCATAGATTTCGTCCGCGATGATCCAAAGGTCATGCTTTCGCGCGAGATCCAGAAAAGCCTTCAAGAGGTCTTCGCTTGCAACCCATCCGGTCGGGTTGCAGGGCGAGTTCAGGAAGAGAGCGGTCGTCTGCGGCGTGATCGCTGCTTCGACGTCCTCAATGGCCAGCCGCCAGCCGTCGCCCTCCTCCCGCATCGGCACACTGACCGAACGCGCCCCGTGAATTTCGATGGCAGCCGATATGTTCGGCCAGGACGGCGTCGGCACGATCACTTCGCGCCCGGCTCCTGCAACCGCCTGCACGGCGAGTTGAATGGACTGCATGCCCGATCCGGTCACATAGAATCGTTCCGGCGAGAAAGGCTTGCCGTAAAGATCCTGATGATAGGCCGCCAGTGCCTCGCGCAGCTGCGGGATGCCGCGCTGGTATGTGTAGAACGTCTCGCCCCGGTCGAGCGACGCTTTTGCGGCTGCGCGGATGAACTCGGGCGTCGGCAGATCGCCTTCGCCTGCCCAGAGCGGGATCAGATCTTTCCGGTCACGTCCGGCATTGAAAACTTCGACGATACCGCTTTCAGGTGCGGTTCTGGCTTCCGGGCTCAATCGCTCGATCAGGCTGGTCACGTGGCAGATCCTTCATTGTCAATTGGCGCCACCTTATCGGGTTTGCTTGCCAATGTTCCATGAAAGGATGTGAAGAAGACTTCACCGAAGGTGATCAATTCACATACCTTGGGAAAGCCTTGAAAGCAGATCAGTCGCAAGGCGAATAGACAGATCGATTTGGCTGTGGTCGGATCGGACAAGGCAGCGTAAGGGGTTGCCGGGAAACAGGTTCGAGCCGGCCCGACAAGAGGCCGACGGAACCCATGCCGCTCGGGAGGACGGTTACCAGATCATGCTGCATGGATGGCTCGTGATACTGGCCGCAACGGCCTACATCCTGTGCTTGTTCGCCATCGCCAGCTTCGGCGACCGGATGCCGCGCCGGTATTCGTCGCGTACGGGCGGCCGCCCCTTCATCTACGCCCTGTCGCTCTCGGTCTATTGTACCTCCTGGACCTTCTACGGCTCAGTCGGCAATGCCAGCCGGACGGGCATAGAATTCCTGACCATCTATATCGGCCCCTTGATTGTTTTCGCGCTCGGTTATCCGCTGCTGCAGCGGATTATCCAGATCTCCAAGACAGAAAGCATCACGTCGATCGCCGATTTCATCGGCGCGCGGTACGGCAAGAGCCAGTCGGTCGCAGCACTTGCCACACTGATTGCGGTCATTGGCGTCATTCCGTACATCGCTCTGCAGCTGAAAGCCGTGTCGCTGTCGATCACCACCATGATCGGCCCGCTGATTTCCCCCGGTGACATCTTCACGCCGGTGTTCGATGACGTCACCCTGCTGATCGCCCTCGGCATGGCCATCTTCAGCTGGGCGTTCGGGACAAGACACATTGACGCGACGGAGCACCAGGAAGGGCTGATGCTGGCGATCGCAGCCGAAGCGGTAGTCAAGCTCATTGCCTTTCTCGCGGTCGGCTTCTGGGTCACCTACTCGCTTTTCGACGGCCCGGTCGACCTGATCCGTTCCATCTCGGAAGCGCCTGAAGTCGCGCAAATTTTCGAAAAACCGCTGAACATCGGCAACTGGCTCGTCATGTCGTGCCTGTCGGCCTTTGCGGTGCTCTTGCTGCCGCGCCAGTTCCACGTCACGGTGACGGAGAACAATTCAGACGCCGAGCTGCGCCGCGCGACATGGATGTTTCCGCTCTATCTGGTGCTGATCAACCTGTTCGTGATCCCGATTGCAGCTGCCGGCCTGCTGCGCTTCGGACAGGACGTCAATCCGGATACCTTCGTTCTGGCCCTGCCCATAGACGCCGGACATCCGTGGCTTGCCCTCTTTGCCTTTATCGGAGGCCTTTCGGCGGCAACAGCCATGGTCATCGTGGCGACGGTTGCGCTGGCCATCATGATTTCCAACGACATCGTTGTTCCGCTCCTGCTGCGCCGGCACAGCGAGGACGACATCGTCAACATCGGCGGCCAGGACATGAGCGACCGGCTGCTCACGATCCGCCGCCTCGCCATCTTCGGCATCCTTCTGCTGGCCTATGCCTACTACAAGGCGGCCGGCAATACCGCGGCGCTCGTTTCCATCGGGCTTCTGTCCTTCGCCGCAATCGCCCAGTTCGCTCCCGCTTTCGTCGGCGCCCTCTTCTGGCGCCGGGCCACGTCTCTTGGGGCCATCGCCGGGCTGAGCGGCGGCTTTGTCTTCTGGGCCTATACGCTGCTGCTACCGACCTTCGCCAAATCCGGCCTGATTTCCGACGGTTTCCTGGAAACCGGCCCGTTCGGCATTAGCGAACTGAACCCGCAAGCCCTGCTCGGGATCACCATGGATCCGTTTATCCATGGCACCCTGTGGAGCCTATTCGTCAACATCGTCCTGTTTGTAGGCGGCTCCTTCCTGAGAAAGCCTCTGCCTGCGGAAACCCTTCAGGCAAACGTCTTCGTACCGGCCGAGTTCGCACCCTCCCCCAGCCTGCGTTACTGGCGTACGTCCGTTACCGCCGGAGACTTGCAGGCAACCGTCGCGCGCTATCTCGGCGAAGAGCGGACGGCCCGTTCGTTCCGGCGGTTTGCGAGCGAACGAGGTATCGAACTCGATCCGAAAACTTTGGCGGACGCCAACCTGCTGCGCTTTTCCGAGCAGCTTCTGGCAAGTGCCATTGGCGCGGCCTCGTCGCGCCTTGTGCTGACCTTGATGCTCAAGCGGCACGACCCGTCGACCAAAGGCGCAGTGAAGCTGCTCGACGACGCCTCCATCGCCATTCAGTACAACCGCGACCTGCTGCAGACGGCACTCGATCAGGTGCGCCAGGGCATCGGAGTGTTCGACCGGGATCTGCGTCTGATCTGCTGGAACAGGCAGTTCCGCGACCTGCTGGGACTGCCTGCCGAATATGGTCAGGTCGGCACCACACTGGATGCGATCCTGCGTTTCAACGCGGAACGGGGCGAGCATGGCCCCGGGCCTGTGGAAGCGATCGTCGCCGACCGGATCGAGAAGCTGGTGCTGATCCAGGAAACCTTTCAGGAAAAACTGGAATCAAGCGGAGCGGTGTTCGAAGTCCGCATCAGTCCGATGCCCGACGGCGGCATCGTGACCACCTATACAGACATCACCGAACGGGTTCTGGCGGAAGAAGCGCTCGCCCGCGCCAACGAGACGCTGGAACGCCGGGTCAGGGAACGCACGGAAGAACTCACCCACGTCAACGAGCGCCTGGTGGAGGCCACCCACGCCGCGGAAGAAGCCAATATCGGCAAGACCCGTTTCCTGGCAGCGGCCGGGCATGACATCCTGCAGCCTCTGAATGCCGCCCGTCTTTACGCCTCGGTTCTGGTCGACAAGCTTAAGGACGGTGACGACGGCTCGCTGGTCCGCAATGTGGAAATGGCGCTGGAATCGGTCGAGGACATTCTCGGCGCCGTCCTCGATATTTCCAGGCTCGACACCGGCGCCCTGAAACCGGAACCGACGGTCTTCCGGCTGGACGAACTGCTGCGCGGTATCGATCTCGATTTCCAGCCTGTCGCCAAGGAAAAGGGGCTGGAACTGCGGATCGTGCCGACGTCCCTTTCGGTGCGGACAGACAGACGCCTTATGCGGCGCCTGCTGCAGAACCTCGTTTCGAACGCCTTGAAATACACTCAGTCAGGCCGCGTCCTTGTGGGGTGCCGCCGACGCGGCAATCGGGTGATCGTGGAAATTCACGACACCGGCATGGGCATCCCGAAAAGCAAGCAGAAGGCGATTTTCCAGGAGTTTCACCGGCTGGATGACGGCATGCGCGTTGCCAAGGGGCTGGGGCTAGGCTTGTCCATTGTCGAGCGCATCAGCCACGTTCTGAACCACCCGGTTGAACTCCGCTCGGAAGCCAACAAGGGCTCGTGCTTCTCGGTCGAACTGCCTCGTTCCGCGGACATGCCCGATCTCGTTCCCATTCCGCAGGCCCCAACCATGGCTGGCCAGCTTGATGGTCTGTGCGTTGTGGCCATCGACAACGAGCCGGACATCCTGAGCGGCATGCGCCACCTGCTGACGAACTGGAACTGCAAGGTGATTGCAGCTGCCGATGACGTGGAGGCGGCAAACGAGCTCAGCAAAGCCGGCCTGACGCCGGACGTCATACTGGCGGACTATCACCTCGACAATGGGACCGGTATCGAGGCGATCTTGAAACTGAGATGGAAATTCGGTCGCCAGATCCCCGCGATCCTGATCACCGCGGACCGAAGCCGGCCTGTGCGCACGGAAGCCGAGGAAAAGGACATCGCCTTCTTCAACAAGCCGTTGAAACCAGCTGCCCTGCGTGCCCATCTGGCCCGCTGCCAGGCAGGCCAGGCGGCCGAATAAGCCGCGTTGGAGCCCGGGATCCGGACGTTGTCGGCACAAATGCATCAGGAAGCGGAGCGGAGCGCTCCAGGGTTCTTCGGCGCGGTGCTCGGCGAACGGTCCTGCCAGTCTTCCCTGCGTATCTGGGCGACCCGCATCGGATTGGGATCCGGCTTGCCGAAGTAATAGCCTTGCATGGTGTCGCAACCGAGCGTGCGCAAAGCATCCACCTGAAACTGGCGCTCCACGCCTTCTGCCGTGACTTCCAGACCAAGGTTATGCGCAAGTGCAATGACTGCAGAGATGATCGCCAGACCGTCGCTGCGTTCGCCGATCTCATCGACGAAGGATTTGTCGATCTTGATCTTGTCGAACTTGTAGTGCCGCAGATACGAAAGAGACGAATAGCCCGTGCCAAAGTCATCCAGCGCGATGCGGATACCAAGGTCACGCAATTTCTGCAGCTTGATCGATGCTGTGCCGAAGTCGCGCAAAAACACGGATTCGGTGATTTCCAGGACAAGGCGTTCCGGCGGGAACCCCGTTTCCTGCAGCACGGTCAGGATCTGTTCCACCAGATTTGGATCCATGAACTGGACCGGCGACAGGTTGACCGCAACGCTCTCCAGTTCAGGACATTGGGCTGCTGCTGCACAGGCTTTCCTCAGAACCCAGCTGCCGAGCGGCAGTATCAGACCGGCGTGTTCGGCAATCGGAATGAACACGTCCGGCGGCACCTCACCACGCTCGGGATGCAGCCAGCGGAGCAGGACCTCGCTGGACACCACCTTGCCGGACCGGGCGTCCACGATCGGCTGAAAATCGACATTGAGCTTGCCATATTCGAATGCTTCGCGCAGATCCGATTCCAGTTCGCGGCGTTCGCGGACCTCACGCTCCATGT
The DNA here is from genome assembly GCF_012273635.1 of Labrenzia sp. PO1. Classification (NCBI taxonomy): domain Bacteria; kingdom Pseudomonadati; phylum Pseudomonadota; class Alphaproteobacteria; order Hyphomicrobiales; family Stappiaceae; genus Labrenzia; species Labrenzia sp. PO1. The sequence goes on from NZ_JAAXCR010000002.1 coordinate 377,938, forward strand.
CCTGCTCGAAGGCGAGCGACCGTCCCCGGCCACCTTCCTTTGCCTTGTAAAGCGCAATGTCAGCCTTGCGCATCAGATCGTCGACAGTGTCCTTGCTGTCGCACAGACGGGTGAACCCGACGGTGGCACCAATGGCGAAGTCGCGACGGCCTATCCGGAAAGGCTTGCGTGTCACGGCAACCAGTTCTTCGGCAAATGCAAGAGCGGCCTGATCGCTGACGAAACGGCCGAGCGCGGCAAATTCATCGCCACCGAAACGCGCGAGCATCGTTCTGCCTTCGCCAAGGGCGGTAAACCGGCTTGCGACCTGCCGCAGAAGTTCATCCCCTGCCGGGTGGCCGCTGGTATCGTTCACGACCTTGAAATTGTCGAGGTCAATGAGGAAGAGCGTCAGCGTGTTCTGGCCATTCTGGCTTTGCTCTTCCAGTTGCGCCTCGGCCTGTTTCAGGAACCAGCTCCGATTGCCGATCCCCGTCAGGGAATCGTGCTCGGCCAGGTGTGAAACAAGGGCGCTTGCCCTGCGAGCTTCGGTGATGTCGGAAGCAACACCGCGGTAACCGGTAAAGGAACCATGGTCGTCGTAGACCGGACGTGCTGCCAGGGACCACCAGCGCTCCTCGCCGTTCACGTCCACCCCGATGACGATTTCGCGGAAGGCCTGCTGACGCTTCATGGCGTTTTCCAGCCTGGTCACGGCAGACCGCGCATCGTTCTCGTCCAGGGAATAGGCCAGATCGACCATGCGCATGGTTTCCAGTTCCGCCCGGTCCCGGCCACTGGCATGTAAAAACCGGTCGGAAATCGAATGCAGATTACCGTGGCTATCCGATTTCCAGAGCCAGTCGCTGGACTTTTCCTCGAACTCGTTCAGCAGCAGGGCGATCAGTTCACCGCGTTGTTCCAGCTCGGCTTCGGCAAGGAAATGGGAGGCAAACAGCCAGCCTGCCGAAGCAACGCTGCCGACCACCACCAGCGTGTAGCTGCTCAACAGGAAGACCAGCGGCCACAGCTCCGCGCTGCGTCCGATTGCGAACGATACAAGCGATGCAAGGAAAAGGATCGCGACCCAGCGAAAGGCTGCCTGCGGCACGGTTGCCAGCGTAAAACCGCCACCACACAGCATGCCGGTGGTAACGCAGGAGGCAATCCAGATGCCGTCCGGATCGCCATAGCCGAATGCGGCAATTGGAACGACCGCCCAAAGGCCACTGAAAATCGTCGCGTGCAAGACCGCCTTGTTCAGAGATCGCCGCGAGGCAAGATGAATAGGCGACCTGTTCGCTTTCAACCACTTGAACAGGGTGTAGGCAAGAAAAGCTCCAATAGCCGCAATCCAGACCGCAATGAAACTGAACGGCATGAAGTGCTGAAACGCGAGCGTAATGACGATTACGTTGACGACGTTTGCCAGCACGATAAAGGGCGTCAGGCGCGCGATACTTGCGATCTGCGCTGCACGTACCTTGCGGGCGAGGAGTTCGTCGACCACCGGGTGACCGAACGCGAGCATGAAGGCGCGAACAGGATTGCTTTCCTGCTGTCCGGTCTGCGTGTCCGCGTCAGACTGGAAGTCCACCTTGAGCTGACGACCGGGCAACACGAAGGCCATGCCGATCGTCTTGAAGATCAGTCGCCAATTGAAGCTGGACCGCATTTTCTCTCCGGGTGGCTACTCGCACTCTGCGTGGCAGCGCCCCGCAGCAATGACGGTTACAGCCATTCCCTGAAATTACGGTAAAAACGGTGGTCTGGATTCCGCTATGTTTTTGCAATCCTGACTGGAAAGCTCGACCTCAAGGCCTACAGAAATTGCATCCAGGCAGTTCTCTCTCAGCACGCAAAGCAGAAAACGGTCTCACGCATTGGAGACCGTTTCCAGGTGGAGCCGCCGGAAAGCAACGTGGCGCGTGTGCCTGGCCTCACTGGGCCTGGGCAGCCTCGGCGGTTTCGCCGCCAACCTGCCACTGCCCGGCCTCGATCTTGGACGCTGCAATAACGGCCTGGGTTCTGCTTTCCACGCCAAGCTTTTGCAGGATCGCGGATACATGGGCCTTTACGGTCGCTTCCGAAACGGACAGTTCGTAGGCAATCTGCTTGTTCAGAAGACCTTCGGACAGCATCATCAGAACACGAACCTGCTGGGGGGTAAGCGTTGCAAGGCGCTGGACCAGATCGCCGCTGCCATCGTCAGCGGCAAGGTCGACATCCGGCGGGGTCCACATGTTGCCGGACATGACCTCCGAAATCGCCTCACGGATGACATCGATCCCGTGAGACTTCGGAATGAAGCCGGAAGCTCCGAATTCAACCGCGCGCCGGATGGCCTGCGGATCTTCATTGGCCGAGACCACCACCACAGGAACGCCGGAATATTGGGCCCGCAGGTACATAAGCCCGGAAAAACCGCGCATGCCGGGCATGGACAGATCAAGCAGGATGAGATCGACTTCGCCATCCTGTTCCAGCTTGGCCGTAACGTCCTCCAACGCACCGGCTTCCTCGATCACAGCATCGGGGTATTGTGTTTCGAGCGTTTGACGCAGAGCACCCCGGAACAGGGGATGATCATCCGCGATGATGAACCGATACGATGTCGCCGACACGTTGTTATTCCTCCCTCAACGGTCCGTTTGGCCCGCAGGTTCCGCCAGAGCCATGCGTCGCAGTCATCCTGCACCCGCTCGCTTCTTGATTTTATGGCGAAGCCCCGTTGTTGCGGCCATTGTGAAGTATGTTTGCAACATGGGTTACGCGCAAGTCAAACCATGCTTTTGACCAACACTCCATGTTCACGCGCTGCGCATTCGCTGTTGGCACGGCAAATAGGCTGCCTTTACGCGCAAGAAAAATAGTCAAGTTAGAACCACCGACAAAAACAACCTTAAGTTTAAATCACGCCGCCGCAGTTGATCTTTTCATTTTACCCGCTTCCTCAACGTTGCCTGAACTAATTTTCCAGAATCTACATTTCTTGTTGATAATCAATGCAAAGACAGCAACAAATGACCTGTCCAATACACATCACATAATCAAAAATCACTGAGTGCACGAAGCAATTATGACAATTCAGGCAACGCTGTTTTCATTTGTGAACCGTTGGGAATGTGACGAAAACGATCATCTGAACGTCCAGTTCTACTTCAGCCGCTTCGAGGAAGCAGATCGCCAGTTCCGGCTAATGACCGGCTTGAGCGAAACCGTCGTGGGGGCTCGCCGGGTGCGCCACGTGCGCTACCACAAGGAGATGCGTACGGGGGACCTGATCACGGTGCACTCCAGCATCGCCTTCGACGGCCCGCATATGCTCACTGTCATTCACGAAATGCGCGACGCCGCCACAGGAACGCTTTCGGCAACAGCTCTCGACGGATATGAGCCGAGCGCCAGCGCCGCGAAGACCTTGCGCCAGCGCTTCCGCGACTTCCAGACGCCAATGATTGCAGAGGCCGGACCAAGGGGGATTTCCGCCGGACCGGCAAATGCACGCGCAACGCTTGCGGCCCTGCAGTCGAAAGGCGCCCAGATCGTCTACCGGGGAACCGTTTTGCCCCGCGATATCGGTCCAGACGGCAAGGCCGACGACAGATTTGCCCTGTCCTGCTGCACGGACGGCGTAGCCCATGTCTGGCAGCGTACGCCGATGACACACGCCTATCTGACGGAAAACGGTTTCGGCCGGGTGGCCGTTGAAATGAAGCTGACCTGGATCACACCGCTGAAGACCGGCGACGCAATGCTGGTGGTTTCCGGCTTTACCGGCGTCAATCCAAAGACCTTCTCGATGCGCCATCACCTGTTTGAAACACGGACGAACCGTCTCGCCGCCGTCCTGGATGTTGTCGCGCTGACGATGGATCTGACCAGGCGTGTTGCCGTGGAACAGCCGGATGAAGCCTATCAGAGCATCAACAAGATGCTGATCGACTGACGTCTCCCGGCCAAGGAACTTTGCCGGACACAGCGTGCCCCTGGCAGGGACACGCTGTTTTTTTATCCTGACTTCAGGCGATCAGTTGGCTTCGCCTTCGAAGTCCTTCTGCAGATCGCGAACCATGCCAAAGAAACGACGCATGGCGCTTTCTGTGAAAGTCAGAACCTTTTCCAGTTCCTCATCTTCCTCGGTTGTCGATGGGCTGCGTCCGCCCTGACTGGAGCCGGGTGCTTTTGGGCGATCAAGTGCGGAACCGGGTGGCAATTGCTTGTCGGACTTTACGCCATTGCCTTCCAGCTCCTCCACACGGGCTGTCAAGCGATCCACTTCACCGGCCAGCTCGTTGATTTCAGCAAGATAGGCATCTTCTGCCAGCGGCACCGGATTGCAGCGCCAGGCGTCGCTCTGCTCCTTGCAAATGGAGACGGTCCCGTTCTGCCGGTCCACCCTGAGGATATCCTCATCCACCCTGACCAGGGAAAAGCGGTCCGCCTGTCCCTTTGTCACTGCGTCTGCGGTTTCAGGGGCGACACTGTCCTGTGCGACAGCTGCCGGGGCCAGAAGAACGGCCACGGCCAGCCCGCGGACCACGGGAGCCAGATATTTGTTGCGGATCGTCATATTGCCTCTCCGGTTGCCGGCCTCGCGCTTTCGCGCCCCAGGCATTTCAGTTGAAACAGGGGCACAAGCGTCTGGCCGTTTGTATCTTGCCATGGGTGCCATATTTCCATGGCCAAAGCACGACTTAAGGGCGGGTTTTCAAAAGCGAGTTGTCGAACACCGAATTACCCTTCTTCGCCTGGCAACATTGCCTGAAGCGTTTCCAGCCTGTCGGCCTCGGCTGCCGGCTTGTCCCAACGCAGCCTGGAAATGCGAGGAAAACGCATGGCAACGCCGGACTTGTGCCGTGTGGACCGGTTGAGCCCTTCAAAGGCGACCTCCAGCACAAGCCCCTTTTCAGCGCTATGAACGACTTCCCTCACCGGTCCGAACCGGTTGATGGTGTTGTTGCGCACATAGCGGTCGATTTCACGCAATTCCTCATCGGTAAAGCCGAAATACGCCTTGCCGACCGGAACCAGCTCGGCTCCCGCCTCCCCGTCACGCCAGACACCGAAGGTATAGTCGGAATAAAAGGATGAGCGTTTGCCGTGGCCGCGCTGCGCATACATCAGCACGGCATCGATCAGGTAGGGTTCCCGTTTCCACTTGAACCACAATCCCTTCGGCCGGCCGGTGACATAGGGCGCATCCCACCGCTTCAGCATCAAGCCTTCAACGGCATCGGCGTCGGCAGAAGGCAGATGGGCATGGGGATCGGCGCGCGCGGAGGTGATTTCCTCCCATCCGGTTACCTTCACCATGGGCGACAGATCGATGCTTCCCTCCGGCAATCCGGTAATAAAGCTTTCAAGCGCCTTGCGCCGTTCTGCAAACGGCAGCTCCCTCAAATCGGTTCCGCCGACACTGAGCAGGTCGTAGGCACGGATCGCTGCCGGGTATTCGCGGATCAGCTTTGGCCCGGCGGTCTTGCGGTTGAGGCGTTTTTGCAGATCTGCAAAAGGACGCACCTGACCGTCCGACACCACAAGCAATTCGCCATCAATGCAGGCATCGAATGTCAGCAAATCCAGAATATCGGGAAAGGCCCTGGATATGTCTTCACCGGTCCGGCTGAACAGGCGGCGTACGCGGTCGCCATGCTCTGTCAGACCGGCTGCCGCCTGAACGCGAATTCCGTCCCATTTCCACTCGACCGCAAAGTCCTCCGCGTTCAGCAGCTCCGTGTCCTTGTCCTCGTCCAGGGGGTGCGCCAGCATTACCGGCCGGAATGGTGCGGGATCGGACGTTTGCGGTTGTCCGCTCAGTCCTTCCGCCCAGGCGAACAGTGCTTCATAAGGTGGCTCCAGACCGTGCCAGACCTCCTCCACTGAAGCAACATCCAGTCCACCGAGCTTTGCCACGGCCGTTTTCGCAAGGCGCGCAGATACCCCGACGCGCAAACCGCCCGTCACCAGTTTCAAAAGGGCCCATCTGCCGGTCTCATCCAGCGTGTCCAGCCAGTCGGTCAGCAAACCGGGCACTTCGCTCTTTCCGGCCCCTTCCAGCCGCTTGACCACTTCGGACAGGCTGGGAGCAGCTTCTTTCAGGGCAACCTCTCCGTTTGCAGCCTGCGGCCACATCAACGCAATAGTTTCGGACAGGTCACCAACAAAATCATAGGAAAGCGCAAACAGCTCCGGGTCCGTCCGCTCGCCGATCAAAGCCCTGAGCAGGGCCGGTTTGGCGTGTTTGAAACTCAACCCACCTGTCAGTGCGGCCAGGGCAAAGCCCCGGTCCGGATCCGCGACCTCCTGGAAATAACGGATCAGGAGCGCTTCCTTGGCGAGGCGCCTGGGTTCCAGCGAAAGCCGGTCGAGCAGATGGGAAAAAGCCAGCATAAGCGCTATACGAACCGCGAAAGCGCCCGGACTGCAAGCCCTTACGTCATAGATCAAAAATTCAGCTTATCATCTCAATGCGGGCTGAAAGCTAACACCGGCTCTAGGCCGAGTTCATTTCAGCTACGGCAGAAGAGAATTGGTCAATGCCCCACAAGATGACCGGATACGAGGAACAATAGTTTGCTTGTGTCATCGCTCGGGACCTGGCGCAATGTGTAAAATCACTGCAGTTTTTGCCAGTGCACCACTTTCACGCCTGAAAAATGCGGGATGGACGACAAGGAAAAATGCCTGTATAAGCCGCGGCCATCCATGGGCCGATAACTGGATGGCCCTATCCGGTAGACTGCTGACTGGCATGCAGAAGATCCGGAGCAGTTGAAAGATTTCTATGACCGATTTGACTTCTCTCGCCCCGGCGCTGAAGGCCGCGCTGGCGAAACGTGGCTATGAAAACCTCACCTCCGTGCAGGAAAGCGTTCTAAGCGACGCTCCGCCGGAAGCCGACCTTCTGGTATCTGCGCAGACCGGGTCCGGCAAGACCGTTGCCTTTGGCCTCGCACTCGCCCCGACGCTGCTTGACGGCCAGGACAGCCTCGGCCAGGCAGGCGCTCCCATTGCGCTGGCCATTGCACCGACCCGCGAACTTGCCCTTCAGGTGAAGGAAGAACTGACCTGGCTTTATAATGAAGCCGGCGCCGTAACGGCCTCTTGTGTCGGCGGCATGGACCCGCGCACCGAACGGCGGACACTGGAACGCGGTGTTCATATTGTCGTCGGCACGCCTGGCCGCCTGCGCGATCATATCGAACGTGGCGCATTGGACCTGTCGGAAATCAAGGCTGTCGTGCTCGACGAAGCCGACGAGATGCTCGACATGGGCTTCCGCGAAGACCTGGAATTCATTCTGGATACCGCGCCGCAGGACCGGCGCACGCTGATGTTCTCAGCAACGGTTCCGAAGCCGATTGCAGAACTCGCCAAGCGCTTCCAGAAGGATGCCGTTCGCCTGTCGACCATCAACGCTCGCGAACAGCACGGCGATATCGACTACGTTGCGCATCCGGTTGCTCCGAACGAGCGCGAAAACGCCATCATCAACGTGCTGCGCCAGCATGAAGCGGAAAAGGCAATCGTCTTCTGCTCGACGCGTGAAGCTGTCAGCCGGCTGACATCGCGCCTCGCGAACCGCGGTTTCTCCATCGTGTCCCTTTCCGGTGAACTCAGCCAGGAGCAGCGCTCCAGCGCACTGGCCGCAATGAAGGACGGCCGCGCCCGTGTGTGTGTGGCAACTGACGTTGCTGCACGCGGTATCGACCTGCCGAACCTCGATCTGGTGATCCACGCCGACCTGCCGACAGGCAAGGCCGCCCTGTTGCACCGCTCCGGCCGTACGGGCCGTGCCGGCCGCAAGGGCACCTGTGTGCTGATGGTTCCCTTCCCGCGCCGCCGCCAGGCAGAGCGCGTGCTGCATTTTGCCGGCATCACGGCGACCTGGAAGGGTGCTCCGACCGCAGACGACATCCGTGCCAAGGACAAGGAACGGCTTCTGGCCGATCCCGCACTCAAGGTGGAACTGGAAGAAGAAGAACTGGCGATCGCGAACGAGCTGCTTGCGCTTCACAGCCCGGAACAGCTTGCTGCCGCCTTCGTCAAGCTGCGTCAGTCGCGTCTGCCCGCACCCGAAGAAGTCTCCGATCTCGATGAGACCTCGCTTCGAGGCAGGGACGCCGGCTCGCGCGGCGGTCGCAACGCGGAAATCACCGGCAAGTTCGAAGACGGCATCTGGTTCTCGCTGTCGCTCGGCCACCGCCAGCGCGCAGAACCGCGCTGGATCCTTCCGATGATCTGCCGTGCCGGTCACGTCACCAAGAAGGAAGTCGGCGCGATCAAGATCTTCCAGAACGAGCTCTACTTCGAAATCGCCGGCAGTCATGGCCAGCGCTTCGCCGATGTGGTCAAGCGCGAAGGCACGGGCGAGGAAAATGCCACCATCACACTGCTTGATGCACGTGGCGGCAAGATCCCTGCCCCGCCGAAGGAAGACGGCTTCCGCCGTGACCGGTCCGACCGTTCCGGCCCGCCCAAGCGCCGTCCACGTGGTGCAGATGCACCGGATTATGAAAGCCTCGGTGCCGAAGACAGCATGAAATCCGGCCGGCCGAAGCGCGAAGGCAGAGGCAAGTTCGACGGTCCCAAAGGCAAATTCGACGGGCCGCGCGGCAAGTTTGACGGACCTCGTGGCAAATCCCGCCGCCGGTCCGGTGACGACGATTTCGTGCCGCACCACCCTGCCTACGAGCCTCTGAACACCAAGGACCTGGCTCGCGACCTCGACGGCGGCGACCGTGCTCCCAAGCGCAAGGAACGTGCCGCGGATGGCCCGGACGGCGACCGGCGCAAGCCGCGGACCCGGTCGGCTGCCAACTCCGCGCCGCCAAAGAAAAAGGCCGCAAAGAAAAACAAGCCGTCGCGCGCCGAGCGCAAGGCCTCGAAAACAAAGCCCTGACAGAAAGCCGGTGACCCGTGTCACCGGCTTTTTTCATTTGAACCGGTCTAGGTCTGTCCCGTCTTGCAGGTATCCGGCGCAGGCACGGATGAACCAGCATCGGGCTGGACGATGACAGTGTCCTTGTGCTCGTCATCGACCAGAAAGCTGTTCTGCAGGAAGCTACGCGACGAGGGCGAGGCATTCTTGTTGCCTTCTATCACTGTTCCCTCTATCGGCCGGTTCAGCATTTTTGCCCGGAACGGACTGCCGAGATAAAGGTATTCGAAGTCTCCCAAAAACAGATTGTCCCGGACCGTGTTACCGTCGTCCTCGATCCGGATGCCCGTGACAAGGTTCTCGAAGCAGTTGTCCTGGTACGTGTTGTCTTCGGCGAAATCCTCGTAAAGGTGCAGCTCCATCGGAAACGGCCATCTGGGAGCAAGCGCGTTCTTGTCGACAAAACCGGCGATGAGTTCCGGGTTGAAGTGATACCCCAGAAAAGTGTCGGACTGCCCCCATGGGCGGTCGCCCATCATCGGGGCCAATGAAACCGGACTGTCGTAAGGGCTCTTGTCGCCGCAGTCCCACATCACCAGGTCGCGCGCCTGGCGCGAGGCAACCCAGATGCCGATGTCCATGTTCCGAAAGACATTGCCGCGGATGACATTGCCGTCCGATCCTTGCAGGCGCGGTCGGCTTTCCGGGTTGGTGGTGTGGAACTCCCAACAGTTCTTGTAGTGAAAGATTCCGCCGAAAGCGTTGCTGTCGAAGATGTTGTTCTCGATCAGATTGTACGCGGATCCATCCACGGACAGGCCTTCGCGGCGGGTCGGTCCGATGCGCCGGATGCCCTTGTTGGTGAAGAGGCCATTGTTGCGGATCAGATTGCCGGAAACGACGTTCTTCTGCGACCCATGCTCCAGATAGATGCCGACATGGTGACCATCGGCAACGATGGAATTACGGATCGTCGCGCCGACGACGTAGTGATCGACAAAGACGCCTGTCATGTAGGACTTGGTGATGGTCAGATGGTCGAGAACAACCCCTTGGGACGAATTTGCCCTCGCCTCGTCCCGCGCCGCCGCGTCATCCGACGGCGTTTGACCTTCAATCAGGATGCCACCGGTATCGTCGAGGCGACAATCGCGAATGGTGATGTTTTTCAGGCCTGGCCGAATGGTAATGCCGCGCCGGTGCATGCCCGTGATGGTGCCACCGCGGCAATCCAGCAGGATGTTGTCGGAGGAGATGACGACCGGTTCCGTATAACGGCAATCGGTCTCCAGCAACACCTTGCCAGGCGTCATCTCCGGAAGTGTGCAGGCTCGCAAGGTTTCCGATGCTGGCGTCAATGCCCCATAGATAGCCCGCGTTTCGCCCGCTGCGGTTCCCGACAGAACCGAAAGCAGGCAAAGGATCGGCAGCAGGGCAAGGCACCCTGCCCTCCGGCCTGTCGTTCTATTCATTGACGATGCAGGCAATAACCCAATCCGCTCCGTCCTGGATAAGCTGATAATGGCAGGTGAACTCGAACACGGCTTCGCCGTCCGCCGTTTCCTGGCTCCAATCGAGGGTCACCAGTGCGACCGAGCCGCTCACGTGGCTGGATACGACGTGAAAGTCCGAATGGGACACGCCTTCCTTCTCCAAGGCCTGAAGGAGCGCTTCGATGTTCTCGATCAACTCTTCGTCGTCGTTGAAGACATGCCCCTTCTCGTGCTGCCAGATGATGGTCGGCAGGGCGAAGCAGTCGCAGATCCTGTCGATGTCATAATCGTTGAAGCCGGCCTGATAGTCGTCAAAGAGCTGTGCAATCGCCTCTTCGGCTTCGCCGTTGGCACCAGCCCCGGCGCCGTTTGTCTGGCCGTTGCCGGCACCTGCAAATTCACCGTCGTCCGCCATGACTGCCTCTCCCCCAAAAGGAAATAAATGCCGCAATTTCGCGTGGGCCGGATCAGCCTTCTGCGGCCCGCGCAACGTCGGCGTCCTCGCCGTCGTCATAGCCTATCATATTGAGCGGGCGGGCGTTTCGTCCATTCAATTCGCACCAGTGGACAAGTGCCTCCTCCGCGCCATGGGTCACCCAGATCTGCTCGGCACCCGTTTCCAGAATGGTGCGGCAAAGGTCGTCCCAGTCGGCATGGTCGGACAGGATCAGAGGCAACTCTGCCCCTCTTTGACGCGCCCGCGCCCGAACACGCATCCACCCCGAGGCCATTGCCGCGACCGGGTCGCCGAACCGGCGGGACCAACGGTCCGAAAGCTGGCCGGGCGGACACATGACGATTTCACCGGCAAGCTCCTTGCCGCGCTGGCCGACAGGTTCGACATCGCCAAGTTCGATCCCCTGGCTTCGGTAATAGGCCGTCAACTTCTCCAATGCGCCGTGAAGGTAGACCGTCTTTTGGTAACCGGCCGCCCGCAATTCTGCGAGAACACGTTGCGCCTTGCCGAGCGCATAGGCACCGACCAGATGGGTCTGCTCCGGAAACAGCTCCAGCGACGACAGCAGCTTGGCAATCTCCTCTCGCGCCGGGGGATGACGAAACACCGGCAGGCCGAAGGTCGCCTCGGTAACGAAGGTATCGCAGGGAACCACTTCGAAAGGCGCGCAGGTCGGGTCTGCCTGCCGTTTGTAGTCTCCCGATACGACGGTTCGCCGCCCGGCAGATGACAGCAGAACCTGTGCAGAGCCAAGTACATGACCTGCAGGGTGCAGCGAGATCTCGACATTCCGAAGCCTCAACGTCTCGCCATATCCGATCGCCTGCGCCGATCCGCAGAAGTTCTCGCCATAGCGGATTGCCATGATGTCGAGGGTCTGGCCCGTTGCCAGCACCGCGCCATGACCCGAACGCGCATGATCTGCGTGGCCATGCGTGATGACCGCCTTTTCGACCGGGCGGACGGGGTCGATATGGACACCTGCTTCAGGACAATAGAGGCCTTCGGGTGTCAGCGTCAGTAGATCGGACATCCGTCGCTAGATAGGTCTGATTTGCGGATCTGCCATGGCCATGCGGCGAAAAGGTCGCATGGCCATGGCGTCGTGATTCACTGGCAAGTGGCTCACTGACAATAGGAATACTCGATACGGCAGCCGCTTGCGCCGCTGTTCGAGCACCAGCCCATGGCAAAGTTCATCGCTGCCTGCTCGCTGTCGCCAGCGCCAATACCGTTGCTGGAAGGCGAAACAGCCAATGCATGGCACCTTGCCTGGGTGGCGTCCGCAATCCGGCATTGATTGTTGCCGCAATATTGCATGGCGAATTGTTCCGCGGCTGCCCTGGTGGGGGCAGCTCCATGACCAAAGGCTCCACCAGGTGCCAGGGCAAACGCCATCCAGCCACCACCGAGTTGCTGAGCCACTTTCGTGGCCGGCTGCGCAGACGCCTGCGCACCACAAGCTTGATCGACACCGGCAATCTTCGAGCCGTTGGAACACATGATTCCGCCCCACTGGAAACCGCGCAATCCGCTGTCGGCCACAACTTCAAACCAGTCGTAGCCGTCCATTCGAACACCACTGTTTTTCAGGATGGTGACCCAGGTCCCCTCCGAAAGGCTGCCGACCTGCGCGAAATTCGTTCCCGGACCTGCGCGCAACTTGCCCCCTCGAGATTGGCCCTGGAGATTCAATTGCGTTTCATTTTTTCCAACAGCGTTGCTTGCCTGGCTCTGCCCGATCGAATCTGGCACCGCTAATTCGCAGTTATGCGACACATCGCCAAGCCAGAGTTCAGGAACGGCTTTAGCCCGCTCAAAAGAGATTTCCTCGTCATCGTTGAAGTAACCACCCCGCCCGTCCGGTACCAGGATTGTCTTGCCGTTGATATCCTCGAGAATTGCGCGTCCCTCTTCCGGGATCGTTTCAATGAAGACGAACTCATTGCCGAGCTTGCAACGGTAATTGAGGCTTTCCGAAGCATTTGCGCTTCCACCTGCACAAAGAACGGTTACTGACAAAAGTCCCATAAATACCAATGTTTTCAATAGAACCTCCCTTAGGTCATATTCGCGCAGAATTGACCAAAGGTCACCTGAACACAAGCTGAACAATCAAGGAACATTCCCCCTCGCCTTTCACCCATCCCTGGCCTAAAACCAAAGCCATGGACGTGCAGTTGCTACCAAACAGATTCCAAAGCTGGTTTGCCTCGCGGGGATGGGCTCCAAGGCCCCATCAGCTGCAACTGATCGATCGTCTGCAACAGGGCCATTCCACCCTACTGATTGCGCCTACGGGTGCCGGGAAGACCCTGGCAGGCTTTCTGCCCAGCCTGGTGGAACTGGAAGCGCGAGGAAAGCGCAAACCCGGTTCCGCGGGCAATGGCATCCACACACTTTACATCTCGCCGCTGAAGGCACTTGCGGTCGATATTGCCCGCAACCTGGAGGCTCCGGTTTCGGAAATGGATCTTGCCGTCCGGCTGGAAACCCGCACCGGTGACACGCCCTCTCACAAGCGTCAGCGGCAAAAGCTCAATCCACCGGACATTCTGCTGACCACGCCGGAACAGATTGCCCTGCTTCTGTCGGATCCAGCCTCGGCACGGATGTTTGCCTCGCTTCGAACCGTTATTTTGGACGAGTTGCATGCGCTGGTGACCTCCAAGCGTGGCGACCTCTTGGCACTTGGCCTGGCACGGCTGAGGCGTCTTGCCCCGAACCTCAGGACCATAGGCCTGTCGGCGACTGTCGCCGAACCGGATGACCTGCGCGCCTATCTTGTAGATCAGCCCGACCCGGACGGCCGGGCGCTGTCTCATGTCGTTGAGGTCGCCGGTGGCGCCAAGCCCGACATCTCGATCCTGGAGAGCGAAGAACGCGTTCCCTGGTCCGGCCACTCGTCGCGTTATGCCATTGCCGACATCTACAAGCTGATCAAGGCACACAACGTATCGCTGCTGTTCGTCAACACGCGCAGCCAGGCCGAAATGGTGTTTCAGGAACTCTGGCGCATAAACGACGACACGCTGCCGATCGCGCTGCATCATGGCTCGCTTGATGTCGGCCAGCGGCGGAAAGTCGAAACGGCCATGGCCACCGGTGCCCTGAAGGCGGTGGTTGCCACCTCTTCGCTGGATATGGGCATCGACTGGGGCGATATCGATCTGGTGGTCAATATCGGCGCGCCGAAAGGGGCCAGCCGCCTTGCCCAGCGGATCGGCCGTGCCAACCACCGCATGGACGAACCTTCCAAGGCGGTTCTCATTCCTTCCAACCGGTTCGAGGTGCTCGAGTGTCAGGCGGCCCTTGCCGCGTCGATGCGCGGTGATCAGGACACGCCGCCGCTGCGCCAGGGCGCGCTGGACGTGCTTGCCCAGCATCTGCTCGGCCTTGCCTGCGCAGACCCGTTGGATGCAGTAGATGTCTTTAATGAAATACGGTCCTCTGAAACCTACAGGCATCTCGACTGGGAGACGTTCGAGCGGGTGCTCGATTTCGTCGCTACCGGCGGCTACGCACTGAAAAGCTACGATCAATATGCCAAGCTGCGGAAAGGCCAGGACGGGCTTTGGCGGATTTCCCACCCGAAGATCGCGCAGCAATACAGGCTCAACGTCGGCACCATCGTCGAAGCCCCGATGCTGAAGGTGAGGCTGGTGCGCTCCAAGGCCGCGGGGCGAAGAACACCCGTCGGCCGCGGCGGGCGTGTTCTGGGTGAGATGGAAGAGTATTTTCTGGAGCAGATGGCGCCAGGCGACACGTTTCTTTTCGGCGGCGAGGTGGTGCGTTTCGAGGGCATCCGCGAAAACGAGGCCTATGTCTCGCGCACCACATCGGACAATCCGATGATCCCGTCCTACATGGGCGGAAAGTTTCCGCTCTCCACCTATCTCGCTGAAGGCGTCCGCACGATGCTGGCAACACCCGAGAGCTGGAAGGCGCTGCCCGAACAGGTGCGCGACTGGCTGAACATCCAGAGGGAGAAATCCGTCCTGCCTGCAAGGGACGGTTTGCTGGTGGAGACGTTTCCGCGCGCCAACAAGCACTACATGGTCTGTTATCCGTTCGAGGGACGACTGGCGCACCAGACACTTGGCATGCTGCTGACCAAGCGTCTGGAGCGGCTGGGTGCGAACCCGCTCGGCTTCGTCGCCAACGACTATGCGCTTGCCGTCTGGGGCCTCGGAGACCTGTCTCTGCTGTTTTCTTCCGGCAGAATTCCTCTCGACCGATTGTTCGAGGAAGACATCCTCGGCGACGATCTCGATGCCTGGCTCGCCGAATCCAGCCTCATGAAACGTACGTTTCGTAATTGTGCCGTCATTGCCGGTCTGATCGAACGCCGCCATCCGGGGCTGGAGAAGTCGGGCCGGCAGGTAACCGTATCTTCGGACCTGATCTATGACGTGCTGCGAGCCCATGAACCAGACCACATATTACTCAAGGCAACCTGGAACGACGCCGCCGAAGGACTTTTGGATATCTCGCGTTTGGGGGAACTTCTTGCCCGGATCCGAGGACGAATCACGCATACTGAACTTCCGCACGTCTCTCCCCTTGCCGTGCCAATTCTCCTGGAAATAGGGAAGGAACCGGTCTACGGGGAGGCCATGGACACGCTGTTGGCAGAGGCAGCCGAAGAACTCGTACTGGAGGCTATGGAATGAGTGCCCTGACATCCCATTTGCGCAAATATGCTGCTGCGCCGGTATGTCATGACATTCAGATCAATGGCCAGCTGGTCGGTCTGCACGACAGCGGGATCTTGTGGTGGCCGGACGAGTCCACCCTGATCGTCGCGGATCTCCATCTTGAAAAAGGGTCCAGCTACGCCCGGCGCGGCGTGATGCTTCCGCCCTATGACACCGGAGCAACGCTGGAGAAACTTGCCGGCGTAATCGATGCCTTCGATCCGGCTTGCGTCATTTGCCTTGGAGACAGTTTCCACGATCCCGACGGCTCCGACCGGTTGCCAGCGCCCTACCGCGCGATGCTGACGACCCTTCAGCTCGGCCGTGAGTGGATCTGGGTGACGGGAAACCACGATCCGATTGCACCGGTGCGCCTGTGCGGTGTAACGGTTGACGAAATCACCATCGGCCCGCTGACCTTCCGGCACGAACCAATCGAGAAGGTCGGTTCCACGTCGACCGCAGGAGAAATCTGCGGACACCTGCATCCGGCCGCCCGTGTGCGCCGCTTCGGCCGTTCGATCCGGCGGGCCTGCTTCGTGACCGATGGCACCCGTCTTGTCCTGCCCGCCTTTGGCGCGTTGACCGGCGGGCTCAATGTCACCGATGAAGCCTATGGCATGCTCTTCCGGCGACGGCAGTTTTCCGTTTTCATGCTCGGTAATGACCGCCTGTTCCCCTTCACTGCCAGCCGTCTGGTCGGGGACTGACACTTCATCTGCCGCTTGTGCTCATGGCTGACGTTGGCTAAGCCAGAGCTATGCTGACGAATTCTCCCGTACAAGCTTGCCACTCCGTCCATACCGACAATGCTTCGCCAGCAATCGCCGCACTGAGTGATGCCGTTCGGAAGTTTGCGAAAACGGAAGGGGTCACTCCGTCCCCACTCGGCTCCGTCTGGGCTTTGAAACTATCGGAATGCCTTCCCTATCACCGTGGCCGGAACAAGGGACTTTCCGTCGCCGTTGCCGTCTCCGGGCTGAAGCGCGTTTGCCTGGGTGACAAGCAGATCGTCAATGACCCCGGCCACGTGATCGCGTTTCATGGTGACACTTCTTACAGCGCAGTTGTCGAGGGCACACCGGCAAAGCCCTATCTGGCCCTCAAACTGCAATTGTCACCTGAGCTGATTGCTCAAACACTGGTTCGCCTTGCCGAAACCGATGCCCATGCGTCTTCCCCGGCCAAAGGCGCGCTTATCTCCTGTGAACCGCTGGACGATGAACTTGCCGGTTCGCTGCTGCGCCTCGTCACCTCTTTTCGGGATCCAGCCGACTGCAATGTTCTGGCACCGCTGTGCCTGCAGGAAATCTGTTACCGGATCCTGCGGTCCAACGCCTTTGGCGTCTTGAGGACCCTGGTCAGTGCAAGGGATGAAAGGCTGGTCAAGGCCTTGCGTTATATCGAGACCCATGCGGCACGACCGGAGCTGACGATTGCCGAAATTGCAGCCGAAGTTGCCATGAGCCCCTCCCATTTCGCACATGGTTTCTCTGCTCTGTTCGGTCAGTCCCCGCTTCAATACCGCAAGCAGGTACGTCTCGACCGCGCCCGGCAACAGCTACTGACGTCAAACGCCAGCGTGGCCCGTGCAGCCGAAGCTGCCGGCTATGCAAGCACGTCCCACTTCACGCGTGATTTCAAATCCGCTTTCGGCATGGCTCCGCGCCAATATGCCGAAACTCTGGACCCTCCTCGCCAGAACGGTACTTGAGGAAAGTTCCGCAGGATCGGGCAGCCGTTCAGCAGGAATGGATCTGTCGCCAGCTACCTTGGCTGTTTATCCCATGCCGGCAACATACAGCCGACGCGGAAAGGATCCCCCATGGCCATCAAAGTTGTCGTTCAATTCAAGGCTCTCAAGGACCGGCAAGAGGCGTTTGAAACCATCATGCACTCGGTTTCGGCCGATCTTCCGGGCGTGTCCGGGTGTCAAGGTGTCGAGGTTCTGAAGGACCTGGATGATGCATGCCGCTTCACGCTTGTCGAAAGCTGGGAAAACAAAGCAATCCACAAGGCACATATCGACGGACTGATTGCTGATGGAACCTGGGCCATGATTTCCGGTCATCTCGCCGAAGATCCGGTAAGTGGTTATTTTCAGACGCTCTAGCGATCGGGCAAGGTCGTCACTTCAGGCGGCCTTTTCTCGCCTGCCTTCACCCAAGCAATGATCAGTTCGTAGAACACCGCCAGGATGACGGGCCCGAGGAAGAGACCGATCAAGCCATAGGCAATGGTGCCGCCGAGAACGCCGATCAGGATCACCAGCATCGGCACGTTGAGGCCACGGGACATCAGGATTGGCCGCAAGACATTGTCGATGAGCATCACCGGAACCATCAGCACGGTGAACAGGAGTGCCGGCACCAGTTCCCAGGAGCTCCAGGCCCAGATGATCGTGGGAACAATCACCAGTGCCGGGCCGATCTGGATGATGCACAGGATCAGCGCCACGAAGGTCAGGACGCCGGCAAGCGGCACAGAAAACGCGATCAGCACGATCCCCGTCAGCAGCCCCTGGACGACAGCAACACCGATGACACCGCGCGAGACGTTGCGGATGGTGGCACCGGCCAGATCGACAAATTCCGATCCGCGCGGCGCGATGATGCGGTCGGCAAACAGCTTGCTGCCCTTTGCCAGGGACGGGGCCGGTACAAACAGGCAGCCTGCGAGTATGATGGAGACGATGAAAAACAGCACGCTGCCACTGAGTGAAGCCAGAACACCGAGGATGCGGCTGCCGGCCGGCACCAGCGTCGGCCCGACCTTGGCCAGAAGTTGTTCCAGCCCCTGACCAGCGAGTTGCCAGATCTCGGAAATCTTGGCACCGACGACCGGCAACCCGGCGAGTTTCTCAGGCAGGGGCGGCAGCTTGAGGACGCCGTTCGCCATGCCGTGGTACCAGCCCTGAAGCGTGTCCACGAGACTGACGATCAACACGGCAACGGGACCGATCACGATTGCAAGACAGCAGAGCGTGATCAGGACTGCTGCAAGAACCTTTCGTCCACCAAGCCTGGCGACGAGCCAGTCAAACACCGGATAGAGTGCGACCGTCAGCACAACCGCCCAGACCAGGAACAGAAAGAACGGCGCGACGAGCTGAAGTGAAAAATAGGCAAAGAGCCCCAGAACGCCCAGGCGGATGGCGATATCGATGACCTTTGCATCCAGTGTCGGGTCAGGTTTCACAACTGTTTCCACCCGTGGTGTGGATGAGGGTTCTTCTGTCATGTCCGCCTGCCCCAACAGCCTGAAAATTCTTTGGACTCGAGAATAGCCGCGGCGGCGGCAAGCGCCAGCGGAAAGTGCGCGAACATGCGGTTTCCGGCGATAACATTCGGCGTTCAGTCAGATGGGTAAGCCTGGTAGGACAAGATCGGCTCGAGAAGGCAAACTCAAGCAGGCCGAGATTGGGCGGGCCGAGATCGGGTCTGCCTAGTCCTTGCGGAAGATCACACCGGCGAGCCAGCCTGTGAAAATGGCCAGTGACACCGCGAGGAGGCCATAGAAGAACGGATAGGACTGCGCCAGTTCAAAGGTGACCTGTTCGAAACCGCTTTTGGCAACAGCCAGCGTCTGCTCCGTCTGGGCCACCACCTCGCCATGGAGGAAGAGGAAGCTTTTGACCTTGTAGTCGCCCACGGGGATGTTGGCTGGCAGGGGAATATTTGTTCGGAACATTGTGTCGGTCAGAAAGGTGATCGAGGTTTGCTGTTCCGAGTAAAGACCCATCTGCTCCCGCAGCCGGACGAAGGCGCGGCGAAAATCATCCCTGTCTGACAGAGCGACATTGGAAACGCCCGAGACAGCCAGGTTGATGTGGTTGAGGCCGATGCCAAGGTCGTCAAGAACCGTGCGGTTCGCAAGGTTGCCGATATTGATGGTGCTGGCGACCGCGTAGTAGGAAGGAACGTTCTGGAACCGCTCGGCCTCCCGGTTCACCCAAACGCCCAGAAAACGGCCCTTGCGCCGCGTGGTGATGTCCTGCGGTGGTCCCTCCACGACGATGGCCAGTTCATAGCCGCTCGGATCGTTGGGTTGGCGCTCGATGTTGCTGGCTTGCCCGAAGATGACGATTTCCGTGCCCGTGAAATTGGACTGGATCGAGATCAGATCCGAGGACAGGGACGTCACCAGTTCCTGGTTCGGCCGGCTCTGGGCTGCAGCGCCGGTTACCAGGCCAACGACAATCGACAGAAGCAGGATCAGCCGGCTCATGCCCCTGCCCCCTTCCGGATCGCGATGGAATAGAAATCGTCCGGTGTCAGCAGCAGGTCGACCGCAAAGCGCAAGCCGACAGCCAGGACCAGAAGCGCAAGCAGCAGACGCAATTGATCGCCGCGCAGGTTCTGGCCCATGCGGGCGCCGAACTGGGCTCCGATCACGCCGCCGACCATCAGCGTCATGGCCAGAACGATGTCGACAGTCTTCGTGCCCATGGCATGGAACACAGTCGCGGCTGCCATTGTGAAGAGGATCTGGAACAGGGATGTGCCGATGACGATGCTGGTGGGCACGCGCAGCAGGTAAATCAGCGCAGGCACCATCATGAAGCCGCCGCCGATCCCCAGGATCGTGCCGAGAAAGCCGATGATCGCGCCAAGGCCGACAACCGGGATGATGCTCACATAAAGCTTGGAGCGCCGGAAACGGACTTTCAGCGGCAGCCCGTGGATCCAGTTATGCTGACCCGGTTTGCGGGCTTTGGGCGCAACGCCGGACTTGCGCCGACGGATGGCACGGATGGATTCGAACAGCATCAGGCCGCCAATGGCGCCCAGGAACGTCACATAGGACAGCGAAATCACGACATCCAGCTGACCGATGGACTGCAGAACCTCAAACAATATGACGCCGATAAACGACCCTATGACACCGCCGCAGAGCAGGATGGTGCCAAGTTTCAGGTCGATGGCCTTTCGTCGCCAATAGGTGACGACGGCCGATGACGAAGAGGCAACCACCTGCGTGGTAACGGTGGCAACGGAAACCGCGGGCGGGATACCGGAGAAGATCAAAAGCGGTGTCAGCAGGAAGCCACCGCCGATACCGAACAGCCCCGACAGAAAACCCACGGCGCCGCCCATGCCGAATATCACGAAGATATTCACCGGAATCTCGGCTATGGGCAGGTATAATTGCACGGGATCAACCGGAAAACTGCAGAAATGACTGCGTAAAGATTACGATGAAATGGTTAAAGACCTGTAGAGTCCAGCATGTCAACCGGCCAGCAGGTCTGTTTGGTTCGGTTCGCCGATTTTAGACAAGTGCCAGGCGGAATTCGACCATTGCGTTGCGCAAATATCCCGCGTTCCGGTCTGTTTTTGAAACCACGCCCATCGTGCTTCACGTTAGAATATCTGACTGCATTCAGGCTCTGCCTTTTCCATCGGCAAATTGCCTGTAGCGCCGTTACCGAAGAAAATTCCATTTCGTGTCACCGTGAAAAAACAATGCGGGCCGCAATGTGAAAACACCCAGCCGGGCATCTGGCCTGGCTGGGTGCTTGTTTCATCAGGTCGCCGTTTGTCGCGCCCACCCCGGATACACCTAGGGATGGTCTAGATCGCCTGGCTCTTCAACTCGTCCAGCAGACGGTTGTCGACTTCTCCGGTTTCCGGCATTCCGATGCTCCGCTGGAAGGCGCGGATCGCGCTGCGGGTGCGCGGACCCATCTGGCCGTCCGGGGTACCGGTGTCAAAACCGAGGTAGTTGAGCTTGTCCTGGGCTTCCTTGACCATGGCCGTGTTGTCGGGCGCCTGGATCGACACCTTTTCCGCCGGCAATGTGGCGCTGTCCACCCAACCCGGCTCCATCGTCACCTTGTTGGCCGCTGCGTTCGGCGTCTTCAGCTTGAAGTTTTCGACCGCGAGCCGGGCATTGGCCAGGGTTTCCTGGTCCATCATGTTGGCGACATCGTCGCGGCGCTTGGCTGCTTCCGGGTCGCCCTGATCAGCCGCAATCGCGAACCATTTGTAGCTGGCGACCAGGTCCTTATCGACGCCGATGCCTCCGGCATAGAGGATGCCCAGGTTGAACAGGCTGTCCTTGACGCCGAAATTGGCGGCTTCTTCGAACCACTTGGCAGCAGCTGCATAGTCAGGCTGTTCACCACCTCCCTCGGCATAAAGAACCGCGAGGTTATGCATGGCCTTCGCATTACCGGCCTCGGCCGCCTTGGAATACCAGGCCTTTGCCTTCGGCAGGTCCTTGTCGACACCACGGCCTTTTTCGTAGAGGCTTGCGAGCCTGTACTGGGCAGGTGCGAGACCCTTGTCGGCCGCTTTCTGATACCAGACTGCTGCCTTGGACAGATCCGCCGATACACCGCTGCCTTCGGTGAATTTCACACCCACCAGGAATTCTGCGGCCGCATTGCCACTGGCAGCAGCGCTACGCAGCGCCATCGGGCCAACGCCTTCCGGCGGCAGGTTTGCAAGGAGGCTTGCCGGAGCGCCGGCTTCGCTTGCCGGTTGGAACCCGGACACAGTGCTTTCACCTGCTTCGCCGAAGCTGCTTGCAACGCCTGCGGGCGGCGCGAACGCCAGTTCGGTTTCAGGGGCAAGCGGACCGGACGCGGAAGCAGCCTCAACATTGTTGCTTTCGGTGACCGGTGTCGTTTGCGGCGGCGCGGACTGCGCTGATGCAACAGCCGGGGCCTGTTCTGACATCGTGTCGGCTGTCTCGTCCGGCATCGCGCTGACAGGCACGGATTCTGCGCCTTCGGCCGCAGATCCGACGCCGCGGCTTTCTGCCAGAGCAACCTCGCTAGTAACCTCAACGTCCGGCTGAACGTCGGCTTGTACCGGAGCAGCGTCTGCCATTTCCGGCGCAGGAACCGCTTCAACGGTTTCCGGCGTGTTCGCGGCAAGCTGATCGGCCTCTTCCGGGCCACCGGTTGCCAGGCGGAACACCTGCAGTGTTCCGATCAACAGGACAACGGCGGCAGCTGTATAGAGAATGGCCCGACGCCGGCCGCTGGAGGCCTGCGGAGCTTCCGGCGCCGGGCGATCACCCGGCAGAACGGCAGAATCCTGGGTTTCAAACGCCTGATCGGCAACGTCCTCGGCATTCAGCTCCAGATCTCCGACCGGTTCGGCCTTGTCTTCCTTCGCAGCGGACTTGTCGCGCTTGAGAACGTTGCGCAGCCAGCCGACACGGGCCTTGCCGCGTTCCTCGTCGGCAGCTTCAGGTTCTTCCGTTACCTTCTGCCGCTTTTCCAGCTGGGCAGCTTCCGCCGAAGCTGCCTGTGCTGCGCGGCGGGCAGCTGCGATGAAGTCTGCCTTGCGATCACGGGTCCGGTCATCGGCTCGCGGTGCCTGCGATGCATCAGCGGGCTGCTGCTCGCCTTCCGTCTTCCTGGCCTGTGGGGCCTTGGAGAACAACGGGGCCGGTTCATCAACCTTGATCGGGGAGAAGCTGGAGGCCGGCGTTTCACCGAAGTGGTCGGCACGTTCCAGGTTGTCCAGGCGCTCGGTCAGCGAGCCCAGCACGGACTTGACCCCGTCAAAAGTGTTCCGCGTCCGTTCGTCAGTACCTTCAGCAGCGTCAAGCAAACGCTTCAGATCGGACTGAAGCTCCGTGATGGCCTGATCGTACTGGCCGTTTCTCGGTGCCGGTGCGCTTTCGATCGCTTCCCTTGCCGCTTCGCGGGCGATGCCCACGACGTCTGAGCGGGTTTTTTCCAGGCCCTTCTCGATCCGCTCCAGGAACGGCGAGAACTGCTCCATGCTGAACGCCTTAGTGGACGTGCTTTCGATCTGTTCCGCGAGCGCGGCAACCTTGGCTCCAAGCTGTTCGAAGCGGCTGTCGTCGGTAACTTCGGCACCCTTCGACACGATCTGTGCCAGATCGGCAATCCGCTGTTCGAGCGCTTCTGTCGATGCCGGTGCCGACACGCTGGCACGCATGGATCCGATCTCCGCGCGCAGCTTGTCGAGGTCCGATGTCGTGACCGTGTCTTTCGGCTGATCCAGACGAGCAGTCAGATCGTTCAACCGCTCCTGAAGCTGGGCCATGAACTTGGTGTCCGGCGCATTGCCGCCGGACCGCATCGCGGCTGCATCCAGAACCGGCACCGGGCGCGCAGATTTCTTTTCGATCGCGTCGATCTTGCCGGAGATCGTTTCCAGACGCTGTTCCAGCGCTGCAAAGGCGCCCGTGTCGGTCGACGGAAGCGGACCTGCTTGCTCCATCCTCTCGAGACGGTCAACGATTTCGTCGAGGCGCCGGTCAACCTGACCCAGATGCTGAGTGTCCACCGGAGCTGCACGGTCGTCGGCCATCATGCCGACGATGTCTTCCAGGCGGCCCTGCAGCCTGGAGATCGTTTCCGGCTCGGGCATGCGTTGTTCCATGGCGGACAGACGGCTGTCCAGGCCGCGCTGTTCCCGTGCCAGGACTTCCAGATCGTCGAGGCGGCCGGACACGAATTTCATCCGGTCATCGATACCCTCGACAAGACCCTTGATATCGATCTGTTCGACAAAGCCGCGCACTTCACGCAGTTCCGCACGAAGCGGTTCGATATCGGCATGGCCCTTGCGCTGCAGGAGCTCTTCCATGCGTTCAGCAATGCTGACGACCCGGTCTTCCAGCACCATCATGTGCTCGGACCGCGGCAGGGCGGCGAAGGCGTCCTCGATTTCGTTGAGGCGCGCGGTCACACCGCGCAGGACGCGGGGATCCACAGACGCACGGGACAATTCATCAAGGCGCTGCAGGATATGGGCATACCCGTGCTCCAGGGTCTGGAGTGCCCCTTCCACGTTCGTGCGGCCGACCATGTCCTTCAGGTCGGCGACTTCCTTGCGGATCTCGCGGGCCAGCTGGTCGTTCTTCTTGTCGGCACGCAGACGCTCGACCATGTCGGACAGGCGACGCAGTTCCGCATTCTGCCGGCTCACGGTTTCGTTGGTGCCGCGCGACAGGCCGCCAAGTGCCTCGCGCAGCGAACCAAGCTCATCGCGAACCTGATTGAAGGCCTGTTCCTGCGGCGCTCTCAATGCGTCGATGCGGCGGCCAAGGTCCTTGTAGATATGCATGGACGCTTCGCTTCTGGAGCGTACGTCCCGGTCGCGCTGGCGAGAGGGCTGCGGCGCATATTGCGCTTCGTAGGCATCGTCCTCGTCATAATAGGGTTCGTCAGCCGGCAGATTGTCGATGGCATAGCTCCCCGGGCGAGGACGTGGCTTCGGCGCCGGCCGAAGCGGCTCATCCCGGTAGTCCGCGCGATGCTCCTGACGATAGTCTTCCAGCGGGTCCGGGCTCGCAAGCCCCTGCACCTGTTCGTCCAATCGGTCGAGCGCACCCATGACTTCATCAATGCCCGGCTCGCGACGAGGCACCCTGCGGCGCGGCGCAGACTGGTGAGGCTCCGGCCGACGCACTTCGGGCCGGCGTGGTTCCGCCTGGTCGGCCAGTAGCCGGTCCAGCTCGTCGGCCACGGCGTCGAGATCCTCGTCACGTTCCTCGGAGGGATAACGGTCATTTTTGCCAAGCGCCGTTGCAGTGCGCGTCAACCGTTCTATGCGGTTTCGCGCCGGCTCGCGGCGTGGTGCATCGTAAAAGTCGTCGCCTTCATACGCATCACGGCCGCGGCGTCCTGCCTCGTTTTTCTTCCAAGCCGGCATCTCTTGACCCTGGGCTGACGGTCATTCAGACCGCTGATGAAACAGGCTGCGCCATGATTCCGTCGAGGACGGGACAGGCACAGCGTTTTGAAAGACTTTGTCGTTTTAGGGTAAACAGGCCGTTAATTGGCCTTGCTAAATGCGAAAACAGACCGTTTTCGAATGAAAATCAGATGTTCACGCGATCAGGGTGACGCGAATCGGCAAACGCTGCGTTAACGAATTTTTCCCCTGCGACCTTACGTGACTGGACCTTAACGCAAACGTAAGCTAAACAGTGCGCAAGAAACCGGCTGAGCCACTGTGCACACAACCGCATCGCCTGAGAACGCACTGGAGATCATGTCTTCGGAGCGGGTTTCGAAAACTGCAAAACATCAACGATGAGCCGGACAACGGCTGAAAAACGAGAACAAACTGCTATGAGCGAAGCGCTTTCGATCCTCAATGAAGACGATCTTGTGGACGTTGTGTCCGCAAACGACGACAGCACAAAGAAAACCCAGTTCACAATCGGCGACCTGGCGAAAGAATTCGACTGCACCCTGCGCACGCTGCGCTTTTACGAAGACAAGGGGTTGCTCAACCCCAAGCGCGACGGCCTGAACCGCGTCTATAACCGCCGCGACCGTGCCCGCCTGAAACTGGTACTGATGGGCAAACGCGTTGGCTTCTCCCTGTCCGAGATCCGCGACATGCTCGACCTTTACGACCTGCGCGACGGTCAGGTGACGCAGCTCCGCGTCGCCCTGTCCAAGTTCAACGAGCAGATCGCCGTTCTGGAAGATCAGCGCAAGGACATCGAACAGGCCATCGAGGAACTGTCACGCACTGTCGAGATCGTTTCCGGCATGCTGAAGCACAAGGAAGCGGAAGAGGCATAAGTCCCTTTCCTTTCGACCTCAGAGTTTTGAACCGCTGGCGGCAACGCCGGCGGTTTTTTGTTTGTGCGGACGTCAACTTGCAATTTCTGCGAGAATTGACACCCTTTTTCCAAAAACTGTGAAATTCCCCAAAAACGACAAGTCGCAACACGATTTCGCGTACGGGACCTTCGGAAATCATTCCCATCAGCATGTTTTAGGCGTATTTTTTTGACAACCCTTCCGTTGGGACACCACTTGCCGGGCAATAACAACACGCGTATATAGGCCTCAAGGTGACGTTTACGGAAACGTAAGGTCGAGACATAAACGGCAGATCTGGGAGGATTTCCATGCCGAGCTATACCGCTCCCGTCGATGACACGCTTTTCCTGTTGAAGGACGTGTTCGGCTATGACCGATATTCCAACCTGCCAGGTTTTTCCGATGCACCTCTCGACCTTGTGGAAGCGATCTTGCGCGAGGGTGGCAAGTTCGCGGAAGAAGTTCTCCAGCCGTTGAACCAGACCGGCGACAGCGAAGGCTGCACGCGCAACGACGACGGCACGGTCACGACACCAAAAGGCTTTCTGAAAGCCTACAAGGCGTTTTGCGAAAACGGCTGGGGTACCTTGTCGGCGGACGCGAATTACGGCGGACAGGGCCTGCCGCATACTCTGACCACCGTCTTCAATGAATTTGCCTCTTCGGCAAACATGGCCTTTTCCATGTACCCGGGTCTGACCGCAGGGGCCGTTGCGGCCCTGACGATCCACGGCACGGATGATCAGAAGCAGACATACCTTCCCAACATGATCGCCGGAACCTGGACCGGCACCATGAACCTGACCGAACCGCACTGCGGAACGGATCTCGGCCTCATCCGCACCAAGGCAGTGCCGCAAGCCGACGGCTCCTACAAGATTACCGGTACCAAGATCTTTATCTCAGCCGGTCAGCACGACATGGCGGAAAACATCATCCACCTGGTGCTGGCCCGCATCGAGGGCGCCCCGGAAGGCACCAAGGGCATTTCACTGTTTGTCGTGCCCCGCAACGCGATCGGCGACGATGGCTCGGTGGGAGACAACAATGGCGTTTCCTGCGGCTCGATCGAGCACAAGATGGGCATTCACGGCAACGCCACCTGCGTGATGAACTACGACGATGCCACCGGCTGGCTGGTCGGCGAAGAGAACAAGGGCCTGCGCGCCATGTTCACCATGATGAACGAGGCCCGCCTCGGCGTTGCGGTTCAGGGGCTCTCCCAGTCGGAGGTCGCCTATCAGAATGCCGTCATCTACGCCAAGGATCGCATCCAGGGCCGCGCCCTCACCGGACCGAAAAACCCGGACAAGCCCGCCGACCCGATCATCGTGCATCCGGACGTACGCCGCACCCTGATGCAAATCCGCTCGTTCAACGAGGCCGCCCGTGCTCTCGTCATCTGGACCGCGCTTCATGGCGATGTCTCGCACAGGTCCGACGACGAAAAGTCCAAGCAGTTCTCCGACGACATGATGGGGCTGATGACACCTGTGCTCAAAGGCGTTCTGACCGACACCGGATTTGCAAATGCGGTCAATGCCCAGCAGCTTTACGGTGGCCATGGCTACATCAGCGAGTGGGGCATGGAGCAGTTCGTCCGCGATGCCCGTATTGCCATGATCTACGAAGGCGCCAACGGCATCCAGGCACTGGACCTCGTCGGCCGCAAGCTGCCCGCGAACGGCGGTCGGGCAGTCATGAGCTTCTTCAACGAGGTCAATACCTTCCTGAAGGAGAACAAGGACAACGAAGCCCTTGCCGCCTTCACCGGGCCATTGAAGAAGGGCATGGACGATCTTCAGGCCGCGACCATGTGGTTCATGAACAACGCCATGAAGAACCCGGACAACGCCGGCGCCGGCTCCGTCGACTACATGCACCTCTTCGGGCTTGTTGCCCTTGGCTACATGTGGGCGAAGATCGCAAAGGCCATTCAGGAAAAGGTCGCGGAAGGTGCAGGCGACAAGGCCGAATGGCTGGAAACCAAGCTGACCTTCGGGCGTTTCTTCATGGAACGCACCTTGCCGGAAACGGGCGCGCATCTTGCCCGAATCTCGTCCGGGTCCGAAACCATGATGTCGGTTGCCGCGGACGCTTTTTAAAGCGTCCGGGGGTCAGCTCGCTGATGGCGGAAATTTGAGCCCGCAAATCGAAACCGGCGGCTATAGTCGCGTTCCAATTTGATTTGCGAGGGGAATTTCAAGTTATGGCTGAATACGTTCTTCACTGCATGGCCCAGTCGGGACACTCCTACAAGGTGGCCCTGATGCTGGAGCTGTGCGGCGCCGACTGGAAGCCGGAGTGGGTCGACTTCTTCAACGGGGCCACCCGAACCGAAGAATTCCGGGACACGCTGAACGAGATGGGTGAAGTTCCGGTGCTTGTGCATGGTGACGACATCCTGACCCAGTCCGCCGTCATCATGGACGACCTGTCCGAAAAGTTTGGCGCCTTTGGCTGGGAAAACGATGAAGAGCGGCGGGAAATCCTGCGCTGGACGATTTTCGACAACCAGAAGGTTTCCGGCTTGCTCGGCCCGCTGCGCTTCCTGCGCACGCTGATGAAGACCGGCGAGACGGACGTGGTCAAATGGCTCGACGGGCGGTCGAAATCCGCACTTGCCATCCTGGACAAGCATTTCGCGAAGAATGACTTCGCCATCGGCAAGAAGCCGACAAGCGCGGATTTCTCGCTGTGCAGCTACCTCTTTTACGAAGGTGAGCTCGGGATTGATCTCGAGGCTTATCCGAATGTCACCAAGTGGCTGGGGCGGATCAAGGCTCTGCCCGGCTGGAAACATCCTTACGACCTCATGCCCGGCCATCCCTTGCCGGATAAGACCTGAGGCCAATCCGATCTAGAGGAGGATCTGATGCCCGAAGCCTATATCTACGACCACGTGCGCACGCCGCGCGGACGCGGCAAGAAGGACGGTTCGCTGCACGAAGTGCCCGCCGTCCGGCTTGCGGCCACCGCGCTGGAAGCGATCCGCGACCGGAACGGTCTTGACACGACCCGGGTGGACGACGTCGTCCTGGGCTGTGTCGACCCGGTCGGGGAAGCCGGAGGCGACATTGCCCGTGCGGCGGTGTTTGCGGCCGGTTACGACAAGTCGGTTCCGGGCATGCAGATCAATCGCTTCTGCGCCTCCGGTCTCGACGCGGTCAACATGGCTTCGGCCCAGGTCATGGCAGGCCAGCACAAGCTGGTAATCGCCGGCGGCGTGGAAAGCATGAGCCGTGTCGGCCTTGGCGCTTCCGGCGGTGCCTGGCCGATCGAGCCGCAGGTGGCCATCCCCTCCTATTTCATGCCCCAGGGCGTCTCGGCTGATCTGATTGCCACCAAATACGGTTTTTCGCGCGATGACTGCGATGCATATGCGGTGGAAAGCCAGAAGCGCGCCGGCAAGTCCTGGGAAGATGGCCGGTTCTCCGGATCCGTCGTGCCCGTGAAGGACGTCAACGGCATCACCATTCTTGACCGGGACGAGCACATGCGGCCGGAAACCGACATGCAGTCGCTCGCCTCGCTCAACCCCTCCTTCGAAATGATGGGCAACATGGGCGGTTTCGATGCGGTCGGCATCCAGGCCCATCCGGAAATCGAAAAGATCAGCCATGTGCACCACGCCGGCAACTCCTCCGGCATTGTCGATGGAGCTGCCGCCGTTCTGATCGGTTCCAGCACCGCAGGCCGTTCCTCCGGCCTGAAGCCGCGTGCCCGCATCAAGGCTTTCGCCAATATCGGTTCCGAACCGGCCCTGATGTTGACCGGCCCGGTGGATGTTACCGAAAAGCTTCTGAAAAACGCCAAGATGGACATCAAGGACATTGATCTCATCGAGATCAACGAAGCCTTTGCCTCCGTCGTCCTGCGTTACCAGCAAGCCTTCGATCTTGATCCGGCAACGGTCAACGTCAACGGCGGTGCGATTGCCATGGGCCATCCTCTCGGCGCCACCGGCGCCATGATCCTTGGCACCGTGCTCGACGAACTGGAACGCCGCGATCTCAACACCGCCCTCGTCACGCTGTGTATCGGCGCGGGCATGGGAACAGCGACCATCATCGAGCGGGTCTGATCATGATCAGCAACATCGACAGGGAATTCGCCCAGATCACTGACTACTGGTCTCCGCGTGTGGTGGCCGACGTCAACGACCAGAGCGTCAAGCTTGCGAAGCTGAAAGGCGAGTTCGTCTGGCACGACCACCAGGACGAGGACGAGCTCTTCTTCATCATCAAGGGCAGCCTCACCATCCGCTACCGCGACCGGGACGATGTCGTCCTGAACGCCGGCGACATGCACGTCGTGCCCAAGGGCGTCGAGCACAATCCGCTCGCAGAAGACGAATGCTGGGTGATGCTGTTCGAACCCGCAGAGACCAAACACACCGGCGACGTTGTCGTCGACGGCACGAAGACGGCTGCGCAACAGCGCGCCCATCTGCAGTCGACCGGCGCCTGACCCGAGGAGGACCATCAAATGAGCTACAAGAATTTCACCGTTGAAACCGATGAGGACGGTTTTGCCCTGATCACCTGGGACATGCCGGAAAAATCGATGAACGTCATCGATCTGTCGGTCATGGACGAGCTGGATGCGATTGTCGACCAGGTGGCAAGTGACGACGCCATCAAGGGGGCCGTGATCACGTCCGGCAAGTCCGCCTTTTCCGGTGGTGCCGACCTGACCATGCTGGAAGGGCTTCTGAAGGACTTCCACATCAAGCGCGGTAACGACGCGGAAGCTGCGGCCAAGGCTCTGTTCGAAGGATCGCGCAAGCTGTCTCAGGTCTACCGCAAGCTGGAAACCTGCGGCAAACCCTTCGTCGCCGCCGTTGCCGGCACCTGCATGGGCGGCGGTACCGAACTGGCGCTGGCCTGTCATGGCCGCGTCGTTGACGAAGGCCTGAAAATGGGTCTGCCGGAAGTCAAGGTAGGCCTCTTTCCGGGCGCCGGCGGCACCCAGCGTGTCATGCGCATGACGGACGGACAGCAGGGCATGCAATTCCTGCTCCAGGGCCGCACCCTGCGGGCACCCCAGGCCAAACAGATGAAACTGGTGGATGAAGTCGCCCCGACCAAGAAACTGGTCGCCGCCGCCAAGAAGATGCTGAAGGCAGGCCTCGACCCGGTCAAGGACTGGGACAAGAAGGGTTACAAGCTGCCAAACGGCAAGGTCTATTCCCCTGCCGGTTTCCAGTTCTGGCCGGCCGCCAATGCGATCTACCGCCGCGAGACCTATGACAACTATCCGGGTGCCCGCTACCTGCTGCGCTCCGTCGTCGAAGGTCTGCAGCTGCCGATGGATCTCGCGCTTCAGGTGGAAAGCCGCTACTTCGCCAAGGTGCTGCAGGCCCCGGAAGCCGCCAACATGATCCGCTCGCTGTTCGTCTCCATGCAGGAGCTGAACAAGCTGGCTCGCCGCCCGGTGGATCAGCGTCCAAACAAGATCCGCAAGATCGGCATTCTCGGCGCAGGCTTCATGGGTGCAGGCATTGCCTATGTCACGGCACAGGCGGGCATCGACGTCGTGCTGATCGACCGCGACCAGGAAGCCGCCGACAAGGGCAAGGCTCATTCCGAAGAGCTGATCACCAAGGCGATCAAGCGTGGCCGGGCGAGCGAGGAGCAGAAGGAAAAGCTGCTGTCGAAGATCACCGCCACCGTCGATTATGAAGCCCTGGCAGATTGCGATCTGGTGATCGAAGCCGTCTTCGAAGATCGTGAGATCAAGAAGGCGGTGACGGAGAGAGCCGAGGCGGTGATGAAGTCTCGTGCCATCTATGCTTCCAACACCTCGACCCTGCCGATCACCTCTCTGGCGCAGGCGTCCAAGCGGCCGAAGAACTTCATCGGCATCCATTTCTTCTCGCCCGTCGACAAGATGATGCTGGTGGAAGTGATCCTCGGCAAACGCACCTCCGATCGCGCGCTTGCCATGGCGCTCGACTATATCAAGGCCATCAAGAAGACCCCGATCGTCGTCAATGACAGCCGCGGCTTCTACACCTCGCGCGTCGTCATGACCTATATCCGCGAAGGCCTGATGATGCTGGCGGACGGCGTTCCAGCGGCCATGATCGAAAATGCCGGCAAGATGGCTGGCATGCCGGTCGGACCGTTGTCGCTTGGCGATGAAGTGGCGCTGGATCTTGCCTGGAAGATCGTCTCTGCAACTCGCAAGGACCTCGGCGTCAAATACGTCGAAGGCCCGCTCGACAACATCCTGGAAGAGATGGTGGTGAAGCAGGAACGTTTCGGCCGCAAGAACGGCAAGGGCTTCTACGACTACAAGGGCAAGGACAAGAGCCTGTGGCCCGGCATTCCGGAAGTCACCGGTCAGCCGAAGCCCGCGGAGAGCTTCAACATCGAAGAACTCAAGCAGCGTCTCCTGGTGATGCAGGCGCTCGAAACCGCCCGCATCTTCGAGGAAAAGTGCCTGACGGATGTGCGTGAAGCCGATGTCGGCTCCATCCTTGGTTTCGGCTTCGCACCCTATACCGGCGGTACGCTCAGCTATATCGACATGATGGGTACACCGGCCTTTGTCGACTTGTGCAAGAAGTTCACCCGCAAGTGGGGACCGCGCTTCAAGCCGAACAAGCTGCTGAAGGATATGGCCAAGGAAAACGAGACGTTCTACGGCAAATTCCCGCCGAAAGCCGAAGCGAAGGTCAAGGACGCAGCCTGATCGACAACCGATGCCGCTTCCGGACGGGGGCGGCATCGACCTTCCGTGTTCGTCAAGTGTTAGCATTTTACGACAAAACTTGATCCGGCATGACTTGTCATGCACAGTTCTGCTTGGAATTGGGCATGGGCAGGCTGGAGATACGAATGCCGCTAGATGGCGAATGGGCACGCTCCGATGTCTTCCGCGTTCTGCGCGACATTTGTTCGAACGCCAATCTGGACTGGCCTCAAATGGCCAGGGACTACGAATTCGATCTCGCAAGCCTGGACGACCCGCAAGGTACCGTGCCGATAGCCGCCTGGCATGCCGTTTTTGAACATATCGCCGATGTCCTGGGCGATGACGCCGTCATGTTCGATCTGTTCAACACGATCGACATCGGCTGCTTTTCAATCTTCGACTATCTGTTTGCCTGCGCTCCGTCACTTCGGGAGGCCTGTCAGGCCTGGGCGAAGTTCAGTCCGATCAGAACCAATGCCTATCGGGTGATTTTCGAGGAAGACGAGACCGGCGGCTTCGTGGAATGGCCTATCCTTGAAGGACGCGGTGAATGGCGACAGAACGTGTTCGGACGCATCGGCTGGGCGACCCAGCAGATTGAACATGCACTCGACATGAAAGCGCCGCCAATCCTTATCGAGCTCGCGACCTCACAACCAAATTGCACGTCCAATTTTCAGAAGAAATATCAGGGCCGGATCAAGTTCGGCGCGACCCGCAACAGGATTTCGTTTCCGAAAACGTTGCTCTCCCGCCCGCTCCGGCGCCACGACGCCCACCTTTACGAGATCATCCTGACGTCTGCGAATTCGGAACTGGAAAGGTTCGGCCAGTTTGAATCTCCGCTGTCGCGCATTGCCAATGAAGTTTCCGCCAGTCTGTCGACCGGGACATGCACCCTGCCGCTCATTTCAGCGAAACTTGGCATGTCACAGAGGGCGGTGCAGAGGCTTCTGGAAAAGGAAGGCACCAGCTTCCGTCAGCTAAGCGAGGAAGTTCGGCGTTCCGCAGCCGAACGATATCTTCTGGGAACGGACCTTCCGATGAAGGAGATCGCCTATCTCCTCGGCTTTTCGGAACTGAGCACCTTTTCGCGCGCCGTGAAGACATGGTTTGGCGTCTCCCCCAAGAAGGTTCGGGATGCACCCCGCTCCAGATCTCCTGCTGCTGCTAATTCCACGACGGGGCGCAAGCAACCGATGCAGCGCTCCAAGGTCACGGTGGCGACGCCCTCCGCTGTTCGGCAATCCGCTGCCACAAAATGATTTCGTTTCCAGCCCTGGACAGGGCTTGGTCACCGCGAAGCTGTGATGGTTTGGGAATTGCGGCACGGCGGTTACGGGCTTGTCACCACCGTGCCAGAGATCATTCTTGTTGCCGGCGGTTCCGTCGAGAACACTCGACTGAACCCGCCAATACCGCTTTCGGCTGCTCTTTCATTAGCATGAAGAACAGGACGGGTCGATGGCGGCTGGCCCATCCTGCAGTGTGCGCGCTTTTTTGCCGGTTCAGCACTTGTGCCGGTCCGGCGGCTGTCTTTCACCGCAGGTAGAGGAAGGCAGATCGTCGCGGTTGTGGGTGGCCGCAAACAATCTAGATGCACATTCCTGAAAGTTTAATACGCCAACAGGGCCGCTGCGTCTTTGGCAGGAAGCGAACAGAACTTTACGAATTACGACACCAAACTTAATTAATAAGAAATTTTACAAACGGCCTTCGCACGAACTGGAGTTGCCGCCGTGCTTGCCAGGCCTCATTGTAATCGACACCGAATATTCCTAACTTCTGGCCAGGAATGGTAAGCAACGTCATGCAGGAGACACATATGTCCGACACCGGCCTGAGCCGATTTCTGGGAGGTTCACCAGCCCAGGTGCTTTTGCGGCTTGTGTTCCTGTCCTTTGTTGTCGGCATTATCCTCTCCGCGCTGAACCTCGACCCGCTCGACCTGATCACCATGTCGATCGATTTTGTCGAACGCCTGTGGAACATGGGTTTCAACGCCCTTGGACGCCTGGGCAAGTATCTGGTCATCGGTGCAATGGTGGTTGTCCCGATCTGGCTGGTTACTCGCATTCTGGCCATGGGGCGAAACCGCTAGTCCCGGCAGAGGCCTGCGTTTGTCACTTAAGGCAAGCACGCAACCCTTGCGGGAAATTAACCCTTTCTTAATCATAATTAACTGAAACTGGCGGAACCTCCCCGAGCCTTAAGGGGCCCTTGCATGTCCGCCATCGCAACGTCGAAATTTGCTGCCTCCTACCAGGCCTACGCCCGCGCGGGTTCTGGTGCGGGCAATCGCTCAGGTTCGCTTGCTGCCGCACAAACGCTCACCACGTTTCTGGGGGCCAACGGTTCGGCCGACGACGAGGACAAGGCAAAATCCCTCTTCGAAACCTACAAGGATTCTGTTGAGCTCAGCGACGGCCTCGCCCGGTCGGTTGAGAACAACAAGGATGCGATGCGCAGGCAAAAGATCGAGATGGTCCAGAAGCGCATCGAACGGCTCAAGGAAATGCTGCGGTTCGCAACGCCGGAGCAGGCCAAGCGTCTGCTCAAGGAGCTGAAACAGATCTCCAAGGAGTTCAAGTCCGCCTCCCAGGACCTCAAGTCGGCAGGTCAGGGCTTGAGCGGTGGAGGCGTCGGCACGGGTGTTCTTTCAGGCGCTTCAAACATCGCCGCCACAGCAGATATCATAACCGGTGCCGGGACGCAGGTTAATGCAACCTCCGCATTGGTCGAGACGGTGTCTGCAGCAGCGAGCAGTCCCGAGACACAAATTCCGGTATCCGGATCTGAAACGGGTGCCGCGACTTCGGGACCGGAGATCCAGGCGACGGGTCAGGCTCAGACCGGAGCGGAGCAGGATGGTTCTTCCGCAGGCGCACAGGAACCGGACAGCTGGCGGGAAGACCTGAAAGCGGCTGTCCTGACCTACACAGAACAGCAACAGGAAACGAACAAGGCACTCGCCGCAAGCCGCAGGTCAGGGCTGCAGGGCGACAAGGAAGCCCTCGCCAAGATGGCTGAGGACATCAAATTTCTTGCCCAACAGATAGAACGCCTGCTCAAACGCGATGAGCGCGACACAAAAAAAGATCTGAAAGACGTCCGTGCCGATCTCAAGGACGGCGTCAAGGCACTGAGGGCCTCAAATTTCAGCGCGCAGCCAGACCCGGCTTCCACCGCGAGCCCTGCGGGTACGGACGGGGTTTCGACCGCAACCGGTTCGACATCGGTCTCCCTGCAGGTGTCCGATATCCTGGTATGAACCGGCTGGCTTTAGCCGGCCACCTGTTCATGCGCGGCAACCGTAGTGAAATCTTCAGCCATCACAGCCTTGGCTGTTCGATGCAGTGTCACATGGCGATCGGCCAATTCGTCGATATCCGTCGAATAGCCTCCACCCAGAACTCCTGCCAGCGGCACGCCCGCCTTTCGCACCGTTTCGATGACATAGCGGTCACGCCTGCAAAGACCGTCGCGTGACAGCGACAGTCTGCCGAGACGATCACCGGCATAGGGATCGACGCCGGCATTGAAGAAAACGATGTCCCAGGGCCCCTGGCGCAGCAGATCAGGCAGAACCTCTTCCAGAACAGCAAGATAGACTTCGTCACTCGTCCCATCGGCAAGACCTATATCGAGATGGGAGGGGACCTTGCGCACGGGGTAGTTCTTTTCCGAGTGAAGCGAGAAAGTGAAGACATCCGGGTCGCCCTGAAAGATGTCCGCGGTGCCGTCTCCCTGATGCACGTCCAGGTCGACCACCAGCGCCTTGCGGATGGCGCCGTCCGCCTGCAACACCTTGATGGCAACTGCGACGTCGTTGAAGACGCAGAACCCGGCTCCGTGTGCACGGCGGGCATGATGACTGCCGCCGGCGGTGTTGCAGGCAATGCCGTGTTCCAGTGCCAGATATCCCGTCAACACGGTCCCGCCCGTTGCACAGCGCGCCCGCAGGGCGATGTCCTCGCGCATCGGAAAACCGATTTCCCGCGCCACCTTTTCCGGCACCCGGGCATTGAAGACCTGATCCACATAGGCAAGATCATGTGCGAGTGCGACCCACTCGAAGGGGGCGGGACGAGGCCTGAAAAAGGCGCTGTCGCCGAGAAGCCCTTCCTGCCGTATCAACTCGGCAACGGCACGGAACTTGTCCATCGGGAACCGGTGATTGGCGGGAAGATCGGCGCAGTAGGCCGGATGGTGAACGATAGGCAGGGTCATCTGTGCGCAATATAAGGCGCGCCGGCGCTACGGGCACCCCTTTGAACGACACAGCAGATCCGAATTTTACGGCTCAGTGCAAATTCGGCAGCCATGTCCGTGAATACCCGGTATGTGCCGAAATGAATTGACGTGCCGAGGCAAGGCAGACATGAAGGTCTTCCTCTCGAAGCGAGCCATCGATGTCCCAACTTTCAGCAACCGGCGAGCGGCCGAAACTGGCGTTTGCGGTTACCCACCGCACTGTTCTTGCCATCGCCATTCCGATGACACTCGCCTATCTGTCGACGCCCCTGCTCGGCATCGTCGACATGGCCGTGATCGGCCGCCTTGGCGACCCGGCTCTGCTTGGCGGGATTGCCATAGGCGGGATCATCTTCGACCTGGTGTTCACGACCTTCAACTTCTTGAGGTCCGGGACGACAGGCCTGACAGCCCAGGCTTTCGGCGCCCAGAACGAAGAAGAAGTCAGGGCAACACTGCTGCGCGCCTTCGTGATTGCGGCCATCGGCGGTCTGCTGGTCATCCTCTTGCAAGCCCCCTTGCGAGAAATCGGGCTCTGGTTCCTGGGGGGCAGTGCGGATGTGCAGGCCGCAACGAGCCGCTACTTTGACATCCGCGTCTACAGTGCCCCTTTTCTCCTTGCCAACTATGCCATGCTCGGCTGGTTCATCGGCCTCGGGCGCGCAGGAACAGGGCTGGTGCTTCAGCTCGTTCTGAACGGGCTCAACATCGGCCTCAGTGTCTGGTTCGTCATCGGTTTCGGCTGGAGCGTGGAAGGTGTCGCGCTGGCAACTGTCCTGAGTGAAATCGCGGCAACGGCACTGGGCGTCTGCCTGGTCGTCTTCACCACCGGCAAGACGTCCTGGCCGGCTCTTCAGGTGATTTTCGACCGCCGCCTGCTGGTGCGGATGATGGCCGTCAACAGGGACATCATGATCCGCTCCTTCACCCTTCTCTTCGCCTTCGCGTTTTTCACGGCGCGTTCGGCAGACCAGGGTGATACCGTGTTGGCCGCAAACGCTCTGCTTGAGAAGTTCATCATGCTGGCTGCATTCTTTCTGGATGGCCTGGCGACCGCGGCGGAACAGCTTGCCGGCCGGGCGGTCGGGGCAAGATACCGGCCCGCCTTCGACCGCGCATTGAAACTGACAGCACTGTGGAGCTTCGCCCTGGCGGGGATCCTGTCGACGCTGTTCTGGTTTTTCGGGCAGTACATGATCGATTTCATGACAACGGCAGAAGATGTCCGCCAGGTAACTTCGACCTATCTTGTGTGGGCGATACTGACCCCGGTCTTCGGAGTGCTGGCATTCCAGATGGACGGGGTCTTTATCGGCGCTACGTGGTCATCGACCATGCGCAACATGATGCTGTTGTCGCTCGTCGTTTACCTGGCTGCCTATTACCTTCTGTTTCCTATCCTGGGGAACCACGGTCTTTGGCTCGCCTTCCTGCTGTTCTTCGGAACGCGTGGCCTGACATTGCTGGCCGCCTGCAGAAAGCGGGCAGCCGAGACGTTCGGCAACGCATAAGAACAGCTGTATCTAGGCCGTTTCCGATGCCCAGGCATCGACATTGGCATCCCGCGCGTCGCGCAGCGACGCAATCCCGTGCTGGTCCAGTTTTGCAGAAAGGCCGCTCAGGATCTCGTCAATCAGCCCCGCACCCTTGAACACAAGGGCAGAATAGAGCTGCAACAGGTCCGCCCCCGCCGTGATCTTGGTCCAGGCGGTTTCCGCACTGTCGATACCGCCGACACCGATGATCGGTAGATCCGGTCCGGCCAGCTTGCGTGCGCGCGCCAGCATGATGGTCGATTTCCGGAACAGGGGCTTGCCCGACAAGCCTCCGGTTTCTTGTGCCGGCCCCTTGCCGCTCAGGCCGTCTCGTCCGATCGTCGTGTTGGAGACGATCAGGCCGTCGACGCTCTTGGCGAGTACTTCCTCGACAATATCCTGCAGGTCCTCATCAGCAACGTCCGGCGCGATCTTCAAGAGCACAGGAACCTTGCGCCCAAACGTCTGCGTGCACTCGTCCCGTGCCGTGATCACGGCAGTCAGCAGATCGGCAAGTGCGGACCGGGCCTGCAGGTCGCGCAGTCCCGGTGTGTTGGGCGAAGAAATATTGACGGTGAAATAAGACGCCATATCGGCGAACGCGGTGATACCGGCGACGTAGTCGGCAATCCGGTCGGTTGCATCCTTGTTGGCGCCAACATTGATGCCGACAATTCCTGTCAACCGCCGGCGGGCTTCAAGCCGCTGTCGCAAGGCTGCGTGGCCTTC
The DNA here is from genome assembly GCF_012273635.1 of Labrenzia sp. PO1. Classification (NCBI taxonomy): domain Bacteria; kingdom Pseudomonadati; phylum Pseudomonadota; class Alphaproteobacteria; order Hyphomicrobiales; family Stappiaceae; genus Labrenzia; species Labrenzia sp. PO1. The sequence goes on from NZ_JAAXCR010000002.1 coordinate 417,220, forward strand.
GTTGTTGAATCCATAGCGGTTGATCACGCCTTCGTCTGCGGGCAAGCGGAACACCCTCGGCCGCGGATTGCCGGGCTGCGGCTTCGGGGTGACCGACCCTGCCTCGGTATATCCGAACCCCAGCTTCAGCAGCGCATCGGGCACTTCGCCGTTCTTGTCGAACCCTGCAGCCATCCCGAGCGGATTGGGAAAGGTCAGATCCCAGAGCTTCACTGCAAGGCGCGGGTCAGACACCTTCCGGCGCGGCGGCATCAGACCGGATTTCAAAGCCACAACAGTCGCACGGTGCGCGGTTTCGGCGTCCAGGCACTGCAGGCCTCTCAGCGCAACGTTTTCAAGGAAAGGCGGTATCATTGATCCAGCTCCGGAAAGTCATGTGACCCGTCCGGTGAAAGCGGCAGTTCCTTCACCCAGAGTGCGACCTTCGGGTCCAGCGAGCCATAGAGATGGGGAAACAGGGCCCCGCCCCGGGAAGTTTCCCATTTCAACAAGTCGCCAAACCCATCAGCATCAAAGGCGGCCAGCAACAGATCCTGCTGGCCCGCGAAATGTTTTGCAGCGGTTTCCCGGACCTGATCCTCGGCGGAAAAATGAATGAAGCCGTCCTGAAGGTCCACCGGCGCGCCCTTGAAGACGCCTTGGTCGGTTGCCTCTTGCCACATGGATTTCGGGACGATCTTGAAAATCAGGGTCATCTGTCTGCCTTGCCTCTTGCCGGGGATGGCATGGCAGGCAAAGGCCCGGCGCATGCTCAGCCGGTCGGGACACTACTCATCCGAACCGTAGCGAACAAGCCGCACAAGTGGCTCCAGCCTGTTTCTTTTGAATTTTGGTCGGGAAAACCCATATGAGCGAAAGGTATTTATTCCTGTCGCGCCAATACGGAGAAACGGCAGCCGTGCTCTCACATGAAAAGGTCTGGGCGGCCATTGATGCCCTCGCCTCGCAGAACGGGCTTTCGCCGTCCGGCCTGGCTCGGCGTGCCGGACTGGATCCGACCGCTTTCAACCCGTCGAAACGCGTTGCGGGCGACGGACGCCCACGGTGGCCATCGACAGAGTCGCTTGCCAAGGTGCTGGCCGCCACCGGCGAAGCCTTGAACACGTTTGCCGCCAGGGTCGAAACCCCGGGCGGGCCAACCGACGCTGCGCCAGCTTTGGTGCCCCTTGCAGGATTGGATGCTGCCTCGGAGCGAAACGCCTTCGACAGTGCCGGCCGGCCGGCTGGCGCGACGTGGCAAAGTCTCAGCTTTCCCCAAATCGGCGCTGCTTTTGCGCTGCAGGTCAGCAACGAAGACTTCCATCCCCTTTACAGGAACGGCGATATCGTCGTGGTTGCTCCCGGCGCCCCCCTTCGCACCGGTGACAGGCTTGCCATCAAGCTCAACAGTGGCCGGTTGTCGCTTTACACGTTGCAGGAGACAGGCGACGAAGACCTGGCGGTTTGCACAATCGGGGACAATTCACAGTCAGCGCGCTTTCAGCACTCGGCAATCGAGTGGACTGCCCGTATTATCTGGGCGAGCCAATAACCTGCGAGCACACATTTGATGAAGCTTCGGCCTCTCATAACGCCAGCAATCGTGCTGACCACCGCAGGTGGTCTGCTCGCCTGGCTGCTCCTGGCAGACCCGCCGTCCGTACAGGACGAGCCGGTAGCGGCTGGCAGCATCACCAGCGCCGCCGAGGAAACAAGCGAGCCGGCAAAGACGCCCGAGCCCGCACCGCAGTCGTCCACTACCCAAGCCCAGACGCAGAAACCGGCACAGCCCCAGAGTGAACCCGTCGTTGTTGCAGCTGCGCCGCTGCCGAACGACATTCGCAACGTTTCGCCGGAGGGGGTATCGGCACCGCAGGTACAAGGTGACCTCAAACGTATCGAACCTTCCAAACGCTACCTGGAACTGAAGGATCCGCCGATTGAACCGGTTCCGGACGGCCCACTGGAGCTGATGCGCGTGCAGGTTCTTGACGGCGGACGCATCAAGTCGGACCGGTTGACAGTAACGCTTGCCCATATCGTTCCGCTGAAATCGGACGAAACCTGTGTTTCCCGTCTCGGTGGCACCTGGCCCTGCGGTGCCAGGGCGCGCACTTTCCTGAGAGGACTGGTGCGGCAGTTGAAGGTGGTATGCGAAAAGATCGAGGAGACCGGACCGCAACAGATTCTGGCAACCTGCACCCGCGGATCGATGGACCTCAGCAAGCGTCTTGTCCGCTATGGCTGGGCGGATCCGGCGCCGGACGCACCTGCCGATTTCATGGAACTTGCCGAAAAGGCCAGAGACAGAAAAGTCGGCAAGTGGCAATCGGAATGGCTGAACGAGTTGCCGACGAGCGAACTGGAAACAGAAGTGCCGTCTGCCTTGCCAGGCCTTGAGGAACTTGCCCCGGAAATCGTCGAATGGAGCCTGAGGACCGAACCGGAACAGCCGGGGGACGGTCAAATGGCAATCGAGGATTACCCGCAAGTAGAACGGCCGGTGCAGTAGGGCTGGAGCGGCACCGCTTCGCGTGAAGCAAGCCTTTGTTTCTCCTCGTCAACCGACCGCCTCTCACTGCTGCTGAAAAATCCTTGCGAGCGCCTCGAAGCAGCTCATACCTTCGGCGAATAGGGTTAATACATAGACAAATCAATCAGTACAATTAGTTCAATGTTTACGCCCATAAGGGAAAGTGGCTCAAACATTATCAGTCCGTGACGAGGACCAAAGAAATATGAGCGCACCTGCCCCCAAGAACACTGTCGAAACTGACAATATCACGAAGTACATCAAGTTCATGTCCTCAACGGGAAGCGACACGTCTTCCGCTCAGACGGCATGGAACTCCCTTCAAAAACACCTGCCCGACATACTGGACCGCTTCTACAAGGAACTCGTTTCGCACGAAGAGTTGCGCCAGAAAATGGGCGCCCACGAGAAGAACACCGTTCCTCTCAAAAATGCGCAAACCAAACACTGGGAATATATCTTCAACCACGACCCGGACCTGGAGTTCATCGGACAGGCTGCGCGTATCGGTCAAGCTCACGTAAAGATCGGGCTGAAGGCCGAATGGCTGATGTCCGCGTTTGGACGGCTGTTGAACGAAATCCTTCCCGTCGTCGTCAAGAAGCACCGGTTCTCGCAAAAGGCCATGGTTTCCGAGATGCAGGCCGTGGTGACACGGTTCTTTCTGGACATGATCCTTGCACAACGCGCGTTCGAAACGGAACAGCGCCGCATTGAAGACGCTGAAATGCGGGATACGATCGGGCTGGAGAACCTGCGCACGACCGCAAACACCATCAGCGAGCTGAACGAAATCGTGATGTCGATGGCGTTGTTGTCGCGCAATACCCAGGAAGCCAATGCGAACGGCCAGTCCATTTCCGCCGCGGCGGACCAGCTTGTCGCCTCCATCGGCCAGATTTCCGAAAACAGCGAAGGCGCGGCCAACGAAGCCGTTCAAACAAACAACGCCGCCAAGGATGGCCTGGACAAGATGTCGGCCGTATCGAGTGCCATCGGCGATATTTCCTCAACGTCCCGGCAAACCGCGCAGAGCCTGTCAGACCTGAGCGAAGCTGCATCGCAGATCGGCGAATTCCTGTCGGTCATTCAATCCATCGCAGACCAGACCAATCTTCTGGCGCTGAATGCCACCATTGAAGCCGCCCGTGCAGGAGAAGCCGGCAAAGGCTTTGCCGTCGTTGCTTCGGAAGTCAAAACCCTCGCCTCGCAGACCGGCAAGGCGACGGAAGACATCGCGCAGCGGATCGAAGCACTGACCGCTGGCATGGAAACAATCCAGACAGCCATCCAGAGCTCCGAAGGCGCCATCCAGAATGGCGAGGATGCCATCGCGGCCGCCAATGAACTCATGCAATCCATCGACGGGATGGTTGGCAATGTTTCCGAACGGGTCACCCAGATTACGGACATCCTTCATCAGCAGAAAGAAGCCAGCCACGAAATCGCTCGCAACGTCGCCAATGTCGCTGAATCGAACCGGAACACGGATCAGCAGCTCGGCGCCATGCAGCGTGTTCTGAAACAGAGCAACGACAGTTTCAGCGGCTCGGCCAAAAACTTCTTCGACGCCAATTCCGACAAGTCGCTGTTGGAGATGGCGAAGATTGATCATGTCCTGTTCAAGAAGCGTGTCGTCGACACAGTGACCGGACACGACGACTGGGCATCCTCCGGCATGCCCGACCATCATCATTGCCGTCTTGGCAAGTGGTACGACGCCATCAAGAACGAGAAGATCAAGACACACCCGGTCTTCCGCAACCTGGTCACTCCGCACAAGGCAGTTCATGATGCAGGCCACAGAGCCCTGCTTGCCGCCGAGCAAGGCAATTCCACGGAAGCCTTCGCTGCTCTCGTCGATCTGGACAAGGCCAGCAAGGAAGTCCTGAATGGCCTGACGGAACTTGCCGCCGCCATGGAAACCGATCTGAAAGACGCGGAACCCCGCAAGTCGCCAAGACAGGACGTCGGCAAGAAGGCCGAAGTTCTGCTGGACGGCGCCATCCAGACCGTGGAGCTTGAAAACGTGTCCGTAACGGGTGTCGGCCTGAAGGGCGTAAAAGATGCAAAGGCGGGCAAAACCGTTTGCATCCGTAGCGATGGCAAGGAGCGCCTTGGCCATATCATCTGGGTGGACGGCACCAGGGCGGGCGTCCAGTTCTTCGACGAAGACAAATAAACTTCGCGGGAAACGCCTGCTGACAATCCTGATAAGGTGCCCGCTTGGGCACCTTATCAGCTTTATCGCCATGCACGTTTGAATGAACGGCTGCACTAGCCATTCACACCACTGGATGCAGGCAGACTTGCTGACAGACCTCTGCTCAATTGTGTTCCGCCGGTTTCTTATTTTTCCTGATTGGTATTAGGCTTCGGAGTTCGGAAGTCCCGGATCTGGAGTATTCATGACTGGAGAAATCAAGGTCGGTATCATCGGTGGAACCGGGCAACTCGGCAGCGCCATTGCGACGGCTTGGCTGGAAAGCGGCTGTGTCAAACCTCGCCAGCTCTGGATATCCAATCGATCCGGAACTGCCGCACGCTTCGAAAGCTGGCCGGAGATCACCTTCACCGCATCCAATCAGCTTCTGGCTGACGCCTGTGATGTCATCCTTCTGTCGGTTCCGCCAGCGCTTGTCGAAACGGTCAGCATTTCGGCGCCCGGAAAACTGGTGCTCTCGGTCATGGCGGGTGTCTCACGTGAGAGGCTCAAAACCCTCACAGGCTCGGAAAAGGTCGTTCGTGCCATGTCGAGCCCAGCGGCGGGCAAGCAGCTGGCCTACTCCCCCTGGTGTGCGGCTTCGTCGCTTTCGCAGGAAGACAGGGACCTCGTCCAGTCGTTGTTGTCGGCCTGCGGCCCGAGTGATGAAGTCCAGGACGAACAGCAGATCGAGGTCTTCACCGCCATAACCGGTCCGGTACCGGGATTTGCCGCGTTCTTCGCCGACTGCATTGTTGACTATGCAAGGTCAAACGGTGTCGACAGGCATATTGCCGAACGCGCCGCAAAACAGCTGATCCTGTCGGCTGGGCAAATCATCGCCGGTGACACCAGATCTCCGGCGGAACATGTTCAGGAGATGATCGACTACGCAGGAACGACTGCCGCCGGTCTCGTCAAGCTGAAGGAACTGGGTGTTTCGGATCTGATCAGTGAAGGGCTGGACGCCAGTACGGAGCGCGTCAGAACTATTGCCGGCAAAGACTGATACCGCGCTTCTTCCGCCGGAGAGCACAGCTGAAAACAAAAAAGCGGCGCTGGTGCGCCGCTTTTCCTGAAGTCTGATAATCAGGCTGTCAGTTCGCCAGCCAGTGCCTTGCGGATCATCTCACGCGTTTCGGCAATGCCGTAAAGAGCAACGAAAGACCCGAAGCGCGGTCCCTTTTCCTGCCCGAGCAGAAGCTGGTAAAGCGCAGAGAACCAGACGACGGACACGCCAGGACCACCATCGGGACCCTTTTTGGACGGGTCCTGATAACGCTCGATGGACCGGGCGACGTCCAGCACCGCATCCTGGATGGCACCGCCATCCGCATCGGCCGGCAGGGCGGCCAGTGTTTCGTCCAGTTTTTCGAGCGCAGTGCGCTCGACATCGTCCGGCACCTTGAACGACTTGGTCGGTTTGACGAAATCGTCGAAGTAGCGGATCGCATAGCCGACAAGCGCATCCAGTTCCGGATGGGTCGACGCCGTCACGCCCGGAGCGTAGCGGGAGATGAACGCCCACAGCACGTCCTTGTTTTCCGCGTTGGAGGCGGACACAAGGTTCAGCAGCATGGCAAAGGGCACCGGCATGTCGATCTTCGGAATGTTGCCCGAATGGATGTGCCAGACCGGGTTCTGAAGCTTCTGCTCGACCGGCATCTGCTCGTACTTCTGGACGAAGGTGTAATATTCGTCGACCGCCTTCGGAATGACGTCGAAATAGAGCTTCTTGGCCGTCTTCGGCTTCTGGAAATTGTAGAGCGCAAGGCTCTCCGGTGCAGCGTAGGTCAACCACTCGTCAATGGTCAGACCGTTGCCCTTGGACTTGGAGATCTTCTCGCCCTTTTCGTCCAGGAACAGTTCGTAGACAAAGTGTTCCGGAGCGGTCCCGCCCAGGATGTTGCAGATCTTGTCGTAGATCGGCGCATTGGTCATATGATCCTTGCCGAACATCTCGAAATCGACGTCAAGCGCAGCCCAGCGCATGCCGAAGTCGGGCTTCCACTGCAGCTTCACCTTGCCGCCGGTGACCGGCAGCGTGATGTCCTCGCCCGTCTCGTCCGCAAAGGTGATGGTGCCGTCCTTCGAATTGACGTCCTTCATGGGCACATAGAGCACGCGGCCGGACGTCGGCGAGATCGGCAGGAAGGGCGAATAGGTCGCCTGACGTTCCGCGCCGAGCGTCGGCAGCATCACGTCCATGATCTTCTGGTACTTCTCGGTCGCCCGGATCAGCACGTCATCGAACTTGCCGGCCTTGTAGTATTCGGTCGCGCTGGCGAATTCATAATCGAAACCGAAGGTATCCAGGAACCGGCGCAGCATGGCGTTGTTGTGCTCGGCGAAGCTTTCATAGTCGCCGCCGAAGGGGTTCGGCACCGCCGTCAGAGGCATCTGCAGATATGGCTCAAGCGCTGCGCGGTCCGGCACGTTTTCCGGGATCTTGCGCATGCCGTCCATGTCGTCGGAGAAGCACAGCAACCGCGTCGGGATCTTGTCTTCGGTCAGCAGCCGAAACGCCGTGCGCACCATTGTGGTGCGCAGAACTTCGCCGAAGGTGCCGATGTGCGGCAGGCCGGACGGGCCATAGCCCGTTTCAAACAGAACCGGTTTGTCCGTTCCCCGTTTCTCGATCCGTTTGACCAGTTTTCGCGCTTCTTCGAACGGCCACGCTTTCGATTTCGTGGCCGCCTCGACAAACTCTTGCGAAAGGTCAAGCGGAGGCAGGGATTGATCGGTCATTTTTCAAGTCGTTCTGTTCATGAGAATGGATGGAATGCAACCCGGTCGGTTTTTTGACTTTTCGGCCGGTTGCTGCGGCGCGACACTAGATCAACGCGCCTCTATGTGCAATCACATGAACACAGCTAAGTTGACCGAAATCTCGGGCTTTGCGAACTCTTTCCGCCTGCGGACATATCGCGCCGGAAAAAAGCGGATAACTCCGGTCAATCGATTGTCTCGTAGCGGTGACTTGAAGCTTGTCTTCCAACCCGTTACATCGGGCGCACGATCAAGAAGAAATTTTCCGTCTTTTGGCGCTACGGGAGAATGAATAGTGTCTATGAACGAGCCGATCAGCGTACAGGAAGCCCTTATCTACGTGATGGTTATCGTCTCGGCGTCGGACAACCAGATGACCGACAACGAACTGGCCACCATCGGCGACATGATCAAGATGCTGCCCGTTTTCAATGGCTATGACGGCAACCGGATCATCCCGGCAGCCCAGCGCTGCGGCGACATCCTGCAGGAAGACAACGGCTTGCAGCTGGTGCTGGAGCTGGTTGGCGACGTCCTGCCGGCAAAGCTTTACGACACCGCATATGCGCTTGGGGTTGAAGTCGCGGCTGCCGATCTCCACGTCGAGAAGGAAGAATTGCGCATCCTTCAGCTTCTGCGTGACCGCTTCAAACTCGACAAACTCACCGTTGCCGCAATCGAGCGCGGTGCGATTGCCCGTCACCGGACCATCTGATCCTCTCGGAGCAGGTATTTGAAAGCAACGAAGGCCCTCGCCTGGGCCGGGGCGGTATCAATAGCCGTCCTGGCAGGTGTTTTCCTGATCCTCCAGGGCCTTCAGGATTTCGATCTGTCTGAATACGAAAGCCGGCCGATTGCCTTTTCCTTCGACGGACATTCCGTCGCCGGAACGTTGCATCTGCCCCGCCTGCAAGATCCTGGGCACGCAAACCCGCCTCTGGTCCTGATCGTTCACGGGGACGGGCCAGCGGACCGCTATTCCGGCGGTGGGTACATGCCTCTCATCAGCCATCTTCTGGACAGCGGTCTTGCCGTCTATTCCTGGGACAAGCCTGGCGTCGGCGAAAGCCAGGGCAACTGGCTGTCCTTTTCCATGGATGAGCGAGCCCGCCTCGCGGCAACGGCCCTTGCGGCCGCCAAAGAACAGCCCGAATTGAAGACGTCTCCAGCCGGATTTCTCGGCTTTTCGCAGGCGGGGTGGGTTTTGCCCATTCTGGCGGAAGCGCCAGCGCAGGGCGATTTCTTCGTGATTGTCGGCGGAGCTGTCAACTGGCTGCGGCAGGCTGGTTATTATACCCGGCGCAGGCTGGACCTTGCAGGTGCAGACAGCAAGGCGATCGACAAGGCTCTCGCGCAGGACGCAAAAGACGGACAAAAGTTTCTAGACCGGGATTTTTCCTATCAGGACTATCTCGACAGCGGAATGGACAGGCTTCCGATGCCGGAAGATCGCTTCACCTTCGCGCGCCGGAATGCGGCCTCCGACTCCACCGCCTCCCTTGCCCGTATCTCCTCGCCCGTTCTGACACTGCACGGAGCAGAGGACCTCAATGTCGATCCTCATTTCAATTCCGGCATCTATCGAAAGATGCTGACGGACAACAATCCCGCCAACCGCTTCGTGATCGTCCCGGAAGCAACCCATGCGCTGTTGCGGGCGGAAGCCTTCAACTACCAGCTCGAAGGGCAAATGCCTTCCTGGTCGAAGGCCTTGTTCATGGTCCTGGGGCGCCGTGCCTACGCACCGGGCGCACTGGACACCATAACAATCTGGATCAAGGAACAGGCCTCAACAGCAAACAGCCTTTCAACTTCACCAGATCGATCAAATTGAACCCTTTTTGTTTTCGGTCCTTCAATCCGCCGCACCTTATCACCGGTGCGGGGACAGCACGCTTGTGGGCTGCCGGGACCTGTAGGTCCTTCAGTGCGGAGACAGGGACATGAGCAATCAGGCAATCGGAGAGCGGACAAGTGTGCGCTATCCACTGAGGCGACGCCGCCAGAGGCTGCGCGTACAGCGCCCCATGCCTTATGCTGTCCGGTACGTGCAGGTTCGCACCGCTCCAAAGCAGGCGAACTGGGGCACGCGAATGATGATTGCCTTTGCAGGCTTCGTCTGCGGACTTGCAGCCGACGCGCTGGTGATGTTTGCCGAAGACCATTTCCATCTGGCAAAGAACCGGGATCCGGATCTTTTCGCATGGGTGCTCGGCACCGGCTTTGCCGGCCATATCCTCTATCTGATCTTCGGAATACTAGCGGTCACGTTGCTGACGGCCTTCAACCGCCGCAAGTGGATCTTGTGGCTGCTGATCGGCTTTGTCGGCGGACTGCTGAGTATCTGATCGGCTGATAGCCTCAATTCAGGCTGTGGATCGCATCCGGCAGATCGAGTGAAAACGCCGGAATGACGACGTCGAACATGGAGCCGTCCGGACGTTCCATCGAGTAGGACCCGGCCATGATGCCGCTGTCGGTCGAAAGCGGGCAGTGCGACGAATACTCATAGGTCTCGCCGGGCTCTATCACCGGCTGTTCGCCGACCACGCCCTCGCCGCTGACTTCTTCCTGGCGCCCTCTGGCATCGGTTATCTGCCAGTAACGCGTCTTCAGCTGCACCGGTTCGCTGCCACCGTTGTGGATCTCGACCATATACGCCCAGATATACTCGCTCTCTTCCGGACGCGATTCATCGTCCAGATAAAACGGCTCGACGGAGACTTCGATCCCTTGGGTGATGGCGGTGTAACTGCCAGACACGGCTTTTCCTTAATTTCAGAACTGCGAACCTTGAAATAGACCGGTCCGAAGCGACTTCCACGGGTGGTGCCCGCTCGTTCAGGAGGGGCTTATAGGGCGAATGACGCAAGCGTGAAAGAGGGTTGTGACATATGAGGCCGGAATTGCTTGAGATTTGAGGCCGGATTTTGCAAGAACACCATCTGTCAGACCCAAAACAGTGATCTCTTCATGTTCGATGCCCACCTGCGCCCGCTGATCGATCCGCCGTTGAACCGGCTGGGCCTGATCCTTGCCGGCACGGGGCTTACTGCCAACAGCGTGACGCTGGCGGGCTTTGCTGCCGGTATGGGGGCAGCCATCGCTATCGCAACGGGTCATACCCTGATCGGCTTGTTCCTGATCGCGGTCAACCGATTTGCAGACGGTCTCGATGGCGCATTGGCCCGGGCAACGGCCAAGACGGATCTTGGCGGCTACCTCGACATCACACTGGATTTCTTCTTCTACAGCGCAATCCCTCTGGCCTTTGCCATACAGGACCCGGCCAGCAACGCTTTGCCGGCGGTGGCACTTCTTGCCAGCTTCTACGCGAACGGCTCGGCCTTTCTGGCCTTTGCCATCATGGCGGAGAAGAACAAACTGACCACCGACGCTCAGGGCTCCAAATCGCTCTATTACATAGGCGGGCTGGCCGAAGGTACCGAGACCATCGCGCTATTCCTGCTGATGGCCCTGGTCCCCGCCTGGTTTCCTGCGCTTGCCTATGGTTTTGCCGCGATATGCGTCGTGTCCGCCGGCGCCCGGGTGCTCATTGGCGTGAAGGCGCTGCGGCAGACAGGCCGTTAGATCGCCTGGAGCGCCTTCTCGATATCTTCCAGCAGATCCTGCGGATCCTCCAGACCGATTGAAAGCCGCAGGATACCATCGGTGATACCGAGTTCCGCGCGCGCTTCCTCGCCAATCGACTGGTGCGTTGTCGTCGCCGGATGGGTGATCAGGCTCTTGGCGTCGCCCAGGTTGTTGGAGATCTTGACGATTTCCAGCGCGTTTGTGAAACGGAACGCGGCTTCCTTGCCGCCCTCGATTTCCATCGCCAGCATGGTGGATCCGCCGCTCATCTGGCGTTTGGCAACATCGGCCTGCGGGTGGTCGTCCCGGCCCGGATAGATCAGCCGCGCGACCTTGGACTGGCTTGCCAGATAGTCGGCAATCCTGCCCGCCGTTTCCGTCTGGCGCGCAACGCGCAGCGGCAGCGTTTCCAGGCCCTTCAACAGGACCCAGGCACTGAACGGGCTCATGTGCGGACCGGTATGCTTGATGAAGGGCATGACCTCGTCGTTGATCCATTCCTCGTCCGACAGGATCACACCGCCGAGGCACCGGCCCTGGCCATCGATGTGCTTGGTGGCCGAATAGACGACCACATCGGCACCGAGTTGAAACGGCGACTGATACAGCGGGGTCGCAAACACGTTGTCGACGATCAGACGGGCACCGGCTTCCTTGGCGATCTGTGCCACGGCCTCGATGTCGATGACTTCCAGCGTCGGGTTGGTCGGGCTTTCCAGAAACAGGGCCTTGGTGTTCGGCCGGACAGCCGCCTTCCACTGCTCGATGTCCGTTCCGTCTACCAGCGTGCTTTCAACGCCGAAGCGCGGCAGCAGTGTTTCGCAAATATAGCGGCAGGAGCCGAACAGGGCCTTGGCGGCAATCACGTGATCGCCTGCCCTTACCGCTGCCATCAGCGCCAGATTGACGGCCGCCATGCCGCTGGCGGTTGCCCGCGCGGCCTCAGCCCCTTCAAGTGCCTTGATCCGGTCCTCGAACATGGTGACGGTCGGGTTGGCATAGCGCGAATAGACATAACCCGGGTCCTCGCCATTGAACCTGGCCTCGGCAGCTTCGGCACCGCTGTAGGTGAAGCCCTGGGTCAGGTAGATGGTCTCCGAGGTCTCACCAAACGGTGACCGCATGGTGCCGCCATGAACCAGAGTGGTTGCAGGGCGCCAGTTCTTGTTTCCGGTCTTGGTGGTCTCAGTCATGTCTTTCATTCGCTCCAAACGCAAAAAACCCCAGCCTCAAGACCGGGGTTCTCACCTCCGGCCTTTTTAGCAACTTGTTTAACGTGGCTGCAAGCCGGCCGGCCCAAATCACCACGAAGTGAGCCTGTCCTACGGGAAAAGCAGGCACAGGTCAATTGTCTTGCGCACGATCCCTTCAAAAGCCCCGTTCTGCCAGAATGCCTGTTGGCGCGGGCGGCCCGATCCTTTAATGACCATAGACCAGCATAATGCGGAACATCTTCATGAACGTCACAGCGGGTCAGGTCTTGAACGGAAGCGCACTTCTCACAGCAAACGGCATTTTGCCGGAACGGGTAATCCAGGCCATGTTCGCCGCCGGAGAGATTTCAGCGGACGCGCCGCCTGTCACCGGTCAGATACAGCCTGCCAGCCTCGACCTGCGTCTGGGCAAGGAAGCCTACCGGGTGCGTGCCAGCTTCCTGCCGGGCCCCGACATCCAGGTAGCAGCTCGGCTTGAGCAGATGAAACTGCACACGGTCGACCTGAGCGAAGGTGCCGTCCTTGAAACAGGCTGCGTCTATATCGTGCCGCTGCAGGAAAGCCTCGCCCTGGCTCCCGATATTTCGGCAACTGCCAACCCGAAAAGCTCGACCGGCCGCCTGGACGTCTTCACCCGCGTCATCACAGACAACGGCCTTGCCTTCGACACCATTCCGGCCGGCTACACCGGTCCGCTTTATGCCGAAATCTCGCCGCTGACCTTTCCGATCCTCGTGCGGTCCGGGTCCCGCCTCAGCCAGATCCGCTTCCGGCGCGGTCAATCGCTCATTCCCGATGCGGAGCTGGAAGAGGTGCACAAGGCCCACACATTGATGAGCGGCGGCAACGAGCGCATCGGCAACGGTGTGCAGCTCTCCATCGATCTGGAAGGGACCGGACCCAACAGCCTGATCGGATATCGCGCCAAGCAACACTCCGGACTGATCGATGTCGATGTCGTCGGCGCGCAGGACGTCCTGGATTTCTGGGAACCTATCTATCGCCGCCAACGGGCGGAACTTATCCTCGATCCGGATGCATTCTATATTCTGGTCAGCCAGGAAGCTGTGCATGTGCCGCCGGACTATGCGGCCGAAATGGTGCCGTTCGATCCGCTCGTCGGCGAATTCCGCGTCCATTATGCAGGCTTCTTCGATCCCGGTTTTGGTCACGCCAGTGCCGGTGGTGTCGGCTCGCGCGCGGTTCTTGAAGTCCGCTCACATGATGTCCCGTTCATCGTGGAACACGGCCAGACCATCGGGCGTCTGGTCTATGAACACATGGCGGAGCGCCCGGCGACACTCTACGGTGAAGGCATCGGCTCCAACTATCAGGGCCAGGCACTCAAGCTGTCCAAGCACTTCAAGGCACCCGCCTGACCGCCGATGGCCCTGAAAACCGTCACCCGTGAGTTTGAAGGATTTCTGGAAGACCGGAAGTCCCGCTTTCTGGCGCATCTGGTGCCGGTGGACATGTTCGACCAGCGGATGGAAGAGCTGCGCAAGGAGCACAAAAAGGCCAATCACATCGTCACGGCGCACCGGAGACTTCTGGAAGACGACCGGATTGAGGAGAGCGGCAAGGACGACGGTGAACCGGCTGGCACCTCCGGCATGCCGACATTGCGCGTGCTGCAAGGCGCCGAACTGATCAACTGCGCTGTTCTGATCGTGCGTTATTTCGGCGGTACGAAACTCGGCGGTGGGGGCCTGGCCCGGGCCTATTCAGGCGCAGCGCAGGATGCGATCAACAACGCCGACCTGATACTGTTTCAAAAGATACTGTCGAAAACAGTTCGCGCAGATTTTGCGTCCGGATCGGAACTGGAACGGCGGATCGAGACCCTCGGCCTCACCGTCATGGCGCGCGACTACACCGAAGACGGAGTGACGCTGACCGTCGAAGGGCCGGAAGAGGTTCTGGCTGAACTTTAGAGAGCGTCGACGTCCCGTCACTCCTTCCAATTCACTAGGGCCAGCCCCTCCCCCGGTCGTTATTGCCGGGCTTGATCCGGCAATCCATACCGGAATCTTGGTGACAAAGAGGCAATTGGCTCAGGAAACGGAGCGTCCTGGTTCCCACGGTTCAGCAATGGGACGACGCATCAGATCGTGGATAGCTCTTGGTTTATCCGCTGACGCCACTGTTTCAGTCCACCACGCCGCCTTACGTCCGCGTCTTGCCGGCTTCCGCCTTCAGCTCCTTCAGTTCTGCTCGAAGCGCCCTGACCTCTTCCAGGATCAGCCCTGTGTCGTCATGGATGGCCTGGCGGTTGGCGTCGGCTTCAGCCTCGTGTTCCTCCTGCATGGCGGAGACGATGATACCGATGAAGAGGTTCAGCACCGTGAAGGCCGTGCACAGGATGAAGGGGACAAAGAACAGCCAGGAATAGGGATAGACATCCATGACCGGACGCACGATGCCCATGGACCAGCTTTCCAGGGTCATGACCTGGAACAGCGTGTAGAGCGATGCGCCGAGATTACCGAACCATTCCGGAAAGGCTTCTCCATAGAGCTTGGTCGCCATGACGGCGAAGACGTAAAAGACCAGCGCCATCAACACGACGATGGAGCCCATGCCCGGCAGGGCGGCCACCAGCCCGCCGATAACACGGCGCAGGGACGGTACGACGGAAATGAGGCGCAGAGCCCTCAAAATTCGAAGCGACCGCAGAACGGACAGGTTGCCTGTTGCCGGCATCAGCGAGATTGCAACAATGCTGAAGTCGAAGAGGCTCCAGGGGTCCTTGAAGAACTTCAGGCCATGAGCATAGAGCCGCAGAGCCAGTTCAACGACGAATATGCCCAGGATCACCTGATCGACCAGCCTGAGGAAACTGCCTACCTCTGCCATGACAGCAGGACTGGTCTCCAGACCGAGCGTCACCGCATTCAAAACGATAACGCCGATGATGCAGACTTCCCAGTTGCGTGAGGTGACCAGCGCCCTGACCTGATTTCGCATATATATGACCCGGTTTGATGTCTTTTCGTGCGTACCGCACTGCCCGGGCCGGAACATGGCGATTTCAGCGTCGCAGCGCAAGATCGCAGCGCTTTGGAAAAGCATCTACCCATCAGACAAGCGTGCTTGACAGGTCGGGCAAGTCGGCGCAGAAAGCTCATCAGGTTCGGCGGGTGTAGCTCAATGGTAGAGCAGAAGCTTCCCAAGCTTAAGACGGGGGTTCGATTCCCCTCACCCGCTCCAAACAACCAATCCAATTCCTGATTTTCCCAGTGACTTTTCTTCAGCGCAGCGTTTCGCCGACCTGTGGGGTTTTCCGGACATCAGCGCGGCTGAGGCCAACATCCTTCAAGAGATAGTCGGGCAGATCCGCTAGGTGGGCCATGTCGCGCCGACGGCGCAGGCACTTCAGCGCAAAATGCAAGACGGCAGCACCGAGACCGGCTCTACGGACGCGCGCCAGGTGCAGAGGTACAAGGTGATCGGTCATCTGTTTTGCTCCTTTCCAACGGACAGGAGTAAGTTTAGAAAAAGCCTCTACGGACAGTGCGCAAAATTCTCAAAATTGAGCGATAAATTCGCAAAAATTCCGATTTTGAGATAAACTACCGCACAATTACGCCGAACAGGACTTTTCAACATGGATCTGGACGATTTCGATCATCAGCTGCTGCATCTCCTCAGTCTCGATGCCCGCCAGACCGGCAAGGAGCTTTCCGAGAAAGTTGGCCTGTCTTCTGCCGCCTGCCTGCGCAGGGTGCAACGCCTGAGAGAAGTCGGGGCGATCGAGCGGGAAGTGGCCATCGTGTCACCGGAGGCAACGGGCGCCTCCGTTACCTTGCTCGTGATGCTGATGCTGTCGCGTGGACAGCCGGAACGCATGGCGAAGTTGCGGCAGAAGTTGCTGAAGCTTCGGGAAGTGAAAAAGATCTACCACGTCACGGGCCCGGCCGATCTGGTACTCACCGTGCAGTGTTCTTCCATGGAAGCCTATGCAACTTTCACCGAAGCGCATTTCTATGAAGACGACATCAAGGGCTTCGATACGATCGTCGTCCTGCGCTCCTATGATCCGGAACCGGAGACCTGACCGCATTCCGCGGAATTCAGTCGACGCTGTGAATGTCAGAGGTCACGCGTTTGTTTTCAGGAATGCCTCGTGCCATCTTCGACGGAGCGGGCTGACAAGCGCTGCCGGTTCGCGATATTCTGTCTGCGCGATTCCCGGCGCGTATTGCCGACCATGACTTGATACGGAACGAGACGTCCGCGTGCCAGCTTCACTGCCACTTCTCAAGACTATCTGCCGCGTTGCAGCCGGGCTGCTGACGCTTGGCACTTTGGCGCTTGGTACTTTGGCGCTCGGCATCCTGTCGGTTTCAGCCCAGGAGGCTTCGGTCCGCGTTCCCAATTTCTGGGATCCGAAAGCCGTCCACGACCGGCCAAATGCCATTCCGGACAAGATCCAGTTTCTGGCAACCGACGGATATCCGCCGTTCGTCTTTCGCGACCAGCATGGCCGGCTCACCGGCTTTAACGTCGATCTCGCCCGGGCACTGTGCCAGGAACTGGGCAGTTCCTGCGCCCTGCGCATCAAGGACTTCGAGGTTCTTCTGCCTGCACTGGACGAAGAAGAAGGTGACGCGATTATCTCCGGCCTGTCGCGCAGCCTCCCCTCCACGCGCCGCCTCAACTTCACCGAGGACTATCTGAAGCTGCCGGCGCGGTTTGTGGTTCGGGCGTACAACGCGTCCGATTTCAACGAGCAGGCGCTCACCGGCAAGCGGATAGCCGTTGAAGCCGGGTCCCGCTACGAGGCGTTTGCCAAGCGCTTCTTTCCTGATGCCGAGATCATCAGTCTGGAAACCGCAGAGGCGACACGTGAGGCGGTCAAGGGCGGTTCGGCCGATGCTCTGTTCGGCGACGGCCTGAACCTGTCCTTCTGGCTGCCGAGCGAAGCTGCAGATGGCTGCTGTGCCTTTGCCGGTGGCCCGTGGCTGGAGCCGGGCTATTTTGATGAAGGCATGGCCATTGCGACCCGCCAGGACGATCCGGAACGGGCTGCGGCCCTCACCTATGCCTTGCGCCAGCTTCACCAGAAGGGCATCTACCGCGAGCTTTACCTGCGCTATTTTCCAATGAGCTTCTTCTGACCTTTCCGGCCATTCCCGACATAGAATCAGGTCAGCTTTTGCCTTTCGCGTCCTCGACACGCGCCGCCTTCCGGCGGTCCGGATTTTTCAGGAACGGGATCGCCAGGCTGAAGGGAAACGAATGCGCACGCGGCGTGAGCGCGGCACCGAGCCCGATTTCCATCGTCTCCTGTCCTTGCTCGGGATCTTCCACGTAGGTTCCGAACAGGCGGTCCCAGACCGAAAGATAGAACCCGTAGTTGGAATCCGTCTCGTGCGGTAGCACCGAGTGATGAATGCGGTGCATGTCCGGAGTGACGATCAGAAACCGCAAGGGGCGGTCCAGCCAAAGCGGCAAGCGGACATTGGCGTGGCTGAAAACCGCAGAGCCGTTGAGAACGATCTCGAAGATCAGCACGGCTTCAACAGGACCGCCGAGGGCGATGATGACCAACCCCTTCCAGAGGAAGGACAGCAGAATTTCGATCGGGTGGAACCTGAGCGCGGTTGTTGCGTCCACCTCACTATCTGCGTGGTGCATGCGGTGAATGCGCCAGAACAGAGGAACCTTGTGTGAGACCAGGTGCTGGAACCACACCGCAAGATCGAGCACGACGAAGGTGATCAGACCGGCCACAACACCCGACCAGCCGAGCAATGCAAAGAGGCCCCAACCCTTTTCCTGCGCCAGCATTGCAAGGCCGACGCCGCCGATGGGGAAGATCAGCCGCACCAGAAGGGCATCAAGCAGAACAATGCCCCAGTTGGTCGGCCAGCGCTTCAAACGGCTGCTCTTCAGGCGCCGCCGTGGCAAGCCAGCCTCCAACAGCGCCATTATCAGAAAGATGCCGCCGAAACAGGCCATGCGAACCTGGTTGATGTCGATCTGGTCAAACATGGGGTCTTTTGAAACGTCCTGACTAATGCTGCTTGCCACGGTCCCGATGGCACGATAGGGCGATACGACAATACTCCTGATATCATTCCTTGCCGCTGCGACAGATCACATCATCATGACCGACTTTCTCTGGAACCGCCCCGAAACGCCACCTGTGGCAACACTGCTGCTGGCCCATGGCGCTGGCGCAGCCATGGACTCAACCTTCATGAACAAGCTCGCGGCAGCCCTCGCGAGCCAAGGCATTGCGGCCGCACGTTTTGAATTTGCCTATATGGCCGGCCGCCGGACGGGAGGCCCGAAAAAGCCGCCGCCCCGGGCCGACAAGCTGATTGCCGAGTTCCAGACCGCCCTGCAATCTGTCCTCAGCCAGAGCGACGGCCCTCTGCTGATCGGCGGCAAATCGATGGGTGGTAGGGTCGCCGCGATGCTGGCAGGCGGCGGCTCGCTGCCTGGCCGCGCCAAGGGCGTTGCCTGTTTCGGCTACCCTTTCCACCCGACCGGCAAGGCCGATGCCGAGTGGCGGCTCCAGCCGCTGCAGGACGCCAAACGACCGGTTCTGGTTCTCCAGGGCGACCGGGATCCGTTCGGCTCGAAGGCGGAACTCGATGAAGTCACCTTGCCAGCTCATGTCAGCCTGACTTATCTGGAAGACGGCAACCACGACTTCGGACCGCGCGGCAAGTCGCCGGCGACACTCGACGGCAACATCAAGCTGGCAGCCGAAGCAGTCAGGGCATTCGTGGATCGGCTCACGAGTTAGGGCTCACTACGTGCCCGGACAAGCGCAGCGCAAGTCCAGGGCTTACGCGGAAGGCAGCAAGGAAAAAGCCCGGACCGTTTCCGATCCGGGCTTTTTGAATTTCACGACAGTCCGGCTTACTGGCCGGGCTTGCCGTCGAATTCGTAGCTGGTGCTGCAGAACTCGCAGGTGACGATGATCTTGCCGTCGACAGTCATGTGGTCGACGTCGTCGTCGCTGAACCCGGCGAGAACATTCTCGATCTTCTCGCGAGAGCAGCTGCACTTGTCGACCAGCGGCTGCGGCTCGAAAAGGCGGACGCCGCGTTCGTGAAACAGCCGGAAGAGCAGCATTTCCACGCTGACTTCAGGATCAGTCAATTCGACATCCTTGACCGTTTCGACCAGTACCTTGGCTTCCACCCAGGCATCGTCCTCGTCAATCTCGTGCGGGCTCGTGCCTTCCGGGGCATTGCCCGGATCGATGTCAGCCTGGCGCATGCGTTCCGGCGCTTCGGGCAGGAACTGGATCAGGATCCCGCCGGCTGTCCAGGTTTTCACGTGACCCTCGCCTTCCTGGCGGGTGAACAGTTCACCAACACCAAGACGAACTTCTGTCGGGATCTGCTCGGATCGCTCGAAGTACCGGCGTGCGACTTCTTCCAGCGACACACCATCCAGCTCCACCAGTCCCTGGTAGCGCTGCATGTGCATTCCCTGGTCGATGGTCATCGCCAGATGTCCGTGCCCGAGAAGGGCCTCCTGCGTCGCCTTGCCGTCAGCCATCAGCGCTGCGACTTCAGCAGCATCGAAGGTTGCGCAGGCGCGGATTGCGTCGGGTGACTTGAAGTCAACGACCAGCATGGACACCGGCCCCTTCGTCTGCGTCTGCAGCGTGAAGCGACCGTCGAATTTCAGCGACGTGCCCAAGAGGCTCGTCAGGACGATCGCTTCCGCCAGCAGGCGCGAAACCGGTTCCGGATAGGCATGCCGGTCCAGAATTTTTTCCAGGACAGGACCAAGCGCGACCGCACGGCCGCGCACATCGAGCCCTTCCACGGCAAAGGGCCGGACAGCGTCCAGCCCTGCAGGCGTAATGCCCAGTTCATCAAGATTAAGTGCCACTTGGCTTGCCTTATGCTGCGCCGAAGCACCAGGCCAGAATGCCCTTTTGGGCATGGAGCCGGTTTTCGGCTTCGTCAAACACAACGGAGTTGGGACCGTCCATGACGTCCGAGGTGACTTCCTCACCCCGGTGGGCCGGCAGGCAATGCATGAACAGGGCGTCCTGGTTTGCCTCAGCCATCAGGCGTTTGTTGACCTGATAGGCGCTGAGGAGGTTGTGACGCGATTCCGCATCGTCATCCCCCATGGACACCCAGCAGTCGGTCACGACACAGTCGGTCCCCTTGACTGCCTCATATGGGTCCGTCGTGACCTGAATGGAACCACCCTTGGCACGAGCAGTTTCAATCAGGTCCATCGGCGGCGCCAGTTCACCCGGCGTCGCGATGCGCAATTCGAAATCGAAGCGCGGCGCGGCATGAATCCAGGAGGCCAGCACGTTGTTGCTGTCACCGGTCCAGGCAACGCTCTTGCCCTTGATCGAACCGCGATGCTCTTCAAAGGTCAACAGATCCGCCATGATCTGACAGGGATGCGAGAGCTTGGTCAGGCCGTTGATCACCGGCACTGTCGCATTTTCGGCAAGTTCACGCAGGTCGTTGTGATCGAGGATGCGGATCATGATCGCGTCGACGAAGCGCGACAGAACCTGCGCCGTATCGGCTATTGTCTCTCCGCGGCCGAGCTGCATTTCCGCACCGGTCAGCATCAAGGTCTCGCCGCCAAGCTCGCGCATGCCGACATCGAAGGAAATGCGCGTACGGGTCGACGGTTGCTCGAAGATCATGGCCAGCACCTTGCCGGCCAGAGGGCCCTGGCCGCGATGCACGCCGTTACGGCTCGACTTGATCTTCCGGCTGGTGTCCAGGATGGCGCGCAGTTCGTCGCCTTCGAAGTCCGTCAGATCCAGAAAGTTCCGGTAGGTTCCGTTTGCGGTCATCAGGCCGCTCCTTCCGCCAATTTCGCTTCCATGGCGACAGCAGCCTGTTCCAGGCGCTCGACAGCAATGGAAATTTCCTCTTCGCTCATGGTCAGCGGCGGCATGATGCGCACCACGTTATCGCCGGCAGGAACTGCCAGCAGACCGGCTTCACGGGCTGCAAGCACATAATCTGCTACCGGCACCACGCATTTCAGACCGAGCATCAGGCCGTTGCCGCGCACTTCGGCCAGAACGTCCGGATGGCCGTCCACCAGTCCGGCCAGCTTCTGCTTGAAGCTGAGCCCCTTCTGACGGACACCTTCCAGGAACCCGTCTTCCAGAACGACGTCCAGAACGGCATTGCCGACTGCCATGGCCAGCGGATTGCCGCCAAAGGTGGTGCCGTGTGTCCCGGGGGACAGCGCCGCAGCGGTTTCTGCCGTTGCAAGACATGCGCCCATCGGGAACCCGCCACCGATACCCTTGGCGATTGCCATCAGGTCCGGTTCCACGCCCGTCCACTGGTGAGCGAACAGCTTGCCGGTCCGTCCGACACCGGTCTGGATCTCGTCGAAGATCAGCAGAATGCCGTTGTCATCACAGATCTTGCGCAGCGCACGCAGGAAATCGGCCGGAATTTCGCGGATACCGCCCTCGCCCTGCACGGGCTCGATCGCGATCGCGGCCGTTTGCGGACCGATGGCATCTTTCAGCGCATCAAGATCTCCTGCCGGCACCTGGTCGAAACCGGGAGCCTTCGGGCCAAAGCCTTCAAGATATTTCGCCTGGCCGCCAGCCGCGATGGTCGCGATGGTCCGGCCATGGAAAGCGCCTTCGAAGGTCACGATGTGGAACCGCTCGGGGTTGCCGTTGTCATAATGATAACGGCGCGCGCATTTGATGGCAGCTTCCATCGCTTCCGCACCGGAATTCACGAACAGCACCTTGTCGGCAAAGGTTTCCGCGCACAGGCGCTGCGCCAGCCGTTCGCCATCCGGGATCTGGTGCAGGTTGGAGGTATGCCACAGCTTGGCTGCCTGATCCTGCAATGCCTTGACCAGATGCGGATGGGCATGACCGAGTGCGTTGACCGCGATGCCGGAACCGCAATCGAGGAATCGTCGGCCATCGGTGGTAACCAGCCAGACGCCTTCCCCATGATCGAAAGACAGGTTCGATCTTGCGTAATTTCCGAATAGTGCAGTCGCGGACATAACCTCGTTTGTCTCCTTTAAACGCCCCTGCTGTCCCCTGCGTCGCCCCGACGCCGGGCCGTCACCTTGAAAAGATGCCGAAGGGCCAAAACGCAACGTGCCGCCCCGATGAGGCGGCACGCAGCGGCTTTCTTATACACTGCCGGTACCATGCACTGTCAATGGAAATGGCGCACAAGACATTTCATGTGCCGCGGAGGGCGGATTTCATAAAATTCTCAATGACCTCGCCATAATTGGGGAAAAGTCGTTTCATCCCCAACTGGTTTGGGTCGAGTGGTTGCCTGACAAATTAACGTTATTGTAACCTCTCAGCAATCAGACACGAGATCTCGTGAGGCAAATCACCAAGAGGCACTAGATCTGCCAGCATTAAGCGTGCTTGCGCATGCTTAACACGGGGTTAATGGCCGCAGGACGGTCAAACTAAAGGGTGCGGCAATGAGTTGGACAAACGAACGAGTTGAGCTTCTCAAAAAGCTTTGGGGCGACGGCTTGAGCGCAAGCCAGATCGCAGGCGAACTGGGTGGTGTTACCCGTAACGCCGTGATCGGCAAGGTGCACCGCCTTGGCCTGTCCGGCCGCGCCAAGTCCACCTCTTCAAGCGCCAAGCCGCGCCGGCCGCGCACCGCAGCTCCTGCAACGGGTGCAGCGCCGAAGAAACCGACGACGTCACATCCGCAGTCGATCGGCGCAACGGCCCTGAAAGCAGACATCTCGCCTGCACCAGTGGTGGCTGCCAAGCCGCGCGTAGAGCCGATTGCAGAGCTCGTTCCGATCTCGCAGCGGGCTACCATCCTGACGCTGACCGAGCGGACCTGCAAATGGCCGATTGGCGACCCGGCGACCGACGACTTCTACTTCTGCGGCCGCCAGTCCGATGCCGGCGTCCCCTACTGCGCTCATCACTGCAAGATCGCGTATCAGCCGGTCGCCGACCGCCGCCGCGATCGCAAGACGATGGCTCAGGCAGGCTGATAGCCTCGCACCTAACCAATTCATGAGAAAGCCCGCCATCTGGCGGGCTTTTTTTTGTTTGGGCCTTCCATTGACCAGATGCCCGACCCCGACCAGTGACCTCCCACGGCTTGTTCTTGGCACCGCTCCATGCCGTTTCCGTTCCATCAAAACAAACCTTGTTTGACCACTCCGCCACGACAGGGACCGCAGGATCAGCCCCGACACCGACACAACTGATGGGGTTGTCGCAGAAGAGAACCTTGCTCCGCGAAAGGCACATAACCGCTGAGAAACAAAAAGCCCGCTAGAAAGCGGGCTCCTTAATTCCATTCTGCAAGTTGCCCTCAGGCAGTGGCAGAGGTGAACTGGTCATTGAAGGCGTATCCGGCACCACGGACGGTACGGATAGGATCCTTTGCCTTGCCCTTGTTCAGAGCCTTGCGCAAGCGACCGACGTGAACATCGACAGTGCGTTCGTCCACGTAGACATCGTGACCCCAGACCCCATCCAGCAGTTGTTCGCGGGAGAAGACACGGCCAGGCGATGTCATCAGGAATTCCAGCAGGCGGAATTCCGTCGGCCCCAGGTGTATTTCCTTGGTGTTGCGGCGAACGCGGTGCGTTTCACGATCCAGTTCGATATCGCCGGACCGCAACATGCTGGACACCACTTCCGGGCTTGCCCGGCGCAGGATGGCGCGCACGCGGGCCATCAATTCCGGTACCGAGAAGGGCTTGACCACGTAGTCGTCGGCACCGGTCGACAGGCCGCGGATGCGCTCTGCTTCCTCACCGCGTGCCGTCAGCATGATGACCGGCAGGCGCTCGGTGTCCTCGCGCGCCCGCAGGCGGCGGCACAGTTCAATTCCGGACAGGCCCGGCAGCATCCAGTCGAGCAGCAACAGATCCGGCAGGCTTTCCCGCAGGCGGATTTCCGCCTCGTCACCCCGGACACAGGACTCGACCGAGTACCCTTCCGCTTCCAAATTGTATCTCAATAGAAGGCTGAGCGGTTCTTCGTCTTCAACGATGAGCACCTTCGGCATACATCTCGCTCCAATTACCGCAACCGGCGCCGAAGCGCCGGCCGTTAAGATCTTCTGCAAATCCGACGATTACCGGCGGGTCAGACCGCGCCTGTTTCGTCGACCTTTGCCCGGTCTTCCGGCAAACGCTCGCCAGTGACCATGTAGTAGACGTTCTCGGCGATATTCGTCGCGTGATCGCCGATGCGCTCGATGTTCTTTGCGCAGAACAAGAGATGGACGCACTGGGTAATGACCCGCGGGTCTTCCATCATGTAGGTCAAGAGTTCGCGAAAGATCGACGTGTAGATCGCGTCGACTTCGGCGTCGGCTTCCTGAACCCGGCGGGCGGCTTCCGCATCCTTGCGGGCGTAGGCATCCAGCACCTGCTTGAGCTGCGAAAGAGCGAGTTCCGTCATGTGCTCCACACCGATCGCGAGCTTCTTGGACTGCAAGTCGCTGTCGATGGCGATGACGCGCTTGGCAACGTTCTTGGCAAGATCGCCAACACGCTCCAGGTCATTGGCAATGCGCGTTGCGGCGGTGATTTCACGCAGGTCCTGCCCCATCGGCTGACGACGGACGATCAGCTCGATCAGCTTCACTTCAAGTTCGTTGTAAAGGCTGTCCAGACGGACATCGCCCTTGATCGTCGCCTTGGCAAGCTCCAGATCCTGCGACACCAGCGCGGACACCGCATCGGCGAAAGCCTTTTCGGCAATACCACCCATTTCGGCAACCTTGCCGGCCATGGCCGTCAGTTCGTCATCGTAAGCCGAGACTGTATGTTCAGACATCCTGTGTCCCCTTCAGAAACCTAAAAAATGCTTAGCCGAAGCGGCCCGTAATATAGTCCTGCGTACGCTTGTCCTTCGGATTGGTAAAGATGTCCTCCGTCAGACCTTCCTCCACCAGAACACCCAGATGGAAGAACGCGGTACGCTGAGACACACGGGCAGCCTGCTGCATCGAGTGGGTCACGATCACGATGGTGAAGTTTTCCCGCAGTTCGTCGATCAGCTCTTCCACCTTCGCGGTCGCGATGGGGTCAAGCGCCGAGCACGGTTCGTCCATCAGGATCACTTCCGGGCTGACGGCAATCGCACGGGCAATGCACAGACGCTGTTGCTGACCGCCCGACATGCCGGTGCCCGGCTCGTCCAGACGGTTCTTGACTTCTTCCCAAAGCCCGGCCTTCTGCAGGCTGGAGGCAACGATTTCATCAAGCTCGGACTTGTTGCGGGCCAGACCATGGATCCGCGGACCGTACGCAATGTTGTCGTAGATCGATTTGGGAAACGGGTTCGGCTTCTGGAAAACCATGCCGACCTTGGCGCGCAGCTGTACGGGATCGACCTTGGGATCGTAGATGTCCTCACCGTCGATCTTGATCGACCCTTCCACACGGCAGATGTCGATGGTGTCGTTCATGCGGTTGATCGTCCGCAGGAACGTCGACTTGCCACACCCGGACGGACCGATGAAGGCAGTCACGGACCGCGGCTGAATCTCGATGTCCACGTCCTTGATGGCGTGGGTATCGCCATAATAGACCTGCACCTTGTTCGCGGAAATTTTGCTGTCGGTCATGGTTTTCGCCTGTTCAAAATTCGGCATCTCGTTCATCGGAGCAATCCTTACCAGCGGCGTTCAAACCTGCGGCGCAGGATGATAGCGATAATGTTCATGGTCATGAGGAAGACCAGCAGCACGATGATCCCGCCCCAAGCGCGTTCATAGAAAGCCGGGTCGGCGCGTTTCGCCCACTCGTAGATCTGGGCCGGCATGGCCGAGTTCGGAGAGAAGAAACCGGCAGCCACACCGTCCGGGAAATTGGAGGCGATGAAACCGACCATCCCGATCAGCAGCAGCGGAGCGGTTTCCCCAAGCGCCTGTGCCAGACCGATGATCGTGCCGGTTAGAATGCCAGGCATTGCCAGCGGCAGGACATGGTGGAAGATCGACTGCATCTTGGAGGCGCCAATGCCAAGGGCCGCATCGCGGATGCTCGGCGGAACGGCCTTCAAGGAGGCGCGGGTGGATATGATGATCGTGGGCAGTGTCATCAACGTCAGTACCAGACCACCCACCAGTGGTGCGGATTGCGGCAGATGCATGAACTGGATGAACACCGCCAGACCGAGAATACCGAACACGATGGACGGAACGGCGGCCAGGTTGGAGATATTCACCTCGATCAGATCGGTGAACTTGTTCTGCGGAGCGAACTCTTCCAGGTAGATGGAAGCGGCCACGCCGATCGGCAGCGACAGGAACAGCACCACCAGCATCATGAACAGCGACCCGATCATGGACGCCCCGATGCCGGCCTGCTCCGGACGGCTGTCGGAAGCATCGGTCCCGGTGATGAAGGCCCAGTTGAAGCGCTTCTCCAGAATGCCGGCGGACTGCATCTGGTCCGCCAGATCCAGGTGTGCGGCATCCAGGTTCTTGTCTTCGGCAAGATCCTCGCGCTTGACGCGGCCCTTCAGGTAGCCGTCGACACGGGATGAGGCGATCAGCTCGAAGGTTACCGTCGTGCCGATCTTGTCCGGGTTGGCAAGTGCATAGTCACGAACCGTTGCGGCAGCCCCTGAGGAGAACAGCTTCTGCAGGTCCTTTGCCGACATGTCGGTGGTGATATTGAGGCCGGCAAGTTCCTTGGCAAAGGCGTCGTCGATAATGGCCCGGTACTTGGAGGTCTTGACCACCGACTTTTCCGCTTCGGCAATCTGCTCCTGATTGAGCGGGACATCCACCTTCAGGAAGGTCTGGCTGAAGGCGCCAAGGCCGTTGGACAGGATTGCCCACAACAGCGCAACGAGGAAGAACAGGCCGATGCCGATGGCAATGATGCCGTAGAGCTTGAAGCGCGCTTCAGCGGCGTTGCGCTTTCTGGTCAGCGGATCGAGTTCGAGGATCGACGTGGTCTTGTGCGGGGTCGGAGCACTGGTCTTGCCCGACGGTGGCGTAAGGGTCGTGTCGGTCATTAGTCGTACTGCTCCCGATATTTGCGCACGATGTAGAGCGCGACGATGTTGAGCCCCAGGGTCACGACGAACAGGGTCATGCCGAGCGCGAAGGCGACAAGGGCTTCCGGGGAGGCAAAGTCGGCGTCGCCGGTGAGCTGGCTGACGATCTTCGCGGTCACGGTGGTCATCGCTTCAAGCGGGTTCATGCTGAGACGGGCAGCTGCGCCGGCCCCCAGAACAACGATCATGGTTTCACCGATGGCGCGAGAGGCCGCCAGCAGGATGGCCCCGACGATCCCCGGCAGGGCCGCCGGCAGAATGACCTGCTTCACGGTTTCCGAATGGGTGGCACCAAGTCCGAGCGAACCGTCACGCATGGCCTGCGGCACAGCGTTGATGATGTCGTCGGAGAGCGAGCTGACGAAAGGGATCAGCATGATGCCCATGACAGCGCCCGCGGTGAACACCGAGGAAGCACCGGACATCCAGCTTACGCCAAGCGCACCGCCGGAGCCGAAGACGTTCATCAGAAGCGGCCCGACTGTCAGCAGCGCGAAGAGACCGTAAACGATGGTTGGAATACCGGCCAGGATCTCGAGCAGCGGCTTGGCGACGGCGCGTACGTGCGGCGTTGCATACTCAGACAGGTAGATGGCAGCGAACAGACCGATCGGTACG
The DNA here is from genome assembly GCF_012273635.1 of Labrenzia sp. PO1. Taxonomy (NCBI): domain Bacteria; kingdom Pseudomonadati; phylum Pseudomonadota; class Alphaproteobacteria; order Hyphomicrobiales; family Stappiaceae; genus Labrenzia; species Labrenzia sp. PO1. The sequence goes on from NZ_JAAXCR010000002.1 coordinate 445,146, forward strand.
GCAACGGCAAGTGCAATCAGGGAGATATACATGGTCGCCCAGATCAGCGGCACGATCCCCAGCTCCGATCCACCGCCGAAGCTCGGCGCCCAGGTCAGGCCGAAGAAGAAATCAGCAGCCGGATAGAGCCGGAAGAACTCGACCGTGTTGAAGATCAGCGACAGCACGATGCCGACAGTCGTCAGGATGGCGATCGAGGCTGCTGCAATCAGGATATAGCGGACGACCGTTTCCACGACGTTGCGGGCACGGAAATCCTTGTTGGTGCGCAGAACACCGACAGCGAAACCGATCAGGCCGACCGCCAGAACGCCGATTGTCCGCAACAACAGGCCTGTACCCGAGATGCTGCGGTATGTCTGCGCGGCCCGCAACGTTTCGGCGGTCACTTCGGAACCGAGCGCGACACCTATCTCGCCGAGACGGCTGCGCACGTCGGTCAGATCGGTGCGGATGGAAGACGCCATGTCGGCCGACATGGCGCCCTGGGAAACGGCAAGGTCGAGCCCCTCGGCAACACGTACGACGTCGCTCATGACGAGGTCGAGCGAACTTGCGGCAATGGTCTCTTCGGAAATCTTGGAGGAAACCTGACTGTCAAGAATGATGGGCTGGAAGATCAGCCACGCAATGAGCAGCAGGAGGGCAGGAACCAATATCGAAACAACGACGTTCCAGCCGTAATAACCAGGCAGGGAATGGAGCTCACGCACATCCCCTCCGGCAGAACTTAAGGCTTTTCCGCGGCCGACTATGTATCCGGCGACAGCCAGAACCAGCAGCGCAATAAGAATATATGGAAGTGACATAGGGCGACCCAACCGGCAAAGAAGAAAGAAAGGGCGGCCGAAGCCGCCCTTCCGGAAAGATGTGCTTAGTTGCCCATCGTTTCTTCGGCTTCGATGGAAGCCTGCGTAGCTGCAAGCTCCGGATCGGAAACCAGGCCATACTGGGCCAGCGGGCCGTCCGGGCCAGCGATTTCGTCAGAAACGAAGAACTGAGCGTATTCTTTCAGGCCCGGGATAACGCCGATGTGTGCCTTCTTGATGTAGAAGAACAGCGGACGGGAAACCGGGTACTCACCCTTGGCGATGGTTTCGGTGGACGGAGCGATACCGGCCATCGTTGCCACTTTGAGTTTGTCGGTGTTGTTCTCGTAGAACGCCAGGCCGAAAACGCCAACGCCGTTCGGGTTGGAGTCGATGCGAGCCAGGGTCTCGGTGTAGTCGCCGTCGATGTCGACCGACTTGCCGTCCGTGCGAACTGCGATGCAGGCGTCTTCAGCGTCGTCTTCGGACATGCCGCCGTCGATCATGGCTTTCAGAGCGCCGGATTCTTCACAGCCAACAGCCAGAACTTTTTCTTCGAACACTTCACGGGTGCCGTGCTTGGTGCCCGGGATGAAAGCAGCGATTTCCGCGTCCGGCAGGGAAGCGTCAACTTCGGACCACTTGGTGTACGGGTTGTCGACGATCTGACCGTCCTTCAGGACTTTCGGGGACAGAGCGTTGAACCACTGAACCTGGGTGAATTCGTTGAAAGCCGGGCCGTCTTTCTGGGAAGCGAAGACGATGCCATCGTAGCCGATGCGGACTTCGATGATGTCTTTCACGCCAGCTTCGGCACAAGCCTTGATTTCCTTCTCGCGGATAGCGCGGGAAGCGTTTGCGATGTCGATGGTGTTTTCGCCAACGCCGGTGCAGAACTTCTTCAGACCAGCAGAGGAGCCACCGGATTCAACGACCGGTGTCGGGAAATCGGTGTTTTCGCCGAATGCTTCAGCAACGATGGAAGCATAAGGAAGAACCGTGGAGGAACCAGCAATCTGCACCTGGTCGCGAGCCTGAGCCGAACCAACGAATGCAGTGGAAGCAACGGCAAGAGCAGTTGCGCTAACGAGGGTCGTAAATTTCACTTGACCACTCCCTTTGAATGTCAAGGTTTCTAGATGATCACCGCGCTTGGATGTGCACGAGCGATGCGGGGAACCTAGGCTCCACGGATGAGAGTTCTATGACAGTTCCTTTTCAGTTTTGTGACAATTTAAGATGCTGAAATTACTCAAGAAAACCTGTTCCTTGACGGTTTTATGTCGCAAAGGGTCACAAAAACCCGTCTCGAGGTGCACATGGAGCAGCTCTCACTTGCCTCGGCAAAGCTGACAGGCATCTCTTTTATCCATCTGGCGAGCGTTATGCCTGATCAGGGAGGTTTTCAGGCACCTGCCGCAGCGGCCGAACGGGGTTTTGCATTGCCCGGTTCGGCTCGATCAGAGTTGCAAGGCCGGCAACGCCATTGCGTCGGTCGCCTCTTGCCTGCGTTTTTCGGCAGACAGGGGAATCAGTCCCTTGCTCGCCAGATACCCATCGTCGCCCCAGGCCTCTTCGCTGGTGAAGGCAGCCACATACTCCTCCATGCCAGGAATAAGGCCGACGTGTTCCTTCTTGATGTAGAAAAACAGCGGGCGGGACACCGGGTATTCCCCTGAGGCAATCTTTTCGAACGTCGGCTCGACCCCGTTGACGCCGACGCTCTGGATCTTGTCCCGGTTCTGCATCAGGAAGGAATAGCCGAAGATGCCGACCGTCACGGGATTGGCCTCCAGAGCACCGACGATCAGGTCGTCGTTCTCGCCCGCTTCGACAAAGCTGCCGTCCCGGCGAATGCGCGTGCAACCGTCCTTTTCCAGATCCTTGACCGTCTTGCAGCCTTCTTCCATGACAAGTTCCTCGAACGCGTCACGGGTGCCGGAGGTCGGAGGCGGTCCAAGCACCTCGATTTCCTCATTCGGCAAGTCCGCATCAATGTCAGACCAGGCGAGGTTGCCGTTGTCGACAAGCTGTCCGTCCTTCGGAAGTTTCTCGGCCAGCGCCTCGAAAATCTGCTCCACGGTCAGGGTGAATTTCGGGCCATTGCGCGAATTGGCCAGCACGATGCCATCATAACCGATTTCCACTTCGACCGGCGTGACACCGTTTGCGAGACAGGTGTCCAGTTCCGAAGGCTTCATGCGCCTGGATGCATTGGTGATGTCCGGCGTGTGTTCACCAACGCCCTTGCAGAACAGGTTGAAACCGGTACCTGAGCCCGTGGATTCGACAATCGGGAACTTTACGCCGTTGCTGCCGACTGCTTCTGCGACCGCGGTCGCAAACGGAAATACCGTGGACGAGCCGACGATAAGCAACCGGTCACGGGCTTCGGCGGTCAGGGATGCCAAACAAAAAACGCCACACAACACAGCGCGGGCTGAAAAATACATCGGCACGTTAAAACTCCTGGACAAAATGCTGGCGCGATCCGGCTAGACAGGCCTTCCTTTAGGCGGATCGCCTGACCGGTCACAAAAGACTTTTCCGATCTTGCAGTGGCAAGTCTCTAGCAGTCTCGCGTCTCAGGAATACGACAGTCGCCAATCCGGCATCAGGCGGAGATCTTCTCGGGCAGACCTTCAACGTTCTCCATGGCAGGCAAACTGACCTTGAACGTCGCCCCCTGCCCCGGCTCGCTCTCCACCTCCAGCCGGCCCCTGTGGCGTGTCAGGATGTGCTTCACGATGGCAAGTCCGAGGCCCGTCCCCTTCATCGCCCGGCTCGATTCGACATCGACCCGGTAGAACCTCTCCGTCAGGCGCGGCAGATGCTCACGCGGGATGCCCTCGCCGTAGTCGCGTACCGAAAGTTGCCAGGTCAGTGCATCCTGCGGCGCCTGCGGTCTTTCAAGACCGACGTCGACGAACTTGCCGTCATGGCCGTATTTCAGCGCGTTCTCGATCAGGTTTTCCGTCACCTGGATGAGCTCGTCCCTGTCGCCCCTGATCCGCACGGGGGTGTCCGGGAGCTGAAGCCGGATCTCGACGCCCATGTCGGTGGCCAGCGGAGACAGCGCATCGGTCGTATGTCGGACGATTTCTGACAGATCGACAGCATTTGCGGGCCGGACGTGCGCCTTCAGCTCGATCCGCGACAGTGACAGGATATCATCGATCAACCGGCGCATGCGCCCAGCCTGATCCAGCATGATCGACAAAAACCTGTCTCGCGCCTCCGGATCGTTGCGCGCAGGTCCTTGCAAGGTCTCGATAAATCCGGTGAGCGAGGCCAGAGGCGTGCGCAGTTCATGGCTGGCATTGGCGACGAAGTCCGTGCGCATGCGTTCAAGCCGGCGATTTTCTGTCAGGTCCTGAATGACCACCAGAATGAAGTCCGGCAAGCTCGGCATCTTTTCCAGGCCTGCGCTTCCGGGCATGTAGATCGGCGAGATATGAGCCTCGTACCAGGTTTCGGTCGGCACCTTCTCGATCCAGCTGATCTTCTCGGCTTCACCCGTTGTGCAGACACGGTCGAACGCTTCCAGCAGCGAAGGAGCCCGGAGCGAGAAGGACAGAGGATCCCCCGGTTTCACGCCTTCATAAATCGACAGCGCCTGCTTGTTGACATAGCGGGTGATGCCCCGCCCGTCGGCAACGAAGCAGGGTGTCGGCAACGCATCAACAGTGACCTTCATGCCCGTACCCGGCCACATCCTGCGGATTTCCCGCTGGGCATTCAGCTTGACCCTGCGGCTCGAAGACTTGCGCGGCACGAAACAGGCCACGACAACAATTGCCGCCATGGCGAGCAGCGCCGTCGTCAACGGCACTTCATGGACGATGACCGCGCCTGCGGCAGCAGCAAACGCGAACAGCAGAATCCAGCGGGCCTCGCCAAGTCGGGTCAGCGGCGATGCGGCCTGCCGGTCTTCAGCAGGTTCTTCGATTGGCGAAGGCGGTTGGGTCATGGACGGTCGAGCGAATTCGTTTCAGCGGTTAGGTGTCCCGAGTGCAGACACTATTTCGACGTCTCAGTAAATGTGCAAGGCCGGAATAGGGAGATCGGGGCAGCATCGGACCACTCCCCTAACACGGAAAGCATGTCAGCCAAGCGACAATCAAATACACCCCTGAAAATGGGTTCCGACCCACCAACGCTGTTCGCGTCAGGTGAACCGAAACTTCCGAACCGGCGCCAAATACCCGCACCAATCACCGATTTTGAGGCAAGGGATGTCTGGCGGCGGATTTCAGGTTGTCCAGAATACGCGGCCAGCCATCAGGCTGGCGCATGCGTTCCAGATATTCCGCTCCCGCTTCGCCATGTCTCAGAAACTCACTGTGAACGATTTCAAGGCGCGTGCTGTCCCCGGCCTCGCGGAAGTTCACCATGACACGGCTTGCCGTCGCAGGATCCGCAACTTCCTCGCCATCCCGGCTGACCTGCCAGGCCAGACGAATGTAAAGCGGCGGTTCCAGTGAGAGGACGGTTCCCCAGACCCTGTGCTGGCCTTCACTGTCGATCTCATAACAGCTACCGCCCGCATAGGGATCGATACCCGCCTGAACCTTGCCCTCGCCCGCATCCTTGAAAGGCGATGTCCACCACAGATCAAGCCGGTCGACAAACAGTGAAAACGCCTGGCTCCGCGGCAGATTCAACATGCCTTCAACCCGGCACTCGGTGTCATGTGTCATGATTTTCCGTCAAATTCGTTCTTTCCAACCCCAAACGCACTGTTTCACATTTGGACCCGGCTTGGCAAAGTACCGCTTCCCTAGCCGATTCAAACGTCAGATACATGACGTACAGACCGAGGCAGAACCTGCCGAAACTGTCGCCCCTGGCGGAACCAACTGGAGACATCATGAAGCACGATCGCACGTTCGATCCGCAATATGGAACTGCCGTCGAGCTGATGCCGGGCGTGCGCCGGCTAACGGTAAACAACCCGGGGCCTTTCACCTTTCATGGCACCAACAGCTATCTGCTGGGGACCAGTCGGCTGATCTGCGTTGACCCCGGGCCTGCCCTGGAAGGTCAGGTCGACACCATCTTGAAGGCTGCACAAGGCGCAGTCATCGAAGCGATCCTGATCACCCACACGCATGTGGATCATTCGCCGGGCGCACGGCTCTTGAAAGAAAGAACCGGTGCCGAGATCATCGGGTGCGGGCCGCACCGGCCGGCACGAGCGCTTCTTGAAAACGAGGTCAATCCACTCGACGCCAGCGGCGACAAGGACTACGCGCCCGACAGGTTGCTGGAAGATGGCGAGATGTTCGAGGCCGCAGGCATTTCGCTTGAAGCCGTCGCCACGCCCGGCCACACGTCCAACCATCTGTGTTTTGCCCTTGCCGGGGAACCGGTTCTGCTGTCCGCCGATCACGTCATGGGCTGGTCGACATCGGTCGTCGCCCCACCCGACGGCAGCATGCGGGACTACATGGCCTCGATCGACAAACTGCTGGCCCGTTCCGAAACCGTCTATCTGCCCGGACACGGCGGTATTGTTCGCAATGCCATCGACTACGTCCGCGACCTGAAGCAGCACAGGCTCGACCGGGAAGCCTCGATCCTTCATGAACTGGCAAAAGGCGAAAGATCGATTCCGGAAATCGTATCGGTGCTCTATGCAGCGGTTGATCCGGCGTTGCACCCGGCAGCAGGTCTGTCCGTATTCGCGCACCTGGAGGACCTCGCGGACAGAGGCCGCGTCGAGGCCAGTCCGGAGCTGTCTCTTGTCGCCCGCTATCGCCTCACCGGCTGAGCCTGCAAGCCATCAGCCTTCCAGATCGACCGCATCCAGACCTTCGGCAACCGGCGCATCCTCGTCCTCGAAATAGGGTTTGAAGCTCGGCAACGGAATGGTTTCGCGCAAGTCTTCAACCGGTTCGGCCGGCAGGTCTTCTTCCAGCTCGGTCTCGTCGACCGAAAGCCGCGCCAGATCGCCGTATGTTTCCAGAAGCACACGGTCGATCTCGCTGAAGACAAGACGGATGCGGTCCGCATTGTCGGTCAGGTCCTTCAGCGGTGTGCGCGAACGCGAACGGACGTCAAGCAGGGCCCCCACCGAATCCGGCCGGACGCGCAGTACGATATCGTGTTTCAATCCCAGGATCTGCGAAGTGCCCTCGGCCTGCAGATAGGTCGGTGCATCGAGGAGATCGGGCGGCAATTCATCAACGACCTGCCAGTTCAGACCTTCAAGCGCCTTGACACTCGCCGCATGCAGTTGAGCGGTAGAAATGCGGTATCGGCGCGGAACGATATCGGGGTAAAGACGGTCTTCCGCCGAATTGGCCACAGCAGTCATGCCCGGCGCGGCACCCGTATAAGCGGCAACGGCCGGCCAGACGTCTTCAACAAGCGCGGTGTTCAGCCAGTCGAGAAAAGGCTGTTCGCTTGAAGCCACATTTGTTTCAAGTTCGGGTGGATCGGTTCGGTTGGTGGCCAGGTCGCTCGCTCCCGCGTGCATGACCAGCATTCCGACCACAAGCACAGGCGTCGCAAGCGCCAGCAACCCCAGGAACAAACCTGTGAGCGCCGCCGGCACGCCGGGTCCGCCATAGGTCCAGATCCGGTGGAAGCCGAACAGGGCAAGCAGGATGGCGGCGAGCGCAATCGTAGCCGCTGCAATCAGAGACAGGACAAACACATCCGCGTCGATCAGGCCGAACCGCTTTGCCAGAAAGGCAATTGCCGCGAGCGCCAGCGCCACGGAGCCGGTCGTGCGACTGGCCGGGGCCGAAGCTGTTTTATAGACGGCGTAGCGCTTCATGAGATCCTATCTCGCCTGGCTTGCCGCATCGGCGCGGCAAGGTGTCCACCTGATTGTTTCTTCGTTTACAGCCAATTTGTCAAAAATGAACTTCACTTCGACAGCGAACACATCATACATTCCTTCTGGGCAAACGATAAACGTGCAAGCAAGACACGCCGGAAATACAGTTGCAAATCGGGGTAAGGCATGACCGGATTGCGGTCCCGTCATACGGCGAGCGAACAGGAACACCGCGCTGCCGGTGACGGAAAACAAAAGGCGTTTTCACCATTTGGCTTGTTTCGGCCAGGCTCTGCCAATATCTGCCTGTGCCACCTGCTGGTTCTGACGATACTCCTGTCGCCCATCGCCCTGGCATTTGCGATCCTCTATGCCGAACCGGGCGGACGCTGGCTGCAAGCCCACTACCATTACCTGCGGACAACCATTGCTCTCTTGGTCATAGGCCTCGGCACAGGAGGCCTGATGATCCTTCTGGGAGCTTCGATCTCTTCTGCATTGATGCTGGCCGGACTGGGCCTTTGTGCCACGACGGTACTGCTCAGCTACGCGCGATCGCTGCTAGGATTCTGCAGTGCCTTGCGGGGCTCTCCACTACGGAATCACAGAAGCTATTTCATATGAATGGGCAGTCATATACTTGCTCGAATGACTGGAAGGCCTAATTCGTAAATAAATCCTTACCGTATTACTTCAAATCCGGCCGGGATTCGTTACATCTTGTTATTGTTTTTGACTGGCCGATTTCCGCCAATAAGCGCATGCTTTTTCACATCCATTGCGAAAACCGGCTGAAAGGCGTGTTTTCTGCCTTCCGTTTGCCGCAATTGGATACGACATGCACACCGCCCGCGAGCCATGAAAACTTTAACCCAGAGAGCGGGCACTGGAAAAGACAACGGACGAGACAAATGTCTGAGCAATCTGCCCGCCCTGCCCCGAAGCAAAGCGCCGATGCGAAACTGGTGAACCTCTACAAGCCCGTCGGCATCGCAGCCCTCAATGCAGCTGCCCTTTGCAAGAATTCGGGCACGGTGGCCAAAAAGAAGAACTGAGCCGCTGCGCTATAGCGTCCGAAGACGCGGCAAGCCGCTGGTGACGGCCCGCTTGCCATGTTGTTTCGAGACGCTGTTTGACGGCCGGCGTGACCGGTCCAGGATAGCGTTCGGACATACAATCGGTGACGATTGAATGTCCGCCATCCTGAAGCGGCCAAGCCCCGTCGGGGTGCCGCAAAATCACTTTCTTCAGACGGTTGCCGTCTTCCGATCTGTTGGGCAAACTGCCGCCGAACAGGGCACGCTCCGTGTCCTTCGGCGGAGATTGCCTGCATGATCATTGCCTACTGCCCGACCGTCAAAGGTCTGGAGCGTCTTGAGCTTGCCTCCGGCGCCCCCCTTCCGACCACGTCTGTATGGATCGACCTGATCGCCCCGACGCAGGAAGAGCAAAAGGCAGCAGAAAAGCTGATGGGCGCGGAAATCCCGACACGGGACGAGATCGCCTCCATCGAAACCTCCGAACGCCTTTACCTGGAGCCCGGCGCCGTGGTGATGACCGCGCAGCTTCCGATCGCCACGCAGATGATCGACCCGGCGCTTTCGTCTGTCACATTTGTCGTCAATGCCAAGCGGCTGGTGACTGTGCGTTATGGCGAACCGAAATCCATCGCCCTTCTGTCGCGCAAGGTTCAGGCCGATTCGACTATCGCCCACAAGGGGCCGGCTGTTCTCTTCACGATGCTCGACATCATCGTCGACCGGTGTGCCGATGAAATGGAAAGCGCGTCAGCGCGGTATGACAAGCTGGCAGTGCAGGTGTTCGGCGACGGCCTCAACATGCGCAAGACCGCAAGCTATCAGATCGCCATCAAGCAACTGGGGCAGATCGGACTGCATGTGTCCAAGATGCACGATGTCTGTACCAGCCTGTCGCGGATGATGCTTTACCTCAGCACACATGCCAAACGTCTGAACCTGAATGAGGAGCAGGAAGCCGACTGCAAGATGTTCGGCAGGGACATCCATTCCATCAAGGAACACGGCGACGCACTGGACAACAAGCTGTCCTTCCTGCTGGACGCAACGGTCGGCCTCGTCACGCTGGAGCAGAACCAGATCTCGAAGATCTTTACGGTCGTCAGCGTGATCTTCCTGCCGCCGACCTTGATCGCATCGATCTACGGCATGAACTTTGCCAACATGCCCGAGCTGAACTGGCAGCTCGGGTTCCTGTTCTCGTTGGGCCTGATGGTGTCGTCAGTCGGGCTGACGTTCCTGTTCTTCCGCTGGAAACGCCTGCTATAACCGGTTCGGCATCTTGCAAGTTTCAGCCCTGGTCGCAGGCGCGTTACGGATAAAGGCGCGCCTTGGACCATGGCTGATCCGCGCCAGTTCGGGTGAACTGCACGCGGTCATGAAGTCGGAACGGCCGGTCGTGCCAGAATTCGATGGAAACCGGCGCCAGGCGCATGCCTGACCAGTGGTCGGGCCGCGGAATGTCGCCGATACCGAACTTGGCGGTATATTTCGCCACTTCCTTTTCCAGAGCGAAACGGCTTTCCAGCGGCCGCGATTGCCTGGACGCCCAGGCACCGATCCGGCTGCCGCGCGGCCGGGAGCGGTAGTACTCGTCCGCTTCCTCGTTCGAAACCTGTTCGACAAGGCCACGAATGCGAACCTGCCGACGCAAGGACTTCCAGTGGAAGCACATGGCAGCCTTGCCGGCGGAGAGCAGCTCCTGCCCCTTGGCGCTTTCGAAATTTGTGTAAAAAACAAAGCCGCGTTCGTCGAAGTCCTTCAGCAGAACCATCCGCACATTCGGCAGGCCGTCTGCGTCGACGGTCGACAGCGCCAGTGCGTTGGGATCGTTGGGCTCCGAAGCCCTGGCGTCCTCAAGCCATTCTGCAAAAAGCTCAAATGGCTTCACTACCTCTGTAAAGTCACCTTTTGTTAACTCTTCAGGGGGATCTTTAAGGTCTGTCATCGGTAACCTGTCGAAGGAAACGACAGCCTTTAAAGCGGCTCGAAAAAGCCGGACCGGGGGGCTGCCTGAAAAATGTATCGTATGCGTTCATATACTGCCGGGCACATAAAGATCCAACCCTTAGCCGCACTTTGCATGGCCATTGCAACCGCACTTGGCGGCTGTAGCCAGTTGTCCGTTCCGGTGGGCAGCAACAACATCGATTCCCCGACAGTCCTGACCGGCTCCATTCCGTCCGCATCCGACGTCGCCTATGCCGATATCAACGAGGACGACCGGTCTGTGATTGCGCAGAACCTCGACACTATCAGCCAGGACCTTGCCGCCGGAACGCCGACGCAGGCCTTGTCACTGACGTGGCTCAACGCGATCAGCGGCAATTCCGGCACATTGTCGAACATCAATGCCTCCACCTACAGCGAGACAGGCTGTCTCGGCTTTCAGACGACGGCAAATACCATCGTCGGCATCAAGCTGTACTCCGGCACGGCCTGCCGGGACATCACGCAAAAATTCGCGGTCACCAGCCTAACTGTCGCCGAAGCTTGAACCCCGTCAAAAAACCGCTAAAACCGGAAGGTCCTCAAGACGAATTCGGGGTCTGGAATTTTTTCCTATCCATCCCGATATAGAGGACAAGTCCGGTCAAGCATGACCTGCTAAACTTGCACGCTTGTGTTCGGCTCGCCGAACGGAGCAGTGCGCGGGGCAGCCTGCCGGAAAATCTTAGGAACCTGGTGAGACGAATGCGTGATCCCTATAGCGTTCTCGGGGTGGCAAAATCTGCCAGCGAGAGCGAAATCAAGAAGGCCTTTCGGAAGCTGGCCAAAAAATACCATCCGGATCAGAACAAGGATGATCCGACGGCCGCACAGCGTTTTTCCGAAGCAAATCAGGCCTATGAAATTGTCGGCGACAAGGAAAAACGTGCCAAGTTCGACCGCGGAGAAATCGATGCGGAGGGCAAGCAGCGCTATCAGGCGCATGGTTTTGACGGCTTTTCCGGATATGAAGACTTCGGCGGTGCACGCACCCAGAAGACATCCGGTGGCGGCGGCAGTTTCGACGATATTCTGAACGACATTTTCGGCAGCTTCGGCGGAGGCCGTGCACGCGCCGGCGCAGGTGCAGGCGCTGGACCCGGTGCAGGTTTCGGCGGCGGCGCCCGCGCGAAGGCACCGCCCAAGACAAAAGGCGCCAACGCGGAAATCGTCGCCCGCGCCTCGCTGGAAGACATCGTCAACTCCGGCAAGACCCAGGTAACGCTTCCAAGCGGCAAGACGGTGAATGTTACCCTGCCCAAGGGGGTGGTCGAAGGCGAAAAGATCCGGCTCAAGGGCCAGGGGCACCCGGGGGAAAACGGCGGTCCTGCAGGCGACGCCCTGGTCGAGATCCGCTTCAAGCCCCACAAGCTTTTCGAAGTGAAGGGATCCGACCTCCACCTCGACCTGCCTCTGACACTTTATGAAGCTGTCCTGGGCGCAAAGGTGCGTACGCCAACCCTGTCCGGTGCCGTCAACCTGACCATTCCGGCCAACGCCTCCAGCGGCAAGTCCATGCGGTTGAAGGGCAAGGGCCTTCCGACCAAGACCGGTGGTCATGGCGACCTTCTGGTCAAGCTGCAGATCGTAATGCCGCCGCACGGCGACGACGAGTTGGACACGCTGATGCGGGCCTGGAAGGAAATCACTCCGTACCGTGCACGCGGACCGGAATTCGACTAGGCGGCCCCCTCGTCAACTGTTGACCGTAACCTCGCCCCGCCAGTGCCACTGGTGGGGCGACGTTTTTGACTTTCCTCATCTCAGCCTCGGATCAGTCTCCAACTACTTCACCCACCAGGCCTTGCGAATTTACATAACTAGTTATATATCAAGTTATGTAAATGGAGTGACCCATGAGCGAAGATGTCGTCCGCGCGCTTGGCTATGCCACCCTGGGCAGCCGGCTGAAACGGATCGGGGAAATGCTGCAGGCACAAACGCAGATCGTTGCGGCCGAGCTTGCCGACACCAGTCTGCCGACGCCGCACAACCCCGTTCTTGCCGCACTCGACCGGCAAGGCCCGCTGAGTATCGGCGATCTGGCGAAGACCCTTGGCCAGAGCCAACCGGGCGTTACCAGAACGATCAACAAGATGAAGTCGGATGGACTGGTTGAATCCGTTCCCTCGCAACAGGACCGTCGCGTGACGACAATCGGCCTGACCGACAAGGGAGTCGCCCTCGTCGCCCATCTGAAAGAAACGCTCTGGCCCGCGATCACACTGGCAGTTGCCGAAGCCTGCAACAGTCTGGAAGGTCCTTTGCTAGACCAGCTTGCAGGTCTTGAGGATGCCCTTTGCACGAGGCCGCTTTCCGTCCGCTGCAAGGACAGGCCGTTGCAGGACTGGAACTCTCTGCAAACGCCCCCGGAGATTGAACGATGATCAAGCGCATCTGGCACGGCTGGACGGATCCCGGCATGGCCGACACCTATGCCCATGTTCTCACGACACAGGTCATTCCGGGCATCGAGGCGAAAGCCATTCCCGGATATCTCGGCATCGAGGTCCTTCGAAGGAACCTGGAAACCGAGGTGGAGTTCATCACCATCATGAGTTTCCGCTCGCTTGACGACATCATCGCGTTTCAAGGCCCGGATTACGAGCGCTGTTATGTGCCCGATGCCGCCCGGGACGTGTTGAAGCGATGGGATCTGATTTCACAACACTATGAGCTCGAAGATGCACGCAGTTATGAATGAACCGAGCCGGGACAGCCTTCTGAAGCGGGTTGTCTGGTCAGCCCTGACCTCCCGGCATGCGCAATTCAGCCAGGGAGGCGACCTTGCCCGCCGTTTCGATCCGGCCATCTCCCCCTTTGCGGCAGCGGCGAACAACTCGCCCGAAGCTCTGGCTGCGCTGGCGGAGCTGATTCAACCGGGTGACGACCGGGCGTTCATACTGCAGGCGGATGACATCGCACTGCCTCATGAACTTGAGGCAGAGATCACCGCGCTGGGTGTCCTCATGGTGGAAGTTTCCCCGTCAGAAGGCCCATCCCGATCGACTTCAATCGTGCAGCTGGACGAAACCGATGTCCCGGAGATGGTCGAGCTTGCAGCACTTACAAAACCGGGTCCGTTCACCGCGCGCACGCCGGAGCTGGGCACTTTCTTCGGCATCAGGCTGGACGGCCGTCTGGCTGCAATGGCGGGTAGCAGGATCAACCTCGACGGCTATACGGAAGTCAGCGGGATCTGCACTCATCCCGATTTCCGAGGCAGAGGCCTGGCATCCGAGCTCTCTCTTCATGTGACTGAAGTCATCAGGAACCGCGGCGACATTCCGTTCCTTCACGCCTATGCGGACAATCACGGAGCAATCGCCCTCTACCGCAAGCTGGGTTTTGAGATATGGCGGGAGGTCAACGTAGCCGTTGTCAGACGCAAGGCTCAGATCGACCCGGACTGATCCCTCACATCGAAATTGCGCCGGTCTCTTTCCTCCTGAAACTGCGCGAGACGTTGGCGAAGATATTTCGAAGCCGACCGGTAATGGCTTGGACCGGCGGCTTCCGCCCAGCGTCCCGTCGTCCACTTGTTTTTGGAGCCTTTCATCGGTTCGCCGTAGAGTTCGTCATTCTCCAAACTTTCCACGAGGGCGAGCAGTTCGGCATGGTTTCCCTCCAGAAGGGATCGCACCGATCGCCAGGAAAGACCGGATTGCTTTTGCCGCAAGTCGGCATTGTATCTGGGTGTCTCGTTCCACTTGTAGCCTTTGGCCGGAAACCAGACCGGTCTGCCGGCCTGGCCGTCCCGGTACCAGCCCAGAAACAGGTCTATCCAGTGGGCCCGGTGACCGACGATATCCTTGGGCGATATGCCGTCCGCATCCTTTTCAAGACGCAGCATCGCGGGCAGGTCATCGAGGAGCGTTTGCAGCTTTGAAAACTCGCTCTCGCTTGCGGCGAGCAATTCCGTTTTCGTGGTTGCAGGCATTCCGCTCTCCCGTGACCACAACATTCAGTGCGAACTATGCGGAGCTAAAGCCTTGTTGGCCCGTGGCGACTACAAGCTTCGTCCGCACCAGATGGTGCCATGAGATCCGCTGTTGCTGACTGTCAGAACCGGATGGAACTCCCGTGCTGTCCAGAAAGCAAGCCCGGCTTCGTTGGCAGCGCTCACCCCGGCATGAACGGCCGAGACACCCTTCAGTTTTGCAGCGGCAATCCAGGCGTCCAGCAGCCTGGTACCAACTCCCCTCCCGCGCGCACGCGGCAGGAGGTTCATGTGAATATGCGCCGGATATTCATCGATGACGGCCCGTGGCACGGGCGACGGATTGTGGATCGTGCGGATCCGCTGATCATCTGCTGACTGGTCGGTTTCCTGCTGCACCGGTTCCGGGTAACGCTCCCGCAAAGCCGGCCACCATTCCCGCTCCAGTTCGCGCTCGAAAGCCCGTGTATCGCTGACGCCGACGGCATAACCGAATACGCCGAGATCATCTTCAGCGACAAAGCTGATGGGACCTTTCAAAGCCACATAGGGCCCTGCGTAGATATGGCCGATCAATGCGGGGTCAGAATAAAGATCCGTGGCGTCGCGCCCGGCCTGGCCGGTTTTCAGGCAGATATCGTAAACGGCTTCCAGGTCCCGAAGCTCGGCCTGCCGAACGATCATGGTATCAGTCATAAGCATCCGATTTCTGTCTTCAATGGTCCCGGATTATGGCGAATGCAGATCTGCGGTTTACCTGTCCTGCCAGCCGTACCACCAGTAAGCGCCCTGAAGATAGAGTTTGCGCAGTGACGGCAGGGGAAACCTTGCAAAAGGCCGACGCAGGGCAACCGGCAGATCTTCCGGCTGAAGCTTGCCCAGGATCAGTCCGGCGACCTTCTCCCCCGAGATCGATGCCATTGCTATGCCGCTGCCATGCCACCCCATTGCGGCATAGACGCCGCCGAGACCGGGCACTTCCCCAACAAAGGGGGTCAGATTTCGCGCCAGGCACACATGTCCATACCAGCTGTGTTCGGCCTCAATGCCTGCCCAGGCAGGAAACATCTCGTCGAAATCCGACCTTGCACGCTTGTACATCGCCGTGAGCGACTGGGCATTTTCGAAAATGCCGCCGCGCGTTCCGAACAGGAACCGCCGGTCGGGCAACAGGCGGAAATAATGCAACAGGTTACGAGTGTCGGCAGCCATGGTGTCGGAGGTCCAGCCCTGTGCGGCAAGTTCACCCTCGCTCAGGGGGCGGGTCACCAGGATTGACGACATGACCGGCAGCGTACGCCCGTGCAGCCATCTGGGCGCATCCTCGCGTGCATAGCCATTTCCCGCCAGGACAACCTTCCGGGCCCGAATGAAGCCGTGTTCGGTCTCCAGTTGCCAGCGGTCATTGTCCCGGGTCATCCCTGTCACCGGCGACTTGCCGAAGATCTTGCCGCCGGCTCGGCGCACCTGATCCGCCAGAGCCTGGACATAGGCCATCGGATTGAGTGCAAAGCCGTAGGGTACCTGCAATCCGCCGTGGAATGTCGGCCCGCCATAGCCTTCCGCGTCCAGGTCCGTCTTGGAAAGCACTCGGGCCTTGATGCCGAAGTTCTCCTTCAGGAACGCTGCTTCCGCCTGAAAGCCGGCGAAATCCTTCCGCCGGTGGGCAAGATAGATTTCGCCATTGGAATGGCGGTCGGCGTCAACACCCCAGCTGTCGAGCCTCTGGGCAACCAGATTGACGCCCGCGACCTGATAGGCAACGAAACGGCGCGCTTCCTCGAGGCCGAATTTCTTGATGAGGCGGCGCTCGTCGAGTTTGGTACCACCCAGGCAACAAAATCCGCCGTTGCGGCCCGAAGCGCCGTAACCAACGTGTTCCGCTTCCAGAACGCACACGGAAACGCCTGCCTGCGCGAGCCGTAGCGCTGCGCTCAGCCCGGCGAACCCGGCGCCGATAATCGCAACATCGAAAAGCGCGTTGCCGATGAGCTGCCGGTCCAGCTTGACCTGCGGAACGCTGGCTTCCCAGTAACTGCCGATCGTCCGGCGCGCTTCTGTACGGCTCTGCGGCATCTCAGAACCCGAGCCTGTCCCGCAGAGAGAACCACGTCATGGCAAGTACCAGAAGCGGGAAGCGCAGCCGGTCACCGCCGGGGAATGCCGGTACGTTCAGTTTTTCAAAGACGTCGAAGCGACCCGCAGTTCCCGTCACGGCTTCCGCCAGCACCTGACCACCAAGGGTTGCCATGGCAACGCCGTGGCCGGAGTACCCACCTGCGGTCAGCATGTTGGGCGCAATCCTTGCGAAATAGGGCATGCGCTTGGGCGTAATCGCCAGCGTACCGCCCCAGCCGTAATCGATGGCCACGTTACTGAGCTGGGGGAAGATTTCCAGCATCGGTTCGCGCACGAAGGCCTTGATGTCTTCCGGAAAGCGATAGCCGTAATTCTCACCGCCACCGAAAAGCAGCCGGCGGTCTGCCGACAGACGGAAGTAGTTGATGACGAACTTGCTGTCGGCCACGGCAACGTTGTTCCGGATGATCTTCTGCGCCTCGTCTTCCGAAAAGGGCTCCGTTGCGACAATGAAATTGTTGATCGGCATGACGTGCGCGGCGGTCTGCCGGTCAAGGCGGCCGAGATAACCGTTGCACGCCAGAATGACGTGCTCTGCACGAACGTCGCCCTGCCCCGTCCTCACGGTGATCCGTCCCGTGCCCTGGCCGTCAATGCCGGTGACCTTGGTTTCCTCGAAAATCCTGGCCCCTGCCGCTTCGGCTGCCTGCCCGAGACCCAGTGCGAAATTGAGCGGATGCAGATGGCCTGCGCCCGTGTCCAGAGAGCCGCCGTAGTACCGGGGACTGCCGACCTGTTCGCCGATTTCATCCGGACCGACAAAGCGAATGTCCTCATAGCCGTAGACGAGCCTGAGATGCTCGACATAGTCCCGGCTTTCCTCGACAAAACTCTTGCGGTGATCGGCATGCAGTATCCCCGGCGTGTAGTCGCAGGCGATCTGGTGCTTGATGATCAGGTCCTTGACCAGCGCCTTGGAATCCTCGGCAAGGTCCCACAGCAATCTGGCGTGAGACTTGCCATGGCGTTCTTCCAGAACCGTCTGGTCCATGCGCTGGCCGGAACCGACCTGGCCGCCATTGCGGCCCGAGGCGCCCCACCCGATCCGGTTGGCTTCCAGGAGGATGACGTCAACACCCCGTTCAGCCAGATGCAATGCAGCCGATAGCCCCGTATAACCGCCACCGATGACGCAGACCGTGCAGGTGTGTGAGCCATCGAGAACCGGGTGAGCCGTTTGCCTGTTGGCAGTTGCAGCGTAATAGGAAGGTGGGTGTTGACCTGGCGTGTCATTAGCTGTCAGGAGATCAAGCGCAGTCAGCATGTCGGAAGCCAGGCTCCTCTTATCAACATGAATTTCCGTGGCCGGGAGTGGTACGCCACATTCCCTTGTTCAGCAGCCAGTTTCAAGGTGTAATCAGGTGATGGCAGGCAAGTTTTGCCTGATTTTGCAAGCTCTTGAGGCTCCCGCTACGTCAGCAAGCCCGGGCAGCTCGGCTCAGATGACGCAAAAGGAAGGCAAAACTGTGTTTGGTCCCGTAGAACATCCCTGGTTTGATGCGCTTTGGCGCAGAATTGTTCTGGTCGCTTTTTGCGCCGGCTGGACCGGTGTGGAATATGCATTCGGCAATATCACCTGGGTCTACATCATGGCGGCAATCACCGCCTATGCCACCTGGGCTTACCTGTTCAACTACAAGGGGCCTGATGACCCGAGCCGGGTGACCCGTCCACGGATGGAAGACGATGAAGGTTGATGCCTCTGGCATGATTGCGGCCGGCCGCCTTCAGGCTCTCTGGCCTCGGATCCTGAAACAGGCGTTTCGCGCCATACTTCTGATTTGCTGTGCCGGCGCTGCATCGGCGCAGGAGGATACATCAGCTCTCGATGTCCTCAACAAGCGCTGCGTCGTCTGCCACGGCTGCTATGACGCACCTTGTCAGCTCAAGCTGTCATCCGCCGCGGGCTGGATGCGCGGAGCGAGCAAGCAGAAAGTCTACGATTCCTCGCGTCTGGAAGATGCTCCGATGACACGCCTGGGGATCGACGCAAAGTCTGTTCCGGGCTGGCGCGCCAAGGGTTTCTTCGACGTTGTCGGTGCACAGGACGGACCATCCGTTCTGGAACAACTGCTGCTGGCCGGCCGCAAGAATTCGTTCAAGCTCGGAGCGCCGCTTCCTGACGACATCGACATTTCGACGCTGCGTGCAAACACCTGCGCCATGCCTGGCAAGGTGAAGGACTACCTCGAGGAACACCCGCAGGGCGGCATGCCCTTTGCCATGGCGCCGCTTGCAGATGGCGACTACGAGACCCTGCTGTCCTGGGCCAGGGATGGGGCACCTGCACCGGACGCCGGCAAAGGATTGCCACAGAGTGTCGAACAGTCGGTGCACACCGTCGAAACGTTCTTCAACCGCGGCGACAAACGGTCGAAACTTGTCGCGCGCTATATCTATGAACATCTGTTCCTGGCCCATCTGCACCTGGAAGGCGATGACCAGAACCGCTTCTTCCGCGTAATCCGTTCCAGAACCGCGACCGGGTCGCCTCCAGATGAGATTGCCTCGCGCCGACCCTTTGACGATCCAGGTGGCCCCTTTCATTACAGGCTCATCCCGATTGACGGCACCATCCTGCACAAGGAGCACATGGTCTATGAGATCGGCCCCGAACGCCTGAACCGCTATGAAGACCTGTTCCTGAAAAGCGACTGGGAGATTGCGAGCCTGCCGCCCTATTCAACGGCTGCAGGCGGCAACCCGCTGTCGACCTTCCGCGCCATTCCTGCGCACAGCCGCTACCAGTTCCTGCTGGACGAAGCACTTTATTTTGTCCGCTCTTTCATTCGTGGTCCGGTCTGCTACGGCCAGGTCGCGGTGAACGTGATCGAGGACCGTTTCTGGGTCTCCTTCCTGACACCCGACGCCGATCTCTCCGTCACCGACCCGAGCTTCCTGGAAGCCGCGACCCCGATCCTCGAACTGCCGGTTGCCCAGTCAAAGGGAAAACTGTCCAAGCGTCTGGAAGGCTTCCTGTCGCTCGGACCGGTCAAGTATCAGGAGTTTCGCAAGGGGCGGTATGAACGCAAGTTCCTGGCGGAAGGCGGCCCCGACTACGGTGACATCTGGCAAGGTGATGGCTCCGAGGTCGATGCCCGTCTGACCGTCTACCGTAATTTCTCTTCCGCCTCGGTCGTGACAGGCTTCGTCGGCGCGGTGCCCGAAACCGCCTGGGTAATCGATTTCCCGCTGTTCGAGAGGATCTACTACAATCTCGTTGCCGGGTTCGATGTCTTCGGCAACGTGGAACACCAGCTCACGACACGCCTTTATATGGACAGCCTGCGCCGTGAGGGAGAGCGAACCTTCCTGTCGTTCCTGCCACCACAAGTGCGCAAACCCATGCACGAAAGCTGGTATCAAGGTCCGCTTGTCAGCATGGTCGACCTCTGGAAGGAAAGCGCGCTCGACACCAGGTCTCCGACGGGTATCGCCTTTTCCACCAGCGATCCCAAGGAGGAGTTCCTCACCGAGCTGCTGCGCGAACCTGCTGGCCTGTGGGCTGAACAAGACCCTATCAACCGCTGCACCGGCAATGCCTGTGCGTCCAGTGACACGCCTGCTGGGCAACTACGCCCGCTTGCCCAGAAACCTGCGCCATATGCAAAGTTCCTGCCTGATATCTCGGTTCTGCTCGTGGAAACGGAACGGGACACGCAGGTCTTTACCCTGGTGCATGACATGGCCCACAGCAACGTTGCCTTCATATTCAACGAGGATCTGCGCCGCGAACCCCAGAACGACAGCGTGACGGTCGTACCCGGCCAGTTCAGCAGCTATCCGAATTTCATGTTCAAGGTGAAACAGGATCACCTGCCGGCCTTCGTGGAAACGGTTCGGGAGATCAGGTCACAAGATGATTTCCTCAAGCTCGTCGACCGTTTTGGCGTCCGCAGAACCGACCCGGAATTCTGGACCGACTTCGACCGGATCCAGACCGCCCTGAAAGACCAGGATGAACTTCAGGCAGGCCTGCTAGACCTCAATCGATACCGCGATCCCAAACCGCTCGACCCAATTGACCGGTTGTTCGAATTCACCTTCTCGCTGGATTAATCTTGCAGCTCGAGCGGGTGAGCTTTTGCTCAGCCAAACTCACTTCCTTATCCTGAGTGTCTGATCCGAAAGTGGTTCCCGCGGCGACTGCCACAACCACACTTGTCATTCCCGCGAAGGCGGGAATCCAGTACACCGTGAGGTGAGAATTATATTTCCAAAGCAAATTCATGTTGTTACTGGATCCCCGCCTTCGCGGGGATGACAACTGAGGAGGGCGGAAGTTCGTTACACGAACCACGTCAACTGCGCCCTCTGACACTTTCAGTCCAGACGTCCA
Organism: Labrenzia sp. PO1; assembly: GCF_012273635.1. Classification (NCBI taxonomy): domain Bacteria; kingdom Pseudomonadati; phylum Pseudomonadota; class Alphaproteobacteria; order Hyphomicrobiales; family Stappiaceae; genus Labrenzia; species Labrenzia sp. PO1. The sequence goes on from NZ_JAAXCR010000002.1 coordinate 466,186, forward strand.
GTTTGAACCGGAGTTTGTCGTGGTCAGTCCGACAAACTTCTCATATCCTTGATCCTCCCTTCCCCCGCTTCGCCCCCAAGTTCCCGGAACATCCAGTCGCAAAAGATCTGGGCGTCGGGGCCGAGTGCCTGACGCGAGCCGTCGGTGACGAGATAGTAGCTGTGCCGGCTCTTTATCTTCTTGTCCGATGAACGGATCAGCCGGCCGCTGTCGAGATACGGTTGGGCGAGCGTTTCCAGAACCAGAGCGTGGCCATGGCCGAGAGCAGCCAGTTCCAGGGCCGACAGGGTCTGGTCAACCTGCAGGCCGTTGCGTTTTGGAACCGCATGACCGTGGCTGCGGAAGAAACTTTCCCAGGTGTCGATCACGCCCATGATGTCGAGCCGGGTTGCTTCCGCCAGCGCCTCGATTTCACGCTTGCCTGGGTCAAGCGCCAGATCCGGATGACAGACCGGGATGATCGGGTCGTTCAAAAGAAACGCCACCACTCCGTCAGTCCAGCTGCCGTCGCCGAAACGGATATCTATGTCGAACAGTTCCGGGCTGAGAGTTTCCGCCCAGGAGGCCGAGATCATCTGCAGATCGATGCCCGGATGTGCCTCCTGAAAAGCGCGCAGACGCGGGATCATCCAGAGCTGGCCGAAGCTGTTGAGGCATCGAAAACGAACCGGCTGCCTGTCCCGCTCGCCAAACACCGAGACGGTGGCGATTGAAAGATCCGAAAACGCCTTCTCGACCGTCGGCAGGTAAGTCTGCCCCAGTCTGGTCAGGGCCAGTTCCCTGTGAACACGGTCGAACAGCGGGTAGCCGAGGAGCTGTTCCAGCTGGCGAACCTGGTAGCTGACAGCAGCCGGAGTGATCAGCAGCTCCTCCGCCGCCCGGGTGAAGTTCCCCAGGCGCGCAGCCGCCTCGAAGGCGCGCAGCCATGTGAGCGGTGGCAGGCTGTAGGCCATTTCGTCTTCCTTCCATCATCAGGTGCGGAAGCTGTTTTCACTTTCTGAAACGAATTCGCACCTGTGCAACAAGCGTCTCCTTCAAATTTTTTCAAAGCTATACCAAATATTTTTTCGTTTCAGGAATTTTCCATCCTCGCAGACACTTCTCCGAAACAGCGGTCAACCGGCAGCGCATCATGGACAAGGTCGATTACATCATCGTGGGAGCCGGCTCGGCCGGATGCATCCTGGCGGAACGCCTGAGCGCAGATCCGCAGACGCGTGTTCTGCTGCTGGAGGCCGGTGGGTCCGATGCCTCACCCTGGGTGTCGCTGCCACTCGGCTATGGCAAGCTGAATTCCGACCCAAAACGCACGTGGCGCTTCATGACCGAACCAGACGAAGGCCTCGGCGGACGCAGTGTCTACTGGCCCCGCGGTCGATTGCTGGGTGGCTCCGGCTCGATCAACGCCATGGTCTATTGCCGAGGTCTGCCTGGCGATTTCGAAGACTGGGAGGCCTCCGGCGCGGCAGGTTGGGGCTGGGCGAATGTAAAGGCAACTTACGAGCGCCTTGAAACCCGGGTGACCTGCGAGGGGGTGAAGCAAGGCGAGGGACCGATCCATATCCAGAATGTGTCCGACCAGATCCACAGGGTGAACCGGCACTTCTTTGCCGCGATCCGTGAAGTGGGCCTGCCCTGGAGTGACGACTTCAACGGTGATGCTCCCGAAGGTGGCGGCATTTACCAGATCAACACGCAAGATGGCCGCCGGTGTTCGTCCGCACGCGCCTATCTCCATCCTGCCCTTGCCCGCAAGAACCTAAGCGTCCGGACACAGGCCCAGGTTGCCCGCATCCTGTTTGAAGGAAGAACGGCTGTCGGCGTCGAACTCCTGAGCGGGGAAATCCTGCTTGCCAGCCGGGAGGTCATCCTGGCGGCGGGCGCAATCGGTTCGCCGCAACTGCTTCAGGTTTCCGGCATCGGCCCGGGAAGGTTGCTGAATGAGCTCGGCATTCCGGTGATCCGGGCCAATGACAATGTCGGCGGCAATCTGCAGGATCATCTGGCTGCGAACTTCACCTTCCGGGCCAAGGAACCGACACTCAATGCGATCCTGCGTCCCTTGCTGGGCCAGGCCCTGTCCGCCATGCAATATGCAGCAACCCGCAAGGGTCCTCTGGCTCTATCCGTCAACCAGTGCGGCGGATTCCTGCGCTCGCGCCCCGAGCTGAGCCGGCCGGACCAGCAGCTCTATTTCAATCCTATCAGCTATCGCCTGAGGCCTTACAAGGACAAGACACGGCTGAGCATCGATCCGTTCAACGGCTTCATCATTTGCGCACAGCCGGCCCGCCCGACGAGCCGCGGCCGCATCGACATCAAAAGTGCCAATGCCAGTGCGGCGCCTTCGATCCAGCCCAATTCGCTGGCGACCGAGGAAGACCGCCAGACCGTGATCGATGGCGGCAAGCTCTGCCAGAAGCTGATGGCAAGCCAGGCCTTGAGCGCGCTTGTCGAGCACCCCATCGCTCCGAACCTCGGAGAACTCGACGGCGACGGCATCCTGGCGGACTTCCGCGCCCGGGCCAGCACCGTCTTCCATCCGGTATCGACTTGCCGCATGGGCGAGAACCGCGAGACAACCGTCGTCAACAGCCGGCTGCAGGTGCACGGAATTGAAGGGCTTCGCGTTGCCGACGCCTCCGCCTTTCCGAACATCACCTCCGGCAACACCAACGCCCCGACCATGATGCTGGCTCTCAAGGGAGCCGATCTCATACTTGAAGACCAGAAGCGAGCCCTCTCATGACCGTTCAGGACATCGCCCAAGACTATCTGACCACCGGCAAGCTGGATGCCTTGCCCGACGGGCATTTCATTGCCGGCAAACGCACTCCGGCCTCGAACAAGAAGATGGAAAGCTTCGATCCGGGCCGGGCGGAAGCCTTTGCCGAATTTTCTCTCGGGTCCGACACCGATATGGATAACGCCATCGACGCTGCCGAGAAAGCAGCCCTGCATTGGCGGCAAGTCTCACCGGCAGAGCGCTGCCGTATCCTCAACAATGTTGCCCGGGTCTTCCGCGACAACGCAGACCGGTTGGCCGTGATAGAGGTGGTCGACAGCGGCAAGACGCTGGCCGAGGCCCAGGGTGACGTTCAGTCCTCCGCACGCCTTTTCGAATATTACGCCGGCGCTGCCGACAAGCTCGATGGCCGATCGGTCAATCTTGGTCCGGCCTATACCGCCTTCACCGTGCGCGAACCGGTCGGCGTTACAGGACACATCATTCCCTGGAACTATCCCACCTCGACCTTCGCGCGTGGTGTCGCCCCTGCCCTTGCCGCGGGCTGTTCCGTTGTTGCCAAGCCGGCCGAGACCACGCCCTTTACTGCGCTGGTCATGGCGGAACTGCTTTGCGAGGCCGGGGTGCCGGAAGGGCTGGTGAATGTGGTCACCGGCCTGGGCAGTAATGTCGGCGCGCACATGGCGCGCGATCCACGCATCAAGCAGCTGACCTTCACTGGCTCCGTCACCACCGGTATCAATGTTGCCCAGATGGCTGCCCCGAATGTGACCCGCCTGACGCTGGAACTTGGCGGCAAGTCACCGCTGATCGCCTTTGCCGACGCCGATCCGGAAAAGGTCGCCGACGGAGCCTACTGGGCAATCTTCTCGAACTCCGGTCAGATCTGTTCGGCCGGATCCCGGCTGATCCTGCATAAATCGATCCGCGACGAAGTGCTTTCCATCCTTGCCGAACGAGCCGCCAAGATCAGGACCGGTCACGGACTGACGGCTCCGGACATGGGGGCCATCAATTCCGAGCTGCACCTGTCCCGCATCAAGGCCCATGTGGATGCCGCAAAGGCGCGCGGTGCCAACATCCTGACCGGCGGCGACGCGACCGGCGACGCAGAGACGGGCAAAGGCTGGTTCTTCCAGCCAACGGTAATTGCGGACCTTGCACCGAACGATCCGGCAATCCAGGAAGAGATTTTCGGCCCTGTCCTGTCGGTGCAACTGTTCGAAAGCGAGGAAGAAGCCGTCGCCCTTGCCAACGGTACGGACTTCGGCCTGATTGCCAGCGTCTATACCAATGATGTCGGGCGGGCGATGCGGGTTGCCGGCGCAATGGATTGCGGCCAGGTGTCAGTTAACGATTATTGGGCCGGGGGGCTTGAGCTGCCTTTCGGCGGCAACAAGAAATCAGGTTACGGCCGCGAAAAAGGCTGGGAAGGCCTCGACGCCTATACCAAGGTAAAGTCCATCACGATCAGCAACGCGAGCTAAGCGGACCAACATGAAACTCGACCAAATCGAGACCTTCGTCGTCGAAAACGCCCCGCCGCGCCATGGCGGGCGCTACTTCATCTTCGTCAAGCTGGTGACTGCTTGCGGCATCATAGGCTATGGCGAGATCTACAACGCCACCTTCGGCCCGCACCTGGTGGCCGAGATGGCGAAGGACGTGTTCCAGCGCCAGTTCGAGGGCGAAGATCCGCATCATATCGAGAAGCTGTGGCACAAGACCTATGGTGCCGGATATACGCAACGTCCTGATGTGACCGTGATGGGCGTTTTGTCAGGTCTGGAAATGGCTTGCTGGGACATCGTCGGCAAAGCCGCTGGCAAGCCAGCCTATCAGCTTCTGGGCGGCAAGGTGCATGAGCGCCTGCGCTCCTACACCTACCTTTATCCCTCCGATGGCGATGTCTATCCGGACCCGTCGAAACCCAATGTCTACAACGATCCGGACATGGCGGCCGAAGCGGCGGTCAAGGCCGTCAGCCAGGGTTTCACGGCGGTGAAGTTCGATCCGGCTGGTGCCTATACGATCTACGATGGCCACCAGCCGAGCCTTGACGATCTGGAACGCTCGGAAGCCTTCTGCCGGCAGATCCGCAATGCAGTCGGCACGAGGGCCGATCTTCTTTTCGGTACCCACGGACAGTTCACCGTTTCCGGGGCCAAGCGGCTTGCACGCCGGATAGAGGGCTATGATCCGCTTTGGTTCGAAGAGCCGATCCCACCCGAAAAGCCGGAAGACATGGCCGAGGTTGCGCGGTTTACCTCCATGCCAGTTGCAACGGGTGAGCGTCTGTGCACGAAGTATGAATTCGCCCGCGTGCTTGAAACCGGTGCGGCCAGTATCCTGCAGATGAACCTTGGTCGCGTCGGCGGCCTTCTGGAAGCCAAGAAGATTGCCGCCATGGCGGAATGCCGGTCAGCGCAGATCGCCCCTCACCTTTATTGCGGTCCGCTGGTGGCGCTCGCAAACATCCAGCTGGCAACCTGCAGCCCGAATTTCCTGGTGCTGGAATCCATCCGGACCTTTGACGGGTTCTATGCCGACCTCTTGAAGACACCTATTCGATGGGAAGACGGCTATGTCATTCCTTCAAGCGAACCGGGTCTCGGTCATGATCTGAACGAAGACGTCGCGCGGGCCCATCCCTATACCGGCAACGAACTGCATCTCGGGTTTCAGGAAAGCCCGGCTTTGCCGCTGTAAGGGGATCAGGGCCGGCAAGGCGGTTTTCTTTACCCGGCCCATGCCCTTGTCATCTCATGGTCAAACCATGGGATGACGGGAATGAAGGTTGCCTCAGGCCACCTTGCTGATCAGCGTCATGTCCTGCGCGGGCTCAGCGGGCGGAACCGGTTCTTCGACCCGGATGGCGGTTGATGCCATCAAGGCACGGCGGACGTCGGCCACCGGCATGGGCCTGCCAAACAGGAAGCCCTGAACCTCGTTGCACCCTTGCGAAGCAAGAAAGCCGAGATGGTCTTCCGTTTCCACACCTTCGGCCAGCACCGGAATATTGAGACTTTCACCCAGAATGATCGTTGCCTTGATGATCGCTTCTGACTGCTTGTTGCCCCCGAGATCCTTGACGAACTCCCGGTCGATCTTGATCTTGTCGAACGGAAAGGCCTGCAGTGTGGCAAGCGACGAATAGCCGGTGCCGAAGTCGTCCATGGCGATGCGAATGCCGAGACGTTTCAGCTGATGGATGATCTGAAGCGCGTGCGATGTGTCGGCGATGATGCCGGTCTCGGTGATCTCCAGTTCGAGACGCTCCGGCGACAGGCCGCTTTCCTTCAAGGCGTGGGCAACGATATCCGGAAAGCTGCTGTCGGCAAGCTGCACTGGCGCCACATTGACCGCGATCTTGACCCGGTTGTCCCAGGACGCTGCCTCACGGCAGGCGGTACGGATGATCCAGGCGCCGATTTCGCGGATCTGGCCGGTCTCTTCCGCAATCGGGATGAACTCGAACGGCGGGATCATGCCGCGCTGCGGGTGGTTCCAGCGCAGCAGAACTTCCGTGCCGGTGACTTCCCGGGTCATGACATCGTTCTGAAGCTGATAATAAAGCTCGAACTCGCCGTTCTTCAGGGCATTGCGCAGGTCCATGGCAAGGGCACTGCGCTCGCGGGTCTGTTGATCTAGCTCGACGTCATAACAAAGCGCGGCATTGCCGCCGGCAGCCTTGGCACGGTGCATGGCACGCTCCGCGGCTTCGATCAGCTGCGCACCCGACGATGCGTGATCGGGATAGTTCGCGTAGCCGACACTGCAACTGACGCGGATTTCTTCGCCCTGCCATAGCAGTGGCCGAGCGACCAGCTTCTGGATGCGCTTGCAAAGGTCAAGGATATAGCCCCGGTAGTAGACCGGCTTGCCGACGATCACGAATTCGACGCCGCCGTTCCTGGCGATGTATTCATCGGCCTCCAGGTTCTCCGACAGATGCTTGGCAACGTGCCGCAGCAGAGCATCTCCGCACGCATGGCCATGAACTTCGTTGACTTCCTTGAACCGGCTCAGACTGCAGTTGAGCACGACGACCCGGGCATTGTCGGCAGCATACCTGGTTAGGAAACTATCGAGATGGCGGTCGAGTGCCCGGCGGTTCGGTAGACCGGTCAGCGGGTCGTGATGAGTAATGTGGTTGACCCTGCTTTCGGCAACCTGGGAGTTCGCGCTGTCGATCGAATAGGTGATCATCGCCGACAGCAACAGGACACTCATGGTGAAGACCACCGAGATGCCGATCAACTGGTTGGAGACAAGGTCCTTGACGCTGCCATCCAGCCGCAGTGGCAGAATTTCGACACCAGCCATGGCAACAAAGTGCAGGCTGGCCACAGCCAGGATCAGGCTGAGGACAGCCCCGTATTTGCAGTAGCGTGTCACCGGGCGGGCGACTCGGCTGGTGGCAATGAGGCAGAAGACGCAGGCCAATACGATGGAAACGACCACGAAAGGCGCCGACAACATCATGATGCCGGATATCTGAAGCGCCTTGATCCCGATGAAATGCATCGCCGCAATAGAGGCACCGAAGATGACGCCCCCGACCTCGATAAGCGCTGAGCGCGGGGAAATGCTACTGACGAGAAGTCCTGCCGTCGTGCCGGCAATGGCGATAACCAGCGAGAAGGCCGTCAGTTTGAGATCGTAACCCAGAATGAACGGGCTCTTGTAGGCGATCATGGCAACGAAGTGCGTGCTCCAGATCGTACCGCCGGCGATCAGGCCGGACAACAGCAGCCAGAGATACTTGAGATCGCCCTGTGTCCGCCGAACACGGGCGAACAGCCGCATAGTCAAAACGGCACCGACCGTCAGGATTATTACCGCCAGGGCAACAAACAACGGGTCATGCTCGAAAGCTATGCAAGACAGGACGGTTAGCATCATCAACTCCAGATGATGCAAGATAGCGTTTTTCTGCTCTAAAGTAGTAAAAACACCTATATCCCATGCAATATGGATAACAGTTGGTAAATTGTTTTAACTGATTGTAAACGCGAGAATATTTTCCGGAAACTGTACGCTTTCGATCCAAGACAGTTTGCTTCGATTTTTACCCGTTTACCATTCCCGTATTGCGCAGCACAAAGCGAAGCAACACGCCATGCGGGAACAGGGGATCATAACGATTTCGGCCGCCGGGAGTGATCCCGGCGGCCGAAACTTCAAGACCTGGTGACAAATGTCAGGCTGCGGTTTTCGCCTTAAACTCGATCCTGCGGCGATGCAGCACCGGCTCGGTGTAACCATTTGGCTGGCTGGTGCCTTCGAACACCAGTTCGCAAGCTGCCTGGAAGGCGACCGAGCCGTCGAAATCCGCCGCCATCGGCCGGTAGAGCGGGTCACCTTCATTCTGGCCGTCAACGACAGCGGCCATGCGTTTCATGGTCTCCAGAACCTGCTCACGGCCGACAACGCCATGGTGCAACCAGTTGGCGATGTGCTGCGAAGAAATGCGCAGCGTTGCGCGGTCTTCCATCAGGCCAACATCGTTGATGTCCGGCACCTTCGAACAGCCAACGCCCTGTTCAACCCAGCGGACGACGTAGCCCAGAATGCCTTGGGCGTTGTTGTCGAGTTCTGCCTGAATGTCTTCCGGAGCCCAATTGGGACGTTCGGCAACAGGAATGGAGAGAATGTCTTCCAGCTTGGCGGAAGCGCGGCTCTTCAGCTCGTTCTGACGATCCTTCACGGCGACCTTGTGATAATGCAGCGCGTGGAGCGTTGCAGCGGTCGGTGACGGAACCCAGGCCGTGTTCGCTCCGGACATCGGATGGCCGATCTTCTGCTCCAGCATGGCATGCATCAGGTCAGGCATCGCCCACATGCCCTTGCCGATCTGCGCGTGGCCCGGCAGGCCGCAGGCAAGTCCGACATCGACGTTGTTGTTCTCGTAGGCGCTAATCCAGGTCGCGGCCTTCATGTCGCCCTTGCGGATCATCGGGCCGGCTTCCATGGACGTGTGCATTTCATCGCCGGTCCGGTCGAGGAAGCCGGTGTTGATGAAGAACACCCTGTCCTTGGCCTGGCGGATACACTCCTTCAGGTTCACCGTGGTGCGGCGTTCCTCGTCCATGATGCCCATCTTTAGCGTGTTGCGCTCGAGGCCCAGCGCATCTTCAACGCGGTTGAAGATCTCGCAGGCGAATGCCACTTCTTCCGGTCCGTGCATCTTCGGCTTGACGATATAGACCGAACCCGCGCGGCTATTGAGCTCCCGGCCGTTCGGACCAATGTCGTGCAGCGCAATCAGCGAAGTGATCATGCCGTCGAGGAGACCTTCCGGCACCTCGTTGCCGTCCTTGTCGAGCACGGCATCATTGGTCATCAGGTGGCCGACGTTGCGGATCAGCAGCAGCGAGCGACCGTGCAGCGACAGCGCGGAGCCGTCGGGAGCGGTGTAATTGCGATCGCCATTCATGCGGCGGGTAACGGTTTCGCCGCCTTTCACGAAGGTTTCTTCCAGGTCGCCCTTCATCAGGCCAAGCCAGTTGGTGTAGACGACGACCTTGTCTTCCGCGTCGACAGCGGCAACGGAATCCTCGCAGTCCATGATCGTCGACATGGCCGATTCCAGGATCACGTCGGCGATGTGGGCGGCATCGGTCTTGCCGATCGGATGCTGCGCATCAATGTCGATTTCAAGGTGCAGACCGTTTCTGACCAGCAGGACCTTGTAGGGAGCCGCATTGTCCCCGGAATAGCCGGCAAACTGCGAACCGTCGGCAAGGCGCGTGGAGCCCGTCTTGGTGGAAAGAACCAGAGCTTCGCCTTCAACGGCAAATCCGGTCACGTCGGACCAGCTTCCATCAGCCAGCGGTGCAGCCTCATCCAGGACCTTGCGTGCATAGGCGATCACCTCGGCACCCCGTGCCGGATCAAATCCCTTGCCTGCCGGCAAAGAGCCCATCGCATCGGTGCCGTAAAGCGCATCGTAAAGAGAGCCCCAGCGGGCGTTGGCGGCATTCAGCGCATAGCGCGCGTTCATCACCGGAACGACAAGCTGCGGGCCCGCGACAGAGCCGATTTCCGGATCGATATTGGCGGTACCAACGGCAAAGTCCGCACCTTCCGGCACCAGGTAACCGATTTCCGTCAGGAAGGTCTTGTAGCCGTCCATGTCCGGAGTACCGGGGTTGGCCTTGTGCCAGATATCGATCTTTTCCTGCAGGCTGTCGCGCTTTGCCAGCAGTGCCCGGTTCTTCGGTGCCAGATCGTGGATCAGGCTGGACAGGCTTTTCCAGAAATGGTCCTGATCGACGCCGGTATCCGGAAGGGCCTTTTCATTGACGAAGTCATAAAGAACCCTGGCAACTTGCAATCCATGGGCATCGACGCGGCCTGTCATCTGTCAGCTCCCCTAAACGAACTTGAATGTCTGATATTAGCCCGTGTTTTGGGGTCTTAACACGCAATCGTCAATTGCCGGGTCGATTGGATGACCTTTTCCATTTTGGAAAAGATCCAGATCATTATCTCCAACAGTATAAGTCGGTATACAAAAAGATAGCCCTTTGCCTGGGCCCGCCAATCCGTTACCGATGGGTTTCCACTCCATCTTCCACGCAACGGTTTTCATGTTTTCGCTGGTTAAACGTGTAGGCGACCTGACCTACGGCAACGCCCTGTTGATGCTGGCCCTGACCACATTGTTCTGGGGCGGCAACACCGTCGCTGGCCGCCTTGCGGTGGGGGAAGTGTCTCCGATGGTGGTGGTGTTCCTGCGTTGGGTGATCGTTGCCGGCATCCTGGTCCCGCTGCAATGGCGACACATACGTGCGGAGTGGCCCCTGATGCGGCCCTATTCCTTCCGCATGGTGCTGATGGCCGTCTTCGGGTTCATCGGGTTCAACACCCTTTTCTACATCGCTGCGACGGAAACCACGGCCGTCAACCTTGGCATTATCCAGGGATCCGTCCCGATTCTTGTTCTGATCGGTTCCATGATTGCCTTCGGCAGCAGGATCCGAGCCCTGCAGGTGATCGGCATTCTGCTGACGCTTGCCGGGGTGACGCTGATTGCAGCCCAGGGCAGCCTGGACGTGCTGCTGGCGCTTGCCGTCAATCCGGGCGATGGCGTCATGCTGATCGCCTGTGTACTCTATTCCGGCTATACGCTGGCCCTGCGTGACCGGCCCCAGGTCTCACCACTGGCTTTCTTTGCGGTTCTGTCCGGCATTGCCGCCATCACATCTCTGCCCGGACTTGCATACGACATCGCTGCCGGCACCGTTCAGTGGCCGTCACTCCAGGGCTGGCTCGTGGTCCTTTATATCGCGCTGTTTCCTTCCTGCCTCGCGCAGATCTTCTTCATGCGAGGTGTCGAACTGATCGGACCGGCGCGCGCGGGGGTCTTTATCAACCTCGTGCCGATCTTCGCCGCCATACTGGCGGTCTCCATCCTCGGAGAACCGTTCAAATGGTACCACGGCACCGCTCTGGCGCTGGTGATCGGCGGCATCTGGCTGTCGGAGCGCAAGGCAGGTTAAGCGGATCGGCACAGTGCCGACGCAGTTGCAACCGGGTCGAGGGTCATTATCCTTGCTGCCGTTTTGAGTTTTTTGGAAACACCTTTTCTATCTGACCGGGATTTCAGGCGTGTTGCGCAGTTTCAAAGGTTCTCTCCGCGTGCTTGCCCTCGTGGCAGCCACCTTGTGTGTTGTCTCGACCGCCGACGCCGGGCTATTGTCGCGGCTTGCGCGGGAAGCAGGCGATGCGGCCGGGTCCGCAGGCAAGCATATCGACACGCCCAAGCATCTTCTCGATGAAGGCGCTTCCCTTGCAAAGCGGTTGCCCAAGGTCACTGGTGCTGCATCCCTTGCCCTGATGCCGGCACCAGGCAACGCCTGGCAGCTTGTCACGCCTGACGGGAAAAGCCTTCAGCTCGCCTCCCTGCACGACTTGCCGAATGCCCTGGATGACGCCGCCAGACAGAACCACCGGCCACTGGCGGGTGATCTCCCGGGCAAGGCTCCTGTGCCCGACGCCCTGCAACTTGCGCTTCGGGAAACCGATTTTTTCAAACTTCGGGACCAGCTTGACAGCCTGCCCCTCAAAGCCCGGCCGGTGATGGTGAGGCCAAATGGCAAGACCTACGACCTGAAACCGATCAGCACTTCAAAAGGCACGCGGCTTGCGGTTGCGCTTTCTCCAGACGTCCTGATCAACCCGGCAACCGCAAGGGCGCTCGACGGAAACATCAGGTTCCTGTCCCGGCCGGTTAAACGCGCGGATCTCAAGATGGCGCGGTTCAACAGTTCCGAAGCAGCCAATGCTTCAGGTCCCGGAGACATGATTGCCGATCTGAATGCCGACATTCTGGCCTCCAGCCTGGCGAAGTACAAAAACAGGACGCTGGTTGTCACCGGCCGCATCACCCCGCACCCGCAAACCGGTCGACCTCAGCTCAGCGTGCGTGACGGCAAGTCCGTGCGCGAAATCGACCTCGACGCATTTCAGAAGGCGGCTGAAAGCCAGCGGGTCAACCTGATGCTTGTGGAAAGCAAATCACTGGTGCAGCCCGGCAAAAGCTGGTTTTCAAGAACAGCACTCGAAAAGCGCTTCGAGTCCGCGCAGTCGGCAATAACCCAGACGGAGCTGCTCAAGGCACTTTCGCCTCCGAACAGCACGACACTGATCCACGCTGCCGATGAACGAAACTTCCGCCTTGTTACGGCAAACCGTTTCAGCCCGGAGGCGCCCCCCGTAACGACCTCGCCTCAGGTGTCCGCCACTGCCGGAGACGACTATACGCTCGCAGGCTGGTTGCTGGACGCAAGCTTGCGCACAAGTGTCAGGACCATTCACCGCAATGGCGAGGACCCCGAGCACACGGAAGAAGTGGAAAGCCGCTGGATACCCTGGATATCAAATTTCGACCTGATCCTGCTCTCGGTCCTTTCCGTCGTAACGCTGTTCATGAGCTGGTATCTCTGGCGCTGGTGGAACCGCTTCTGGCGCTTCGTGCTGGGGAACCGGGCTGCCGCCGAAGCTCCCTCTTTGCCGCTCAAGCTCGTGAAGATCGTCTTCTTCCTGCCGTTTGCACTGATCATGCTGGTTCCGGCGATGATCTGGCTCTTTATCGGCGACTGGGTGAGATTTCTTACATGGCCGTTCCGAAAAGCATTCGGACGTTAACGCATTTGCGCGTAATCCTGTGTCCTATTGCCCGTGGCGGCAATAATTTTGGATGGCCAATTTGAAATTGCCGCAATCGCGGTGCACCATAACGACATGGAAACTCCATTAATTACAGGCGCTTTCGCGCTGCTCCTGATTACGATTTCCCTGCTGCAGCCCCTTGCCAGACGGCTTGGGCTGGCGCCCAGCGTTTTGCTGGCCACGGTCGGCACCATGATCGGCATTCTGGCGATCTATCTGCGCTACACTGCCGAAACGAATGCCTTCAACGCTATTGCGGACGTCTTCATCAATCCCCCGCTGGATTCGGAGATGATCCTCTACATTTTTCTGCCCATCCTTCTGTTTCAAACCGCCCTCACTCTGGAAGTTCGACGGATCGTCGAGGACATTGCCCCGATCCTGCTGATGGCGGTTGTCGCCGTCTTCGTCGCAACAGCCTTCATCGGCTTTGCCCTTTATCCGCTGGCAACGCTGTTTTCGCTCACCGACATCACGCTGATCGCCTGCCTGCTGCTGGGCTCGATTGTCGCCACGACGGACCCGGTTGCCGTTGTCGCCATCTTCCGGGACATTGGCGCGCCCGCGCGGCTCGGCCGTATCGTGGAAGGCGAGAGCCTGCTGAACGATGCTGCCGCCATCGTGATCTTCGTCATCCTGCTGCACATGCTGGCCGGTCACGAGACCATGACCGTCGGCGAAGCCGCCATTGCCTTCTGCCGCTCTTTCGCCGGCGGCATCATCGTGGGTGCACTGCTTGGCCGGATCGCGGTTTCCCTTTTGCCGATCATGCGCGACATTCCGCTGGCACAGGTGACCCTGAGCCTGGCACTGCCCTACGGCACCTATGTGCTCAGCGACCAGTTCGTTGATGTTTCCGCCGTTGTTGCCGTCGTCTGTGCGGGCACTGTGTTCAACCTTTATGGCCCGGCCCGCATTCAGCCGGCCAGCTGGCAATTTCTCCATGCGGTCTGGGAGCAGATCTCCTTCTGGGCTGCTTCGCTCATCTTCCTCCTGTCCGCCATCCTGATCCCGCGTTTCGTGGAAGGCTTCACGCCTGTCGACATCCTGTTGCTGTTCGTCGTCATCGTCGCCGCATTGGCCGCCCGTGCTGTCGTCATCTTCGGACTGCTGCCGGTGCTCAGCGTTTTCCGGATGGGACAGGCGGTCAACGACCGCTACAAAACGGTGATCCTGTGGGGCGGCATGCGCGGAGCGGTCACGCTGACACTGGCGCTCAGCGTGTCCGAGCATGCGATGCTCTCGGACGAAGTGTCGGTCTTCGTCACCAAACTGGCGACGGGCTTCGTCCTGTTTACGCTGCTGGTTTACGGCACCAGTCTGAAGCCGCTGATCCGGCTGCTCGGTCTCGACAAGCTGAATGCCCGCGACGAGGCCTTGCGAACACAGTTCCTGGCCCTGGCTTTGTCAGACGTCCGGCACGAACTGGAAACCGCCGCCCGCAACTATCACATTGCACCGCGCGTCACGGACGATGTGCTGAAAGACTACGAGAGCCGTGCGGAAGCCGCAGCTGCGGAAACCAACAAGCTGGAAGAACTGAAGGACTGGGACCGCGTCCGCATTGGCCTGATTGCCCTGGCAGACCGGGAACAGCAGCTCGTGCTGGAGCATTTCCATGAAAAGACCATCTCCGGACGGTCTGTTTCGCGGTTCCTGGCCCTGACCGGACGTACCGGCGACCTGACACGAAGCGACGGCCGGTCCGGCTATAATCAGGCCGCGCGTCAGCCGTTGAAATTCGGCCTCGGTTTCCGTCTCGCCCAGACACTGCAGCGGCGGCTCAGGATTGCTCGGCCATTGGCAATCCGTCTTGCCGACCGGTTCGAATTCCTGCTGGTCTACCGGATCCTTGCCGACGAGCTTGTCGACTTCAACAACAAGCGGATACGCCCCCTGCTCGGCGACCGTGTTGCCGACATTCTGCAAGACACCCTGGCGATCCGGCAGGACGAGACCCTTGCAGCCATCGATGCCCTGCGCCTGCAGTATCCGGATTACGCCGACGCCCTGGAAGGACAGTTCCTGCGCAAGGCCGGCGTCCGGCTGGAAGAAACCGCCTATGACGAAGCCAAGGAGCAGATGCTGATCGGCACCGAACTGCATCGCGACCTTCTGCGGGATGTCGAGCGGACCCGAAAAGCCTGTCACACGCGGCCTAAACTCGATCTTGGCCTGAAGACCCGCGAACTCGTCAGCGCGCATCCGCTGTTTGCGGACCTCACCCGCAAGCAGCAGAAGGCCATTCGCCGGATGATGCGGCCGCAATTCGCGACGCCGGGCGAGAAACTGATCCGCAAGGGCGACCGCGGTGATGCTGCCTATTTCATAGCGTCCGGCGCAGTGGAAGTGCGTGCACCCAGCCACAACATCCGTCTTGGCCGCGGTGACGTGTTTGGTGAAATCGCGCTGATGACCGGCGGCCGCCGCAGCGCGGATGTCGTCGCACTCGGGTATTGCCAGTTGCTCAGCCTAAGGGCGCAGGACTTCAAGGCGCTGCTGGCCGAAAACGAGGACTTGCGCAACCACGTTGCCATGCTGACCAAACGGCGTCAGCTGATGAACCTGGACGACGGTGAAACAGAAATGGAAGACCCTGTCTTTCCCATTTTCACCGAGATCAGAACCAGCAACCAGACCGGCGAGGAGCTGTCCCCGGAGACCATTCTTGCGGAGCCTGATGCAGGAGAAACAGAAACCGAAATTCTCACCTTCGATGAGGCGGACGCGCAGAATGACCCGTCGCTCATGGAGAAGTTGAGCGCGGCGGATACCGTCACTGCAACGCCTGAAGAGCCGTCTCAGTTGGAGAAGGACAAAGACA
This sequence comes from Labrenzia sp. PO1, assembly GCF_012273635.1. NCBI lineage: Bacteria > Pseudomonadati > Pseudomonadota > Alphaproteobacteria > Hyphomicrobiales > Stappiaceae > Labrenzia > Labrenzia sp. PO1. Next base: position 481,935 of record NZ_JAAXCR010000002.1, read on the forward strand.
GCCACGCCGAAGAAGGCGAAGAAGTACAGGAAGTCGCCAAGAGTGACGCCGGCTCTGCCGATGCGGAACCGGAAAAGGGTGGCGCTGAAGGCACACAGCCACACTCAAAAGGCTTCGAAGCTTCTGCAGCGGACGCATCAACGCCGAACCAGGGCAAGTCGGAACCGACTGAAGAGGCCACCGCCACGAGCGAGCCTGAGGAAACTCGAAAGCCGAAGACCAAGACCCGCGAGACGGCATAGGCTTTTGATCGGAATACAATCGCCGCAGCGGACGTTCCCCTGCGGCGATGGTACGCCGTATTATCCAGCTTTCTGAATTTCGACCGAATGCGGATAGGGAATGGAGATGCCACCGGCATCAAACGCTTCCTTGACCGACTTCAGCATGTGGAACTTCAGTTCCCAGTAGTTTCCGGCATCACACCACAGCCTGACGCCAAGATCGACCGAACTGTCTCCCAGATTGGTCAACCGGACCCAGGGCTCCGGATCCTTGTGAACGCGTTCGTCCGTGTTGGCGACATCGAGAATGATCTGCACCGCCTTGTCGATATCGTCGCCATAGTCGATGCCGAAGGTCAGATCGAGACGCCGGGTGGAATGCGCCGAGAAATTGGTGATGACCGTGCCCCAGGCCTTGCCGTTCGGCATGATGATCTGAACGTTGTCCGGCGTCACAAGCTCGGTGACGAAGATGTTGAGATCCTTCACCGTTCCGGACGTTCCGCCGATATCAACATATTGGCCCATCTTGTAGGGCCGGAAGATGATCAGCATCACGCCTGCGGCGATGTCGCTCAATGTTCCCTGCAACGCCAGGCCGATGGCCAGTGTACCGGCGCCCAGCACGGCAACAAGACTGGTGGCCTGAATGCCGAAGAGCTGCAGAACCGCGATAACCGTGATGAGCAGGATGAGCCAGCGAACGATGGATGCGGCAAAGCTGCCGATCGTGTCGTCGATGCGCGGGTGAGCCACGATCCTGCTCTTGACGATGCTCGACAGGAAACCGGCCAGAAACCAGCCGATCACCAGAACGATGATGGCTTTCACTGCGTTGATGATCAGTGGCGTATAGACACTCACCTGGTCGATTGCGCTTTCCATGAAGTCCCTCCGTTCCCGTACAATCACTTGAATACGTGGAAGTACTAACAGCAGATTTGGGCACTGGCCAGCAATGCACCCTGAGATTGCTGTAACTTACCGGAATATTGCCGGGGAGCCGGCTTCATCGGCTGAACCGGCAAGCCAATCCTCGAGAAACTGTGCCATTTCCTCGTTGCCGCATCCGCTGATGTAGCGCGGATCAAGCAAGCTGCCGGCTTCAAGCAGCAGACGTGCACAGGCAATATGATCGGCTTCACGGCGTTTCGGGGAAAATTCCGAACCGTGGACGACAGTGTCGAGAGCATCGCCGCCAAAGCGGTTCTTGCGGGTAAGATCCGGTCCAAGCGAGAGGAAATAGGCCATTTCATCCGCAAGGCCGTTCCAGCCTGCCACCTGCAATGGTGGCAGCCCCATGTCGTCGGGCTCATTCGGGTCCAGTCCGGCCGCAATCAGCGCCTTCATGTGTTCCAGCTTGCCTGGAATGAAGGCGAGCCGCGTCAGCAGGCTTTTGTCTTCCTTGCTCAGACGCGCAGTATCGAGACTACCAGGATTTGCCTTTCCCTCGGCGCAGGCGGCCAGAACCTGTTCGTTCCGGTCCAGCTTGTGCGCATGACCTTTCTCCGCCAGGTATTTGGCGACCGGCAGATTGCCGTAAATCAACGCCATGGCGTATCCGGTATGTCCGTCCCAAACCGCGTCCAGATCGGCGCCATGGGCAAGCAACAGCTCGACAACCTTCACCGAGCCACCGCGCCGGGCTGCCTGATGCAGGGAGGGAATCGTGTTCATGGGCTGGCCGCTCGGATGATCCGGCACGGTGATGTTCGGATCGGCTCCGGCTTCCAGAAGCAGACGGACCTTGATTTCATCGTCAAAGTCGAGTGCGCGCGGCAAGGCATTGGTCCCATCCGGCTGCGCGCCATGCTTCAGGAGGAGTTCGAGCGCACGCGGATGCTCAAGCTCGGTGGCGTGGTAGAGGCTTTCGTTGTCGTTGGGACTGGCTCCCTGTTCCAGCAACCAACGGCCAAGTCCGAAATTATCCGCGTGACACAACGCGCCGTAGAGTGCGGACAGCATGTGTTTGTCGCCTGGCCTTTCCGGGTAACCGTCATTTACATCCGCTCCGTTGGCGACCAGCAGTTCGGCAATGGCGATCATGTCTGCCGCCCGTTCCGGACGCCGATGTATTTCCTTCGCAAATGCCAGATGCAGGATCGGCGAGCGCACACCGACCAGGCGCGTGGCGGCTGCAGCGTCCGCTGCCACCACCCCGCGAACGGCGTCGAGGTCGTACAGGGCAACCTGAAGACCGAAATTGTCGTCCTTCAGCGTCGGGTCATCGGCAAGCAGTTTTTCCGTAACCCAATGCTGGCCGAAATAGAGCGCCTGTTTCAAACGCTCTGCCCGCTCATCCCTGCTCAGCGATGCTGCTTCGAGGGTGAATTTCAGCTTAGGCCAGCTGTCATGACCGGCTTCACGGGCAATCACATGAAGAAAATCCGCGTGGCGAAGGGGCTTTGCCGGGTCTACGTTGGCAGAAACGCGTTCAGTGGCTTCCGCCTCGCCTTTCAGAAAGGCTTTTCTGAGACGTCGTGCGGATTTCTTGAAGTCATCGAGGGAAGTTGCAGGTCCTGCGGACATGGCTTTTCTCCTGTGTCGAAAGCCCGGGCGATCCGCTGGTGTCGGGCGCAGGTGAAAAACCGGCATATGTCGTCAGAAGTCAGGGTGCTTTCGCTTTCCGCGGATCCGGCAGCCGCCCTCGTCGGCGACGCCAAATTGCATGAGGACACAACGGATTGCAAGCCCGGAGGTCAGTCCGGACCGTTCTCCCGCTCGAACCGTTCGCGAGCCGAGGAGACAGCGGCTTCGTTCTCTATCGCCCAGTTGGTGAGCGCTTTCAGCGGCACCAGAAGCGTCCGGCCGAGCGGTGTCAGCGAATAGTCTACACGCGGGGGAATGCTGGGGGTCACGACGCGGTTGACCAGGCCGTCCTTTTCAAGTTCCCGCAAGGTCGCTGTCAGGGATTTCTGGGTCACGCCGCCAATCGACCGCTTGAGATCGGAAAACCGGCGCGGCTCATATTCGAGATGGGCAACCACCAGGCTGCACCATTTGCTGCCGACAGTTTGCAGCAGTCTTCGTACCGGCACGCAGCGCGGATCCTCGTGGTGCGGCAGCTGTTCGCGCGGCAGCTCTTCGACGGGTTTCGCCAGCGGTTTCATCAAGGATACCTCGGTTTCCAAAAAGTGCCGTCTTGCGGCCGGCTCAGTCTTACATCATTTCATACCAGTATCCAACGTATACCGAGGTATCGTCTGGATACTCCTCCCAAGCTTTTGTTTCTTAAGGAATTCATCATGTCGCTGAAACTGAAGATCATCTCCGGGTCGACCCGGCCTGGCCGGGTCGGGCCGACGATCGCGAAATGGGCAGCCAGTGCCGCCGAAGCGCATGGCGGCTTCGAGGTGGAAAGCATCGATCTCGCCGACATCAACCTGCCACTCCTGGACGAGCCGGCGCATCCAGCCGCCCAGCAATACACCCACGACCACACCAAGCGCTGGAGCAGCATTGTCGCCGACGCAGACGCGTTCCTGTTCCTGACCCCGGAATACGACTATTTCGCGCCGGCATCGTTGGTGAATGCCGTGCAGGTGCTTTACCGCGAATGGAACTACAAGGCGGCCGGCATCATCAGCTACGGCGGCATTTCCGGTGGCCTGCGCGCGTCGCAGACGCTGCGCGAGCTGCTTGGCAACGTCAACGTGATGGCTCTGCCGCAAGTGGTTCCGGTTCCCTTCTTCCCGGAATTCATCAACGACGAAAGCGTTTTCACGCCGAACGACAAGATGAGCGAAGGCGCCACGCAGCTTCTGGGCGAGCTGACCAAATGGGCGACCGCCCTGAAGACCATGCGCGGTTAAATGACAAGGCCGCCGGATCGACATCCGGCGGCCCCTAGATCTTCTGAACAGTGTGGAAGACCAGGTTCTACTTCTTGACCGGCCCCAGATCGCACGGCGCCTTGCTCTCGTCAGGGACGAAGAAATCAGGTGCCAGTGCCAGGCTCGGGTCCACCCGATACTTGTCGAAATCGGTGACACCGCGACTGGCCAGGAACGTGTCGTCAATGACGAACTGTCCGGTAAATTCCTTCGACGGTGTGGTGAAGATCTCATAGGCTGCATCGGCCAGAATGTCCGGCGTCCGGCTCTGCTGCATCATCTTGTCACCACCGATGATGTTCTTGATCGCCGCCGTCGCGATGGTCGTGCGTGGCCATAGCGCGTTGACCGCAATCCCCTTGGAGCGCAGCTCGCCTGCCAGCCCCAGCACCACCAGGCTCATTCCGTATTTGGCGATCGAATAGGGCGTGAAGGGCGCGAACCATTTCTCCTGCATGTCCAGCGGCGGCGACAGCATCAGGATATGCGGGTTGTCGGACTGTTTCAGATGTTCGATGGCATGTTTGGAACAGGCAAGCGTTCCACGGGTGTTGATCTGGTGCATCAGATCGAACCGCTTCATGTCGGTCTGCTGCAGCGGGGTCAGTTGAATGGCACTGGCGTTGTTGACCAGAATGTCGAGCCCGCCGAAATGTGCCGCGGTCTTGTCCATTGCTTCCTTGACCGCTTCGTCGTCGCGCACGTCGAGCAGCACCGGCAGTGCCTTGCCACCTGCCGCCTCGATCTCCTCGGCAGCGGAGTAGATCGTGCCTTCCAGTTTTGGATGTGGCTCGGCGGTTTTGGCGGCAACGGCAACGTTGGCTCCGTCACGCGCAGCCCGCAGCGCAATTGCCTTGCCGATCCCGCGCGACGCGCCAGTGATGAAAAGTGTCTTGCCCTTCAGGGACATGGTGGTTCCTCCGTATGCCGCTCTCCGGCGACAACCTTGCGGTCTGAAATTTTCTCATCCGAGCAAACGTGGCTCAGGCCTTCTTTTTCGTCATGAAAGCCTGGAAGGCAGCTATCGTTTCCGGCGCACTCAGCCGGCTGGCGAAGATCCTGATTTCTTCCTCTACGCGCTCGGACAGCTGAGCTGTGTCGCCGCGCAGAAGCTTTCTGGAAAGCGTCATTGCTTCGGGCGGCTTTGCGGCGATTTCCTTCGCGCAGGCAAGTGCTGCCGCGTCGACGTCACCTTCGACAACCTCGTTTACCAGTCCGGCCTGTGTCGCCTTTTCGGCCGAAAAGGCGTTGCCGAGGCAGAGCAGCTCAAAGGCCCGGGCCGGCCCCATGATCTGTGGTCCGAGAAGGCTGGACCCCGCCTCCGGAACAAGCCCAAGATCGACGAAGGGGGAACGGATGAGGGCGCGCGGGCTGGCAAACACCATGTCGCAATGCATCAACAAGGTCGTGCCGACACCGATGGCGATACCGTCTATCGAGGCAACCAAAGGCTTTTCGTTGCGAACCAGAGCCCTCAGGAACCGGACGACCGGAGTTTCACCAAGCCCGGTCTTGCCGGCGTATTGCAGGAAGTCGCCAATATCGTTGCCGGCGGTAAAAACTTCCGGCAGGCCGCAGATCAGATGACAGCGAATATCCGCATCCGTATTGCCTGTTTCCAGAGCTTCGGCGAGATCACTGTACATCTGCCCGGTCAGGGCGTTCTTCTTTTCCGGCCGGTCCAGACGCAGGGTCTGGACACCGTCTTCAAGGGACTTGCGGATCATCATCTACTCCGATCAGGCGGTTCAGGACGCCAGGGCTTCGGCGTCGAACGCCTGAATGGCTTCGGCGGACAGAAGAATATCCGACTTCAAACCGGCGGTTTCCCCCATTGTGGTTTCACAGAAACTGCGGGCAAGCAGAGTACGTTCTGAAAGCCGCTGTGCCGGTTCACCTGTCGAGGCAAGCGCACCCTTGGCAAGCAAGGCGCCGCCCAGGGTCAGCCCGGCCAGTCGCAGATAGGGCGTCGCCCCGGCCAGGGCATCGCCGACCCTGCCGTCCGCCTGCGCGCTCAGCATGAAGCTTGTTGCGTCCTCAAGATCCCGGATACTGGCCGAGAGCCGATCCGCGGTGGCACCGAATTCCGGGCGGTTGGAGGCAGCAACCTCGTCGGCCACCGTTTGCAGTTCCGCGATAAAGCCCTTGATGTGCTCACCGCCGGACAGCGGCAACTTGCGCATGACCAGGTCGATGGACTGGATTCCGTTGGTGCCTTCATAAATCGGGGCAATGCGGGCGTCGCGCAGATGTTGTGCGGCGCCGGTTTCCTCGATGAAGCCCATGCCCCCGTGTATCTGAATACCCAGCGAAGCGACCTCGACGCCGAAGTCGGTCGGCAGTGCCTTGGCGATCGGCGTCAGCAGGCTTGCACGCTCGTTCCAGAAGGTCTTGCCAGCGTCGTCTTCGGCAATCTTCGACATGTCGATGGCGTGGGCACAGGCATAACAGATGGCGCGGGCAACCTGCGTGCGCGCCTTCATGCCCAGCAGCATGCGTTTGATATCCGGGTGGCGGGCAATCGGGCTCATGCCTTCGCCGGTCTCGCCGGGAGCCCTGCCCTGCTTGCGCTCCAGCGCGTAGGCAAGCGCATGCTGATAGGCGCGCTCGGCCACGCCAAGCCCCTGAATACCGACTGCAAGGCGAGCATTGTTCATCATCGTGAACATGCAGGCCAGACCGCGATTTTCCTCTCCGACCAGCCAGCCGATGGCACCGCCCTCGTCGCCATAGACCATGGTGCAGGTGGGCGAACCGTGAATGCCCATCTTGTGTTCGACACCGGCCACCTTTACGTCGTTGCGCTCGCCCAAGGAACCGTCGTCGTTGACCAGGAACTTCGGCACAAGGAACAGCGAAATACCCTTGGTGCCTGCTGGCGCATCCGGCAGGCGGGCCAGCACCATGTGAACGATGTTGTCGGTAAGATCGTGGTCGCCGTAGGTAATGAAAATCTTCTGGCCGAAGATGCGGTAGGTGCCGTCGTCCCGACGCTCGGCCTTTGCCTTGAGCGCGTTCAGATCCGAACCGGCCTGCGGTTCGGTCAGGTTCATGGTGCCCATCCACTCGCCGGAAACCAGCTTCTCCAGGTATTTGGCCTTGAGCTCTTCCGAAGCGTGTTTTTCCATCGCCTCGATAGCGCCGATGGTCAGGGTTGGGCCGATGGCGAACGCCATTGAGCCGGAGTTCCACATTTCCAGAGCCGCCGCCGACATCATGACCGGCAGGCCCTGGCCGCCGGACTCCGGATCGGCGGTCAGGCTGTTCCAGCCGCCCTCGATCCATGCGTGATACGCTTCGCGCCACCCCGGAGGAGTAGACACCTTGCCATCGGCAAGCGGCGTGCCGTGCTTGTCGGCAACTGCATTTAGAGGTGCGATTTCCTCGGCGGCGAACCGGCCCGCCTCGGTCAGGATGGCATCGACAAGATCGTCGCCGAGTTCGGCATGACGGGCACTCTTTTGCAGGTCGGACAGACCGCAGACATGTTTCAGAGTGAAGGCAATCTCATCGACGGGTGCGCGATACATTCAGGTCCTCCCAAAACCAATTGGCTTTCGATTCTTGCCGCCGGATGGCGGTTTTCGCTGTTCCGAGCTTGACGGCGGCAAGGCTACTCCGCAAAAGGCGCTATCGACAGCGGTTTGAAAGGACAATAGACCCGTTGACGTTAACGTCAACCCGTATCGCAGCGGCAGGTCATCGTCTTTTTGGTCAATTGCGGAAATGACATGTCCGGTCGGCTCGAGCCCTTCCGGAACTCATTGTACCGTCATTGTCGGAACCGAAATCTTCGCACATCCGGTCAGCTCTCGACTGCCGGGTACGCAAGCGAGTGAGGCACATGCGGACTTGGACGCTCGACATCGCGGCACCTGACTGGAAGGAAGCGCCTGAAGCAGATGCGGTGTGCGCTGCGCTGATGGCGGGTGACCTTGTGGCGGTGCCGACCGAAACCGTTTACGGCCTTGCCGCCGATGCCACCAACGGCACGGCCTGTGCGAAGATTTTTGCCGCCAAGGGCAGGCCCCAGTTCAATCCGCTCATCTCCCACGTCCAGACGCTGGATGCAGCACTGGAACATGGTGTTTTCGACGAACGCGCACTTGCACTGGCTGAAGCCTTCTGGCCCGGCCCCTTGACGCTGGTCGTGCCCAAACGTCCGGATTCCACGATTTCCGATCTGGCCACTGCCGGACTTCAGACTGTTGCGCTTCGGGTTCCGGTCGGTCCGGTGATGCGATTTCTGGCAGAAAAGACCGGCAGGCCTCTCGCCGCGCCAAGCGCAAACCGCTCAGGCAAGATCAGTCCGACGCGCGCAGAGGACGTCGTTGCCGATCTCGGCCCTTCGCTCAGCTTCGTCATTGATGCGGGCGCTTGTGCCGTCGGTATAGAATCCACCATTGTCGGCCTGGTTGACGGCACACCGCGCCTGTTGCGGCCAGGAGGCCTTGCTCGCGAGGACATCGAACGAGTACTTGGCCAATCGCTGCAAGGCGCGAGCCCCGACATGCGGCCGGACGCTCCCGCGGCCCCCGGCATGTTGACGTCTCACTATGCCCCCGACGCTGCGATGATACTGAACGCCAGCGAGGTGAACGCCGCAGACGGACTGCTCTCCTTCGGGGCTGATCGTTTGCCAGGAGCTGATCGTGCACAGGCTGAATTCAACCTGAGCCCGGCAAGTGACCTTGCCGAAGCTGCCGCAAATCTGTTTCGCGCCATGCGATTTCTGGACGCCAAGGGTGTCCGCGTCATCAAGGTGCAGTTTATCCCCAGCTTTGGATTGGGCGAAGCGATCAACGATCGGCTGCGCCGTGCGGCAGCACCGCGCGACTGACCCCGATCAACACTTGCGATGGAATGAGCCGGCTAAATTCATCCGGCAATGTTTTGGCGCATTCTTCGGCACCAAAACAAAAGGCCTTAAAAAACAGCAACTCGGAAGCAGGCGCTAAAATTCAAGCTGAATCCGGATCGCCTTAAGTTAACCGAAAAGAGACGCAAGTTTCCGCTTTAACGGACAAGCAACCGTCGCCGTCGCAACTCGATTTTGGTTAAGCAAATCATACAATATCTATCGAGATACGACCCTCTACTGCAAACTTATCAACACCATGCCCCAAATGGATTACGGTAAAAAGCTCGCATTCCCTTACTGGAATCACGTAGTTTAAGAATCAGATTTGAGATGCAGCGGACCTCCCCTCGGGCATTGCGGTGCTCGCACCTCGGTAAGGGCCGGCAAAGAGCCGGCCCCTTTTTTTGACCCTCCCTTTCCCATGACCCAAGTCCGATCAGCCGAAGCTGAAGCCGGCACACCGGGACGCGTGCGACACTCGCCCAGTCAGCTGCCTCATGTACTCACTTGCCTCAAACGCGCTCAATGCGATGGCGAAAGTTTTCAAGCGAAGTTCAAGCGAATTCCCAGATCAGACTTAAGCCACCTCTCCCGCGATGCGGGACAGGCCCCATGTGGAACCGGTATCGGGGTCCAAGTTCAGTCAGACCTGACTTTCTAAAATGCCCGCCCGAACTCCCGGCTTTCCTTTCCGCGGTTCACCAATTTTGCCGCAGTCGTTATTCCAATGCGGGAATTGACAGCCTGTCCGGCAACCGTTCTGATGCAGAGCCGACAAAAGATAACAATCGACCTTCCGGAAACGCCCCCTTGTCTACCTTGCTTCTGCATCATTCGTCCTATCTCGACCACCTGACACCCGTGGGGCATCCGGAGCGACCGGACCGGATCCGGGCGATCGACAGGATCCTGGAGCACGAAAAATTCCAGTCCGTGGAACGCGACCTCGCCCCAATGGGAACCGTTGAGGACATCGCCCGCGCCCACCCGATGAGCTACGTCGACCAGATCCACCGGCTGGCGCCGGCGGAAGGAACAGCCCGGGTTGATGCGGACACCACCATGTCGCCCGGCACCTGGGAAGCAGCGCTTCGCGGCGTTGGCGGTGCATGCCGTGCGGTCGACGAGGTCCTGACGAAAAAGGTCAACAACGCCTTTTCCGCCTCGCGCCCACCTGGCCACCACGCGGAAAAAGACCGCGCCATGGGCTTCTGCTTTTTCAACAATGCAGCGGTGGCCGCGCGTTATGCGCAGGCAAAGTTCGGACTGGAGCGGGTGGCCATCGTCGATTTCGACGTTCACCACGGCAACGGCACGCAGGACATTTTCTGGGACGATCCCACGGTAATGTATTGCTCCACCCACCAGATGCCGCTCTATCCGGGCTCAGGAGCCGCCTCGGAGACCGGAGAAGCCAACACGATCGTAAATGCACCTCTGGCCCCGGGGGAGGATGGAACCGGCTTCAAGGAAGCGTTCGAAGTCCTGCTGCTGCCTCGCCTCAATCACTTCGCGCCGGAGCTGGTTATCATTTCCGCAGGTTTCGATGCGCACATGCGCGACCCGCTTGGGGGCCTTAATCTTGTCGAAGCCGACTTTGCCTGGGCAACGCGCGCGCTGATGGACGTTGCCGATGCTCATAGTAACGGTCACCTGATCTCCGTCCTTGAAGGCGGATACGATCTCGAGGGCCTGGCGCGATCGGTCGCAGCCCATGTCATGACGTTGATGACGGGCTAAGCGATCCCGCTTCGGCGCGGCAAGATCGAAAAGCACGGGGATGACCGTCTGAAGGCCCAAATGAAACCTTGACCTTCGGCCCTCAGACCGCAAGTTTCCCTCAAGACCAGATGCCATCCAGACAAACGGGATCCGACCGATGACCGATGCTGCCAACGATATTGCCGGCCTTTCCTTTGAAGAAGCGCTGAAGCAGTTGGAAACCATTGTGCGGGAACTCGAGCAAGGGAACGTGCCGCTGGAGCGAAGCATCGACATGTACGAGCGCGGTGACGCGCTGCGCAAACATTGCGACACACTTCTGAAATCGGCGGAAGCCAAGGTCGAGAAGATCCAACTGGGTCAAAATGGCGAAGCCAGCGGTACCGAAGCACTCGACCCGCAGTAATCCGACAAGGTCATTTTCCAGTTCGACCAGACGCAATACCGTCAAATCGCGATCAGAGCAGCCTTGAAACGCGGCCTGTTCAGCCGGCGGACGCTTTTAGCTTACGTCATCCCTCATCGTCTTGACCGGCTAGCGGCTGCTCAATCGCCAACCGGAATATCGCCGGCTTTGCGAGCGCGCCGCCTCGTTGATGTGTCGGCCACCTTTATCGAGAAGACGGCGTCAACTGCGGCCAATCCACCAGCACAAGCCAGCATCCACTGTATTCATTTTGAAGTAAGCCCAAGTTCCACCCATATTCTGACATAATAAATTTCATACTATTCAACGATCATTCGACCACGCGTACCCTAGGTTACTATTGGCAGATTTATTGCAATTTATTCGATAAGTTGATAAAAATATTGTCAAAATAGAGCCTCGACAATGTAATCATTAATAGACACAGCAGAGCATGCCGGCACTCAGCCAACGCGACCACATAGAACTACTTATGCGGATGCTCAAGCGCCCGCTACAACCTGAAGGTTGGCCCCCAGTACTGAACTTCATCGACGGCAAACTGAACTGCAGAACCTTTCTTGCCGAATACGATGGAGACGGGACACCGTTAAGGTCCCTTGGCGGCGAAGACCAGGCCAGAGAGCTCGCGACCCTTTTGAGCCGCATTGAAACGGTGAGCGGCAACACCGCATTTCAGTTCCTGCTCACCGAAGCCGCCCCGCTCTACCCCTATTCAAAGACATCCCTGGCGAACCATCGACAGGCGGCATCCGCCCCCGCCACCGGATCGCAGGAAACTTCGCACTCAGATGCGAATATGGCAGACAACTGGCTGAAAAATGCTCCCGGGCTGATTACCCCAGTCAGGCGCACTGCACACTCTTCCGTCCTGTTTGGCTGTCTTTTCAGAGGATACAGCACCGAAAGGATTGACGCGGACCGGGCCAGCGCGACCTTTCACACCCTCGTCAGTGCGCTGCTGCCCGCACTCGATCTGCACTTCCAACTGGAAAAACAACGGCTAGAAAACCAGCTCCAGGAATTGATGCTTTTGGAACAGGAGAGCGCTGCGGTTCTTGTCGACGCTAACCGGGTGATACTTGCCGAGACGTCAGAAGGGTTGGAAAGGTTGAACGAACTGGATATCGCCGTCCGTCGGCAACGGCAGCTGGCGATCAACAGCAGACGCCTTGAGATTGCCCTTCAGGAACACCTGGCGACTTACGAAGACGGCGGCATCGCAGACCCGACAAGCGTCCTTTTTTCTCCCGCACCGGACAGCGGGCTTGTCTGCCGGGTGTCGCTGGAGACCGTTTCGTGCCCGGGCCTGCCGCCGGACGCCTGCGCACAACCCTTGTTTTTGATCCGCACGACAACATCAAAAGACCCTCCGGAAGAGGTCGAAATTTGCCTTCAGGATCACTACGAGCTTTCACATTCCGAAGCACGTCTGGCCTGGCATCTGACCATGACCGGTGCACTGAGCACCACGATCCAGGATCTCGGCATCACGCAGAACACTGCAAAAACACATCTGCGACGGATATACGAAAAGACCGGAGCGCACACACAACTTCAACTCGCACGGCTCGTCCACCGGATCGCCCGCCTGTTTTGAAAGTACTCAGGAACGCAGAACCTTGTGTTGAAGCCAGTTGCTATCATTATTGTTTCAGCAACCGGAAAGCGGCCAACGCACAAAAAAATGGAGCCGTGTATTACGACTCCCAGTTGATCACTGTGCACGTGGCCCCATCGACCACACCCATTCCCTAGGCCAGTTCCAAATGCTTTGCATCACCCAATGGGGTGATTGCGCGTATTTTCACTAAAAATTGCACGGTTTCTGCCAAACACCTTCTTAAGTCTTTTGAGGGAAAGGCGTGGTAAATTTTCGACCGAAATCATGAGGCCAATTTGGCGCATACCCCCCGCCCGATTTGCGCCCTATATCCGGTTGGTGTATGCCTGCCCGCCATGTTTCAAATCGTGGAGCTATCTCCAGAGTGACTTCCAAGCTCGATACCCCGCTTCTTGACAAGGTCAAGTCCCCGGCCGATCTGCGCCTGCTCGATGAAAGCGAACTCAAGCAGCTCGCCGAAGAGTTGCGTGCGGAAACGATTGATGCCGTGTCGATTACTGGCGGACACCTGGGCGCCGGGCTTGGCGTCGTGGAACTTACTGTCGCGCTGCACTACGTGTTCAACACGCCGGAAGACAAGCTCATCTGGGACGTCGGCCACCAGTGCTATCCGCACAAGATCCTGACGGAACGCCGCGACCGCATTCGCACGCTTCGCCAAGGCGATGGCCTGTCCGGCTTCACGAAACGCGCCGAAAGCGACTTTGACCCGTTTGGTGCAGCCCATTCCTCGACGTCGATCTCGGCAGGCCTCGGCATGGCCGCCGGACGGGATCTGAAGGGCGGAAACAATAACGTCATAGCGGTGATCGGTGACGGCGCCATGTCCGCCGGCATGGCCTACGAGGCGATGAACAACGCCGGCCATCTCGGCTCTCGCCTCATCGTCATCCTGAACGACAACGACATGTCCATTGCGCCGCCGGTCGGCGCCATGTCCGCCTATCTGGCCAGGCTCGTTTCAGGCCCGACCTACCAGACCCTGCGCGATGCGGCCAAGAACCTGGTGAAGAACCTGCCCAAACCCATGTTCGAAAAGGCGGCTCGGGCTGAAGAATATGCCCGCGGGTTCTGGACGGGCGGCACGCTCTTCGAGGAACTCGGCTTTTATTATGTCGGTCCGGTGGACGGCCATAACCTGGAACACCTGCTGCCTGTTCTGAAGAACGTCCGCGACACCCACCATGGCCCGATCCTGATCCATGCGGTCACGCAGAAGGGCAAGGGTTATGCTCCTGCCGAAGGGGCGAAGGACAAGTATCACGGCGTCGCCAAGTTTGATGTCGTCACCGGCAAGCAGTCCAAGCCGAAGGCCAATGCGCCCAGCTACACCAACGTCTTTGCGACGTCCCTGATCAAGGAAGCGGAAACGGACGACAAGGTGGTCGCGATTACAGCTGCCATGCCGGACGGAACAGGCCTTGATCTGTTCGGCGAAGCCTATCCGAAACGCACCTTCGACGTTGGTATCGCCGAACAGCACGCAGTCACTTTCGCCGCGGGTCTTGCGACCGAAGGCTTCAAGCCCTTCTGCGCGATTTACTCCACGTTCCTGCAGCGCGCCTATGATCAGGTTGTCCACGATGTGGCGATCCAGGGTCTGCCGGTGCGTTTCCCGATTGACCGTGCAGGCCTCGTTGGTGCGGATGGCCCGACCCATGCCGGCGCTTTCGACACCGCTTTCCTCACCTGCCTTCCCGGCTTTGTCGTCATGGCGGCTTCGGACGAAGTGGAGCTGCGCCACATGGTGGCAACTGCCGTTGCCTATGACGAAGGCCCGATCTCCTTCCGCTATCCGCGCGGCGAAGGTGTCGGCCTGGAGATGCCGGAACGCGGCAGCGTACTTGAAATCGGCAAGGGGGTCATCCGCAGGGAGGGCACCAAGGTTGCCCTTCTCAACTTCGGTGGCCGCATGAGCGAATGCCTCAAGGCTGCGGACGAACTGGATGCGGCCGGTCTTTCGACCACAGTCGCTGATGCCCGCTTCGCAAAGCCGCTCGACATGGATATGATCCGCCGTCTTGCCCGCGAGCATGAAGTTCTCGTGATGATCGAAGAAGGCTCCGCTGGTGGTTTCGGCAGCCATGTGCTGACCCGGCTTGCCGAGGAAGGCTTGCTGGACAACGGACTGAAAGTGCGGGCCCTTACCTTGCCGGATGCCTATCTCGACCACGACAAGCCGGACCTGATGTATGCCCGGGCAGGCCTCACCTGCGACGGCATCCTGAAGACCGTCTTCACCGCACTCGGAACGGCCTCCGTCAGCGCGCCGCAACGCGCCTGACCGGTCTTCAGGCTACCGGCTCCAGCACGCGACATGCTGCAATGGACAAAGTCGATTGGGGAGCGGGTTTCAAACCTGATTGACACAGGCCGCCATACCTGAAAAGGCTGGTCGAAAGAAACAGACGCGTCGGATCAATCCGGCGCTTTTGTTTTATTTCTGGAGCACGATACCGGCCGCGACGCTTCTGTTGGAGCTGCGGCGATCCATCGTCAGGATGCAGCCATGGCTCAGACCCTTCTTTCCGTGTCCGCTCTCTTGTTGTCCGTTGCCCTGCTCATATTCGGGCACGGTCTGCAGACGACACTGCTGCCGCTGGCCGCCGAACGGTTTTACTTCACCGACTTCGAAATCGGTCTGGTCTCTTCGGCCTATTTCTTCGGCATGGTGCTTGGCTGTCTCGGCGCGCCTCTGGTGATCATGCGGGCCGGGCACATTCGTGCCTTTGCCGCACTTGTCTCGCTGATGTCGGCCGCCGCAATCCTGCATCCCGTGCTCATCGATCCCTATGCCTGGATGATCATCCGCATGATCTCCGGTTTCAGCCTTGCCGGCTTCTACATGATCGTCGAAAGCTGGCTCAACGAAAGCGCATCCAACGAGAACCGCGGCACGGTGATGTCGTTCTACATCGTCATCCTGTTCGGCGCCCTGATGCTGGGCCAGATCTCGATCGCGTCGATGAATATTGCCGATTTCATCCCCTTCGCGATTGCCTCGGTGATGGTGTCCCTTGCGGTGATGCCCGTATCGCTGACCACCTCGACCCAACCTGCGCCGATCACGCTGGTGCGGTTCCAGCCCGTCAAGCTCTACAAGAACTCCCCTGCCGCCTTCATCGGCGTGCTGTTTATCGGCAGTTCTCAAGGAGCCCTGCTGACGCTGTCTTCGCTCTATGGGTCCCAGATCGGCCTCTCGACCAAGGAAGCCGCCTTTTATGCGGCAGCCATCGTCGGTGGCGGGCTTATCGCACAATGGCCGGTTGGGCGTTTGTCCGACCGCATTGACCGGCGACTTGTGATCGCAGGGCTGGGGATCGCGACCGCTGCCGTCTCGGCTGCTATCGTGTTCTTCTCGCCGAAGGACTTCACGGTTGCCATACTGAGCGCCGTGGCCATGGGCATGGTCGTCCAACCGCTTTATGCAATCGCGGTTGCGCACGCCTTCGACCACGCGGCAGCGGAAGATTTTGTCGCCACGTCGTCCGGCATGCTGCTGTCGTTCGGGATCGGATCGATCATCGGGCCGCTGGCCGCCTCGATGATCATGAGCAACACCGGCCCGTCCGGGCTCTACATCATGATCATCGGTTCAAATATCCTGATGGTGATCTTCATCCTTGCCCGCGTCCTGACCCGTCAGGCACCGACAGCGGAAGAAAAGACCGACTTCGAATACGCCTCCACGGCACAGGTCGGTTCGGTTATCTCGGCTGAACCGCTGGATGCAGCAGCAGAAGAATACGTCATCGCGCCTGAAGATTTCCCCGCCTACGAAGACGACATCTACAATTTCGAATCGTCATCCGATGCAGAGGCAGAAGAAAACAACGCGTCCGCTGAAGGCGCCGCGACGGAAGAAGCGCCGGATGCGACTGCAGACAAGACAACTCCAAAGAGCTGACACAGCCACGCCGCAGGTGACAGGCCTCAGCCCATGCACCTGCGCGGTTTCGCCCCTCGACACGGCATTGCAACCGGCTTATAGCCGCTAGCATGAATGCGCGCGTCACAAAGCTGCAACAGCTGAGGCAGGAGCGCCACCCTCTGGTGGCGCTGGCAACCCTTGCCTTTGCAATGCGGCTTGTTCTGCTGGTTCTCGCCAGCGCGCTGACGCCGGACGCAGCTGTTGCTGCAGGCCTTACCAGTCTCTGCCAGCCCTCCGGGCAGGAACAAAGTCTTCCTGGGCCACACAACCCGCTGACATGCCAATGCGGCCCGGTCTGTGCTCATGGCTGCGCTATCGCGCCCTGCCTTGCGAGTGCTTTCGCCCCTGTGAACCTGTCACCCGCGATTTCCGCCACTGACCGTGTTCCGGCAGGGCAACAGGCTGTTCTGGCCGTTCCTTATAGAGCTACTGCCATCAGGGCTCCCCCTTCCTTGATCTGAAAGAATATCCAACTTCTCAGACCTCAAGGAATAGCATTATGAAACTCTGGAAATCCGTTGCGGCTGCAGCCGCCCTTTCGCTTGTCTCCCTGTCCGCCCTTGCCAGTGACTACAAGGTTGGTGAACTGACGCTGACCCAACCGTGGACCCGCGCGACACCGCCCAAAGCAAAGGCCGGTGGCGGTTTCGTCGAGATCGTCAACAACGGCACCGACACAGACCGCCTTGTCGCGGTCAGTTCAGATGTTGCCGCCAAGGTGGAAATCCACGAGATGGCAGTCACTGACGGCGTGATGAAAATGCGCAAGATGGAAAATGGCATAGACATCCCGGCTGGCGAAACGGTTGCACTTCAACCGGGCGGCTTCCACATCATGTTCATGGGCCTGAACCAATCCTTCGAAGAAGGCACCAGCATTCCGGTTGTCCTGACCTTCGAAAAGGCCGGAGATGTTGCCATTGAACTTCCTGTCGCCAAGATGGGCGCCAAGGCACCTGATGGCGAAGCTGCGCATGGTGCGATGGACCATAGCAAGATGGATCACGGCAAGAACTGAGCCCCGTCAGCGGGCGCTGTCTCGGTGAAGAGACAACGCCCGGCAATATCTTTTTCAAGCGTCAGAGCCGCCAGCCCGTCTCGAAGCCGGCACTGAAGGCTCTGGCCAAAGCAGGACGAAACCGATGTCTGGTTTGAAACTCTTCCGGTACGTGGCCTGGGCTGCCGTTGCCGTGCTTGCTGTCGTGTCCGGTGTTCTGGTCTATCAGCAGACTGCCGGCAACAAGGGTACCGGTGCCTTGATCGAGCCGCTTGCGGCCATTGGCGGCCCGTTCGAACTTGTCAGCGGCACCGGCGAAACGGTGACCGACGAGACCTTCTCCACCAAGCCGACAGTGATGTTCTTTGGCTTCACCTTCTGTCCGGACGTCTGCCCGACCACGCTTTCCGAACTTCAGGGCTGGATGGCCGAACTCGGACCGGATGCGGACAAGCTGAACTATGCTTTTGTCACCGTGGATCCGGAACGCGATACGCCCGAAGTCATGCGTGACTATGTCTGGGCATTCGACAAGCGTATCGTTCCGCTGACCGGTTCGCGGGAACAGATCGATGCGATGCTGAAGGCCTATCGGGTCTATTCCAAGAAGGTGCCACTTGACGATGGCGACTATACGATGGACCATTCCGCTGCCGTCTACCTGATGAGCGCCGACAACAAGTTCGTCGGAACCATTGCCTATGGCGAGGCGGAGGAAAATGCCCTGAAGAAGCTGCGCAGGCTGATCGACAACGCGCCTGCCTCTTCCTGAGGCGATAGCTGGAGCAAGCCGGACACGATGCGCCTGCCGCTTTTCATGGGACTGACCGCCGGCGCGACGGGCCTCGTCGCGCTTTCGGCGTTTTTGTGGCTGTATGCCGGTGAGCGGGTTTATGCCGACCGCCTGATCTCGGCAATCGCCGGCTGCTTCTGAAGGCTGCATGTCCAAACAACGCCTCGACCAGCATCTTGTCGATACGGGTGTCTTTCCGAGCCGCGCACGGGCGCGTGACGCAATCCTGCGCGGAACGGTGAGCGTCGATGGTCATCTATGCACCAAACCGGCGCAGAAGACTTCGGCGGACGCCAGCATCACTGTAGAAGATCCCGCTTCCGGTTATGTCAGCCGGGCCGCGCTGAAGCTGATCGAAGGCCTCGACCGGTTCACGGTCGACCCCGCAGGCCGGATCTGCCTCGATATTGGCGCGTCCACAGGCGGATTTACCCAGGTTCTGCTGGAACGTGGGGCCAACAAGGTTCACGCCATCGATGTCGGGCATGGTCAGTTGCACGACAGTCTGCGATCAGACCCGAAGGTGACCGCGCGCGACGGCCTCAACGCCCGGGACCTGACCTTACAGGATCTTGGAGGAGACGCTCCGGCTCTGCTTGTCTCGGATGTCAGCTTCATCTCGCTAAAGCTTGCCCTTCCTCCCGCTCTTGCGCTGGCTGCACCGGGTGCTGAAGGCGTCTTTCTGGTGAAGCCGCAATTCGAGGCGGGCAAGGACAATATCGGCAAAGGCGGTCTGGTCGATCCGGCAATTGCCGAAGAGACCGCAAAATCCCTGCAAATATGGTTGAACACCATTCCCGACTGGCATGCAGGCGACCTCGTCCCCTCGCCGGTCAAGGGTGGTGACGGCAATGCGGAATGGCTGCTCTACGGAAAGAAAGCCGACTGAGGGCTGTCGCCTTTCATCTCCTTCGACGTCTGGTGAAAGAGCAAAAGCCTGTTTCCATCAAGGGAGCGGAAAGCACGTCCCACGATCAAGACTTGCCCAAACCCCTACTTGGCGTTATCGCTCGCCCATGAGCGAGAGAGAGATTGAAATCACCACGCTCGGTCACCGCGGCGACGGCGTTGCCGAGACGGAGACCGGGCCGATCTACGTGGCCGGTGCCCTGCCCGGGGAAATCGTCCGGGCGAAAGTCGTGGACGGGCGCGCCCAAAAGCCTGTGATCGAAAAGCCGTCGCCGGACCGGGTCGAACCCGTGTGCCGTCATTACTCCGCCTGCGGCGGCTGTTCCGTACAGCACCTTGCGGAAGAGCCATACCTTGTCTGGAAAAGCGGGCTGGTCGAAAAGGCCTTGCGCGATCGTGGCATCGAGACCGAAGTTTCCGGAACGATAGCTGCGACCATGGGAGGTCGCCGCCGGGCTGTACTGACGGCCACCCGCGCCGGACGCCACACCTTGCTCGGTTACCATGAAAAGGCCAGCCACAGGCTGGTCGATATCGCCGAATGCCCGGTGCTCGACCCGGTCATCGTTGAAGCGCTGCCCGGCCTCAAGTCCCTTGCCTCGGAAGTGCTGCCGAAAAAGGGTGAACTGCGGATGACCGTCCTGGTAACGACCACCGGTCTGGATGTGGCTCTCGACAAGGCCGACAAGGGGTACGAGCGCAAGATCCCTGCCCTGTCGCAAAAGGTCGTCGATCAGAACCTTGCCCGGCTTTCGGTCAACGGTGAAGTCATTCTGGAGTTGCGCCCGCCGCTGCTCGACATGGGCGGCATCGGCATTGTTGCCGCGCCCGGCGGGTTTGCCCAGGCGACACTGGCGGCGGAACATGCACTTTCCAAGCTGGTAATTGACGGTGTCGGCAAGGCCAAGACAATTGCAGATCTCTTTTCCGGTGCCGGCACATTCGCGCTCAGGCTCGGCCGACAGGCAAATGTGCATGCGGTCGAAGGCGATGCTGCGGCACTGGCCGCCTTTGACAAGGCCCTGCGCAAACCCCAAGGCCTGAAGAAGGTGACGTTTGAACGGCGAGACCTGTCACGCAGGCCGCTGGTGAAGGAAGAGCTGGAGCCTTACGACGCCGTGGTTTTCGACCCGCCGCGCGCAGGCGCTCAAGCCCAGGCAGAGCAACTGGCGCTATCCAAGGTCAAGACGATTGTTGCCGTCTCCTGCAATCCGGCGACGCTTGCCCGGGATCTGCGCATCCTGCTCGACGGCGGCTACGTGCTGCAAAGCGTCACACCGGTGGACCAGTTCCACTATTCGCCCCATATTGAAGCAGTGGCGGTGTTGACCAGACCTTGATCAGGGAGTGAGCCATGAGCGCGGCGGATGAGGAATTCGGACCTGTCAAAGGAACCCGCAGCCTGCCGCCGCTCCTGAGCCTTGCCCGGCGAACGCGCTATGCGCTTTACCAGGGCAGCCGAGTCGCGCTCTACACTCTTCATTCCGAAGCCATGCGGCGGATGAACCGGGATCTCCAGAAACAGCTTCCGGAAACGCCGAAGGTGGTGCCGACCGGCCCGGTGCCGAGCCAAAGGCGCATGCTGTCGGACATCGTCAAGCTGTTTGCGGATGATCTGAAGTCCGTCGAGGACGGGATTTATCCGCTGCCTTCCGATGGCACCATGACGCCGGGCGAGCTGATCGCGACCAGCCGTGCCTTCTTCAAGGACGTGCCGGAGGTGGCACGCCGTCGCGCAAGCGGTGCACATCAGGAGGTCAATGCCACCGAGGGGTTTGCCGCAGCACTGCCGCGCTATTACCGGCAGAACTTTCATTTTCAGACCGATGGCTGGCTGTCGGAGGAAAGTGCCCGGCTCTATGACTTCCAGGTGGATGTGCTTTTTTCTGGTGCCACTGCCGCCATGCGCCGACGGGCCCTGGTACCATTCGCCAGGATCTTGCGCCGCAAGGACCAACGCCACGTTTCGTATCTTGATATCGCCTGCGGCACCGGCGGTCTCCTGCGGCCCGCCCTGGCCGCATTTCCGCGCCTCAAGGGCACGGGGCTCGATCTGTCGGAACCCTATCTGAACGTTGCCCGTGAGCGCCTGCCGACGCGCCGTGCCGGCTATATCTGCGGCCTGGCCGAGACCCTGCCGTTTGCGGACAATTCTCTCGACGTCGTATCCTGCGTCTTCCTGTTCCATGAACTGCCGCCGAAAATCCGGCGTCAGGTCGTCTCGGAGGTCGCACGCGTTCTGAAACCCGGCGGCTCCTTCCTTTTCGTCGACAGCCTGCAAACCGGAGACGTGCCGGAATATGACGGCCTTCTGTCGGTCTTTCCGCAGCTTTTCCACGAGCCCTATTTTACGTCTTATCTCAGCGAAGACCTGACGGGTATCGCCAAGGCCGCAGGGCTCGAAGAGAGCTGGATGGTGCCTGCCTTTGTCTCCCGCGTCGCGGAGTTTATCAAAAGCGACTGATCTTTCAGTATTACTGAAAAATCTCATTCCTTCTCTTGAGGCTGAAAACAATCAGGCGTATATCGAACGCCATGAGATTGGATCTATGGCTCTTGCAGACAGGGGAAAGCCGCAGCGCCTTTGCGCGCCGCGCCAACCTGTCGCCTGCCTCCGTAACCGCCCTATGCAATGACCCCAATGTCTGGGTCTCGCGGGATATGGCCCGCAAGATCGCCATTGCCACCAATGGCGCTGTAACCCCCAACGACTTTCTCGGACTGTCTACAACCAAGGAGCATCCCGTGTCCCAGGCCCGTGTCGCAGAAGCAATCCGCGCATTCGAACGTGGAGAAATGGTGGTCGTGACTGACGATGACGACCGCGAGAACGAAGGCGATCTGATTGTTGCCGCCGCCAAGGTCACGCCGGAACAGATGGCCTTCATGGTGCGTCACACCTCAGGCATCATCTGTGCGCCGATGACGGTTGCCCATGCACGGCGCCTGCGTCTTGACCCTATGGTTGCCGAAAATGATGCTCCGCTTGCGACCGCCTTCACCATTTCCGTGGACTACCGCCAGGGACTGACCACCGGCATTTCGGCCGAAGAGCGCTGCTCTACCGTACGCGCACTTGCAAACCCCAATGTCGGCGCTGACGACTTCGTCCGCCCCGGGCACATCTTCCCGCTGGTGGCCAAGGAAGGCGGTGTCATGATCCGCTCCGGCCATACGGAAGCTGCCGTCGACCTGTGCCGTCTCGCCGGCCTGGAGCAGGTTGGCGTCATCAGCGAGCTGGTCAATGACGATGGCACCGTGAAACGCGGCCAGCAGGTTGCCGAGTTTGCAGCCGAGCACGACCTGAAGATGGTTTCCGTTTCCGACCTGATCGCCTGGCGCCAGCGTACCGAGAAACTGGTGGAACGGGTCAACGAACAGCCCGTCGACACGGTTTTCGGCCCGGCCTATGCCACCACCTATTCCACCCCGTATGACCCGATGCACCATCTGGCCATCGTCTACGGCGACATTCTGGACGGCCGCAGCGTGCCGGTGCGCCTGCAACTGGAATCCGTGCTCGATGATGTCTTCGGAGACGTCCAGCCACTCGACCAGATCATGAAACACTTTGCGGATCGAGGCCGGGGTGTCATCGTCTATCTCCGCGAAGGGTCGGTGGGCGTTGCCCGTCAGTCCAAGCGGCCGAGATCCGACTTTGAAGCCGCTGATTCCGAGGAACACAGCTCCGCACAAGCTAGACAGGAACAATGGCGTGAGGTCGGGCTTGGTGCACAGATCCTGAAGGACCTGGGCGTCAGTTCAATTCGCCTGCTGGCCTCCCGTGAGCGTCATTACGTTGGGCTGGAAGGCTTCGACATCAAGATTGACGAAACAGAGATCCTCGACACCTGAGGATCCTTCGGAAGGGGCCTTTCATGGCGGCGAACAAAGAGGCAGTCAAACAAGAGGAAAACGTGAAGCCGACACCGGTGCCCTTCACCGTCGGCTTTAACCGCAGTCAGAGCGAAAGCATTGTCTACGGCAGCCTCATCCTCGGCATTCTGTTCGCCGTGATCGGGATTGTCGGCAATCTTCCCTTGCTGGCCCTCGCCGCCCTCGCCCCGCTCGCAATTGCCTTCTGGCACTATCCGATGATCGAAAAAGGCAAGCCACAGCTCGGCGCCAACGAAGACGGGCTTTATGTGGAACGCATCGGTTTCATCGACTGGGCCGCAATCCGGATGACGGACGTCAAACGGACGTCCGTCCGCAACATCGAGCTGGTCCGGCTGGACGTCCTCCTGACCCGTTCACTGGATGACGCCGTCACCAAGGCACAGACCTTTCCGGTCTGGAAAAAGTTCATGATGCGCAACTGGAAGCGCACGCCGCGCGAGCATGGCCGGGAGCTGATTGCGATCAACCTGCACACGCTTGCAGCCGACCCGGAAGAAATCCTGAGCCGCATCCGCGCCTTCAAGTTTGTCTGAGATATCGCGGCCCCGGCACCAAGCCGGGCCGCAATTTATTGGAAGACGACCAAACCAAGCCTGCTCATCATGATCATCCCGGCGGGGCAAAGCCGGAACCGGGATGAGGTGAGACGAGCAGACCCAGGCAACCCTACATCAGGTTTTCCTTGAAGAAGTCGACGGTTCTCTGCTCTGCGAGCTTTGCAGCCTCTTCGTCGTAGCGTGGTGTCGTGTCGTTATGGAAGCCGTGGTTCACGCCCGGATACATATGCGCCACGTAGGTCTTGCCGTTGGCCTTCAGAGCTTCCTCATACGCCGGCCAGCCTGCATTGATACGCTCGTCCAGCTCGGCATATTGCAGCATCAGGGGCGCTTCGATCTTGGAGACATCCGCAGGATCCGGCTGACGTCCGTAGAAAGGAACGCCCGCGGCAAGCTCCGGATAGGCGACCGCAATTGCATTGACCACACCGCCGCCGTAGCAGAAACCAACCGCCCCAACCTTGCCGGTGCTGTCGTCACTGTTGAGGAGATACTCGAAGCCGGCGAAGAAATCGTTCATCAGCTTGGTACCATCGACCGTACGCTGCAATTCGCGGCCCTGATCGTCACTGCCCGGATAACCGCCGACCGAGGTCAGTCCGTCCGGCGCCAGCGCCATGAACCCGGCCTTGCCGAGGCGGCGCGCGACATCCTCGATATATGGATTGAGACCGCGGTTCTCATGCACGACCAGCACCGCCGGCAGCTTGCCGATCGCACCTGCGGGCTTCACCAGATAACCGTTGACCTCGCCATGGCCGTTTGGTGACGGGTAAGTGATCCGTTCGGTGACGATCCCCGCATCATCGGGAGCAACCTGTTGTGCCAACGCATAATTGGGAGAAAGCTGATCCAGCAGCATGGCCGCCGTCAGTCCACCCACCGCGAATTTTGCTGCCCCGTTCATGAACTCGCGCTTGGTAATCTTTCCATGCGCGTAGAAATCATAAAGATCCAGAAGCTCCTGAGGAAAGTCCTTTGCCGTCATACGGCGCACAGGCGTCATTTCATTCATGTCATTACTCCCTGAAATGCATGAGACGTCATGCTGGAGTTAAAACTAGAGAGATGACGGGCAAGGTCCATGGCCCTTGCCTTCCGGAATTGTAACGAGTTGTAACGCTGCGAAGCTGCCCGTCAGCCGATCTGGCCGCGATGACGCAGGAAATGGTCCGCCAGAACGCAAGCCATCATCGCTTCGCCGACCGGCACTGCGCGAATGCCGACGCAAGGGTCATGCCGGCCCTTCGTCATGACGTTGACCTCTTCACCCTTGCTGGTAATCGACTTGCGCTCGGTGAGGATCGAAGACGTCGGCTTGACCGCGAACCGGACGACCAAGGGATCGCCGTTGGAGATCCCGCCCAGAATGCCGCCGGAATTGTTGCTCAGGAAGACAGGCCGGCCGACATCATCAAGGCGGATCTCGTCTGCATTGTCTTCACCGGTCAGGCTTGCGGCATCGAACCCGTTGCCGACCTCGACCCCCTTGACCGCATTGATCGACATCATCGCAGCAGCAAGATCCGTGTCCAGCTTGCCGTAGATCGGCGCGCCCCAACCGGCGGGGACACCTTCGGCAACGACTTCGATGACGGCACCGACGGAAGACCCGGCCTTGCGGACACCGTCCAGGTAGTCCGCCCAGAATGCGGCGGCCTTTGCATCCGGAGAAAAGAAGGCGTTGTTGTCAACTTCCGCCCAGTCCCAGTTGGCCCGGTCGATCTTGTGCGGTCCAACCTGCACCAAAGCGCCGCGAACGGTTACGCCCTGCAATACCTTGCGTGCGACGGCCCCGGCGGCAACGCGCATGGCGGTTTCGCGCGCCGAGGACCGGCCACCGCCACGATAGTCGCGGATACCGTATTTGGCGTCGTAGGTGAAATCGGCATGGCCGGGACGAAACCGGTCCTTGATCTCCGAATAGTCCTTGGAGCGCTGGTCGGTGTTTTCGACAAACAGCGAAATCGGCGTCCCGGTCGTTTTCTGGATACCGTCCTCGTCAACCATGACACCGGACAGGATCTTCACTGCATCCGGCTCGCGCCGCTGCGTGGTGAAGCGGGACTGGCCCGGCTTGCGCTTGTTCATGAAGCCCTGAATATCGGTCTCCGTCAGGGGAATGAGAGGCGGGCAGCCGTCCACCACGCAGCCAATAGCGGGACCGTGGCTTTCGCCCCAGGTGGTAACCCGGAAAAGATGACCAAAACTGTTATGCGACATGAACGGTGACCGAGGCTTACAATTGAACTGTCAGGCGCCGAGCGATACGCCATCGCGCCCGCAAGCTCAAGCCCGCAGCCGGGAATACAGGTATTTTTGGCAAGTCCATTCGTCCACCACCCTTGTCAAAATTAAAGACAAGTAGATTTCGAATGGAAGCTGGCGTCCTTGGCACGCGTTTCACGATGTCTTGAATTAACGACCTAGGAAATCGCGCGAATCGTTCGCAAAAATTCGACCCTTGATTTGCTAATCCTTAAACCTCTACCGTTATTACACGTTGGGATCTAATAAACACCAAGAGGCAAAACGTTGCGGATCAGGGGCTGGCTGACTGGACTGATCGTATTTCTGCTGGCACCCAGCCTGCTCTTTGCCTCACTCTGGTTTCATAATAAATTCGAGAAGGTCAACTCGATCGACCACAGCCTGGCCGGGCTGCACCTGATCGAGGCACTCGGTCCGCTGATGCAGGAGAAGGCGCTCACCGGCAAGATCAGGGAGACGCCGGTCCAACTGCGCGAACGCCTGGAAACTCTCGGGGGAAATGAGCTTTCCGCCGACCTCGTTCAGCCGCTCGACACCTTCCTGAACGAAGGCAACATTCCGCTCGCGCTTCGGCAAGCCCGTATCCTCGCCTCGATGATCTCCCAGGTCACCAGGCTGAGTTCGACTTCATCTTTCGAGACCGCAAAACTTCCGCATCTGATCACCGACACCATGCCGACCGTCGTGATCGAATCCGCGATCATGGCAAGCAATGCGAAAAGCATTTCCAGCCGGGGCGAGATCAATGTCTGGGACAAGATGCTGATCCCCGTGCAGGGAGGCCAGTACAAGATTGCCGCCGACGGGGCGTCGCGGGACACGGTTGATTACTTTAACGACCTGACCGGTGAGCAAGCCGATCTCTTGCAAAAACAGGCGAGAGCCTTCCGGACAACGAACGTTGCCTTTCAGACCGCGGGCTCGAAACTGCTCTCTTCCACAATCACCGCCTCAAAGGGGGCGGATGTCATTGCCCAGCCCGTGGTGGAGATGCAGCCGGCCCTGGTCAGTGCCGCGTTCGACCTTTGGCAGTCCACCGTCGACTATCTCCTGATGGACCTGCAGAGGCAGCGATCCGAGACACTGTTTGCGGTTACACTTGCCGGTCTTGTCGGCGGACTGGTCATTGTCGCGGCCTTTGCAATTGCCATCGCCCTGTCGCGCGCACTTGCCGACCGGACGCAGCAGGAATTCGAAAATCTCGGATTTCACGATCCCCTGACCGGACTGCCGAACCGCCGCGCCCTTTTGAATACGATACGCAACCTGCCGCCGGCAGAGCCGGGAACGCGCACGGGTGCGATCCTGATCGACCTGCGCCAGTTCAAGAAGGTGAACGACCGGTTCGGGGACCACAACGGCGATTCACTTCTGCGCCAGGTGGCCGAACAGCTGACCCAGCACGCGGAACCGGAAGACTTCCTGTGCCGGACTGGCGGAACGGAGTTCCTGTTTCTGCGTCCGCGCCTCAAGAAGGCGGCGCAGTTCGAGCAACTGGCTTTCACACTTCTCCAGGAAATTGCAACCGACCGGATCATCGGCAACAACAGATCGGCGATCGAGGCGAATGCGGGCATTTTCATCAGCAGTCCGGGCGAGCAGGTCTTCGATCATTTGCTGACCGATGCGGCTCTTGCCCTGAGAGCGGCCAAGCAAAAGGGGCCGCGCAAGTTCGATCGCTTCACCCCGGCAATGCGCGCTGCCTTCGAGGAAAGCGACGAGATTGCCAAAGAGCTGCAGAATGCGCTCAAGAACGGCAATATCGTTGCTTGGTTCCAACCGCAGGTGAATATTCACACGGGCGAAGTTGTCGGCGCAGAAGCCCTCGCCCGGTGGATAGATGACGACGAGATCCGGTATCCAGGCTCTTTCCTGCCCGCCGCAATGGAAGTCGGGTATCTGGAGGAGATCGAGGAGGCCGTGCGCAGCCGGGCGCTGAAGTTTGCCGCCAGCCTGAGCGGCAAGACAAGGCCAGCCATACATCTGGGCCTGAACGTGACCGCCAGTCTGCTGACAAGCGCCAAGGCGGTGGATGCGCTCCACCGGCAGGTGCTTGACCTGGGACTTCAGCCTGCAGATGTCAGCCTGGAAATCCTGGAAGCGGTGATGATCGACGAAATCACGGCTACCCCCATCAAGCAGAATATCGCCCGCCTGTCGGAACTGGGGTTCTTCATCGAACTGGACGACTTTGGAACCGGCCATTCAAGCATTTCGAGCCTGCGCGATCTGAAGGTTGACCGGGTCAAGATCGACCGAAGCTTCATTTCCGGCGTCGATGCCGATCCCGCCCTGCAGAAATTTACCAGTGCGCTGATCAATCTTGCCAAGAGCCTCGACATCAGTGTCCTTGCCGAGGGTGTGGAAACCGAAGCCGAGCGTGACTGGCTGAAACGCCACGGGTGCGACGTCATCCAAGGGTTCCTCATATCAAAGGCCGTTCCCGACAGCGACCTTGCGATGATGATCCTTAAACAGAATTTTGCACACCCGATGCCCGCCCTGGAACGACACGGCCCACTGCGCAGTCAGGCCTGACCGACCGCCTTCGGCACCATGTTCGCCTGGCGTTTCTTGAATTCGGCAGCTGCCAGAGAAAATCCGCCGTCAGCCCCGTCGACGAAATGGATATGCCGGCTTTTGCCGATATCCTCGACAAAGCAGGTCATCAGGGCGGACGTGGACACATGCAGCCCGAACACCAGATCCCCGGTGGCATAGCCAGCTTTCAGATAGTCTTCGACCCCTGCAAACTGCTCCGGTGTCAGATCCAGCACGAGCTGCAGACTGTCGCCGACCTTGCGATGGTCAGTGTTGAGGCCAAGTTCGGGGAAGTATCGTTTCGGGTCAAAAGGGCCGATGCGCCAGCCCGTGTGATAGCTGATGACGAAGACCATCGCCTCCAGCAACGCCTTTGCCCATCCGCGGAAGTCTTTTCCCGGTGATCCCAGGCGCACCTCATGACGCGTACCGGTTGGTGGAAAGCGAAAACGAAGACGCGTCTTGTCCGCCAGTCTCATCCGGCTGTCATCCCTCGAGGGATCATAGCCGAGTTTATCGGCCAGCCCCCGCAGGACATCCTGCATTGGAATACGTCCGGTCGGCTTGACGATCAGGGACACGATGTGTCCGTTTCGTGAAGGAAGCGGTTCCCATCTGCAGGAAAGCCCGTCGAGCGGCGGTAACGCGGCATCGGGGAGAGAGATCTCAAACGGCCGCGCTTTTTCCGGATCTTTCAGAATATTGTCCGCGACGGCCAGGCCATCCCCCAGGATCATGGCCAGGTGATTGCCCGGGCTGAGCTGGTACTTGCGCACACGGACGTCGCCTCCAAGATCCCGCAGATGAGCGACCGGAATCGCAGCGGCGCGCAGCTCCAGTTCCATGACCTGGCGCGCCAGACCGACAACACCGGCCAGCGCGTCGCTGGCTGCCTCGACATCGTGTTCGGACACGACCAGCATTGCGCCGTCTCCCCCGAAGACAAACGGTACACGGTCGCTGCCGATCCGGTTCAACACCGCGGCTATCACCGCGGCGCCAACCATGTTGACTTCCTTGTACCGGCCCTGTGCGACCGCATCGCTGGAGCGGACTATGTCGGCAGCAAGAACGTACCAGTCGTCCGGCACCGGCCGGTAATCGGCCAGATCCCCGACCGTGCTGAAATCTGAAAAGCTTGGCAGTTCGCTATAAAATTCATTGGCGGACACGGCACCTGACCCGGATTGTCTCCAGGTTCCCTCGCAATCGCTGTAAACATCTACGCCGCAGCTGCTTCGCCCGATCACCGTCACTGGACAAGCCCGAGGCACGGATGGTCGGGGGCTCCTTTGCAGTGCCCAAGGTCACACGTAAAGCGGCCTTCACATGCGTACATTTCGAATAGCAAACGCTCATGGCCCGTTGTACCAGAGGAAACCGAAATGACGTATTCAAGAACCGCTTTCGATCAGGATCTACTGACACTTTCCTACAATCACTATGAGCTGAACGAGCTGAGGCAGAACCCCTGGGACACCAACCGGACCCAGTTTGAATCACCTGGAGATGCAAACAGCAAGATCAGCCTGTCACACATATCAAGACACACCGCGTGGGCCGTCTATGACAAGGTCGCCCGTTCCGGTGGCGAGATGTATGTCGGGAGACTGGCGCAGACCCAACAGCTTTACCGGCGCTTCAACCTGGAAGACCCGACGCATTTCAACCTGACCCCCGGTCTTCCGATCAATGTCCAGAAGCTTGCCCGCTGGTCGGTGTGCATCAACGACTGCTGGATCCTGGGGGCGATTCACACCCACAAGAAATTCTGCCTCGTTACCAAAATCCGCAATCCGGGTGAAATTTACGATTACGGACGCGGCTTCTTCATCGTGACAGGGCGTGAGCTTTATGGCCTGAGCAAGTTCGGCTACGAGCCGGAACGGGAATGGGGAAGCGTGATGACGTTTGTCTGCACCAACAAGCAGAAGGCCGACCGTGCGACGCTCACGAATTACGCCACCCTCATGGGACAAGCTGCCAATAGCGTTGTCGCAAAAGCGAAGATTTCCCTGTATGCCCAGGGTATCTACTGAGCCAATGGAGGAATGCCGCAGATCCTTGATATGGCGGATTGGTTCCGGCTTATTCTATGGATTGATTGGTGATTTCCGCAGACAGAACTCTCCTTCACGCAGACCTGCAACAGGCCGTCGCAAACTACGACCGAACGCCGACGAAGGGTCTGTCAAACGATCTC
Organism: Labrenzia sp. PO1; assembly: GCF_012273635.1. NCBI lineage: Bacteria > Pseudomonadati > Pseudomonadota > Alphaproteobacteria > Hyphomicrobiales > Stappiaceae > Labrenzia > Labrenzia sp. PO1. Next base: position 512,728 of record NZ_JAAXCR010000002.1, read on the forward strand.
GAAAGCGCCCTTACGCCAGACAAAGACCTTGTCCTGCGGCACATCCAGCTTGGGAACGGAAACCGTGTCCAGCCCTTCCAGCAAGCCGCGCAGAACGCGGAAGACACCGCCATGCGACACGACGACCGAAGGCCGATCGACGGTCACCAGCCAGCGCCCGATGCGCTCGGCCAACATCTTGTAGCTTTCGCCCTTGGGGGGAACGAAGCCCCACTTGTCGGCGCGGCGCTGCAGGATCAGATCCTGCTCTTCCTCTGCCAGTTCTTCCAGCGTGAAGCCTTCCCAGTCACCGAAGGTGATCTCCTTGAGCTGGTCCTCAAGGCGGTAGGCCTCCACCGGAAGGTCCATCGACTGGCGCAGCAACTCCATTGTCGACCGTGTGCGGTGGAGCGGTGAGGATACGAAATCCAGACCGGCGGGATCGATCATCTCCTGCTCCAGAAACGCTTTGAGACGCGTGCCATTGCCGCTGGCCTGGCCGCGCCCCGTGTCGTTCAGCGGAATGTCCCTTTGCCCTTGCATGCGCCCTTCGAAGTTCCAGTCCGTCTGGCCATGGCGGACAAAGATCAGGAACTCCGGATCGTGCAGCCTGGGCAGCAGGTCGGATTTCGGGGCACTCAGCACAGATGTCATTTCAGTTTCCGGTATGCGGGATCACCCCTGGCGGGCGGGGCCGGACAATATGAAAATGGCCGGTGTGAAACCGGCCATTCGAAACGGTCAATCCTTGACGACGGAAATGTCCGGGGCGTCCACCGCCTTCATGCCGACAATGTTGTAGCCGCAGTCGACGTGCTGGATCTCGCCGGTAACACCACGGCCGAGGTCTGACACCAGGAACAACGCGCTGTCGCCGACTTCCTCGATCGTCACCGTGCGGCGCAGAGGAGAGTTGTATTCGTTCCACTTCAGAATGTAGCGGAAGTCGCCGATACCGGAGGCAGCCAGCGTCTTGATCGGTCCGGCAGAAATCGCGTTGACGCGAATGTTCTGCGGGCCGAGGTCCATCGCCAGATACTTTACGCTGGTTTCCAGCGCGGCCTTGGCAACGCCCATGACATTATAATGCGGCATAACCTTCTCGGCGCCGTAATAGGTCAGCGTCAGAATGGAGCCGCCGTCGGGCATCAGCTTCTCGGCGCGCTGGGTGACAGCCGTCAGCGAGTAGCAGGAAATGTCCATGGTGCGGGCGAAGTTATCGGAAGACGTATCGACGAAACGGCCGGTCAATTCGGATTTGTCGGAGAAGGCAACGGCATGGACGAGAAAATCGATCTTGCCCCATTTGTCTTCCAGCGTCTTGAAGACCGCATCGATGGAAGCGCCATCGGTCACGTCGCAATGGCCGACAACAATGGCGTTCAACTGGTCTGCCAGTGGCTCCACGCGCTTCTTCAACGCATCACCCTGGTAGGTCAGAGCCAGTTCAGCTCCCGCGTCGGCCAATGCTTTGGCAATGCCCCAGGCAATTGACTTGTTGTTCGCCACACCCATGATCAGGCCGCGTTTGCCATTCATCAGTCCGCGCGTTTCCGCCATCGTCGTCTCCGAAAGAATTCCAATACCACCCCAGCGGGCTGGCTTCCTATGGCACAAGGGGTTTGTTCCTTCAAGAGACACGGTGACGGAATGAACCGTCGACGCCAGCGCTTTCAGACACTATGTTGGCGCCCGAATTTTACTGTCAAACTTCACGAGGACCCCGCTCATGGAGCGTACTGCCCATGCCGACCGCTTCGCCGAGATGATCGGCGCAGCCAACGTTCTGACAAGTCCGGACGACCAGGCTCCCTACCTCACCGAATGGCGCGACCTGTATCAGGGCGTCACTCCCATGGTGCTGCGCCCGGGCAGCACCGAAGAGGTGAGCGCCGTCATGACCTATGCGTATCAGAACGATCTCAAGGTCGTGCCGCAAGGCGGCAACACCGGCCTTGTCGGTGGCCAGATTCCGCAGGAAACCGGGGATGAAATCGTCCTTTCACTGTCACGCCTCAACAAGGTTCGTGCGGTAGATCCGGCCGGCTTCACCATTACGGCCGAGGCCGGTGTGGTGCTGGAGACGCTTCAGAATGAAGCTGAAAACGTCGACCGGCTGTTCCCGCTTGCGCTCGGGGCTCAGGGCTCCTGCCAGATCGGCGGCAACATTTCCACGAACGCGGGCGGCACCGCCGTTCTGGCCTATGGCAACACGCGCGATCTGGTTCTGGGCCTCGAGGTGGTGCTGCCGACAGGGGAGATCTGGAACGGTCTCAGAACCCTGCGCAAGGACAATACCGGTTATGATTTGAAACAATTATTTATCGGTGGTGAAGGCACTCTGGGCATCATTACAGCCGCAGCGCTGAAACTTTTCCCCAGGCCCAAGAAGCTTGAGGCCGCTTTTGTCGGCCTGCCGGACCCGCACGCCGCCCTCAAGCTGTTCACCCTTGCCAAGGCGCAGGCCGGACCGGTTCTGACCGGCTTTGAAATCATGCCGCGCGTTGGCGTCGAATTCTGCCTGCGCCACCTGGAAGGCGCACGAGACCCGCTCGAGGGCGAACATGCCTGGTACGTGCTGATGGAGTTGTCCAGTGGTTCTGAAGCTTTTCCGGTGCGGGACCTGATGGAGAGCATTCTCGGCGAAGCATTTGAAGAAGGCCTGGTGGAAGACGCCGCCTTTGCCCAGAACCTGACCCAGGTTCAGGATTTCTGGCACATCCGCCACGGCATGTCGGAAGTGCAGAAGCCAGAGGGTGGCTCGATCAAGCATGACGTTTCCGTGCCGGTTGCCTCGATCCCGGACTTCCTGGACAAGGCCATGACCGCGGTAGAGGACTTCGTGCCCGGATGCCGGCCTGTTCCGTTCGGTCATATCGGCGACGGCAACATCCACTTCAATGTCAGCCAGCCGGTGGGCGCCGACAAGGAAGACTACCTGGCGAAATGGGATGAGATGAACACCATTGTTCATGGCATCGTCGGCGAGTTCGGCGGCAGCATCTCCGCAGAGCATGGCATCGGCCGCCTCAAGCGCGATCTCCTTAAGGACGTCAAGCAGGGGATTGAGCTGGATCTCATGAAGCGGATCAAGGACGCATTCGACCCCAAGGGACTGTTGAACCCGGGCCGCGTTCTCTAGGGCGCTTCGCCTGCTCTTGAAGGCAGACATTACGTCCGCACGTTTGAAAGCCGGTCATCGGCAGATTTCGACAAACAGGAAGTGCCGGCGCCAAAAGCGCCGGCATTTTTTTGCTGTCCGAACCTCTCTTGTCAAAGCGGCTTTGCCAGCGTGGCCTGCATTCCAAATCCGCTTCAATGAGGGATGTATTCTTAAAGCTTTATTCAGCACTCTTTGGTTGCATTATTGTGAGATTGCACGAAAAAGTATCTCATTTCTGAGCGCAAGACTTCCGCAAAAACCCTTTATTTCAGGCGACCCACCATGACGACAACCAAATGGACATGTTCCGTCGACAGCGATGGAACCGCAAATCTTTACTGCGAACTCACCGAAGACGGACAGCAGCCCACGACCGAGAAGGTCAAATTGAAAGGGGTCTGCTATTCCCCGGCCCCAATCAACGGTTCCAACTCCTACGCCCCCGCCTTGGGTGACTGGTATTGGGACGACTTCGAAGCAGGCTCCACTTTCATTTCCAGCTGGTCCCCCCTGCTGTCCCGCGACTTCCCCAATTTCAGGAACCTCCACAACAATGCACTGCGGGTCTACTGCATGCTGTCACGGCAGCTGGAAGGCAACGGAACCTTCCCTTCCCCCTGGGACAATGGTCACTATTTCACGCATAAGAATTTTCTGGACCTGGCCTGGGACAAGTCTGCTCCGCCAGAAGCAAAGATGCGCCGGTCCGTCCTGGTCGGCATCCCCTTGCCTGCCACGATGTTCTGGAAGACCCAATACGACCAGGCCTCACAGGTAGAGATCGATTACTGGACGAATGTCCTGCGGGAGACCGTCAGATCCGTAGCAGATCATCCGGCGGTGATGGGGTTCACCATTCAGAACGAACAGGACGGCGCCGACGTTTGCTACAACAATCCGGAATGGGCCACTTTCTGGTGGGGCCAGGTGGAGAAAATGGCAGCCATCGTCAAGGAAGAAGCTCCTGGCAAGCTGGCCGGCATGGCCACCCACGACGACCCGAACATTCCCCTGAAGGCGTCCTCCTACATGGAGAACTGCCCGAGCATCGACTTCTGGGGCGTCAACACCTACCAGACCGAGACCTTTGAAAGCATCTTCAAGGACTACGGCAGCCTGCCGCCAAAGGCGTTGAAACCCGTTCTCTTCACCGAGTGGGGCATGCCGGCAACCAGTCACCGGGACCCGAACAATCCCGGAACCATTTATGCAGACGATCAGACCTGCAGCAAGGCGGCGCAAGTTGCGCAGAAAATGCTGCCTCAGGCCTTCGCTCATCCGCTTTGTATCGGGCTTTACTACTTCGAATATTGCGATGAACTGTGGAACCAGCCTGAAGCCCCCAACATCTACACCTGGTGGGGCGGCCCGCCTGCGCCCGGTTTCCCCAACGGATACTGGGACAACGACGGCTTTGGCCTCGTTTCGGTGCAACGGGGTCAAGGCCTGCCCAACGACGCGCCCATCTGGGCGAACACCGGCCCCAAGTTTCCGATAGATGTGCACACGAACAGAAACAATCTGTTCTCGACTGTTGCGAATGTTTTCAAGACGACAACTTGAGCTGACAAGCTGCGGAGCCGGCGCACCCCAAGCCGGTTTCGCCACGTCGGCGTAGCCTAACTTCGTGATTTACTGATCTCTACTTGGAAAGCGCCAGGTATCGGCTATGTAAAAGCACCTAGTGCCGGGAAGGCCTGCCCCGCCCGCAACAGCCTCAAGGGATCAATTGTCAAAACTGGCAGGTTGCCGAAGTTTCCTCGGTGCTGGGGATAAGGTTCCTTCGATCTGCCAAATACGAATGCCCCATCAACGTATGCATTGATACGGCCAGGATCCTGATCTGTCAGCAGTTTACGGGAACGGCAACCAGGCCCGGGTTCTGGTTTTGCCGGTCATAAAGCCTGTTTTCAGGCGCCCCATTTTCCCCAGCTTCCACCACCATACGGACCTGCCAGACCGGTTAGGTGGAACGTTAGCCGATTCAGTGACCATGTGACGGGTGAACCGGCGAGTACGCACCCCTGTCATAAACGACATGATCTTTCGATTTAAGCCGGCTTTTTCCTTGGCTAAACTTCTTAATTTGACAGCGTCCTTTTGAAAACTCGCAGAAAAAAATCCTGAAAAGTTAAATTTTTCCTAAAATCGTCTTCAAGCTCACAGGCAGAGCGGAAACAGCAACAGGAGAACAACTGGGTCGGGACTTGCGGCATGTCCTGACGATGACGAAACGCAAGATTCGCTATGTAAAATTTACATGCGCAGTGCCCGTCATCTACAAAAATTACAATATGAAACGTCTATGACCTCATAAAAATAAGCTATTTGTAAATATGGTAAGCAAAAGGTTAATGGTGTTTCATAGGCGCTAATAAGCCATCCGGTCTGGAGACCCAAAATGGGCAAAAGACCTAACGAAAGAAACGGGCAGCGAGGCGGAACGTCGTTGCTCATAGACAGTGCACAGGGGGGGAGCGGTTCCAAACGGTCCCTCCAATGGAGGCCACAATGCAGGTTCAGAACTTAGCTGGTTCGGATCAATGGGATCGTGTGAAAAAGGAACTGAGAAACGAGCTCGGTGACGATGTATTTTCCAACTGGTTCGGCAGAGTAAAACACGAAGAAACCACGGGCGATGCAGTCCGCCTGTCGGTGCCCACCCGCTTCCTGAAAAACTGGATCCAGAACAACTACGAGAAGCAGCTCGTCGGCCTCTGGAAACGCGAGCAGGACGATATCAACCGCATCGAGCTGACCGTTCGCGGTGCTCTGCGTCCTCGTCAACTCAATGTCGGTCTTGCCCCCAAAGCGATCTCCGCCCGGCGGATCAGCGGCCGTCCCGGCCCCTTCAGCAGCACGCCTCAATTCGGCGCGTCCCATGGCATGTCGGTCATTCCGTGCCTTGCGGACAGCAACGAGGATGCGGCCGCGGATTTCCTGAACGGTGCGTCTCTCAATCCGAAGCTGACCTTCGACACCTTTGCCGAAGGCGCCTCGAACAGCCTTGCCTGTGCCGCCGTGCGCCAGATGGCTGCCGGCCACCAGGGCACGCTGGACTTGCTCTATATCCATTCGTCCACCGGCATCGGCAAGACCCACCTGCTGCAGGCAGCGGCGGCCGAAGCTCGCAAGACGGGACGGCAGGTTGCCTATCTGTCGGCTGAATTCTTCATGTACCACCTGGTGCCTGCGCTCAGAACGCCGGCCTTCCCGGTGCTGCGCCAGGCAATGCGCTCCATCGACCTGCTCCTGGTTGACGATCTCCAGTTCCTGCATGGCAAGCAGGCCGCGGACGAGTTCAGCAAGACGCTGGAACTGCTCATGGAGTCGCCGACCCAGATCATCATGGCAGCCGACCGCTCGCCTGAAGACCTCGATACGCTTGGCGATGCGCTGCGCTACCGGATCCAGAAAGGTGAAGTCGTCGGCATCCAGTCAACCGACTATGCGCTGCGCCACGATATCCTGAAGAAGCGGATCACCGCAGCGCGTCGCACTCATCCGGGCTTCTCCGTTCCCGAAGATGTCGCCGACTACATTGCCCGCTACGTGATCGCTTCGGCCCGCGACCTGGAAGGCGCTCTCAATCGCCTGTTCGCTCACAACCAGCTGACGAAACAGCCGGTGACGATGGACTTGGCGGAAAAGACCCTGCACGACCTGGTGCGGATCGGCGAGCCGCGCTCCATCAAGGTGGAAGAGATCCAGCAGGTTGTGTGCAAGCATTTCAGCGTTACCAAGGCGGACCTCCTGTCGTCGTGCCGGGCGCGCACATTGGTCCGTCCGCGCCAGATCGCGATGTATATCGCGAAGGTGATGACCGGACGCTCGCTGCCGGAAATCGGCCGGCGATTCGGCAACCGTGATCACACCACCGTGCTGCATGCGGTCCGCAAGATCGAGGACATGGTGTCCAAGGACAAGGCCCTTGCACAGGAAGTCGAACTCCTGAAGCGGCTGGTCCACGCCTGATCTGTTTCCGGGGACACCCCTCCCTCGGAAAACCTGCGGCGGCGGGCTTGCCCGTCTCCGCGATTGCCCTGCCCCCAATTCAGGGCAATCACCCTTCTGCGCCCGACGGGGCGCGGTCGAACTCAGGCGGTAAGAGCCGCCGGGTGTTTCATCTTAACCTCCCTCTCCTTGAAGCCGCGCCAGCGGCTTTCTTTTTGCCGCGTTGACAGACCTGGAACCGGGGCGTATGCCTTGCGCCGGTTTGAGGGAACCGGCCGCCCGCAGGCTTCGGCCATGGTGAATTCCCTTGCGCAAGACATCTTGCAGCTTTGATCGACCTTCACGAGACAGTGCAGGCTGATGGCAACGCGGGCCCCATGAAGGGTCGCCGCCAATTGGCGAACACCTTACCGCCTGCCTTTCTTGGAAAGGTAATCCCATGACGCTGCCCAGCGTTGCCAATCTCAAAGCACAGGCCAAGCGCCTGCGCGCCGCGCTAGCTGCCAAGGGGCAGGATATCTCCCACAGCCAGGCGCTCGAACTCCTGTCCGCCCAATACGGCTTCAAGGACTGGAACACCGTATCCGCGACAGCCGCCAGACCAAACCAGATGCAGTTTGCCGTCGGCAACCGCGTCTCGGGCACCTACATGAAGCAGCCTTTCGAAGGAGAGGTGCTGTCGCTGACACGGGTTGGTCCGGCAGGCCAATACCGGGTGACCATCAAGTTCGACACGCCCGTGGATGTGGTCACCTTCGACAGTTTTTCTGCTTTTCGCAGCCGGGTCGTCGTTCTGATCAACGGTGACGGTGTTGCCGTCAAGCGAACGTCCGACGGTGAACCCTATCTGCGCATGCAAAGGGCTGACTGACGGAAAGGCGATAGTCTGCCGTGCCATCGGCCATGATGGAACGGCAGATGATCCCTGGCCTTCCCGTTGAATGTCGAGCCGAAGAAATGCTCTTCAGCGCATGGGCTCTAGCGCAGCCGCGCAATCACAAGGTGCCCGGGGACAGGGTCTCCGTCCTCGAGACGAACGGTGATGGGGTCCATCGCGAGAATGTCGAACCCCGCCGCATCCAGAGATGAGCGAATATAGCCTTCGCCCTGCGCAAACCGGCTTTTCGGCCCGACCATGTAGGGACGCCCTTCAAGTGCTTCTTCAGACAGGGTTTCGGTGGAGAAAGCCAGGTAACCGCGTGGTTTCAGACGGTCGACTGCACCGGCAAGAAATGGTTCAACCGCCCCCAGATAGGGAAACACGTCGGTTGCCGCGATCATGTCCCAGCCGGGACGAGAGCCATCGTCTTCCTCGAACTCCTCAAGGAATGCGACGGCCTCGCCCACATAAAGGTCGTCATAGACTTCCCGGTCATAGGCAAGTTCAACGATCCGCTCGGAGAGATCGACGCCGGTCCGGTGGCTCGTGCAATCGGCAAGAGCCATACCTGTAAGGCCCGTGCCGCAGCCGAGGTCGAGCAATCGATCGAATGGGCCAATCTCAAGCTTCTGGACGAGATCGCGAACCAGCAGAGGCACGCAGTAACCAAGCTCATCGACCAGAATGTCGTCGAACACATCTGCGTGCTGATCGAATAGGGTCGCGACATAGGCATCCGGCATTTTCTGGGGGGCGGCTTCCGCGCCGATTGCCGCCAGACGAATGCTGACGCCGCCCGGGTCGTCCGGATCCAGCGCAAGGGCTTCGCGATAGGCCTGCGCGGCACCTGCCAGATCGCCCGATTTCTGCAGGGCGAGACCTCGATTATAGGCTTCGGCCAACGCTTCGTTCTCCGATGCGTCCTCTTCCAAGGCCTCGTCTAGCTCAAATTCAGGCGTGTCGTCGTTGCTCATGATCCATCCTTGCGGCTGAGCCCCTGCCCTACAGCCATGAGCCGACTTTTGCACGGCAATTCTGATGCCTGCGACGGTTCAGAACAGATCGAGCTGGTTCTTGTCCTCCTGCGATTTCTCCGCAGCTGACGGCTTGGCAACCTTTTTCAAGGGCACCGACATTTCTTCCGGGGAAATCTCGCGCTGGACATCAGCATCGTCATTGGCGACCTTGTTCACCCGGTTGGAAACCGGCGTCGCGACCAGAAAATCGTCTTCTACCGGCTGCAGCAGCTTTTCGGCTTCACGCCTGTCGACGTTGGCAACATCCAGCCACGTTCCGAAATCTTCCCGTTTCAGGATCACCGGCATTCGGTGATGGATCGCAGACATCATCCGGTTGGACTGGATCGTCAGGATTGCACCCGTGTCGATGTCACCGCCATCGGGATCCGACCAGGTTTCCCAAAGGCCGGCAAAGCCCATGACGTCGCCCTTCGCCGGACGGATCCAGAAAGGCTGCTTGCCTTCCGGCGTGCGACGCCACTCGTAAAAGCCGGACGCCGGCACGAGGCACCTGTGATGACGCATGGCATTGCGGAACGACGGTTTTTGCGACGCTGTTTCCGCCCGGGCATTGATCAGAAGTGTGAAGCTTGCCGGGTCCTTGACCCAGGGCGGCATCAAGCCCCAACGCACAAGATGAAAGCGGCGTGTGCCGTCGAGCGTCTGCCGCACAATGGCCAGCGGCTGGGTTGGCGCAATGTTGTATCGCGGCGGAAAATTGGGCTGATCGACGTAGTCGAAGAAGCTGCGCACAGCGTCCGGTGGTGTCGTCAGAGCCAGGCGGCCGCACATCGTTTTTCTCCGGTTGGGGCCCCTGAAGCGGGGCAAACAGGGTTCCGCCAAGTTAGGCAATTGGAAATAAAAAAGAAGTACCGTAGGCCCCAAGTCAATAACAGGGGGACCGGTATGGAATGTTTGCATCCAGTTTTGGGCGCCGGGGAGCTGGCAGCCGAAAGGCTGGAACAGGCAAACATTAATCCCCAAACCGGTTTGGCGACCGATTATCTCAATCATTTCAATGAAGTCATGATGCTTCTGGAAATGCTGCCGGATATGCCGGATTGCGCCGAAGATGTTCTGGAGTGGGAGCCGCTCGACTATGAGGGCCACTTCGAGAACTCGAGTTTCAAGGACAAGAACCTGGCCATCATGGCCTATCATGCCGCCCCTAACTTCTTGCGCGAACACCTGGAAAAACAGGTTGCCGGCATAAACAGGCTCGTGGGCAAGATTCAGGACCAGCTGCGCGAGACACCGGATCCCGCGATGATTGCGACTGACATTGCCGACCGGGCCACGAACGAAATCAAACCGCTGATAGCCGTTGCCGGTGCCGTCATCCACGGCCATGTGGAACCCGAAGCGACTCAGCACGAAGGCGAAGGCGCACAGGCGGAAATCGACGCTCTGTTCGCATAACGCCTTGGGGCTTATTGTGCCCGGACAGAATCAGCCGTCTTTCCGTCCGCCGAGGTTCCATGTCCAGGTTTTATCCGGAAGCGCCACGCGCCAGTGTCAGTGTCCTGTGCCATCGTGATGGCCGTGCGCTGCTGGTGAAGCGCGGCAGGCCTCCTTTCAAGGATCACTGGAGTTTGCCTGGTGGAGTGATCGAGCTTGGGGAGACCCTTCAGGAAGCGGCCGCGCGTGAACTGCTGGAGGAAACCGGTGTCACTGCCGCGATCAGCGAGCCTGTCGAGACCTTCGATTCCATCCAGAGAGATGATGACGGCCGTGTCGTCACTCACTTCATCCTGACTGTCTTTTGTGGGCCTTATCTATCGGGAACTGCAGTTGCCGCCGATGATGCCGCTGCGCTCGACTGGGTCGGCCTGGAAGATCTCGACGGGCTGTTGACCACACCCGGTACGCCGGACCGCATTCGGCGGCACCTGCCTATCCCTTCAACCAAGCAACCAGACCTCTAATCTTTGGATCAACTTGCCATAGTGCTTGCGGTGCGGCGCCGGGTTCAGCATGATCCGCCCATGATCAAACGCCGAATGCACGTTTTCCTGTCCCGGACTGCTGTTGTTCTGGCCCTTGCGGCCATGTGCCCGGTGCAGGTTGTATCGGCGCAGGAAACCGCGATCGACGCGCCCCCTTACGAACAGCAACTCATGCGTCTGTCGGAGATATTCGGAGCTCTGCATTTCCTGCGACCGCTGTGCAAGGAAAGCGATAACCCGAGCTGGCGTGACCGTATGGAAGATTTCCTGGACGCTGAAACGCTGGACGAGAATCGCCGCCGAAGGTTCATTGAGCGATTTAACCAGGGTTATCGTGGTTTCTCAGTTGCTTACCGAGAGTGCACAGAGGCTGCCCGTCTCGCAATGGGACAGTACTTGAGCGAAGGCGAGGTCATCATCAGCGACGTCACCAGTCGCTATGGTCGGTAATTTTCGCAGAAATCTTCAAATCGTTACGAGTTGGTTAACCTTTTGAATCAAATTTGTGGGTGGCCGTTAAGTTTGCGTTCACGGTTACTTATCAGCGCGGTTCGCCGTGCTAGGATCATTACTCAAGATTCGGGGCAGGAACACGCGGGAGTTGTCCCTCTTGCGTTCGGGAAGGACCGGTAAGGAAGCGAATGATAAACGACGATTACGCCGACGCGGCAATGGAAGCCGAATTTGCTGAAGACGAAGACATCAGACGTGCTGCACTCGGCTTCATTTCCGACGCCTGGGCCGAAGCCATCGCCAATGGTGTAGATGCGGACGCCGTCGCTCACGCGGCGATGTTCACTGCACTTGCGGATCTGGTTGCTGCCTATGGTGAAGATGCCGTGGCCAAATTGGCTGAAGGCCTGCCGGACCGCATCCTGCAGGGCGACTACACCGTGAACCGCGTACTTCAGTAAAACGCACGCTCACGACACGCATTCTGAAGAGGCCGGTTGCCCGGCCTTTTTGATTCAGGTGTATTTACGCTTGGCCAGTGCTACGTGATCAGCCCAACGCCTGCCGCTTCGAGCGCCAGCTTGAGATAGATCAGCGCGCCGAACACGACCAGCAGAAATCCGGCAATATGGTTGGCACGATCCAGCCAGAGATCGTCGATACGCGACTTGAAGTGTGAAACAGATGCCGAGACCAGCACCCACCAGGTGGTCGCCCCTGCCGTGACACCGGCAACCATCACCAATGCGCCGAAATGATCCCCCGTCTGGGGGCGATAATCTCCGAGACCACCAAATATCGCCACGAAGGCAAGCACTGCACCCGGATTGGTGATCGCCATGAAAAAGGCTGCGGTGGCATCGGCCAAAAATCCATGTTCTCTCGGATTGCCGTTCCGGGTCAGATGCGGATGGGTGTTCCAGATCTTGATGCCGAAAATGATCAGCAGAGCTCCGCCGACGATCTCGATGAGGTCGAACTGGCCTTCGATGAAATTGGTGACAGCGGAGATGCCGAAAATCGCAGCAGCCGCAAAGATGGTGTCGGCAACGACAGCCCCCAGCCCCACGAAGACACCCTGTCGAAACCCGCCATGCACGGCGTGTTGAATGGCCATGATGTTTACAGGACCAACCGGGGCTGTTGTGATAATGCCAACAAAAAACCCGATCAGCGCATATTCGAAAAACGACACGGCCGGTCCTTTTCTAGACCCTTGATATTACTTTTAAAGCGAACGGACCTCTCGATAGCGGCCCCGCGGCGTCGTGACAAGACAAGAGGAAATCTCGGTCCCGATGTTTTCAGTCTCGCATGAATTGTTTAAGGAAAGGCGCGGGGCGATGCCTGCTTGTGCCAGTGTTATACGATGGGGACCGGCAGGTGCGGATAAACGAGGAACTTTCATGAGTCGGATTTATCAGGCTGCGGTTCTTGCCGCCGGTCTTCTGGCGGGCACAGCGCTCGCAGCCCCGGGTTTCGCCAAGACTGTCCAGGTGGAAACAATTCCGGTTGCGCCGTCCGAGCCTGAAAATGCACCCGCAATTCCGGCGGAAGACCTCGCAGCGCCCGAAGCTGGAGAGCCGGCAGCCGCAGAAGGTTCCAAAGCAACTTTGCCGGCCAGCGCCGAGTTGCCTCAGGTGCTCTACAGCACGTCCTATCTGCCAAAGCCTGTGCAGCGCATGCAAGCCCAGCTGAAGGAAGCAGCGCTTTCGGGCAACATGGAACGGCTGCGCATGGTGTTCGAGAGCAACGAACTGCCGCCTACGGTCTCATTCGGGCAAATCGACGACCCGATAGACTTTCTGAAGGAAATCTCCGGTGACGGCGAAGGCTTCGAGATCCTGGCCATTCTCGCCGACATCATGGATGCAGGGTTCTTGCATGTAGATGCAGGTACACCCCAGGAAATGTATCTCTGGCCGTATTTTGCCCGTTACCCGCTTCACGATCTGACACCCGATCAGAAAGTGGAGTTGTTCCGGATCGTTACCGCAGGCGACTTTGCTGAAATGCAGGATTTCGGTGCCTGGACGTTTTATCGCGTCGGCATCGGTCCTGACGGCACGCTTCATTACTTCGTGGCCGGTGACTGACAAAAGCCCCCCTCAGAACGCAAACCACCAGATAAATCGGGCGCCTGTACCGATGGGGCTATTGCAGCAAAACAAAAAATCGTGACAATCAATACGAGCGCAAGAAGTTCATTACGCGAAAAGCACGTACTTGCGCCCCGCCTTCCAACTCCCGCCATCTGCGGCGCATGCGAGTGACCAATATGATTGTAAGATTTTTCTCTGCTGCCTTTCTGATTTCGCTTCTGGCCCTGGGCGGCTGCCAATCCAGCAACCAGTCCGGCGACGGCCTGGAGAACGGTAGCGCGGCGCCTCCGATCGGCGGCCTGAGTTCAGTAGACCAGGGCCCGGATGGCGACCCGGACGCTTGCGCAGGCGAAATGTCCGAAGGCACTTCGATGACACCGGGCTGCTAACCGCCCACAACTCGTTCAGAACACGCTTTCCGGAACGGCTGCCGCAAATAGCACAACCGTCCCGGAAAGCTTCCGGGCTGCTTCGCCGGACCTCACTGTCCGGCAGGGGCGGTCCATCCTGCTTCTCTCAGTCCTGCCATGAGGGAAGTAACAATCTGCTCGCTAGCCCGATGGGAGCGGAGGAAGGCACCTGGGTCACGGCTCAGGCCGGGAGAAACGTCGGCCATCTTTTCCAACGCAGCACGAGCCGCTTCCTTGTTGCCAAGTTTCGATTGGGCAACAGCGACAAGACACCAGCTCACTCCGGATCCGTCCAGAACGCCCTTCTTCGCCGCTGTCAGCATCTCGGCGTAGTGGCCGTTCAGCAGGTGGTTTATGGCAATCAGGTGGAAATACCAGCCGGGCGCGTTCCGCGTACGTTCGATCGCCTTTTCCAGATAGGGAATGCCTTCCTCGAACTTGCCCACAACGGACAGCCGCCAACCAAGTTGAGCCAGTGTGTCCGGATCGTTGGGATCTAGTTCGAGTGCTTTCTTGGCAAGCCTTTCCCCTTCCTCGATGTTTCCCATGTAGTGATTGATCGATGACAGCGCCTTGAGCGCCAGAATGTTGTTGCCATCAAGGCTCAGGGCATGTGACGCGGCGTCCAAGGCACGGTCGAAGGCAAGTTCCTTGTTTCCGTCTGCTGCCAGACCAAAGCGACCAGCATCCAGATAGATCCAACCGAGCATAGCCCAGGCTTCAACATAACCCGGGTCCCGTTTGACCGCACTATTCAGGCACGCCTCGACTGTTGCATGCAGTTGCCTTGAAAAGTTCCTCCGGTACACGTAGCCGCGCAGTACGCATTCGAAACTGTCGTTGCTCGGTTCACTTCCAACGGACAGGTTACCGGCGAGTTCCGACTTGATAACACCGTAGGGCTGACCAGCGACGGTAGCGATTTCCGAGGCGATGCTTTTTTCGATTTCCAGCAGAGTCGTCCGGCTGCGCATACGATCATAGCTGCCCGACCAGAGCACCCGCTTGCTGGGGCTGTGCACCAGCTTCGCACTGACACGGACAATCCCGTCTTCCGACCCGACAGATCCGGTAATCAGGAAAGAGACGTTTTCCTGCCGGCCGATTTCAACCGGATCAAAGGTTTCGGCTGTCTTGGTTCCGACGGGGGGCCAGAAAATACGGAAGTCCGGAAACCGGCTCAGGGCAGTCATGATCTGCTCGGCAATACCCGCCGCCAATATCTGTTGTTCCGGATTAGCCGAGGTAACGCTGAATGGAAGAACCATCACGGAAGGTTTCGAAGTCTCGAGACGCTCCTGCTGTGGGGGCACGAAGTACATCACGAAAGCGGCTCCGAGCACCAGGAGTGCGAACAGCACCGCGCCCAAAGCAACCAGCCATGGCAGCCTGGGTGAGGTTCGTGCAGGTCTTGGCGACGCATTGACCTCTTCCGGCACATGAGTATCTGCCGTCTCATCGTTGCCGGTGGTCGAGACGTCCCGTGCAGTCACACTGGCCAGATTGTCATGAAACTTCGGCGCATACTGGCCTTTGGGAATGGAAATGCGGATCGGATTCCGCGCGCCTTCGGCGATGTAGTAACTGTCCAGATCATGCCGCAGTCGGCGGGCCTCCAGACGAACGATCGGGTCTGATTGCGGGTCAAAGTTCTCGTCACGACAGAAGACGGCCAACCCGATAACGTAGCCCTTCAGCGTGTCCGCGCGCCCGGCCAACGCTTCCTCTATCAGGAATGTCAACATGGCGCGGCGCTTGGGCGTTGCGTGAAAATGATCGCTGTGCAGGACACGGGAAAGTTCTTCCCGAACTCGTTCCGGGCAATCGAACTCCTCGACATCACCCGACGCAACTATTTGTTGTCTGCCAGACCGCATAATTCCCCCTGAAAGGGCCGGACAATAAATTTAGTTGAACGATAGTCCATCGCCATAAGTTTTGTCATCCGTAAGAAGCACTATAGCCGACAATCTTGGTGAACACACCACCTCAGACTCCTGTTCGTACCTGTTCATACCTTGTAACGCCCCTGAGTCCCGTACGTAATCCTGTTGGAATTTCCGTGATTATTAGACAACGGGGCAGTGTCGTCATGCCGACAACAGCTCTCATCATGCGTCGTTTCAAAGTGGACGAACTTGCCCTTCGCCGCCTGTGCAACGCTCATCCTTCCTTCTTGTCACTTTGCGAGGACTACGCAACCGCATGTTGTGCCCTTGAACGCTGGCAGAACGATGAAGCAAAGGCTGCCGACTATCGCTCCGTGATTGAAGAACTTGAACGGGAAATTTCAAGCTTCCTGACAGGAGGCGCACCTATCGACGGGTCGTCATCGGCCTACTCCACGAATGGTCCAAAAAGGAGCCATTAGGTATGTTGACCAGAATAGTAACCGGACTGGCGGTCGCAGGCATGGCCTGCACAGCGCTGTCAGGTGTGGCCTTCGCGCAAGACGCGAAGAAACCCAACATCCTCTTCATTGTATCGGACGACACCGGCTACGGTGACACTGGCCCGTATCTGGGCGGTGAAGCCCGCGGCATGCCGACTCCGAACATCGACAAGCTGGCTGACGACGGCATGATGTTCACGCATTTCTACGCCCAGCCCAGCTGTACGCCGGGCCGCGCAGCCATGCAGACAGGCCGTATTCCCAACCGCTCCGGCATGACAACGGTGGCCTTCCAGGGCCAGGGTGGCGGCCTTCCCGCGGCCGAGTGGACATTGGCGTCGGTTCTTAAAACCGGTGGCTACGACACCTATTTCACCGGCAAATGGCACCTTGGTGAAGCGGACTACGCGCTGCCAAATGCCCAGGGCTATGACGTGATGAAATACGTCGGTCTTTACCATCTCAACGCCTACACCTATGCCGATCCGACCTGGTTCCCGGACATGCCGAAGGACCTGCGCGAGATGTTCGAGAAGGTTACAAAGGGGTCGCTGTCCGGCAAGGCCGGTGAAAAGCCGACAGAGGACTTCAAGATCAACGGCCAATACGTCGACACGCCGGACAAGGGCGTGGTTGGTATTCCCTATTTCGATGGCTACGTCGAAAAAGCGGGGCTCGAGTTCCTGGAAGAAGCTGCGAAGAAGCCGGACACGCCGTTCTTCATCAACGTCAACTTCATGAAGGTGCACCAGCCGAACATGCCGGCGCCGGAGTTCGAAGGAAAATCGATCTCCAAAACCAAATATGCAGACTCCGTCGTCGAACTGGACAGCCGCATCGGCAATCTGGTCAATAAACTCGATGAGCTCGGTCTGTCCGACAATACGATCGTCTTCTGGACCACGGACAACGGCGCCTGGCAGGACGTTTATCCGGACGCCGGTTACACGCCGTTCCGAGGCACCAAGGGCACCGTGCGTGAAGGCGGCAACCGCGTTCCGGCAATCGTCCGCTGGCCCGGGCACGTCAAACCGGACACGAAAAGTGCCGCAGTCGTCGGCGGTCTCGATTTGATGGCCACTTTCGCTTCTGCTGCCGGCATTACGCTGCCGACCGAAGACCGCGAAGGCCAGCCGATCATCTTCGACAGCTACGACATGACACCTGTGTGGGAAGGTTCCGGAGACTCCGGCCGAAAGGCCTGGTTCTATTTCACCGAGAACGAACTTTCTCCCGGTGCAGCGCGCGTCGGCAACTACAAGGCCGTTTTCAACCTGCGCGGTGACGATGGCGCAACCACCGGAGGCTTGGCAGTCGACAGCAACCTTGGCTGGAAGGGCCCCGACAGCTATGTTGCTACTGTTCCGCAAGTGTTCAACCTGCTGGACGATCCGCAGGAGCGCTACGACATGTTCATGAACAACTTCACTGAACGCACCTGGTATCTGCCGGTGATCAACAACGAGGTGACGGAACTCATGAAGTCCTACATCAAATATCCGCCGCGCAAGTTGCAGTCGGAAACCTATACCGGTCCGATCACGCTCAGCCAGTATCAGCGGTTCAAATATGTTCAGGAGGCTCTCGCCAAGGACGGCTTCTCGATCGGCCTGCCAACCGGCAACTGATCTACGAAGTAGCTGAGTGTCCGTCCCGGCGACGTCCGGGGCGGACATCGCCTTGAACAACACGAATTTGGAAGGTTGCAGCTATGAAGGTCAAATTCCTCTTCGGCGCAATGGTCTCCGGCCTGTTGGGAGCAAGCGTCTGGATATCGGGTGCCCTTGCACAAACCGACCCGCTGCCATCGTGGAACGATGGCGCGAACAAGCAGGCGATCGTCGAATTCGTCGAAGCAGTTACGAGCGAAGGTGGCGCGGATTTCGTGGCACCGGGAGAGCGGATCGCAACCTTCGACAATGATGGCACCTTGTGGGTCGAGCACCCCATGTACACCCAGCTTGCTTTCGCGCTCGACCGGGTGAAGGCAATGGCACCGGACCACCCGGAATGGAAGACGACCCAGCCTTTCCAGGCCGTTCTGGAAAACGACATGGAAGCCCTCGGCAAGGCCGGTGAAAAGGGATTGATGGAGATCGTCGCAGCGACTCATGCCGGGATGAGCACGGATGAGTTCGAAAAGACGGTCACCGACTGGATCGCAACTGCCAAGCACCCGAAATTCGACAAGCCCTATACCGAGCTTGTCTATCAGCCGATGCTGGAACTTCTCGCCTATCTGCGTGCCAACGACTTCAAGACCTTCATCATCTCCGGTGGCGGCATCGAATTCATGCGTCCTTGGACCGAAGAGATCTACGGCATACCGCCTGAGCAGGTGGTCGGCTCATCGATTGTCACTGAATACGAGGTCGTCGACGGCATTCCCACCTTGATGCGGACACCCAAGATTGCCTTTGTCGACGACAAGGCTGGCAAGCCCGTCGGCATCCTGACCCACATAGGCAAACGCCCGTTGGCCGCCTTCGGCAATTCCGACGGCGATTATCAGATGCTGCAATATACGACTGCCGGTTCCGGCAAGCGCCTCGGCATGTTTGTCCATCATGATGATGCAGATAGAGAATATGCTTATGATCGTGATACCCATTTCGGGTCGCTGAACAAGGGGCTGGACGACGCCCCGAAGGAAGGTTGGCATATCATCAGCATGAAAGACGATTGGAAGCAGATCTTTCCGGAATAGATTAACCGGAAAAGACACATGAATTGAACAGCAACTGGAGTGCACCGCGCCCGGCTCGGAGACCTGAAGGGACAGACCGAGGGCGATGCAAGCTGCAAGGATAGATCATGAAAAGAATTTTTTGCCTCACCCTCATGACAGGACTGGCATTTGCCGGCCCGGCGTTGGCGCACGATCCCCAAAAGATACAAAAACGCATGGAAGAGCGTATGCGGACACTCGGACTGGATGTCGGCAATGCCTACGCCTGCACGCCGGACGACCAGAAAAAGGCGTTCCGTGACCAGGCCCGCCACCTGTTTGTGCACGTCCTTTACGACCATGGTGAAGATGCCGCCTACGACTATGCGGCCTCCGTCGGTTTTGGCTCTGCTCGCGATCTAGAAAGCATCAACTGTGAAGAGCGGCTCGCCTATTGGGAAGACGTCAAGGAAACGCTGGAACTGGAGGAAAAGGAATGAGGCTTCGCACGATCAGACTTTTTGGTGTTGGCGCTGCCCTGCTCCTCGGCAGCAGCGGGATCGCAATGTCCCATGACGTTGTCCGCGGCGGATACCATGGCGGTTATCACGGTGGTTACCACGGGGGATATCACGGCGGGTATCATGGTGGCCACAACGTGGTCGTGGAAAACAACAGCAGCCATGGCTACTACGGCCGCCCCTATTATGGCCCGACTGGCGGCTACCTGGCCGGTGCGGCCGTTGGCGCAGCAACCGGTGCGCTGGTCGGATCTGCAATCGCAAGCTCGAACAGCGACAATGGTTGCCAGGTAACGGATGCTGCCGGCCAGAAACACGTCGTTCCCTGTTCAGACCTCGACTAGGCATCGGCGAGACGAAGCCGTGCGGAGAAGCAGCCGGTAGGCAGCAGCTTCTCCGCATGGAGCCTGCACAAGCACCAGGCAGTGCCGGCAGAAACAGACGTCTCGTTTTACCCAGCGGCTTTGACGGAGAGGTTTGAGCGCACAGAATGTTGTTCACCCGATTGCTCGTCGCGCTCCTTGCCGTGCTCTGGTTCCAGAGCGCCAATGCAGCCGAAAACCTTTCTGCCGCTGTTCCGGACTATGCCGGCACAGCAACATGTACCGGTTGCCACGAGGCGGAAGCCGGCGCCTGGCGCGCTTCACACCATTCCAAGGCATGGATGGAGCCCGGACCGGATACGGTCGATGCGGACTTCGACAATTCGCAGTTCACGCACAAGGGGCGCACCAGCCGCTTCTTCACACGCGACGGCGACTATTTCATCGAGACGAGCGACGTTCCGGGTAAGACGCAAACGTTCAAGGTGATCGGCGTCGACGGAATTGCTCCGCTGCAACAGTATCTTGTCGAAACGGAACCGGGACGGGTTCAGTCTTTCGACGTGGTCTGGGACCAGCAGAACAAGCGCTGGTACCACCTTTACGCAGACGATGCTCCGCCACCTGAAGACGGGCTGCACTGGACCGGACCTTACAAGAACTGGAACGCCCGCTGCGCCGAGTGCCACGCCACCGGCTTTGAAAAGAATTATGACCCCGCCACCAGGACCTACTCCAGCCGGCAGGCGGAAATCGGCGTCGGATGCGAAGCCTGCCACGGACCGGGGGCCGCCCATCTTGCCTGGGCGAAAGACCCGGAGACCTACGGCAAAAGCCCCTTCCCCGGAACCGGGCCGACCGGTCTTCTACCGGTGTTTGCAAAAGGCCAGCCGGAAGCGGAAATCCAGCAATGCGCAGGTTGTCATTCGCGCCGCGAAGCCTTTGAGGACGGCAATCCGGTGCCTGGTACACCGTTCCATGATGCGTACCGTTTATCGCCACTACGTGAAGGCCTTTATCACGCCGACGGGCAGATCCTTGACGAGGTCTATGTCTACGGCTCATTTCTGCAGTCAAAGATGTATGCCAAGGGCGTAAGCTGCAGCAATTGCCACGAGCCACACAGCGGAGAATTGCGCGCGGAAGGCAACGCCGTTTGCACACAATGCCACAGTTCCGCGGGCAACGAGGCGTTTCCGTCGCTGACGGGCAAGCTTTATGACGACCCTTCCCATCATTTCCATCAACCGGAGACGCCGGGCGCCGAGTGCAAATCCTGCCACATGATCGAGCGCGTCTATATGGGCATCGACGGGCGAAGAGATCATTCCTTCCGCGTTCCACGGCCGGATCTTTCTGAAAAGCTCGGCACGCCGAATGCCTGCAACGACTGCCACACCGACAAGTCTGCCGCCTGGGCGGCCGGAGAACTTGAAAAGCGGTTTCCGGACAGTCGTCACCGTGGGCCGCATTTTGCAGAGATCTTTTCGGCGGCACGGCAGAACCCGGGCGTGAACGCCACGGACCTTCTGGCAGTCGCCCATCAGGCAAGCTACCCGGGCATCGTTCGGGCGAGCGCGCTGGACCTGCTGCTGCCTGTTGCGACACCGGAGATTGCCGAGGCCGTCACCGACCTTTTGGCAGATCCGGAGCCAATCGTCCGCGCCGGAGTGCTGGCGTTACAGCAGCCGGTTCCGCCAACCCAGCGGCTTCCGCGGATCATTCCTGCCTTGAGTGATCCGGTCAAAGCCGTCCGGATTGCCGCGGCCCGTCTCATGATCGGCGCTCCCATTGCCCATATGCCGGACCAAATGGCCGAGGCTGCGTCCAGTGCCACAACCGAATGGCAGCAGTCACTCGCGAACAAGGCGGATTTTCCGGAGACCCAGCTCGTGCTTGGTGGAACTGCGCTCGTTCTTCGCAATATCCCGGCAGCCATAGCAGCCTTTGAGGAAGTCACGCTGCTGGATCCGCAAATGATCAATGCCTGGGTGATGCAGGTACGCATCAAGATGGCAGTCGGTGACATGGCGGGAGCGCAGCTCAGTCTGCAAAAGGCCCTGGTTGCCAATCCTTCGGACCCGACGTTGCAATCCTACAGGCAACAGCTTTCACAGCAATAAGACGAAAAGGCATGCTATACTCCTGATTGCCATTTCCAGAAGTACATCCACAAAACCCGGAAGGAGCTTCTGGGTCACATAGATGATCAACCCCCTGCAAGGGCAGTTCTCTTGAGCATGGAAGGCATGAGACCATGAAGCAATTGGTTACCTTGGGCGCTCTGGCGCTTTTCTTCCAGATGACACCGGCAGGTGCTCAGGATTCCGAACTTGCCAAGAAGCTCTCCAATCCCGTGGCGTCTCTCATCAGCGTTCCGTTTCAATGGAACTACGATCACGGATTTGGCCCTGCCGACGGCAACAAGGTCACGCTCAACATACAGCCCGTGGTGCCGTTCTCGCTCAACGAGGACTGGAACCTGATCTCTCGAACGATCCTGCCCGTTGTCTGGCAGGATGACATTGCCGGAAATTCAGGCACGCAGTTCGGTCTCAGCGACACGACGCAGAGCTTCTTCTTTTCGCCAAAGGAGCCAACGTCCGGCGGGATCATCTGGGGCCTTGGTCCGGTGTTGCTGCTGCCCACAGGTACCGACGACCTGTTGAGCACCCGCAAATGGGGCGCCGGTCCGACGGGCGTTGTGCTGCGTCAATCCGGCCCGTGGACCTATGGCGGGCTAGTCAACCACGTCTGGTCATACGCAGGTGACGATAATCGTAGCGACGTCAATTCGACCTTCCTGCAGCCGTTTCTGTCCTACACGACCGACGACGCCTGGACCTTCACGCTGAACTCGGAAAGCACCTATGACTGGACGTCGGACGAATGGTCCGTGCCGATCAACGCCATGGTTGCCAAACTTGTGACCATCGACAAGCAACCCATCAGCTTTCAGGCAGGTGTTCGGTATTATGCAGCAAGTTCCGACAACGGCCCGGAGGGCTTCGGCGCACGGGCTGCAGTGACCTTTCTTTTCCCGAAATAGGGACCCAACAGGGGCGGGGTAATATGAAAAGAGCTGCATTTCTTCTGATATTGGCCAGCCTGCTGACCGGGGGTGCTCAGGCTGCCGATCTGGCCCAAGCGCCTGCTCCGGTTGACACACCGGATGTGCGTGTCGACCGAGCGTGGAAATTCGTCGTCGCGCCTTACCTGCTTGCCCCGACCATTCAGGGAAACAGCCGTATCGGCCGCTTGCCCAACACGTCGCTCGACGTTTCCCCCGGAACCATTTTCGAGAACCTTCAATTCGGGGCGATGGGTCATTTCGAGGCGCTTTACGACAATCGCTTCGGCGCAACACTGGACGTGGCCTACATGGACCTTGGTAAGGGCCGGAGTTTCCCACGTGTCGGCGGCAGTATCGATGCTGGCGTCAAGCAATTGGTGACCGAAGCCTTCTTCGGCTACCGCTTCTGGCATCAGGACCGGAACTGGGCCGAAGCCTATGCCGGGGGGCGCTGGTGGTACAATCAGCTGAAGGTCAGTGCCAACACGCCGGCCAACACCTTTACCCGAACAATCACCGAACAATGGATCGATCCGGTGATCGGCGTTCGCGGTCAGGTTTTCGTGGCACCCAAATGGTCGCTGTTCGGCAGCGGTAACGTCGGCGGTTTTGGCCTGGTGTCGGACTTCACTTGGGGTCTGCAAGGCGGTGTCGGCTATCACTTCAACGATCGTGTCGCGCTGCATCTGCAATACAAGGCAACCGGCGTCGATTATGACAACGGCAAGTCCGGCCGATCCGCCTTCAGCTATGACACGGTCACACACGGCCCGTTGATGGGAGTTGCCATCAGCTTCTAGGACGCAGGCAAGGACAACAAGTCAAAAGGCCGGTTCCTCATCGGGACCGGCCTTTCCTTTTCGTGCTGCGACTTCGTCGGAAGATCACGAAAGTACATCCGTTGCCTTGTGATCCGCGTCGACACCTTCGATCAGGAACACCTCGCCCACCGCCTTGTTCAGGCGCAGTGGCAGGATCGTCCGGTAAGCCGGCGATGCATACCAGGCCTCGGCCCGTACCCGGTCAGGAAAGGCAATCACGATGAGGTCTCCCTGGAACGCGCCTTCCAGCTGATGTTTCTCGCCACCATGGATGATGAAGCGACCGTCAAAGGGTGCCAGCGTTGCGTCGATCCCTTCCAGATAGGCCACGATGTCGGGCCCCATTTCGATTTCGCGCAGATGGCCGATGGCGTAACAGGTCATGGTCCGGTCTCTTCAAGCTAGCGGTTGCGCAATGACGGGCTGCGGCCTTGCGGCTTTCCACTCCAGCCAGGTGAAGCAGAGCACGACGACAGCCTGCGCCAAGAGAAACGCCCAGCCCAGCACGTTGGGCGCAATCAGGCCCGTCAACGGCAGCAGCAAACTGGCCAGCACCCAAAGAAGATTGCCGGTAACTACCAGGCTTGACGCCCAGACAGGCACCTGACCGGCAAACGCGAATACTCCCATGAAAACCGCTACCGGAAACAAGGCCAGACCTGCCCAGAAAAGAAGCTCGCTCGGAAGTGCCGTCAA
This sequence comes from Labrenzia sp. PO1, assembly GCF_012273635.1. Lineage (NCBI taxonomy): Bacteria > Pseudomonadati > Pseudomonadota > Alphaproteobacteria > Hyphomicrobiales > Stappiaceae > Labrenzia > Labrenzia sp. PO1. The sequence continues at coordinate 537,128 of NZ_JAAXCR010000002.1, forward strand.
TCCGGCAATCCATCCGGATGCGCCGACCAGCAGGACACCCATCACCGCACAGGTCAGCGCGTCAAACCGTAGAACCACCTGTAACGAAACACCTGAATTCGATTTGGTCATCATCTGTCTCCACTCGTGAAATCCACCCGCACACTGCGAGTGGCGATGACAAGAGGATTGCCAATCGATGTTCTGAAGTCGATTACTTCGCAGGTAATTGAATCTTCGAAACTGCACCAGCAGGGTAATGCTCATGAAACGAACAGCGGAAACGGCGGGTGACCTGCTGCGCCAGTGGCGACAACACCGGCGAATGAGCCAGCTTGCACTGGCCAGTGAAGCGGATATCTCTCAGCGCCACCTGAGTTTTCTGGAATCAGGACGGTCTCGTCCAAGCCGGGACATGGTGATGCATCTTGCCGAACAGCTGGATGTCCCCTTGCGTGAACGCAATGCCATTCTTGTTGCGGCAGGCCATGCCCCGCAATATCCGCAGCACGGGCTGGATGAGCCTGAACTTGCCGCGGCAACCGCTGTTGTCCGGCAGATCCTCGACGGACATCTGCCCCACCCTGCCCTTGCCGTGAACCGGCATTGGGAGCTGCAGGCCGCCAATCAGGCGATCTTTGCCCTGCTGGACGGCGTCGCGCCACATCTGCTGGAAGCACCGGTAAATGTGCTTCGTCTCAGCCTGCACCCAGAAGGCCTGGCACCACGCATCCTCAACCTCGGTGAATGGCACGCCCATATTCTTGCACGCCTCGCACATGAGGTAGATCAGTCCGCCGACCCGAAGCTTGCCGCGCTCAGGGAGGAACTCGCCGAAATGGCTCCGGAGCGGTCGCGCAAATCACGGACCGAGGTACCGTCACAGAAGGGACGCATCGCCGTTCCGCTTTATCTGCAAGGCCCCAACGGAACCTTGAGCTTCCTGAGCACCACAACGGTGTTCGGCACGGCCGTGGATGTCACCTTGTCCGAAATCGCCATCGAGGCCTTCTTTCCCGCAGACGAGGAAACGGCAAGGCAGATGAGCGCCTTGAGCGCTGGAAGCGCGGGCGGTCGTTCCTGAACCGCCCGCGCTCCGGACTCAAACGCGTGCCTTGACGATCAGGATCATCGGGCGCTCCATCTCTTCCGCCAACGATGGCATGGCTTCGATTTGCTCTTCGCCGGGGAACCATTCCAGCACATGATCAACCGTGAAACCTGCCGCGATCAGCGTGTTGAGCGTGGTGCCGATGGTACGGTGGTATTTGACGACGCCATCGGCCAGCCAACTGGTTTCCCGTGCTCCTTCGCGAAGATACTGGTTGACCGGCCAAGACTTCCGGCCGTTCAGTTCGATCCATCCAGGTTCTACTGGTGCCATGAAGATCGGGTGTTCGATGCTGAAGACGAAACTGCCTCCTACCTTGAGTGATCTGAAGATCTCTCCGGCCAGGCGGTTGAAGTCCTCTATATAGTGAAAGGCGAGCGAGCTGTAGACCAGGTCGAAGGCTGCCTGAGGCAGCTTCAGGGTTTCCAGGTCAGCAGTCCGGTAAACGATCGCATCGTCTTCGGTTTCGTCCCGCGCACGGGCAAGCATTTTTTCAGACAGGTCGAAACCAAGTACATGCGCAGCACCAGCGCTCCGGACCCAGCGGGCAAACCAGCCGAACCCGCAGCCGAGATCGGCAACGTGCAGCCCATTTGCTTCCGGCAACAGTGCCCGGATAGCAGGCCATTCGGGAGCCCCGTCAAGGCCGAACTGCGACCTGGGCAGCTGGCTGTAGCCTTCAAAAAAGGCCGGTTCGTCATAGATGTTTTGTGCCATTTATTTCTCCATCAGAGTGCCGATGGACGGCGCGCACCGCAACAGGTAAAGCCCCGCCCGATCCGGCGGGGGTGCAGGTGCGCGAAACGCTTGAAACTCAGCGTACACAATCAGCCTGCATCCCGCCTATTGGGATGCAAGCGAACCGGGAAACGATTTGAGTATCTTCTTCGCACATGAGAGCATCATTAGGAGCGCCCTTGGTGCCTGTCAACGAGTTGCAGGTCTCTGACACGGCTCGCCATGGCGAGATGGAGCTACTTCCCGCAGATTGCGAAGAGGCCGGCTCTGGAGGCAATGCCAAGCTTTGCGTAGGCGCGTTTGCGGTATGTGATGACTGTCGAGGGAGCGACGTCGAGATCTGCTGCAATCGCCTCCGCCTTGCGACCTGACAGGATGCCCAGACACACCGAACGCTCCCGCTCGCTGAGCGCCGCCAAAGGCGGTGGCAGATCCGTGTCCGATGCCTTTTCGAAATGGAGCAGAGCCAGACGGCCTGCAAGGCGTGCAAGATCCGGATCACACAGGGGAGCGGCAGGATCGCTTTGATAGAGGCTGACGAAAAGGCGCAGTTTTTCTCCGACCGCAAGCAATGTCGTCTTTGCCAGCATGCCGGGATTTTCGAAAAAGAGCTTCCGGTAGTCTGCGCTCATCCGGCCCTCGATCTCGGCGAGCCGGCTCAAGGTCACCGACTGAGGCGGTGACGCCACCAGATCGGGCAATAGAGGGTCCTTGAGAAACCAGCCGTCGAGATAGGTCTCGGCAAGTTTTCCGGCCATGACGGAGCGGCTGAAGTGCCACGACAGCAGGCACCGAGCCTGCGTGTTCTCGATTGCAAAAACCATGATCTGGTCGACACCGAGCGTTTCGACAAACGAGACAAAGGTCTGGGCAAACCGATCCGTGCCCAGATCCGCGAGGCAGGCTTCAATGTGACAGGCAGTGGTGTGTCCGTCCGGAGTGCTCATGAAATGCTGATAGCATGTCCTCCCCGAAAGGGGACAGACGCGCGACGGCAAGGCTCCTAATCTTCTGCCAACAATCAGGGAGGATCCTCAAATGAGGCCAGCCGGACGTGCCGAAACGGACTCGCTCTATTTCACCTATCCGCATTTCGAAGCGCCGACGGACCGTGCGCATCTGACCCGGCCTGCACGTGTTACCATTGCCGGAGCGGGGCCGGTCGGAATGACCGCAGCGCTGGCACTTGCCCGCGAAGGAATTGCTTGCGTCCTGTTGGATGCGAAGTCCACCTTCAACGACGGCAGCCGCGCGATTTGTATCGCCCGGCAGAGCTACCACATTCTCGACCGGGTTGGCGCAGTCGAGCCCTTTCTGGAAAAATCACTCGGCTGGACCACAGGCCGCAGCTTCTATCGCGGCAGGCAGATCCTCGAATTTGAAATGCCGGACAGTCCCCGCGAGAAATACCGGCCGATGTACAACCTCGAACAGCAATATATCGAGCAGTACCTGTGGGATGCGATCCAGCGGGAGCCGCTGATCGAAACGAGATGGCAAAGCCGTGTCTGCGGTCTGGACGATCTTGAGCAGGGTGTGCGACTGACAATCGAGGATCCGCTTGGCACCTACCAGATGACCTGTGACTGGTTGCTGGCGGCGGATGGTGCTCGCAGCACCGTCCGGAGCTTGCGCGGTCTGCGGCTCAAGGGCGAGAATTTTGAAGGCCGCTACGTGATTGCCGACGTCCAGATGGAGCATGATTACCCGACGATCCGGCGCGCCCTGTTCGATCCGGATTGTCGCCGGGGCGGAACGATCCTTGTTCACAAGCAGCCCGACAACATCTGGCGCATCGACTATCAGCTTCGCGATGGCGAGGACGAAGCCGAAGCCATCCGCGAGGACACCGTGCGTGCCTCAGTGGCCGCCGTTCTGACGGAAATCGGTTATGACGGGAACTGGGACCTGGAATGGTGGAGCATCTATTCGGCCAACACCCTGGCGCTGGATGACTACCGCGACGGCAGGGTGTTTTTCATCGGCGACAGCGCGCACATCGTGCCGATCTTTGGCGTACGTGGCCTCAACAACGGTCTCGCCGACGCCCACAACATTGCCTGGAAACTCGCCTGGGTGCTGAACGGCAAGGCCGGCGCGGATCTCCTCGACAGCTACACGCCCGAGCGGCGTGGGGCGACGCTGGATGTGTTTCGGAACGCCTCCAAGTCCGCCCGTTTCATGACCCCTCCGACGGCAGGCTGGCAATTGATGCGCGACGCAGCTCTCAATCTTTCGCTCAGCCACTCCTTTGCGGGAGAGCTCGCCAACCCGCGCCAGATGACACCCTATACTTATGCCGACAGTCCGGTTGTTACCCCGGACGACGAAAACTTCGATGGTGGGCCAAAACCCGGCGCTGTCTTTCCGAACGCGCGCGTTGGTGACGGGTTCCTGTCCGACTTGCTCGGTGACGGGTTCTCGCTGATCGCCTTCAGTAAAGAGGTGGCGGATCGTCTCGCCGACCTGGATTTTACCCGGGTCGTGCTGCAGCCGGGCTCGGAAGCATCTGAAGTGCTCGCGGCTTCCGCCGGCAGTGCCTATCTTGTCCGGCCCGACATGCACATTGCAGCGCGCTGGCAAACCGCTTCACCAGAGGCAATCCGCCAAGCTCTCGAGCTTGCAGTAGCTGGAGGAAAAGCATGACGCCCGCCGATCTGGAAACCGTTTACGAGGCCTTGGCCGAACAGCTCGATGCCATCGGATCCGCTCAACGGGAGCTTTACCTCGCCAAGCTCGCCTTGCTGCTGGCGCATGAGATCGCCGACGCCGGTCGTGCGCGCTCGCTTGTTGCCGAAGCTGCCAGCAATCTCGAGATATAACGTCAGCGCAATTGAGCGGCGGATTCTTTTGAACGGAGCCCCTCGGCTCGTCATCCCGGCTCGCGCTGCGCTTGGCCGGGATGACGCCGGTGGGTGAAACCGGAGGCCCTGACTTCGAACCGGCCGACCTCGCTTTAAGCGAGTGCCGCGATGACGATGATCTCGACCTTGTATTCCGGGGCCGCCAGTTTGGCTTCGCCGGTAGCGCGTGCCGGCGGGTTTGCCGGATCGACCCAGGCGTCCCAGACCTTGTTCATCTCGGCAAAGTCCTTCATGTCGTCCATCCAGATAGTGGTCTGGAGAATGCGGCTCTTGTTGCTGCCAGCCTGCTCCAGAAGGGCATCGATGCGCTCCAGGATCGTCTGGGTCTGGTTGGAAACGGTGTCGCCCGGGTTGCCGACCTGGCCAGCAAGATAGACGAGACCGCCGTGGATAACAGCCTGGCTCATGCGCGGGCCAACTTCCAGCCGTTTGATGTCGGACATGATTGAATTCCTTCTTGTCTTGAAAGAGACGCCCGCTCAGAACAAGCGGGCGGGATCGAGAGCAGCCACTACCTTCTCGGGCAGTTCGCTCGGACGCTTGAGACAAAGATCCGCAACGAGCCGGGAGAGCGCTGGGGCCGTTTGTACGCCGTAGCCGCCCTGACCGGCAAGCCAGAAAAACCCTTCCGCATCCGGTGCAAATCCAACCACAGGCGTGCGGTCCGAAACGAAGCTGCGCAGGCCTGCCCAATTGCGCTCGACGCGCGTGACGGGCATGGTGACCGCCTGCTCGAACCGGTGCAGACCTTCAGCCAGAACCATGTCATCTGCCCAGGCATCGTGCGGCTCCACCGGGTCTTCATCGGCAGGTGAAACCATGAACTTGCCGGCATCCGGCTTGGCATACCATTGCTCCGACGCGCTGGCGACGAGCGGCCATTTCGTGACATCGATACCATCCGGCGGCGGCACGATGGCCGCCGAGCGGCGCATGGGCACCAGGCCGACCTTGCGAACGCCTGCGAGACCCGCAATCTGATCCGCCCAGGCCCCGGCTGCATTGATGAGGACCGGCGCTTCGAAGGCACCCTTGGGCGTCTCGACACGCCACTGCCCGCCGCTTCTGAGAATGCGCTGTGCGGGCGCTTCCGTGACGAACCGCGCCCCGGCCTTTCGTGCAAGCCGGGCAAAGCCCTGCAACAATCTGTCGACGTCGATATCTTGCGCGTCCCGCTCTATGGCAGCAGCGGCAATCGTTTCCTTGCGAAGCAGTGGAAACAGGGCGACAGCTTCTTCCGCCGTCAGGACTTCCATACCGTCGGCACCGTCCAGATAGGCCTTGAACGCGTCCAGTTCGTCCTCGGTCGCAATGAGCATTTCACCACGGGGCGACAGCAGGCTTTCCTCCGATATCCCTTCCGGGTTCTTCAGAACCGGTTCAGAAGCTGCATTCAAGGCCCGCAAGGTGGCATTGCCGTAGTTGCGGATGAAGATGGCGGCGGAGCGACCGGTCGCGTGTCGGCCAAGCGCATCTTCCATTTCCAGCACGGTGACCTTTGCGTCCGGCGCAAGCCGTGCCGCGGCCCCGGTGCCGGCAATGCCGCCGCCGATGATCAGAAAATCCGATGTCTCGATCATGCGTCCTGGAACCCTTTCAGGAAACTGGTGAGGTTCTGGCCGAGTTCTTCCGATAGGTAACCGCCTTCCTGCACGAACAGCACCGGCAGGCCGAGCTTCGCAATGGCGGCACCAATCCGTCCGAACCCGGGAGTGGTGATGGCGAGTCCCTTGAGAGGATCTTTTTCATAAGCGTCGAGCCCCAGGGCAACAACCAGAATATCGGTGCCGAAGGCCCGAATGTGGTCGAAGGCCGTTTCCAGGGTTTTCAGGTACTCGTCATCCCCGGTGCCGCGTGCCAGGGGCAGGTTGAGATTACAGCCCCGTCCCGCGCCCTCGCCGCGCTCATGGCCGTGGCCCCAGAAGAACGGATAGAACCGCACCGGATCGGCATGCAGCGAAACGGTGAGAACGTCACCGCGCTCATAGAAGATGCCTTGCGTGCCATTGCCGTGGTGGACGTCGATGTCGAGGATCGCCGGACGCTTGCCTGCCTTCAGAAGCCTTTCGGCCGCAATGCCGGAGTTGTTGAGAAAACAGAAGCCGCCCGCCAGATCCGCGAATGCATGGTGACCGGGAGGGCGCGACAGCACATAGGCGGCCTGTTCCCCGGCCGCCATCAAGTCCGCGCCGTGGACCGCACTTTGGGCAGACCAATAGGCCGCTTCCCAGGTACCGGCTGCGATGGGACAACTGGTATCGGCCTGGTGGAAACCGGCCTGACCGACTGCGGAGCGCGGATAACTTGCCGTGCGCCGATCCGGATGAATGTTCGGGATGACCTCGTCGGATGCGCCCTCGATCCGGCCCCAGCGTTCATGGATGGTCTGAAGAAAAACGAGGTATTCCGCAGAGTGGAGAGCCGCAATCGGGCCGAGTCCATGATCGTCCGGCACCTCGAAACGACAACCTGCCGCCTTGGCACCTTCGGTCAGGACCTCGATGCGCTTTGGCTGTTCCGGATTGGCCAGCCTGGTGCCGTTCGCCATGAAATGCTTGGGATCGTGCACCCATTGGCGGTCGTCAAAAATGGCTTTCATGAGCGGTCCCTCAATTTGTCGAGTGCCGGTGCGCGCAGATCGAAGACGGTTTCGCCTTCCCGAGGCGCAAAACCGAGCCGTTCATAGAAACGGCGTGCATCCGGATTGTCGTGATAAACGGCGAGCTTCAGAAAGATCGGCGTCCAGCTATCAGGCGCAAGATCCAGACTGGCGGCAAGCAGGCGCTGGCCCAGCCCTTCTCCGCGCGCTTCTCCATCGACCCAAAGATCGGAAACATAGAGACCGGTGCCGCCACGCGTCGTCGAAAAGACAGGCGAGGCCTGCAACACGCCGAGCGTTCGGTCGTCAGACGGCCGGATCGCTAGCAGCGCGAAGAAGGCGGGAGTTTCCGAGAAACCGTGGCGGATCACATCATCAAGACTGGCGACGTGAGTGTCACCCATATCGGCCGAAAGCTGGAGCAGCGCTGCGTGAAGCCTTTCGGCATCAGCTCGTTCAGCCCGCCTGATCGTTATGTTGCTCATGATCAGAAGGCCGTCTCGCCGGCCCCTTTGAGGCCCAGCATCTGCCGGGCTTCTTCCGGTGTTGCGACCGTTCGCCCGAGTTCCTCGACAATCTTGCGGATCTTGGTGACCTGCTCCGCGTTGGAACGGGCCAGCTTACCCTTGGCGATGTAGAGATTGTCCTCCAGCCCGACACGGACGTGCCCGCCCATGCTGGCAGCAATGGTGGCGAAAGGGATCTGCTGTCGGCCCGCCGCAAGAACGGAGAAGACATAGTCGTCGCCGAAAAGCTTGTCCGCCATCCGCTTCATGTGCTGCAGGTTTTCCGGGTCCGCACCGATACCGCCCAGAACGCCGAAGACGAACTGGATGAAGTACGGCGGCTTGACGAGACCCCGGTCGGCGAAGTGGCGCAGCATATAAAGATGCCCGACGTCGTAGCATTCGAACTCGAAACGCGCACCGCGCTGCTGGCCCATCTGCGTCAGCACGAATTCGATATCCCGCGGTGTGTTCTTGAAGACGAGATCATCCGTTCCGCGCAGGAAAGGCTGCTCCCAGTCATGCACCCACGCGTCGTACCTGTCGGCCAGCGGATAGAGCGCGAAATTCATCGTGCCCATGTTGAGTGAGCACATTTCCGGCTCTGCCTTCAGCGGACCGGCAAGCCTGTCCTCCAGGCTCATGATGGCGCTGCCGCCGGTGGACAGGTTGAGCACCGCGCCGCAGCCCGCCTTGATCTCCGGAAGGAAGGCCATGAAGTCGGCCTCCCGCGCCGACGGCTGGCCGGTTTCCGGATTTCGGGCATGAAGATGCAGGATTGCGGCGCCCGCCTCGGCAGCACCTATCGCCTGGCCTGCAATCTCGGCAGGCGTCACCGGCAAGTGAGGCGACATGGTGGGTGTATGAATGGAGCCCGTGACGGCACAGGTGATGATGATCTTGTCTGTCATGTCTTGAATGTCAGCTGGCTCTGGCCTGTTGCTGCGAAATCCTGTCGAGAAACTGGCGGAGAGAAAGGTCGAGACCTTCAATGATCTCGGCTACATGATCCGGTGTCGAGATCATGGGAGGCGCAATCAGGAAGTGGTCGCCGCTGTAACCGCCCCGCGTCCGGCGGGAATAGATGATAAGGCCGTTCTCGTAAGCTATATCGACCAGTTCGTTGAAGGCGTTCAGTTCCTTTGCGAGCGGTCTCAGGCTTGCACGGTCCTCGACCAGTTCGAAGGCCAGCAACAGCCCTTCGCCGCGTACGTCGCCGATGATCGAATAGCGGTCCATTAGCTTCTTCAGTTCGCTCTTCAGGAGCGCCCCGGTCTCCGCCGCGTTCTGGCACAGGTTTTCCCGCTCGATCTCTTCCAGCACCGCCAGACCGGCAGAGCAGGCAAGCGGATTGCCGGCATAGGTGAAACCATGCAGGAAACCGCCATTGTCGAGCACATTGGTGACGATGTCCTTATGCGCAATCATGGCGCCCAGAGGTGCATAACCAGCAGCAAAGCCTTTGGAGATCACCAGAATATCCGGATCGACATTCCAGTGTTCACCGGCGAAGAACTTTCCGGTCCTCCCGCCACCGGTCATGACCTCGTCATGGATCAGCAGGACGCCATAGCGCGTACAGATCTCGCGAATGCGTTGCATGTACCCCTTCGGCGGCACGAGCGCGCCGGTGGAGGCGCCACCGATCGGCTCGACAATAAAGGCCAGGATCGTTTCCGGGCCTTCGGACAGGATCTTCGCCTCCAGCATGTCGGCGTAGTGCCTGCCCGTTGCCTCGTCGTCCGGATCCAGCCCGTCGAGATAGGCGCGCGGTGCCGGAATCTTCGGCATCGGCCGCATCATGGGGTCGAACGGCGCGGTAAGGGGTGCGTAGCCTGTCAGGGCGAGAGCGCCGAGCGTGCAGCCGTGATAGCTCGGTTCGCGCGAGATGATCTTGTAACGCTGCGCCTGGCCGATCGCGATGGCGTTCTGGCGGGCCAGCTTGATGGCGCTCTCCACCGCTTCCGACCCACCGGAAACGAAGAACACCTTTTCCAGCCCCTCGGGCGCCAGTGCGGCGGTCCTGGCGGCCAGCAGCTCCGCAGGCTCTGTCTCGAAATGGAGGCGGTACCCGAAGGTGGACTTGTCCATCTGCTTGCGCATTGCCTCCAGCACGCGCGGGTTGGAATGGCCGATGTTGCAGACCATCGCCCCGGACGAACCATCGAGATAGCGCTTGCCGTCGACGTCCCACATGTAGACACCGCGCGCCTGGTCCAGAACGGGCCGGCGCTGACGAGACTGATAGAACAGATGAGAGGTTTGCGGACGGCTCATGAAGCAGCTCCAGGCAGGGCTGCGCAGTCGCGCGGACGGAAGCGAACGGAGACGTCCGAGCCTTCCTCGAAAGGGTGCTGATCGATCATGTTGATCACCTGAAGTTGCTGGTCGCCGACACGCACGAAATACCGTGCCGCCTGACCCTGGTAGTCCACCGCCTCGACCTTGCCGTCGAGCGCGATGCGATCATCCGCCGGAGCGGATTTTTCCGCCAGCAGAAGTTTTTCAGCCCGGATAACAAGCTGTGCAGGACCGGCCTGCGAAAGATTGGGAGCCTTTTCCCTCGGCACATTGATCTTGCCGAAGTAAGGCAGTTCAAGGGACAGCTCCTGCCCGTTCACCGCCTGGCACGTCGCTGGCAGAATGTTGGAGATGCCCAGGAAGCGCGAAACGAACTCGCTTGCAGGCGTGTTGTAAACCTCCTGCGGCGTGCCGATCTGCTCCACCCGTCCGTTGGACATCACCACGATCCGGTCGGACATGGCGAGCGCTTCGGACTGGTCATGGGTAACGAAGACGGTGGTGATGCCGATCTGGTGCTGGATGCGCTTCAGCTCAACACGCATGTCCTCGCGCAGGTTGGCGTCGAGCGCGGACAGCGGTTCGTCCAGAAGCAGCACGTCCGGCTCTATGACGATGGCCCGAGCCAGCGCGATACGTTGCTGCTGACCACCGGAAAGCTGCTTGGGATAACGGTCGCTGACATGGGGCAGCTGAACCAGTTCCAGCGCCTCGCGCACTTTCTTTTCGGCATCCGCCTTCGGGATATCGCGGTATTTCAGGCCGAAAGCCACATTTTCGGCAATCGTCTTGTGCGGAAAGAGCGCGTAGTTCTGGAAGACGAGACCAAGGTTTCGCCTGTGGATCGGCACGTCGTTGATGCGTTGACCCTTGATGGTGATGTCGCCTTCGGAAGGGTCGATGAGACCGGCGATCATCCTGAGGGTGGTCGTCTTGCCACATCCGGAAGGGCCGAGTAGCGTTACGAAGCTTCCGTCCGGGATGTCCATGCTCATCCGGTGAACGGCGGTAAAGCCACCGAACTTCTTGACGATATTGTTAAGGGAAACCGCGCTCACGCAAATTCTCCAGATCCTGGGGAGAAGACGACCTTCCGGCAATAACTGCCGGAAGGTACTGGGTCAGTGATGGGGCCGTACCGGGCTCAGTACCCCTTCTGGATCCGTCCGAACATCTTGGACCAATCCTGTTCGTGACTGTTCCAGTATTCCGGATTGGCGAAGGTCAGACCGTCAAGCGTGCCCGTCGGATCGAACGCCGGAAGGGTCGGGATTTTCTTGCCGAGATCAACCTTTGTCGGGTCAAGCGCCGGCGGGTAGTTCTGGCCTTCGGCGACCGCGATCGAGGTTTCGGGCGCCAGCATGAAGTTCAGAAGTTCCTCGCAAGCTTCCATGGGCGAGCCCTTGATCACGAACAGGCATTCCTGCCAGCCGAAACCGTTGGGCGGATCGATATAGCCGATGTCATGGCCTTGCTCCTGAAGGGCGTAGATCCGGCCGGACCAGCCCTCGGTAACGTAGATTTCCTCTTCGGCCAGAAGGCTCATCAGTTCCGCGCCGGACTGCCAGTATTTCAACAGCAGATCACGGTTGGTGCGCACAGCCTGCCAGACGGCATCCATATCCGTTGCGTTGTTCGGATCCTGGTCGGTCTGCAGCGATGCGTACCAGATGCGGGTGCGCCAGTCGGACCAGCCGCCGATCTTGCCCTTGTAGGCTTCATCGATCAGGAGCTTTGCACCCTTTTCCTTGGCTTCGTCGTCGGAGATGTATTTCCGGTTATAGGCAATGCCTGTGGTGCCGTAGTCATAAGGCACGCAGGACAGCTTGCCGTCTGTGACACCGCGGAAGACGTCGGTGAGTTTCGGGATCACGTATTTCAGGTTCGGGATGTTGTCCTCGTTGAGCGTCGAGTTCAGCCCGAGATTGACATAGCGTGCGTAGTCGAAGACGCCTGACAGGTGCGCGATATTGTATTCGCCTTCCTGGCTGGCCTTGACGCGCGACAGATATTCATCACCGCCGCCGAACGTTCCGTCGACAACCTTGATGCCGGTCTTTTCGGTGTAGGGATCGAAGGCATATTTGCGGAAGGCTTCCGAGACGACCCCGCCCCAACCATCGAAGCGGACTTCCTCCGTCGCAGCCATGGCATGGCGGGCAAAGGGTGTCTGCACTCCGTAGGCCAGACCGGCCGCCCCGATCAGCCCGAGAAACTTGCGGCGGTCGAGATCACCGTTGAGATAGCGTTCGCGCAGACGCTCATAGCGTTTGGTATTGTCCATCTTGTTTTCCACTCTGGTTCTTGTGTCGGTTTCTTGCTTTGATCGCGCGGTTCTAACCGCCGCGCTGCATGGCCATCCGCCGGGCGATTGCCAGCCCGAGAAGCGGCAGGCCGACGGTCAGGAAAATCATCACGGTGCCGAGCGCGTTGATCTCCGGGGAGATGGAATTGCGCAGCATGGCAAAGATCTGGGTGGGCACTGTTTCGACACCGCCCGGCTTCCAGAACAAGGTGCCGGTGATATCGTCGAAGCTGATGGTGAACGCGAAGAGCATACCGGCGAAGACCGCCGGGGCCAGCAGCGGCAGCGTGATCTGGAAGAAGGCCTGCACGGGACTTGCGCCAAGGCTGAGTGCGGCTTCCTCGTAATCGCGGCGGATGCCGACAAGGCGGGCCTGCACCACAAGGATGACAAAGGGCAGCGTGAAGATGACGTGCCCCATCAGGAGGAGGAAGAAGCTCTTGTTGATCGACAGGAAATTCAGGAACAGCAGCAAGGCGACCGCCAGCACCACCTCCGGCACCAGGATCGGCGCAATCAGGAGGGTGGAGATCAGGTTGCGGCCGGGTACCTCGTAGCGCACCAGGGCAAGACTTGCCAGAACACCAAGTGTCGTGGAGATCAGCGCGGTCAGGGCACCAAGGACAATCGAGGTCTGGAACGCCCGCAGGATGGCGTCGTTTCCGGCCAGTTCGACGAACCAGCGGAACGAGAAGCCGGTCATCGGAAAGCTGCCGAACTGGCTGGCATTGAAGCTGAGCAGAACCACCACCGCGACCGGCAGGAACATGAACAGATAGACCAGCAGCGTATAGGCCCGGATCAGTTGCCACCCCATCAGCCAAGCCCCTTCATCAATTGGCCCATGCCGAGATAGTGGTTGTAGATCAGCACCAGGGCGCCGAGGACGGCGAGCAGCATGAGCGAGAGCGCGGAGCCGAGCGGCCAGTTGAGCTGAGTGATGATCGCCTCGAAAACGAGATTGGCGAACATGGCGTCCGTCGGACCACCCAGAACCAGCGGCGTGATGTAGGTACCGGCGCTCAGTACGAAACAGAGCAAGCCGCCAGCGGCGAGCCCCGGCAGGGACAGCGGCAAGGTGACTTCCCGGAATGCCTGCCAGCGGGTGGAGCCGAGGGAACAGGCCGCGTCCTCCAGCGAAACATCGATCCCTTCCAGCGCCACATAGACGTTCAACACCATGAAGGGCAGCAGGAAATGCACAAGGCCGAGGATCACGGTCGGCTCGTTGTAGAGCATCTGGACCGGTTCGGAGACAATGCCGAGGTTGAGCAGGGCCCAGTTGACCGCACCGGATACACCCAGGATGTTGATCCAGGACATGGTCCGGATGATGTAGCTGATCCAGAACGGCAGCATCAGCAACAGCAGCAGTAACGCCTTGTTGCCACGTGAACGGGCAATGAAATAAGCCGCCGGATAGCCCATGACGGCGCAGGCAAATGTGGTGATGGCGGCAATCCGCAGGGTACCGAGCAGGATGTCCCGATAGAAGGGATCGGTCAGCGCCTCGTTCCAGTTGTCCAGGTAAAAGCCCGCCTGGTCAGCGCCCGTGGCCGTGCGCAGCCAGAACGAATAGACGACAATAAAAACGAGCGGCACGAAAAGCAGCAGCCCCACTGCTGTGAGCGCAGGGGAAAGGAGTATCCATGGCTGTCGTTTTTCCCGCGCCTCGACGCTCATGCGCTCAAACCCTGCCAGATGCCTTGTCAAAATTGCTTGACTTCAGCGTCGCAGGCAGGTGTTCATTGATCAAATAGATAATGAAAATTATAATTATAGATCTAATCAATGGCTGATGGATTACGCCCGATCCAGGCGGAACGGCTTGCCCGCGAACTGGACTGGAACCTGCTGAGAACCTTCATCGTCCTGGCCCAGTCCGGAAGTGTGACGCGGGCGGCTGACAGACTGCGCCTCAAGCAGCCCACCGTTTCCAGCGCACTGAAGCGGCTGGAGGACCGGTTGGGACGCAAGCTCATCAATCGCAAGCCGGGTCAGTTCGAGCTGACGGAAGCCGGCGAATTGCTGTTGAAGGAAGCCATCGAGATCCAGGGATCCATCCTGAGGCTCGGGACCCTGATGCGTGACGTCACCGACGAGATCCGCGGCCACGTCGAAATCGCCATGGCCAGTCACGTGGTTTCGCCGCTCTATGACGACACCCTGCGCGAGTTTCACGAACGGCACCCGGCCGCAACACTTACCATCAACGTTTCGGCCAGCAAGGATGCACTGGAAGCCGTCACATCCCGCCGGGCTTCGCTCGCCGTCTGCCTGGTGCGCGAACGCAATCCAAAGCTTGAGTACCTGCGCCTTTTCCGGGAGTTTTTCGGCCTCTTCTGCGGTCCGCCTCACCCGCTTTACGGCAAGACCAACCTGACAAAGGCCGATCTTGCCGGTCAGTCCGCCGTCAGCTTCGTGACCGACCGGCTGGAAGACGCCCTTCGTCCGGTAACGCTGATGCGGGCGGAAGCGGATCTCGAAGACCGGATCGTCGGCACATCGGCCAACCTGGAAGAAGTCCGGCGCATGATCATTGCCGGACTGGGCATCGGCCCCTTGCCTGTCCACGTTGCCAAGCGGGATATTCGAGAGGGTCTTTTGTGGCAACTCCCACCCTATGACGCGCTGCCGGAGATCGACGTTCATGTGGTCTGGAACCCGAAGGCGAAACTGAACCGCGCCGAACAGGCTCTTCTGGACATGCTGCTGGAAAAGATAAGGCTGACGCCGATAGAGGAGCGGACCTATCGCTGACACATATCGCAGAGCATTGGCCTGCCGGCTTCTTTACCAACCCGAGCGACCAATACGGGAAACCCGGCAGCGGCCCGTTGCATTCCCCCGCTGACGTTGTAAAACTTTCAGGACGCTACGAAAATTGGCGATCAACGCCGTCCGGGTTGAAGGGGTAGGAAGATGAATGGTGTGCGGTTCGCCTGGAAAATGCTCTTCCTTGCGCTGGTGACAGTGGTCCTTATTCAGTCGCCTGCCAATGCATCGGAAGAATTCTTTGAAGGCGGCTGGACCCTGCAACGGGATGCATCTTCCCTGCGGTTCCAGTCGGTCAAGAACCTGACCATCGTTGAATCCAGTTCTTTCGCGGAATTTGAAGGCGGCATTGACGATACCGGCAACGCCAGCGTCCGCATCTTTCTTGACTCGATCGATACGAAAATCGACCTCAGAAACGTGCGCATGCGGTTTCTCTTCTTCGAAACGTTCGAGTTCCCTGAAGCCGTCATCTCGACGAAAATTGATGCGTCAGCCCTGGCTGACCTTCCGACCGTCAAACGCAAGACGATCCCGCTTGCCTTCAATCTCGACCTTCACGGCGTCTCAAAACCGTTCGAGGCCAATGTTACGGTGACCTATCTGAGCGAAGACCTGGTTGCCGTTTCGAGCACCGCGCCGGTGTCTGTCGCAGCTTCCGACTTCGCTCTCGGTGGCGGTATCAAGAAGCTCGAGGAAGCCGCCGGCGTCGTCATCGTGCCATCGGCAACGGTCTCCTTCGATTTCATCTTCGCCCGCAAATCGGGCGAAACGGACGAGGATGATACCGACGACCAGCCCCAGCAGGCGGCCGCTTCTCAGCCAGCTGCAAGCACCGCGCTTGAGCCGGAAGGCAACCTGGACAACGAGGCTTGCACCGGCCGGTTCGAGATCCTGTCCCGCACGGACAACATTTACTTTCCAAGCGGCAGTTCGCAGCTTGATCCGCGAAGCCAGCCACTCCTGAACAGCCTCGTTGACATCATCATGAGATGCCCGGAACTGACCATTGAAGTCGGAGGACATACCGACAGTGATGGCAGCGATACATCGAACCTGGCCCTGTCCGAACGCCGGGCGGGTGCGGTCAAGCAGTATCTTGTCTCCAAGAACGTTCCCGACAGCAGGATCAGGAGTGTCGGGTATGGCGAAAGCCGTCCCGTCGCTCCGAACACCTCCGCGGAAGGAAAGCAACGCAACCGGCGGATAGAGTTTGTCGTTGTCGAATAGGTCCAACATGCACCGCTTTGCAATCGCAATCCTCCTGGCACTGACAGTGACCATTGGCGCGCTGTCTGAGAGGGCTCACGCGGAACCGCGGCTGGCTCTGGTTGTCGGCAATGGCGCCTACACGACCGTGACGCCACTGGACAATCCGGTAAACGACGCAAGCCTGATGGCCGACGCGCTGCGCAAGGTTGGCTTCGAGGTTACCCTCGTCACCGACTCCAGCCAGAACGAGATGATCACGGCGATTTCGCAGTTCGGCAGCAAGTTGCGGGCCGCGGGCGAGGACGCGACCGGGCTGTTCTATTATGCCGGCCACGGCGTGCAATCGTTCGGTGCAAACTTTCTCCTTCCAGTCGATATCGAACTTCAGGACGCTGCCGACCTCAGCCTGGTCGGGGTCCCTGCGCAGGCCGTTCTGCGGCAGATGTTCTCGGCACGGAACCGGACCAACATCGTCATTCTGGATGCCTGCCGAAACAATCCGTTCGTTTCCATCCCGGACCTCAGCGACAACGGTCTGGCAGAAATGAAGGCCCCCAGAGGTACTTTCCTCTCCTATTCCACCGCACCGGGCGACATCGCGCTCGATGGTATCGGCGGCAACAGCCCCTTCACCGAAGCGCTGGCCCGGCACATGCCGACACCCGGCATGCCCGTCGAAACCCTTTTCAAGGCGGTGCGGGTCGATGTTCTGAAGGAGACCGGCAACCAGCAGACCCCGTGGGACACGTCCTCCCTCACCGTTGATTTCCAGTTTGTCCCGGCCAAGGCTCCCTCTGCCGAGGAAGTCGAGCTGCGCCAGATCTGGGACACGGTGAAACTCAGCAAGGACCCCTTGCAAGTCCTCCTGTTCCTGCGCGCGCACCCGGACAGCCGATACTCCGCAGAAGCCAGGGAACTCCTGACGGCTCTGATGGAGAAGGAAACGCAGCCCACCGCGCAGGCGACACCTGCCCCACAACAGGAAACCGAACCTGCCACGCCCCAGACAAGCGAGCGTGACATGATCGAAACAGCGCGCCGAGAGGGAACCGCAAGCGCCTATCAAACCTATCTGGACGCATATCCGAATGGTGCCTTTGCCGAACTCGCACGTCTGGAGCTGCAAACGATCGTCAACAAGGAGCAGAGCACGGATCCGGTCGCCAGTCAGCCGCAGCAGGAAGACGCGCCGGCCATCGCCGAGCAAGGCTCACCTGCCGCCGAGCCGGGGGAACCGTCAGCCGTCATAGCATTCAACGCCCCCCTTGCCATGGGAGAGCCGGATATCGCCACCCGAAGCATTTCGGAGCTGATCACCGGATCGCCGAAATTCCCGCCGATCGAGGGCCTGCCGGAAGCGGTCTGGAAGGACAAGACTTGTGCCGCCTGTCATCAATGGGAGCAGGCGAACCTGTGCGACCAGGCCAAGACCTACGTCGCAGACAAGTCCAGAACCATCGAGAAACAGCACCCCTATGGCGGCACTTTCAAGAATGCGTTGCGGCTTTGGGCCGAACAGGGGTGTCCGTAACTTCGACGCCGGTTCTGTAGCGATCCGACGTGTTGTCGCGTACCTCGGTTACTGCGATTTCGAGATCACCGCATAGTCGGAGTAGCCGGCGTAAAGGCGATGGAAAGAGGCAACGGCGCCGATGCTGGCAGCCAGGGCTTTCAACTCGCCTTCCAGGTCAGCTCGTGGAGATACGTGGAAGGATTTGAGCCAGGCAAACAGGACGCGCTTGAACCAGCCGGGCAAGCGTTCCTGCTGACCGAAATCGACCACGTGGATCCGCCCGTCCGGCGCCAGCCGCGCGGCACCTGCCGCCAATGCTTCGCGCCAGATCGGGATCATGGACAGCGTATAGGAATAAAAGACGCGGTCGAAAGCCGGAACACCAAAACCTTCCGTTGCCGCCGGGTTTGCGGCATCGCCTTCCACAAGCGTAATCCGGTCTGTCAGGCCTGCCTTGTCGATGTTCTTCTGGGCGGTTTCCAGCATGTTCCTGGAAATGTCGAGACCGTAGAAACGAACGTCCGGATAGGCTTTCGCAGCCGCAATCAGGTTCCGGCCGGTGCCGCAGCCAAGTTCCAGCACGACGCCGTCTCGCGGCGGCTGAAGCTCTCGGATCAGCTTGTCGCGCCCGAGCAGGTAGAACTTGCGGGTCAGGTCGTAAAAATGGCGCTGATGGCGATAGACGGCATCCATCAGCCGGGCTGTTTCGACGGCTTGGGTCATGACGCTATGTTTCCGTACGCAGGACGGCCAGCTTAGCCGTTGAACACATAAAGATGGAAGCCACCATAAATGGAGGAGCGGTCCTGACGGCCCAGCTCCAGGCTTTCCTCTTCCTCGTAGGTCCAGCGGTTCAGGATCTGGTCGGATACGCGGCCCGGCAGAAGTGTCGGTTCGGCAGCGGTGCGGAAGATGACCCGGGCACCTGGAAGAGCGGTCCGCGTTATCTCGGTCCAGAGTGCATTGAGCTGATGGTCTGTCATCCAGTCCTGGGCGTCCAGCAGCACATAGGCGTCAAGCGTATTGTCCTGAACCGACTGAAGGTGTTCGGTAAAATTGCGATTGAGCACGCGGACCCGGCCCGCACGCTGACGGATTTCCTCGAAATGCTCGCGCTTTAGGTATGGCGGCAAAGGCCCGGCCGGCCCAGTGCTGTCCTGACCGCTTGGAGCATAACCACGGCCGAAGGCCTGCCAGGCGAAATAGTTGTCCTGCATGGAGAAGTCGCAAGCGAGTTTCTCAAGCCGCTGACGCAGAACCGCAGACATGTCGCGTTCGGCACTGGCCGATACCAGGGCGTCATACTGCGCCGGCGGAATGCCGAGGCCGTAGAGCGACATCTTCTTGGACGTAGCCCAGCGCACCAGACGCTTGTCGAACAGCGGCGCCAGTGCGGTATCGAAGAAAGTGCGCTGTTCTTCCAGCGACCTTGTCTTGACCATGTGCTTCGGGTCGATGCCATAGAGCCTTGCGACCAGGTGTCCCGCGCCGATGCAATAGCCCAGCAGACCGTGATGATAGAGGTCGCGCGAGAACAGCGTGATCCTCTTGCGGCCCCAATTGGCCATGTCACGGCCTTCCCAGTAGGCGACCGTTTCAGGATCGAGCTTGTCTTTCAGGAAACGCTGATAGGCGGCAACATTGGCCTTTTCGTCTGCTTCGCCGAAGAACCTGTAGAAGACCTCGTAATTCGGCAGATGCTTGGCTGCCGCCAGTTTCAGCCGGCCCAGCGCCACATGTGCACGGTTGAGGTCCACCGCAGTGATCTCGGCCGGATTTGCCGTCAGGTAGGACATGACGTTGCAGCCGCCCGACGCGATCGTGATCATTCGGGAGTCCGGCGTCAGGCGAAGAGCCCTCATGTCGACATCCGGATCTTCCCAGATCTGCGGATAGACAAGGCCCTTGAAAGCGAATGTGAACAGGCGCTCGAGAAAACCGTCCTTGGAGGTGGCTTCGGAACGGTGAACCGCATTCTTGAGACGTTTCTTCGATGCGGTAAGCGTGCTCTGCGCCATGTCTTTCTCCCGAGTCACCTGCGCCAATAAACTGCCTTCCGATACGTGACGGACGCGACAGTTTGGTGACGTTTGCGGAGAAACGAGCCGTTATCCGGATAATAAACCGCCAGTGAAGACCTGCCTCAGCAGTCAGGAGCGTCTTCGTCGATGGGAAGCCTTCCTCCCCAGCGGAAACGAAACAAAAAAGCCCCCGCCGAAGCGGGGGCTGTGTTTCCGTCCAGACCGTTGGGAGATCCGAACCTAGCGCGTGATAACCACGAAGTCGGTGCCAAGACCCGTGTTGCGGGTGAAGTTTCGGTCCGTGACCGTCAGGGACGAACCCGGGGTCAGCATCCTGGAAACTTCAAGCGCGACCTTCTTGGACATCTCGATCCGGTCGAGAACGTCCATCGACGCGCCACCGCGTTCACCTTCGGCAGATACCGCCATCCACTCGACCGACGAGTCACCGGGCTTGAAATCCATGGCAGTGAAAACGTGCGTTCCGATTTCCTGGTCGATATCCTTGATCGAGACAGGGGCGGAATAGACATCGCGGAACTTGCGACGGATCCGCAGCGTTGCATTCTTCGGCTCTTCGTATCCGGCATCGGCATGGATGCGGAACTCAAGCGCATTGGTCAGCTGACCAGTTACCGGCAGTTCGGCACCTTCCTGGTACAGGCTGATTGCTGCACGCGTCTTGCGGCCCATGACACCGTCTTCCGGACCGGCATTGAAGCCCATCTGGTTGAGCAGCTGTTGCAGCACCTGAATGCGGCTTGGTGCTTTCTGCGGCGTGATGATCATCCGAAGAGGCTGATCGAAATAAGGATTTTCCGGCTGTACTGCCGGCAGGTTAGCCTGCAGGGGCGCTTCCTGAATGGCACCACGCAGAGCCGGATCGGCTGCAATGGTCTCGTCCGTCAGGCTTGCGACCTCGGTTTCAGGCACATAGGGCTGCGGCAATACAGCGTGATGCACACCAAGCGGGTTCGCCTCGCCCCGTGTCACGACAACATGCATGCCGCGCTCGGTCATGCTGTAAAGCGACTGTGCAAATGCTTTCGGAAGACGAATGCAACCGTGCGAAGCCGGATAGCCGGGCAACCTTCCGACATGCAGGGCAATACCCGACCATGTCAGACGCTGCATGAATGGCATCGGCGCATTGTCGTAGAGGTTGGAAAAGTGCTTGCGCCTCTTTTCCAGAATGGAAAACACACCGGTCGGTGTGCTGTGGCCGCGCTTCCCGGAGGAAATCGACGACACTTCGATCAGATCAAGGCCGCGATAGACCTTGATCTTCTGCTCGTCCAGCGACACCAGCATGTGCAATGGCGGTTCGCTTGTCACATCCGTTTCCGGAGCGGCGTCACGCGCGAATGCGGCCGACATGGCGGCGAACGAAATAACTGCGGCACCGGTCAAGTTGAGCAGCGAGCGCTTGTGCCTACTCCGGCTATTCATTTCCAATGACAACATCCCTGAGCTCCCCAACGCAAATACCCATAAAGCTCGATTAAAACTGTAACCAACATCTGTGTAGATCGGGTTAGGAAACACGGTTACTTATTGGTTTCCTTCGACCTTTCAGCCGCAAAGTCGCACATTACCCAGCTCGCGGCTGTTATTCACATCACATTTTGTACAGCTAGCAGCCACAACGTGAACGGGGCCTGAATGGGGAAAACGGCCCATTCACGCCAACGGTTCCCGCAGGAGTGGCTTTTCTCAGGCTTTCAGTCCGTCCAGGAAACGGACGGGTTCGCCACGCGAGGGTGTCGTCAGCTCGCCGTCCCACATGACGCGCTGCCCGCGGACAACAGTCCCAACCGGCCAGCCGGTGACGTCCTTGCCGTCATAAGGTGTCCAGCCGCACTTGGAGGCAATCCACTCGTTGCGGATCGTTTCCTTGCGCTTCATGTCCACCACGGTGAAGTCGGCATCGTAGCCGACTGCGATCCGGCCCTTGAGCGCCGTCTGGAAAAGACGGGCCGGGCCTGCACTGGTCATGTCGACAAAACGCGCGAGGCTGAGGCGGCCTGCGTTGACATGATCCAGCATGATCGGAACCAGCGTCTGCACACCGGTCATTCCCGACGGGGACGCCGGATAGGGCTTCTGCTTTTCTTCCAGAAGATGCGGGGCATGATCGGAACCGAAGATGTCGAGAATGCCCTGCTGCAAGGCCCACCAGAGACGTTCCGAGTGGCGCGGTGCACGCACCGGTGGGTTCATCTGAACCAGCGTACCCAGCCGGTGGTAGGCTTCGTCCGTCAATGTCAGGTGGTGCGGTGTCACCTCGATGGAGGCGACATCCTTGTGGTCGATCAGGAAATCGACCTCCTCTGCCGTAGACAGATGCAGAATGTGGATCTTGGCGCCGGTTTCGCGCGCAATGCCCACAAGACGCTGGGTGCACTGAAGCGCTGCGATCTCGTCACGCCAGATCGGATGGGAGCTTGGGTCGCCTTCAACACGTTCTCCCTGACGTTCGCGCAGGCGGAATTCGTCCTCGGAGTGGAAGGCCGCCCGGCGGCGGGTTACGGACAGGATTTCCTTCACGCCCTGGTCGTCTTCCACCAGAAGGTCGCCGGTGGAAGACCCCATGAACACCTTGATGCCCGCTGCCGCCGGCAGTCGTTCCAGGTCAGGAATGTCCTTGACGTTATCCCGCGTTCCGCCGACCCAGAAGGCAAAGTCGCAGTGCATGCGGTGGTGTCCGCGCCGCACCTTGTCGGCAAGGGCTGCCTCGGAAGTCGTCAGCGGATTGGTGTTCGGCATCTCGAAGACCGCGGTGACGCCGCCCATGACGGCAGCACGGGAACCGGATTCCAGGTCTTCCTTGTGGTCGAGACCGGGCTCGCGGAAATGCACCTGGGTGTCCATGACGCCCGGCAGGACATGCAGCCCCGTGCAATCGACCGTTTCGCCTGCCTGTGAAGCGTCGAAGGAGCCTATGCCGACAATCCGGCCGCCGCGAACAGCGACATCACGCTGCCCCTCGCCGTCCTGATTGACTACGGTTCCGCCCTTCAGGATCAGGTCATAGGTCGCGCTCATGTGGCTCCTCCGCGTTAATTCGGGTCTGTCGGCAGGTCTATTTAACGGGCTTATACGCGGCCCGGCGGCAAAGGACCAGACAGGGGTCGACAGATTCAGAACCTTGCCCACGGTGGGGAAAGCGCCTATGTGGCACTCAAGTGAAACTGGCCAGTCAACCTGTCTGAATCAGTCATCCGTTCCATGGAGCCTGCCGTGTCGACCCTGTCCTATGCCCACCTGTCCGACCGCTCGTTGATCCGCGTTGGCGGTGCCGAGGCACAGCATTTCCTGCAAAACCTGGTGACGGCAGATATCGACGGCATGACGGAAGGTGGCGCTCGCGCAGGTGCCCTGCTGACGCCCCAGGGCAAGATCCTGTTCGATTTCCTGATTTACCGCGTCGAAACCGGGTACCTGCTGGATGCCCCATCAGAAACGGCAGCTGACCTTCTGAAACGGCTGACATTCTATCGGCTGCGGGCAAAGGTGGAACTGGAACTGCTGCCGGAAGACATCGGTGTGATTGCGGTTTGGGATGGCGCTTCGGAAGCGGGCAACGCTTTGAACCTTGGTCTGGAGGCAGCCCTGGCCTGCGTCACGGATCCGCGGCTGCCAGCGCTCGGGATGCGTATTTCCGGTTCAGTGGCTGATGTTTCCGCAATGCTCGACGGTTCACCCGCGGACGTTGCAGCCTATGATCTTCACCGCATTTCAAATGGCGTGCCGGAAGGTCTGAAAGACTACGACTACTCGGATATTTTCCCTCACGATGCCGATCTAGATCAGCTTGGCGGTGTCTCCTTTTCCAAGGGATGTTACGTCGGCCAGGAAGTGGTTTCGCGCATGCAGCACCGGGGCAGCGCCCGCAAGCGGTTCGTTCAGATCGAAAGCGGCGCGATGCTCCCCGAAAAGGGCGCCGATATCATGGCCGGCGGCAAATCCGTCGGGGCGCTCGGGTCCAGTGCCGGTACCGGTGACAGCGCTGTGGGCCTTGCCCTGCTCCGTCTTGACAAGGTAGCCCAAGCCAAGGACAACGGCATCCCTCTGCAATGCGGTGACGCGGAGATTCTGGTCAAGGTGCCCGACTGGGCATCGTTTTCCTTGCCGGAGCCCAGCACCGCGGACTGAAACCGCGAGACCTTTGAGGACCGATGGCCTCTGCCCGAACCGACCAGCCCCCGCGCGCCTGGCAGCGCATGTTGTCCGGCAGACGGCTCAATCTTCTGGACCCCTCACCGCTCGACGTCGAGATCTCCGACATCGCCCATGGCCTTGCCCGTGTCGCCCGCTGGAACGGACAGACCTATGGCAACCATGCCTTCTCGGTCGCGGAACATTCGCTGATCGTTGAAGACATCGCCATGATGCTGAAACCGGACCTGCCGCCGCACTGGCGCCTGGCTGTTCTGCTGCATGATGCGCCGGAATATGTCATCGGCGACATGATATCTCCCTTCAAGTCCGTCATTGGTGAAGCCTACAAGGGGGTGGAATCCCGCCTGCAGGGGGCAATCCACCTGCGGTTCGGTCTGCCCGCGGCAATTCCCGTGGCCGTGAAGAAGCTCGCAAAGCGCGCCGACATCATCTGTGCCTATTTCGAGGCGGTGGAACTGGCCGGTTTCGACGAAGACGAAGCTGCCAAGATTTTCGGCAAACCACGTGGTTTTCCGCTCGATGCGAACGGCAAGTTGCGTTACGGCCTTGAGCCTCTGCCGGTGAAATCTGCCCAGGAAATGTTCATGCAGCGCTTTGAAGAGATCGAAGCCCTGCGCGAAGCTGGGAACAACCCGAAAAGCAGACAAGCTAACGGGTGACCTTGCCCACGAATGACCCTAGTTTATTGACGGATACGAAGAACCGGTTCTGTCATGCTGCACGTTTGTTCCCTGTCGAAATTGCCCGAAACGGTGGTCTCCACCGGCGCCAAATCCGTGATCACCCTGATCAACGCCGAAATGAGCGTGCCGACCCCTGTCGGTATCTTGCCGGAACGCCATCTGTTTCTTGCCTTCAACGACAT
The DNA here is from genome assembly GCF_012273635.1 of Labrenzia sp. PO1. Taxonomy (NCBI): domain Bacteria; kingdom Pseudomonadati; phylum Pseudomonadota; class Alphaproteobacteria; order Hyphomicrobiales; family Stappiaceae; genus Labrenzia; species Labrenzia sp. PO1. The sequence continues at coordinate 562,099 of NZ_JAAXCR010000002.1, forward strand.
TGTAACGCCGGTGAAGGGGCTGGTTCCGGCCAGTGAAAGGCAAGTGGAGGCTTTTCTGTCCTTCGTGAGATCCTGGGACCGGCAGGAACCGCTGGTGATACACTGCTGGGCAGGCATCAGCCGCTCGACGGCCGGTGCCTATGTGGCAGCTTGTGCGCTTAACCCGAATGCGGATGAATACGATCTTGCGAAGATCCTTCGGACGCGGTCGCCGTCGGCCACACCGAACGCCCGGATTGTTGCGATGGGCGACAAGATCCTCGGCCGTGATGGCCGCATGATCGACGCCATCCGGGGCATCGGCCGCGGTGCAAATGCCTTTGAAGGCAACCCCTTTGTCATGCCGATCGACTGACGACCAACCACGGAGACGCAATGCCCCACCGGCAAGCCAATATTGAAATCGGATTGAATGCCGTCATCGTATCGGTTGCCGGAGGCCTGCCCCAGATCGTTCACGTGAACGATGCGAAGGAGGCCAGTACACAGACAGGCCAGCAAACCGGAGCAGAGAGCGGCACGAACGCGCCGGGTGAGGCAACACTCGACAGCCTTCCGTTTGGTCCATTCGACCCGATCCGTCACCGCACCTTCGAAATCGGCCTGCGCTCCTGGGTGGAAAACCAGACCGCGCTGAGGTTGGGATATGTCGAACAGCTTTACACCTTCGGCGACCGTGGCCGGCACCGGGTCTTCGGTGATGAAGGACCGCATGTGGTTTCGGTCGGATATCTGGCTTTGACACGTCAGACCCCGGATTCGGAAAGCATGCTCCTGCGGCACGATTCGGCATGGCGTTCCTGGTACGACTATTTCCCCTGGGAAGACTGGCGCACCGGGCGTCCCGATGTCCTGGATCGGGACATTCTGCCGGCTCTCGACGCCTGGTCCAGCGAACCGCCGCCTTCGGGTGAGCCGCCCAAACCACTTGGGCGTCAGGAACGGGTGCGGCTTGCCTTTGGCACCGGCGGGACTTCCTGGGATGAAGAAAGGGCACTGGAGCGGTTCGAACTTCTTTATGAGGCTGGCCTCGTCGAAGAAGCCCGGACCGATGGACGGCCCGCGGCCCTGCGGCGGTCAAACCTGCCTTTTCTCGGCGCGTCGATGCGCTTCGACCATCGCCGGGTGCTGGCGACAGCCATTTCCCGGTTGCGCGGCAAGTTGAAATACCGACCGGTGATCTTCGAACTGATGCCGGAGACCTTCACGCTCACCGAGCTTCAAACCTCTGTCGAGGCCATTTCAGGACGTCATCTGCACAAGCAGAATTTCCGCCGCCTGGTAGAAAACGCCGACCTTGTTGAACCGACCGGTGCAACATCGACCGCGACCGGGGGCCGCCCGGCCGCCCTGTTCCGGTTCCGCCATCAATTGTTGAGCGAACGGCCTGCCCCCGGGCTTCGTGTAGGCGGGCGCTGACGGCTTTCTGCGATTTTTTTCGACACGGCCATTAAAGTTAAGTCCTTAGTAATATTAACCATAACTCCTCCTATCGGCGCGAAAACTTCCACGATTTTCCACGAATTCCAGTCTTATTAACGCTCTTTCAAGGTTAAGCAGACATCTTCAATTTCAGCGTCGTTGTTTACACAGCGTTCACGCTGTTCGTCCGGCGTTTTCGGGACGATGTGTAACGAGTTGGAGTTGGCTGCGTATGTCTGGCCTTAAGTCCCGCAACGGAAAGCGGTTTTCTTCTAAAGTGACACAAGATTTCGGCCCGGTCCGTGCGCGTATGCGACGGCTCAAATATGTTCTTGTTGCCTGCCCACTGGTCTGGCTCGGTATCGGCGGATCGGTTGGAAACCAGGACATCTTTTCGCTCGTCAACTCGCGCAAGGCGGAATCGCCGCGCTGGATGATGTATCTTGAGCCAGCGAATTTCACGACCAAGGTTGCACCGAAACTGGCGCTCGGCACGACGCCGGTACCCGACCATATCTCTGCACCGATCCTGACACTGACGTCCGCAGATGAGGATTTCGAGGCCAGGCCACTCGTCGGTTTTGAAGAGGTCGCCATGAACGCCAGGCCGACCGAAGTGCCCGACACGATCCTCACCAACAGCACCGCCAAAAGCGACCGCTTGATCACGATGGCGCCGGACCGCCAGATGGTCGACAGGGCAGCCGGCAATCTCTACGCCATGTCGAGCCTGATCTCGACGGAGAAGAAACACGAGGATCTGCCGCGCGTCGCCTTCGTCAAGGCGCAGCCGCTCAACTCCCAGGAAACCAGCATGCTCGCCAGCAACGGCAAGGATGGTTTCCCGGAAGGTGGGCCGCTGGACCTGCAAAAGGTCATGATGGCGCGCAATGCCGCTGCCGCCAGCTTCTCCCTCGTTTCCGCCTACGCTCCTGAAAGCGTGAAGGAAACCAAGGAACCCTTCGACGCGCTGTTCGGCGCTGCCATGTACGAGCAGGAGCTGCCGCCGCCGGAAGATCCCGACAACCCGCATTGGTGGGCGCAAAAGCCGCTGCCGCTGTCCGTTGGAGACAAGAAAGAGCAGCGCTGCCTTGCCGAGGCCATCTACTTCGAAGCTCGCGGTGAAAGCGAAGATGGCCAGGTGGCCGTCGCACAGGTCGTGTTGAACCGGGTCAAGAACCCGGCCTACCCGGACAGCATCTGCGGCGTCGTTTACCAGAACCGCCACAAACGCAACCGCTGCCAGTTCTCCTTTGCTTGCGATGGTATCAAGGATCGCATTTCCAGCCCGACCGCCTGGGCCACGGCCCAGAAGCTGGCAAGGGATGTCGCTGACGGCAAGCGCTATTCGAAGATGGTCGACGCTTCGACCCACTATCATGCGACCTACGTCAACCCGCGGTGGGCGAAGTCCATGGCAAAACGCGGCAAAGTCGGCCTGCACATCTTTTACAAGACCTACGCCGGCGGCTGGAACTGATCCTGCCGCCCAGGGCCTTCCACGTCCTTTCCCGTCAGTCGCTCGACTTGAAGACGTTGGTGACCACATAAGTTGCCAGAAGGACGAGATGAAACCCCAGAAGCGCGGCAACCTGAAGCGGTGTGGTCTGGGAAAATTCCAGAAGTTCGCTCAATACGTGGATCGATGAGATGATGATGATCGTCGAGACGATCCGGTGCTTCATCCGCCTGTAGGCCTTCTCGCCCTGCTGGATGTAGTCATCGCCCTGCACAAGCGCCTTCAGCCGGAAGGTGTTGTAGGTGTTGGTCGCCACCATGATCACCAGATTGGCGATGAACACCATGTCGAGCAGATTGAGAATCAGCAGAATCGTCTTCTTTCGATCCAGAAACTCGAAGCTCTGGATCGCGTCGTAGATATCGACGAAGAAGGTGACGAGAAACAGCACCATGGCAACAGACAGACCGGCCAGGATCGGAACCTGCGCGTAGCGGGTCAGCCTGATTACCGGATCGCTTGCCGAGATCTTGCGGTCTTCGTTCTCACGTTCGCTCATGTGCCTGCCCCGACTGTCCTTCTTCAGAGCTAGCACGAGTATGGATTGCAGACCAACCCGGAAGGTCGGCCTGCAAACTGCATTCACGGCCGGCATCTAACGCCGGCCGGATCAAGCGGTTGCGAAAGTGTCCTTGAACTGCTCGCGAAGAACGTTCTTCTGGACCTTGCCCATGGTGTTGCGCGGCAGGCTGTCGACCAGAACAAGCTTCCGCGGATGCTTGAAACGGGCGAGCGATGTTCCGGCAACAGCAAGGATCGCGTCCAGATCGGGCGTTTCCGGGCTATCCGGCACCACCAGGCCCAGCACTGTTTCTCCGAAATCGGAATGCGGCACACCAATGACGGCGCTTTCCCGAACCCCGGGCTGGGCATCCAGGATCAACTCGATTTCCTTCGGGTAGATGTTGTAGCCGCCGGAAATGATCAGGTCCTTGTTGCGCCCGACGATATGGACATAGCCGTCTGCGTCGATCATCCCGAGATCACCGGTGATGAAGAAGCCGTCCTCCCGCAATTCGGCAGCGGTCTTCTCCGGCATCTGCCAATACCCCTTGAAGACGTTCGGGCCGCGCACCTCGATCTGGCCAACCGTTTCGGCCGGCAACGTGTCGCCCGTCGCGGGGTCCGTGATCTTCAGTTCCACGCCCGGGAGCGGGAAACCGACCGTCCCGGCGCGGCGTTCGCCTTCATACGGGTTGGAGGTATTCATGTTGGTTTCGGTCATGCCGTATCGCTCCAGGATCCGGTGACCGGTCCTTTCCTCGAACTGCCGGTGCGTTTCGGCAAGCAGCGGCGCGCTTCCGGAAATGAACAGCCGCATGCCCTTTGTGAGGTCCGCCGTAAAACGCTCGTCCTGAAGCAGTCGGGTGTAGAAGGTCGGCACACCCATCATCGTCGTTGCCTTGGGCATCAGATCGATCATGGCGTCGAGATCGAATTTCGGCAGGAACAGGATGGCACCACCAGCAGCCAGCGACACGTTGGTTGCAACGAAAAGCCCGTGAGTGTGGAAGATCGGCAAGGCATGCATCAGAACATCCTTGTCGGTGAAGCGCCAGAGTTCCGCCAGGGTGGCGGCATTCGACAACAGGTTCGCCTGTGTCAGCATTGCCCCCTTCGACCGCCCTGTCGTGCCGGAGGTGTAAAGGAAAGCGGCCAGATCGTCCGGCGCCCGTTCCACCGTTGCAAATTCTGAGGGTTTGGCTTTGGCCTGATCCGTCAGCGACCCGCTTCCGTCAGCGTTGAGCGTCTCGAGGCGGGCGCCGAGTTTCGAGACGACAGGGTCCAGCAAGGTCTTGCTGCCACCGTCGCAGACCACGGTCCTGGCGCCGCTGTTTTCGATAAAATAGCTGAGCTCATCGACGGTGTAGGCCGTATTGAGCGGCAGGAACACGATCCCCGCCTGAGCACAGGCCGCGTAAAGAGCCAGAGACGTGGCTGACTTTTCGACCTGGGCGGCGAGCCGGTCACCAGCCACCATGCCGTTGTCGGTCAGAACATGGGCAATCTGCGCCGCGCTTTCCAGAAACGCAGCATGGGTCAGGATGGAGCCGTCCTGAAAGATCAGAAAGGGAGTGTTCTTGCCGGCATGCTTTCCGAACAGTTGGTCGTAGAGTGGGTTTGTCATCTATGGGGCTCCTGGATCAGCAGGCTTTCGATCTAACCTTGCAAGGCCAAAAAGCTGATCGATTCTATATTGTTAGAGCTTATTAGCCGCATTCAGTTCAGTGCGGAAAGCTCTAAAGTGAACGCATTTTCTCCAGCAGTGCTGAGTGATTTGATTTCAGAAGAAGCGGCAATTGTCCGGGTCGAAGCGAACCTCTCATGGTTCTGGGTTACCTTCTCCAGATCATAGAGATAATTGACCATGACGCCGGCAGACTGCTTCATTCCCTTGTCGGAAAGATCCGCGCCTGCGTGCACCTGGTGGACCAATGCACCGTTGCCAAGGTGGAAGCGGGCAACTGGGTCCAGCGGCAGACCGTCCTTTCGCTTTGCGGTCATCAGGTACCGGGCTGCAAGCTTGCGCAAGGTATCCTCGTCGGCAGAGCCGTGGTCGATCCCCTCGCCTTCCAGCCAGCGGACCAGCCCCGGGATCGGCGACAAGGTTACGAATGTCTTGAGCTTGGGCAGCTCAAGCGACAAATCCGCGGCCACCTGTTTGATAAGCGAGTTGCCGAAGGAAATGCCGGCAAGGCCGGCCTGGCAGTTGGAGATCGAATAAAACACCGCGGTATCCGCCGTATCTGCTTCGATTTGGGTTCTGTTTTCGGCAAGAAGACCCTGGATGGAGCCTGGTATTCCCTTTGTCAGGGCAACTTCGACGAAGATCAGCGGCTCGTCCGGCATAGCCGGATGCAGAAACGCGAAGCACCGTCTGTCGACAGGTTCCAGACGCCGGCGAAGATCGCTCCAGCTGTCGATCGCGTGAACGGCTTCGTAGGCGATGATCTTTTCCAGAAGCTGGGCCGGGCTTTCCCAATTGATCGGCCGAAGCACCAGGAAGCCGCGATTGAACCAGCTGGCAAACAGATGCCGGAAGTCCAGATCAAGCGCCTGAAGGGCATCATCGCCCTTGCTGAGGCGCAACAGGTCCTCGCGCATGCCGACCAGAAGCCGGGTTGCGTCCGGAACCTGGTTGAGCCGCCGGATCAGTTCCTGCCGCGGAGGTTCGACAGCCTCCATGAATTCGCGGTAACTGGCCTTCGACTGCCCCTTCTCATAATGCTCCAACGCCGATCTGACAGCCGGAGCCGATACGGCCAGACCGTCCGCGAGATGACGGAAGAAGGCACGTTTTTCCTCGTCATTGAGAGCGCCATACCGGCTGAGGATCTGCCGGGCAAGATTTTGCCCGGAGACCTCCCCGGTTGCACCGATCAGATCGGCGACGAGCGCCTCGAGCGGACGGTCATCCGCCTTGTCCGCCCCCTTCGACAGGTATCTTCGTTCGAAAACGGTCGTCAGCAGATCGGCCAGAAACATCACCGCGCTTCTCCCATCACCACGTCCGGCAGCCAGGTGGCCAGTTCCGGAAACAGACAGAGGATGACGATCGCCACGAACATGCACGCCACGAATGGCAGGGACCCGGTGAGGATCGTCTTCAAGGAAATGTCCGGAGCGATGCCGTTGATCACGTAGAGGTTCAACCCGACCGGAGGAGAGATCAGACCGATCTCCATGTTGATGGTCAGGACAACCGCGAACCAGATCGGATCGAAGCCGGCTGTGGTGATGATCGGCAGCAGGATCGGTGCCGCCATCAGGATCACCGCGACGGGCGGCAGGAAGAAACCGGCAATCAGCAGGAAGACGTTGATTGCCGCCATCAGGATCCAGCGGTTGACGGACAGCGTGCCGATCCATTCTGCAATCGCCTGCGTGATGAAAAGCGACGACAGCATGTAGGAGAAGACACCGGCTGCCGCGATGATGAAGAGGATCATCACGCTTTCCCGCGTACTGTCGCGCAACACCGTCCAGAGCAGTTTCGGGCTCCAGAGCCGGTAGATGATGACCGCGATCAGCAGACAGAGCAGAGCGCCGACGGCAGCGGTTTCAGACGGTGTCGCGATGCCGCCGTACATGGCATAGAGCACACCCAGAATAATGAGCATGAACGGCAGGACGCGCGGCAGGATCTCGAACTTTTCCGCCCAGGAATAGTTGCCCGCGCTGAGCACGCTGGCATTGCCGCTGCGCCAGGTCGAATAGAGCGACCAGGCCATGAAGAGGCCCATCAGCATCAGGCCGGGAATGACACCTGCCAGGAACAGACGACCGATCGAGGTTTCGGTTGAAATGCCGTAGACGATCATCGTGACGGACGGCGGGATCAGGATGCCGAGCGTGCCGCCCGCGGCGATGGAACCGGCGGCGACACCATCCGGATAACCGCGCTTGCGCATTTCCGGAATACCCATCTTGCCGATAGCCGCACAGGTGGCGGGTGAAGACCCGGACATGGCAGCGAACAGGGCGCATGCACCGAGGTTCGAGACGACCAGTCCACCGGGCACCCGGGTGAGCCAGCGTTCCAAAGCTTCGTAGAGATCGGCCCCCGCCCGAGTGGAGGCGATGGAGGCGCCCATGATGATGAACATGGGGATCGACAGAAGGGCGAAGTTATCGAGTTTGCCGAACAGGATTTCGGGCATCAGTTCGAGCGACCGGAAGCCGTCGAATGCCAGCAGGAAGCCGGCGGAAACGATCAACAGACCGATCGCGACGGAAATGCCGGAGAAGAGGACCAGGATGGTGGCGACCGCCACCAGGGCGCCGAGCAGCAAGGGATCCATTATTTGTCCTCCAGACCGAAGGGTTTGTCGATACCGATGAGAACCGCGTAAAGATCTGCGGCGAGCTGCAGCAGCAGCAGTCCGAACCCAACGGGGATCGACAGATACGGGATCCAGAGCCTGACGCCCCAGACAGTGTCTGAGGTCCAGCCCTTCGACCAGGCGAGGTACCAGAATTCAGTGCCGTAGAAGAGCATCATCGCCATCACCAGGATCGAGATTGACAGCGTGATGCAGGCCAGCACGAAGCGGGCACGTGGTGCCAGCGACATGGGAAACAGGTCGACATTGACGTGCCCCCGAAGCCGCTGAACGTAAGGCAGCCCCACAAGGGTTGCGGCGATGACCAGATAAATGACCGTTTCGGTCTGCCAGACGGTGGAAGCGTTGAGCACGAGGCGCACGAAGATCATCTGGCAAGTGACGACGACGGCGACAACGATCATCGCTGCCGCACACCAGCCGGCCACGGTCGAAATCGCTGCGACAACGCGCAAGAAGGGGTTGCTGCCGGCATGCGCTACCGCAGCCGTACTGTGGCCCGCCATGGGTCACTCCTTGAAATGAGGTCCTTTGGAACAGGTTTCGGGGCGGCTTTCAGGCCGCCCCGCAAGTTCAGTCGCTTATTCGACGGCGAATGCCAGATCGAGAAGCTGCTGACCGTTCGGGGTTTCTTCCACGAACGCCTTGTAGGAGGTTTCCTTGGCAAGAGCCCGCCAGGCATCGAAGTCCGCTGCGGTCATTTCGGCGATTTCGACACCGTTCTCACGGAAGACTTCTGCAGAGGCCGCATCTTCCTTCTTGGCTTCTTCGAGATAGAAAGCCTGCGCCTTTTCAGAAGCCGCCAGCAGCGCTTTTTGCTGGTCTTCGGTCAGGCTGTCGAACTTGGCCTTGTTCATCAGGAGTGGCTGGTACATGAACCAGAGCGCATATTCGCCAGCCGGGGTGTAGCAGGACACCTGTTCGTAAATGCGATAGCTGACGAAGGACGAGGACGAGGTGTTGACCGCGTCCAGAACACCGGACTGCATGGCATTGTAGACTTCCGAAGACGCCATCGAGGCAATCGAGGCGCCTGCGCCTGCAAGCATCTGCTCAAAGGCCTTGCCCGCAGCGCGGGTCTGAAGGCCCGGCATGTCTTCCGGCTTGGTGATGCACTTGTCCTTGGCTGCAAAGCCGCCGGCCAGGTAACCGTGCACCAGCACGATCACATCGTCCTCGGCCATGATTCCCTCAATGGCCTCCATGAACGGGCTTTCGTTCATGCGGGCTGCATGGTCATGGTTTTTCACCAGACCCGGCATCAGGGTGAGGTTATAGGCAGGTTGCTGGCCACCGGCATAACTGAGCGGCAGAACGGTCATATCCAGCAGACCGCGAGACAGCGGCTTATACTGTTCGCGCGCCTTCAAAAGCGACTGGGACGGGAAAATCTTGATGTCGAGATCGACACCGGCCGCCGCCACGTCGTCGGCAACCATCTGGGCCACCTTGTGGCGGACGTCGCCGGTGGACCACTGGTGAGACAGGCGCAGCTCGGTCGCGTTGGCGGTGAGCGCGCTGGCGAAAAGCGTCACGGCAGCAACCGACGCTGAGAATTTGAAGTTCATTTTTTCCTCCCTGATGGTTCCGGACGGGAACCGGAATTCGATCTTACCCTCATGTGATGTTTTTCTGTCAAGTCATTTTGTATACAAGATCGACAATATTGCGCGCGAAAAACTCCTATGCTAAATGCGAAATATGGAAAGAAAACGATCCGACCGCATCGCGGATGCGCTTGAAGGGCTGATTTTCGACGGCACTTTCGCCGATGGCGACAGGCTGGACGAGGTTCAGCTTGCCGGCCGGTTTTCGGTTTCCAGAACACCGGTCCGGGAAGCCCTTCACAGGCTTTCCCAGTCCGGTCTGGTCGTGCAGATACCCCGCCGCGGTGTCTTCGTCCGGCAACCCGGTCCGGTGGAACTGATCGAAATGTTCGAAGTCATGGCAGAGCTGGAAGCCGTGAGTGCGCGCCTTGCTGCCGCGCGTATTTCCGAAACTGCCCTTGCCGATCTTCACGCTGCGAACGAGCGTTGCAAACACGCCGTCGAGGCGCAGGACACGGATGGCTACTATCTGGAAAACGAACAATTCCACGCCATCATCTACCGCCAGTCAGGCAACCGTTTTCTGGAGCAGGAATGCCTTCGCCTTCAACGGCGTCTGCAGCCCTTCCGAAGGGTGCAGCTTCGCGTGCGGGGGCGCATGAAACAATCCATGGCCGAACATGAAGACGTCGTTGCCGCCATCGAGGCTGCCGACGGTGAACGGGCGGCGGCTGCCATCCGTCGGCACGTTTCCGTACAGGGCGAAAAATTCCATCACCTGATGGCAAGCCTGAAGCCCGCAGCAGAGTAAGTCCGTCTAGAACTCGAAAACCCGGCCATGCTGCTGACGGTCCGCGGCAGGACTTGTGCCGAGGGCTGACCGGTAGCGTTTCGAAAAATGGGATGCGCTGGCAAAGCCGCAAGCCATCGCGATGTCGATCATGCGCATAGAGGTGCGGCAGACGAGCTGGCGGGCAATGTCCAGACGAACCTTGGCGTAATATTCCTGTGGGCTGCACTTCAGATATTTCTGGAATTCCCGCTGCAACTGGCGGGGGCTGACGTCCAGTTTCTGCGCGATTTCCTGCAAGGAAAGCGGCTCGACGACGTTCTCCGTCATCAGGGCGATGCTGCTGCGCACCCGCTGCGAGACGGATTCCAGATCATCACGCATGTGCTTGTGCTGCCGCTCATTGCCACTGCGCCAGTCGTGATGAAGGGCGATTTCGGCAACATCCGCAGCAACCGCGCCGCCGTGGACCTGGGCCACGAAGCCGATCATCAGATCGAGCGCAGAGGTTCCCCCGGCGCAGGTCATGTACTTGCCGTCCGTCTGAATGAGACTGTCCACCAGCCGCGCATCCGGAAACCGTTCCTTGAAAAAATCGGCATATTCCCAGTGGATCGTGCAGTTCCTGTTGTCCAGCAGGCCGAAGTCGGCCAACACATAGGCACCAGTGCAAATGCCTGCGATCCGGCTGGAGCGGTTGGCCAATTTCCGAATGGCAACCTTCTGAGCCAGCGTCAGCCCAATGCGTTCCACATCGTCACTGCTGCAGACCGCAAGAAGGTCCGGCCGCTCGACATCGCCGATGGCGCAGTCGGCCCGTATGGTGCTGCCGTTGCTGGCAACGGCGTCGCTGCCGTCCAGACTGCAGCAGCGATATGTGAAGGCCTTGCGTTTCAACACCTTGTTCGCGATCCGCAGAGGCTCGATTGCAGAGGCAAAGGAGAGCAGGGAAAAATTTCTCATGAGCAGAAAGCAGATCTCGACGGTTCGCGAGGCAAGCGCCTCTCCGCCGTCATCCCCTTCGCTTCGGCTGGGGGCCGGAGAGGATTTCCGCCCTGGGGAAACTTGTGCTTCGTCCAATCTAGCGCTCACAGGTATCCTGCCTTCACCATCTTCATCGGCTCGAACCGATCTTGAAGAACCTTCAGCCGGAAATTTAGCAGCCTGAAAAGCTGCTCCCTATCGGGAAACCGGACTACATTGTCGCAGTTCTTCCGTTGCGCTACCCGGCACACGCCTCACGAACGAGACCGTCGTTGTGGTTTACAGGCTCCCAGAATCATCGATAGTACACGGGTCTTGAGCTCTTCATGAACGGTGCGACCCATCCCGGGGCACCGGAGTGACCAACCGAAGGAACATTTCATGCTCTACCGCCTCGGCCTTGCCACCGCATTCGGCCTGTTGACCGCCTCTCCCGCCCTTGCCCATCTGGATCCGTCCGAGCACGGCTCCTTTGCCGCCGGCTTCACGCATCCACTGTTCGGTACCGATCACGTGCTGGCGATGATTGCCGTTGGCCTTTGGGCCGCCCTTCTTGGCGGGCGCGCCGTCTGGGCTCTGCCGACCGCCTTCGTCGGTGCGATGATCGTCGGATTCCTGCTCTCGCTTGCCGGCGTTCCGCTGCCCTACGTCGAACCGTTCATTCTGACATCGGTCGTGGTTCTGGGTGTCGTTGTCGCCCTTGCACTGCGCCTGCCACTTGGCGTGTGTGCGGCACTGGTGGGGGTGTTCGGCATTTGTCACGGCCATGCCCACGGCGGTGAAATCGGCTCGGCTGGCGAACTTTCCTATGCCGGTGGCTTTGTTTTGGCGACAGCGCTTCTGCATGCAGCCGGGCTCCTGATTGGCTACGGCGCCAATGTGGCCACCCGGAACGATCCCGCCTGGGCACCACGCATCATTCGCAGCCTGGGTGTGCTGACCGCACTCGGCGGGCTGTATCTTGCAGCTGCGTGAGTTCGGCGACTGAGTAAAACAGCCGCGACTGTCGTCCTCTGCTCCCCCTCATCTGAGCGTGCGTGCAGCGCTGTTTCGAAGGATGGCCGGCAAACTCCAGAGCAAGTGGCCCATCCTTCGAGACGGACCTGACGGTCCCTCTCAGGATGACGTAGAGACGGGATGGCAGACAGGGCAGAACACCGAACGGGTAGCCGGTAAAGGGATCTCAGCCGATCTCGATATCCAGACCCAGATCCAGAACCGGAGCCGAATGGGTGATCCAGCCTGAGGAGATCAGGTCAACCCCGGCTTCGGCGACGGCCTTGACCGTATCGAGCTCTATTCCACCGGATGCTTCCAGCAGAACCTTGCCTCCGGCCTTTGCAACGGCCTGCTTCAGGACTTCAGGCGGCATGTTGTCGAGCATGACCACGTCAGGACCGGCGGCAAGTGCCTCGTCCAGCTGTTCCAGCGTGTCGACTTCCACCTCGATCTTCACCAGATGACCGGCGAAAGCCTTGGCGGCTTCGATGGCTTGCGTCACACCGCCGGCGACCGCGATGTGGTTGTCCTTGATCAGGATCGCATCGTCGAGACCAAAGCGATGGTTGGAACCGCCGCCACATTTGACCGCATATTTCTCGAACGCACGCAGACCCGGTGTCGTCTTGCGGGTGCAGACGATGTCCGCCTTGGTGTGTGCGATCAGATCGGCGAATTTCGACGTAGCCGTCGCAATGCCTGACAAGTGACCCAGGAAGTTCAGCGCCACCCGTTCAGCGGCCAGAAGCGCGCGGGCCGGACCTTCGATCCTGGCGACGACCGCCTTGGGCGACAACCGGTCACCATCTGCCAGAACGGCCTCGAAATGCAAACCGGCATCCGTCTGACGAAAGGCGCTTTCGGCGAAGGCTAATCCGGCGAGAACCCCCGGTTTGCGCGCAGCAATCACGGCGGAGGCTTTTGCATCGGGTGGCAGTGTTGCCTGGCTGGTGACGTCACCCGCCCGGCCCCAGTCTTCCAGAAGAGCGGCCTTGACGGCTTCATCCACCATCAGGCGTGGCAGCTCGGGCAAAAATCTACGGGTCATGCGCCTCTCCGGTCAGGCAGTTTCCAGGGCCTCGGCGGTGATGGCTTCGACTTCCTTCAAGGTGGTGTAGGAGCGGCTTGCCATGTCAGGGTTTTCCTGCGGGAAATCCTTGCGGAAATGCCCGCCACGGCTTTCCTCGCGCTTCAGCGCCGCCGCGGTGATGATACGCCCGGCGACCATCATGTTGAGGATCGACTGGCGCACGCAATTCTGTTCAACCTGCGCAATATCGGCCAGGGCCGTCTTGAGGCCGGCCGCGTCGCGCAGCACGCCGACATTGCGCGCCAATGTCTTGCGCAGAACGGTGATCGCTTCCCGCTCCTCGACGTTGCGCTGGCTCGGCAAGCCCGGAGCATCGTCCATCTCGTTCCAGTAGGCACTGCGCGGGGTCGGCATCAGGCCCTGGATATCTTCCGCGATGCGCGCGGCAAAAACGACCGCCTCCAGCAGCGAATTGGATGCCAGGCGGTTGGCGCCGTGGGCACCGGTTGAAGCCACTTCACCCGCGGCCCACAGACCGTCAAGCGACGTCCGGCCGTTGGCATCGGTCAGGACCCCGCCCATGTGGTAATGCTCCGCGGGTGCCACGGGCAGCAGATCCTTTGCCGGATCGATGCCCGCTGCGGAGGCTGCGGCGAAGACGGTCGGAAAATCGTCCTTGAACCTTTCGCCGATCGCTGTCCGGCAGTCTAGGAAGGCCCCCCGGCCTTCGGACACTTCCCGGTGAATGGCCCGGGCAACGATGTCGCGGGGCGCCAGTTCCAATTCCGGGTGAACACCTTCCATGAAGCGTTCGCCGGCCTTGTTGACGAGGGTAGCTCCCTCGCCGCGCAGGGCTTCGGTTGCCAGTGGTGCCGGATCCTTGCCGAGATCAAGCGCGGTCGGGTGAAACTGCACGAATTCGGCATCGGCAATCACCGCACCGGCGCGGGCCGCCATGGCAAGACCATGACCGTTGGCTTCGTGCGGGTTGGTCGTCAGTTCGTAGAGGTGGCCGATGCCGCCGGAAGCAAGCACCACGGCCTTTGCCGGGAAAATCAGCCGTTCCAGGCCGCCGCGCCGGCGCGCCAGGACCCCGGTTACATACCGTCCCTCGCCAATGAAGCTTTCGCCGATGTAGCCTTCCAGAATGCGGATCGACGGCGTCTTGCGAACAGCGGCGATCAGGGCATCCATGATCGCCCGGCCTGCCATGTCGCCGCGCACACGTACGACCCGGCTCTGGGAATGAGCGGCTTCGCGCGAAAACTTCAGCCGGCCTTCAAGATCCTGATCGAACGGAACGCCATAGGACAAGAGGTCATGAACCCGGGCACTGCCTTCACGGGTCATCTCTTCGACGATCTTTTCCTCGCAGATGCCGCAGCCGGCGGCCAACGTATCGTCGCGGTGTTTTTCCACCGAGTCCTGCTCGGAGATCGCAGCAGCAATTCCGCCCTGCGCCCAGGCAGACGACGCCCCCTGCCCGATCGGTGCGTTGGTGATGACGGTGACCGGACGCGGGCTGAGCTTCAGCGCGCAGAAAAGGCCTGCCAGACCTCCCCCCAGAATGACGACATCATCCACATCCTTGCCTATATAGGCAGGTGCAAAATCCTCAACCGACACGGCCATGGGAAACTTCCTGGAACAGACGGGGCAAGAGCCCCAAAGAAACTCCCGGGCCGGCAGGCCCGGAAGCAATCGCATAGATGCGGTTTAGACCGAAGCCGGTCAGATTTTCAAGTTGATCATCCGCTCGACCGCGGTGCGGGCCCTGTCGGCCACCGCCGGGTCGACGACCACTTCCTCTTTCATCTCCAGGAGAGTGTCGAGGATCTTGTTCAGCGTGATCCGCTTCATGTGCGGGCAAAGGTTGCAAGGGCGGATGTAGTCGACACCCGGCGTTTCGCTGGCAACATTGTCCGCCATGGAGCACTCGGTGATCATCATCACCTTTTCCGGACGCTTTGTCTTGACCCAGTCGATCATGTGCGCGGTGGAACCGGCGAAGTCGGCTTCCGCGACCACTTCGGGCGGGCACTCCGGATGGGCAATGATCTTCACATTCGGTTCGATCTTGCGATAGTCACGCAGCTCTTCCGCGGTGAAGCGCTCATGCACTTCGCAGGCACCGTCCCAGACCAGAACCTCGACGTCGGTCTTGTTGCCGACGTTTGCAGCCAGATACTTGTCCGGGATCAGGAACACCTTGTCGACGCCGAAGCTTTCCACGACCTGCAGCGCGTTGGAAGACGTGCAGCAGATGTCGCATTCCGCCTTCACGTCGGCAGACGTGTTCACGTAGGTGATGATCGGGATGCCGGGGTTCCGCTCGCGCAGGGCCCGCACATCGGCACCGGTAATGGATTCAGCCAGCGAACAGCCTGCACGCATGTCCGGGATCAGCACGGTCTTTTCCGGGCTCAGGATCTTCGAGGTCTCTGCCATGAAGTGCACGCCGCACTGGACGATGACTTCCGCATCGGTGCGGGTCGCCTCGATGGCCAGCTGCAGGCTGTCGCCAACAATATCGGCAACACCATGGTAGATATCCGGCGTCATGTAGTTGTGCGCCAGGATAACCGCGTTGCGCTGCTTCTTCAGCTTGTTGATCGCATGGATGGTCGGCGCCAGAGCAGGCCATTCGATGGCCGGGATGATGTGCTTGACCTTCTCGTAGATCGGCGCAGTCGCCTCTGCGACCTCCGGCGTATAACGCAGGTCCGGGCGCTCCAGCTTGCCGAAACGCTCCAGTGCCGTCAGTCCGGCGGCAATCGGTGCTCCAACCGGTGCTTTGGTCTGGGCAATGGTCATGGCGACCTCCCTTTTTTGCGCGGCGCGAGGGGTATTTTGTGCCGCTATTTAATTATACTCAACTTGAGCATATCAGAGGCAAAAGAAAACGGGCGGTGATGCCCATACTTTTGCTCTTTCGGAGTTTATATAGTCATCAGCAAATCGAAAATCTACAAAAATCCGAAAAATTCTCGCGGGAAATCCGATTCGCCTTTGTTTTCCTGAGCTTAAGGCGCAACTTTTCCATTTCCGGAAAGCCGGCTAACAATTATCGCCTTCACACACGAGATGCAAACGACAAAACCAACCGGGCTCTGACAGCATCTGTTGCTGCGTTTACACCGCGAACGCGCGACGCACTGGCGTGATCCAAGTTTTGCCGTTCCATTTGCAACGTTGATCAATCCATCAAAATTACGCGTTTTGCGATTGGATGGCTTCAGACTATACCTATCGTAATTTCACGATCAGAGACTCATCCATGACAACAGCTTCTTCCACCGGCCGGGTCGGCCCGAATATACCGCTGGTGATTTCCTGCGGCTGTTTGATCGCCCTCATTTCGTTCGGGCCGCGTTCTGCCATGGGCCTGTTCTTTCAGCCCATGACCGAGGCCAGGGACTGGAGCCGCGAGATCTTCGCACTGGCACTGGCGATCCAGAACCTTATGTGGGGCATCGGACAGCCGATCGCCGGCATGATGGCCGACCGGTTCGGAACCTGGAAGACCATGACACTTGGCGCAGTCCTCTACTGTGCCGGCCTTTTGCTGATGATCGACGCGGAAAGCACCGTCGCCCTGCACATTTCCGCAGGTGTGCTCATCGGGCTCGGCATTGCGTGTTCGTCCTTCTCGCTGGTTCTGGCGGCTTTCGGCCGTGCCGTCTCGCCCTCACAGAGAACGCTGGCCTTCGGTATCGGCACAGCCTCCGGATCTCTCGGCCAGTTCCTGTTTGCCCCACTTGGCGGCACGCTGATTGCCAGCATCGGCTGGCAGCAGACCCTGATCGTCTTCGCCGGCCTTGTGGCAATTGTTCCGCTTCTGGCGATCGCGCTCAGGGGCAAGTCGGAGATGCCGAAAGACAGCAATCCGGCGAACGACCAGAAGCTGACCTCCGCCATTTCCGAAGCCTTCGGAACACGCGGATTTATCCTGCTCACCTTCGGCTTTTTCGTCTGCGGCTTTCACGTCGCCTTCATCACGGTGCACCTGCCGCCCTATATCGCCGACCTTGGCCTTGACCCCGCCTGGGGCGCTACGGCCATCGCCCTCATCGGTCTTTGCAACATCGCGGGTTCGCTGCTGTCAGGATATATTTCCGGCCGCTATTCCAAGCCGATCTTCCTGTCGCTGATCTACCTTGGCCGCGCCGTCGCGATTTTCGCCTTCATCATGCTGCCGGTCACGCCTGCCTCGGTGCTCGTGTTCTCCGGCGTGATGGGTCTCCTGTGGCTGTCGACCGTGCCACCGACATCCGGCCTTGTCGCCGTCATGTTCGGGCCGCGCTACATGGCAACCCTGTTCGGCTTCGTCTTCCTGTCGCACCAGCTCGGCTCGTTCCTCGGTGTGTGGCTCGGCGGCAAGATCTACGACGAAACAGGCTCCTATGACGCCATCTGGTGGCTGGGCATCGCCCTCGGCATCTTCGCCGCCATCGTGCACTGGCCGATCCAGGAAAGACCCGTTGACCGGCTCGCTGCTGCACCTGCCGAGTAAGAGACGCCGGACCTTCAAACTTGAACGTTGAGGCAAAGAACGAAAAAGGCGGGCTCAAGGCCCGCCTTTTTGTTTGTCAGTTCCGTTTCGCTTAACCGGCCAATTCCGGTTACCCAGCCACTTTCGAGAAGTCCGCCACCACGTGGGTCGCATCGCGGATTTCAGCAAGGAGCTGCAGGCGGTTCATGCGCAGCGTGGCGTCCTCGGCATTGACCAGGATATCGTCGAAGAAACGGTCGACCGGAGCACGCAATTTCGACAGCGCTTCCATTGCCCCTTCGAAGTTCTCGCTTGCCACGGCGTCGGCCGCTTCAGCCCGGGCCACATCGATGGCAGCGGCCAAATCGATTTCGGCCTGCTCCTGGAAGTGATCGGCGTGCGGCTTGCCGGAAACAGGGCTGCCGTCCTTCTTTTCCTCGGCCTTCAGAATATTGACCGCACGCTTGTAACCAGCCAGCAGGTTGGTGCCGTCGTCGGACGATACGAACTTGCCAAGCGCCTCGACACGGCGAACCACCATCAGGAGATCGTCCTGGCCTTCCAATGCAAAGACCGCGTCGATCAGATCGTGGCGCGCGCCTTCATCCTTCAGGTGGACTTTCAGGCGATCACCGAAGAAGGACAGCAGATCGGCTACAAGGGCTGCGGGATCGCTCGCTTCAACACCTTGAAGATCCAGAGCGGAACGAATGGCTTCGCCCAGCCTGATCCTGAGGTTGTTTTCCAGAATGATCCGGATCACGCCCAGAGCCGCGCGGCGAAGCGCGTAAGGGTCCTTGGAGCCGGTCGGCTTTTCATCGATGGCCCAGAAACCTGCGAGAAGGTCCAGCTTTTCGGCAAGGGCCACGGCAACGGCGACCGGGTCGGTCGGCACGCTGTCACTTGGTCCCTGCGGCTTGTAATGCTCTTCGATAGCCGTTGCCACCGAGGCATCCTCGCCCTGGGCTGTTGCGTAGTAGCGGCCCATCAGGCCCTGCAGTTCCGGGAATTCGAACACCATGTTGGAGACAAGGTCCGCCTTGGCGAGTTCCGCCGCGCGTTTGGCCTTGGTCTCGTCCGCCCCGGCGACCGTGGCCAGTTCGGCCGAAAGCGCGATCAGGCGCTTCACCCGTTCGCCAACGCTGCCGAGTTTTTCGTGAAACTTCACTTCATCCAGCTTAGGCAGGTTGTCCGAAAGTTTCGACTTCAAGTCGGTTTCCCAGAAGAAGCGGGCATCGGACAGGCGTGCACGGATAACCTTCTCGTTTCCGGCCACGATCAGCTTGCCGCCATCGTCGGCAATGATGTTGGAAATCAGCACGAACTTGTTGGCAAGGCGCCCGGTAGCCGGGTTCTTCAGCACGAAGCACTTCTGGTTGACCTTAATGGTCAGCTGAATGCACTCGTCCGGGATCGTCAGGAAATCCTCGTCGAAGCTGCCCGTCAGCACCACAGGCCATTCTACCAGCCCGGCAACCTCTTCCAGAAGACCCGGATCCTCCACCAGATCGAGGCCTAGCGCCAGCGCACAATCCTTGGCGTCATTCTGGATGATGTCCTTGCGGCGGTCGGCATCCAGCACGACCTTGTGCTTCTCAAGCGAAGGCGCATAGTCGTCGAAACGGCGCACGTCGAAGGCCTCGTCCGCCAGGAAGCGGTGGCCGCGTGTGGTCTTGCCGGCCTTTATGCCATCGAATTCGAACGGAACCACGTCCGGTTCTTCCGTTTCCGGACCGAAGGTCGCGACGATTGAGTGCAGCGGCCGCACCCAGCGTGTGGATCCAGTGCCCCAGCGCATGGCTTTCGGCCAGGGGAAGTTGCGCAGGATGCCCGGCATGAACTCGGCAATGACGTCGATCGCCGAACGGCCCGGCTTTTCGATCACCGCAACGTAGAAATCGCCCTTCTTCGGATCCGTCTGGATGGTTGCCTGATCGATCGACGCCAGCCCGGCGCCTCTCAGGAAGCCTTCCAGTGCCTTTTCAGGAGACCCGACGCGCGGCCCCTTGCGTTCTTCACGCGTGGCGGCAGAGCCGGCGGGAACGCCGGCAACATGCAGGGCCAGACGCCGCGGTGTCGCGAAAGCCTTAGCACCCTCATATGGCAAACCGGCATCCACCAGGGCATTGGTCACGAGAGATTTCAGGTCTTCGGCCGCCTTGCGCTGCATGCGGGCCGGAATCTCTTCGCTGAAAAGTTCAAGCAGAAGATCGGGCATGGATATCTGGACCTTTGGTCTGGTGGAATAACACCGGAAACGGTTTGCGCCGTCCGTTACCAAGACAACGGAGACTTGTCACCCCCTTTCGCGGAACCGGACAACGGGCGGCCTGCCCATTTTGACGCCAGTCCGTCTGCTTTGTTTCACTCTTCTTCAAGGATTGCATGTGAAACTGCGCGACTTGTTAGCAGTTGTATGTATTGGGACCGACCTTGTGGCGAACCGGGAAGTTGCAGACAACAGATATATGACACGATCTATAGTTGCGTTACTTGCGATAGTTCTTGTCATTTTTACTGGGGTTAAGGTCCTTCCAGTACTTTTCCCGACCTACCAAATCCATAATTCGCAAATGACGTTCGACGTGGTCACCAGCCTCCTTCTGGGCATCGCCATCTTCAGTCTGGGATATGGCACGTGGGCAACGCGCCGTCTGCGCAAGGAGCTGAAGGCAAGATCCTCCGCTCATTCCGAAGCCCTGGCCCTTGCCCAGCACGACCCGCTGACCGGGCTGCCAAATCGCCGCCGACTGCTGGAGGCCTTTGCTGATCTGACCCGTGAGGTGAAGCCCGACTGCTTTCGTGCCGTAATGATGCTCGACCTTGACGGGTTCAAACCGATCAACGACGTCTATGGTCATGCCTTTGGCGACAATCTGCTGCGAAGCTTTGCCGACCGTCTGGCCGAAACTCTCGGCAAGGAAGGCATTGTCGCCCGTCTCGGAGGGGACGAATTTGCCATCGTCTCCCCGGTGTTCAAGGACAAATCCGAGGCAGCCGGCTTCGCCAGGCGACTGTTGACGCGGATCAACGACCGTTTCGAGTTCGGCGACCGCCAGATTTCCATCGGCACAGGTATCGGCATCGCGCTTTATCCCCATGACGGCCACGCGGTCACCGAGCTATTGCGCCGGGCCGATATTGCCCTTTACCGGGCCAAATCCTCTGGGCGCTCGACCTACCGGTTCTTCGAGGTCGACATGGATGCCTCGATCCTGCATCGCACGCTACTGGAACAGCGTCTGCGCCGCGCTATTTCGGAACATGAGGTGAAGGCCTATTACCAGCCGATCCTGGATATGGATTCCGGCCGCATCGCAGGCTTCGAAGCCCTTGCGCGCTGGACCGATGCCGATTTCGGCAAGGTACCGCCGCTGCAGTTCATCCCGATTGCCGAAGACTGCGGCATCATCTCCGAGCTGACCCAGCATCTGCTAGAGGATGCCTGCAAGGTCGCCGCCACCTGGCCGGACGATCTCTACCTGTCCTTCAATCTGTCGCCGGTGCAGTTGCAGGATCCGGCCTTGCCGACCCAGATCAATGCCATCTTGAAGAAATTCGAATTTCCGCCCAGACGGCTGGTGCTGGAGATCACCGAAACGTCGCTGGTGAAGAACCCGGAATCGGCCAAACGCATCCTGACCGAGCTGACGGAAACCGGCATTTCCATTGCGCTCGACGATTTCGGCGCGGGCCATTCCAGTCTGAGCTATCTGCGCGATTTCCCGATCAAGAAGGTCAAGATCGACAAGTCCTTCACCGAACGCATGCTGGAAGACAAGCAGTGTGCCGCCATCGTCGAGGCCATACTGGTCCTGTCCAAGGGTCTCGACATCGACGCCGTCGCGGAAGGGATCGAGGAAAGCGCGGTCCATGACGCGTTGAATTCCAACGGCTGTCACTACGGCCAGGGCTTCCTTTACGCCGCGGCCGTTACTTCAGACGAAGCCTGCAGCCTGCTGGAATCCCAGGTCGACGGACGGTTTCCTTTCAGCGAGAAGACAGACGCCGCCTGACCGCACCCCTCATCCTCCGAGAAACAGAAGGATGATGACCGCATTGGCCAGATCGACGAAGAACGCGGACACAAGCGGCAGGATCAGGAATGCCTGGGTTGCCGGGCCGAAGTGTTTGGTGATTGCGGTCATGTTGGCAATCGCCGTCGGTGTCGCGCCCAGTGCAAACCCTGCAAAGCCCGCCCCCAGCACCGCCGCGTTGTAGTTCCGGCCCATCAACGGATAAAGCGCCAGGATGATGAAGGCGGCCGCAACGACGACCTGCGTGAAAAGAATGAGCAACATCGGCCCTGCCAGTCCCGCGATGGTCCAGAGCTGCAGGCTCATGAGTGACATCGTCAGAAAGATGCCAAGTGCAAGGTCCGACAAGACCGCCAGGGACTTGGACCGGGCCGGCCAGGTCATTTTCGGAAAGACCAGCGGCACGGTGTTCGACAGCACGATGCCACAGAAGAGACAGCAGACGAAGACCGGCAGATCGAGGCCTATTCCCGCGCTCAAGGCTTCCTGAAGCGCGACGCCGAGGCCAATGGCAATGTTGAGAACCAGCAGCGAGCGCATCAGCCCGGTGTGGGTCACGCTCGTGTCTGCCTCTCGTTCCATCTCAAGGCCGATCATGGGAGCTTCTTCCGGGCGGTTCGGATCCGGTTTGCCACCCCGTTTTTCGATCAGGAACTTGCCCACTGGACCGCCAAGAAGGCTGGCGGCGATCAAGCCGAGCGTTGCCGTTGCAGCACCGATCTCGATCGCCCCTGGGACGCCATAGTCGGTGGCCAGCTTCGGCCCCCACGCAATTGCCGTGCCGTGGCCGCCAACCAGCGAAATGGTGCCTCCAAGAAGGCCGAACCCTGTGGGCAGACCCAGCGCCGCCGCAATGCCCGAACCGACCGCATTCTGCAGCAGCATGTAACAGACGGTGAGCATCAGCAGGATCAGGAGCGGCTTGCCGCCCTTGGCCAAGTCCGTGAAGCGGGCGTTCAAGCCGATTGCCGTGAAGAAGCAATACAGCAGGTAATCACGCGACTGCAGGGAGAACCCGATTTCCGTTCCAAGGCCGAGGTAGACCACGAGGGACAGAAACGCGACAAGCAGGCCGCCTGAGACCGGTTCCGGAATGTTGAACCTGTCCAGAACCAGAATCTTCTTGTTCAGCCGCACGCCCAGGAAATAGACGAGGATTGCCAGATTGAAGCTGACAAATTCCGTTAGCGTGATCGTTTCGCCGGCCATCCGCACCCCCGCTCCTGCTTGATGCTTCCACTATGCCGTTCGAAGCAGCTTGCGCAAGGCGGAGCTGACGATCCTCAGCTCGTCACCAGCCGCCGCCACCGCCACCGCCGCCACCGCCGCCGGAAAAGCCGCCGGAGGAACCCGACGATCCGGAGCTGGACGATTTGGGAGCTGGAAGAGACGACTGGAAGGAGCCAGCCATGGAACTTGCCGTCCGGCCGAGGCTGTCGGACACGTGCCGGGCATCGAAGTGATTGCCGGAGTACCAGCCCGGATGGTAGCTGGCGGCCGCAGCCGCCCCGGCAGCGGTTGTCAGCCAGGCCTCGAAGGCCTTGGCCCAGGGCTTTTCGACGCCAAGCGCAACGGCGTAGGGTAAAAGCTCCTCGAAATGATCCGTGCTCATATCCGGAAGCTTTTCCATATTGAGCCGCTCCTTTTCCGCCACGCTCAGATACATCCGAAGACCCTCGATTTCATCGAGGGCCTGGCGGCCGATTGCCGTCGGCGCACCGATCAGGAAGAAGAACAGGATGTTGAGGGCAACCAGCGCCACCGCGATGAACGGCAGAACAGGCAAGGAATCCACACCGCCATTCACATGGAAAGCACCGAAGGCTGCCCCTGATATTGCGAGACCAAAGACTATGAAGATCAGCGCCATACGCAGTTTCATGCTGGCGAAGCGGAAGATGGCCCTCCCCAGATTGACCGAAATGACGGTCGCAAAAACGGAAAAGACCAGAAAGACGATGACGAACCCTTCCTGACCCGGCTGCAGTCCACCGAAAGCCAGCAGCGCGACAATGGTAACCAGGCTCAGTATGAACCCGGGAATGAGATAGCCCCTGTTCGCCCTGAAAAAGACGTTTCGGCTCTCCCGCTCGATAGCCGCCCGGAATTTTTTCCCCAGCGCCTGGATAGAAGTGCCGTTGTCCTTGTTGAGGGTCAATGGACTCCCCCGTCCGCTTAGCCAGTCCTCAAGCGCAGCTTCGCCCTTGGGCAGCCCGAAGCCCGGGATCTGACCTTCCCGTCCCTTCCGGTTCAGAACCAGAGTTGTATCGCCATCCGTCTCTTCAAGTCGCAAGCGCTTCTTGACCGCGAGGTTGAGGCAGGCTGCAGACAGGGCCACCCAGCCACCATCCCCGAACCCTCGGTTGACAATGTATTTGGCAAGAGCAGGCGAGATGCCGGAAGGCGGTGAAAACCTCGGGAAAACAACACCTTCAGAAGGATCCCGGCCAACCATCCACCAGGCTGCGAAATAATAAAGCAGCACCAGCAGCACCCCGGCTCCGCCGATCAGCTCCGATCTGTAGTCCTCGACGAAATACTCCAGCTGTTCGGCTTCCGTAGGCGCTGCAATTGCGCCTTTCGGAAGGCTGACGTTGATCGACAAGCCTTCGTAGCCCCCCAGAACCTCGGTTGTCCGGAAAATAATCTCAGAACCACCCTGGGCGCTTTGTGCCTCAAAGGCATTGCCGGTTTCGCCATAGCCGCCCGTATAGGCCGTCCATGCACTGGCTTTCACCCCTTCCGGCAAAACGACCCGCGCGATGGCCTCATCAACGGGGAAGATCCATTCATTGCCTGTCACGTTCCAATAGACCTCGTCATGGCCTTCAAAGAAACGGATTTGCCGGTTGGTTTCATAGGTGAAGCTGTAGGTGTAATTGCCCGGAGACAGGAAGGTGTATTCATCCCCAACATAGATCCGCACACCCCGACTGTTCTCGTTGGTGTGGTAGGAGGCCGGGGCGCCGTCCTGCAGCACCGAGAGCAGCTTGAAGCCGGCCTTGTAGATGCGCCCGTTTGCACCTTCCACAGCAAGCGGAATATCGCGGAAAATGCCCCGCTTGATCTGATCGCCTTCCGCACGAACGGTAATCGTTTCGGTGATCGTCAGCGTGCCATTGCTCGCAACGTCAATGTCGGAAACGAACTTCAAGATGCGTTCGTCAGCTTGCGCGCAAAGTCCGGCAGTCAGCAGGACGAAGACGGCCAGGATGCCCGCGGAGATCCGGTTCAGCATTGCGCGCACCTCAGAACTGGACCTTCGGAACCGCGCGGTCAGCCTCGTCTTCGATTTCGAAGTACTCGGCCTTTTCGAACTTGAACTGGTTGGCAATCAGATTGGATGGGAAGCTCTCGACCGCAACATTCAGGTTCCGGACCGCGCCATTGTAATAACGGCGCGCCATCTGGATGGCGTTTTCGATCTCGTCCAGCGAATTGTGAAGGTCGGAAAAATTCTGACTTGCCTTCAGGTCTGGATAAGCTTCCGCAACTGCAAACAGGCGGCCGAGAGCATGACTGAGTTCTCCTTCTGCCTTCGCACGGCCAGCAACGTCATCGTTCGGCACTGCCGAAACTTGCGCGCGCATGCTGGTTACGGCCTCGAGCGCTTCCTTTTCGTGCGAGGCGTAGCCTTTCACGGTCTCGACAAGGTTGGGAATGAGATTTGCCCGCCGCTTGAGCTGGACATCGATGCCGCTCCAGCCCTCCTCGACCATCTGCCGTTTCTTGACAAGTCCGTTGTAAAGAACGATCGCAAAAACAGATAGCGCAATCAGCGCTGCAAGAAAGAACCAGGACAAGACAATCACCTCCAGAAAATGTGTTCTGGAAGCTAACCGGGAGGTGCTGACTTGTCATCTTCTTCAAGCGACCGACGCCTGAATTGAGTCATTCTGTAATCTTCGACACAGGATTGCAGATAAGCTTGGGCGAGCTTGCCCGAAACGCCTGAACGAAAGGTCGCCCACCAATGTGCGTGTTGCAACTTTGCAGAATGATCCCGGCGCTTGCGGTGCTGCCGTTGGTGCTGGCAACGCAAGAGGCCCGTGCTTCGCTTGCTGACCAGTATCGCTGTTCGAATGGCGATCTGGTCTTTCACGTCATCTTCACCCCACAGGAACCGGGGCCCGCGACGCTTTCCGGACCTGTCGGCGGAAAGGCACATACGCAAGTCCTGCTTGACCCGGTTCCAGGTACTTCGGGAGAAAGTTTCGAGTGGGGAAACACCCGGTTTTCCGGCAATCGACAGGCAAGCCACCTGGACATCGGCGACATGCGCCTCGCCTGTGAACTGGAGCCCGAGCCGGGCTCGGAACCCGAGTGAGCCTTCGCAGGTTGCTGGTAGCAGGCAAATGAACAGCCTGGATATTGCCTGACGAAAACGGGGCCAACCTGGCCCCGCATTCGATTGATCAAGAAGATCCGCCTCAAGCCGGAATGCGTTATTCCGCGGCCTGGTTGTGATAGCCGACACCGCCGGCTTCCGTTTCAAGGAAGGCAGCGCCGCAGGCCTTGGCAAGTTCGCGGACACGCAGGATATAGCTCTGGCGCTCGGTCACGGAGATGACGCCGCGCGCGTCGAGCAGGTTGAAGGCATGGCTGGCCTTGATGCACTGGTCATAGGCCGGCAGCACCACCTGATGGACATTGGCACCGGCAGCTTCACGTGCTTTCGCACCGGCTTCCAGCAGTGAACGGCATTCGGCTTCGGCATCCTTGAAATGGCGGAACAGCATTTCGGTGTCCGCGTGCTCGAAATTGTGCCGCGAGTATTCCTGCTCGGCCTGCAGGAAAACATCGCCATAGGTGACCTTGGCATCGCCTTCCATGCCGTTGTAGTTGAGGTCATAGACGTTATCGACGCCCTGAATATACATCGCCAGGCGCTCAAGGCCGTAGGTCAGCTCGCCGGAGACGGGCGAGCATTCAAAGCCTGCCACCTGCTGGAAATAGGTGAACTGGGACACTTCCATGCCATCGCACCAACATTCCCAGCCGAGGCCCCAGGCCCCCAGGGTCGGGCTTTCCCAGTCGTCTTCCACAAAGCGGATATCGTGCAGCTTCGGGTCAAGGCCGATCGCATAGAGCGAATTCAGATAGAGCTCCTGAAGGTTTGCCGGTGACGGCTTCAGGATCACCTGGAACTGGTAGTAGTGCTGCAGACGGTTCGGGTTCTCACCATAACGCCCGTCGGTCGGGCGGCGCGACGGCTGCACATAGGCAGCCCGCCACGGACGTGGGCCGAGTGAACGCAGCGTGGTCGCCGGGTGGAACGTACCGGCGCCGACTTCCATGTCGTAAGGCTGAAGCACAACACAGCCCTGGTCGGCCCAGTAGCGCTGCAGGGTCAGGATCAGGCCTTGAAAGGAGTTTTCCGGCCGCATGTGCGCCGGCAGGGTTTCAGTCGACATGAAGATGTTCCGCGAATATGGCTGTGCCCGGCGTGCACGTATCGCCGGTTTGGGCGACAGGTGCCACGATGTCGGGGCAAGGTCAAGGCGAAGCGGGCGTGGCTGTTTCAGATTGACGGAGCGCCGGCACCAAGGTATCCCTCGCACCGGCTTCGGAATGCCTGCCGCTCGCGGACGACAGTCACGGTGAAATTCTGGTCTTCAAGACTTTCTGTTCCCCACGCATTTCGCGCTGGTGGCAATGCGAGCCCCTCCTTCCCGATCGAAATGCCCATTGATGGAGAACGGAATGTCTTCCGACATATCCCGGCCCAACGCCTATACGCATGGGCCAATCCTTCCGACCCTGGCCAGAACCGCCTTGCCCATCATCCTGGTGATGAGCATGAACGGGTTGCTGACCGTGGTCGATGCCATATTCCTCGGCCTTTACGTCGGGCCGGATGCCCTCAGCGCGGTCACGCTGATGTTTCCTGCCTATATGCTGCTTGCGGCGTTGGCGACACTTGTTGCCAGCGGCATGTCCAGCGTGCTTGCCCGCAAACTCGGAGCCGGCCTTGGTGCCGATGCCGAAGCGGTTTTTGCCGGTGCACACGGTCTGGCGCTTGCCATCGCTGGCATCGTGATCGCCCTCTTCCTGGGTCTTGGCGACAGCCTCACCCGGGCCGCCGCTGACGGTTCGGTGGAGATTGCCGGTATGAGCCATACCTACATGGCCATCACGGTTGCCTTCACACCACTGATGTTCGTGCTGTCGGTAAATGCCGACGCGCTGCGCAACGAAGGCCTCGCGGTGGTAATGGCGGGCTTCAGCCTGCTTGTTTCGCTGGCCAACATCGCCTTCGATTATCTGCTGATCGCGGTTTACGATTACGGTGTTGCCGGTAGTGCGGCCGGAACCGTGCTGGCACAGGCGATGGCGCTTGCAATCATGCTGGGTCTGAGACTGAGCGGGAAAACGGAATTGTCACCGTCCGCGCTCCTGCGATATCCGCTGACATCTTTCTGGCGCGATATCCTGATGCTTGGTGCACCTCAGAGCCTGAGCTTCATCGGCATTGCCCTGGGGTCCGCTGCAACCATTGCCGCACTGCAGACGGCCGGTGCCAGCGGATATGAGGCAACGGTCGCCGCATTCGGGATCGTTACCCGGGTCATGACCTTCTGCTATCTGCCTCTCCTGGGCCTTGCCCAGGCGCTACAGTCCATGATCGGAAACAATTTCGGGGCAGGTCTGTGGCATCGCTCGGACAGCACCTTGCGGGCTGGCCTGGTTGTGGCCCTTGTCTACTGCGGCCTTGCCGAACTCGTGCTCACGCTGTTCTCATACCAGGTCGGCTTCGCATTTGTGAACGATCCAGACGTGGCGGCGGAAGTCGGCCGGATCCTTCCGGTGATAATGGCGCTCTACTTCGTCGCGGGGCCGCTGTTCATGGTTGCGACCTACTTTCAGGCGCTCGGAGATGCGGCTCGGGCAGCTCTGCTGAGCCTCGCCAAACCCTATGCGTTCTTTCTGCCGCTGGTGTTCCTGATGCCGGTCTATTTCGGAGAGGGCGGCATCTGGCTGTCCAGTCCGCTGGCGGAACTGATGCTGCTGGTGGTGACGCTGGTCCTGCTCGGGATTACCGCGCGCACCGGGACAGCGCGCTGGGGGCTTTTCCGGGCGGTACCGGCAAATTGAAACCGCTGAAAAAAAGCACCTGACGGCGGGCGGGCAAACTGCCCGCCGTTGCGTCAGGCTTGCGGACGGTACTTGCCGCTGACCGGGTCAAGCACAAGCTTGGCACCGCGGCCATTGGGATCGGCTTTTGCAGCTGCCCTGGAGATCTGGTTTTCAACCTCGGCCATCTTGCGCTTCACGCGCTGCACGATCCAGTAACCTCCCACGGCCAATGCGGCGACGCCTATCAATTCGGTCATGTCTTTTCCCCTTGCTCACCCGATTTTCACACAGGCATTGTGCCTTTTTAAAGGCCGTAGCGCATCCACATTGCCCGTTCCTCGACAGAGGAGATCAACTCCTCGCCGACCCCGTCCAGCAGTCGGCCTTTTGCAAGGCCGACACCAAGCCCGGCCTTGCGGCCAAAAAGGCCACGTGGTGCGGAAATCAATTTCGGCTCGGCCTTGTCACCATACCGGTCCTTGATCACTTCGCGCAGGTCGCCGATCGCGTCGACCAACCCAAGCTGAACACCGGTGCGCCCGGTCCAGAACTTGCCCGTGAAAAGATCCGGATCATCTGCGAGCACGTCACCACGACGCGATTTCACCATGTCGATGAAGGTCTCGTGGATCTCGAGCTGCAGGCTCTTGATGTATTCGATGTCTTCCGGCACTTCCGGCTGGAAGGGATCGAGGGTCACCTTCTTTTCACCTGCGGTATAAACGCGCCGATCAACGCCGATTTTCTTGATCATCTCCGTGAAGCCGAACCCGGCTGCAACCACACCGATCGAGCCGACGATGGACGACGGATCGACAAAGATCTCGTCCCCTGCGAGCGCAATCATGTAACCGCCGCTGGCAGCCACATCCTCAACGAAAACCAGAACGTCCTTCTCGTTTTCCTTGGCCAGGTCCCGGATCCGCTTGAAGATGAGCCTCGATTGAACGGGCGAGCCACCCGGCGAATTGACCACCAGGGCCACCGCCGGTGCTTTCTTCATCGAGAAGGCTTTTTCCAGGGGGATGGACGCGGTCGCCAGGGACAATCCGGACTTCAGCGGCCCACCGCCACCGATTGCCCCATGCAGGCGCACGACCGGAATGACAGGCTTATCGTTTCGAAAGGGTTTGGGAAGAAACCGGCGAAGGGATGAAATCACGCGCAATAGGCCCTGAAAGAGTTCACAAACTCCATCCGATATATGTACGCAAAGCCCGCTTGCAAAGACTCCAGGCCGTCAAAACCTTGTCGCACGGTTTAACGCGCCCAAGCGCTGTTCAACCACCGAAAGCGCTGATCTTCTTTTTGCGCTTGCGTTTCGGCTTTTCGTCTTCTTCTTTCATGCGCTCCAGAACGTCTTCCGGTTTGGGCTTGGGCGACGCTTCGAACGGCCAGGTGAGCCTGACACCGGCCTGGTTGTTCTTGCGCCAGACAATCTCTGCACTGATCGGCAGATCGAGACCGGGAATGGAGACCTCGATGTCATCGGGAAGTCGATCCAGCTTGTCGCCTTCCAGCCGGCATCCTGACCTGCTGGCATCAACGATCCGACATCTCATTGTCGCCGGATTGGTCTTGCCGCAAACGATTGCCGTGATCCAGACTTGCCGCCGGATCTCGCGGCGTTTTTCGCCTGACGCCTCTCGTTTGGTCTGAAAAGAAATTTGCGCTTGCTGATCGCCAAAGGCAATCACGGTCCCGCGGACCAGTTTGTCGAACCCGGCAAGGCGCAAGCCCACCTCCTCCTTCAGGAGGTCAACCCTGTCGGACGCAATCCAACAGCCGTTCTCTGTCAGATCATAGGCCGTTGCTTCGAAACAAGACATGTCCGCCAAGTCGACGACGAGCGCCGAAATGCATTTGTCTGCATCCATCGTCATGACCGGTTGTTAAAATCACCCAGAGCGTTACACACTCAATGTTACAACCTGTAGTCTGAAATCCAAGTTAACGCAAGGTCACTTTTGATCTGAAAAAGAAGGATTTCCCTGAACGTTTCGAACAACCTGCCCGGCGAGGTCGAGAAAACGAAGAAACGTCTGGATGATTGCAGGAAACCATGCAGTCCGAAGGCTATTGCGCTGCTTTTTCTTCCAGCTTCTGCTTGATCGCCAGAAAGTCGCGCCAGGACAACCGCTTCTCAAGCGGACTGCGCAAAAGATACGCCGGATGATAAGTGGCGATAGCCGAGATTTCCCTGCCCTTGCAGGGATAGGTCATCCAGCGCCCGCGCATCTTGCGGATGCCGTCCTGTACCCCGAGCAGGGTCTTGGCGGATGCCGCACCGAGAAAAACGAGCACGTCCGGATTGACCAGTTCGATCTGGCGCAGAATGAACGGCTTGCAGATCTCGGTTTCCTGCGGTGTCGGCGTCCGGTTGCCAGGTGGCCGCCAGGGAACCACGTTGGCGATATAGGCCGACGAGCGATCCAGACCGATCGCACCCAGCATTCTGTCCAGCAATTGGCCGGAACGGCCAACAAAAGGCAGGCCTTGAAGATCCTCATCGCGGCCCGGCGCCTCGCCGACAAACATCAGCTTCGCCTGTGGATTGCCGTCGGCAAACACGAGCTTCTTGGCGGTCAGCTTGAGGTTGCAGCCGTCGAAACCGCCCAGGCAATTGCGCAGTTCCTCGAGAGTCGGGGCAGTTGCCGCCAGATCCCGGGCTGCGGCGATTATCTCCCTGTCGGGCAAGACCGGCGCTTGCCCCGCAACTGCGGGCGGCACGGAAATCGCCTGGGGAGCGACGGGAGCTGCCGGAACCGGAGAGCCTGTCTGCCCCTGGAAATTGCCTGCCGGGGCCTGTTGCCGGGGCTGCTGAGCATGCGTGGGGGCTGCCGCATGCTGACCGGCCAGCGCACGCTGCGCTGCTTGGGCACGCGTAAGCGCTACCCAATCGACGGGTTCGTCCTGAAGAAAACAATCGACACCCGCACCGGCATAAAAATCCAGCAGGGCTTCAAGGTGTCTCGGGTCGTTCGGGATCTGTTGCAAGAGGCTGCCTCCGGGGCGGAGTTTAACCGCCCCGATCATTTCTACAAGCATGCAGCGCCAGACCACCTTCAATCCGGCCGGTTTTCCAAAGCCTGTGCACATTTTCGAAACTGCCGGGAATACCCATTAGTTACGTTTACGTAAACGTTAACTAAGCACTTGACGCCCTGCGCCTGCTTTGGTCTATCTGATGCCCAACTGAAGGAATAGCGGCGAAATTTCGCAATTGCCGATGAAAAATGTCGTGTTTTGCGCTGCAAAATGGGGCAAATAGGCGGTAAGGGCTAATAGGCGCTGCTTCCGAACGGACGCAGGTAAGTTGCTCTAACAATTGGGCATCAGCCGTTATCCATACGCTGGTTCACTTGATTTGAGCACCTGGCGGCGCAGAAGTTGCCCTTTGGGCGGAGGGAGAAAAAGATGAGCGAACAAGAAGCGCTTGGCGAACGCGAAAGCATGGATGTGGATGTTGTGATCGTAGGCGCAGGGCCCGCCGGTCTTGCAGCTGCGATCCGGCTGAAACAGATCGCCAACGACAAGGGCGAAGAGCTGAGCGTTGTCGTACTGGAAAAGGGATCCGAGGTCGGCGCGCATATTCTCTCCGGCGCCGTGATTGATCCGATCGCTCTCGACAAGCTGCTTCCGGAATGGCGCGAAGAAGACACGCCGCTCAAGACGGCGGTTACCGACGACCACTTCCTCGTGCTGGGGCCGGCAGGTTCCATGCGTTTGCCGAACATGTTCATGCCGAAACTCATGAACAACCACGGCAATTACATCGTCTCGCTTGGCAATGTCTGCCGCTGGCTGGCCGAAAAGGCTGAAGCGCTCGGCGTTGAAATCTACCCGGGCTTTGCAGCTGCCGAAATCCTCTATGACGACAATGGCAACGTGGTTGGTGTTGCGACGGGCGACATGGGCATCGGCCGGGATGGCAAACCCAATGCCATGTTTACACGCGGCATGGAGCTGCGCGGCAAATACACCCTGATCGGTGAAGGCGCACGTGGCTCTCTGGCCAAGCAGCTGATCGAGAAATTCGACCTCGACAAGGACAGCGACGTGCCGAAATTCGGCATCGGCATCAAGGAGCTGTGGCAGATCGACCCGGAGAAGCACCGGCTTGGCCTGGTGCAGCATTCCTTCGGCTGGCCGCTTGACGGCAAGACCGGTGGCGGCTCGTTCCTCTATCACCTGGAAGACAACCAGGTCGCTGTCGGCTTCGTGGTTCACCTCAACTACGAAAACCCCTGGCTGTCGCCCTTTGACGAGTTCCAGCGTTTCAAGACGCACCCGGCGATCCGTGACACCTTCGAAGGCGGCAAGCGTATTTCCTATGGTGCCCGTGCCATTACCGAAGGCGGTTTCCAGTCCGTGCCGAAACTCTCGTTCCCCGGCGGTCTGCTGATGGGTTGTTCCGCAGGCTTCGTCAACGTGCCGCGGATCAAGGGCTCCCACAATGCCATGCTGTCCGGCATGCTGGCGGCAGAAGAAGTCATGGCAGCAATCGGCCGCGGCGAAGCACACAACGAGCTGGCCAATTACGACACAGCCTGGCGCGAAAGCCCGATCGGCAAGGATCTCTGGCGCGTGCGCAACGCAAAGCCGCTGTGGTCCAAATTCGGCACCGCTATCGGTGTTGCCCTAGGCGGTCTCGACATGTGGACCAACGAGCTGTTCGGCTTCTCCTTCTTCGGCACCATGAAACACGGCAAGAAGGACGCCGACACCCTGAAACCGGCCAAGGACTGCAAGAAGATCGACTATCCGAAGCCGGATGGTGTCGTTTCCTTCGACAAGCTGTCTTCGGTGTTCCTCTCCAACACCAACCACGAAGAGGATCAGCCGATCCATCTGAAGGTGAAGGACGAGGCACTGCAGAAGCGCTCGGAACACGATGTCTTTGCCGGTCCGTCCAACCGCTATTGCCCGGCTGGCGTATACGAGTGGATCGAGGAAGGCGAAGATGCGCCGCGGTTCCAGATCAATGCGCAGAACTGCGTCCACTGCAAGACCTGCGACATCAAGGACCCGAACGGCAACATCAACTGGACCGTTCCGGAAGGTTCCGGTGGTCCGAACTATCCGAACATGTAAGGTTCGCTGCCAAACTGGAAAACATTGAAAGCCACGGGGAAACCCGTGGTTTTTTGTGCCTTGAAAAAACGAACAGCACCGGAAAGGAAGCCTTCCCGGTGCTGCAGTCTTGCGGCCGATGGGTCGTAATCAGGCTGGCGTATGTGGGGGTCCAGCCTGTTGCGGTTGTCAAACACACGGACAAGGCCGAGTGGACATGCCACTCCGCTTGCTGCCGCGTGGTTGCCCGCGCCACAAGTTCGTACCCGTATTAACAACGGGCAATTCTTATGAGGTCGTTGGTCCCGATGGAGCCAGCGTGCACATTTATCCCAGAGATGATCTGGATTTTTTTCGGGTTTCGATTTGTTTAATTCTGTTAACCAAAACCGTGATGGCGCCGGAATAAACTCCCCCTACGGCAAGGTCAAATAAATAATGAGACGAATAAAAACTTGTTATGACTCCAAAAGACAAAATTATACCAACTGGTCAAAAAAATGCCAGGAATAAGCCTCAACTGAAAACACGGAGCCTGGAAAATAAGGGTTACCGAAAATACCGATCAATACATCGCGATATTTGACAGTATGACTATTGCCGGTTTTTTCCGTTTACAAACAAGGCGATAAGGAACTTATCGACCTTCAGAGGGTCTATAAATTTTTTCTATATAACAATAAATTAAGAAAATGAATTAGCCAATTCTTTGAAATCTAAGCGTTTATTTCAACCACTCAACCATCAAC
Source organism: Labrenzia sp. PO1 (assembly GCF_012273635.1). Lineage (NCBI taxonomy): Bacteria > Pseudomonadati > Pseudomonadota > Alphaproteobacteria > Hyphomicrobiales > Stappiaceae > Labrenzia > Labrenzia sp. PO1. The sequence continues at coordinate 596,662 of NZ_JAAXCR010000002.1, forward strand.
TCCATCTGAGGTTGTTCGTCAAATCCATCACTATTTCACCAAAAGCAAACTAACTAGCTGAATTTACTGATAAATCTATTTATCCACATACCAAATAGCGACCAACTGGTTGTGATTGCAGTCTCTCGTTGGTTAATTTACTTTTACTTTCACGGGGCAAATTTGTAGCAAATCACCAAGATCTTGGTGACTTTCTACAAGTTCTTCGCGGAGTTCCCGCGGTTTTCCCGAAAGCTTAACGAGATCGAGCCGCGCAAGCGGTTGGATACCTTGTGGACAGGAAGACAGCAGGGTCATAACCAGCCGGCGGCGGTTCTGGTTCGGATCAGGCGGTTCATCCACCAAATTCATTCAGCACTGTTTCAACAGTTCTGAAACCCATCGACCACAAGGTTCGGCACCGGGAAGGCCACTTCCCGGTGCAATTTTTTTCACATCACAATGAACTGCGACGTAACCCGTCAGTCGTCAGGCTGCATCTCTGCGTGTGTTCTGACGACGGCGACGCGGAGGACGACGGTTTTCGGACGCGTTGTCGTTGGCGCCGGAGGACGACTGCTTGCGGAACGGCTTCTTGCCACCCGGTTTGCTGTTGCCATTCCGGTTTCCGCCGCGCTTTGCGCGCCCGGCAGCCGCGGACATCGGCGGAATTTCACCACCGGCGACCGTGATATCGATACCGATCAGCTTCTCGATCTGGCGGAAGAGACCGATTTCCTCCGGAGCACACAGGGCAATCGCCTCGCCTTCCGCACCGGCGCGGGCCGTACGGCCAATTCGGTGAACGTAGGCTTCTGCAACTTCCGGCAGCTCGAAGTTATAAACGTGGCTGACACCCGGGATATCAATGCCGCGAGCGGCAACATCGGTTGCCACGAGCACGTTGATGGTGCCTTCCCGCAGGTCCTTGATCGCGCGGTCACGCTGGTTCTGGCTCTTGTTGCCATGGATCGAACCAGCGGAAATTCCGGAATGCGCCAGCTTGCGCATCAGCCGTTCCGCGCCGTGCTTGGTGCGGCAGAACACCAGCGACAGCCCGTCCGGCTTGTCACGAAGCTGATCGACCAGGAAGTCGCCCTTGTCGTTCTTGTCCATGAAATGAACCGACTGGGTAACCTTGTCAGCGGTCTTGCCGGCCGGAGCAACTTCGACCCTCTCCGGGTTGCGCAGATAGGACTGTGCCAGCTCGTTGATCTGCTTCGGCATGGTTGCGGAGAACAGCAAGGTCTGGCGCTTGTCGGCCACCAGGCCCGCGATCCGGCGCAGGGCATGAATGAAGCCCAGATCGAGCATCTGGTCAGCTTCATCGAGCACCAGGTAGGAAGCGGTGCGCAGGTCGATCGCTTCACGATCTACCAGGTCCAGCAGCCGGCCCGGTGTTGCCACCAGAATGTCGGTGCCCTTTGAGAGCCGCTTGATCTGGCCGTTGATGGACACACCACCGACAACGGAGGAAACCCGCAGCGGCGTATGCTTCAGGAAGGAAATCAGGTTCTTTGCGATCTGGTTCACCAGTTCGCGGGTCGGGGCCAGAATCAGCGCCCGTGTGCCCTTGGGAACGGCTCTTTTCTTCTCCAGGAGAAGCCGGTCGATCAACGGCAGGCCGAAAGCAGCCGTCTTGCCCGTACCCGTCTGTGCCAGACCCATGAGGTCCCGGCCTTCCAGGATCAACGGGATGGCTTTTTGCTGGATCGGTGTCGGAGCGTCATAGCCGTTTTCGGTAACGGCAGTCACAAGGCCATTGGAGAGTCCCAGGCTTTGAAAGTCGGTCAATATAAAATCCTTGGTTCAAGCGAAACAAACGCTTGTTAAGCCGCACGTCATTGACGGTGCGACTTGAAGTTGGAATGCGGCACAGCCGGCAGCCATCGCTACCCGGTCTCTCTGCCGCCAGACCCTCGCGTGAAATGGGAACTGGTTGAACCCCTCATTGGGTTCTTGAAGTGGCAACCCTCTTGCGACTGCCCGCCAAGAAACTTCTCTTGTCCGGGGCGCACTCTCTGCTCACGCGGCAGCGGTTGCAGTGCGGTATATCGTCGGGAACGGCCCTAATGTCAAGCAAAGAAGCCGCAAAAGCGCTTACAGCTCAAAAAGTTCGGCCTGCCTCAAGGTTGCAGCCGCAGCAACCGGCCATCGTCGCTGTCTGTCAGAACATAGACGTAGCCATCGGGGCCCTGCCGGACATCGCGTATCCGCTCGCCAAGATCCGTCAGCAGCTTTTCCTCGCCGACAACGGTTCCGCCGTCGAGGTCAACACGGGCAAGGTGTTGTCCAGCCAGCGCACCGACCAGCATGTCGCCCTTCCAGTCTGGATATCGGTCGCTGGTTACAAAGGCCATGCCGGACGGAGCGATGGAGGGATCCCAATAGTGAACCGGCTGTTCCATGCCTTCCTTCGACGTGCCTTGACCGATGGTTGCCCCCGAGTAATGGCGTCCGTAGGAAATCACCGGCCAGCCATAGTTCTTTCCGGCTTCGGGAATATTGATTTCGTCGCCGCCTCGTGCCCCGTGTTCAACTGTCCACAATACGCCGGTTTCAGGATGGATCGCAGCCGACTGCGGATTGCGATGACCATAGGACCAAATTTCCGGCTTGTAGCCTTCCTGCCCGATAAAGGGATTGCCCGGAGCAGGTTGACCGTCCCTCGTCAGACGCAACACGGACCCGGCGTGGTCCGAGGTATCCTGAGCACGCTCACCGTCTCCCCGCTCACCGACGGTCATGAACAAGGTGCCATCGGGCGCAAAAACGAGGCGTGATCCGAAGTGGCGGCCTCCGTAGGCCTTGTTGTTGCCGGAAAAGATCGTCTCGCCATCTTCCAGCGCGAAGCCTCCCTCAAAGGCACCGGTAAGCTTCGCCCGGAACAGGGATGTGCCGGCGCCCTCCGCCGATCCTTGGGAATAGGACAGAAAGACCGTCCGGTCGGTGGCAAAGTCCGGGCTGAGCGCCACGTCCAGCAGACCACCCTGTCCTTGGGCAAAGACTTCCGGAACGCCGGTAACTTCGCTCTGCCTGCCGGATGCATCAATGTGCTTCACAGTCCCGTCGCGTTCCGTCACCAGGTAGCCCTCCTCCGGAAGGAAAGCGACGCTCCATGGGTAGGACAATCCCGCGGCAACGGTTTCCAGCTGAACCGCTGACTGGGCCATAGCGGCAGGGACAATCGGCAGGATGAGCGCTGCGGCCATTGCGGCCACGCCTGGAAGAAGATGCGAATTCAGGGTCATTGGGGCTCCACGGACGATCCATACTCCCTGATAGGTAGGAGCCTGAACGGTCTGGAAAACCCGGCACGGTGCTAAAAATCGGAGCCCGGTTTCGTCGGCTCGTCCTGCAGCGCCTCGAGCCGTGCGGCGATCGTTCGCTTTTCGAAAGCCACGTTCCAGTCGATCAGCGTCCGCCAGACCGCTTCCGCCTGCGCGCCTTCCAACCCCAATTCTTCCGCCCGGTCTTTCAGAGCAGCCACCATTGTTTCAATCCTCTGGTGATCAAAGGCCTCATCAGGATGCTGTTTCAGGTCCGCCATCCGCCGGACATAGCCCTGGCGACGGGCGAAGAGCTGCAGGAGTTCTTCGTCAAGCGCATCAATTGCGGTGCGAATATCCGTTTTGCTGACGCAGTCGGCTGGCTGTTTCACAAGGGTCATGGCAGGCCGTTTGAAAAATGGAAAAGCGGACCGGTTGTACCGATCCGCCTTGTTCAACAGAAGGCGCGATTTGAAGCAGGACTAGCCGGCGGACCGGGTCTGTGCCTCGACGCTGGCAAGCGCCGACATGTTCACCACGCCGCGCGAGGTGACAGACGGTGTCAGGATATGCGCGGGCTTGGCCGTGCCCAGAAGGATCGGTCCGACATGAAGCGCCTGGGTCGATACCTTCAAAAGGTTATGGGCAATGTTGGCCGCATCCAGGTTCGGGAACAGAAGCAGGTTGGCCTCTCCCTTCAACTTGCTGCCCGGCATCACCCGCTCACGCAGCTCCACGCTGAGCGCGCTGTCGCCGTGCATTTCGCCATCGACTTCCAGTTCCGGATAGCGCTTCCAGATCATCTCCAGCGCTTCGCGCATCTTGCGCGAGGACGCCGTGTCGCGAGAACCGAAGTTGGAAAGCGACAGCAGGGCGATCTTCGGCTCGATACCGAAGCGCCGGATTTCCTCAGCCGCGAGGTTGGCCATTTCGGAGATCTCTTCGGCGGTCGGGTCTTCCGTCACGAAGGTATCCGACAGGAATATGGCCCCTTGCGAGTTGATCAGCAGCGACATGGCCGAAAGGTCCCTGGCCGTCTCGCAAACGCCGATCACTTGCTTGATGTCCCGCAGATGGCGGATGAACCGGCCTTCCAGACCGCAAATGACCGCATCGGCATCGCCGCGGCGCACCGCAAGGGCGGAAATTACCGTGGTGTTGGTGCGCACGACCGTCCGCGCCGCGTTGGGCGGCATGCCTTTGCGGCCGACACACTCGAAATATTCGTCGACATATTCACGGTAGCGCGGATCGTCCTGCGGGTTGACGAACTCGAAATCGACATCGGGACGAATGCGCAGGCCAAAGCGTTCGCAGCGTTGCTGCAGGACGTCCGGACGGCCAACCAGGATCGGCTTGGCGATATTGTCTTCGATCAGCACCTGAGCGGCACGAAGAACACGTTCGTCCTCGCCTTCGGCATAAATGATCCGCTGCGGGTCCTTGCTGGCGTTCTGGATGATCGGCTTCATGATGAGGCCGGACCGGAAGACAAAACGGTTCAGCCGGTCCAGATAGGCCGTGAAATCCTCGATCGGGCGCGTGGCGACACCTGTTGCCATGGCCGCCTTGGCAACAGCCGGTGCAATGCGCAGGATCAGGCGCTGATCGAACGGCGAAGGGATCAGGTAGTTCGGTCCGAAGGTTTCGGTCTTGCCGCCGTAGGCACGGGCGGCAACGTCGGACGGTTCTTCGCGCGCAAGGCCGGCAATTGCCTCAACGGCGGCCCGCTTCATTTCCTCGTTGATGGTGGTCGCCCCGACGTCGAGCGCGCCCCGGAAGATGTAGGGGAAGCACAGGACGTTGTTGACCTGGTTCGGGTAGTCGGACCGTCCGGTACACATGACCACGTCGTCACGGACAGCCTTGGCGTCCTCCGGCATGATTTCCGGGTTGGGGTTGGCGAGCGCCAGGATCAGCGGGCCCTTGCCCATCTTTTCCACCATGCCCGGCTTCAGCACGCCGGCAGCGGACAGCCCCAGGAAGACATCGGCGCCGTCGATTACCTGATCGAGCGACCTCAAATCCGTCTTCTGGGCAAAGACCGCCTTCCATTCGTCCATCAGCGCCTCGCGGCCTTCATAGACGACGCCTTCAATGTCGGTAACCCAGATGTTCTCCCGCTTCGCCCCCAGCGAGACGAGCATGTTGAGGCAGGCAAGCGCAGCCGCGCCCGCACCGGACGCCACAATCTTGGCTTCCTCGATCTTCTTGCCGGCAAGGTCCAGACCGTTGCGAACCGCGGCGCCGACGATGATCGCCGTGCCATGCTGATCGTCGTGAAAGACCGGGATCTTCATACGTTCCCGGAGCTTCGATTCAATCATGAAGCATTCGGGCGCCTTGATGTCTTCCAGGTTGATACCGCCAAAGGTCGGCTCCAGAACCGAAACCGCATCGACGAATTTTTCAACGTCGGTCTGGGCCACCTCGATATCGAAGACGTCGATGCCGGCGAACTTCTTGAAGAGAACCGCCTTGCCTTCCATCACCGGCTTGGATGCCAGCGGACCGATGTTGCCGAGGCCGAGCACTGCCGTGCCGTTTGAGATGACGGCGACCAGATTGCCGCGCGAGGTGTAATTGGCTGCCAGTGCCGGATTGTCGGCAATCGCAAGGCACGGCGCGGCCACGCCGGGTGAATAGGCCAGCGCCAGGTCGCGCTGGTTGCCCAGCGGCTTGATTGCCTGGATCTCCAGTTTTCCCGGGCGCGGATGCTCGTGATAGAACAGGGCCGCTTCGGTCAGATCACTTCCGGTCTTGCTGCTGTCGCTCATGACGGTCCCTGTCTCCTGCCTCTTCCCTAAGGTCATATTGTTTTTCTGCAAAGCTCTGCGGCCTGTCCGCGACGATGATCTGCAATTTCGTGAATACTCTGTGTGATTTAACCGGCACGCTGCCTGATGAGAACCCGTAATAACAAAAACAGTACGACCCCGTTCAGGATATGCCACAGGAAATGCGTGCCAATGGCAAGTTGATCGCAAACCGGGCCGTCCAGCGTCCGGAATGTCAGTGATACGGCAAAGACGACACCTGTCAGCAACACCTCACGCCCGAACCGCACATTCTTGCGAAGAAACAGTGCCCCCACCACGAAGATCGCCAGTAGCGCAGGCACATAGCCTGCAGATGAGCCGACCAGCGGTGCGACCGCGCGCCCGGCAAAGGGCGTGACTGCGAAAAACACGATAACGATGCCTAGCGCCGCCCACCAGGACAGACCCAGAAACCGGTTCAGCGCCGCAAAGAGATAGACATGGATAAACAGCGCGATCGGGATGACATCGGCAAGGCTCGCCCAACGTGTCGCGAAAGTGTGAAACAGGAACGACCCCAGGCCGGTCACGAAGACGATGCCGATCAGGACAAGGGCAAAGAGATCGTCCGGTGTCTTGCGGCGCCAGAGCATGTATCCGGCAATGGCCGCAATCAGGAAAGCCGCATTGGTGAGCGCATTGAGCGGCTCGGACCAGAACTCCGGCCCGATCCGCTCACAATAATTGTCCAGCTTGTCGGTCAGCGCCATCGGCTCCAACACCCGCCCCTGCTTCTTCCCTCGAAGGACTTACAACTTGGACGTGACAGTTTCGGTAATCAAGCGGCCAAGCCTTGAAATACCTTCTTCGATTTTCTGATAGTCGTTGCAGGAGAAGCTGAGCCGTAGGGTGTTCGCCCCGGTGCCATCCGGATGGAACGCACGGCCGGGAACGAAGGCGACACGCGCCGTTTCGATGGAGGTTTCCAGCAGAGTTGCCGCGTCCATCCCTTTGGGCAGGGTCATCCAAATGAACATGCCCCCTTCCGGGCGGGTCCAGCTGACACCAGCCGGCATGTGCCGCTCAAGTGCGGCCAGCATTGCATCGCGCCGGGACTTGTAGACCGCATTCGTCTTTGCCGTATGCGCTTCAAAGACATTTTCGGCGACCCGGGCCATGGCTTCCTGGTTGAGCACCGGCGAATTCAGGTCACTCGCCTGCTTGATCAGAACCAGCCTGGAGATGACATCAGCCGACGCACAGATCCAGCCGAGGCGCAATCCCGGTGAGAGCGACTTGGAAAAGCTGCCGCAGTAAAGTGTGCGGGCGTTGTTGATCCCACCCGAGGCTTCGCAATCAAGCGCCAGCATCGGTGGCAACGGTTCGCCGTCATAGCGCAGCGCCTCGTAGGGCGAATCCTCAATGACTGCACAGGAGAGCTCTCCGGCCAGTGCCAAAAGGCGTTGTCGCTCGGCCAGATCCACCGTCAGGCCCGTGGGGTTGGCGAAATCGGGAGAAAGGTACGCGAACTTGATCCGTCCGCCCTTTTCGCGCGCGATTGCCGCATAATCTTCCGCAGGGCGGTTGGCTCCAGGGTCAAGCCGGTCGTAACCGGGCTCATAGGCATTGAAAGCCTGCAATGCGCCCAGATAGGTCGGCCACTGCACCAGCGCGGTGTCGCCTTCCGTCAGGAACAGTTTGCCGATGTAATCGAGCCCCTGCTGAGACCCGGAGGTGACGAGAATATTTTCTGGCCCGCACTCGACGCCAAGGCGGCGCATGTGGTTGACGATCCAGTTGCGCAGGCGGGCGCTGCCTTCGCTCATGCCGTATTGCAGTGCGCGGCCCGCGTCCGGACCTGCCAGAATTTCCTGATAGGCTGCCTTGAACGCCTCGGCGGGGAACAGAGCCTGGTCGGGAATACCGCCGGCGAAGTTGATCACATCCGGCTGGTCCAGCAGTTTCAGGAGTTCACGGATTTCCGAGGCGCGCATGCGGCTGGCGCGTCGGGCGTATAGGCTTTCCCAGGTTGTCATTGTTGGCTCGTTGCATTTTTGGATTGGTTATTTAAGTCAATAATACTGACCTAACTTTTTTGCAAGTGTCTCAATCTTGTTATTTTTTGTAATTTTATTTCAAAGTCAATTTGCCGCGACAGTTTGCTTGCTGCCTCTGGAAGCCATTGCGGCTATTGCCTATGTCTGGAGAGCAAAGGAGTTCACCATGTCCCGTCTCGATGAAACCCGTCCGTTCATTCCGCTCAACATTGCTGTGCTGACGGTATCGGACACGCGCAAGCTGGCAGAAGACCGCTCCGGCAATACCCTGGTGGACCGGATCGAAAAGGCAGGACATACGCTTGCGGACAGGCAGATCGTCACCGACGACGTTCCGGCCATTCAGGCGGTCGTCAAAAGCTGGATCAATGACAAGGGCGTGGATGTGATCGTCTCGACCGGCGGCACCGGCTTTACCGGCCGTGACGTGACGCCGGAGGCTATGGAGCCTCTGTTCGAAAAACGCATGGACGGGTTTTCAGAGGTCTTTCACCGGATCTCCTACGACAAGATCGGCACCTCCACGATCCAGTCCCGTGCGACCGGCGGCGTTGCCGGGGCGACTTATATTTTCGTGCTCCCCGGTTCCCCGGGCGCCTGCAAGGACGCCTGGGACGGTATCCTGAAATGGCAGCTGGACTATCGTCACATGCCCTGCAATTTCGTGGAGATCATGCCCAGGCTGGACGAGCACCTGAAGCGCGGCAAGCTGCGGGAGGCGTGATCGCCACCATACCGAAGAAGAGCGTATCCGCCCAGAACCAAGCAGTGCCTTGTTCAGCCGTGCAGCTTGACGGCAACGCTCGCTGGAATGCGCAGGGTACCGACGCAAAAGCGTGCGAAGGCCTGGCGGAACCTGGAAAACAGCCCTTCCCGCTCGGGTTCACCCGAAGAGACGGCGGCAGCCCGCAAGAACACCATCCGCCCACGTCCGATACGCTTGGCGATATCGAGATCTTCCAGCTCCGGCAACGGCCGATGGCCGCCGAGCTTCTGATAAAACTGTCTGGAGATCAGCAGGCCCTGGTTGCCGTAAGGCATGCCAAGCAGTTGGGACCGCAAGGCTGCAAAAGACTCGCTTACCCGCGCACTGAGCCCGAAAGCCTCATAGCGAAGGCGGAAGCTTGCGGCGGTCCGTGGACCGTTGGAGGCACGGGCTGCCCGCTCGATGAAGGCCTGGGCCTCATGATGCCAGCCGCTTTCCAGAAGCGTTTCCGGCCGCAGGAACAATAGCCAGTCGCCCCGGCTCGCCATGGAGGCGCCATAGGCAAGGCGTTCGCTGCGGGAAGCATTGCCCCGGCTGGTCCAGACACACCCGGCCGCGTCGGCAACCTTCTCGGTATTGTCCGACGAACCACCATCGACCACGATAACTTCGCGGATAACGCCCTCTGCAGCTGCCGGCACCAGGGCCGAAAGCGCGTGAACGAGTTCGGTTTCGGAATTTCTTGTCGCAATGATGACGCTGATCATGATCTCAAGTTTTACATGATTTTTTTCAAAGTGCGAGTGTCGCCGACGAGCCGGGAGCTGTTTTTTTGTTGGGGTTCTTAACAAACTCCAATAATCGGCCACCAACCTTCGCGATATATATCGCCGGGTAATGTCTACTTTGGTTGCATGAAAAGAAAAGACCGGGCGAAAGCTGTAGCAGTACCTCTTTCACATTTGTCATAGGGCCGTGAAAAGTTGCTCCAGTGTGAAACCGATCGGTATCCATTTGACGGTTTTCAGGAAAATAGCCCCTTTTCGGCAAATGGAAGTGCCGGGTTTCATGTTATCTTAAGAGTGCATACCAAAGCTGAAAGCTCTTACTTCGACCAGAACCCAAGCGATCGCGCCATGACGACACCCGATCAACAGCCAACTTCAGGCGCAGGATACCTGACGCAGACGCTCGGCCGGATCTTCATGGGGCTCGCCGGGTTTGTTCTGTCCCTGGCTTTGCTGGCCGGGACAGCATCGGCCCGAGACCTCGTGGTGCTGGCAACCCCGGAAGAGCCATACAAGTTTCTTGAAGACGGGGTGTACAAGGGTATCGACGTCGAAGTTCTCGATGAAGTCATGCGCCGTCTCGGCCTTTCCTATTCGCTGGAACTGGTCGAATCCGGAACCCGCATCCAACAGGAAGCGCGCGCCGGACGGGCGGACATGCTGCTATTGTTTTCCAAGAAGCCGGACCGGATGGAGTACCTGAACTATCCAGACGAAAGCTACATCGACATCAGCTGGAGCTTCTTCATCCGCGCCGAAGATGCCGGGACAATCCGTTTCGAAGGCTACGACGACCTGAAGGGGCTGCAGATCGGTATCACGCAGGATTTCGCCTATACGCCGGAGTTCCTCAACGCCGGCCTCGATTTTCAGACGGTCGCCAGTAACAATCTCCAGATCGGCATGCTGCTGGCAAAGCGTGTGGACGCCGTTCCCATGAACACCATCAGCACGCTCTACGAGGAAAAGAAGGCCGGGAGGCTGGACCAGTTGGCGACGTTACCGCTGCCGCTGATAACGAAGCCCTACTACAACGTCTTTGCCAAAGCCTCGACCTACCCGGACATCAAAAGCCTTCCCGGACGCTACGACGAAACCATTCGCGAGATGCAGTCCGACGGGACGCTGGATGCGATCCTGATCAAATACCTTGGTCGCCGGCCAGGTCACGATGACCGTGGCGGTTCCTGAATTCCGGCCTGGTCTGCAGTCCACCATCTTTTGAAGGTCAAAACCCACAAGGTGTAAACAGCATCTTGCGTCGCGTTGGCGTCGTGATAATGTTCTTGTTATGTTCCATTTCATAACCTGGACGTTCTCGCGTGCCCTTCAGTCCCCCCGATGAGATTTCACTACCAGCCGACGCAGCCGGCCTTGTACCCGATGTCCGCTCCGTTTCCGAGCACAGGCGGCGGGGACGCGCGGCTGCGCTCAATGCCTCCGGCCGCTTCGAGAAATTAACTCGTGAATGTTTCGACGATGGCTGGGAAACGCTTGAAGACCTGCCGCCGCTGAAAACCCAGGTTCAGGAAGAGCGTGCGCGCACAATCATCACCCGAAACGAGTCGCCGGATATTTCCTTCGACCGCTCGATCAATCCCTACCGGGGCTGCGAACATGGATGCATCTACTGTTTCGCCAGACCGAGCCACGCGTTCATGGGGCTGTCTCCGGGCCTGGATTTCGAAACCAGGCTGTTTGCCAAACCCAATGCCGCACAGTTGCTTGAACGTGAACTTTCCCGCCCCGGTTATCAGCCGCGCGTGATCGCCATCGGCACGAACACTGATCCCTACCAGCCTATGGAACGCGGCTACAAGCTGATGCGTGAGATCCTGGAAGTGCTGGACAATTGCTCACACCCGGTTGCGATCGTCACCAAGTCAGCCCTGGTCACGCGAGATATCGACATTCTGTCGAGGCTGGCAGAACGAAATCTGGTGAAGGTTGCCTTGTCGGTCACGACGCTCGACAAGAAACTCTGCCGGGCCATGGAGCCGCGTGCGTCTGCACCCCACAAAAGGCTTGAGGCCGTCCGGGCTCTCTCCGACGCGGGCATTCCCACGTCCGTAATGATGGCGCCTGTGATCCCAGCCCTGACAGACAGCGAAATTGAAAACGTTCTGGAAGCGGCAGCCGAGCATGGCGCGACGGAGGTTGCCTACATCCTTTTACGGCTTCCCCTGGAAGTGTCGGAACTCTTTCGGGACTGGCTGCTGCGAGAGCGTCCGGACCGTTACCGCCATGTGATGAACCTGATCCGCGCCATGCGCGGCGGCAAGGACTATGACGCCAAATGGGGCGAGCGCATGCGCGGGAGAGGTCCTTATGCCGACCAGATTGCCAAACGGTTCTCGCTGGGAGCGAAACGCCTTGGCCTCAATCTGCGTCGCCGAAAGCTCAACACCGAGGCCTTCGTCCAGCCGCAAAAAGGCGGTGTGCAATTGGACCTGTTTTGACGCAAGATCTTGAGAAACTTGCTGCCGGACGGCAGGGTGCAGTTCATGACGTTCAGCCCTTCCCTCTTTGACCTTGCCTTTCCCGATAGCCCGGACCTTGTGATCGAGCGTAAGCACGCGAAATCCTTTGACGGTCGGCTCTGCGGCGTAGACGAAGCCGGTCGCGGCCCCTGGGCTGGGCCCGTGGTCACGGCCGCGGTTATCCTGGATTACGACCGGGTACCGGTTGGCCTCAATGATTCCAAGAAACTGACAGAAGCCCGGCGAGAAGAACTTTTCGAGCAGATTGTTGCTACAGCCCATGTCTCGCTCGCCAGCGCTTCACCGGCAACGATCGATGCTGTCAATATTCGCACCGCAACCCTTTCGGCCATGGTGCGGGCCGTCAATCACCTGCCACTTGTTCCCGACTACGTTCTTGTCGACGGCCGAGATGTGCCGCATGGGCTGAAACAGGCCGGACAGGCATTGATCAAGGGCGATGGCCGCTGCCTGTGCGTTGCGGCTGCCTCTATCGTTGCGAAGGTGACAAGGGACCGGATGATGGTTCACCTCGACGCCAGTTTTCCGGACTACGGGTTTGCCCAGCACAAGGGGTATGGCGTGCCGCAACACCAGGCAGCGCTGGAACGCCATGGGCCGACCGTTCATCATCGCCTCAGCTTCAAGCCGGTCAGGCTGGCTGCAGGGTCTTGAGGTTCCGGACATGACGGGTTGGGTTTAGACGGCAGGAAATACGCTGCAAGTCAGCGACATTCCTCTGCTTTCGGGCACGTCAACACCAACCAGCAATGGCGTTCGCTGCCGATTAGTGCCAAGTAGCGTGCAAATTGCTTGCCGCAACAAAAAAGCGGCCCCGAAAGGCCGCTTCTTCAATTTGTCAGCAGAGTGGACCGAACTTAGTTCAGCCGCTCCTTCACCTGCTCAATGCTCTTGGCGAGGATGTCGTCGGCGACTTTATCCTTCACCTTCGCTGCAAGGATTTCCTCGGCAGCGGCAACGGCAATGTCAGCGGCCTTGGCACGGACTTCAGCGACTGCCTGGCTTTCGGCCTGTGCAATCTTGTCTTCCGCAGCCTTGGTACGGCGAGCAATCATTTCTTCCAGAGCCTGGCTGGTTTCGAGCGTCAGGCGCTCAGCTTCCGAGTTGGCTTCTGCGATGATGGCTTCCGCTTCGCTTTCGGCTTCATGACGCTTGCGCTGATACTCAGACAAGAGAGCCTGGGCTTCTTCACGCATCTTGCGTGCGTCTTCCAGTTCCTTGCGGATGGTTTCTGCGCGTTCGTCCAGTGAACCGTTGATCTTGGCCGGAACCTTGACGTAGAAAATCACGACGAAGAACAGGATAAGACCGATCAGGGCCCAAAATGTAGCATCCATGACGGTCTCCTCAGTTCATCGCCGACTTGAGCGCCTTGGTCAGGTCGGTCTTGGTCGGAGCTTTGCCCATCAGCTGCTCAACGAGCGCTGAAGCGGTTTCTCCGGCAATATCCCCGATCTGAGAAAGGGCATCGGTCTTGGTTGCAGCGATCTGTGCTTCAGCCGCTTTCAGCTTCCCGTTCAGCTCGGCTTCCGCCTTTTCGCGGCGAGCTTCATGATCTGCCTTGAGCTTGGTCCGCGTCTCGTGGGCAATGCCATGAGCCTTGTTGCGGGCCTCGGCCAGCGCCTGCTCGTAAGCTGCGATCGCAGCGTCGGTTTCTTCCTGCAGCCGGTTGGCTTCGGAAATGTCACCGGCGATACGGTCCCTGCGGTCTTCCAGAATGCCTGCGATCCGCGGAACGGCCACATTCTTCATAATCCAGTAGAACACGCCGAACGTGATCGCGAGCCACAAGAGCTGGGAGGCGAATGTGGTGCTGTCAAAAGGCGGGAAACCCGCGCCATGCTCTGCGGCCGGCACTTCTATGGCTTCGTGCATGCCTTCTGTGGTCGAGTGAGTTTGGCCTGCCATTTCCAGTCTCCTAAATCCGGCTGGGCGGCGCTAGAGAGCGCCGCCACCGGAGTCGCATCGATAGTCGCTAAGGTTTAGCGATTAAGCGAACAGGAGGATCAGAGCCACCAGCAGGGAGAAGATGCCCAGAGCTTCCGTCACGGCGAAGCCGAAGATCAGACGGCCGAACTGGCCATCAGCAGCGGACGGGTTGCGCAGAGCGCCTGCGAGGTAGTTACCGAAAATGTTGCCAAGGCCGATGCCTGCGCCGCCCATGCCCAGGCATGCGATACCGGCACCGATGTATTTTGCTGCTTCTGCTTCCATGACACGTGCTCCTAAATGGTGTTTGCAGATTGCTCACTCGCGGCGCAATGGCCGTGTGATTGGGTTACCCTCAGTGTGAAGGATGAATGGCGTCGTTCAGGTACATGCAGGTCAGAACGGTGAAGACGTATGCCTGCAGGAACGCGACCAGGAATTCCAGAGCCGTCAGGGCAACCGTCATTCCGAGAGGGAGAATGGATCCGAAGATACCGACCGCACCCATCGCGCTAAGGCTGACGATGAATCCGGAGAACACTTTCAGCGTGATGTGACCGGCGAGCATGTTCGCGAAAAGACGAACGGACAGGCTGATCGGGCGCGAAAGGAACGAGATCACCTCGATCAGCGTCACGAGCGGGATCAGTGCACCGGGCACGCCGCTGGGGACGAAGAGCTTGAGGAACTTCATGCCGTTTTTCATGAAGCCGTAAATGATCACGGTAAGGATCACCAGCATCGCCAGGGCGAAGGTCACGATGATGTGGCTGGTGATGGTAAAGAAGTACGGGAACATCCCGAACAGATTGGCAACCAGAACGAACATGAAGAGCGAGAACACGAGAGGGAAGAAGCGCATCCCTTCCGTTCCTGCTGAACTTCGCAATGTTCCGGCAACAAACTCATACGCCATTTCCGAAATCGACTGCAGGCGGGTCGGAACGAGTCCGCGGCCGCTGGTCGAGAAAATCAGGAATGCAGACGTCGCCGCCACGGTCAAAACCATGAACAACGAAGAGTTGGTAAAAGAGAAATCCATGCCCCCGACTTCAATCGGGAATAGCGTCTGGATATGGAACTGATGGATCGGATCGTTCGCCACCGGCCAGCCTTCTTCGTTCGTTCATATCAATGCGCCAGAAGGCGCGACAAATTCTATTTCGATCTGTCGTTCTGAACGTCTTTTTCGCGCTGGACCTTGGCATCCGGCTGCTCGACGACACCGGCCGCGCGCAGAACGTTCAAGACCCCGGCCACGAAACCCAGCAACAGAAAGACAATCAGCCCGAAAGGCGACGTCCCAAGCCACTGGTCGGCAACCCAACCAATCCCGGCCCCCACCAGCACGCCGGCGATAAACTCCGAAGAGAGTTTCATTGCCTGCGCGTATCCGGATGAGCTGCTTTGAGACTTCCGAGCGGTCTTTTCTTCAACCACCCTTATGTCATCAAGCTTCCGGTTCAATTGAGCCCGCCGTTCCGACAGACCTGCTTCCGGGGAACCAACCGCCCGATCCTTGTTATCGCCGTTTTGCGAAGACATGTTCTTAAGTCCTCAGCTTGCGCCGACATGCTTGATCCGACAACTGGGGAGCCCCCTAAGCCGCGCGCACCATAGTCGGCACCTCATGCCGTGTCAAGAAGCCTGCACTAAACTCTATCCATTTGAAAAATAAAGATCTTTTCTGTTTTTGCAGAATCAGCCAGACCTAAGTTGCATAAGGTTTTCGCGGCAGTGCCGCACCAGACGCAATCTTAGCCAGTTTCGCGGAATCGCTCTGCCGTCTCCAGATCGACCGAAACAAGCTGGGAAACCCCGCGCTCGGCCATCGTCACGCCGAAGAGGCGGTTCATGCGCGCCATGGTGATCGGATTGTGCGTGATCACCACAAATCTGGTTTCCGTGCTCTTGGCCATCTCGTCCAGGAGATCGCAGTAACGCTCCACGTTCGCGTCATCCAGCGGCGCATCGACCTCGTCGAGCACGCAGATCGGCGCAGGGTTGGTCAGGAACACCGCGAAAATCAGGGACATGGCCGTGAGCGCCTGCTCACCACCCGACAGCAGCGTCATGGTCTGTGGCTTCTTGCCGGGAGGGCGCGCGATGATTTCCAGCCCCGCATCCAGCGGATCATCGGAATCGACCAGCTGGAGTTCGGCCGTGCCGCCACCAAAAAGATGAGTGAACAAGCGCTGGAAATGACCGTTGACGATCTCGAAGGAAGCGAGCAGACGTTCGCGCGCCTCGCGGTTGAGATTCGAAATCCCTGTTCGCAGACGGCGAATCGCCTCGATCAGGTCATCACGCTCCGAGGTCAGCGTGGTCTTCTGATCGTCGATTTCGCGCAGCTCTTCTTCCGCGCGCAGGTTGACGCCGCCAAGCCGTTCGCGCTCCGCCTTCAGCCGTTCCAGCTTGCGCTCCATGGAATCGGGATCCGGCAGCGGTGCACCTTCCTTCAGACCCGCGATTTCCGGCAATGCCGTTACCGGAACCTCCAGGTCCTCGTCGATCCGCCGTTCCAGGTTCTGCTTGCGGTCGCGGGCGGCTTCCAGCCGCTCCTCGGCGCGAATCTTCTCTTCTCGTGCGCCTGCCATCGCTTCCATCGCGGCCTTGGCTGCACGGTCGACGTCGGCAAGATCCAGTTCCGCCTGCTGAAGCTGATCGTCGCGCGCCTTCTTTTCCTCTTCTGCCTTGGCAATGGCGGAAAACACGTCGCGGCGCTTGATTTCGATGTCTTCGGGCGCCTCGATCAGCTCGGCCCGCTCTTCTTCCGCTTCTTCACGCCGTTCCTGCAAAATGGAAATCTGCTGGGCGGCATTGGCAGCACGGGTCTTCCAGCCGTCATATTCCCGGGCGATGGCTTCAAGCCGCCGGTCGCGCATCTGCTGTTCGCGGGCAAGACCCTCTGCCACGGCCCTTGCTTCGGCCAGGGCGCCGCGTGCGGCCGCGACCTGCCCCTGCAATTCTTCGATGCTTTCGCGATAGCTGGTTCCGTCTGGCGCTTCTTCCAGGCGTTCTTCGGCCTCTGCCAGCTGTTCACGTGCCAGCTCGGCCTCTTCACCAAGACGCTGTGCCCGGTCCTGCGCAGCTTCCAGCTTGGCGGCGAACTGGGAAACGGCCCTTTCCGCCGCAGCCAGGGCTTCGCGCGCCGCGGCTGCCTGACGCTGGCCGTCACGAACCTTGCCTCTGGCCATCTGTTCAAGTTCAACGGCCTGCCGAACCCTCGTTGCGGCACCTTCCAGTGCCTGCTGACGATCCTCAAGCTCGCGCCGGGCCTGCTCGATTTCATCTCCGAGTTCAGAAAGGCGGTTCTTCTGCGCCAGGCGCTGTGCCGCCGGTGTCGGCGCATTGGCCGCGATTACAAATCCATCCCAGCGCCACAGGTCGCCTTCCACGGAAACCAGACATTGCCCCGGTTGCAGGGTCGTGCGCAGGCCTGGTCCGTCGGTCTGGTCGACAAGGCCGATCTGACGCAGGCGGCGGCTCAGCTCGACAGGGGCTTCAACCACCTCGGCCAGACTGCGGGTTCCCGCCGGCAAGGATGGATCGCCATCATGAGAGAGGACACCACCCCAGCGAACAGCGGCAGCTTCTTCAAGTGAGGCATCAAGGTCTTCACCAAGTGCCGCCCCCAGAGCCGTTTCGAAGCCCTGCTCCACCTGGATCTGCTCGACAACGGGCGTGTGATCCTGTTCGGAGTGAACATTCAGCACCTGCTCCAGCGTCCGTGCCTCTGTCTCGAGGCCCTGCAACATCTGGCGGGCATCACCAACGGGTCCACGTGCGGACTGCTCCTGTTCGCGCGCTTCGCGGGTCGCGGTTTCGGCTTCTTCCGCGGCAGCTTCCGCCTCCAGAAGAGTTTCCTCGGCCATCTCCAGCGCTTCCCGGTTCTCGGAAACGCCGTCCTGTTCGGCCATGCGTTCGTTGATTTCCTGAAGAGCCTTCTGAGCGTCCTGAGCCTGAGCTAACAACCGGTCCGAGCGCTGGCGGCTTTCCGCGACTGCCCGCTCCAACTGGCGGCGTTCGGCGGTTGCACGCGCTTCGGCCGCGGTCAGGTCGGACAACTGGTTCTCCAGCGTTCCCACGGCCTCTTCGGCCTCGGCCACCTTTTCACGAGCGCTTTCGGTGCGCTCCTGCACCATCTCGTTTTCTTCCAGTAGCTCTGCGCGTTCTTCCGACAAGCGCTCCAGAACCTCGTCGTTCTCGGACACCATGGACTGTTCGCGCCGGATATCTTCCGCCAGCTGCACCAGGCGGCGCTCCAGATCCTGAAGCTTTTCCTTTACCCGCCGTTCTTCCGCGTCCAGTTCGTTGCGGGCGATCACCAGCCGCTGCAAGGCGGCGCCCGCCCTGGCCGCATCCTCGCGCAGTTCCGGCAGCTTGTGGGCGGCGATAGCCTGGATGCGGGCGCTTTCCGCCTGCAAACCCGTGGCTTCGTTCACCTGCTTCTGGGCTTCGGCAAAATGGCTTTCGGCTGATCCCAGCGCATCGCGCGCCTCGGTCCAGCGAATGTAAAGGATCGAGGCTTCGGCCCCGCGGATTTCAGACGACAGGTTACGATAGCGCGAAGCCTGGCGCGACTGGCGGCGCAGATTGTCGAGCTGGCTGTCGATCTGAACGAGGACATCTTCCAGTCGTTCCAGGTTCTGCTCAGCGGCGCGAAGGCGAATTTCCGCCTCATGCCGGCGCGAATGCAGACCGGAAATACCGGCGGCTTCTTCCAGGATCTGCCTGCGGGAGGTCGGTTTGGCGGCAATCAGCTCGCCAATCTGCCCCTGGCGCACCATGGCAGGTGACCTGGCGCCTGTGGATGCGTCGGCGAAAAGAAGCTGCACGTCACGCGCACGCACATCCTTGGCGTTGATCTTGTAGTTGGAGCCCTGCTCGCGTTCGATACGGCGGCTGACTTCAAGCGCATCGGCATCATTGAAAGCGGCAGGTGCCGTACGGTCCTGGTTTTCAAGGTAGAGCGTCACTTCCGCGGTGTTGCGCGCCGGGCGGTTCAGGCTGCCGGAAAAGATGACGTCGTCCATGCCGGACGCACGCATGTTCTTGTAGGAGTTTTCGCCCATCACCCAGCGAAGGGCCTCGACAAGATTGGACTTGCCGCAGCCATTCGGCCCGACCACACCGGTCAGGCCGTTGCCGATGATGAACTCCATCGGTTCGACGAAGGATTTGAAACCGACAATGCGGAGCTTGGAAAATTTCATTGGCGCCCGTGCCTCCTGGACACGGACACCCGAAAATCACGGGCTTGATCGGCGCATACCGAACAGACCGGCGGACAGACCGCCAGTCTAGAGGTTTGCGTCAATAAGTTTGCCCATCTCTTCAATCGAAAGCGCCCCCGAGTGCTTTTCGCCATTGATGAAGAACGTCGGGGTGGAGTTCACGCCAAACTCGTTTGCACCGCGGTTTTTCACCGCATCGATGGCGTCGAGCAGACCCTGGTTCCCCAAGCATTCCTCAAAGGACTCTTTTGTAAAACCTATCTGCTTGGAAAAGTCGAGCATGGATTGGTACGGATTGTCGGTAAACGCCCAGGTCCGCTGCTGTTCGAACATGATGTCCACAATCTCGAAATATTTGTCCGCAGGAGCGCAGCGGGCGAGCATGAACGCGCCGGCCGCAACCGGATCCAGCGGGAATTCGCGGAAAATGAAGCGAACCTTGCCGGTATCGATGTAGTCGGCCTTCAGGGCCGGATAGGTACGCTCATGGAAATTGGCGCAATGTCCGCAGGTCATGGATGCGTATTCCACAATCGTGACCGGCGCGTTTTCGTCGCCAAGGATCTTGTCGCCCAGCGGGCCGGGTTTGACCAACTCGTCCTGGTCGACGGCCTGCGCAAGAGCCAAGCTCGAACCGGCAAGGCAGAATGCAGCCGTCGCCAGGGCAGTGGTTTTGAGAAACTGTCTACGGGTCTGGGTCACGAAGATCGTCCTGTCACATTAATCAAGCGCTGCACCGGCCGGTGCGTGGATCGAAGCACATCCTGTCGGATATCCTGGCCGATCGGGTTAATTGATACCGGGCCACCCTATTTGCGTTCAGCTGAATGCAGGATGAACCAGCTTGCCGCTTTCTGTGCCCTCTCGGGCAGGCGGCGTCAACAAAGCTTATCAAATGTGGCAGGAGCGAGGACGGTCAAAGGCTATTAAATACTGGCATCCACCCTTGACCCGCCGACACCAACACAAGGGAAATCCTGAGTTCTTCGATATCATGCCAAAGCCGGCGGCACGTTTGCCAATGCCGGTTTCACAGAGTTGTTATTGGAAGAAGCAATGTGGACCGTCAGGCCGCATCTTCTGCGCTGCGGGCAATAACCTGGGCGCCAAGCTTCCTGAGCGCCTGCCGCAGGCGGTCGTTCTCCACCCCCTCCAGCCGTGCTTCGAGCTGCTGTTCCTCGGTTTGCGTCAAGTCGCGCAAGGGCTTCTTGCGCACGGGCTGCTTCACCAGAACCGGCTTCTGCAGGATCTTGATGCGACCGATGGCCCGCCAACCATAGAAAGTATTGATACGCTCGATCACCTGGGCACTGTCATGAGACAGGATCAAGGCTGTCGCCCCGTCCGTGTGCACCACCAGCGTCGCCGGTTCCGGCGGGTTTTCCGGGTCGCCGCGTTCTGGCTGCCGCGGCCAGATCAGTCTGTCCGGCTGCACGCGCGTGCCATAACGCTCGCCGACAATATCGGCCCAGGAGGCAATGATATCGACGGACGCAAATCCACGCTTCCGGCAAACAGGCGTCATCGCCTTGCCGACAAGATCGGCCAGCGATTTCACCCCCTTCGAGGCGTGCACGGGATTTGCCTTTGTAGCGCTAATAGCCTACCTCCTCATCCAGATGTAAGGTGCGGCGATTTGCCGACCATTTTCCAGATTGGGGTGTTGTGTCTCAATAGAATACGACAAAATGACGACGAATACTTTCCCCAACCTCACCGCACTGCCTTTATCAGCCAAGTTGTCCCCAGGCTATCCAAGGCTTGCTGCTTCATATCAACACCACTTGTTCTGCTGATCTCATGGCGTCTGCTTCCCCTTCCCGACTGCTTCTCGACTGGTACGACCGTCATGCCCGGCGCCTGCCCTGGCGGGTTTCCCCGGAAGACCGCCTACTGGGCGAAGTCCCCGATCCCTACCGGATCTGGCTGTCCGAAGTCATGCTTCAGCAAACGACCGTTGCCGCCGTCAAAGACTATTTCACGAAGTTTACGCGAAGCTGGCCAACCGTAACCGATCTTGCCGCTGCGGCAGAAGAAGACGTCATGAAAGCCTGGGCGGGCCTTGGCTATTACTCGCGGGCGCGCAATTTGAAAAAATGTGCCGAAACCGTTGCCCGCGATCACGACGGCCGCTTTCCGGAAGACGAAGACGCATTGCTGAAGCTTCCGGGCATCGGCCCCTATACGGCTGCCGCCATCGCAACCATCGCGTTTGACCGGCACGCAGCAGTGGTCGACGGCAACGTGGAGCGGGTGCTGACACGACTTTTCCAGAT
This sequence comes from Labrenzia sp. PO1, assembly GCF_012273635.1. Taxonomy (NCBI): domain Bacteria; kingdom Pseudomonadati; phylum Pseudomonadota; class Alphaproteobacteria; order Hyphomicrobiales; family Stappiaceae; genus Labrenzia; species Labrenzia sp. PO1. The sequence goes on from NZ_JAAXCR010000002.1 coordinate 618,163, forward strand.
CGAAACACCGCTTCCGGACGCCAAACCAGAAATAAAGGCAAAAATGGCTGGCCTGACACCGGACCAACGGCCCGGTGACTTCGCGCAAGCGGTGATGGACCTTGGCGCAACCATCTGCACGCCCAGACGTCCGGCCTGCGCGCTCTGCCCGTGGCGCTCTATCTGCAAGGTGCAATCCTCAAACCTTGCCGAAACACTGCCGCGCAAAGCACCCAAGAAGGAAAAACCCACCCGTTTTGGAGCTGCATTCGTGGCTGTCGATACGGCGACGGGGGCCGTGCTGTTGCGCCGCCGCCCACCAAGAGGTCTGCTTGGTGGGATGAGCGAAGTGCCGGGGACCGAATGGGCAGAGGATTTCTCGCCCGATGCGGCTCCAGACTTCGCACCGTTTCCGGCGGATTGGCAGCAGCGACCGGTGGAAGTGAAACACACCTTCACCCATTTCCATTTGCGGCTCACCGTCTATCGGGCCAACCTTACGGCAGACACCACTCCACTGCTTGACGGTGGCTGGTGGTCGGCCCCGGAAGTCATTGAAACCGAAGCACTTCCCACGGTTATGAAGAAGGCTCTTGCCGCTGCGTTCGAAAGCCCCCGGAAATAGTTCTTTCCCGGCTCAAGAAAACAGTTGCAGTTTGTCCGGTTTGGATGTTGAACAGCGCACCCAATCCTTGGATCTGAGCCTCGATGTTCACCTATTCCTATGACGCACTCTTCTCTCAAAAGGACTGCGATGAAATCATCCGCCTGAGCCGGGCCGAAGCTCAGGATACGGGCGGCCTCGTCGGGGGCAAGCAGCAGGGTGACATCCGCCGGGCCAGAATCAGCTGGCTTGATGACGAAGGCGATGCGCGATGGGTTTTGAACCGCGTGATGACCGCCGTTGCAAAGGCCAACCGCGAGGCTTTCGATTTCGACATCACCGAGTTTCGTGAAAAATTGCAGGTCGCCATATACGACGAAAGTGAAGAAGGCCATTACGACTGGCATTCCGATGTCGGCGAAGGCCCAATCGCGCAATTCCGCAAGGCAACCATCGTCACCCAGCTTTCCCCTTCGCAGGACTATGAAGGTGGCGCGCTGGAAATCAGCCTTGGACACAAGGTGATGGCCGCATCGCGTGAACAGGGCTGTGCAACGCTGTTTGCCAGTTTCATGCTGCACAGGGTCGTACCCGTGACCAAGGGCACCCGCTACTCCCTGACCTGCTGGAGCCACGGCCCCCGCTTTCGGTGAGATCTGAGCGGGGACAGGTGTCTACGGCTCCGAAGCTTGCTCTTCGCACCCGGAAAAACGTCAAAGCGCACGTGATCGGTTTCAATTCGCTGTTTCGGGGTGTAACCAGTGGAAGTTACACTTCCGTGCGCAATGGACCCTTGCGCCTGCCGTGAATTACTCTAGAATAATTCTAAACAAAGATCGGTTTGCAATAAGGAGGCTCTGCCGTGAAAGGGAATGAAAAAGTCATTGAGTGCCTGAACGAAGCTCTGTTTCTGGAGCTCGGCGCCATCAATCAGTACTGGCTTCACTACCGCCTCCTGAGCGACTGGGGCTTTGCGCGCCTTGCCAAGAAGGAACGTGAAGAATCCATCGAGGAAATGCAGCATGCCGACAAGCTGGTCGACCGCATCATCTTCCTGGAAGGCCATCCGAACATGCAGAAGGTCGCACCGCTGCGCATCGGCCAGAACATCAAGGAAGTTCTGGAATCAGACCTTGCCGGCGAATATGACGCCCGCACGGCCTATGCCAAGTCCCGCGATGTCTGCCGTGAAGAAGGCGACTATGTTTCCATGCAGCTTTTCGAAGAGCTGCTGTCCGACGAGGAAGGCCATATCGACTTCCTGGAAACCCAGATCGACCTTCTGGAAAAGATCGGTGTCGAGCGCTACGGCATGTTGAATGCCGCACCAGCCGACGAAGCCGAGTAGTCGCAAGCGGCCATTTCATTGGTTATGTTGAAGCCGGTGCAGGTCTGCACCGGCTTTTTCATTGCAATTGGAGGTGCGAAACCATGACGGAAATCCGGATCGGGCTGATCGGAACAGGCTATATGGGCAAGGCCCATGCTGTTGCCCTGAAATCAGTGGCGTCAGTTTTCGACACAGGCCTGCGCCCGATTTGCGAGACGATCTGTGCAACGACGCTGGAAGGTGCCCGGGAAAAGGCCCGTGCTTTCGGGTTCAACCGGGCGACGGACGACTGGCGCACTGTCGTTGCCGATCCGGCGATCGATGCGGTTGTGATTGCCTCACCCCAGTCGACCCATATGGATATCGCAATTGCCGCCTTTGAAAACGGCAAGGCTGTCTTTTGCGAAAAGCCGCTTGCCAGCCACGCCGAAGATTGCCGCAGGATGATGGCGGCGGCAGAAGCCTCCGGCCTGCCGAACATGACCGGCTTCAATTACATTCGCACTCCTGCAAGCCAATTTGCCCATGACCTTGTCCAGTCAGGCCGGATTGGTCAGATCCACTATATTCGCGCTGAACACACCGAGGATTTTCTGTCAGATCCGCAAACGCCGTCGCACTGGCGTACCAAGGACATAAGCAATGGATGCATGGGCGATCTCGCCCCTCACATCATCAACGCCGCCCTGCGCCTTGCCGGGCCTATCTCCAGCGTTAGTGCGGATATTCAGACCGTCCACTCCGAACGTCCGGGCGCAAACGGGCCGGAGGCGGTCACCAATGACGACCAGGCCCATCTCATGTGCCGCTTTCAAAACGGTGCGATGGGTCATCTCTTCATCAGCCGTGTCGCCACCGGCCGGAAGATGGGTTACGCCTACGAGATATACGGTGACAAAGGTTCGATCCGCTTCGACCAGGAAGACCAGAATGCGCTCTGGCTTTACCTTGCCGAAGGGCCGGAGGCGGAACGCGGCTTCCGCAAGATCCTGACCGGACCGGCACATCCCGATTACCTGCCCTTCTGTCAGGGCCCCGGTCACGGAACCGGTTATCAGGACCAGATCATCATCGAGATGCGGGACTTCCTGAAGGCCATCGAAACCGGAACACCTGTCTGGCCGACCTTCCGGGACGGGCTGGAGGTGCAACTGGTCACGGAAGCTGCCTGGAAATCGTCGAAGACCGGTACGTGGGCAACGGTTTGACGGACGGGGCGGCTGGGGGCGAGCGTTGTTCTCCAGGGTGCCACCCCGGACAAGCGCAGCGCAGATCCGGGGCCTACTCGCAAGTCAGCTTGCCAAAGCAGGAGGTTCTGCCAACCCCTTGCCACGCCAGGTCATTTCTCTGGAAATCAGTAGGCCCCGGGTCTCGCTTTGCGCGCCCGGGGCGACACTCATAAGTGGGGAAACTTCCTGCCCGCTCTGCACACCCTACTGGAACGCCGTCTCGGCAAAGCTGCGGAGCTTCCGGGAATGCAGGCGCTCTGCCGTCATGTCTCGCATCTTCTCCATTGCCCTGATGCCGATCTGGAGATGCTGGGCGACCTGGCGCTTGTAGAAGTCGGTCGCCATGCCCGGCAGTTTCAATTCGCCATGGAGCGGCTTGTCCGAGATGCACAGCAGCGTGCCGTAAGGCACCCGGAAGCGGAAGCCGTTGGCCGCGATGGTTGCCGATTCCATATCGAGCGCGATGGCACGGGACTGGGAGAACCGCTTGACCAGTTCCGGCTGGTCCCAGAGTTCCCAGTTTCGGTTGTCGAGCGATACGACGGTTCCGGTGCGCATGACACGTTTCAATTCATACCCATCGATGCCGGTGATTTCGGCAACCGCGTCTTCCAGTGCAACCTGCACTTCGGCAAGCGGAGGGATCGGCACCCAGATCGGCAGGTCCTGGTCGAGCACATTGTCCTCTCGCACATACCCATGGGCCAGAACATAGTCGCCTAGCGTCTGGCTGTTCCTGAGGCCTGCGCAGTGTCCGAGCATCAGCCAGACATGCGGGCGCAGCACCGCGATATGATCAGTGATGGTTTTGGCGTTGGACGGCCCGACACCGATGTTGACCATGGTGATGCCGCTGCCGTCAGCCCGCTTCAGGTGATACGCCGGCATCTGGGGCAGTTTTGTCAGCTCTTCGCCATCCGGCTGTGTCTGCCCTGCCTCCAACACCACGTTGCCGGGGGAAACAAACGCCTCGTAACCACTGTCCGGCTGCAACAGCAACGCCTTGGACATGCGGCAGAACTCGTCGATGTAGAACTGGTAGTTCGTGAAAAGCACGTAGTTCTGGAAATGCTCGGCCTTTGTCGCCGTGTAGTGCTGCAGGCGGTGCAGGGAATAGTCGACGCGCGGCGCCGTGAAGGATGCCAGCGGCATCACACCGTCGGCCGGATCGTAGGTGCCGTTGGCAATGGAATCGTCCATCACCGTCAGGTCGGGAAGATCGAACATGTCAGCGAGGGGACGGTCGAGATTTGCAGCTGCTGCGCCGCCTTCCACATGCGTTCCGTCATAGAAAGCGAAGTGCAGCGGTATCGGCATGTCGCTGTCGCCGACCTGGATCGGCACGTCGTGGTTCTTCATCAGCAGCGAAAGCTGCGACACCAGATAGTTGCGAAACAGATCCGGGCGGGTAATCGTGGAGGCGTGGGTGCCAGGGCGGGAGACGAACCCATAAGACAGGCGGCTGTCGAGGCGGACGTGGCTGTCGGTCACGATACGGACCTGCGGATAGAACGCGCGCACGCGGCCGTCGATTTCCTTGCCATCCAGAAGGTCCTGAAAATGCTGGCGCAGAAAGGCGGTGTTGGATTCAAAAATTTCGATCAAACGGTCGACCGCCTTGTTGGCGTCGGTAAAGACCTCAAGCGGATGCGATGGCGCATGCCGAACCCTGCGGGCGGCTTGATGAAAAACGTTTTTGGTTGAGTTGGACATAAACCGTCTCCTTATTGTTGTTATGGGCTCACAGTCCCGCTAACGCTTGCCTTGGTCAATAGATCTAGCATCGGATTTTGAATTTTTTTTCGCAGAGAGAAAATTTCTGCACATGCCCCTCAACGATGCATTTGAGCAGGCTTTCCCAAACCGTGGCAAGCGGCTAAAGTCCGGCTAACTTTTGACCAGGAGTTTCCCATGAAAAAAACCGTTCTGACCCTCGCGGTCGCCGTTTCCTCCCTGATTGGCGCAGGCGTCTCCGCCCTTGCCGACAATCTGCCGGATCTCGGTGGCCGGGACATTGTCATTGCTTCGGAAAACACCTACCCACCGCTGCAGTTCGTCGACCCCAAGTCTGGCGAGGCAATCGGCTGGGAATATGATGCGGTTGCAGAAATCGCCAAGCGGCTGAACCTGAACGTCACCTTTCAGAACACCAGCTGGGATGCGATGATCCCTGCCATCTCCGCCGGCGAATACGACATGGCGATGAACGGCATCACCATTCGCGCCGACAGGGCCGAGCAGGTCGACTTTTCGGAGCCCTACATGCGGTCCGAAATGTTCATGCTGGTGCGCGCCGATGAAGACCGGTTTACCGATGCAAAGGGCTTTGCTTCCAACACGGACTTCCTGGCCGGTGCTCAACCGGGCACCACCCCCTTCTACGTCACTGTTTATGAAGTGCTGGATGGTGATGAAGCCAACCCGCGCATCAAGCTGTTCGAAACCTTTGGTGCCGCTGTCCAGGCGCTCAAGGCGGGCGACGTCGATCTGGTCCTGACAGACAGCACCGGCGGCCAGGGCTATGTCGCGACCAATCCGGACACCTTCAAGCTGATCGGCGATCCGATGGGCTCGGAAGACTTCGGCTTCATTTTCCCGAAAGGCTCCGACCTGATCGAACCGATCAATGCGGCTGTCGCCAGCATGCGCACAGACGGCACGCTGGATGCACTGAACAAGAAGTGGTTCTTCGACTATAAAGTCGCCCAGTAAGGCCATCCTCCGCCCCTGCGCGGCTGGACTTTCCACTCCATGGCCGGTATCCGGGCTTTTGGCCCCGATGCCGGCCATTTTCGTTTGAACTGCCGTTAACAAAGCTGGAGCCGAGACCAACCCATGTTCCGCAACAAGACACCGTCCGGCGCCCCCAAGGAAGACTTTCCCTATTGGCTTGTTGCTGCCGCCGGCATTGCGGTTTTCCTGTTGTTCCAGATCGCCACCGACGACATCTATTCGCAGGTTATGTCGACGGTCTCGCGTGGTATCGGACTGACGGTCTTCGTCACGCTTGTCGCCTTCTTCTGCGCCTCCCTGATCGGGCTCCTGCTGGCGCTTGCCTCCCTGTCCGGATCAATCGTCTTGCGGCAGATGGCCCGGTTCTACGTCGAGATCGTGCGCGGCATGCCGATCATCGTGCTTCTGCTCTATATCGCCTTCGTCGCGACGCCGCTGTTCATTGCCGGGGTCAACGCCGTTGTGGAACCTCTGGGTCTGGATCCGTTGCGCACGCGGGATTTCCCTCTGCTCTGGCGCGCCGTTCTCGCGCTGACCATCGGCTATTCAGCCTTCATCGCCGAGGTCTTTCGGGCAGGCATCCAGGCGGTCGACAAGGGACAGATCGAGGCCGCCGAAGCACTCGGCATGAACGGTTGGCTTCGCTTCCGCCTCATCATCTTCCCGCAGGCCCTGAAGACCATCCTGCCGCCCCTCGGCAATGATTTCGTCGCCCTGATCAAGGACAGCTCGCTGGTCTCGGTTCTGGGTGTCGCGGATATCACCCAGCTGGGCAAGGTCTACGCTGCCGGCTCCTTCCGGTACTTCGAGACCTACAATGTCGTTGCGCTGATCTACCTGATGATGACGATCACGCTTTCGCTGGCCCTGCGCAAATTTGAACGGGCAAAGCAGATCCAGGAGCGCTAAGGTTTTCGCCTGACCACGCCTTTCTTCCTCCCTCATCCTGAGGAGGGGGTGCAGGGGGAACGGCGTCTGCAGCGAGACGGAGACCCGCATGCGTTCCTTTGAAGAAATAGAAGCACTGGCCGCGGAGAAGAAAGGCGGACCGGCAGCACTCAATGCTCTTTTGGCAGAGCATAATGCGCCCAGGACTGCGGAAGAGCTGGAGAAGGTCGGTGACGATCGCTGGCTGGCCATGTTCACCAAGTGCGTGTTCCAGGCCGGTTTCAGCTGGAAGGTGATCGACCAGAAGTGGCCGGGTTTCGAGGAAGCCTTCGAGGGGTTCGACGTTCCCCGCCTCGCCTTTCTCCCTGACGAGGCCTTTGAAGCGCTGCTCGGCGACAAACGCATCGTCCGCAATGGTGCCAAGATCCGATCTGTTCAGGAAAACGCGATTTTCCTCAAGGACCTAGCGACCGAACACGGCAGTGCAGCCGGTTTTTTCGCGCATTATCCCGTCGACGACCAGATCGGCCTGATGGAGCTGCTCAAGAAGCGCGGCAGCCGGCTTGGTGGCAACACAGGGCAAATCGCCTTGCGCTTCATGGGCAAGGAAAGTTTCGTCCTCTCCGGCGATGTGGTTAACGCCCTGATCCGCGAAAATGTCATCGAGAAGGACGCGATGTCGAAAAAAAATCTCACCGCGATTCAAGCCGCCTTTAACGAATGGAAAGCAACTTCCGGTCGTCCTCTGAACGAAATCAGCAGAATTCTGGCCTTTTCGGTCGGGACAAGTCATTAACTTCTCATTCAGCTTTTACGATTGTAAACAAAGCCTTGATTCAAAGGGAATTTTTGTACCATCAGCTTAACCGCTGATTTACCAAACCCGGTAACCATGACACTCGAAATTGCGTGAGGTATTGCGTCGCAATGAGTGTACTGCGTACCGGGGTGTCCTTCGCGGCACCCCGCCTATCAAATGAACCGGAAGCTGGTGCTTCCTGGCTGAACACGATCCTGAAGGGCGACTGCGTTGCCGCCCTTGAGAAACTGCCGTCCCGGTCTGTTGACCTGGTCTTCGCGGATCCGCCCTACAACCTTCAGTTGGGTGGCGATCTGCACAGGCCGGATCAGTCAAAGGTGGATGCCTGTGACGACCATTGGGACCAGTTCGAAAGTTTCGAAGCCTATGACGCTTTCACCCGGGCCTGGCTTCTGGCCGTCCGGCGGGTGATGAAGGCGGATGGCTCGCTGTATGTGATCGGTTCGTATCACAACATCTTCCGCGTCGGCGCGATCCTGCAGGATCTCGGCTTCTGGATCATGAATGACATCGTCTGGCTGAAGTCCAACCCGATGCCGAACTTCCGCGGCAAACGGTTCACCAATGCCCACGAGACCATGATCTGGGCGGTCAAATCGAAAGATGCGAAGCCGACCTTCAATTACGATGCGCTGAAGACCTTTAACGAGGATCTTCAGATGCGCTCCGACTGGCACCTGCCGCTGTGTACCGGTACCGAGAGGCTGAAGGGCAAGGACGGGCAGAAGGTGCATCCGACCCAGAAACCGGAGGCCCTGCTCTACCGTGTTCTGACGGCCTCCTCCAAACCGGGAGATGTCGTGCTCGACCCGTTCTTCGGGACCGGCACCACCGGGGCTGTCGCCAAGAAACTTGGCCGCCACTATGTCGGCGTGGAGCGTGAGCAGGACTATATCGACGCGGCCACGGCTCGTATCGAGGCCATCGAGCCTGGCGACGCTGCGTCACTGGAAATGCAGCAGGGCAAGCGAGCGCTGAAGCGCATCCCGTTCGGCACGCTTCTGGAAAGCGGTCTGCTGCAGCCGGGGACGGAACTCAGCTGCCCGAAAGGCAAGCATCTTGCCATCGTGCGCGCCGACGGCTCGCTCAAGTCCGGTGATCATACCGGCTCGATCCACAAGGTCGGTGCTTTGGTACAGGGTCAGGAGGCCTGCAACGGCTGGACCTTCTGGCACATCAACGAGGGCGGCAAGACGTCGCCAATCGACGATCTCCGCAAGGAAATCAGATCCCGCCTGCAGGCATAAGCAGGCACTCCAAAGAGAGACTTCGCGTTCCCCGCGAGATCGACTTAGCCCCGTTTCCCAGAAAAGGAGACGGGGTTTTCTTTATGGAATACGGGAACGGTATCTCGATCAGGCGCTTTTGTATTTCACGTCCGGCGCCCAGACATCCAGCCAATGCAGGATCTCGTCGGCACTGATGGGCGGCGAAAAATAGAAACCCTGGAATAGACGGCAGCCACAGTTTTTCAGGAACTCCAGCTCCTCGCGGGTTTCAACGCCTTCCGCCAGAACGTCCAGCCCCATGTTCTTGGCCATTGCCAGCATGGCGCCGGCAATTCTCTGCATCTTCGGGTTCCTGTCGAGCCCGGAAACGAACGAGCGGTCGATCTTAAGCGTCGCGACCGGTGTTTCGATCAAGGTTGCAATGGAGGAATGTCCGGTGCCGAAGTCATCAAGGGCCAGGGCGAAACCTGCCTGTTCCAGGTTACGGCACTGGGCAATCAGCTCCTGATCCGACTGGTCGAAGAGGATCGATTCCAGCAGTTCCAGCTGAATGTCCCCGGGCTTCAGGCAAGCCGCGGCAAGTTCGGCATGCAAGATCGCGACAAACTCCACCGACCTGAGGTTCGATGCCGTCACGTTCAACGAGAGCTTGCCTATGTCCCTGCCGGCGGATTTCCAGGCAGCAAAATGGGTGAACGCCTTGCACCGCACCTGCCGGTCGATTTCGGACATGATGTTTGCCCTGGTCGCCGTTTCCAGGAAACGGGCCGGTGGCAACACCCCTTGTTCTGCCGTCTCCCAGCGCGCGACCACCTCCAGGCCGCACACCCGACCCGTGACGATATCGATCTGCGGCTGAAAATAGGGAACGAACTGGCTGCGTTTCAGACCTTCTTCGATCTGTGAAACCAACCTGCTCGTCTCCTCGTGCCGCCGGATCATCTCCTTTGACAGCAATTTGACGGACGACCGGGTGACCTTGGCATCGTAAAGCGCGATATCGGAATTCGCGATCAGCCTGTCGGCGTTCTGCACTTCGCCGGGATGAAACAGAACCACGCCTATACTCGCGCTGACCTGGCAGCTGTGCCCGTTGTAGCGGATCGGCATGGCGATCGCATTCAAGAGGCGCAGCGCCATGGCATAGAGGCTTTCCTTGTCCGGAGGCTCAGCCAGAAACAGGGCAAACTCATCACCGCCAAGCCGTGCAGGAAGGTCGTTCGGACCGCATATCGCCGACAACGCCTCGGCCGTCTGCATCAGGATCATGTCGCCCGCGGTATGGCCGAAGTTGTCGTTGACCGACTTGAATTCGTCGAGGTCGATGTGAAGGAGCGCAAACACGTGCCCGGTGTCGGCCAGCTGCAACGCCTCTTCCAGACGCCGGTGCAGTGCCCCTCTGTTGGCAATCTCCGTCAGCGGATCCTGTGAGGCCTTCTTTTCCGCTTCGATCTTCGCCGCCTTCAATGCGGTTGCCATCTTCTGGCTGTCCTCCAGAAGCGTGCGCTGCGCTTCGAAGGAGTAGAAGAGATCGATGGAGAAGTCGTTCGGTTTGAAGTCGGTTTCCGTCAACCCGAAACGCTCGACGACCTGTGACAGGTGAAGACCGAAGGACAGGTCAAGAAACACTGTGTCCTCGTCCGCAGCAGCAAGGGCGAAACCGCGAAACTGTATAGGCTCGCCATCCTGCGGACATGCGGAAAGGACCAGTTTCGTGCCGAGCCTTTCGCGAACACAGGCCATGGATCTGACGTTACGCGGCCGCTCAACCGTGAAGACGTCGAACAAGCTTGCTCCCGACGCTTCCGGCCCGAGGATCCGTTCAAGGGTTGGGCCCAGTCCACTGATCCGGCCGCGACTGTCCAGAACAACATGCATTGGAAATAGCATGTCGATGGCCTTGCAGGTCAGATCGAGTTTGGATGCTGTCAAATTCCGGCCTCGGTTCTCATGGGCTTGAGTGCAGTGTCGAGGATCCGGATTTCAAAGATGTCGTGATCCGCCTGTTCCGATTTCACCGCGACCTGGTTGACCTCGATGCTCTCACCGGTCTCCTTGGCGAGACCATGCAGAAGTCCGATGACCATCGGCGCCAGTCCGTCACGATCGGAATAGTAGTGCAGAATGCAGGATCCATCTTCCTTCTGGTCGACCTCGAAGGACGGCGGCTTCAGATGTGGCATCGACAGCAGGATCCGGTCGTGCATGTCATCGAGCCCCTTCAACTGCTCGATGAAGGAATTGCCGGCAAGGCGCATCAGATTGCCGAAATGCGAGGCGCCTGCGTATTCGACCCAGTATTTTCCGAAGATGCTCAGGACGTCCGATGCAGGCAGGCCGGTAAAGCTGCAGATGGCACCGACGAGCTTGTAGGTGATGGCATCGTCATAACTCGACATTCTTTCAAATTCGAGTTCCTCCAGGCCCGCGGTTTCGCAAATGCTTTGCCAGGCCTCGGGTCCGTGGTTGTCCAGAATGAAGGTGCGAATGCCTTCGTTCACCATTCCATACATGCAGACTCCTCCAGAGTTAGCATTGTGAGTATACGAATTTGCTTACGTCAGCATTAATCAGCTCCAGACATATGTCTGTTTTTAACTGCCATTACTGACAAACAATCACTACTTCCGCGCGAGTTTTCCGATTTAATTACCCAACGTTTCTTTTTCTCCAAATAACCCATTGAGAAAAACAACAATGAATACCTGGAACTCTTGCCGGAAGAAGGTGCATCGTTTGAGGTATCGGAAAGGCAATGCAAACCTTCGTGTCCGGCTCGGCCGCGTCTTCGGTTCGGCCCCTTGCCGGACAGACGGCTTGCAATCGTCATGCAATCCCTCCATCCTCCGCGATCAATCGAGCGTTCATGGGAGGAACGATCCGACGGTTTGAAACCGGCGCAAACGGCCGGAAGACCCGAGGTCGGCGGTCGCATTTATGAAAGACCATGTCGAGACAGTTCTGCGAACCGTGCAATCGGGATCGGCGCCTGCGCTGTCCCGGATTGCAGCTTCGTGGCGCAGATCGATCGACAAGCACGGCCTGGACCCTGCCACCCACAAGGCGCCCCAGCGCATGGGGGACGACCAGCTTTACCGGCGGCGGGAAGAGACAGGTGCTTTCCTGAAAATCGCCACGCCGAAACTGGACCAGTTATTCGGCCTGGTCGGTCAGTCCGGCTGCACGGTTCTGCTGACCGACGCGGAGGGGGTTGTGCTTGACCAGCGTTGCATGAGCGCCGATGCGGACATCTTTCAGGACTGGGGTCTCAGCCAGGGCACCGACTGGAGCGAAGCCGCCGTCGGCACAAACGGCATCGGCACCTGCCTTGCCGAGGAACGCAATCTGATCGTCCACCGGCAGGAACATTTCCTGGCTCGCAATGTCGGCATGAGCTGCATGGACGCGCCGATCTATGGTCCGGACGGCAGGCTCGCCGGTGCACTCGATGTGTCTTCTGCCCGTTCCGACCAGACGGAAACCTTCAACCGGTTGATCGCAGCGATGGTCTCGCAGACTGCAAGACAGATCGAGATCGAAACCTTCCGCGCCGCTTTTCCTGCCGCCCGTATCATCGTCGCCGACGGGGAAACCACCGATACCGCAATGCTGCTTGCCGTCGACGCCGACGACATCGTTCTCGGGGCAACGCGCGCTGCCAGAAAGGCCTTTGGGCTTGGTGCAAGCGGCCCTCTGAAGCCCCTGCCCGCTTCCGATCTGCTTGGCCGCGAGGATGGCCCCAGCGGCTTTGAGAAGGCCGAAAGGGCTGCCGTCATTCGTGCACTGGCGCGGGCCGGCGGCAACGTTTCCGAAGCCGCGCGCGCGCTCGGCATCGGCCGGGCAACCCTTTACCGGCGAATGAAACGGCTGAACATAGACTGATATCCCTGCTGACCTGTCTCAGAACTGAGACACATGCCGGACACAGGCATCTGCCCCCTCCTACCACTGCGCAAGTTCCTCCGGCACAGTCCGCCCATTCCCGGTGGAGGACCGGGACCTTCGGCCCGTCGCAGCTTCGGTTGCCTGACCGCCGATCTTGTGGAGGAACCCAGATGAATCAGATGCCCAGTTTTTCCGTCGACACGACGTCTCCGTTCAAGTCCCGCTACGACAACTATATCGGCGGCAAATTCGTTGCGCCTGTGAACGGACGGTATTTCAACAACATCACGCCGATTTCCGGCGCCACCGTTTGCGAAGTCGCCCGTTCCGATGCCGCAGACGTTGACCTGGCGCTTGATGCGGCCCATGCGGCCAAGGAAGCCTGGGGCCGGACCCCGGCAGCAGAGCGTGCCAATATTCTGCTGAAAATCGCCGATGTCATGGAGCAGAATCTCGACATTCTGGCCAAGGCAGAAACCTGGGACAACGGCAAGCCGATCCGCGAAACCACGGCAGCCGATATTCCGCTTTCCGTCGACCACTTCCGCTATTTCGCAGGCGTTCTGCGCGGCCAGGAAGGCTCCATGTCGGAGATCGATGCCGACACCATTGCTTACCACTTCCATGAGCCGCTCGGCGTTGTCGGGCAGATCATTCCCTGGAACTTCTCCATCCTGATGGCTGCCTGGAAACTGGCTCCGGCGCTCGCCGCCGGCAACTGCGTCGTTCTGAAACCGGCCGAGCAGACCCCGGCGGCAATCATGGTGCTGGCGGAGCTCATCGGCGGCCTGTTGCCGGATGGTGTTCTCAACATCGTCAATGGCTTTGGTGCAGAGGTTGGCGCGCCACTCGCCAAGTCAAATCGCATCGCCAAGATCGCCTTTACCGGGTCGACCGAAACCGGCCGGATGATCATGCAGTACGCAACCGAGAACCTCATTCCGGTAACGCTGGAACTGGGCGGCAAGTCGCCGAACATCTTCTTTTCCGACGTCATGAGCGAAGACGATGCGTTCCTCGACAAGGCCATCGAGGGCTTTGTTCTGTTCGCCTTCAACCAGGGTGAAGTCTGCACCTGTCCGAGCCGGGCCCTGATCCAGGAAGACATCTACGAAGCCTTCATTGAACGGGCGATCGCCCGTGTGAAAGCCATCAAGCAGGGTGACCCGCGCGCCATCGAGACCATGGTCGGTGCCCAGGCCAGCCGCGAGCAGCAGGACAAGATCCTGTCCTATCTGACCATCGGGGTCGAGGAAGGTGCACAAGTGTTGTGCGGCGGCGCGGAAGCGAAGTTCGACGGCGACCTTTCCGGCGGCTTCTACGTTCAGCCGACCATCCTGAAAGGCCACAACAAGATGCGGGTCTTCCAGGAGGAAATCTTCGGCCCGGTGGTGTCCGTCACCACGTTCAAGACCGAAGAAGAAGCCCTGGCGATTGCAAACGACACCATGTACGGCCTCGGCGCCGGCGTGTGGTCGCGTGATGCCAACCGCTGCTACCGATTCAGCCGCGCCATCGAGGCAGGCCGCGTGTGGGTGAACAACTATCACGCCTACCCGGCCCATGCGGCCTTTGGTGGCTACAAGCAGTCCGGCATCGGCCGTGAGACCCACAAGATGATGCTGGATCACTATCAGCAGACCAAGAACATGCTGGTCAGCTACAACCCGAACAAACTCGGGTTCTTCTAAAGACTGCCGGCGTTACCCGATCTTGTCCTGGCAGTGATGCGGGGCAGTCTTCGAAAGAAGGCTGCCCCGTTTTCCGTTGAAGCTCCGGGAACGGCAGCCTGTTCATCGTCAAAGTTCTTCTGCAATCTCTTCCAGCAGATCTGCAAGCGCCTCAGGCTCGCTCACCATGGCATCGTGGCCTGTCGCGATCCGAGAGACCGGCCATCCCTTGGCCTGTGCCCGGGCCAGCGCGACTTTTGCCGGCGGATACGGCGGGTCAGTGCATTCGATGTAATGGGCTGGAAGACCGTTTCCGACCGGGTGCTTCAGGTCCAGTGCCGTGGTGAAGGTCCGGAACGGGTGCGGTGTCAGGCGCGGTTTCAAAAAGGCAACGTCGTCTGGCTTCGTGATGCCAAAACTTTCCGGCGGGGCTGGCGGCAGCGACAGGCCACCGCTGCTGGTTTCCGCCAGCTTCCTGCGGTCTTCGGCAAGATCTTGCGGCAGAAGATCGAACCAGGTTTCCCCACTCTCCAGCATAATCGCGTCGAGATAGACCAGCTTCGCGATGCGCTCCGGCACGAGGTCCACAACTCCGGTGATCGGAATGCCGCCAAAGCTGTGGCCGACTAGAATGACGTCCGCCAGGTCCTCGAACTGAAGATGGCGCACGATATCTTCCACGAAGGTCCGGATCGTGATGTCCGGCGAAAGCAGATGCGAGCGCTCGCCAAGGCCCGTCTGCGTTGGTGCGGTCACGCTATGCCCACGTGCCCGCAGGATGTTTGCCAGACGCGACCAGCACCAGCCGCCATGCCAGACACCATGGACGCAAACGAAAGTCTGCTGTTTCAAGAGCCCCTCCCCGCTTCACCGCCTATTCGGCGGCTTCGGCCGCCATCTGGAAATCGCGCCGTACCTTCAGTTTGTGCCCGACTTCGACAATAGCTTCCAGTGCCGGAATCAGATCCTGGCCCAGATCCGTCAGCTCGTATTCAACGGAAGGTGGCGATGTCGGGCGGACATGGCGCAACAGCACACCGCGGCCTTCCAACTCTGAAAGGCGCTGTGACAACACCTTGCCGGACACAGGAGGAATATCCGCCTTCAGCTCGTTGAAGCGGCGGGGGCCTGCCCGCAGGCTCCAGATGACGTTGGGTGCCCAGGCTCCGGAAATCACCTGCATGCACTGGG
The DNA here is from genome assembly GCF_012273635.1 of Labrenzia sp. PO1. Classification (NCBI taxonomy): domain Bacteria; kingdom Pseudomonadati; phylum Pseudomonadota; class Alphaproteobacteria; order Hyphomicrobiales; family Stappiaceae; genus Labrenzia; species Labrenzia sp. PO1. Next base: position 633,721 of record NZ_JAAXCR010000002.1, read on the forward strand.
TCAGACTGCAAGGGGTCGGCGGTTTCGGGCTCAGATTCTTGCGCATTTTCAAGGCCATGGGCACCACACGATCTTCAAGGGTCCAAGGTCACGCGGGAACCATCAGGTTTCTGCCCGGTAACTCGATAATGCAAGTTACCAATAGAAACCTACTTGTCAATGGTGACTTCAAAAGACACCTTCCGGGCATCGATACAAACCAAGGAGCCAATCGATGAAACTGTTCTACAAACCCGGTGCCTGTTCCATGGCTGCTCATCTCCTGCTCAACGAAGCCGGAGCCACCTACAGTCTCGAAAAAGTCGATACGACCGCGGGTCTGACGGAGACCGGCGCAGCATACGCGCAGACCAATCCGCGCGGCTACGTGCCGGCACTTCGGTTTGAGAACGGTGACGTTCTGACGGAAAACGTTGCAATCCTGCATTGGCTTGGCGAGCAGTACCCGGACTTTGCGACGGATACAGCTGGCAAGCCGCTCGACCGGTTCCGCGTGCTGGAATTGCTCAGCTTCCTGTCCTCAGAGCTTCACAAAGGCTTCAGTCCGTTCTTTTCCGGCAAGGAATTTTCTGAAGCAGAAGCAGCTGAAAACCAGGCTAAGCTGAATACCAAGCTCGGCCAGTTCGATGCCTTGCTGGCCAAGGGCGGCGACTATCTTTTGGGAGATACCTTCTCCGTTGCCGACGCCTATGCCTTTGTCATCTTGAACTGGACGAACTTCATCGGCGTGTCTCTTGGCGACTGGCCGAAGACGGCAGCCTATGTTGAGCGCATCCGTGCTCGCCCGGCCACCCTGAAGACCCTTCAGGAAGAAGGCCTGGCGGCATGAGCAGTGCCTTGGCTGCGCTGGAAAAGGTCATATCCGACTATTTCGACGCGCTTTATCACTGCGATACCGACCTGCTGCAGCAAGTGTTTCACGAGAAGGCAATCTACGCCACGGCGGACGAGACACCCCTGCTCTATCGCACGATGGCCGAATATGTACCGGTCGTCGCCGCCCGCCAGTCGCCGGCGTCCCGGGGTGAGGAGCGCCGCGATGTCATCGACGAGATCCAGTTCGCCGGTGAGAACACGGCCTTTGCCAGAGTTCGCTGTTCGATCGGCAACAACGATTTCACCGATTTCCTGACCTTCGTGCGGGACGAAGGCCGCTGGCAAATCATGGCGAAGATCTTCGAAATTCGACCACGCAACGAAGGAGTGGCCTGACATGCCTTACGTGAATATCCAGGTGACCCGTGAAGGGGTGACGGCGGAGCAGAAAGCCAGGCTTATCAAAGGCGCGACGGACCTACTGGTTGACGTTCTCGACAAGAACCCGGCAACCACCTTCGTGGTGATCGAGGAAGTGGACCTTGAGAACTGGGGCGTCGGCGGCCTGCCGGTGGAAGAATACCGGGCAAGGCAGCTGGAAAAACAGGGCTGAACGGTCAAATGGAAGCCGGGACAATCCCGGCTTCTTTCTTTGCCGCGTTGCGCTTCCCTCTTTCAGTTCCTCGCCACTGCCCGGAAAACCCTGGACTATTTCGTTCGTCCCAAACATTCGTCATTGCAGGGCGCGACCCTGCAATCCATGCCGTGACCGTGCCTCAGCCAGTAGCCTCAATTGGCGGATGGGGAACGGCATGGATGCCATGGTCGGGCCATGGCATGACGGAGGAAGTGGAGAGGGATGATGGGAAGGCTGAATGGTGCTCACCTGGACGTCACCAAACAAGTGCAAAGAGTTTTTGCTGTTGTCCAATCGACGCGAGAATGGTCTGTCTGAGAAGACACATCGACATCAAAGCAGATCTCGCATGCCCCGCACGCTTTATCAAACCATCCTCGGCCCCGAGTTCGACAAGGTACCGGCAGAAATCCGGCGGATGCACAGCTTCGCGCGGGTGGCGCGGGGCACCGCGGATGTCACCCGGGGAAGCTCGTGGGGCGCAAAGCTGATTTGCCGGCTGGCGAAGTTGCCGGAAGCACGGATGGGTGTTCCGGTCGAGACCAGCTTTGAACCTATCGTGGGTGGAGAGCGCTGGACCCGGCGGTTTGACGGGCAGCCGTTCCAGACCGACATGATGGCCGGTAAAGGCGAAGCGTATCCCTGCATGCTCGAGCGCCTTGGACCGTTCCTGTTCAAGATGCGGGTAACGGCAAGTGACAAGGGCATCGACATCACCCCGGCAGAAGTTTCGCTTGGACCGCTTCCGCTGCCGCTGCCGCTGCCGCTGCGCATCGCTCCGAGAGCAGTCGGGCGCGAGCGTGTTGTCAATGGAAGGTACAGTTTCACCGTAGAGGTGACCTTCCCGCTGATCGGGAAGGTCTTCGGCTACAACGGCCGGCTGGAGCCGGCCGTTCTGATCGATGATGCAAAAGCCGTCTGACCGGCCTCACTCGAAGCCGACCAGGGCCTTGCGGCGTTTACCGACAGAAATCGACAAACGGTCGTTGGCCTGAAGATCGCCTGTGGCAATGCGGCGGCGCGCGTCGTCGACGATCTGGTTGTTGAGGCGAACGCCTCCACCTTCCACCAGACGCCGTGCTTCGCCGTTGGATGCCGCAAAGCCAACGGCGACCACAAGCTCCAGAAGACCGAGACCGTCTGCCAGAATTTTCAGCGGCAGACTGTGGGTCGGTTCCAGGATCTCGCCCTCGCCTGAAAACAGGGCATCGCCTTGCTGCAAGGCGCCGCGCGCTTCTTCCGGGCCATGAACGATTGCCGTCACCTGGGTTGCCAGGATCTTCTTGGCTTCGTTCAGCTCCGCCCCTTCCAGCGCCGCAAGTCGTTCGATTTCGCTCATCGGCAGCTCGGTAAAAAGGCGCAGGCACTTGGCGACATCTGCATCGGCGGTGTTGCGCCAGAACTGCCAGAAGCCGAAGGGCGACAGGTGTTCGGGATGCAGCCACACGGCACCCGCAGCCGTCTTGCCCATCTTCGCACCGCTGGCGGTGGTCAGCAGAGGAACAGTGAGGCCGTGCAACTTGCGGCCATCACGGCGGCCGAGTTCCACACCATTGACGATGTTGCCCCATTGATCGGATCCACCGACCTGCAGCGCACAGTCATGACGCTTTGCCAACTCCAGAAAATCAACGGCCTGCAGCATCATGTAGCAGAACTCCAGAACCGTCAGCGGCATCTGAGCATCGAGGCGCGACTTGACGCTGTCGAAGGTCATCATGCGGTTGACGGTGAACTGGGAGCCATAGTCGCGGAGGAATTCCAGGAAGCGGAATTCATTGAGCCATTCCGCATTGTCGACCAGCAAAGCCCCATCTTCGCCGTTCATATCCACGAGACGCTCAACGGATCGTCGTATGCTCGCGATGTTGGCTGCGATCTGGCGTTCTTCCAGCATCGGCCGGGCATCCTTGCGGAAACTCGGATCGCCGATCTGACTTGTGCCACCGCCAAGCACGACGATGGGACGATGGCCGAGCTTCTGCAGCCAACGCATGGTCATCAACGGCATCAGGTGGCCGACATGAAGACTTGCCGCCGTGGCATCGAACCCGGCGTATGCGGTGATCGGCCCTTGTGACAGCGTCTGGTCGAGCGCCTCGATATCCGTGCATTGGTGCACAAGACCACGTTCCAGAAGCACGGCAAGTGCTTCCGATTTGAGTTTTGTCGCCGGTTTGCCGGCTTCGATCATATGTCTGGTCATTTTTCGCTTCCTGGTTCCCCCGCCAGGAAGCTCGGGTCTCTAGAAACCAAAAAGCCGCCTGACGCGGCGGCTTTTGAGGTGTCTATGGGGTGAACAAGATCCTACGCAGCCGCCGGTATGTCGGTGACGTAATAAAAATACACGAAGGATGCGCTCATCTTGGTCATGCCAGCTTAAATGCGTTAGGGCGGGAAAAGAGTCAAGGCTGTTGTGTTCGTGACGTTCCAGACCCCGGCAAGTGTAACCGGAATGCCTCAAGGCTGCGCGCGGTCAAGAAATCCCACCTTCCCCTGTGCGACAGGCGTGCGCTTCCGCACATCTGGCCGCGTTACGACAACCCGAGTTTCCGTTCGCCGCGATCCAGGATAACCGGAACGATCAGGTCTTCCTCGTCATCCAGATGGCGCATCAGGCCGGAGATCAGGGTGTCGCTGACACCGGCGAAACTGTCGGCCGCGCGGCGGATGGCATCGCGGTCTTTCGTCTGCAATTGCCCGAACAGCTTGTTGGCGCTCTTGATCACCGCCTCAATGCGATGGTGGATCAGTTCGTGGTCGCCCTCCAGTAGCTCAAAGCCATCCACCAGGCGCTTTTCGGCTTCCATGAACACCGGGAAATAGTGCTCATCCTCGATCATGTGGTGGTGATGCAGCTCACTGAGAAACTGTTGCAGACGCGGGGCAAAGAGGTTGCCGAAACGGTTTACCGGGAGCCGTTGTTCGCGGAAGTCGGTCAGGATCGTATCCAGGTCAGCACCGAGCTGACGGAAGCCGTTATGCCGTGCGAGCCAGAATTCGGTCAGTGGGCCGAGGTTCTGGTGACCCGGCCAGTCTTCGCGCGGATGTTCTTTCAGAAGGAACAGCCACTCCTGCGGAAGTCCGGTCCGTTCATCCAGATTGGTGGTGTTGGTCATGGGTTTCAGGTCCGGTCAGAGAGAAGGTTTGCCGACCTTATACGCATGTTTTGGCCTGTCATGCGGAAACAGTGTGTTCACTCCCCGGGAACAGACGTCACTGCACCAGTTTGCCCAGCACCTTCCAGAGCGCTTCGGTGTCCCCCGGCTCCAGATGCCTTGTGAATTCGGTTTCCACCGCTGCCCGGTAACACGGCCACATGGCCTTCAAGAGCATCTCCCCTTCCTGGGTCAGACGCACCGAGACACCTCTACCGTCTTCCGGGCTCTTCAGCTTTTCGATGTAGCCCGCAGCGGCCAGCCGGTCGAGCAGGCGCGAAACATTGTACTGGGCCAGCAGCATCCGCTTTTCGATTTCGACCGGACGCAAAGTTTTGTCCTCTGCCCGGCTTAATTCCAGCAGCACATCGTACCAGCCAAGAGGTGGGAATCCGGCCGCCTTCAGGCGTGCCTCGACCCGTGCCAGCACGTTGCCGCTTGCACGCTGCAGACGGGCCCAGGCGTCGATGGCCTGGGGGACGGTTTCGGCGGAATTGCTCATGGCCAAGAAATAGAAAATTTATGCAATTGCATCAATCTTGATTTTTCATGCATATGCATCCACCTTAATGCAGATGCATGAAAAGGAGTTTCCAGATGCCCGACACACTCACGCTGATCAGCCATGCGCTTTGCCCTTACGTGCAGCGCGCGGCGATCGTCCTTCATGAAAAGAATGTTCCGTTTGACCGGGTTACCATCGACCTTGCCGACAAACCGGACTGGTTCCGCGCGGCCTCACCACTCGGCAAGGTGCCGCTGCTGAAACTGGGTGGTGATCGCTATCTCTTCGAATCCGCCCCGATCGTCGAATTCCTGGACGAGACAGAAGGGAGCCGGCTGCACCCGGAGGACACTGCCGAACGCGCGCGGCACCGGGCCTATATCGAATTCGCCTCGCAGATCCTGAACGGCATCGGCGCGCTCTACAACGCCAGGGACGACACCGGGTTTTATGCTGCGGGTGAAGCACTTCGTGCAAAGTTCCGTCATCTGGAAGGTGAACTTGATCCGGACGGTCCCTTCTTCGCCGGTAGAGCCTTTTCGCTCGTCGATGCGGCTTTCGCCCCGGTGTTCCGCTATTTCGATGTCTTTGAGACGTTCTTGACGCTTGCGATGTTTGACGACCTCGACCGGGTTCTTGCGTGGCGTGGCAAGCTTGCGGCCCGTACATCGGTTCAAGAAGCAGTTACTGCGGACTATCCAGCGTTATTGACCGCCTTTCTGCGAAACCGAAATAGCTGGATCTCCCAACTTCTCGACTTGCGCAGCCGGGAGCGATCACTCCTGGTCGCACACTGAGGCCTTCAAGCGCAGCCGGACATGGCTCCGACTGCGCCCGCTTCAGGCGAAAGCTGCGCCGAGTTTGCCCAACTCGCCTTTGAGGTCCGTCCATCTGTCCGGCGTCGTGGTTAGTGTCGCAGGATCCCTGATTTCGACGTCATAGCCCCGGTTCAACGCACCTTTTGCGGTCAGCTGAACGCAGTGACAGGCATCAAGCCCAACCAGGACCAGCCGCCCGATCCGCTTTTCCTCAAGCCAGGCTTCAAATTGCGGACTGGAGAAACTGTCACCGATCGACTTCTCAAAGACCGGAGCATTGCCGACAGCAAGTGTTCGGTCGAGCTTCAAACCGTCTCGCCCCGGTGTGCCGATACCGCCCGCCGACATCTTCATGGCCACGATCACCGGCCAGTCGCGGAAGACATTCTTGACGAAAGCGACCTGGTGGCCTGCCATCCGGTGCGCTTCCACCTGGCGTCCTATTTCGGCAAGCACGGCGTCTCTCTGGCCTGCGTCAAAAGCGTGTTTGCCGGTGTTCCTGGTGAAGTCCTCCTGCACGTCGATGACCACCAGAGCTGTGCCCGGCCGCATTGACCTGTCGATACTTGCGCCCTTTGTCGGCGTCCCCAGCCGCCGCAGGCAATAAACGATATAGGCGACAACGCCTGCGGCACAGAGCCCGGCCGCAATCCAGATACCGGTCATGTGACCTCTCCTGTTCGTGAAATTATTCCAGTGCCTTGGGCCGATCCGGGTCGTCCTCGAACGCGGCAAAATGATCAAGCATGGTGCAGAGCACCCGCTGCGTGGAACGCAGATCGTCGTCCGAGAAGAGCTCGCAGACTGTCTCGATTTCGTCAGTCTCCCGTGCCCGGATTTCGCCGAACCGGTCGTGCCCCGCTTCGTTCAAGGCAAACAGTGGTGATCGCTTGTGCGCCGGATTGGCCCGGCGCTCGACCAGTCCCTGCTCTTCCAGAGCGTTCATCAGCAGCTGGATCTGCTGGCGGGCAAGAAACAGCGCCCGGCCGATCTCGGGTACCGCCATCGGCCCAGCCTCCTCCAGCACTTCCATGACCGCTCGCATACCGACGGTCACGCCGGTTCCCTCCAGCTTGGCCTCCACCGCCCGCGCAAGCCGGCGGTGCACGGGGCGTATCAGGCGGATGATTTCATAAAGCTCGACGGACTTCTTCATGGACACCTCATTTGACAACTTGTATGTCATTTTGACATTTATATTGTCAATAAGAATTTTGAAGGCCCCTGTGTGTCATCACCCTGGAATCGAGGGCCCTAAGCCAGACGTTTCGATGCCGGTGAAAACCAGGTTCCGTGCCTTGGCGAGGGTTTGGAGCTATACTGCCGGCCCCGTTCGTAGTCTGGAGCGAACCATGAGCAATCAGGAGGGCGTCCCCCGAAACGGAACATTCGCCGAGCGATACGACAGTGTCATGGTGCCGGTGATCTTTCAGCCTTGGGCACAAGAGCTGCTCCAACGGCAACCACCCCAAAACGGAGACCGGATCCTGGACCTTGCGTGCGGCACCGGTGCGGTAATCCGTGAAGTCGCGAGCCATGGAATCGGGTTCGCAAAACTGGCCGGCGTGGACATGAGTGCGGGAATGCTGGCCGTTGCAGCCGAAAAGGCCAGCGTAAACGGGATAGACGCAGAATGGTTCGAGGCGACCGCAGGCAATCTGCCGTTCCCTGATGGCGGCTTTGACCTCGCTTACTGTCAGCAGGCTTTGCAGTTCTTCCCCGATCGTGTCGGAGCCCTGCGCGAACTTCACCGCGTTCTGGCACGCGGGGGTCGCGTCGCCTTCTGCGTTTCCCGCGGTCTGTCAGAAAATCCTCTGCTGATGGCGCAGGCAACCGCATTGGAAAAACACGTCGGCGCAGAGGCGGGGGCAGCCGTTCGTGCGATCTGCCAACTCTCCGACCCTGAAGAAATACGATCGAACTTCGAGGCCGCCGGGTTTCTGGATATCCAACTGGAGACAGTTTCACTGACGCTTCATCACCCGGATGGCCGTGCGTATGCCGCCGGAGCCATGGGCGGCATGCATACCGGAGACAAGCTCTCCCGGCTATCCGAAGACGACAGGAACGCCTGCTTCAATGATTTCCTGAAAGAACTGGGCCCCTGTTTTGACGGCAAGGCAATCCGGTTTCCTCACGTCTCCAACGTGGTGACAGCGCACACCTGAGCGACAGGAAACAAAAAACCCCGGCCGAAGCCGGGGTTTTCATCCTTGAAAATTCGTCCACGTGCTACTCGGCAGCAGCCGGGGTCACTTCGGCCGGAGCCGGCTCGGTCCATTTCAGGACCGGCTTGCGAGCTGCACCCGTTTCGTCCAAACGGCGTCGCGGGGCAAGGTACGGTGCACCGGAGAAGCGTTCCGTTTCGCCGCGCTTTGCGCTCATCACGAGATCGCGCATGGTGGCGACGAAAAGATCGAGCGCAGCCCGGCTTTCCGATTCCGTCGGCTCGATCAGCATCGCGCCATGGACAACCAGCGGGAAGTACATGGTCATCGGATGATAGCCTTCGTCGATCATCGCCTTGGCGAAGTCGAGCGTGGTCACGCCGGTGTCCTTCAGGAAGCTGTCGTCGAACAGCACTTCGTGCATGCACGGACGCTCGCCAAAGGGCAGGCTCATCAGGTCCTGCAGGCCGACGCGAATATAGTTCGCATTCAGCACCGCATCTTCAGACGCCTGCCGCAGACCGTCGGAGCCGTGGCTCATCATGTAGGACAGAGCCCGCACGTACATGCCCATCTGGCCGTGGAACGCGGTCATGCGGCCGAACGGCTGCTCGCCGTCCTTGGTGGCAGCTTCGGTTTCGACCAGTTCGACACCTTTTTCCGTCTTGCGGATGAACGGCAGCGGCGCGAAAGGAGCCAGTCTCTGGGACAGGACGACCGGACCGGAACCCGGGCCACCGCCGCCGTGAGGCGTCGAGAAGGTCTTGTGCAGGTTGATATGCATGGCGTCGACGCCAAGATCCCCCGGGCGAGCCTTGCCGACGATGGCGTTGAAGTTGGCGCCGTCGCAGTAGAAATAGGCATCCGCCTTGTGAATCAGATCGGCGATCTGCTTCACTTCCCGTTCGAACAGCCCGCAGGTGTTCGGGTTGGTCAGCATGATGCCGGCGATGTTGCCTTCGTGTTCGGCAATGGTCTTCTTCAGTGCCTCCAGATCGACGGTACCGTCGTCCTTGGCATCGATGTTGACGACCTTGTAACCCAAGAGCGCTGCCGTTGCCGGGTTGGTGCCATGGGCGCTTTCCGGCACCAGAACGATCTTCGGATCACGGCCGGCAGCGGTGTGGGCTGCCTTGATCGCCATCATGCCGCACAATTCGCCATGGGCACCGGCTTTCGGGCTCATCGCGACGGCGGAGGTGTTGGTGGACACCATCAGCCAGTGGGCAAGCGCATCGATCAGTTCCAGTGCACCAGGCACCGAGGACACTGGCTGAAGCGGATGGATGTCCGCGAAGCCCGGCAGGCGGGCCATCTTCTCGTTGAGGCGCGGATTGTGCTTCATGGTGCACGACCCGAGCGGATAGAGACCGCTGTCGATGGCATAGTTGTTCCGCGACAGGCGCACATAGTGGCGCATGGCTTCCGGTTCGGCGAGGCCAGGCAGACCGATCTCGGCCTTGCGCTTGAAGCTGCCAAGCTCGAACTCGGCGCTTTCGTCCTCGTCGAGATCGACACCGGTGGTTTCCAGCGAGCCGAATTCGAAAATCAGCGGCTCTTCCATATCGAGACCACGGTTGCCGGTGAAAGTCTTCGGGCGGAAAGCATCCCCGGCATCACCTGCTGCGGTCGGGCGGCCTTGCGTGTTCATGCTCATGCCAGCACCTCCTTCAGCGCGTCCGCAAAGGCCGCGCGGTCTTCATCCGTATTGACTTCGGTCGACGCGACGACCAACAGGTTCGCGAGATCCTTGTTGCCCGGCTCCAGTCGAGAAACCGGCAGGCCTGCGAGAACGCCCCGTTCGGCCAGTTGCTCGACCACATCCTCGGCCACCTTCGGCAGCGCGATCGTGAACTCGTTGAAATAGGCCGAGTTCAGAACCTCGACACCGGGCACGCCGGCAAGAAGCTTCTTCAGCTTCACCGCGTTGCCGTGGTTGATGCGGGCGAGTTTGGTCAACCCGGCCTGCCCCAGCAGCGACATGTGAATGGTGAAGGCAAGGCAGCAGAGACCGGAGTTGGTGCAGATGTTCGACGTTGCCTTGTCGCGGCGGATATGCTGTTCGCGGGTGGACAGCGTCAGCACGAAACCGCGCTTGCCTTCCGCATCCACCGTCTCACCGCAGAGCCGGCCCGGCATCTGGCGGACATATTGCTGGCGGGTGGCGAAGAGACCGACATAAGGACCACCGAAATTGAGGCCGTTGCCGATGGACTGGCCTTCACCGACCACGATATCCGCGCCTTGTGTTCCTGGCGGTTCGATCAGGCCGAGCGACACCACTTCGGTGAAGACCGCGATCAGCAGCGCCTTGTGCTGGTGCGCCTTTTCGGCAATCGGCTTCAGGTCGATCAGCTGGCCGTAGAACGACGGCGACTGGACGACAACGCAAGACGTCTCGTCATCGATCTGGGACAGGATGTCTTCGGTGCCCGTCGGGTCTGCCGGCAGGCTGACGACCCGATCGCCGGCCATGTTGGACAGGCCTTCGACGACTTCCCGGTACTGCGGATGCAGCCCGCCGGAAAGCACGGCCTTGTTGCGCTTGGTCACCCGGTGCGCCATCAGCACGGCTTCACCGGTGCCGGTGGAGCCGTCATACATGGACGCGTTGGCGACATCCATTGCGGTAAGGTGCGCTACCTGGGTCTGGAACTCGAACAGGTACTGAAGTGTGCCTTGCGTGATTTCCGGCTGATAGGGCGTATAGGAGGTCAGGAACTCCGACCGCTGGATCAGGTGGTCGACCGTTGCCGGCACATGGTGCTTGTAGGCACCTGCGCCGACGAAGAACGGTACGGAGCCTGCCGCAGTGTTCTTCGATGCCATGGCCGAGAGCTTGCGCTCCACTTCCATTTCGCTGGCTCGTTTGGGAAGGTCGAGCAGACCCTTCATGCGAACGTCTTCAGGGATGTCCGCAAAGAGTTCATCGACGGATTTGACGCCGACCCGCGCGAGCATGTCGCTGCGGTCGGTATCGTTCAAAGGCAGGTAGCGCATCAGGCAGCTCCCAAGGGTTTGATCAAAAATCGGACCGGCGAAAACCATGCTCTCGCTTCATCAGCCCGGAACCGGAGAACTGACAAGCTTCCGGATACGGGCTCCCCGATTCCTGCTCGGCGCGGTGGCGCCGTGCAGACGCACAGAGAAGAGAACTGGTCACCATCCAGAACAGGGAACCGGCTGCGACTTCGTGCGGCCGGCTCCGGAAAGTCACGGTGCGACAAGGCGGAGCGGTTCGGGCTCCACAACGATCTCGCACTTCACGGAGTTGGCTATGAAACAGACGTCATGCGCCTTTTCATGCAGATCGGTCAGCCAGGTCGGATCCGGGTCCTCGGCCGCAACCAGCGTGATAACCGGCCGCAGCACCACTTTCGTGATTGCCATCTTGCCCCGCGCCACCCGGCTCATTTCGCCCTGGGCACGGTCGCTGTAACTGGCGACAACGAAATTCGCCCGCCGGGCAAGATCCAGGAAGGACATCATGTGGCAGGACGAGATAGCGGCGACGAAAGCCTCTTCCGGATCGACGGCGGCCTCAATGGAATATGGCAGGGGTACCACCGTGGGCGAAGCGCTTGCCGGGATCTCCAGACCACCGTCAAAACGCCAGATGTGCCCTCTGGAATAGGCGTTTGCGGCATAGTCGCCGTCGCATGCCCATTCCACCTGTGCCGTGTAGTAGTGCCCTGCCATGAATTACAACGTCTCCACGTACGCCTTGTAGGCTGCCGCGTCCATCAGGTCGGACAGCTGATCCGCATTGCCGACGGTCATCTTGATGAACCATGCAGCGCCTTCGGGATCTTCGTTCACCTTGGCCGGCTCGTCCACCAGCGCATCGTTGGCTTCAACGACTTCACCGTCGATCGGAGCGTAGACTTCACTGGCGGCCTTGACGGATTCCACGACGGCGGCTTCATCGCCCTGTGACAGCGCCTTGCCGGCTTCCGGCAGTTCGACGTAAACGACGTCGCCGAGCTGCTCCTGCGCGTAAGTCGTGATGCCGATGGTGGCTTTGTCGCCATCTACGGCGATCCACTCGTGGTCTTTGGAGTAATAGGTGGTCATATTGTGCGTCCGTTATCTGGAAAGATTTATGCTTTGGGTTTGCGGTAATACCGGTTCGGAACAAACGGCATGTCCGCGACGGTAGCGGGCAAGCGCTTGCCTCTGACGATCAATTCAAGTGGCGTGCCAGTTTCGGAGTGCTCCACCGGGACATAGCCCATTGCGATCGGGGCACCCACGGTCGGTGCGAAACCGCCGGATGTCACGGTGCCGATCACCGGCCCGTCGGGCAGTGCGATCTCGGCCCTTTCCCGCGCAGGTGCCTTGCCATCGAGGCGCAGGCCGACGCGGACGCGGCCCGGTCCCTTTTCGAGTTCGCCCTGAATACGTTCGGCGCCCGGAAAGCCGCCTTCTTCTCGGCGGCGCTTCTGCATGCAGAAGGTGATGGCGCCTTCGACGGGAGACGTCATCTCGTCAATGTCGTGTCCGTAGAGGCACAGCCCTGCCTCAAGACGCAGGCTGTCGCGGGCCCCGAGCCCAATCGGTTCGACCCTGTCGTCGGCGAGCAGTGCACGGGCAATCGCTTCAGCAGCACCGGCAGGCACGGACATCTCCACGCCGTCCTCGCCGGTATAGCCGGCACGGGCAACGTGGCAGTCGATTCCGTCAAACTCCATCGGTTCGGCGGCCATGAAGCCAAGTTCGGCTGCCCTGGGCGCATGTGCTGCGACCGCAGCCACGGCTTCCGGTCCCTGAACCGCGATCAATGCACGATCGTCGATCACTTCAAGGGTCACGTTTTCAGGCAGTCTGTCGCGGAAATGGGCGTAGTCGACATCCTTGCGGGAGGCATTGACCACCAGCATCAGCTTGCCGTCTTCTGCTTCGGACAGCGGCCGGGTGACCATCAGATCGTCGATAATGCCGCCTTCGTCGTTGAGCAGCACCGTGTAGCGCTGACGGCCGTGGCCAAGTTCGACGAAATTGGATGGGGTCAGCGCTTCCAGAGCCCGGGCCGTCGTTTCGTGATCGGGACCGATCAACAGGGCCTGGCCCATGTGGGAGACGTCAAAAAGGCCGGCTTTCGTGCGGGTCTGCTGGTGCTCGGCCATGATGCCGGCCTTGTACTGCACGGGCATGGAATAGCCGGCAAACGGCACCATGCGTGCACCCAGTTCCACATGAAGGTCGTGAAGAGGCGTTTGTTTCAGATCTTCGTCTGCAACGGTTTCCGCCATGAACGGTCCTCGTATTCGGGGTTGCGCAGTCCCGAACCGGCCCGCATGGGTCCTGATCCGTCTGCACCCCCTCTGTCCGAGTACCTGAGAGATTTCCCGACCGGCGCCGATGACGCCTTTCGGTTACTCCTTCGGTGAGCAGTCCGCAAACCCACTTGCGGAGCACTGCTTTCCAGAGCGTTGCAGTTCATGCGGTCCTTCTGCCTGAGAGTTTCCGGGGCGGTTGCTCCTTCGGCGCCAGGATCCTTTCACCCGGCCTCTCCCGCATAAACATTGACGTGTTTCCACGCCAACCGGGGGACGACCCCGATTGGGGCCGGATTGTGCGAGGCAGACATAGTCTTGTCAATATGCGACATGCAGCCCCCGCAATTTTGCCGGTGCACAATTTTAGGCATCGTCTTGCAGAGTGTGCACGATCAATGGCCGGCCGGCTTCCATCTTCCCGGCCAGGCCTCAAATTCAGTCAACACTGCTGTGCTACGTGCGTGGCCGGGCCTTAGCGGCGACGGCCTTCGTCAAAGCCGAAGACAACCTTGGCGTCCGCACCTGCCGGGATCGTGAATTTCTCTTCGATCAGCGTCCAGGTTTCGCTTGGCGAGTTCGCTCCAAGCGTGACCGGAATTTTCACGATCTCGGAGCTGAGCGGCTTGGCACCGCTGCCGCCGGGCACAATGGCGACGCGCATCGGCAGAACCACTTCGCCGCCCTTCCAGGCAGGACCGGAGGTGACATCGCCGGACAGGCCCAGCTTCATGCGGCGGCTACCGTCCGGTTGCTGCGTGCAGGTGTTGGCCCAATCCTTGACGGTGGCCTGGTAAAGCAGACCCTGCGGGTCATCGTCCTTGCCGCGAACGTACTTGCGGATCAGGAAGGTGTTGGACTGAAGCTGCAGCGCAGGACAGGGAACCGGCGGCGCAAAGGTTTCGGGAGAAATCTCGATCGGCTGCTGGCCACCGGAAATTACCTTGCCCGCAACACCGTCAGCGGCACTCATACACCCCGCAAGAGCCGCGGCGGAAAGGCCCACGGCCATAATTGTCTTCAGGGTCTTGCCGGAGACGGCGGGAATCGCACTGATCATCTTCATTCCATAAAAATGCAACAATTGTCGGCGGAGCTTCATAGCAGGTGAAGAATTGCTTGGCGAGGCTTGTCAAACGCAAACCTTCAAGCAGCTCATTGTGGCTGAATTGGTTCAGCTTGCCGCACATCCCTTGACACGGCGTGGCTGCGAGCCCTTATTGCGCGCAGAAACGTTCCTCGAAAGAGCATGATGACCGAGAGCAATCAGGAAAAAACACCGCTTGCCATTCACCTTTGCGCGCCCCGCGGGTTCTGCGCCGGTGTCGATCGCGCGATCCAGATCGTGGAACTCGCCCTGGAAAAATACGGCAGTCCGGTCTACGTCCGTCACGAGATCGTGCACAACAAGTTCGTGGTGGACGGGCTGAAGGCCAAGGGCGCTGTGTTCGTGGAAGAGCTGGAAGAAATACCGGCCGGGCACACCGACAGACCGGTGATCTTCTCTGCGCACGGCGTACCGAAATCCGTGCCGGAAGACGCCCAGAGCCGCAAGATGTTCTATCTCGACGCCACCTGTCCCTTGGTCTCGAAGGTCCACAAGGAAGCGGAAATCCATTTTCGCCGGGACCGCGAGATTCTGCTGATCGGTCATGCGGGGCATCCTGAAGTGATCGGCACCATGGGCCAATTGCCCGACGGCACCGTCAGCCTGATCGAGACTGAAGACGACGCGCGCGCCTTCACGCCGAAGACCGACCGCCCCCTCGCCTATATTACCCAGACCACCTTGTCCGTGGACGACACGGCCGGGATCGTGGCTGTGCTGCAGGACCGGTTCCCGCAGATTGTCGCTCCGCACAAGGAGGACATCTGCTACGCAACCACCAACCGTCAGGAAGCGGTCAAGCATGTGGCGCCAAAGGTCGACGCAATGATCGTTGTCGGCGCCCCGAACTCCTCCAACTCGCAACGCCTGCGTGAAGTTGCTGAACGGGCCGGGTGCAGGACTGCAGTGCTGATCCAGCGCGCAAGCGACATCGACTGGCACGATTTCGAAGGTATCACGTCGTTGGGTCTGACAGCAGGTGCATCGGCCCCCGAGACCCTGGTAGAGGAAATCATCGCGGCATTTGCCGACCGGTTCGACGTCAACGTCGAGACGGTGCGTACTGCCGAAGAAACGATTTCCTTCAACCTGCCGCGGGAGCTGCGCGAGATCATCGCCTCCTCCCAGGCTGCTGCCGGATAACCCCATGGCTGTTTATACCGAAGTAACCGATGAGGAACTGAACGACTTCATCGGCAGCTACGATGTCGGACGTCTGTTGTCATTCAAGGGCATTGCCGAAGGTGTCGAGAACAGCAACTTCCTGGTCCACACGGACAAGGCGTCCTACATCCTGACGCTGTACGAAAAGCGTGTGAACCCGGACGATCTGCCTTATTTTCTAAACCTACTGCAGCATCTGGCCGCAAAGGGTCTTTCCTGTCCGACGCCGGTCCCTTCGAGGGACGGCGAACTTCTGGGCACACTCGCCGGCCGACCGGCCGCGCTGGTCACCTTTCTGGACGGCATGTGGGTCAAGCGGCCCAAAGTGGATCATTGCGCCGAGCTGGGCCGGGCCATGGCAGAGTTGCACCTGGACGGCGCCGATTACGACGGGTTCCGCAAGAACGCGCTCGACGTCAGCGGCTGGCGACCCCTGTTCGATCAATGCGGGGAGCGCAGCGATACGGTTCATCCCGGTCTCGGTGCAGAGATCGCCAGCGAGCTGGATCACGTGGAAAAGGTCTGGCCCAGGGACCTTCCGGGCGGGGTGATCCATGCGGATCTGTTTCCCGACAACGTGTTCTTTCTGGGCAACGAGCTTTCCGGGCTTATCGATTTCTATTTCGCCTGCAACGATGCCTTTGCCTATGACATTGCCATCTGTCTCAACGCATGGTGCTTCGAGCAGGACATGTCTTTCAACGTGACCAAGGCAAAGGCCCTGCTCAAGGGCTATGCCGCCGTGCGACCGTTGAGCGAGGCTGAATACGATGCCTTGCCGACCCTTTGCCGGGGTGCGGCCCTGCGTTTCCTGCTGACACGGCTCTATGACTGGCTAAGCGTGCCGGAAGGTGCGCTGGTTACGCCGAAGGATCCGCTGGAATATCTGAAGAAGCTCCGCTTCCACCAGAGCATTTCCTCCACGCAGGCCTACGGGTTGGAGCGATGACGGAGAGCAACAACCGGGTCACGATCTATACGGACGGCGCTTGTTCCGGCAATCCTGGCCCGGGCGGCTGGGGTGTCATCCTGCGGTTCGGGGAGCATGAGAAAGAGCTTTCCGGCGGCGAGTCGGAAACCACCAACAACCGTATGGAGCTGATGGCCGCCATTGAGGCGCTGAATGCCCTCAAGCGCCCTTGTGCGGTCGACCTTTATACCGACAGCACCTACGTGCGCAGCGGCATCAAGGAATGGATGTACGGCTGGAAGCGCAAGAATTGGCGCACGGCCGCCAACAAGCCGGTCAAGAATGCGGATCTCTGGCAAGCTCTTGACGCCGCAAGGGAACGTCATGACGTTACCTGGCACTGGGTCAAGGGACATGCCGGCCATCCGGACAATGAACGCGCAGATGAACTGGCGCGCGGCGGAATGGCCCCGTATAAGAGCGGCGAAAAAACGAATCCTGTCTGATGAGCAGAGGATTTTGAGTGAGACTTTTCTGGTGGTCCGGCGCAGCAGCAGTGCGCACAATGGTTCCGGATATGGCCGGAAAAGTTCTGATCGTGGCCAACCCGACCTCGGGTGGCTATAGCGCCGAATTACTGGATGACGTGCGCAATCGCCTGGAAGATCTCGGCTGCAAGACCGAGATCCGGTTGACAAGGCGCGCAGGCGAGATCGGCGACATCTGCGCGGATCCCACGCTGCCTGTGCAGACGCTGGTGGTCGCCGGCGGAGACGGCTCCGTCAACGAGGCCCTGACCGGATTTCAGAACCACCCCGCCCCGCCGCAACTGGGCATCATTCCCTTCGGCACCGCCAATGTGCTTGCCCTTGAACTTGGCCTCCCGCGCAATGCGAAGGCAATTGCCGAACTGATCCGACGCGGCAAGACCAGGCAGTTGCACTATGGCCTTGCCAACGGCAGGCCTTTTGTACTGATGGCCTCTGCCGGGTTCGATGCCGAAGTCGTTCACGCCGTGCCGCTTTCCCTGAAACGGCGCCTTGGCAAGCTCGCCTATGTCATCACGGCGCTGCGGACCGGTTTCAAACGCAAGAGCGCCTCGCTGAAAGTGATCCTGGATGGCGAAGAGCTGACCGGCAAACTCGCCGTAGCCAGCAACGCCCGCCACTATGGCGGCCCCTTTGTCATTTGCCCCGGCGGGGCGACCGATCCCGGCCTGCATATGCTGGTTCTGGAAAGGGACGACCCCTGGTCGTCCTTCTGCTACGGCGTCGCGCTCTTGATGGGCCGCATCCACAAGGCCAAGGGCGCTTTGGTGCGCCCGTTCAAAACGGCTTCCATTCTGGCAACAGGTGCCGTGGCTGCACAGGTGGACGGCGATCCCTTCGGTGCAACGCCGCTGGAAATCCGGCAAACGGACAAGACCGTGCCCATCCTGGCACCTTGACGCGGAAACGGCGCGGCATCGCCTCCTCGCCTTCCAACCCCAACGACATCTACTCCCTCTGCCATTCCAGGGCTTGCCCCTGCAATCCAATTCGTGACCTCGGCGACCCCGAAGTCTTGACGACAGGATAGCGCGCGGCATGGATGCCATGGTCGCGCCATGGCATGACGGAGTGGGTGGGAAACAGCTATCAGAGCCCCTGACACAAGATCAGCCGGCACGATAGGTGCCGGCCAATATCAGGCCGTTTCGGCTTCCGCCGGCATCTTGCGCAGGATCTTGGTGGCTTCCGCTGCCGTGACGGCCTCGCCGAAGTAGAAGCCTTGAGCGTATTCGCAGCCGAGCTGGTAGAGCTCCAGCGCATCGTTCTCGCTCTCCGCTCCTTCGGCAACGACCGACATGCCAAGGTCATGCCCCATGGCGACGATTGTCCTGAGCAGGACCGGCCGGGCGGAAGACCCGTTGGGTTTGACGAAGGACTGGTCGATCTTGATCGTGTCGAACGGAAACCGCTGAAGATAGGACAACGAGGAATGACCGGTGCCGAAGTCGTCGAGGGACAGGCCTGCCCCCAGCCCGCGAAGGCGCTCGAGCACCTTGGCGGAATATTCCGGGTTGGACATGACGAGTGATTCCGTCAGTTCCAGCTTCAGGGTTCCTGGTGCCAGCGATGTTCTCGACAGAACGGCCTTCACATCGTTGATCAGGTCCTGTTTCAACAGCTGACGCGACGAGAGATTCACCGAAGCGAACAGAGGCTGCTGCATCGGGAACTCGCGTTGCCAGAACGCCAGCTGCTGTGCGCCCTTGTCGAGCATATAGATGCCCAGTTCGTTGATGAGACCGGACTGCTCTGCGACGGGAATGAATTCCGAAGGTGAAATCTTGCCGCGCTTGGCGTGGTTCCAGCGTGCCAGCACTTCGAAGCCGGCAACCGCCTGGTCTTCCAACCGGATGATCGGCTGGAAGTAGACACCCAGCGTTTCTTTCTTGATCGCTTCGCGCAGGTCGGCTTCCAGGTCGACGATGTTCTTGTCGAGCGGGCGCAAGATCGGACGGAACACTTCCTGGCGGTCACCGCCCAGGCGCTTGGCGTGATTGAGGGCGATCTCCGCATTGGTGACCATGTCCTCGACAGCCTGTTTGCCACCTTCGAAGAAGGCAATGCCGACGGAACAGGTCAGAAAGATCTCCCGGTCGCCGAAGGTGATCGGCGCGCGGACCGCCTTGCGCAGCGAATCCGCCAGCGCAACAATCCGGTCCGGCTCCTGCTCGGACAGGAGAACAAGGCCGTACTGGTCGCCGGAAAGACGTCCCAGCGTATCCTGCTGGCCGATCAGTCGGCCGAGACGACGCGCCACCGTCAAGAGAATGCTGTCACCGGCGGATAGACCGATGCTGTCGTTGACCTGCTTGAACCGGTCCAGATTGAGCACGAGCAAGGTCGGCTTGGAGGTTTCTTCCGCACGCGACCGGATGACGCTGGTGCGCAAGCGGTCGACGAAGAGTTCGCGGTTCGGCAGACCGGTCAGATTGTCGTGTACGGCATCGTGCAGAAGGCGTTCTTCTGCCGTGCGTTCCTCGGTCACGTCCAGGAGCGTGCCCACGCAGCGGATCACCTCGCCGTCCGATCCGATGATCGGCCGGGCCCGCAGGCGGAACCAGCGGAAGTGACCGTCTTCTGAGCGCAGACGGAAGGTTTGGGTTACCTTGCCGCGACGCTGATCGATGACCGCGTCGAGCGTCGCCCGGAACCGGTCACGGTCCTGGGGATGCAGGATGTCCAGCCAGTCACGCGCAGGCCCTTCCAGGGTGCCACGCTTCAGGTTGAGCAGATCTTCAACCTCATTGCCCGTGTAGATGCGGTCGCGGTCGATGTCCCAGTCCCAGATGATATCGCCGGCACCCGTCAGGGCCAGTGCCTTGCGTTCGACATCGGAGATAAGCCCCTGCGCAATCGCACCGCCGGCAAAGGCGTGCTGCATCACCGTGAAGCCGATCAGCAGCACGATGAGAACCAGACCACCGCCGAGCGCGGGCTGGACGATGTCGTTGGACAGATAGCCAGTTACGGTCATCGCCGCCCCGACCAGCCAGGCCATCAGCAGGCACCAGGTCGGGATCAGCAGGATGGCGCGGTCATAGTGCTGGAAGGCCAGCACCGCGATGGTGACGAACCCTAGCAAGCCGATGATGGCCAGCGCAAGACGGGCGATGCCGGCTGCAATCGAAGGATCCCAAACGGCAACGCCAAGCAGACCCAGGATCAGGATCAGCGTCGTGAGTGCCAGATGGGAATAATGAATGTTCCAGCGGTTGAGGTTCAGATAGGCGTACAGGAAGATGATCAAGCTGGCCGCGAGCATGACCTCGGCGCAGGCACGCGCAAGCTGGCTGCCGCCACCCTCCAGATTGAACACCATGCCCCAGAAGCCGAAATCGATGCACAGATAGGCCAGCACCGACCAGGCAAGTGCCGCGGTGGCCGGGAACATGACCGTGCCCTTGACCACGAACAAGATGGTGAGGAACAGGGCCAGCAGGCCGGAGATGCCCAGAATGATGCCACGGTAGAGCGTGTAGGCGTTGACGGTTTCCTCGTAGACGTCCGGTTCCCAGATCCGGATTTCCGGCAGGTTCGGCGTCGTCATTTCCGCGACAAAGGTGACGATCGACCCCGGGTCGAGCGTGACCAGGAAGACGTCTGCCTCAAGGCTTTTCTGACGTTCGGGAGCGATGCCCTGGCTCGGTGTGATCGCCAGAATGCGCGAGGAACCGAGATCCGGCCAGAAGAGGTCGGAGCCGACCAACTTGTAATTTGGCGCAACGATCAGGCGGTCGATCTGTTCATCGCTGGTGTTGGCCAGCGCAAACACCGCCCAGTTGGTGTTGGTACCATCGCGGGAGGGAACCTCGATACGGCGCACGATGCCGTCCGCACCCGGTGCGGTCGACACCTGCAGCCGGGTGCCGGCTTCGCGATGCAAGTCGACGGAATTGGTGATGTCCAGTGCTTCGACGTCGATCGGAACAGGGATCGGCTCCAGCGCCCGCGCAGGCAGGGTGGCAAGCAACGTTGCAAACAACGTCAGAGCAATGACAAGGTTTCTGATCACGCTTGTTTTCGGATCCGGTATCACAATCGACATGGGGCGAAGAAGTACCGGGTTGTGGCGCATGTCACAAGAATTCTTTCAAGATTCCCTCGACGCTCGGTGCCACCTTTTCAGGTCGCGACGCATGGTCTTCCGCCAAACAGGCAAACAGAAGATGATCCTGCCAGGTCCCGTTAATTAACAGATAGTTGCGTGCGTAGCCTTCCCGGTGGAACCCGGCATTTTCGAGCAGACGGATGGACGGCATGTTCGTTGGCAGACATGCCGCTTCAATACGATGAAGGTTCAACACGTCGAAACAAAACGGCAAGATCATGGCGACAGCCGAGGACATATGTCCTTTTCCGGCGTGCCGCTCGCCCATCCAGTAGCCAAGTGTCGCAGTCTGGCTGACACCCCTGCGGATATTACTGAGTGTCAGTCCGCCGAGGATCTCGTTGCTGCGCGCGCGAAACAGCAGGAACGACAGGCTGCGCCCTTCCTTGCGGTCCTTCGAATAGCGGCGCAAGCGGCGGCGAAAGCCGGTTCGGGTGAGGTCATCGGACGGCCAGAGCGGTTCCCAGGGCTTCAGGAAGGCCCGGCTTTCGCCGCGAAGTTCCGCCCAGGGCTTGAAGTCGTACATGATCGGCGGGCGAAGATAATAACCGCCGGCCTCGATCAGGAGTTCGGCGTCAGGTGTTGCTCCCGGCCGTAACAGCGCCATGCCCCACTCTCCGCCTTGTTCTGTCCGACTTACATGGATGCGGCCCGCAGGACCGGGCTTTGCTGAAGCCGTCCTGCGAGTTCGTCCGCAGTCATGATACCGTCAACCGGCCCGATCGCAGTCAAGGTCGGCACCGTGCCCACGAAAGTCTCGTGCGCGACCCTGCGGATATCAGCAGCTGTCACCGCTTCGATCTTCGAGGAGATCTCGTCCGGATCGAGCACGCGGTTGTGCACGAGGATCTGACGGGCAATCTGTCCGGCGCGGGCTGCCGGGCTTTCCAGCGCCATCATCAGTCCCGCGCGGATCTGCGCCCTGGAGCGGGCGACTTCCTCGTCGGTGATCGTCTGGGTGGCGGCGATCAGTTCGTCCACGATCATCGGCATCAGCGCAGCCAGGTCTTCCTGGCTGGTGGCCGCATGCAGTCCGAACAGTCCGGTATCGGAAAACGCCCAGTGGAAGCTGTAGATGGCGTAGCAAAGGCCGTGCTTCTCGCGGATTTCCTGGAACAGGCGCGAGGACATGCCACCGCCCAGGACCGATGCCAGGATCTGGATGGCGTAATAGTCCTTGGACTTGTAGGGCCGGCCTTCGAAGCCGATCAGAACCTGTGCTTCCATCAGTTCCTTCGGCCGAAGGGTTTCGCCGCCGCGGTAGCGTGCTTCGGATTCCGGAGCTGCAGGCTCGGAGTTGAAACCACCGAACTTCTCGCGGGCAAGAGCGACAAGCTCTTCATGATCAACCGCGCCGGCAGCGGCCAGCACCATGTCGGGTGCCCGGTAGCGATCGGCGAGATAGGCGTTGAGTGCGTCGCGGTTGAACCCCTGCACCGTTTCCGGCGTTCCGAGGATCGGCCGTCCGATGGCCTGGTCCGGCCAGGCGGTTTCCTGGAACAGATCGAAAGCCTGATCGTCAGGGGAGTCGTTTGCCGCGCCGATTTCCTGAAGGATCACATGTTGTTCGCGCGTCAGTTCCTGAGCATCGAATGTGGAATTCTGCAGGATGTCAGCGAGAATATCGACCGCAAGCGGCGTGTCCTCAGCCAGGATACGCGCGTAGTAATTGGTGTGTTCGATGCTTGTGGAAGCGTTCAGCTCACCACCGACGGCCTCGATCTCTTCTGCGATGCCACGCGCCGTGCGGGTCTTGGTGCCCTTGAAGGCCATATGCTCCAGAAGATGGGTTATCCCGTTCTGATGCACATTCTCCGCGCGGGATCCGGTTCGCACCCACACGCCAAGAGCCGCCGTCTTCAGATGAGGCATCTGGTCGGTGACGACCGTCATCCCGTTATCGAGGATTGTTGTTTGTACTTTCATATGCTCACACCCCAGCAGTAACGGCCCGGGCGTGATCTTCGATGTATCGCTCCACCACGCCCTGATCCGCCGCCAGAACCTGCTGGCGCTCCTCCGCAGTCATCATATCCTTCAGGTTTTCCGGCAGCTCCGGCCGGTTTCCTGAAGCCCTTTCCACCGCATCCGGGAATTTGGCCGGATGCGCCGTACCCAACACCACCATCGGTGTCTCGCCATTATCGTGGTCTTTCGCCACATGGACACCGATTGCCGTGTGCGGGTCCAGCAAATAGCCTGCCTCGTTCCACAGTTCGGCAATGGTCGATGCCGTTTCATCCTCGTTGCAGCGGCCTGCGCCGAAGACCGCGCGCATGGCGCGGAGCGGACCTTCCTCGATCTCGAAACTGCCGGACTGGCTCAACTGGTTCATCATGCGCCGGACTGCCGCGCCATCGCGTCCGCAGACCTCCGCCAGAAGCCGCTCGAAATTGGAGGACACCTGGATGTCCATGGACGGAGAAATGGTCGGCGTCACGCCGCGCTTTTCATAACGCCCTGTCTTGAGTGTCCGCGCCAGGATGTCGTTGACATTGGTCGCCACCACCAGCTTCTCGACGGGAAGCCCCATCTGCATGGCGGCATAGCCGGCGAAAATATCACCGAAGTTGCCGGTCGGCACCGTGAAGGAGATCTTGCGATGCGGCGCGCCAAGGGCAGCGCCTGCGACGAAATAATAGACGATCTGCGCCAGGATCCGCGCCCAGTTGATCGAATTGACGCCGGAAAGGGCAACCCTGTCGCGGAAGGAGAAATGGTTGAACATGCCTTTGACGATGGCCTGGCAATCATCAAAGTCGCCGTTTAGTGCCAGGGCATGAACGTTCTTTTCCGCCGGGGTCGTCATCTGGCGGCGCTGCACGCTGGAAACGCGTCCGTCGGGAAACAGGATGAAGATATCGGTGCGCTCGCGCCCGCGGAAGGCCTCGATGGCGGCGCCGCCGGTGTCTCCGGAAGTTGCGCCGACAATGGTCGCGCGAAGGCCGCGCTCGGTCAGGACATAGTCCATCATCCGGCCAAGCAGCTGCATCGCGACGTCCTTGAACGCCAGCGTCGGGCCGTGGAAGAGTTCGAGGATGAAAGTGTTCGGTCCGGTCTGGACAAGCGGCGTCACTGCCGGGTGGCGGAAGCCATCATAGGCTTCAGCAATCATGGACTTCAGATCGTCTTCGGGAATGGCGCCGGCCACGAAGGGCGAAATAACCTCGAAGGCAACATCCTGATAGGGTTTACCGGCGAAAGACGCGATGGTGTCGGCATCAAATTGCGGCCAGGTTTCGGGTAGATAAAGTCCGCCGTCGCGTGCGAGCCCCTGTAGCAGGACATCGGAAAATTCCAGAACTGGTGCTTCACCACGCGTACTGATGTATTTCACCGCGCAACGTTCCTCTTGCTTTGTTTGTCGCGGGACGCCCGCGTCCCCTGCCTGTTTGCCAGACCTCTGATGCGAGAAGGATCAGCCTACTTGAATTCCGGCAGATTTGAAACAAACCATGCCATTGATGCGACTTACGCGCCATAACATTCAAGCGCAAGTCGCTTTTGGCTAAAATGATGACCGTGAAGAGACAAGTTTTGCGAAACCGGCCGTGACGTCAGCGCCGTCAGGCGTGCCCTGCATCGGCATAGAGCATGGCGGGGTCGATACCCATGCTGGCGAGCGCGCGATGCCATTTCTTGTCGGAGGCCTGATCGAACAGGATGTCCGGATCGGCCGGAGCCGTCAGCCACCCATTGGCCTGGATTTCGTTTTCAAGCTGCCCCGGAGCCCAGCCCGCATAACCGAGGGCCAGCATGGCCTGGGTGGGGCCGGTCCCTTGCGCAAGCGCCCGCAGGATCTCCAGTGTTGCCGTCAGGCAGATGCCGTTATCAATGGCAAGGGTCGACTGGTTCAGCATGAAATCGTCGGTATGCAACACGAAGCCGCGTTCGACCTCTACCGGGCCACCCTTGTGAACGCTCATGTCGCGGACTTTCGACGGCAGACGAATGGCACCATCGTCGTTGACGATATCGAGTTGAATCAGAAGCTCTTCCAGTGACAGATGGCGGGCCACCTGGTTCACCACCAGACCCATTGCGCCCTGGTCCGAATGAGAGCACAGATAAATCACAGAATGTTCGAACCGGCTGTCTGACATGCCCGGCATCGCAATCAGAAACTGACCTTCAAGGGAATCTGTTGCTGCGGATCCGGCCATGCGTACCTCGTTTTCTGTTGACGCTCTCTGCCCAAGGGAAAGCATAGCCCCTTTGCCGGGCTTTGTTAATGTCTGTTTGTGCTCGCCGAATGGCAACCGGCTCACTTCAGCGTCACAAGGATATGACCTGGATTGCCCAGTCTGGCCGATGACGCTTGCCTGAAACTCGTGTAGCAAAGAAGGCATGAAACGCTCTGTCCTTGCCCTTGCGCTCACCCTTTTTGTTTTTGCTTCACCCGCCCATGCCGCCATGACCGGTTGGACGGAAGTTCAGGGAGGCGCCGTCAGGCTGATCGCCTCGGGCCCCATGAAGGACGGCCATTATGAAGCCGGTCTGGAGTTCCTTCTGGAACCGGGCTGGCACACCTATTGGCGCTATCCTGGCGAAGCCGGAATTCCGCCCCAGATCGATACGACCGGAAGCGCAAACATCAAGACCACCGAGGTGCTCTATCCTGCGCCGGAGCGCTATGACGACGGCTTTTCTGAATCAATCGTCTATCACAATGGCATTGTTCTGCCGCTGCGGGTCGAACCTGAAAATCCCGGTCAATCCGTGACGCTTTCCCTGGACGTTTTCTTTGGTATCTGCAACGAGATCTGCGTTCCCGGAGAGGCCTCCCTGACGCTTGATCTGACCCCGGATGACCAGACCGACAGCCTTGCCCAGACACTGATCCTACGAGACCTCGAGGCCGTGCCTGCCAAGCAGCCGTCCGCGGATCTGAAGATAAGTGCGATAGCCCTGTCGGCATCGGGCGATGCAGTGGAGATCGAGGTCCAGGCGCCTGACGACACCACGCCGGATCTTTTTGCAGCAGCTCCCGAAGGCTCCTATATCGGCCTGCCTAAACCTGCCGGCCAAGGCGGTGAAAAGACACTCTGGCGCTTGCCACTCAAAGGCATGAAAACAACTGAGACCGACGCCGATCTGCGCCTTGTGCTGACTGCGGGCGGTCGTGCGGTCGAGCAGCTGTTTCCCATTGATCCGGCCTGGGTGAAATAGAACCTGCCTCCTGCCGGTCTGTCTATCGAACCGCTTTTGCCTCAACTTCCCTCGACGGATGGCCAACAAAGCCCTATCTGTGTCGCGGGGCTGCCGTTTCGCCGCAGCCGGTCAATCAAGGGATATTCACTATGACACTTTCTGTTGGGGATCGTCTTCCTGAGGCAACATTCAACACCATGACCGCGGACGGCCCCGGCGAAATATCGACCAGCGAGCTGACATCCGGCAAAACCGTTGTGCTGTTCGGCGTGCCCGGTGCCTTCACCCCGACCTGCCACATGAACCACCTGCCGGGCTTCATCGAGCATGCGGAAACGCTGAAGAACAAGGGTGTCGACACCATTGCTGTCCTGTCCGTGAACGATGTCTTCGTCATGGACGCCTGGAAGAAAGCCTCCAGCGCCGGCGACAGCATCACGTTCCTGTCAGACACGGCTGCCGGCTTTGTCGAAGCCGCAGGCCTCGGCCTCGGGCCGGCACCGATCTTCGGTCACCTGCGCTCACAGCGTTTCGCGCTGATTGCCAAGGATGGCGTGATCACCTTCCTGGCTATTGAAGACGCTCCGGGCGAAGCCGTAAAGTCCGGTGCCGCCGCAATCCTGGAAGCACTCGGCTAAGCAGTTTGCAAGCTTGCAGGAGAAATGATGAAGGGCCCTGCGGGGCCCTTTTTTGATCGCCCCCTCTCAGCAGATCATCCCGGACGCAGCAATGCGGAGATCGGTGACTGGAGAGACGAAGGCTTTTCAACCTGCCTGCCGACAAAAGTGAAGCAGTGGCTCCCCGATCCCGGCTCGCGCTTCGCTTGGCCGCGACGACGACCGAGAGCCTGGGTTCTCCTGCCCCTCCGGAGCCACGTTCTTTCGTGTCACGAGGCCACCAGCACCACCTACTTGCTCGACGTTTCGCCCGCCTGCCGTTTGCGAGGCCAAAGGATACTTGCCGCGTAAGTGAGGTAGACACCGATCAGCGTTGCCGCCAGACCGAACCAGGTCAGCGCATAGCCGAGGTGGTCGTTCTTGAAATGAACGATGGTCTCCCCCGCCTGCGGCAGACCGGACGGCGGCGTGAAGGAAGCGTCGAGATCAATGCTGAAGGGAGCCAGCCTGGCGGGATCGAGGCCCAGTTCTGCTGCCATGGCATCCGTATCACGTGCGAACCAGATACGATCTTCCCGACCGGGTTCCGGCGTTGTCCAGTTCGGTTTTTCACTCAGCCGCAAAAGTCCAGTCAGCTCCCAGGCACCATCAGGCGGCGTGATTGCCTTTTCGCGCGAAGCCTTGTCGAGCCCTTGTGGCAGGAAGCCGCGGTTGACCAGAACGATCCACTGCTGATCCGTTTCGAAAGGTGCATAAACCATCACCCCGGGCCCGCTTACTGGCCCGACCGGATCAGTCAGCGCGGTGTAATAGAAGACCGCACCTTCCAGGAAACGTCCGGTGAGCCTGACATGGCTATAGTCGTCAGAGGGGGCAAGGTCGCCCCAGGCCCCCGGTTCGGGTGCTGTTTCCGGCGGGGTCGAAACACCGGATTCCACCTGTTCGATGAGGTTTTCTTTCCAGGCCAGGCGGTCGAGCTGCCAGAAACCGAGATTGAGCAGAACCACCAGAGCCGCGATGGCGGCGAGTGTCGGGATAACGAGTTTACGCATGAGATTGTCTTCCCGGGACCTGCCCGGTCAATTGTCGTCCTTGCCGGTGTCCAGTTGACCTTCGGCAGCCTTGTGCCGGAACTGAAGCGCAATCATGAGGCCTTTCAGCGGTCGAAGCACTCCGCCGGCCAGCAGGATCGTCAGCGGTAGCCAGAGGACCAGGTGTACCCAGATCGGCGGCTGGTAGGAGAGTTCCACGAAGAGCACCAGACCGACCACGATAAACCCGACGATCATGATGACGAAAACCGCCGGGCCGTCACCACTGTCGGCGAAAGAGTAGTCGAGCCCGCAGGCCATGCAGGATTTCTTGACGCTCAGGAACCCGTCGAAGAGCTTCCCCTGGCCGCAGCGCGGACACTTGCCCGACAGGCCTGCGGAAACCGGATTGACCGGTGGAAAATGCGCCTTGTCTTCCATGATGTGCCTCAAGCCTCAGCTGAAATGAAAACGCCCGATCCGGTGGCCGGATCGGGCGTTGCTCGTGCCGGTTTGGCGCGATCCTAGTGAGCGGCCGGTGTGCCTGCGCCCCAAATGTAGATGGAGACGAACAGGAACAGCCAGACGACGTCAACGAAGTGCCAGTACCATGCGGCGGCTTCGAAACCGAAGTGCTTCTCGACGGTGAACTGACCAGCCAGTGCCCGGAACAGGCAGACGGCCAGGAAGATGGTGCCGACGATAACGTGGAAACCGTGGAAACCGGTCGCCATGAAGAAGGTCGCGCCGTAGATGTTGCCGCCGAAATCGAACGCAGCGTGCATGTATTCGTAGACCTGGCAGACGGTGAAGAGAACACCCAGCAGAACCGTAAGGGTCAGGCCCCACTTCAGGCCATCGCGGTCATTATGCAGCAGCGCATGGTGTGCCCAGGTGACCGTGGTGCCGGAGCACAGCAGGATCAGGGTGTTGAGCAGCGGCAGGTGCCAAGGATCGAATGTTTCGATGCCGGCAGGCGGCCAGTGACCGCCAGTTGCCTCGACACGGGCAAACTGGATGGCTTCGCTGGTGAACAGCGATGCATCGAAGTAGGCCCAGAACCATGCAACGAAGAACATCACTTCAGAAGCGATGAACAGCAGCATGCCGTAGCGAAGATGCAGCGAGACCACCCGGGTGTGGTGACCCTGAGCGGATTCGCGAACGGTGTCGCGCCACCAGCCGAACATCACATAAAGGACGATCAGCAGCCCGATAGCGAACAGGCCCCAGCCGGTGAGATCCAGGCCAAGCAGCACGAACTCCGTGCCCTGTGCATATTTCATGAAGCCGATGGCACCCAGTGCCATGACGAATGCACCGACGGATGCGATGAACGGCCACGGACTCGGATCGACCAAGTGGTAATCGTGGTTTTTGGTATGTGCCTCAGCCATCGGCAAGCTCCCCAAAGACAGTCATTTCAAGCGCGGATGCGCCAATCACTCGAATTTTGTTTCAGCTGCGGCCTTCTCGGCCTTTGCTGCAACAGGACGTTCCGGTTCTTCTACCGGGAAGAAGGTGTAGGACAAAGTGATTTCCTTCACGTGTTTCAGCTCAGGATCCTTGTCCATTTCCGGGTCGACGAAGAAAACGACCGGCATCTGAACAGTCTCGCCGCTTTCCAGCGCCTGCTCGGTAAAGCAGAAGCATTGCAGCTTGTTGAAATAGGCTCCGGCGGTCGGCGGCGACACGTTGAAAGTCGACGTGCCGACGGTCCTGCCGGAACCCGTGTTGGTTGCCACATATTCCAGTTGAGCGGTTTCGCCCATCTGGAGCGTGACCGAACGCTGCACCGGTTTGAATTTCCAGGGCAGCTCGTGATTGACGTTGCCATCGAAGCGCACGGTGATCTTGCGGTCGATGATCACGTCGCTTTCAGCCGTGGCAACCTGCGTGGTGCCACCAAACCCGGTGACACGGCAGAAAAGATTGTAGAGCGGCACGGCGGCATAGGCCGCCCCGACCATGAACATGAACACGCCAGCGCAAACCACCGCGACCTTGCGGTTGCTGCGTGACAGGTTTGAAGTGTCTTGTCCGTTGCTCACACGATCTCCCTCAAAGCGCCCGGTCCAGGATACCGGGGCCCAGTTTGACGATGGTCACGACATAGAACAGCACGACGAGGCCGCCGAGCACGCAGGCGATTGCAATCGACCGCGACCGGCGCTTCTTCTTCTGCTCTTCGGTGAGCGCAATGCCCTGCTCTTCCTTGGCCATCACGTCACACTCCTGCAATCAGGCTCTCGCCCAGAAGCAGGGCAAACAGCATGAACAGGTAAAAGATTGAAAACTTGAACAGACGCCAGCAGGCGGCCTTCGCCGGATCGCCCTCGCGCTTGCGCCAGACGTCAAAGGAAAGGCCGACGAAGATGGCACTCAGAAGAGCGGATGCAATGCCGTAGACGGGGCTTGCAAAGCCAAGCAGGTAAGGCGCGACACCGATGGGTGCGAGAAGGATGGCATAAGCAAGAATATGATGCCGTGTCACGGTCTCGCCGGCGACAACTGGCAGCATCGGGATCTTGGCGGCCTGATAGTCACCATTCTTGACCAGCGCCAGCGCCCAGAAGTGCGGCGGCGTCCACATGAAGATGATCAGGAACAGGACAAAGCTTTCCAGGCTTACGCTTCCGGTAACGGCAGCCCAGCCGATCATCGGAGGAAATGCCCCGGCTGCGCCGCCGATAACGATGTTCTGCGGCGTCGAACGCTTCAGCCACATCGTATAGACGATCACGTAAAAGAAGATGGTGAAGGCCAGGAACGCACCGGCAAACCAGTTGACCAGAAGGCCGAGTAGCACAACCGAACCGATGGACAGCGTCACACCGAAGGCAAGCGCTTCCTCACGCGTGACCTTGCCGGCCGGGATCGGCCGCTTGCGGGTGCGCGTCATGACTTCGTCGATGTCGGCGTCGTACCACATGTTGAGCGCGCCGGAAGCGCCCGCTCCGATGGCAATGCACAGGATCGCGACAACGCCCAGCACTGGATGCACGGAGCCTGGTGCCAGCATCAGGCCGACAAAAGCGGTGAAGATGACCAGAGACATCACACGCGGCTTCAGGAGCGCCACATAGTCGCTCACCGATCCCATGCCACCGTCCCAGACAGCGGTTTCCTGGCTCATCATATCCTGGCGCTCAACGAGCGACATAGGCGCGTCCTTTGAATTCTTGTTTTCTTCCGCGATCCAGGGATCGCGCATCCGGGTGCACATGGCCCGGCAGTTTTCTTGAAAGGGAGCACCGCGCCGGCAACCGGCGCGGTGCTGATCTTGACCGGGAGGCGAACCTCCCTCCGCGAATTACTTGATGCGCGGCAGGGTCTCGAACTGGTGGAACGGCGGAGGAGAAGACAGGGTCCACTCCAGGGTCGTTGCGCCTTCGCCCCACGGGTTGTTGCCGACGACGCGCTTCTTGGAGAACGCTTCGACGATGCCGAAGAGGAACACCAGAACCGCAAAGGCCGAGATGTAGGAGCCGATGGAGGAAACGAAGTTCCAGCCGGCAAACGCATCCGGATAGTCGACATAGCGGCGCGGCATGCCGTTCAGACCCAGGAAGTGCTGCGGGAAGAACACCAGGTTCACGCCCACGAAGGTGATCCAGAAATGGGCCTTGCCGATCGTCTCGTTGTACATGTAGCCGAACATTTTCGGGAACCAGTAGTACCAGGCCGCGAAGATTGCGAACACGGCACCCAGCGACAGCACGTAGTGGAAGTGAGCAACCACGTAGTAGGTGTCGTGGAACGAACGGTCAAGACCGGCGTTGGCGAGCTGCACACCCGTCACACCACCAACGGTGAACAGGAAGATGAAGCCGATTGCCCAGACCATTGGCGTGCGGAACTCGATGGAGCCGCCCCACATGGTGGCGATCCAGGAGAAGATCTTCACGCCAGTGGGAACCGCGATCACCATGGTGGCAGCCACGAAGTAGGCCTGCGTCTCGGAAGACATGCCGACAGTGTACATGTGGTGCGCCCACACGATGAAGCCGACGACGCCGATGGCGACCATGGCGTAGGCCATGCCCAGGTAACCGAAGATCGGCTTGCGCGAGAAAGTGGAAATGATGTGGCTGATGATGCCGAAGCCCGGCAGGATCAGGATGTACACTTCCGGATGACCGAAGAACCAGAACAGGTGCTGGAACAGGATCGGGTCACCGCCACCGGCAGGCGCAAAGAACGTGGTGCCGAAGTTACGGTCGGTCAGCAGCATGGTGATGGCACCAGCCAGAACCGGCAGGGACAGCAGCAGCAGGAACGCAGTGATCAGCACGGACCAGGAAAACAGCGGCATCTTGTGCAGGGTCATGCCTGGCGCGCGCATGTTGAAGATAGTCGTGATGAAGTTGATGGCACCGAGGATCGAGGATGCACCTGCGATGTGCAGGGCCAGGATCGCCAGATCCATTGCCGGTCCGGGCTGACCGGACGTGGACAGCGGCGGATAGATGGTCCAGCCGCCACCGACACCGTTGGAGCCCGGAGGACCTTCAACGAAGAGCGAGAGAAGCAACAGCAGGAAGGCCGGCGGAAGCAGCCAGAATGAAATATTGTTCATCCGCGGGAACGCCATGTCCGGCGCACCGATCATGATCGGTACGAAGTAGTTGGCGTAGCCGCCGATCATGGCCGGCATCACCATGAAGAAGATCATGATCAGGCCGTGAGCGGTGGTGAACACGTTGAACAGGTGCGGATCACCGAAGATCTGCATCCCCGGTTCCTGAAGTTCCATCCGCATGCCGACGCTGAGCGCGCCGCCAACGATACCTGCCATGATAGCGAACATCAGGTACATGATACCGATGTCCTTGTGGTTGGTCGAATAGACCCAGCGGCGCCATCCGGTCGGATGGCCATGTGCCGCATGTGCTTCGGTCGCAGCCATTTTGGGCTCCCTCTTTCAGACTTTCTCAGCGGCGCTGCATGACATCGCGCGCATCGCCAAACAGGATCGCCGCCGCATTATTTCGCGGCGACAGAGATCTCTTCAAGCTTGCCTGCGGCAGCCAGCTTCTTGGTATCGGCGATCGAAGCCAGGAGCTGCTGGTTTGCAGTGTCCAGATCGTCCTGAGCGGCAGTCGACCAGGTCTGGAACTGATCCTTGGAAACCACACGGATAGCGATCGGCATGAAAGCGTGATCCTTGCCGCACAGTTCGGAACACTGACCGTAGTAGACGCCTTCCTCGCGAGCGTGGAACCAGGTCTCGTTCAGGCGGCCCGGAATGGCATCGACCTTGACGCCGAAGGACGGCATCGCGAAGGAGTGAATCACGTCTTCGGAAGTCACCTGGACGCGAACCGTCGTGTCGACCGGAATGACGAGGTCGTAGTCAACGGACAGAAGGCGCGGAACTTCGTTCAGCGTCACGCCGCGAGCGTCTGCAACAGCCTGGCGCTCGTCGTCCTTGACCATGATGGAGTCGAAGGAGAGCTCACCCATGTTCTCATCGGTGTACTCATAGCCCCAGTACCACTGGTACCCGGTCGCCTTGACGGTCATCTCGTATTCGGGAATGTCCAGCTGCTTGTAGAGCAGGCGGAAAGACGGGATCGCGATCACGACCAGAATCAGGATCGGAGCAACCGTCCAGACCACTTCGATCATGGTGTTGTGCGAGGTTCTGGACGGAACCGGGTTCGACTTCGCGCTGAAGCGGGTCATGCAGACGATCAGCAGCGCCAGCACGAACAGGGTGATCACGGTAATGATCACCAGGGTGAACCCGTTGAACCAGGTAATGTCGTCCATCACATCGGTGACAGAGGCCTGAAAGCCCAACTGCCATTCCTTGATGCCGGATTCCGCTGCCAGGGCCGCTGTCGACACTCCAGCAAAAGTTGCCGCCGCACCGGCCATAGTCATGAGACGCTTGAAGACTGCCTTCACGTCCGCGCTCCCTTCCCTCATCCGCCTGAAATGGCGGAAAATGCTAAATTTCCGGACTCAGATCCGGTCCAATCCGGTGCGGCAGTAGCGGGCTTGGCGGCGCTGCGCAAGCCAAATCTGCTGCGTCCTGGAGTTGGACAAGGTCATGAGTTTGACCGGACTATAACCACAAACTCATATAAAGGGCGATGGCTACCATCGGGCATAGCGGCGATGTGCCGCATCATTCCACCGACACCTTTGAGCCGCACAAAAACCACAAGAAACGCCGGGCTGCAACGGAATTTCCAACTTTTCACAGCCACCCGAAGCTCTCTGCCATTTGACACGGGTCAAGGACATGCGAATTTTCGACAAGAATTGCGGCTAATCCTTCGGTTCCTGAACCGCCGGACTGGAAACGTGCGCCGTCATGCGGCAATGTCTGGCCTAGAATTACACCTTGATTCGCCAAGCAGGCCGCATCTTTTTATGCCGGGCCGACCAAAAGCGAACCGGACAACGATTGACTGGAGGATTTCTTGTCAACCCAATTGCCGCAGTCACTGGCTGCCCGCCCTAACGGACGTTCCAGACTGTCTTTTTCCAAACTCGCGGCCGTTGCCGGGATCGTCTTCAGTTCGTTGACTTACGGAAATCTGCCCGCCGCGGCACAAGGCGAGGTCCGCTCGACTCACGGCGACTGGCAAATGCGCTGCGACACGCCTCCCGGCTCCACCGGTGACCAGTGCGCTCTGATCCAGAACGTCACTGCGGCCGACCGGGAAAACGTCGGGCTTTCCGTGATCATTCTGAAAACCGCCGACAAGCAGGCCCGCATTCTCAGGGTTCTCGCACCGCTCGGCGTGTTGCTGCCGTCTGGTCTTGGCCTCAGGGTCGACAACGCCGATATCGGCCGGGCCGGTTTCGTCCGCTGTCTTCCGAACGG
The DNA here is from genome assembly GCF_012273635.1 of Labrenzia sp. PO1. NCBI lineage: Bacteria > Pseudomonadati > Pseudomonadota > Alphaproteobacteria > Hyphomicrobiales > Stappiaceae > Labrenzia > Labrenzia sp. PO1. The sequence goes on from NZ_JAAXCR010000002.1 coordinate 668,580, forward strand.
CTGCATTGCCGAGGTCATTCTCGAAGAAGATCTGCTGAGCAAATTGCAGGCCGGCTCTCAGGCGACCTTCATCATCTTCCAGACCCCGGAAGAAGGGATCGGCATCCCGATTTCTCTGAACGGGTTCTCTGCAGGCTTCGACGCCCTGCCCTGACGCGGAAACGCAAGCAACCAAACGAAAGGCGCCCATTCGGCGCCTTTTTTGTTTCCGAAATCCTGGTGATGAGCCTTGCCGCCTATTCCGCGGCTGGTGCGTCAGGAGCGTTCGCCTCCATCGACCGGCGCGGTGTCACCTTGTGCAGCTTGTCGGCGCCGGCAAACATGCCCTCACGCAGTTGCTGGGCAAGCCGCTCCTCGTCCCGGTCGCGGACGTCTTCCTCGATCTGGTCGATCCGGTCGAGGGGAGTTCCCAGTGCCTCGAGTGCCGCCCGGCCGAAGACGACGCTTGATTCGAAGGTTTCACGAATCTGGAAATCGACGCCCCGTTTGGTGAGGTCCAGCATATGCGCGCGGTCCGTCGCCCGGCAGAAGATCAGCGCTTCGGGGAAGCCTTCTCGAACGAGGTCGATGGCCTTGCCCATCACCTTGTCGTTCTCGATACACATGGCAACCAATGTTGCCTTGCCCGCCCCAGCCGCCGCCAAAACGTCTGCCCGCGTCGCATCGCCGTAATAGACCTTGTAGCCCTGCTTGCGGGCGTAGGCGATACGGTCCGGCCGGTTGTCGATGGCGGTGATCTCAAGACCTTCGGATGTCAGGAACTGGGCCACCACCATGCCGAAGCGGCCGAAGCCGATCACCAGCACGGTCGGAGTTGCCTCCTCGAATGTTTCGATCGACGGGTTTTCAACACCCCGTGCCTTGACCCTGGCCGCCAGCCGGTCCAGCCCGAGGCAGGCAACCGGCGTCAGCAACATGGTCAAGACCACAATCGCGTTCAGCTGGTTGACGGCCTGATAGCTCAACAGGCGTTCGCCGACAGCGGCGGTGAACAGGACAAAGGCGAATTCACCACCTTGAGGCAGCGTGACGGCAATGCGCAATGCATCGGAATTCGGCGAGCCGGTGCCCCGTGACAGAGCCCAAAGGAATATGCCCTTCACGCCCATCACACAGATGACGCCGATTGCGAGGATTTCCCAGTGGGTCATCACCAGGTAGACATCCAGCGACATGCCGACGGCGACAAAGAACAGGCCCATGAGCAAAGACCGGAAGGGCTCGATGTCGGCTTCAAGCGTATGGCGGAAACTCGATTCGGCCAGCAGAACACCTGCCAGGAACGCCCCGAGCGCCATCGACAGGCCGACCGCATGCATGATGCCGGCACTGCCAAGAGCGACGAGGAGAGCGGCTGTCAGCATGACCTCGCGCGCGCGGCTTGCCGCCAGCAGCAGGAAAATCGGCGACACCAGATATCGGCCAGTCAGGATAACGGCAGCCACCGCCGCCAGAACGATCAGGATCTCGCTCGCGATCTGGGTATAGGTGGACGGGCCTTCCCCCGGCGCCAGAATGGCCACCATCGCAAGCAGTGGCACGATGGCGATATCCTGAAGCAACAGGATGCCGAACGCCCGCTGGCCGTAGGCTGAGGAAAGTTGTCCGCGTTCCTGCAGGATCTGCAGTGCGAACGCGGTGGAAGAAAGCGCCAGGCCGAAGCCAGCAACCAGAGAGGTGGTGAAGGAATAACCGAACAGCCGCCCTATGGCGTAGAAGGTCACACCGGTCAGAAGCACCTGGGCCGTTCCAAGGCCGAAGATGTCACGCTTCATCCGCCAGAGTTTTCGAGGATCCAGCTCCAGACCGATGACAAACAGCAGCAGGACGACGCCAAGTTCGGCGACATGAAGCACGTCCTCGCCCGAGCCGAGAAGCTTTAGGCCGTGCGGGCCTATAACGGCTCCGGCAGCGAGATATCCGACCACCGATCCAAGCCCCAGCCTTTTGGCGATCGGTACGGCGACGACCGTCGCGGCCAGAAACACGATCGATTCGGCAAAAAACGGAGGGGCTCCTTCTGCTGCCATTCCTTCTCCTTAACCGCATGGTCCCGACACGTCGCCTTCTTGTTTCAGGCGACTTCGGCTCACTTCAACGATATCAGAGAATACGCCCTATCCTTTAATCAAATCCAGCGACTGCAGCAAAAAAGTGCTTTATTTTCAATCAAAGGACAGCCCCACGCGCCGAGAACCGCACAAGCTGATTGCACGTTGGATATTTGCTGCGTAGCGTTGCAGATGTCCGGTGAAAAAGTCTGGCAGGCAACGTCCAGTCCAAAGGCTGGCTATCTATCCCTGTACTCCAAGACGGAGCTCTTGCACCGCATGTCCGATCTGTTTGCCTCAATCGATGCCGCACGCCTTGCCTGCGGGTTTCTGCCGCTGTCTCAGATGATGGAAATCCTGGACGGCAATCATGTTCTGGATCCCTTTTCCACGCTGGTTTCCGAAGGCGTATCGGCTGGCAGGAACAACATCTTTTATCCGGGCGTCACGCTGAAGGCCTCATCCGGAGCGGAGATCCGGCTAGGCGACGACAACATTGTGCACTCCGGCAGCCATTTCGAAGCGTCGAACGGCAATATTCTGATCGGTAGCAAGAACCAGTTCGGCGAAGGCGGATTTACCGCCAAGGCCAACAGACCCGGCGCGGAAATCCGGATCGGCAGCCATGGCAGGTTCCTCAACAACCCGGCCCTGTTCGGCATATGCATGCTGGGAGACGGCAGTCAGATCCTCGGCAATATCACGGTCGACAGCTGCATACTGTCGGACGGAGGTTCCTTTCAGGAAGATGATCCGGACCTGAGAGGCGGTCTGCTGAAAGGAAGCGGCGTTGCCAGGAACCTGAGCGTGGCACGCGGCATGGTGATAGCCGGAAACGGGACTTTCAGTTCGGAAGACCTGCTGCCTCAAAGGCACTTTCACCCAAAGCACTGACTGAAACACCCTGATCGCGCAAACCTGCGTTCCGGATCAGATTAGCCGGCAAGTCCTCAGGAACGTTTCAAGGCCATCCGCAGTCACGTAGTGATGGCCCTTAAGCCCGACGCTCTGCGCTCCTTCTATGTTTTCCGCGCGGTCATCGACAAACGCACTTTCCTCGGGACCGTAGCCGTAGCGACCGCAGATGCGCTCAAAGACCAGCGGATCAGGCTTGCGGGCTCCAAACTCAGCCGAGACATGGGCTTTCTCACCGAAAATTTCGACCGTTTCCGGCGCGCAGACGGGCAAGGCATCCTTCAAGAGCATGCCGTTGTTGGTCAACAGCGCAATGTCTGCGGTCGCCTTCAGGCGGCGGACAAGCGACAAGACATCCCGGCGCGGGCGCATCATCTGCCGGCGCACATCCGCCCAGGTTTCGAAGTCGATCGGAAACTCGAGCAGTCTTGCAAATTGCTCCAGATAGGCTTCGGCCGTTGCAGGATCTCCCGCCTCGGCTGCATTCTCGTGAGGACCGCCCCAGACCGAGCGATCAATATCGGCCGCAGGCCTTCCTGTCAGCTCTTCAAGCAGCTTCAAGCGGATCTGGTGGTCATAGTCGTAGAGCACCAGATCCATATCGAAGATGACGAATTTTATGTCCGGCATAGGTCCTTCCAGGCGGCTTTGTCAGACCGCCGTCCCGCCTATGGTCATGGCATTGATGCGCATGGACGGTTGGCCGACGCCAACCGGCACGCCCTGCCCCTGCTTGCCGCAGGTTCCCATGCCGGGATCGAGCTTCATGTCGTTCCCGATCATGGAAACGCGGGTCAGCGCGTCCGGTCCGTTACCGATCAGCATTGCGCCTTTCAGCGGCGCGCCAACCTTGCCGTTCTCCACGCGGTAGGCTTCGGTGCAGGAGAACACGAATTTGCCGGAGGTGATGTCGACCTGGCCACCGCCGAAAGACACGGCGTAAATGCCGTCCTTGACCGATGCCAGGATCTCGTCCGGATCCTTGTCACCGGCCATCATTACCGTGTTGGTCATGCGCGGCATCGGGATGTGGGCGTAGGACTGCCGGCGACCATTACCGGTCGGCTCCATGCCCATCAGGCGTGCATTCTGGCGGTCCTGCATATAGCCCTTCAGGATACCGTCCTCAATCAGTACCGTTCGGCTGGAAGGCGTGCCTTCGTCGTCCACAGTCAGCGAGCCCCGACGATCGGCAATCGTTCCGTCGTCAACGATGGTCACGCCAGGCGAAGCGACGCGCTGGCCCATGAGACCGGCGAATGCGGACGTTTTCTTGCGGTTGAAGTCGCCTTCCAGTCCGTGGCCGACGGCTTCATGCAGAAGAATGCCCGGCCAGCCCGGCCCCAGCACGACATCGAAGGTGCCGGCAGGTGCCGGAACCGCTTCCAGATTGACCAGAGCCTGACGCAGCGCCTCGTCGACACCGCCCTGCCAGTTTTCTGTGGTGATGAATCGCTCGAAGCCTTCCCGGCCACCGCAACCGAAAGAGCCGCTTTCCTGGCGTTCGTCATTGCCGGCGACGACGGAAATGCTGAGCCGCACCATCGGACGCACATCGCGCACCAGATGACCGTCCGCACGCAGGATCTCGACCACCTGCCAGGACCCCGCCAGAGACGCGGACACCTGCCGCACGCGTGGATCCTTTGCCCGCGCGTAGGCATCGATTTCCTGCAGCAGCTTGACCTTGTCCTCGAAGCTCGGCCCGCCAAGCGGATTTGCATCGGTGTAAAGCGTCTGGTTGGTGCGCGCAGGTGCTGCCGCGTAGCTACCCGAATACCCCTTCTTGACGGCGCTGACCGCATCGGCCGCCCGTTTCAATGCACCTTCGGAGATATCTCCGGCATGAGCGTAACCGGCAGCTTCACCGGCAACGGCTCTCAGGCCGAAACCTTGTGCGGTGTCGTAGTTGGCCCCTTTCAGGCGCCCGTTGTCGAAGACAAGGCCTTCGCTTTGCCGGTACTCGACAAAAAGTTCGCCATCATCCGCTCCATCAAGTGCGTCCTGAGTGATCCGCCTTGCCGTTTCGAGGCCCAGGCCTGAAGATTCGATAAGATCGGTGGTGGAAAGGGTCATCTGTCTGTCCTGATTTCGCCCGGAGTGTCTGCCGATGCAGGTTGCATTGCCAGACCGGGCAATTTGGTTGTTTCTCTCAACATAGGCGTTTTGGCGCGCAAATCATCCCATAAGCGGAGAATTCCACTTGCCAGTCATACAGTACCGCGCGCCGGAATGCAGTCGGGGCCGGGTTACCCTGCGCGGTTTTGAAGCCGATTGTCCCGCAACGGGGAAAAGGCCCGCTGGCAAAGCTTTGACTTGCCCTCTCCTGCCAGTCTGCCATAAATGCTATCAAGACTTCCCGATAGACCGACAGCCAAACTGCAGATCATGAACCGCTACGAAAATCCGCGCATCCCCAATGAAGCCCGCGTTCGCTACCTGGATGGCGACTATCAGGTGGAAACACCGGGGACATTCGTGCGCTGTGCGGTGACCGGAACGGCGATCCCGCTGGACGAGCTGAAATACTGGTCTGTCGAACGGCAGGAAGCCTATGTCGATGCCAATGCGTCCATGAAGCGGTATCTGGAAACGCGCTGAGCCGCGTCAGGCGAAGTCAAGCAGCCTCATTTTCCGAACTGACGCCGACGTAGCCGCTCCTTGATGAGTGACGCCAGCCTGTCTTCGTCGTCGATCTCCATTCGCACTTCCAGAACGGCCGCACTGGATGCGATCCAGTGGAACAGCTCTCCCGTCGACGTTTCCAGCCTGGCCATGTCCTTGGACGTCGTCACCAGCTTGAACCCGGCTTCCTCGGCTTCGGTCAGCAGCGCACGCACGTCGGCTTGCGTGTATTGATGGTGATCGGGGAATTCCCGCGTTTTCTTCACGTCGTAGCCAAGCGATTTCAGCGTATCGAAGAATTTCTGCGGTCTGCCGATGCCCGCAAATGCAAAGAGCCTGCTTCCCGCCAGTTCATCGTTCGGCTGTGGCCGCACATGCGCGTGAAGGATCGGCAGCCCCTTGCGTCCAGCCAGATGCACAGCTTCCTCTGCCGCATCCCCCTCGCCTACCAGGACCAGGCAATCGGCCTTCACGATCTGCTTGGCCGCAGGTGCCCGCAAGGGCCCGGCAGGCAGACACTTGCCATTGCCGAACCCCACGCTGCAATCGACCAGCACCAGGCTGAGATCCTTGGCCAGCGCCGGGTTCTGAAATCCGTCATCCATCAAAAGGACATCAATGGGTTGCTGTTCGGCAAGCCGTGCCCCCGACGGCCTGTCGGCCGCAATCACGGTTGGACCGTACCGGGCCAGCAACAAGGCCTCGTCACCGACAACATCGGCGTCGTGCATGCTGGCCTCGACGAGGAGCGGCCCTTTGGCCTTGCCGCCGTAACCGCGCAGCAGGAAACCGGGCCGCAAGCCTTCTTCCTGCAATCTGTAGGACAGTTCGATGGCGAAGGGGGTCTTTCCGGTTCCGCCAACGACGAAATTGCCGACGCAGATTACAGGCAACCGGCTTTTCGCTTTCGGCTTCTTCAACATGCGGCGGCCAGAGACCAGTCCGTAAATCCAGCCTGCCGGCGACAGCAGCCAACTTGCCAGTGTCTGTCCCGGCTTCCACCAGAAGTCGGGCGCCGACTTCATGCGCGGCCCCGCGGCAGCGGATCGTCAGTCGCCGGACCTGCTTTTCCCAATATGGGTTGCAACACTTTCAGGGTTTCGGCCAAGGCACCGCGCCCGGCCTCGACCAGGGCTCTTGCTCTTTCCGCCTGCGCCCGGGCAGCGTCAGCATCGCGCAAAAGACTGCCGACACAATCTGCCAGGTTCTCCGGCAACTCCGCTTTCAGTGAAGCCCGCCGGCTCCAGAAGTCCTTGTAGACGGCTCGGGCGTTCGCAACACGCGGGCCAGTGACCAGCGCGGAGCCCGACAATGCAGCTTCCACCGGGTTATGACCGCCCGCATCGTTGAATGAACCACCCAAAAACGTCACCGGTGCCAATTTGTAAAAAAGTCCCATCTCGCCCAGTGTATCACCGAGATAGACATCTGTGTCCGTTTCAATTGCCTGATCCAGACTTCGACGCGCCGCACGCAGGCCACGGCTATCGATCATGGCCGCAATATCATCTGTCCGGACGGGATGTCGCGGCACCAGGACCAGCAGGAGACCGGGAAATTCCTCGGTGAGACGGCCAAAGGCCTCGAGCACGATCTCGTCCTCGCCCGGATGCGTCAGGGCGGCCAGCCAGACCGGACGCGCTCCTGTCTGCACCAACAGGGCGGTTGCCTGGCCTTCGTCCACGGCCGGGTCCGGTGCATCGAATTTCAGATTGCCGGGCGTTGAAACATTGCGGCAGCCCAACAGGCGGAACCGCTCGCCATCGGCGGCGCTTTGCGCCAGAACCATATCCAGACACCGAAACAGATATCCGGAAATACGCGGAAAGCGCGCCCAGCTTCGATACGACCGGTCCGACAGGCGGCCGTTGAGAAGTACGAAGGGCGTTTGCCGTGAACGCATTTCATCAAAAAGGCACGGCCAGATTTCGGACTCGACCACCATCGCCAGGTCCGGGGACCAGTGGTCGAGAAATCGGCAGATCGGTCCGGGCGCATCGAATGGCATGAACTGGTGGATCGCCCCTTCCGGCAAGCGGCCCTGTGCCAGCTGTGCCGCCGTCACGGTGACAGTGGTCAGGAGCACCTTGTTGCCGGACCCCGTCAGTTCATCAACCAGCGGCAGCACGGATACGGTTTCACCGACACTGGCCGCATGGATCCAGACAAGCTTGCCTGCAGGCCGGCTTGTCGCACTCCGTCCGAAACGCTCCCCCTTGCGGGCCGGCAATTCCTTGCCGGAGCGGCTGCGCAGCCAGAAAAGCAGATTGAACAGAGGCGTCAGAGCCCGTGCAAGGCCCCTGTAGAGACTGAAGACAAGGGGTCGCCGGTCAGCCATCCGCCCTTCCGACCAGCTCGTAAGCACGTTTCGTTGCGGCGTTGAGCCCCTCTTCCACCTTGAGGCGGTATTCCTCAAGCGTGTCGTCGTCCGCATCGGCGGGAACCCAGATGAGATCACTCACCGCGATGCTGCCCCGGCCGAACGGCAGGTTGACGCTGGCCTTGTCCCAACTGTTCAGCTCGATGCTGCGGCTGGTTGCCACCGCCACAGGCAGGACGGGACGGCCCGAATGCTTGGCAAGCTGAACGATGCCAACGCCGGACTTGCGGGCCGGACCTTTGGGCACATCCGCCGTCATGGCGATGGAATAGCCTTCCTTGAGCGCACGAAGCGCCTCGATGAAACCACGCATGCCGCCGCGCTTTTTTATCTGGCGTGCGTTCTTGCCGCCGGAGGCACGGATCAGGCCGAGGCCGAGCTTGCGGGCCGCGATCGCGTTGACCTCGCCATCGGCAGACCGGGAAATCATCACCTTGGCGGGCCAGTGAGCCGGCTTGGCGAAGGGCACCATGAAGTGCTGGCCGTGCCACATGGCCACGATAACCGGGAGATCCTGTTCGGAACGTTCGTGCACGCCCTCCGGATCGATCACGAACCGGTTGGTACGGTAGACCAGTTTCAGGTAAACGGCCATCAAAGTGCCGATGCTGGCCAGAACCCAGGGCTGACGGCCGAGGCGTTTTATCATTTGGTGTTGTCGCCTGAGAGAGCTGCGCTGCCTTAAGAAGCCGTTTCCGGATCGAGCAAGCGGTGCATGTGGACGATGAAGTAACGCATATGAGCGTTGTCGACCGTCGCCTGTGCCTTGGATTTCCAGGCTTTGTAGGCTTCGGCATAATTCGGGTAGATTCCGACGATATCCAGTTCGTCCAGATCGCGGAACGTCAGCCCTTCCGGTGATTCCAGCTCGCCGCCGAACACAAGATGAAGGAGCTGCTTCGGAGTATCGGTATTACTCATCAATATCCTCGCTTTCGTCGCTGCAACCGGTCTGTTACCTGATCAGGTCGTCGAGCGCGTCGCGCACAGGCCCGATCAGCGCAACAGGAGCTGCGATCAGGGCCGGGTGGCCGGTCTTGGCGCGGTTGTAGATCAGGTTCCGACCCGACAGGTCGGTCAATACACCGCCCGCTTCCTGCACCAAAAGATCCGCCGCCGCAAGATCCCAATCGCTCGGCCCGCCCCGTGCGGCCCCGACATCGACCCGTCCTGCTGCAACGATCGCCAGCCGATAAGCCAGGGAGCGCAGGATTTCCGTGCCGACAAAACCTGCAGCGACAACGTCCTGATTGGCAACAATGGAATGCGGTCCGGTCAAGGTTGCGCCGGAAAGGCCGGTGCGATCTGACACCGCCAGTCGTACCCCATTGAGCCAGGCTCCGCCGCCTGTACGGGCCAGAAACATCTCGTCCCGGCGCGGGCAAAAGACCGAAGCTGCAACGGGCCGACCGGCCTCGACCACGGCAATCGCCACCGTCCATTCGTCCCCACCCGCCAGAAAAGCCCGCGTGCCGTCAATCGGATCGACAATAAAGACACGCTCGTGGTTGAGACGGCTGCGGTCGTCAGCGGTTTCCTCCGAAAGCCAGCCGTAGTCCGGCCGCGCGGACCGCAGGTAGTCCGCGAGAAAACGGTCTACCGCGAGATCTGCCTCGGAAACCGGCGACATGCCCGCCTTGCCCTTGTACCAGGTCTCCGGATCCTGACCGAAGAAACCCAGCGCAATATCGCCCGCCTGGCGTGCAGCCAACTCCAACAGGCGCAGGTCCGCGTCCCTTCCGGCTTCATCCAGCCCGATTTCGCTTCGTCCGGTGTCGTTCAGGCCCTTGTCAGCTTCCGGCAAGGGCCATTCCTTCAATCATGACCGAGGGAGTGGCTGCCGAATAACGATTGTCGAGGTCGCTGCCGGGCACGAGCCGTGCAAACATGTCCTTCAGATTGCCTGCAATGGTGATTTCACTAACGGCTTCTACGATCTGGCCGTTTTCGAACCAGAACCCGGCGGCCCCACGCGAATAGTCACCGGTAAGGCCGTTTACGCCGTGACCGATCAGGTCGGTCACCAGCAGGCCCTGCCCGGCTTCCGCCATCAATTCTTCCAGCGATTTTTCGCCCGGCATCAATGTGACGTTCGTTGCGCCAGGCGACGTGCCGCTGCCACTGCGGTGCGCCCGGCCATTGGGCGTCAGGCCCAGTTCGCGTGCGGAAGCACCGTCCAGAAACCAGTGTCGCAGGACACCGTCTTCGATGACATCGAGACGTTCCGCCCGGGTCCCTTCCCCGTCGAAGGGGCGTGTTGCGGCACCCCGGCGTTTGAACGGGTCGTCAACCACCTGGATGCCAGGTGCGAACACGGCCTCGCCCATCCGGTCTTTCAGGAAGCTGGTCTTGCGCGCAATTGCGGCCCCGTTGATCGCCCCGACAAGGTGCCCGAGAATGCTGCGGGCAGCGCGCGATTCATAAATGACGTTCGCGGTGCGGGTCGAAAGCTTGTTCGGGTTGAGACGGCGCACAGCTCTTTCACCGGCCCTGCGTCCGATCTCCGCCGGTGCTTCCAGGTCTTCATAATAGGTACGGCTGTCGAAATCGTAATCCCGCTCCATGCCGGTCCCTTCCCCTGCGACGGCTGTCATGGACATGCCATAGCGGGACGACATATAGGACCCCTGGAACCCATGGCTGGTCGCCAGAACGACACCGGCAAGACGCCAGGAGGCCCCCGCACCGCCGGATTTGGTGACGCCTTCGACTTCCAGACCGGCAGCTTCCGCTTCCAGCGCGATCTGCGTCAGGTCCTCGGCAGTCATTTCCTTTGTGTCCAGAAGCTCGAGTTCCGGAAACTCCTTCACGAGAAGATCCTGATCGGCAAGACCGGCATAGGGATCTTCCGGCGCGACCTTGGCCATGGCGACGGCCCGTTCAGCCAGGCTTGCCGGATCATCGAGACGGTTGGCTGAGACAGCAGCAGTGCGCTTGCCGACAAACACCCTCAAGGTGACGTCGTCGCCTTCGGCCCGCTCGGTTTCTTCCACCTTGCCTTCGCGAACATCGACCGAAAGCGAGACACCGGTAACCGCAATCGCGTCGCAGGCGTCAGCTCCGGCCTTGCGGGCTGCTTCCACCAGACGGGCTGCCCGGGATTGCAATTCGCTTTGATCAATCAGTTCCGACATCGTGTCCGCTCTTTCGTCTTCTGGTTCGGCAGTTGTTTACGCCCCGCACGGCTGCGCTGCAACTGTCGGGGCCTTTTGCGGGCAATCCGGTCGTGCCGGGCGCCGTCCAGAGCCATGGTTTTCCCCTGATAGGTGGGAAATGGGATTTTGAGCCGGTTCCGGCAAGAGGTTGCAATGCCGCAGCGCCTCATCCGATTTTCATAATGATGACCGCAAGATAGGCGGGATCGGGACAGGGTGGAAAATTCATTCAAAGGTTGTATCAAGTCGAATCTGCCACATGACTGAACAAGGTGTTACCTGTCTGATTACATTCCAGTAACCCTCTTATAAATCAGACTTTTTTAACTCTGTATCTTAAGTGGTTCACGACTTTTCTTCAGTAGATTGAATGCATCGAGAGACCAAAAATGGTCCGACCTAAAGGTCCGGTGGAGAGTCATTTGAGACGTCAAACAGAAATACAGGAAATGGTAGCAACCGGGGTCGGCGCCCAAACGATGCCGCATCCCGGTTGCCTGCCGGCCCACTTCGAGCAACGCCTTGAAAACCGGCCGGGTACCCCTTCCCTGCCAGCCGAAATTTTCCTGGATCGCGACAGGGCGGTCATCAAGCGGCGGGTTGCCGGTGTTCCGGTGACGGTGGTGGTGCCCGCTCAAGGTTTCGATGGTGTCATGGTCCGGATCGTTCCGGGCGCGGTGCCGGGCGAAATCGTGGCGGCACTGATCCTGAAACATCCCGATAGCGCGCTGTCGATCACCCTGGCCGAAACCGAGAAATCCGACGACCTCGCGGTCCTGTGGAGCCGGTGGGCCCAGGTGTTCAACCTGCCTATGCTGGTGTGTGACCTCGGCGGCAAGGTAAAGCCGATCGAAGCCTACAGCGCCGTTCCGGCTTCAAAACCTGCGCCCCGGCGCAAGCTGCGCCTATTGACCGGCCGCCGTCCGCGCTTCCTGAACCGCCGTCTTCCCGGCCGGCAGGAACCTTCGGCAACCGTCCACGCCAATGAGCGTGAGATCATTGCCCGCACCTGAGCGTGCACACGACAGTCTTCAAAAAAAGCCCCGCTGAGCGGGGCTTTTTTCGTTAGAGCGCACCGATAAGGGCATCGGCGAAGAAACCGAAGAACAGGATCCAGCCATAGGTCCCGTTGGATCGGAACAGTTGCAAGCACTGATCGCCGTCATCGATATCCAGAACGACGATCTGCCACCCCAGGTGAATGACGCCAGCCAGGATGCCGACAAAAGCGGCCGGACCGGCATCGGCAAAGATCGCAGCCAGAAAGAACAGCGCGGTTGCGCAGCTGTAGAGCAGGATGAGAGCCGGCTTGGTGTGCTCATCGAAGAGGCGGGCCGTCGACTTCACACCGACAAGCGCGTCGTCCTCCTTGTCCTGATGGGCATAGATCGTGTCGTAGCCGATCGTCCAGCAGATGCCGCCGATATAGAGAAACACCGGTGACCAGGACAGGGACCCAAAGGCGGCCGCCCAGCCCATGAGCGCCCCCCAGGAAAAGGCGAACCCCAGAAACAGCTGCGGCCAGTTGGTGATGCGCTTCATGAACGGGTAGACCGCAACCGGCAGCAGCGAGGCGATGCCCAGCCAGATCGTGTAGGTGTTGAACTGCAGCAGCACCGCAAGGCCGATGAGGGCCTGGACCACCAGAAAGATCTTTGCCTGAAGTCTGGACACCTGCCCCGCCGGGATGGGCCGGGAGCGGGTCCGCTCGACCTTGGAATCGATGTCGACGTCGACGAGGTCGTTGTAGGTGCAGCCTGCACCGCGCATGGCAACCGCACCGATGAAAAACAGAACCATGTGCCAGGGGTCCGGCCAGGCCTTGCCACCGGCGACCGCCGCCAATGCCGCCGACCAGAAACAGGGCCACAGCAACAGCCACCAACCGATCGGACGTTCCCAGCGGGCAAGGCGCGCATAGGGGCGCAGGCCAGCCGGCAGCCGCGTGTCCACCCAGTGCTGCTTGACCGCATCTGCAACCGGCCCCGTGTCGTTCGTGGAAAACACTTTCGATCCGTCCATTTCTCGATTATCCGGCGGAAACGCTCCTGCTTTCCGCCCTTCTCAGGTTCTTTTAGCGATTTTCAGCAGGAAATTCATCCCGCAAGAGGTCACAGGGGCGCTATCGTGAAACTCAGAGTTGGGCAAGGTGTCATGGTCTGACGACCCAAACCCCGGTCAGCCCTCGGTTTCCTCTTCGCGCTTGCCACACTTGGCTGGCAAGCGTTCCGGCCTTTTGCTGGTCGCGGAAACCACCTCTCCCGCCGCGTCACAAGTTGGGCGGAGACCGGCAGAAATGCGCCGTTGCATGCGCCGCCAATTGCGGTATGCCGCCCTCCGTGTTAGGGGACGGCCCTCTTGCTTCAACCTTCACGAAGAGACTGCCCGTTTATGAAACTTCTCCTGATCGGATCCGGCGGCCGCGAACACGCGCTCGCCTGGGCGCTGGCAAAATCTCCCAAGCTGACCAAGCTCTATGCGGCGCCCGGCAATGCCGGGATTGCCGAGGTGGCCGAGCTTTGCAATCTGGACACCGCGGATCATCAGGCAGTCATCGGTTTCTGTCGCGAACATGCCATCGATCTTGTGGTCGTCGGCCCCGAGGCACCGCTTGTGGCCGGCCTTGTCGATGATCTGGAAGCGGCCGGGATCAAGGCTTTCGGTCCGTCCAGAGCAGCGGCCCAACTGGAGGGCTCCAAGGCCTTCACCAAAGGCGTGTGCGACGAAGCAGATATTCCGACCGCCGGATACGGCCGCTTTGATACGGCAGATGCCGCGCTCGCCTATGTCCGGGAAAAAGGTGCACCGATTGTCGTGAAGGCGGACGGGCTTGCAGCCGGCAAGGGTGTCGTGGTCGCCATGACCCTGAAAGACGCCGAAGAGGCGGTAACGGCCTGTTTTGAAGGCTCGTTCGGGGCTGCAGGTGCGGAAGTCGTCATCGAGGAATTCCTGGAAGGCGAGGAAGCGAGCTTCTTCGTGTTGTCCGACGGCACCAACGCACTGCCGCTTGCCACCGCCCAGGACCACAAACGCGCCTATGATGGTGACGAAGGCCCGAATACCGGCGGCATGGGCGCTTACTCGCCCGCTCCTGTCCTGACAGATGCACTGATTGCCGAGGTGATGCGTACCATCATCGAGCCGACCATCGCGACACTGGCCAAACGTGGCACCCCTTTCAAGGGCGTTCTCTATGCGGGTCTGATGATCGGCAAGAACGGCCCGAAGCTGATCGAATACAATACCCGCTTCGGTGATCCGGAATGCCAGGTCCTGATGATGCGCCTCAAGAGCGACCTGCTGGAGCTGCTGCTTGCAAGCGTCGAGGGCCGGCTGGACCAGACAACGGCGGACTGGCGCGACGAAGCCGCACTGACGGTCGTCATGGCCGCCAAGGGTTACCCGGGCAGCTACGACAAGGGCACGGAAATCCGTGGTCTCGATACACCAGCAACGGATGACGTTGCCGTCTTTCATGCAGGCACCAAACGCGATGGCACGCAGATCCTGGCAAATGGCGGACGCGTTTTGAACGTGACGGCGGTCGGCACCACCGTTCGCGAGGCACAGCAACGGGCCTACGAGCGGATCCGCGACATCGACTGGCCGGAAGGCTTCTGCCGAACCGACATCGGCTGGCGGGCCATCGCCCGGGAAAGCTGAGGCCGAGCCAGGCGAAAAACCGGCAATCGTGGCATTTCCGGTTTCCGGGACTTGGCAGGCGCTTGAAAGCAAAGGTAATCTTCTCCCCGGTGCGGGCTGGGGAGACAGACGTGAAAAACGACCTGCCGGATCTGTTTCCGGGGTTTGACAGCATCACTGTGGAAGCCAACGACGTGCGGCTTTTCTGCCGGACCGGCGGGTCCGGCCCACCGTTGCTTTTGCTGCACGGCTACCCGCAATCTCATGTCTGCTGGCACAAGGTGGCCCCGCAGCTTGCCGAACACTTCACGCTCGTCCTGCCCGACCTGCCGGGGTATGGCCGTTCGTCCGTGCCGCCGCTATCACACGATCACGCGGCCTATTCCAAACGAAGCATGGCCTCGGTCATGGTCGAGCTCATGAAGGTGCTCGGCCACTCGACGTTCTTTCTGGCTGGCCATGACCGTGGCGGCCGGGTGGCTTACCGCCTTGCCCTCGATCACCCGCAAGCCCTTCTGAAGGTCGCCGTACTCGACATCCTTCCGACATGCGACTACTGGGACCGGATGGACAGGCTGTTCGGCCTCAAGATCTATCACTGGATGTTTCTGGCCCAGGCTGCGCCTTTCCCGGAAAAGACAATTTCTGCCGCACCGATACGATTTCTCGATCACACGCTGGCCAGCTGGACTGCAGCCAAGAACCTGTCGTGCTTTTCCAAGGAAGCCATGGCGCATAACCGTGACTGGTTTTGCGAACCAGACCGGGTATCGGCAACCTGCGAGGACTACCGCGCAGGTGCAACGATCGACTACGACCACGACCGCGCGGATCTGGATGCGGGAAGAAAGATCCTTGTTCCCCTCCTTGCACTTTGGGGAAGCAAAGGTATTGCCACCAGCGTGTACGATCCGCTTGAAGTCTGGCGGGGCTGGTCAAGGACCGCTGTCGGCGCCGCGCTTCCCGGTGGGCACTTCCTGCCCGAAGAAGCCCCGGAAGAGACGGTCACTGCCCTCCTCGAGTTCTTCGCAAGCGCATCAGGGAGTTGAGGGCACCGCGCCATACGACTTGCTTGCCAAGTTGAGGCTGGCTCGCGTCAATCGGCTGGGTCAAACACAGACGCTTGGGCGGCGACATCACCTCAACTGGTGACGTTCAAAGGAGATCGTCTGATTTAGATCAAACTATTTTGCCGCATCGCCAATCATCAGGCTCAGCGCAAATACATTTGATCTTGAGACTGGAAGAATTCCTCTCGAATGAATTCTATTCTTAATAAGCCTTAAGGAACACATTCAATACAATTTAACCAATACAGCCTATTGAGAAAATTGGCAGTGATGGTTTGCATAACTTCGCCGTGCCCGGCGACCATAACAAACAGCGGACTGTCCTTGCCGATCAAAGAGGAGCTACGGCTGCTCGGGGGAACGGGTGCAACGCGTGGGCAAGCAAGAGTTTTGGCAAGACAAGGACTTGCGCGACGAGAAATCGCGCACAGTTGCGCGTGGGCGAAGTCCGAGTGCCATTCTTGACCAGATCCTGGCGCGGTGGTGCAAGGACGAAACCCGTTTCGAAAAACCCCTTCGCGTTGTTTTTCTGTCGTTTCTCTGCCTGACAGTTGCCGTCCTGACGCTCCAGAACGTTGTGACCGAATATCGTACGCTGAGCGAGCCGCAGGACCTGATCGTCCGGACGACTGAACGTCTTTTGATGCATCAACGGGCGTTGGGCGAACAAACGCTCGACCAGGCAGTCAGTGTCGTCAGCGCCGACACGGATCTGCAGACAGCCATCCGCAAGAAAGACACCGCCAACATCAAGGCCGTTGCCGACAGGGTCTTCGCCGGAAAAGCTGCCGATCTCAATATTGCGGAATTGACCATCTATTCCGCCGACCAGCAGATCGTCTATCGCGCACAAAGCAATGCCACCCCGGCACAGGATTCCGCCAGCTTCGAGACCGAACTGAATTCCAACCGTTTTCGCGAAGTCGATGCTATCGAACTCGGCCGCAACAACGAGTTCATCGTCAGCGTGCTGAAACCCTGGCTCGTTGAGGGAACACGGATCGGTTATCTGAAACTCGCGATCAATATCGAACAATCGCTCGCGCTGGCCAGTTCCGCGGTCAATGCCCAGATCGTCAAGGCCTGCGAAGTCGCCGAAGCAGGTGATTCCAGCACGGTTCACTACAAGGTTCTGGGCAATCTGACGCCGACCGGCTTCGACTTCAGCAAGATCGCTTCCAACGGCCACTTCGCCGGCTTCAACAGCTTCTTCCTCCAGAACAGCAAGGTGTTCATGGTTCGCGATCTGCCAATTATGGTCGTAACCCCGAACAACGACGTGAAGCTTCTGCTGGTAAAGGACATCACGGACAACATCTGGGACTTTGCCAAGGGGACATTGCTTTCTCTGATGGCAGGCATCGGTCTGGCGCTGCTCGCCTGGACGGTGGTCTTCCGTCTCCTGTCCCGTCTTCAGTCCTCCGTGCAGCTGACGCGTTCGCGCCTCGAGGCAGAAGTTCTGGACAATACCCTGAAGCTGGAAAGCAGCACGCTTCAACTTATCGAAGCCCAGCGGATTGCGCATGTGGGCAGCTGGGAACGCGATATCGCTTCAAACGAAATCCTGGGCTCGGAAGAATACTACCGGGTCATGAAGATCCCGCCGAACCTTCCGGCAAACGAGATCCAGGCCTATCTCTTTGATCGTATTCCCGGTGACGACCGGAAGAAAACCCTGGACGCGGTCAACGCAGCGGTGAAATCCTGCGGTGAATTCGACACCGAACACCCGCTGGTACATGACGACGGCACCATCCAGTACCTGCACGTTCGCGGGTATGTGCTTGCCGGTCGGGACGGTAAGGCATCCAAGGTGATCGGGACCGTTCACGACATCACCGACCGATGCCTGGCAGAACGCAGGAACCATCTGCTGGCCAATATTCTGGAATCCTCGCTCAACGAGATCTACATCCTCGACGCGGAAACCTTCCAGATCGAATATGCCAACCGCTGTGCCCTGGCCAATCTCGGCTACACGATCGAAGAGCTGAAATCCCAGAAAATCGGCGATATCGATCCCGTTTACGACCCGAACACGGTCCGGCGCCACGTCGCGCCCCTCCTGAAAGGACATCGGGACAACCTGTCGGTCGAAAGCGTTCACCGGCGCAAGGACGGCACGGAATATCCGGTCGATCTCAGGGTACAGCTTCTCCGCGATCAGGACCGCGACCTGTTCGTGGCCATTGCCAATGATGTTTCCGAACGGGTGCAGCGGGAAAACGAAACCCGCGAAGCCAAGGTCCGGGCGGAGCGCCTGGCCTATTTTGACCCCCTGACCAAATTGTCCAACCGCGCCGGCTGCCAGCGCGATGCCAAGGAGCGTTTCGCCCGGAGCGAGAAACCGGCGTTCCTGGTTCACGTCGACATGGACGGATTCAAGCGGGTCAACGATACACTCGGCCATCTTGCCGGCGATCATTGCCTGGAAGAGACGGGCCGCCGGCTGCGCGAAGTCTGCCGTGGGCTGGGCACGGCCTATCGCTGGGGAGGCGACGAGTTCGTCATTCTGGCGGAAAGCGGAACGTCGGATCCCAACGAGTTGTGCGAACGGGCGCGCCGGATCATGCGGATGCCGATGGAGTTCAACGGCAACAGGTTCTGGCCGACCGTCAGCATGGGACTGGCACTGTGCCCGGAGGACAGTGACAACTTCGACACGCTTCTGGTCAATGCCGATCTCGCGCTTTACCAGTCCAAGGAAAACGGCAAGGACCGGTATACTTTCTTCCGTCCGGATATGCGCACAGACAGCGAAACGGAAGCACAGATCGAGCTGGAACTGAAGGACGCGGTCAAGAACGACCAGTTCTTCCTCGTGTTCCAGCCGCAGGTCAACCTGCGCACTCAGGCCGTTACCGGCATCGAAGCGCTGGTACGCTGGCGACACCCCGAACGCGGCACGGTTTCGCCCGGAGACTTTCTGCCGGTCGTGGAAAAATCCGGTCTGGCGCCGATCCTGGGTGAGATTGTCATCGACAAGGCTTTTGCCGCTGCCCGGCACTGGATCGACCAGGGCCTCGATTTTGGCCGCATCTCCGTGAACATCTCGCCATCGCACCTGTCGTCCGGGCTGCTGCTCGAGCACTTCAAGGCCGCGATGGAAAAGCACAATGTCGGACCGGAGCGGATCACCGCCGAAGTTCTGGAATCGGTGTTCCTGAACGACAACCGGTCAGGTCACCTGGCTGCGCTGCGGCAACTCTTCGAGCTCGGCGTTCATATCGAGCTGGATGATTTCGGCACCGGCTATGCGTCCCTCTCCCATGTCTCGGACTTGCCGATAAACGGGCTGAAGATCGACCGCTCCTTCACGCGCCAGATGCTTCAGGACCCGAAAAAGGAAGTGATCGTCAACCAGCTCATCCATCTGGCCCGATCGCTCAACATCGGCATAGTCTGCGAAGGCGTTGAAACCGAAGAGCAATACGACCGGCTTCGGATGATGGGCGATTTCTCGATCCAGGGTTACCTGATTGCCCGGCCGATGCCGTTTGATCATGCAACGGACTGGATGTCGGAAGCCGCGGACGATCTATACTTCGTGATCTGAGTTTTTCCGGCATTGAGAGGGTTTTCCTGTTCGCAACTGCCGTTGCAGGCAGTTGCAAGGTTGGCAAGGCGCGCGTCAGCCCCCATGTGCAGGGAGTAACGCTCTCAATGCCGGACCCGCGCCATGCCCTCTACCTCCTCCCCCAGAATCGGTCTTGCCCTTGGCGGCGGCGGTGCGCGCGGCCTCGCCCACATCCCCGTTCTGGAAGCGCTGGATGACCTGGGCATAAAACCTGTCCGGATCAACGGCACGTCCATCGGTGCCCTGATGGGGGCGGCCTATGCCAGTGGTCGCAGTGGCCAGGAAATCCGCGACATTGCTCTGGAGATTTTTGCTGATCGCAACAGTGTGTTGTCGCGCCTGTGGCAGTTGAGACCACGCAAGTTCGCAGATGTGTTCCGTGGCGGCCCGGTGCAGTTCGACCCGCTTCGCGTGCTGGAAGTGTTTGTTTCGGACTATCTGTCCGAAACGTTCGAAGAGCTGGACATCCCGCTGCGTATGCTGGCGACGGACTTCTATCGCTGCGAGGAAGTGGATTTTGAAAGTGGCCCCTTGCTGCCTGCCCTGGCCGCCTCGATAGCGATTCCCGCGGTTTTCAGACCCGTGCGCTATGGCGACCGATTTCTCATCGACGGCGGCGTCGTCAATCCACTGCCTTTCGACGGGCTCAGGGCGAGTTGCGATATCGTCATTGCCGTTGATGTCGTTGGCGCGCCGGTGCCGCGAGACAACAAGGATGACATCAGCATGCTGGATTCCCTGTTCGGCTCTTCCCAGATCCTGATGCAGACCATCACAAAGCAAAAACTGAAATCAGATCAACCGGATATCCTGGTCAGCCCGCCCCATGACTCCATCCGGGTTCTGGACTTCATGAAAGCCGAGAGCATACTGGATAAGGCGGAATCCTTGCGTACAGTTACCAGGGAAAAACTGGAGGAACTGATAAAAGAAACAATGGAAGTTACTTGATGGCAACATCAGCAGATTTATCCGTATAATTCCTTTTTATTGGACCCGACTTTGCGTTTAACAAATCATTAATCTTACTCCTAAATACTTTTCTCAATCTATTAGGAGAAGGTCAATGCGGCCATCGGGATCAACAGATTTGGAAGCCTGTCCGGTATCGGAAGATTTGCTGAAACGGTTGCTGGATGCAACGTTGAACGCGGTTACTGATGTCGGATGCCAGCTGCCGGAACAGCAGCGCGCGGCACTTGCCGTCTACTGCTATCGCCGTGCGCATTTCCGCCGTCTGGGCCTGTCGCTGGCCTCGCTTTGCAGCCAGCAGGCGCTGGTCATGGAGGCCGGGCACGCGGGCGATCTTATCTACCGCCAGGCAAGCAGCGCCGGGTTCATGAGCGAAAGTGACGCGGCCAACCGGACGGCAAAGTCCGGGAAACCGCCGGTCAGTCTTTACGTGGTCTGAAAGTCAATTCCGGGGCTGGTTCTTCCTCCCACCCGCCCCCACCTCAGGCAACCGCCTTTGCAGCTACAAGCGCAGGCCGGTTGCCTTTTCTTTTGGCATCCCCTTCCAAAACGTCTCAAGTTTCAGGCAAACGGGCAGCGCACACCTCGACATGCCTTGCCGTTGGCGGTCTGCCCCCTAGTATTTTGCTCAGGTGTGGTTTTCGGGATGGACTGACATGGCGATGTGCTTTTTCCCAATTCACGGACGGCGACAGAAGGCCGGCGGATTGTTCCGGCTGGTTCCGGTGCTGCTCAGCCTTCTGGTTACAGCTGTTGTTGCAGGACCCGCATTCGCGGTCTGTCAACTGGTTGCAGACGCCCCCTACCGAGCGCCCGGGCCGGACGAAATGCGCATCTGGCGCGCGTCTCTTCAGGCAAATGAAGTCCAGATCCGCTACATCGGCCATTCCACCTTTGAACTTGAAACGCCCAAGGGCGTGCGGATCGCAACCGACTACAACGACAGTGTCCGCCCGCTTCTGCCGCCGGATGTAGCCACGATGAACGGGGCTCACAGCACGCATTACTCCATCAGCCCGGATCCGAACATCGAACATCTTCTGTACGGCTGGAACCCGAAGGGCGGGCCGCTGGACCATGACATCACTGTTGAGGATGTCCGCATCCGCAATATCCAGACCAACATCCGTGGCTGGGACGGGGAAGAACGCCGACTCGGCAATTCGATCTTCATCTTCGAGGTCGCCGACATGTGCATTGCGCATCTCGGCCACCTGCATCACCGGCTTACGCAGGAAGATCTCGTCCGCCTTGGTCAGATCGACGTCGTATTTGCGGCCATAGACAATTCCTCGACGCTTCGGCTGGACAGCCTGATGGACGTTCTGGAAAGCATCGGCCCTGCGATGGTCGTGCCGATGCACTTCCATTTTTCCGGAGCACTTCAGGCCTTTGTCGGGCGAGCACAGGAGGCAGGGTATGACATCGTGCGGGCGCAAACGCCGGCGCTGATCGTCAGCCGTTCCAGCCTGCCAACGCGGAAAACCGCCTACATCATGATGCCGGGCGGCGCCTGACGGGTGAAGGAAATCCCATAGCGAGACGAGAGGGTTGATGGCGGGCCGAAAGAGACTTCAGCCGCCATATCGCAGGAACACGACCTGGCTATCGCCTGCCTGGCGGCGGTCGAGTTCCTCGAAGCCTGCGGGAACATCGATGTGAGCTGAAGATCTCTCTTCAAGCACGCACAAGGCGCCCTGTTTCAGCCAGTCTCCGCCTGCTGCCGAAGCAAGGGCCTTTTCACCCAGCTTCTTGTCATAGGGAGGGTCGGCAAACACCAGATCGAAAGGCTCGATGGTGCCTGCACTACCAAGGCGGGTGGCATCGCGCCGGAAGATCTTGGCAGCGCCATTGAGGCCCAGGGCCTCCATGTTCCGGCGAATGATGCCGCGCGCTTCCGTCCCTTCTTCAATGAAAGTGCAATGTCGGGCGCCCCGGCTGATCGCCTCGAAGCCCAGCGCGCCCGTGCCGGCAAAAAGATCCAGGACCCTTGCATCTTCAAGATCAACATCCAGGCCATGAGCCAGGATGTTGAAAATGGTTTCTCGCAATCGGTCGCTGGTCGGCCGTGTGTCGTGCGATTTCGGCGCGGCCAGAGCCGCGCCCTTGAAACGCCCGGCGACTATTCTCACGAACGATCTCCGCGACGCGGCGGACGTCCACCTTTCGGAGGCCCGCGCCGGTCGTCCTTGTCACGGCTGGAGCGGCGTTCCTGCTGCTTGTCTTCGACCACGCCTTCCTCGCCCCAGATGCGGCGCGGCGGCGGTGTGAAACGCTCTTCACCGAAATCCTTGCGTGGTTTCGGTTCGGACGTCAGGCGGAAACGGGAGCGCGGCGAGACTTTTACTTTTTCCTGGCGCGGCCCGGCATTCTTGCGCGGCCCCTGGCCGGATGCCTTCTTGCGATCTTCACGCTTTTCGCTGCGTTCAGTCTTGGCTGCGCGCTTGCGATCGGTCTCACTACGGCCTTCTCGCGCGGTCATCCAGCGACCCTGGCTGGCTTCACGCTTGCCGCCATCCCTGCCGCTACTTTCCCGGCCGCCACCTTCCCGGCCACCGCCACGCTTGGCGCCTGCGGACTTCTTTTCCGCTTCCGGCTTGGGGGCATGAAAGATCGGAGCGTCAAAATCCGCACCGGCTTCCTCGGCCAGCGTATCGCCCAACTGGTCACGCAAAACGCGGCCCCGGATTTCACGGACGTCGCCTTCCGGCAGATCCATCAGCTGGAACGGGCCATAGGACAGGCGGATCAGGCGGTTCACGGCAAGGCCGAGATGTTCCAGAACCCGCTTGACCTCACGGTTCTTGCCTTCGCGCAGGCCGACCGTCATCCAGACGTTGTTGCCCTGCTCCTTGTCGAGCGTCGCCTCAATCGCGCCGTAGAGCACGCCATCGATCGCGATACCGTCCTTCAATGTGTCGAGATCCGCCTGGGTCACCTTGCCGAAGGCGCGCACGCGGTAGCGGCGCAACCAGCCGGTGGCCGGCAATTCCAGAACGCGCGCCAGGCCGCCATCATTGGTCAGGAGCAGCAAGCCTTCAGTGTTGATGTCGAGCCGGCCCACGGTCAGGACGCGCGGGAGATCATCGGGCAAGCGCTGGAACACCGTCGGACGGCCTTCCGGATCCTTGTTGGTCGTCACCAGACCCCGTGGCTTGTGGTAGAGCCAGAGCCGGGTGCGCTCGCGCATCGGCAACGGTTCCCCGTCCACCAGCACTTTGTCGTCTGCTGTCACTGTTACCGCAGGCGTGGTCAACAGCTTGCCGTTGAGCTCAACCCTGCCATTTTCGATCCACACTTCCGCCTCTCGGCGAGAACACAGTCCGACGCGCGCCATGACCTTGGCAATGCGTTCGCCACGATCATTGGCTTCGTCTGCCAGCGGTGCAGTCGCCGGTCTCGGCGCCTGTTTTTCGAAGTCGCCCTTTTTGGGGCCGGCTTTCGATTTGTCGTTCGGTGCGGACCGGCGCTTTTCCGGTGCACGTTTATCGCGTCCCCGGCCTTTTGCGGGACCCGGGCGCTCGGAAGAGAATTTTCTTGTCGTCATGCGCGCGTCATAGCAGAGCTTGAGCCTTTCGGGAATCGCTTGTTTTCTGCATAAACCGCAGAGGCGCCGTGCTCCGGATGCATGGCAGTGGCCTGACGCCTCCGCGAAGGCCCTGTCCGGGGCTGACGACCGGCATAATAACGGGTAAACAGAACAAAGCCGACAGCCTCTCAAATCGAGGCTGAACCCTACACTTACGCTCCGACTCACCCTGCTCGATGCTTACCACTTCTGCCAATCAGACATCTTTCATGGATCTCGCGCTCGAAGAGGCCGAGAAAGCGGCGGCACGCGGTGAAGTGCCGGTCGGTGCGGTGCTCGTTCGCGATGGTGAAGTGATCGCTCGAGACGGGAACCGGACGCTGGAGCTCAACGATCCGACAGCTCACGCAGAAATTCTCGTGATCCGCTCCGCATGCGAACGGGCAGCTTCGCAACGCCTTCCGGACTACGATCTCTACGTGACCCTCGAACCGTGTCCCATGTGTGCGGGAGCGATCTCCTTCGCGCGGGTCCGCCGGCTTTACTATGGCGCAGGAGATAAAAAGGGCGGCGCGGTCGATCATGGCACCCGCTTTTTCTGCCAGCCGACGTGTCATCACGCACCGGATGTCTATTCCGGCATAGGCGCGACACGCGCGGCGGAGTTGCTCAGATCGTTCTTTCAGGCAAAGCGCTAAACGGTTTTCAAGTTAAATTGACCGGATTGCCCGTTGCTCAAAAGCAACAACATCAACCAATCGCTCATATCTGCTGATTTCACCTCTCCGAGAGGCTGAAACTGACATCTACGAACGGCATAATGTGCGTGGGGGTATTTCCGCACTTCATCGGAGTATCAAATGACTCGTAATGTTGTTCTCGGGGCAATTGCCGGTTTCTTCGCGGCCGCAAGTCCGGCTCTTTCGGCCGACCTGCCAGTGGCTCCGGAACCTGTCGACTATGTCCGGATCTGTGACGCCTACGGCGCGCGCTTCTATTACATTCCCGGCACCGAAACCTGCCTGCGCGTAGGTGGTCGTGTCCGGACCGAATTCCGCGTCCGCAACTTCGGCGAGGCCGAAAACGCCTGGGGCGACCGGGACACCGATGGTTACCAGTGGCGTTCGCGCGGGTATCTCTACCTTGATGCACGTACCGCGACCGAATTCGGCACACTGCGTGCCTTTATCGAATCCTACATCACGCTGACCAACGCCTCGACTTCGACCACGCTGGACAAGGCCTATATCCAGTGGGGTGGCCTGCTGGCCGGTCACAACGGTTCGAACTTCGACTTCTTCACCGGATATGCCTTCAACGCGCAGATCGAAAGCTATTCCGATCGCAAGCTGAATCAGGTCGCCTATACGATGGCCTTCGGCAACGGCTTCAATGCGACTGTCGCGCTGGAAGACCGTTCGGGCCGCGAAGAGAATATCGCGTTCAACGGCACCAACCAGAGCTATGGCGGCACCCGCGCTCCGGACTTCGTCGCGGCACTGGGCGTCAACCAGGGCTGGGGCCAGGCCCAGATCATGGGTGCTCTTCACCAGGTCTATCCGAGCGCTGCCTACAACGGTCTTGCAGGCCGGACGGAAGACGAACTCGGCTGGGCAGCTGGTGCCGGCGTGACCGTGAACTTCGGTGGCTTTGCCAAGGGCGGTGCGGTCTCCCTGCAGGCCGTCTATACCGATGGCGCCAGCGGATACGGGTCCACGGGCTGGAACAGCCGCATCACCGATGCGGTCTGGAATGGCAGCAGCACCGAGACCACCAAGACGCTGAACATCTTCGGCGGCGTGACGCTCGGCGTAACCGACACCGTTCAGGTGAATGTCGAAGGCGGCTACCATGATGTCGATGGCGGCACCAGCGCCTATGACTTCACCCAGTGGGACGCGACCGCAAACGTGGTCTGGGAACCGGTCTCCGGCTTCCTGATGGGCCCGGAATTCCAGTATCGTGACGTCGACTACAGCCGCTCCTCTGGCCTGAACGATACCTACGAGCTCTACGGGACCTTCCGTCTGCAGCGCACATTCTGATGCCGTAATCCTGGCAAAGGAAAACCCCGGGCACGTCGCCCGGGTTTTTCTGTTTCAGGCGTAACACCGCAGATGGTTCAAGAGCCTTCGTGCCATTTCACCCAGGCGGCGAGAACGAAGTCCCACATCCCGTTTGACCACAGATTGCTGTGACCGCCACCTTCGACAATCACAAGCTGCCTGGGGTCTTTCGCAAATTCATAAAGACGCCTGCCGTGTTCCACCGGGATGACCCGGTCTTCCGTCCCGTGCACGATCAGGACCGGCGCGGCGATCTTGCCGACGCGATCCCGTGTCGCCATCGGGTCGCTCATCATGAGGCCCACCGGCAACCAGGGATACCTGTCCCAGGCCATGTCGATCAGCGCCGTATAGGGCGCTTCCAGCACCACAAGGTTCGTTTGCGGACGCTCTGCCGCCACTGCGGCCGCAACACCCGAGCCAAGACTTTCTCCATGGACAATGACCGGCGTGCCCGAAGCTGCCATCCGGTCGAAATGTTCAAGGCCGTCCGAAATCAACGCCCCTTCCGACGGGCTCCCCTCACTGCCGGCATATCCCCGGTAGCTGGGCGCATAGAGACCGAAACCGCTGTCCAGGATCTGTTTGAACCGCTTCCAGCGGGAGGAGACATTGGCTGAATTGCCGTGAAAATAGAGTACCGTGGGAGTGCCTTCAGTAGCAGGTGGCGCGTGCCAGACGGTCACCTTTGTACCGTCAGCCATCGCCGCTGTTTCAACGGTGACACCTGAGAGCCCCTTTTCATCCGGCGTACTCAACTCTCCGGTTGGAACGAAGATGAAGCTGCGCTGGTTGAAATACATGTAACCGGCCGCCATGGCGTAGGCGATGCCGGCAATGACAGCCACACGCGAGACGGCCTTCCAAAGCGTGCGCCCAGGTCTGTCGGTCTTGTTCAATGCCTGTTCCGCGCTTCCGGAGCCCGTTTGTGTCATCTGACTGTCTCCCATTGCTCCGACGTCTACGATCCGCATCGGGAGGTCGATCAGATTGCCGGGTTATTTGCGGCCGAACAGCTTCTCGATATCGCCGAGTTTCAGCTCCACCCAGGTTGGCCGGCCGTGATTGCACTGTCCGGAAAGCGGCGTGGCTTCCATGTCGCGCAAGAGCGCATCCATTTCCTCGGGACGCATGCGCCTGCCTGCACGCACCGAACCGTGACAGGCCATCGTGGCGGCAACATGGTCCAACTTTTCCTTGAGACCTTCGGCGGTGTCCCATTCGGCAAGCTCGTCGGCCAGGTTCCGGACCATGCCCTGGATGTCCATGTCGCCGAGGATAGCGGGGGTCTCCCTGACGGCGATGGCACCCGGGCCGAAGGCTTCCAGGGACAGGCCGACTTTTTCGAGATCCTCCGCGCGATCAGCCAGCCGGATTGCATCTTCTTCCGGCAACTCGACGATCTCGGGGATGAGCAGCATCTGGCGGGCGACATCCTTCTTGGCCAGCGCTTCCTTCAGACGTTCGTAGACAAGGCGCTCGTGGGCAGCGTGCTGGTCAACGATGACGACACCGTCCTCGGTCTGGGCGATGATATAGGTCTCGTGAACCTGCGCACGGGCGGCCCCCAGCGGAAGGCGGGTCTTTTCGGTTTCAACCGGCACGTCATTCGCGCGGGCATCCGCCGACGGTCTGGCAAAGTCTGCAAAACCGTTCTGCCGTTCGAAGGCCGGCTGTGCTGCTTCGGCAAAGCCTGTTGCGTGCGCTTCCTCCATCTGGAGCGGGCGAAAGGCCTCCGGCGCCCAATGGGGCGCAGCAGACGTGCGGGTGTAGGAACCACCGCCATATCCCCCGGAACCTGCCGGAGAAGATGGTGTATGACCCGGTTGAGAGAACCCCGCCGACTGTGCCCTGATGGCGTCCAGTGCAACGGCCGCGTTCGAGGTCGATGACCGGTGTCCGGACTGAACCAGTGCATGCTTGATGGCACCCACCAGAAGCCCGCGCACAAGCTGGCTGTCCCGGAAGCGCACATCGGCCTTGGCCGGGTGCACGTTGACATCGACCAATGCCGGGTCGAGATCGATGAACAGAACCACAACCGGATGCCGGTCACGGGCCAGCACATCGGCATAGGCTCCGCGCAATCCGGATAGCAGCAGCTTGTCCTTCACCGGGCGGCCGTTGACGAAGAAGAACTGGTTCTGCGCATTGCCACGGTGGTGTGTTGGCAAGCCTGCAAAACCGGTGAGACGCACGCCTTCCCGGGCAGCGTCGATTTCCATGGCGTTGTCGACAAAATCCTGGCCGAGAATCTGCGCGATCCGAGCAAGATGCGGTTCACCGCCGCGTGCTGCTGGCCAGCTCTGCGACTGCCGGTCGGCGCCGCCGAGGGAAAAGCCGATCTCCGGATAGGCGAGCGCGATCCGCTTGACGATTTCGGTGATGGCGGCCGCTTCCGCACGATCCGATTTCAGGAATTTCAGCCGGGCAGGTGTCGCGAAGAAAAGGTCTCGCACTTCAACCTGGGTGCCTTTTGTGCGGGCTGCGGGCACAAGCGGCTGCTCCCTGCCGCCCTCGACGGCGATGGCCCAGGCGTGGTCCTCGTCCTTGTGACGGGTCTGGATCGCCAGCCGGGCAACGGAGCCGATGGACGGCAGCGCTTCACCGCGAAACCCGAGCGTGCGGATGTCGAACAGGTCGTCGTCGGAAATCTTGGAGGTGCAGTGCCGGCGGATTGCCAGTTGCAGATCCTCCTGGCGCATGCCCTCGCCGTCGTCGGCAACGCGCATGAGCGTCTTGCCACCGGCGGCGGTGACGATCTCGACCTGTTTTGCCCCGGCGTCGACGGCGTTTTCCACCAACTCCTTGATCACGCTGGCGGGTCTTTCGATGACCTCGCCGGCCGCAATCTGGTTGATCACCTGTTCGCCAAGTTGCCTGACCTTCATGAAACTCCCTCTACTCGGTTTCGCACCGCGCCATGTTCCTATATGGTCCGCGCCGAGTTTGCGTCGATTCTTCAGCAAAGCTTATCAGACCTACCCAGATCCGAGTGACCCGCCATGACAGTTTCTGCACCGCTTCTTGTTGAGGGGCTCCGCACCCTCGCCCCGTCCTACAAGGGCATCCTGTGTGACGTGTGGGGCGTGCTGCACAACGGTGTATCGGCTTTTGAAGGCGCGCACAAAGCCCTCAAGGCCTTTCGCGAGGAAGCCGGTGGCAAGGTGGTCCTCATCACCAATGCCCCGCGCCCTGCAAAGCAGGTTGGTGAAATGCTGGCCGCTCTTGGTGTGCCGGAGGGAACCTACGACGACATCGTCACCTCCGGCGACGTGACCCGCGAGATCCTTGTGGCTCAGGGCAAAAAGACGCTCCTGCACATCGGTCCGCACCGGGACCAGCCGCTGTATCACGGCCTTGAAGCCACCTTCACCACCAATGACGAGGAAGCGGAAGGCATCAGCTGCACCGGGCTGGAAGACGACGAGGTCGAAACGCCCGACGATTACCGCGACCGGCTGCAGAAGCTGGCCGAACGCGGCCTGCCGATGATCTGCGCCAACCCCGACATCGTGGTGGAGCGCGGCGAGCGCCTGATCTGGTGCGCCGGCGCCCTTGCCCGTCTTTACGAAGATCTCGGCGGCGAAGTGGCCATTCTCGGCAAACCGCATGCCCCCATCTACGACGCGGCGATGAAGCGCCTCGCGACGCTGGCGGGCGAAGAGGTCGCCAAGGAAGACGTCCTGGCCATCGGCGACGGCCTGCCGACCGATATCCGCGGTGCAGTGTCTCAGGATCTCGACGTTCTGTTCATCACCGCTGGCATCCATGCCTCCGACTTCGGTCCGAGCGACGCGCCGGACGAACATCTGATCCGCCGCCGTCTGGCCGAAGAAGGCCTGCGCGCTCGTGCTGCCCTGCCGCGTCTTTGGTGGTAAGCGCGCGCAGTATTGCTAGCGGGCTCATTTAACGTCCCGTATCGGGGCCATGCCCCTGCAAATAGGTCTGGACGTAATTTTCCACGTCCAGGCCTTCGTGGCCTGTCCCCAGGCCCATCTCCTTCATGAAGCCCATGACGGCCAGCGGCGCGATGAGCGCAACGGCGAAGCTGACCGGATCACCCGGCTTGAGCCGCCCGCTGCTCTGATGCTTTGCCAATGTGCGGGCTACGCCCTGCAGGTTTTTCAGCAGGAAGGGTGTCACCGCTCGCAGTTCAGGATGCTGGGGCACCTGCGCAAACAGCGTCAGGGCAAGCCCGCTGTGCTTGCGGTAGGTCTCCAGATAATTGCGCACGATTTCCAGAAGATCGGCCTTTACGTCTTCCCCCGGCAACATCTTGCCGAACGAGACATCGGATAGCGTGTCGCCGATGGCGGCCTCGATCAAACCTGCCTTCGACCCGAAACGGCGAAACAGCGTGACTTCGTTCACCCCTGCCCTGTCCGCTATTTCCTTGGTCGTGGTTCCGCTGAACCCGCGCTCGCAAAACAGTGCGACGGTCGCGGAATAGATTTCTGAAACATCTACATTTCTAGGCACTTGGCCGCCAAACGCGCCGGGCGCGCCCTCAATTTTCCGGAAGACATTCCGTCGCACCTAATGCCAAACAGGATGCAAATGCAAGCAATCGCTTGCAATAAAATTGGATCATCACTATTTGCAAGTTTGGACTTGCATTAAAAGAATTGTGGTCGGCGGAGGTCTGCAGCCCGCCGAGCGAACATTGCCAGGAGAGCCGCCGTGTCGCTGTTGCGAAAAGCCCTGATCCTTCCCCCCGTGATCGCCGGTGCAGCAGTGCTGGTTTATGCGGTGAGCGGGCGCGAAGCACCCAAGCGCACCGACATCGGGGAAACGACGACGCTCGTGCGTGTCGTCACGGTCGAGCCTCAGGACTTCGTGCCGCGCGTAACCGGATACGGCACGGTCGATCCGACCCATACACTTGATGCCATCGCGCAGGTGTCCGGCCGGGTCACCTACATCAATCCGGATTTCAAACGCGGTGAATTCATCCCGGAAGGCAAGATTCTGGTGACACTGGCACCGGAAGACTACGAGCTGGAGATTGCCGAGGCGCAGAGCGATATCGCCAGTGCCGAGGTGGATATTGAAGAGCTGGCCGTTACCCTGGATACACAGAAACAATCCCTGGCGATTGCCAAATCGGTCCTCGACCTGGAACAGCGTGAGCTGGCCCGGCTGAAAACGCTTCAGGAGCGCAAGGTCGCCTCCGATCAGCTGGTCGAAAACCAGGAAGGCACGGTGCTTCAGCAAAAGTCGCGGGTTCAGGACCTTGAGAACGAGATTGCGCTCAACCCGGTGAAGCGCAAGGCACTGGAGCAGGTAAAGGCCAAGAACGAGGTTCGTCTGGAAACCGCAAAGCTGAACCTTGCCCGCACCACGATCCGTGTTCCCTTCGATGCCAGGGTTTCGAAGGTCAATGCAGAGATCGACCAATATGTCGGTGCCGGCAGCTCCATCGGTGAACTTGACGGCATCGACGCAGCCGACATCGACGTTCAGATCAGTCCTGGCAACATGGCCGGATTTGCCAATCTGGCCTTTCCCGGACAATTGGAAACGGAAGAAGGTGTCATCCGGGCACGGCATTCGCTTGACCGGCTGAAGGCCAAGGTAAGGGTCGGATCTGTCGGAGAGACCGCCGTCTGGGATGCGCACGTCAAGCGGGTCAGCGACACGGTGGATCCGGACACCCGCTCCATCGGACTGATCGTCAGCGTGGACAAGCCCTATGACACCATCCGACCGGGTATAAAGCCGCCATTGGTCAAAGGCATGTTTACCGAGGTTGAGCTGTCCGCACCGCCCGTGGCCGATCAGATCGTGTTGCCGCGCAACGCGGTCCACAGTGGCAGGATCATGACTGTCTCGCCCGACAGCCGACTGGTTACGGTGCCGGTCGAAATCGCCTTCCGCTTCGATGATATCGTCGTTCTGGGAACGGATCTGCCAGCTGGAAGCAAGGTCATCGTCAGCGATGTGTCCCCGGTGATCGAAGGCATGTTGCTGAAGCCGGTCGAAGACGAAGCCGTAAAGGCAGGTTTGAAGCGAATGGCGAGCACGGATGCTCTCAACGGTGAGGACAAGCCATGATCCGCTACTTCGCCCAGCACCCAACCGCCGCCAATCTGTTGATGGCCGGTTTCATCATTCTCGGACTGCTCAACCTTCCGGGTCTTCTGCTGGAAACCTTTCCGCAGATCCCGATAAAACGGATTACCGTGACAGTCGCCTATCCCGGAGCAACCTCAGCCGATGTCGAACGCACCGTTTGCCGGCGCATCGAGGACGCGCTCGACGGGATCGAGAATATCGACGAACTCAAATGCGATTCCCGGGAAAACCTCGCACTTGCGACCGTCAAGATCATGGAAGGCAAGGACATCGACCAGCTGATGCTGGATATCGACCGCGAGATCAACGCGATCGATGATTTTCCCGAGGGTGTTGAAGACCCGATCATCGAAGAGGCGGGCCGCCTGAGCGAGGCGACCTCCGTCGTCATCACCGGAATTGACGACAAGCCGCAGCTGAAGAACTACGCCGAAGCGGTGAAGGACCGCATGCTGAAGTTCGGCGGCATACCCCAGGTCGAGATTTCCGGCTTCTCTGACCGGCAGTTCCGCATCGAGGTGCGCGACGCCGCCGCGCGTGAAGTTGGGCTAACCCTCTCGGAAATCGCAAATGCCCTCACCAGGCAGAATATCAGTGCTCCCTCTGGAGAGATCACGACTGTAGGCGGCTCGATCCTGCTGCGTTTCGCCGACGAGCGCCTTGCGGCGGATGCCTATGCGTCGGTGATTGTCGCCTCTTCCCCGCAAGGCGGACAGATCAAGCTGGGCGACATTGCCACGATCAATGATCTCTTCGAGGACGAAGAGGTCGAAACCCGGCTGAACGGCAGGTTGGCCGCTGTTCTCGACATTTCCATGACCCGCAGTGACGACCTGATCAAGGTGGTGGAGCGGGTGCAGGAATTCGTCGACGAGGAACAGGCCCGTACTGCCCCAGGCATCACCCTGACCATCATCAACGACGGCTCTATCATCCTGAAAGACCGCCTGTGGATGCTGGTCAACAATTCTCTCCAGGGGCTGGCGCTTGTCGTTGCGGCCATGTGGATCTTCTTCGGCGGGCGACAGGCATTCTGGATCGGCATGGGCCTGCCGGTGTCCTTTCTGGGCGCGCTCGCCGCAATGTCCATTCTGGGGCTGACGATCAACATGCTGTCGATGGTGGCCATGCTGATCGTGGTCGGCATCATGATGGACGACGCCATCGTGATTTCCGAAAACATCGCGACACGGCGCCAGAAAGGGCTCGGTCCGCTGGAGGCCGCCGTGCAGGGAACGCGGCAGGTCGCCCCGGGTGTGCTGTCTTCGTTTGTCACGACCACCGCCATTTTCGGTGCACTTGCCTTTATCGAGGGCGACCTCGGCGACCTGTTGCGCGTGATCCCGATGGTCATGTTGCTGGTTCTGGCCGTGTCGCTGGTCGAAGCCTTTCTGATCCTGCCCAACCACCTGTCCCATGGCGCTACGCGCGACACCCCGAACTGGGTAACCCGCAAGGCGGAAAGCGGTGTCGGGTGGGCGCGGGAGCATGTGATCGGTCCTTGTGCCACTTGGTCTGTGCGGAACCGCTATTTCGTCATCGGCGCCTGCTTCATGCTTTTCCTGGCTTCGGTCTCGCTACTGGCCGGCGGCGTCGTTAAATTCCAGGCCTTTCCGAACGTGGAAGGCGACCAGATCGAAGCGCGGATCGAACTGCCGGCAAGTGCGACGCTCGCCGACACACGCAAGGTCGTGACAGAGGCAATCAGTGCGCTGGAACGCACGGATGCGGCGCTGTCGCCGCGCAATCCGGATGGAACATCCCTCCTCAAGAACATACTGGTGCGGTTCAACGAAAACAGCGATGCCGGCACCAGTGGAGCACATCTGGCGACCATCGACATTGATTTGCTGGACGGGCCCCTTCGTGACGCAGGCAACCAGGAGATCCTGAAAGTCTGGCGCCAGGAACTGCCTGAAACGCTCGACGTCCGGCGCATCATTCTCACCGAATCCAGCATCGGTCCGGCGGGACGCGCCATCGAATTGCGCCTGGCCCACAATGACCTGCAATTGCTCGACCAGGCTTCTGAAGAGCTTCAGGCCTGGCTCAAGGGCTATGACGGCGTCTACAACATTTCCGACGATCTCAGCCTCGGAAAACCGGAACTGGCCCTGTCTCTCAAGGACGGAGCCGGGGCGGTCGGCCTTGATGCCAAGGCGATCGCCGACCAGCTGAGAGGGGCCTACAACGGCATTACCGCCGATGAAGTGCAAGTCGGTTCGGAAAGCTTCGAGGTCGATGTCCGCCTTGCCGGCAGCGACCGCAACAGCCTTGGCGATTTCGAACTCTTCACCGTGGAGACCCCTTCAGGTCACCGGGTCCCGCTTGGCTCCGTCGCCGACATCCGGTCCGACCGCAGCTTCACGCGGATCAATCGTATTGACCGGGTACCGACCGTGACGGTCACTGGCGACGTTCTTCTCGGTGTCGCCAATGCCAACGAAGTCGTCAAGGACACGGAAACGAGTTACCTGCCGCAACTCCTGGAAAAATACCCCGGATTGAGCACTTCGACCGAGGGGCAGAATGCGGAAGGCGCCAAGACGCAGGCGTCCATGGTCAAGGCCCTCGGCACCGGCCTGATCTTCGTGTTCATCCTGCTGAGTT
Source organism: Labrenzia sp. PO1 (assembly GCF_012273635.1). Classification (NCBI taxonomy): domain Bacteria; kingdom Pseudomonadati; phylum Pseudomonadota; class Alphaproteobacteria; order Hyphomicrobiales; family Stappiaceae; genus Labrenzia; species Labrenzia sp. PO1. The sequence goes on from NZ_JAAXCR010000002.1 coordinate 703,250, forward strand.
TCCAGTTCCGCAGCTACAGCGAACCGGTCGTGGTGATGACGCTCATCCCCATGGCGTTGATTGGCGCGGTCTGGGGGCACTTCCTGATGGGCATCGACTTTGCGATGCCAAGCATGCTGGGCTTCATTTCGCTAGCCGGGATCGTGGTCAACGATTCAATCCTGCTGGTCCAGTTCATCAAGGACGAGCACGACCCATCGCTGGAAAGCGTTGCAGAGATCGCTCCACTGGGTGCCAAGGCCAGGTTCCGTGCGATCCTGCTGACGTCGGTGACCACAATCGTCGGCCTGCTGCCGCTGCTGTTCGAAACAAGCCCTCAGGCACAGGTATTGATCCCGCTGGTGACTTCGATCTCCTTCGGACTGATCGGCACGACACTCATGATCGTCTTCGTGGTTCCGGCGTTCTATACCATCCTCGACGATTTCGACCTGACCTCGCTCGCCCGGGAACGCAAGGCGCATCGGGAGAAGCTGGTGGCCGCCGAATAGATGCACCGCTCCGACTTCGTCGCTGCAGGGCTTGCCCTGCAGGCCAATCCGACTTGAGACCAAACGGCATGGATCCCATGGTCAAGCCATGGGATGACGATGGAGAGAAAGTTCAGAACCAAAAAGGGCCCTCCAATGGAGAGCCCTTCGAAATCGTTTTTTCAGTCCGGATCAGTCGAACAGCTTGTCGATATCCGCCTGTGCGCCGCCCAGAAGGGCATCGATATCGTCCTGCGAAACACCTTCGCCTGAATGCTGCGGACCATGGAGGATCAGCTCGCGCTTGCGGCGCTCCGACTCTGTCTCGACGAGCGTCGCATCGAGATCTTCCGGAATACGCAGTTGTTCGATGAAGGAAGTCACACGCTCGTCGATGTAACGCAGTGTTGCGACCACCTTGGAAATTCTCTGGCCGGTAATGTCCTGGAAGGTGCAAGCCTCGAAGATGCTGATCATCTTGTTGCTGACCAGTTCCTGATAGGCTTCCTGGTCGCTGGCATCGGCGCCCATGATCTCTTCGGCCGCTTCCATGATGGTGTTGGTGGCTTCTTCCGTCGCCTCAACGATGGCGTCCAGTTCCCGTCCGGCGTCCGGGATCTTGCTGCCAGTCATGTCATTGGCGCGCAGTTGGGAGATTTCCTCCTTCATGCGCCTGATTTCCTTGGCGATGACGGTCAGCTCTTCCGTTACGGCCGGTTGTACGGTCGACAGAAAGTCGTGCATCGAACCCGACATGACTTCTGCAAGATGCATCACGTCGGTCAGGGAAACTTCACCTTGCCTGTTCTTGTTTTCCTGCAGGAAGTCTATGACTCGGGCAATGTTTTCCTGTTTCATACTGGCCACCAGGTCGAGCCTTTCCATTTTGAAAGCATCCTCCGAAGCGCGGATCCGGAATTCTCAGGAACCGCTATAACTTTTCGGATGCAGCAAAGCTGACCCGGCCTGCCTGCCCAGCAAGACCGCGCCGATCCTGTACATCCGTCTGGCACTGGCGGAGGTGCGCCCCAACGCAGCTCCCCGCCAAGTGCAAGAAATCAATCGGAGAAGACCGCCTCGATCTTGCCTTTCAGCGTCTGAGCATTGAAAGGCTTCACGATGTAGTTGTTCACGCCGGCTTTCTTGGCGGCGATGACGTTTTCCGTCTTGGATTCAGCAGTCACCATGATGAAAGGCGTCTTGCTGAGGCTGCCGTCGGCACGAACCTGCTTCAGCAGCTCGTAACCGGTCATCGGCTCCATGTTCCAGTCGGAAATCACCAGGCCATAACGGCGCTGTTTCATTTTTTCCAAAGCTTCGGTGCCGTCCGCAGCATCGTCGATGTCTTCGAAACCGAGTTGCTTGAGCAGGTTCCGAATGATGCGAATCATCGTTTTGTAGTCATCGACCACGAGGACCGGCATCTGAAGATCAAGGGCCATTGTCTACTCCATACTGTCAATTTGCGCGGCCCCTGGCCGTGGGCCGGTGGAAACGCGTTATGACTTCGAAGGAGAGCGACACATTATTGTGTCCTCACCTCCCCACACTCAACGCAATCTACCCGCCGCCCCTGAAAAGACCGTTAATAACAGGCGCTTTTTTCTTCGCCCAAAGCACAATTGCCAGAAAACCTTGCACCGCATAGCGTCCGCCTACTTCAAATCAAGACAAATCAGGGCGGAAACCGTAATGTTGGAACTGCAAAAACTCTGCTTCGAAGATCTTTCCGTGGGTATGAGCGAAGTACTCGTGAAGCATGTAAGTTCTTCCGACGTGGTCGGCTTTGCGGAAGTATCCGGCGACCGGAACCCGATTCATCTGTCCGAACATTTTGCCGCCCGCACGCCCTTCAAGACGAGAATCGCCCACGGCCTCTATACGGCCAGCCTGATCTCGGCCGTGCTCGGCACCCGCCTTCCCGGCCCCGGCGCGATCTATCTGTCGCAGACGCTCAATTTCAAGGCACCGGTCAGGATCGGCGATGACGTCAAGGTGACTGTCACCGTCGAGGAACTGATGGAGCGCGGCAACCGTGCCCGCCTTTCCTGTATCTGCAGTGTCGACGACACCGTGGTTCTGGAAGGCGAGGCACTGGTGAAGGTTCCCGGCCGGGACGAAGATCAATCAGGTCTTTGACGGGCAGCGACCGCAAAGGCAAGTCTTCGGCACATCCCCATCTTGACCTTTGCTTTGCTTGACGGCAGGTTCCACGCCAAAGTCGGCAGGGCTGCTCCACCCGGAGCGCCTTGTTCGACGTGTTCCTGCAGGACGGGCCGGCACACCGGACCGTTGTGACGTATCGTTGCGCGAAGGTTTGCCGCATGAGCTCCACTGATCCCTCCAGCTTTCCGATCATCGAAAGCCTGGATGCCTTTCCGGCGGACCTGAAAGGCGGCATCGTTGCCATCGGCAACTTCGACGGCGTTCACAGGGGCCACCGTGCCGTGCTCGACGCCGCGCTCGGTCTTGGCCACGGCACGCATCATCCGGTCTATGCCATGAGCTTCGAGCCGCATCCGCGCACGGTCTTCAACCCGTCCAAACCTGTTTTCCGTCTGACCCCGCCACAGCAGAAACTCGACCTGCTGCGCCTGTGCGGTCTCGACGGCGCGCTCATCCTTCCTTTCACCCGGGAATTTGCCGGCATCGAAGCGAATGCCTTCGTTCAGGACATTCTCATCGACACGCTCGGCATCTCCCACGCGGTCACCGGTTATGACTTCCACTTCGGCCGGGCCAGACAGGGCACCCCAGACTATTTGCGTTCCGCCGGCGCCGACCACGGCTTCGGCGTGACCATCGTCCAGCGCGAGGAAGACGAAGGCGCCGAAGTCATTTCTTCCACCCGTATCCGCGACAGCCTCTCACGGGGGGATATCGCCCAGGCAAACGGTCTCCTTGGCTACCGCTGGTTCTTCGAGGCGGACGTGCGCCACGGAGACAAGCGCGGCCGCGACCTCGGCTATCCGACCGCCAACATGAGCCTTACCGAGGACTGCCCGCTGAAGCAGGGCATCTATGCGGTCAAGGTCCGTGTCGACGGGGCCTGGCATGACGGCGTCGCCAGCTATGGTCGCCGCCCGACCTTCGACAATGGCGCCGCACTGTTTGAAGTGTTCCTGTTCGACTTTGCTGGCGATCTCTACGGCAAGACGCTGCGCGTGCACCTGGTGTCCTATCTGCGCGGCGAGGAAAAGTTCGACTCGGTCGAGGCACTGATTGCCCAGATGGACCGGGACAGCGAAGAAGCCCGCGCCGCGCTCGGCTCGTTACAGCCGCTTTCCGAACTCGACATGAAACTGCTCGATCTTTCCGCCTGAGCAGCCTTCGAAATATTTTCTCTTTTCTGACGAACTTGGCGTTTGCCGGCTTGCTCCGGGAGACGTTCAACTTCAAAAGGAATATGGATCGGCAATCCTGCTGCGGTCAGCGACCGCAGAGATTTTTGCCCGGCCCTTTCCTTGTTGCCGGTCCTTCTCCCAAGCGATTGCCCATCGCCGGAAAGCCGGCGAAATCCCTGTTCGCGTGTGGTTTTCAGTGATGAAGACGCTCCGGAGGTTGCAGCACGATGAAGCGTCAATCCATTTCCTCGCGTTCCGGGGATGTCGAGCAGAACCCGCTCATGGCAATTTTCCTGATGACGTCGGCCATGCTGCTGCTGCCGGTGATGGATATCACCGCAAAATATCTCTCCGCGGAGCTGCCGACGCTTGAAGTCACATTCGGCCGCTTTTTCTTTCAGCTTGTGATCAGCCTTGCCATTGCATTGGTCACCGGCCGCCTCATGCACCTGAGGGGCAAGCAACCGGTCGTGAACTACCTGCGCGGCATTCTTCTGGGCACGGCATCGCTCTGTTTCTTCACTGCGGTGAAGTACATGTCGGTGGCGACCGCGATTTCGATCTTCTTTGTTGAGCCCATGGTCCTTACCATCCTGGCGGCAGTGCTTTTGAAGGAACAGGTCGGCCCGCGGCGGATCGGCGCCATTCTCGTTGGCCTGCTGGGGGCCATAATCGTGCTGCGGCCGACGCTGGCGGAAATTGGCCTCGTCAGCCTGCTGCCGGTCGCAACCGCCGTTCTGTTTTCCTTCTACCTGCTGCTCAACAGGCTCTACCCCGTTCGCGACGATCTTCTGACCATCCAGTTCAGCGCGGGCCTGTCCGGTTCACTGCTGCTCGGGACAGGTCTCGTGATCGGATATCTGACCGGGATCGAAGGCATGGAATTCGTCATGCCGGACGCACCCCAGTCCGGCTTGCTGGCCTTGATCGGGCTGATTTCCTTCGCCGGCCACGGTCTAGTCGTTTCCGCGTTTCAACGCGGCAGCGCCAGTATGCTGGCACCGCTGCAATATATCGAAATCGTCAGCGCGACCCTGTTCGGGTATCTGGTCTTTTCCAATTTCCCGGACGGACCGACATGGCTGGGGATTGCCCTGATCATCTCGAGCGGGCTCTACATCACCCACCGCGAGCGCAAGCTGCGGCAGGCGGCCTCAAACTGACCCGGCAACCGCGCCGTCGAGGTGCTCACGTTTCGGATGTGCGGCGTGCAACTGCAGTCTGCGCAGCCCCAGCCAGACGAGCATCACCGGCAGGACGGGTGCGATCGGCATGCCGAGCCAGATCGCAAACGGGCTGGTGGATGCAGACAGGCCGATGATGATGAAGAGCGCTATTTTCTCGTAAGGCAAGAAGCCGTTTCTGAGGCCCTCGCGGATCAGGAAGGCACAAGGGATGATGATCAGCGTCAGGTCGTAGGAAAGGGCAAAGGGTGTGACCAGCAAGGTGCCGCCGACCAGGACCGGAGCCCGTACCGACATGGCGTCCGTCCGCCGCCAGACCCGCCACACGCAAACGGCAGCGGCAAGGGCAAAAACCGCCTGCACCATCATCGCCGGCATATGACCGAGCCCCAGCACCCTGCCTGCACCGTAAACCGAAATCATCTTGACCCATTCAACGCCGCCCAGCTCCATCATGGCGGAGGCAACCGGCGCCTGAATCCAGAAGGCCTGCCAGGTGCCAAAGCCGAGTACCGCAACGCCGAGCGCAGCGAACACCAGCGTCGAGACGGATGCACTCAGGAAGGTCCGCCAATTGAAGCTGGCAACAAGGGCCAGCGGAACCAGGATGCCCAACTGCGGTTTGATGGTCAGAAGACCCAGCGCGATGCCCGCCCACACCATCTGCCGCCGTTCGATCCCGACGAGAAAGAAACCGTAGAGCGCTGCGGTCAACGCTGCATTCTGGCCATGGAAGGCGTTGTTCGCGCAGGCTGGAACGAGGATCAGACAGGCGGCCAGCAGCCAGTTGCCCGCAATCAGGCGGCAGGCCAGACACAACAGACCCGTGGTGATCCCGATAAAGACGGCAAACGCGATCTTGTAGGGTAGAAGCGCAAACGGCATCTGCAACATCTGGAACGTGGGCGGATAGAAGAAACCGAAGACGGTGTCTGTTCCGGTGTACTGCTGCTGGAGGGCGGAAAACGCAGCGGGACTGTATGCCACTTCCGGCGTTCCGTTGAGAGCCTGGCCCCCTGCCATCCAGAAGCTGAGGTAATCCATCAGCAACGTGCCGTTGGGCGCGCCATAAGTGTTGGGCACCACCAGCATCCACAACAGGCCCAGCGTGAAACCGATCGCCGAGCACAGACATGCAAAGCCGATCCGGTCCCAGCTCAGCCAGTCGCCCGTCACGACACCGCGAGACCAGAGACTTGCCTTGTCTACGCCCGCCTGCGACCCATTTGCCGCCTGTTTCACCTGATTGGCCATTTTCTGCCGGTCTGTCCGTCGCTCACCCGTCTCAATCCGGGCCTATCCATGACCGAAAGACATTCATATTCGGTTACCCGAAGCCGATTTTCGGAAGTTGTACGTTTGCCGGACAGACAAACAACACAGGAATTGCCGGAACATCTTTATTCATCGCCGAAGTGCTGCTATGTCCCTTGCCATGCAACACAAGGCTCTCATAGTCGTCGCCAGACCGACGATCGCGATTACGCGAATTACTTGCCCGGCCTTCGGCTGACGCGGCAATGCGGCGCCAGGGACCGGGACTTCCTGATTTCATGTTGCTGCCCGAAACGGGCCGGCAATCATCCTGACATATGACGCGGGCCCAGGGCCCGAACGACCGGATCGACGTGACGATGACCGAGACAGATAAACGCGACTATTCCGAAACGCTGAACCTGCCGCAGACCGAATTCCCGATGCGCGCCGGCCTTCCCAAGAAAGAGCCGGAAATCCTCGCTCGCTGGGAGCAGATGAACGTCTACAAAAAGCTGCGCGAGCAGGGCAAGGGCCGCAACAAGTTCGTGCTGCATGACGGACCTCCCTATGCCAACGGCAACATCCATATCGGCCATGCGCTGAACAAGACGCTGAAAGACATCGTCACGCGCTCCATGCAGATGACGGGCTTCGAGAGCAACTACGTTCCGGGCTGGGACTGCCACGGCCTGCCGATCGAATGGAAGATCGAGGAGCAGTACCGCGCCAAGGGCAAGAACAAGGACGAGGTGCCGATCAACGAATTCCGCCGCGAGTGCCGCGAATTCGCCGAGCACTGGATCGACGTCCAGCGCAAGGAGTTCAAGCGCCTCGGCATCGAGGGCGACTGGGACAACCCTTACCTGACGATGCGCTTCGAGAGCGAAGCCGTGATTGCCCGGGAACTGATGAAGTTCGCAACCTCCGGCCAGCTTTACCGCGGATCCAAGCCGGTGATGTGGTCGGTGGTCGAAAAGACCGCGCTTGCCGAAGCCGAGATCGAGTATCAGGACTACCAGTCCGACATGATCTGGGTGAAGTTCCCGGTCGAAAGTGCCGGCGGACGCGATGAAGCGGCTGTCGAGGAATTGCTGGACGCTTCGGTCGTGATCTGGACGACCACGCCCTGGACCATCCCGGGCAACCGCGCCATCAGCTATTCCTCGCGCATCGACTACAGCCTCTACGAGGTTACGCAGGACGGACTGCCGGACGACAACTGGGTGCAGAAGGGCGACAAGCTGATCCTGGCGGATGCCCTTGCCGACGAAGTGTTCAAGAACGCCCGTATCACCGATTTTGCGCGTGTCCGGTCCGTCAGCAACGACGAGCTGGAAACACTGACCTGTGCTCATCCGCTGGCAGGGCTCGATCTCGGCGGTTACGAATTCGACGTGCCGCTGCTGGACGGTGACCATGTCACCGACGATGCCGGTACCGGCTTCGTGCACACGGCACCCGGCCACGGCACGGACGACTTTGAAATCTGGATGACCAAACGGGCCGATCTGGAAGCACGCGGTATCAACACCGCGATCCCCTTCACTGTTGCCGATGACGGCTTCTACACCAAGGATGCCCCTGGCTTCGAAGGTTGCGAAGTCATCACGCACAAGGGCGAGAAGGGCAAGGCCAACAAGGCCGTGATCGAAAAGCTGAAGGAAAGCGGCAACCTGATCGGCCTCGGCCGGTTGAAGCATTCCTATCCGCATTCCTGGCGTTCCAAGAAGCCGGTGATCTTCCGCAACACGCCGCAGTGGTTCGTCTACATGGACAAGCAGCTGTCCGGCGAAGGCGACACGCTGCGCACGCGGGCACTGAACGCCATCGACGAGACACGCTTCGTCCCGGGTGCCGGCCAGAACCGTCTGCGCTCGATGATCGAGAACCGGCCGGACTGGGTCCTGTCGCGTCAGCGCGCCTGGGGTGTGCCGATCACCGTGTTCATCCACAAGGAAACTTCTGAAGTCCTGAAGGACGAAGCCGTCAACAAGCGCATCTTCGATGCCTTCGTGGCGGAGGGTGCCGACGCCTGGTTTGCGGACGGCGCCAAGGAACGTTTCCTGGGCAACGACTACAAGGCAGACGAGTGGGACATGGTCCGTGACATCCTGGATGTCTGGTTCGACAGTGGGTCCACACATGCCTTCGTTCTGGAACAGCGCGAAGATCTCGCCCCCAAGCGCAAGACCGACGGCGGCAATGACTATGTCCTTTACCTTGAAGGCTCCGACCAGCATCGCGGCTGGTTCCATTCCTCACTGCTGGAAAGCTGCGGCACACGCGGTCATGCACCTTACGACGCCGTTCTGACCCATGGCTTCACCATGGCCGAAGACGGCCGCAAGATGTCGAAGTCTCTCGGCAACCAGGTGTTCCCGCAGGACGTCATCAAGCAGTATGGCGCCGACATCCTGCGCCTGTGGGTGGCCTCCACCGACTATTGGGAAGACCAGCGCCTCGGGCCGGAGATCATCAAGACCAGCGTCGACAGCTACCGCAAGCTGCGCAACACGCTGCGCTGGATGCTGGGCTCGCTTGGCCATGCCACCGGTGAAGAAGTCGCGCTGGCCGACATGCCTGAGCTGGAGCGGCTGATGCTGCACAGGCTGGTCGAACTCGACAAGATGATCCGTGAAGCCTACTGGGAGTTCGACTACAAGAAGGTCTTCCACCAGCTGTTCACTTTCATGACGGTGGAACTGTCGGCCTTCTATTTCGACATCCGCAAGGACGCGCTTTATTGCGATGCGGCTTCGTCCGTGCGCCGCAAGGCGTCGCTTTTCGTGATCGAGAAGCTGTTCGATTGCCTGGTGACCTGGCTCGCACCGATGATGCCGTTCACCATGGACGAAACCTGGACCTCCCGTTACGGCGAGGATGCCTGCGTTCACCTGGAGCAGTTCCCGACCGTTCCGGCCGAATGGCGTGACGATGCACTGGCCGCCAAGTGGGCGAAGATCAAGACGGTTCGCCGCGTGATCACCGGCGCGCTGGAAATCGAGCGTCGTGAAAAGCGGATCGGTTCCTCGCTGGAAGCTCACCCGGTCGTGCATGTCACCGATGCGGAACTGATGGACGCGCTCAAGGGCAAGGACATGGCGGACATCGCCATCACCAGCCAGTTGACGCTCAGCAGCGAACCGGCACCGGAAGGCGCGTTCACGCTCGGCGACACCAAGGGTGTGGCTGTCGTGCCCGGCCTTGCCGAGGGTACCAAATGCGCCCGTTCCTGGAAGATCCTGCCGGAAGTAGGCTCCGATCCGGATTATCCGGATGTGACCCTGCGCGATGCTGCCGCCCTGCGTGAATGGGACGCTGCCCATGCCGCAGCCTGAGCGGCAGGGTTTCCGGACACGATGACGCAACAGGATACATCTTCCAACAATACGAAACGGCCCCTTCTCTGGGGCCGTTTCAGCACCTTTGTGCTTCTGATCGCGCTTGTCGGTGTTGCCATCGACCAGGGCAGCAAGCTCTGGCTGGTTTACGGCTTTGATCTTGCCCGCAACGGGCCGGTTGACCTTTTGCCGGTTCTCGAGATCGTTCTGGTCTGGAACCGGGGTATTTCCTATGGCCTGTTCCAGCAGAACAGCGACCTGGGCCGCTGGCTTCTGGCCGGTGTGACGATTACAGTCACGATTGGCCTGTGGGTCTGGTCGGCGCGATGCCAGTCACGCCTGGTGGCCCTTGCCCTGGCGCTGGTCATTGGCGGGGCGATCGGAAACGGGATCGACAGACTGACCTATGGCGCCGTCGTCGACTTCGTCCATTTCCACGTCGGCACGTTCTCCTGGTACGTGTTCAACCTGGCAGATGTGTGGATCGTTGCGGGCGTCGTCGGTCTCCTGTATGACAGTTTCCGAGATGGTCCTAATTCAGCCGCAAAATAATGGTTTAGGCTGGACAACGACTGATCGCGGGCGGAGTGCTGCCGGCTGTTTTTTATGAGAAATCGAGGGGTCTGCGCAGTGCGGACGTTAGTTGGGTTTGTAAAGAATTCTGCAGTGCTGGTGCTTCTGGCCGGTTTGGCCGCATGCCAGGCAGCGGATGGCACGAGCCAGGCGCCGGATGTCGCCCTTGTCGACACCGTGATGAAAGGCCTTGGCGCCGTCGATCCGAATGAAAAGCAGATCGAGTACAAGCCTCGCGGACCGCTGGCCATGCCCGCAGAGCCGACGAACCTTCCCGAACCGGAAACCAATGTTGCCGGTGTGAATGATCAGAACTGGCCGAAGCAGCGTGAAAACGAACAGCTGACCGAGCTGAAGCAGCTTTATGCCAGCTCCGGCAAGACCGGCAGCATGAATAGCGAAGCGCTGACCCCGGAACAGATGCGCGGCTTCAAGATTACCGGTGTTACCGGTCAGAATCGCGATCTCGACGCAGAGCGCCGCTTCAACGAGATCACCGAAGGCGGCAAGCTGACCCGCGAAGAGCAGCGGGCCGAATGGGAGCGCCTGCAGCAGTTGCGGTCCCAGCAGGCAGGTATCGAGCAGAACGGCCTGTCCGCACGCCGCTACCTGACCGATCCGCCCACCGGCTACAGCACGCCTTCTCCGGATGCACCGATGCCGGAAGTGGTGAAGAAAAAGCGCAAGCCGACGAATTACGACGAGTACGACTCCAAGCCGCTCGATCCGCGCTGCCTGGAAGGCGACCAGAACTTCTGTAACTGATCTTTCAGCATCCGGACTTCAGGGTCCGAAAGACAGATGACAAAATTGTAACGGGACCTCCGGACCGCACCTCCTATATGGAGGATAGGTCCGGAGGTCTTTTTTGTTGGCCACCATGAAATTGCCCGGCTTTGCGCTTTTCCCGCAACTGGTTGAAGCGCATGCTGTTCGAACGACAAAGAACGGGAGTTGCACGTGAACCCATCGTCCTCGAAGCACGACAAGACATCCCCCGTGCGGCGGTTGAAGCGGTCCATCGGCCTTGTGCTGATGCCTGCGCTCCTGCTGGGCGGCGGCATGGCCCTTGTGCCGGGAAGTGCTTTTTCCGCGCCGGCAACGGCAGGAAACCTGATGATTGCGCCGAACCTTGAAAGCTTCACGCTGGATAACGGTTTGCAGGTCGTGGTCATCCCGGACCGCCGGGCACCGGTTGTCACCCACATGATCTGGTACAAGGTCGGTTCCGCCGATGAACCGGAAGGTCAGTCTGGTGTTGCGCATTTTCTCGAACATTTGATGTTCAAGGGTACTCACGACCATCCCAACGGAGAATTCTCCAAGATGGTTGCCGATCGTGGTGGCCAGGAGAACGCCTTCACCAGCACCGACTACACTGCCTATTTCCAGAAGGTCGCCAAGCAGCATCTGCCGCTCATGATGAAGCTGGAAGCCGACCGGATGGAGAACCTGGTTCTGAGCGACGAAGTCGTGACGCCGGAACGGGACGTGGTTCTGGAAGAGCGGCGCATGCGGGTCGACAGTGAACCCGGTTCCCGGCTGCAGGAGGCGCTGAATTCCATCACCTTCGTCAACCACCCCTACGGCTCACCCGTCATCGGCTGGCAGAGCGAAATCGAAGCGCTCAACAAGGAAGCTGCGATCGCCTTCTACGACCGGTTCTACACGCCCAACAACGCGGTGGTGGTAATTGCCGGTGATGTGGACGTTGATGCGGTTCGCAAGCTTGCGCAGGAAACCTACGGCAAGGTTGCCCGGCGCGCAGAGCCTGGAGAACGCCTCCGGCCGGCCGAGCCGCCGCTTGCGGGTGAAAGACGCATTGCCGTTTCCGATCCGCGGGTGCGCCAGGAGTCCCTGTCGCAAATATGGATCGTGCCGAGCCAGACCACCGGCGAAGGTCGCACGCCCGAGGCGCTGGACATACTGTCGTATATTCTGGGCGAAGGGCCCTCCAGCCGCCTGCACAAGGCACTGGTTCTCGACCAGGAAGCCGCCCTCAGCGCCGGCGCCTATTATCAGGGCAGCGCCCTTGATAACGGCCGCTTCGGTCTCTACGCCGTGCCGCGCCCCGGCTACACGCTGGAAGACATGGAACGGCTGATAGCGACCGAACTTCAGAAACTGCTCGAGACCGGCGTCACGGAAGAAGAAGTCGAACGCGCCCGAAACAGCATGGTCGCCAGCGCGATCTACGCCCAGGACAGCCAATCCGGCCTGGCACGCCTTTTCGGCGGTGCCCTGACCACTGGGCAAACGATCGAAAACGTCCAGACCTGGCCTTCGCAGGTGCAGGCTGTCACCCCTGAAGATGTCCTGGATGCGGCCCGCACCTATCTCGCCGGTCTCCCCGTGGTCGGAGAGTTGCGCATGGAACCGCCCGTGGTACCCGATGCCGCCCAATCCGATGCGCCCCAGACGAAGGACAAGTCCTGATCATGGCACACACCCTCTTCTCCCTGCGCGGTCCGGTCTCCGCCCTCGCTTTGTCGCTTGTCACCCTGCTTGGCCTGATGAGGCTGGCGCAGGCCGTCGAGATCCAGGAAGTCACCAGCCCCAAAGGCATCACAGCCTGGCTGGTAGAAGACCATACCGTGCCTATCATTGCGCTCGATTTTTCCTTCGACGGCGGCTCCGCGCAGGACCCTGTCGGAAAGGAAGGCCTGACGCGCCTGCTCGCCGCAACGCTGGACGAAGGCGCGGGTGAAATGGATTCCGAGACCTTCCAGGCCAAGCTGGAAGAACTTGCCATCAGCATCAACTTCAGCACCGGCAAGGACCGGTTCTACGGCAGCTTGCGGACCCTGACGCCAACCCTTGACGAGGCCAGTGACCTTCTGGCCCTCGCCGTGAACGAGCCGCGCTTCGACGAAGCCCCGGTGGAGCGGATGAAGGCCCAGCTGTCGCAAAGGGCGAGACGCAACGAAAGCGATCCGGATGCGATTGCCGGAAGAGCCCTTGCCGAAGCTATGTTCGGTGATCACCCCTACGCCCGGCCAACGCTTGGCACTGCCGAAACACTGGCCGGCCTGAACGCGGATGACCTTGCAAACCAGAAGGGCAAGCTTCTCGCCCGCAAGGGGCTGATCATCGGTGTCGTCGGTGCGATCGATGCTGAAACCCTCGCCGGAATTCTCGACAAGGTCTTCGCACCTCTGCAGGAGGAAGGTCAGCTGGTGCAGATTGCCGATTTCGAACCGGAATTCGGAACCGGAGTAAACCAGCAGCTGGCGGTACCGCAAACCACGATCCTGCTCGGCCTTCCCGGGCTGACACGTGACGATCCGGACTATCAGGCCGCCTTTGTGATGAACCACATTCTGGGTGGCGGCACCTTCACCTCCTGGATGTATGAAGAAGTGCGGGAAAAGCGCGGGCTCTCCTATGGCGCCGGCACATCTCTTTCTCCTTACGCACACACGGGTCTTCTGATCGCCAATGCCGCGACCAAGGCGGACCGGGCGGACGAGACTGTGAAGATCATGTTGGAACAGATCAGTCGCATGGCCGAAACCGGACCGAGCGAAGACGAATTGCAGTCTGCCAAACAGTATCTGACCGGCTCTTACCCTCTGCGCTTCGACAGTTCCGGCAAGATTGCCCGGCAGTTGGTCGCTCTGCAGAATGCGGAACTGGGGATCGACTATTTCGACCGCCGCAACAGCGAGATCGAGGCTATTTCATTGGACGACGTAAAACGGGTGGCCAAACGCCTGCTGGCCGACAAGGCTCCGACAGTGGTGACCGTCGGCCCGAAACAGGGGTAGCCCCAAACCACCAACGACATTGCCTCAATGACAATCGCCCCGGCTCAAACCGGGGCGTCTTTGATTTTGCCTGCCAGACTGAAGTGCGATCATCACTGCTCGAGCCTGGGAACAGCCTTCAAGGCAGAAAACGTGCATTCGAGACAGGCATTGCGATCCGCTTGTCCGGAGTGACACAGGGCTTCCAGGTCGGCACTTGAAAAGGCCGAGTGGAAAAGCCCTCAAGCCGCCTGCTTTTGCCATATGGCGGCAGACCACTGTCATGGGCTGCTTCGTCGGTTTGCAGCGGCTGAAATGTCGAAGCAGGTTATCGTTTCGGGAACGCGGAAGCGCCTTGCGCTGATCAACCGGCGGCGGAGCGTCTCGGGCCGGGTGCAGGTGCGCCCTGCAGCACTTCCGCACGCACCGGGCGCGGCGGCGAGAACAGGTTGCCCTGAGCGAGCTTGACGTCGTAGTCGAGCAGCTCCAGCACCTGGGATTCCGTTTCCACATGATCAGTGATCAGCTGCATGCCATAGCGATGAAGCAGGTCGCCGAAATCGGACGGATGGATGTGGCCGTGTTTGGCTTCGCGGCGCCCGATGAGATAGTCGGCGTGCAGCTTGCCGTATTTGAAACCCCTGCCCGCCAGGGAGTTGAAGTCCATCTTCATGTCCGCGATCTGGTCGACGGAGAAGCGGAACCCGGCTTCGAACAGCGAACTCAGGCTTTCCAGCTCCATCCCGCCCATCTGGGCGACATCGTCCTGGGAGAATTCGAACACAAGTACATCGGCCAGATCCTGGTTCGCCTTCACGAATTCCAGGAAGCCGGGGAAGAAGGTTTCGTCAACCAGCGACTGCGACGAGATATTGCAGAACAGGATGGCATTGCGATTGCGCGAGGTCAGGCGGCGCACGACCTGGATGGATCGGAACAGCAGCAGATTGTCGATCCGGGCTATCTGGCCCGAGAGAACCGCTTCCGGAACAAAAGCCGATGCTTCGATCAGGTTGCCACCGTTGTCACGCAGGCGGGTGAAGGCTTCATAGTACTTCACCTGGCGCTGCGGCAGTGTCACGATCGGCTGCAGGTGGAGCTCCACCCGGTTGGCATTGAGTGCCGACGTGATCAGTTCGCGCATGGCCATGTTCGGCTTCGGCTTTTCGGCCGGCATCGCGGTACGTGCGGCAAGGCGCTGGTCGGGTTCATCCGGCAGTTCGAACGCGTAATCCTGCTGCTGGTGGACCGGCTGTTCCTTTACCGGAACATGACCCAGCTTATCATCGAGACGCGGTGCGTGCACACCATAGCGTCGATCGAAATCGTTCATGTCCCGGCGCGGTGCAGCCGCTGGCGCATAGGGCTCCTGCATGGCGTTGTCCGCTTCATGAGAAAAGGACGCCGGGGCGTGCTGCTGGCGCTGCGGGGCCTGCGCAGGCTGCTGAACCGGAGGCCAGTTCTGCGGCGCCTGATAGGTGGACCGGCGTTCTTCCTGGTAGGTCTCCTGCGGCTGCTGATAACGTGGCAAGCTTGGCATCTGCGGCGGCGGTGCGATGGCCTGCTGGTCCTCGACCCTCGCTTCAAGGTCGGACATGGCCTCGGCCATCTGCTTGACCAAGGTGCCCAGAACTTCAACTTCAGCAAACAGAGGGTCGATTTCAGCGCGGGTACGGCGCGGCATGGTGTGTTCCATGCCCGTGAGCCTGCCTTCGAGATTGCCGACATCCTCGTCCAGATCCGCCATGCGCTCTTCAAGACGGTCGACCGCTTCACTCACCGCGCCGCGGTCGCGCGCACGACCGATCAGCAGGTGGATCAGGATCATGGTGCACATGAGCGCAAGCGACAGGGAAACAGCTTCGCCGAACGGCCGTCCGAACTGGAAGACCAGAACTGTCGCAGACGACAGCGCGATCACGGCCATGCAAATTGCTACGAATATGGTCCCTGTCCGCCCCATGGTATTCGAAAGTTCCAACGCGAATCAAAAGTTACTGGTTAATCATGCCTTAAGAACCATGCGTGGCCGAATCTACAACCGCCTTGCGGTATGGAATCCGTGACTTGTCCCCGACTATGGTTGATGCGTCACGGTATTTCGGCGTTTTTCGCTCCTCACGCAGCGTTCACAGTGTCTCAAACAGCTCACAACCACAAGTCTCCCACTCACCCGCTGGACGCACCGGGCAATGACGTCCCCATGACTTTTTGACCGTTGCATTCGGTAGTACTTCGTCTAAATTTACGTAAGGGAAGCTACTTCACGGCGGATCAGTCAACAGGTCTAGCAGGGGGCTGATATGCATGCAGCCGAACAAACGACATATCGGGCACCGCGCGACAATACGCCGGATGCGAAGATAGACCAGCCTGCCAAGGACCGCCCCACACCCGAGGCCTCAACTTCTCTCAAGTCAGGTGAAGCAGCGGCCCCGAACACAGTGCAGGAGCAACTTCCCTGCGAGGAGCAGATCAAGGCCGCGCTCATCAACACCCTGAAAAGCTCCGAATTCCAGTCCGCGCCCCAACTGCGTGCCTTCCTGGGGTTTGTCGTGCATGCCACGTTGAACAGACAACAGGAAAAGATAAAAGGCTATACGATCGCGGTCGAAGCGCTCGGGCGGCCGGAAGACTTCAATCCGGTGACGGACCCTATCGTACGTGTCGAGGCCGCCCGGCTGCGGCGCAGGTTAGAGAAGTACTATGCCGGGTCCGGTGCAAACGACCCGGTGCGCATCACCATTCCCAAAGGCAGCTACGCGCCGGAGTTTCAACCGGCGCACGCCGGGTCGTTTCCGGATTGTGCAGCAGACCTTGCCGCCAAAGATGCACCAGACGGGGACTCGGCCGGTAAACATTTCGCGCCGGGAACGAAGGCTCTTCCACACCTTGAAACAGGTGGGGTGTCGGGAACCGTGGACGAGCATGATGCCTTCCGGCCGCCCGCGCACGCCTTGCGCACCGGAACCAACGCACCGGGTGGAACCGGCCTTCCGGAAGTCTTCCGAAAGCTGCAACGCGCATTGGTACATCCTGTTGACCTTTGGCTGGTGTTCGCCCTCTGCCTTGCCAGTTTCCTGGCAGGATACCTGTCGGCCGGCCTTTGATTTCTCAGGTCTGACCGGTCTTCGGCATATCCACCCCCCCGTTTGAGCTGGAATATTTTGCTCACTTCGGCCCTTTTCTGTGCCGAAAGCGAAGATCGCCTGCAATTTGCGTCATCTGACAACGCTTTGTTTACCCTGTTCGGAGAATTATCAAATTGACGAATCTTTCGATATTCGAATGACCCGTATCCAGCGATGGGAGTTACCCAGCAATGGGGAGTAATGAGGGCAAAGAGCTGCCTGTTATAGTACGCGTACTTGACGCAACGGCCTCCGAGGCTGCCCGCACATCTGCGGTCTGCGCCAAACTGTCTCATGCCTGTACGGACCCCATCCTGTACACGGACTCCTCGTCCTGCCTGCAAGACCTTGCAGACAAGACCACCGACATTCTGATCATCGATCTGGAAACCATCGGTGGCGACGAAGCCCTGGAAGCCTATGCGGTTCGCTGTCCCAAGGCGGTCATCATCGCGGTTTCGGCCAAGGGGTCTGTCTCGCGGGCCGTCAGCGCGATGCGCGCCGGAGCCCATGATTTCCTGACCAAGCCCTTCTCGCTCGATGCGCTTGCGTCCAAGATTTCCTTCCAGCTGAAACAAAGAAGGCCCGTTCAACCGGTTGCTCCCGCAGCACCGCAGAGTGTCCAGCCTGTCGTTTCAATGCCGGAGCTATCCGCACCTCCGCTTCGCGCCGCACACATCAGGACCGAAAGCTCCGGAACGAACCGCCTGGTGGGCACCTCCGCCCAGATGCGCGACATCCACGACCAGATCGGTCGCATGGCGCCGTCGCAGGCTCCGGTCTTCATTACCGGAGAGTCCGGAACGGGCAAGGAACTGTGCGCCGCAGCGGTTCACGAATTATCCGAGCGCCGGTCCAACCGTTTCGTCACCTTGAACTGCGCGGCGATTCCGCGAGACCTCATTGAAAGCGAGATCTTCGGATATGTGCGCGGCGCCTTTACTGGAGCTGCAGACAACCGTGCGGGCGCGGCCGAACAGGCCGATGGCGGCACGCTGTTCCTGGACGAGATCGGCGAGATGGACCTTCTCCTGCAGAGCAAGCTGTTGCGCTTCCTGCAGACGGGGACGTTCCAGCGCCTCGGTGACACACATACCCGCAAGGTGGACGCGCGCATCATCTGCGCAACAAACCGGAACCCGGTTCAGGAAATATCCGCCGGCCGCTTCCGCGAAGACCTTTACTACCGGCTGCACGTGCTGCCGATCCACATGCCGCCTCTCAGAGAGCGCCGCGACGATATCCTGCCGCTCGCCGAAACCTTCCTTGAACGCTATTCGGCGGAAGAACGGCGCGGTTTCAGAGGGTTTGATGCGGACGCTGAAGCGCGGATCATTTCCTATCCCTGGCCGGGCAACGTCCGCCAGCTTGAGAACACCATCCGGCAGATCGTTGTCATGAATGACGGTGCCGCTGTCACATACGACATGCTGCCGCTGATCATTCGCGACCAGAGCAGCCGGCCGGGCACCTTGATCGACCTGTCCCGCGAGCGATCGCGCGTGGCGCCACCAAGCCGGCCGTTCGGAACCATCGAGCCGCTTTGGGCCCAGGAGCGGCGCATCATCGAAGACGCTCTTGATGCCTTTGACGGCAACATCGCCATGGCGGCAGCAGCGCTTGAGATCAGCCCTTCCACTATCTACCGCAAGCGCCAGTCCTGGACAGCCCGCAGCATGTAAATGCCCGGACCGGCGACACGTTAACCGCAATCGGGTTTTCTACTTTCGCGGATAACGAGTAGAGTACAGCTAAATCCGGCGTTTACCGCGCCGCACACATTGCCTTGTTTAATCGGACAAGTCGGTTTATATCGGCAAAATCGCTGAAAACGACAAGATTTAAAGGCGTGCGGGGATATAGATGATGCTGGTGGGAAAATGTGCTTTTCGGCAGACGCTGTCTGCTGTTCTGATTGCAACCGGACTGTCTGCTGGACAGCTGTCCGCGCAGGCCCAATCCCCCGCCAGCCCTCCTGAAGCTTTCCAGAACGCACTTGCCGCCTATGACCAGGCATGGGCGGCTGCCGGTCTTTCGTTCACGGCCGCAACCTTCGCTTCCAGCCCGAGCACCGGATATGGCGAGTATACGCCGCGCGCTGATGCAACGTTTGCCGATGGTGAAGCGCTGTCTGTCTACGCAGAACCGGTCGGTTACGGCTTTCAGGAAACCGAAGGCGGTTATGCCTATGAGCTGACCGCGGACTACAGACTGCTGACTAAATCCGGCCAGGTTCTGGCCGAACAGGAGAACTTCGCGACCTTTTCCGGCAGCGGCCGGTCCAAGCAGCGTGAACTTTCCGCGGCCCTCACGTTTCAGTTCAGCGGACTGCCGGCCGGCGACTACCAGCTGGAAACGAGCTTCACCGACGAAATCGGCGGCAAAACGAGCGCCTTTACACTGCCATTCAGCGTTTCCGGCGCGAATTGAGCCGGGCTCGCTGACGCAGTAGCAGCGACGCCATAATTCCGCCTCCCCGGTCTGTTGACTACCCCATAGGCGCAACGCGACCGATTGCGATTAAATTCTCGTCACAAAGCATTGACAAGCTGAGCACAGCTACATAAATCCATGGCGCTGTTAGCACTCGCTGTTAAGGAGTGCTAATTGGTGACGGGAGGCAATTTCCTTCCGTGCAACGCAACCCAATGTTCATGTCTCGCGCGCTGCCTATTGCGTGGGGCGCGCTCATGAGAGGAAACAGTGTTATGGCATTTCGTCCACTGCACGACCGTGTCGTCGTTCGCCGCGTAGATTCTGAAGCAAAGACTGCTGGCGGCATCATCATTCCGGACACCGCTAAGGAAAAGCCGCAGGAAGGCGAAATCATCGCCATCGGCACCGGCGCCCGCAAGGACAACGGCGAGATCGTTCCGCTCGACGTCAAGGCTGGTGACCGCGTTCTGTTCGGCAAGTGGTCCGGCACCGAAGTCAAGATCGACGGTGAAGACCTCCTGATCATGAAGGAATCCGACATCATGGGCGTGATCGCGTAACCAGCCGCGAACCGCTTCTGATTTCAACCTGTTCCAAAAGAGTGAGACGATCACATGTCTGCTAAAGAAGTAAAATTCTCCTCCGACGCACGTGAGCGCATGCTGCGTGGTGTCGACACCCTCGCAAACGCCGTCAAGGTGACCCTCGGCCCGAAAGGCCGTAACGTCGTTCTCGACAAGGCTTTCGGCGCACCGCGCATCACCAAGGACGGTGTGTCTGTTGCCAAGGAAATCGAACTGGAAGACAAGTTCGAAAACATGGGCGCCCAGATGGTGCGCGAAGTGGCTTCCAAGACCAACGACATCGCTGGCGACGGCACCACCACCGCGACCGTTCTGGCTCAGGCCATCGTCAAGGAAGGCGCCAAGGCTGTTGCAGCCGGCATGAACCCGATGGACCTGAAGCGCGGCGTTGATCTTGCTGCTGCTGAAGCCGTCAAGGCTCTGACCGCTGCTTCCAAGACCATCACCACCTCTGGTGAAGTTGCACAGGTCGGCACGATCTCCGCTAACGGCGACGAGCAGGTCGGCAAGGACATTGCCGAAGCCATGCAGAAAGTCGGCAACGAAGGCGTGATCACCGTCGAGGAAGCAAAGTCCCTCGAAACCGAACTCGAAGTCGTTGAAGGCATGCAGTTCGACCGCGGCTACCTGTCTCCTTACTTCGTCACCAATGCTGACAAGATGATGGCTGACCTGGAAAAGCCGTACATCCTGCTGCACGAGAAGAAGCTTTCCAACCTGCAGGCCATGCTGCCGATCCTGGAAGCTGTTGTTCAGTCTTCCCGTCCGCTGCTGATCATTGCTGAAGACGTTGAAGGCGAAGCACTTGCTACCCTCGTCGTCAACAAGCTGCGTGGCGGCCTGAAGATTGCTGCTGTCAAGGCTCCGGGCTTCGGCGACCGCCGCAAGGCCATGCTGGAAGACATCGCGATCCTGACCGGCGGCACCGTTATCTCCGAAGATCTCGGCATCAAGCTGGAGAACGTGACCCTCGACATGCTCGGCACCGCCGAGAAGGTGTCCATCACCAAGGAAAACACCACCATCGTTGACGGTGCTGGCTCCAAGGACGACATCAACGGCCGCGTTTCCCAGATCAAGGCTCAGATCGAAGAAACCACTTCCGATTACGACCGTGAGAAGCTCCAGGAGCGTCTTGCAAAGCTCGCAGGCGGCGTTGCCGTTATCCGCGTTGGCGGTGCGACCGAAATCGAAGTGAAAGAGAAAAAAGACCGCGTCGACGACGCTCTGAACGCAACCCGCGCTGCCGTTGAAGAAGGCATCGTCCCGGGTGGCGGTACCGCTCTGCTGCGCGCCAAGAAGGCAGTCGAAGGCCTGGCCTCCGACAACGCCGACATCGCAGCTGGTATCAAGATCGTCCTGCGCGCTCTGGAAGCTCCGATCCGTCAGATCGCTGAAAACGCTGGTGTCGAAGGCTCCATCGTTGTTGGCAAGATCCAGGAAAACGACGATCCGTCCTTCGGCTTCAACGCTCAGACCGAACAGTTCGTCAACATGATCGAAGCTGGCATCATCGACCCGACCAAGGTTGTCCGTACTGCTCTGCAGGACGCAGCTTCCGTCGCTGGTCTGCTGATCACCACCGAAGCCATGGTTGCTGAACTGCCGAAGAAAGACGCTCCGGCAATGCCGGGCGGCGACATGGGCGGCATGGGCGGCATGGGCTTCTAAGAAGCCCAAAGCTCACAAGCTTTACAGAAAGGGCGGTCTTCGGACCGCCCTTTTTTCTTGGCCGCCCATCATCTCATGCTTGTACTGCAAGGCAGCCCAGGGCTGGCATGGGTTTCCAGAAACCTGAACAGCAACTCAACCAACGGAAGCGCTTGCTCTTCTTGCTACCTCTGTGTTTTCATATCGGTCCAAGATAGCCCTGCTCTTCGCGCATCCTTCAAATGTCCAGCCCAGCCAATGTCTTTCGAGAACTGCACGAGACCGGGTGCTTTATCGTGCCCAATCCGTGGGATGCCGTATCCGCCAGGCTGTTGGCGCACTGCGGCTTCAAGGCTCTGGCCACCACGTCGTCGGGATATGCCTTCACGACAGGCCGGCGCGATAGTTCCCGGCAAATTTCCAGGCAGGAAGCGATCGACCACGCATCGGCATTGTCCCGTACGACTGGCCTTCCCGTCACCCTGGACGGAGAAGACTGTTTTGCAGACACACCGGAAGGTATCGCGGAGACGGTCGCACTTGCCGCGAAAGCCGGGCTTGCCGGCATCTCGATAGAAGACCGCGACACGTCCAACCCTGGTCGTATAAGACCATATTCCGAAGCTCTCGAGCGCGTTGATGCCGCTGTCTTGGAGGCCCGGAAATCCGGGATCGTCCTGACGGCTCGCGCCGATGGTCTCGGCAAGGGAGCCTATGACCTCGATGAGGTTCTTCGCCGTCTGTCCGCTTTTGCCGAAGCAGGGGCAGACGTCGTCTACGCACCGGGCCTACCTGATCTTGAAGCCATACGGACGGCCTGCGCATCGGTACCTGTTCCGGTCAACCATGTCATCGGGCAAGGTACATCGGGCCTGTCCTTCGACCAGCTCGCAGACGTTGGCGTGCGGCGGATCAGTCTTGGCGGATCATTTACCCGCGCGGCTCTCAATGCGATCAATACACTGGGTCAAACCATCGCCGCGGGAGATTTTACCAGCCTTGATGCTTCTCCCGCATGGTCAAGGCTTTGTTAGATGCTGAAGCCCAACACCTTCCTCGTCCGGCGACAGATCAGGGCCGCAAGATTGACAACATACCAACTGGTCGGTATCTTTTGATTGCCTGATAGCCGATCGGCAAGACCACTGGCTATGGCCACAGGTAATTCAGCCACGGCTTCACCTGAAATCGGCCTGAACACACCGCTGTTTCCAACTACCGGTCAATAGAGGAACCACTATGCCACTGTCCCCGGGACTTCGTTTTCTGTCCGCCCTTTGCGGTGTCGCAGCGGTGCTGTTGCCATCACTTGCTGCAAATGCAGGTGACGCCGCGACGGCTCTACCGGCAGGCAGTTACAAGATCGACAAATTCCATTCGACGCTCATCTTCCGGGCAAATCACCTCGGCTTTTCATACTACAGCGCGTCCTTTGCTGACTTTGACGCCGCACTGGAACTCGATCCCGCTGATCCGGCCAACGCCAGCCTGAGCGTCGACATAAACGTCGCATCCCTGCATCTGACGGCAACGCCACCCGATGGCTTTCGCGACATGCTGCTTGGCCCGGACTGGCTGAATGCAGGAGATCATCCGAAGATCACCTATCGCTCGACCAGCATTGAACTGACCGGCGCTGAAACTGCCGTCGTGACAGGCGACCTGTCATTCAGGGGAGAAACGCGGCCAGTTGAGCTCGACGTGCGTTTCAACGGCGGTTATCCGGGCCTGGCGGTTTACGACCCACAGGCTCGGATCGGATTTTCCGCAACAGGTACGCTGAGAAGGTCCGATTTCGGCATGTCTTACGGACTTCCGCCAGAAGGCTCTAACCTCGGGGTGGGGGATGATGTTGGGTTCGTTATCGAAACGGAGTTCAGCGGCCCACCACTGAAAGAGGCTGAAGCGCAATAATCCGGTCAGCATCCGTTCCTCATGCGTGACCGTCTTACACGGTTTTCGGAACCTTAGCCGCCTCTGACGGTTTTCTTCCTAGAATTGAACCATGGAGGGACCGATGGCACAGAGTATGCGACAGACTGCGTCAGACCAATATGAGAATGCCGATCAACTCAACAGGACGATCGCTCAGGATGCCCAGACCGATCAGGAACTGGAATCCCAGGTTCCCCCGGTTTCCAGATATGGCACCATCTGGCGGGTCGCAGCGGTGATCATCCTGCTACTGGCATTGCTCACTTCGGTCGTCTTCCTGGCCTGATCGACACCGTTTCACGTTAGTCGCGCGAGGGAATGTTGACCGCCTTCTGGCTTGCCGGACGGCTCATGCAGGTGTCGACCCAGCGAACCACATTGGTGTGGGACGCGAAGTCGGTCACCTCGCCGGCCTCGTAGAAGCCGTTGAGATTTCGCGCCCAGGGCCAGCAGGCCATGTCTGCGATGGTATAGTCGCTCCCCATGATGAAATCGCGCCCATCCAGCTGCCGGTCCAGAACGCCAAGCAGGCGTTTCGTCTCGTCCCGGTATCTCTCGAAAGGCCGACGGTCTTCATAGTCCCGGCCCGCGAACTTGTGGAAGAAGCCCAACTGACCCGCCATCGGGCCAAAGCCACCCATCTGCCACATCAGCCACTGCAGCGTTTCGGCGCGCCTTGCCGGCTCCTGCGGCAGGAATTTGCCCGACTTTTCCGCCAGATAAATCAGGATCGCGCCGGATTCCCACAAGGGCAGCGGCTCGCCGCCTGGACCGTGCGGATCGATGATTGCCGGGATCTTGTTGTTCGGATTGAGCGACAGGAATTCCGAGCTTAACTGGTCATTGCTGCCGAAATCGACCACATGCGGCTCATAAGGCAGGCCCGTTTCTTCCAGCATCGCCGAAACCTTGATGCCGTTGGGCGTCGGCAGCGAATAGAGCTGAATACGGTCGGCGTGTTTGGCGGGCCATTTGCGGGAGATCTCGAAGTCAGACAGATCGGTCATGGAGCCCTCTTTAGGGATTGCAGGTCCCGACCCCTGTCAGGATTACGCATAGATATAGCGCAGCACCGCCCGGCGCAAACTCACAGTCCGCTGACAATGAGAGTTGGTGTTTCGCCGCCGCCGCAATATACCTGCCTCGACAGACATCGGGCGAGTGCCGAAAGAAGCCACATTGCCCCAGGACGACGCAGGAGACACCCATGGCGGACGACAAAGAAGCCCGAATCGAGAAGCTCGAGATCGATCTCGCTCATGCGCTCAACACCATTGATGAACTGAATACGGTCGTCTTCGATCAGGGACGCCAGCTGGACAGGCTCAACCGGCTCGTCACCAACATGACGGATCAGGTCACGGAACTGATGGAGAACGTTCTGCCCGGCCACCAGATCGAAAAGCCGCCGCATTACTGATCTTCGACGAAGGGCGCTACCTGATCGCGCTCTTGAGGCACACGTCCAGCCAGCCTTTGCGCGCAGGCATCCTCATTTGATCCAGGCCATGGCGTTCCTTGCTCGAAACGTTATTGTGGCGGCAGATCCGGCAAGGGTGTGCCATGCGCTTTTTAAAACTTTTGATATTTGTTCTGCTGATCGCGGGAGCCATCGCGGGCTCACTTTGGTGGTTCAAGAAACCGCCGGAAGTGCAGACCGTGATGCCGACGACCGGGCGGGCAGCCGAAGTGGTCTATGCCACCGCAGTCGTTGAACCCGTCCGATGGGCGAAGGTTACCAGCATCATCCGCGAGCGGATCGTCTCGTTGTGCGGCTGCGAGGGTGACCAGGTCCAGAAAGGCGACCAGCTGGCGGAACTGGACAGCGGCGATGCCCGTGCGACGCTTGCCGAACTGGAAGCCCGCCAGGAGCTGGCACAATCCGACAAGGAACGTGCGCTGCAACTGCTGGAACGCCGTGTCGTCAGCCAGCAGGTTTACGACAAGGCCCAGAACGAACTGATCCGCATCAACGCCATCACCGCGGCCCAGAAGGAACGGCTGCGCGACTATGTCATCGTGGCCCCCATGGACGGCATGGTTCTGAGGGCGGACGGGTCGGTGGGGGAAGTTGCCGAACCCGGTGAAATTCTCTTCTGGATCGGTCAGCCTTCTCCCCTTCAACTGGTGGCGGAAGTCAACGAGGAGGATATTCCCAAGGTCGCCAAGGGTCACAAGGCCCTGATCCGTGCAGATGCCTTTCCAGGCAAGGAACTGACAGCGGAAGTTGCCAGCATCACTCCGAAAGGCGATCCGGTGCTGAAGAACTACCGGGTCTATCTCGATCTCCCGGAAGACACCCCGCTGCGCATCGGCATGACAGCCGAGATCAATATCGTCACCTCGGAGAAGGACGACGCGCTGCTTCTGCCGACCGCTGCCTTCGACGGCTCGAAGCTGCTGACGCTGGATGGGGATAACAAAATCGTTCAGCTGGAGGTCGAAACCGGGATCAAGGGCACCCGCGCCACGGAAGTGCTGAAGGGGATCACCGGAGATAGCCGGGTCGTCTTTCCCTATAACCCGGATCTGGCAGAAGGACAGAAGGTCAGGCCGGTTCCCGGAGACGGCAAATAATGCTTCTCCTGCGCATCGCCTCCACCCACATTCGCAACCGCTTGCGCCAGACCATTGTCTCAACGCTTGGCGTCGCACTTGGTGTCGGATTTTCGGTGGCGATGGCGAGCCTCATGGAAGGGTCTCAGCGGGATTTTACCGCAACA
This sequence comes from Labrenzia sp. PO1, assembly GCF_012273635.1. Lineage (NCBI taxonomy): Bacteria > Pseudomonadati > Pseudomonadota > Alphaproteobacteria > Hyphomicrobiales > Stappiaceae > Labrenzia > Labrenzia sp. PO1. The sequence continues at coordinate 729,624 of NZ_JAAXCR010000002.1, forward strand.
CTGATCGACGCCATTCCCCATGTGGAGATCCTGGACGAGCAACGCGCACCGGCGGAACAACCGGCCAGTGCAGTCTATGACGCTGTCACCTATCATGGTCTCAGACCAAAGGAAGACCTTCGCGGCATCCGAAATCCGACCGAAGCGCTTGCCTCGCTGCGCGACTGGGTGAACGGATCGATGGCGCAGCGCCTGAGCGGCCAGGCGGTGCTGCGCTATGCCGGACAGGACATCGGCATGACCCTGGTCGGTGTGGAACCCAAGCGCGAACTGACCGTCTCCAAGATCGGCGAGGATATGCGCCAAGGCTCCTTCGAGGACCTGGACACGACGTCAAATGGCCTCGTTGTCGGCGACAAGGCAGCGGAACGGCTGGGTGCGGACCTGGGCGATACCGTGACCCTGACATCCGCAAACGGTGTCGCCAAGCGCTTCAAGATCGTCGGCCTGTTCCACAGCGGCATCACCACCAGCGACGAAGGGCTTGCCTATGCGCCACTGAAGGCCGTGCAGATCCTCCTGGAAAAACCGGACGTCATCAATTCGATCGCGATCCACCTCAATTCCATCGCCGAAGCCAACGCGGTTGCCGCACGGGCCGAGCGGCAGCTCGGCTACAAGGCGGTTTCCTGGGAAGAGGCCAACGAGGGGCTGATGGAAGCCTTCTTCGTACGCAACGTGATCATGTACACGGTTGTCGGGGCCATTCTGGTGGTCGCCGGCTTCGGCATCTTCAACATCGTCTCGACGATCGTGCACGAAAAGGCGCGTGACATCGCGATCCTGAAGTCGCTCGGATTTCCGGAAGTCGATATTCAGCAGATCTTCGTGCTTGAAGGGCTGGTGATCGGTATCCTTGGCGCTCTTGCAGGTTCGGCGCTCGGTTTCGGACTGTCGAGCTATCTCGCGTCGGTCAAATTCGAATTTACCCAGGACGTGGAGATGACCCACCTGCCGATCTATTTTTCCGCCCTGCACTACATCATAGCCTGCCTGTTGGCGCTGTTTTCATCCGGGATCGCCGGCTACATTCCCGCCAGGAAAGCCGCCCGGCTCAATCCTGTCGACATTATCCGAGGGGCGACATGACCCCTTCCCCGGAAAAACAAACGGCTCCCGGCCACGTTCTGCTGGAAGCGAGCAACCTCACCCGCATCTTGCCGGCCATCGTGCCGGTGACACTGGTGCAGGACGTCAGCTTTCAGGTTGGCGAGGCGGAGTTCGTTGCGATTACCGGTCCGTCCGGTTCCGGGAAATCATCGCTTTTGTATCTGCTTGGCCTTCTGGACAGGCCGACGTCCGGCGAGGTCCGGATAGACGGCCTTCCCACCCATGCGCTGACATCTGCCGAAATGGCGCATCTTCGCCTGGAAAAACTCGGCTTCGTCTTCCAGTTTCATTTCCTGCTGCCGGAATTTACCGCGCTGGAAAACGTAATGATCCCGATGCAGCGGCTCGGCAAACGCAGCCCCAAGGCTCAACTCGACCATGCGACGGAGCTTCTGGCGGCGCTGGGTCTGGAAGAGTTTCTTCACCGCCGCCCGGAGCAATTGTCCGGCGGGCAGCGACAGCGCGTCGCTGTCGCCCGGGCACTTGCCAATTCACCGCAGTTGATCCTTGCTGATGAGCCGACCGGCAGTCTCGACAGTGTATCGACGGAACAGGTGTTTGAAAGTCTTCAGGCCATTGTGAAGACCGAAAGGACCACCGTCGTCGCCGTTACCCATGATATCGATCTCGCCGACAGGATGGACCGGCGTATCCACCTGGTCGACGGCCGCATCGATTACGACCGGCACCACCAAAGGGAAGAAGCACCCAGCTTGGGCGCATAATTTGCGGCCTGAGTAGCTGGCACCGGTTTCAGGCGACTTGAGGCTCATGCACCGGCTGGACTATCGCCAGCAGCATCAAAAGCGCAACAGGTATCGCAAGCGCCCAGAACCCCATGACGGTCATCAGGAAACTCGCCAGGAGGCCTCCGGCCGCGAAGGCCATCAGGACGAAGGCCTGGTGACGGATCCGGGAGCGGCTGTCGGGCCGCGTTTCGGGATGCGTGAAATAGTCGGCGATGCCGAGCACAAGCTTCAGCGTATTGCCGGTCATGATGGTCGTGGGAACATGTCTGTTGAGCAGGGTCAGCATGATGACGTTCTGCAACGACATGGCCACGGTCGAAAACCCGACAGCCGTCAGAGTGACGGCAGACAACGGTCCTCCGGCTGACGGATCTCCAAGACCGGCGACGAACATGAAGCCCGCCACCAGCAAAGCTTCGAGCGCGAACAGATGCCGGACGGCAATCCTGTTTTTGCGCACCAGCGCAGTGACCGAAACGAACCAGAAGAGAGTCGAACCGAAGAAAACCGCGAGCACGAAGACCTTCAGGGCCGCGTTTTGCCCCTGGTGAAACACCTCCGTGCACAAGACGACAAGCGTTCCGGTAATGAATGCCGTGAAGGTGTGAAACAGGCCGAGAATGCAGACCACATCGATGAAGCAGGCACAAAAGGCGAGCAGGATCGGCACCAACGGCCGACTGTGATGCAACATGGATCGGTCCAATTGTGGTGCTCCCGAGCTAGTCCTTTCAGGAAGATGTGCCATGCACTGGCGGACTTGCCAAGCCGGATTGGACATGGCATAAGCGCGCCATCATCAAGAGAAGGGCTGGCGCCCTCGCCAACCTGCCATTCCGGGCAAGGTGGTTTCCGCAACAGGGATGCGGCTGGTCAGACCCTCAACCGAGGCTTTCCGGCAACTAAGCGGTTAATTTGCATGCGCCAGTCCTCCTCGGGCAACCGATGGAGGATTTTTTGTCTCAGGACCCTTTTGCCGGACGTGCGGCAGATCTGATCGAGAACCATGTGGCGGCGAGCTCCAAGCTTGCCGGAACGGATATCTGGTGCCAGGCCGCTGAAGACTGCGTGCTGGCGCGGATCAAATCCCTGCGCATCCTGGGTGGCCTACCGCGGCACAAGGCGCCGCTCAGCCAGACCGCCCGCACCGAGCGTTTGAAAACACTGCTTCAACTGTGGGCGAACGGCTGCACCTGCGCTGTCGATGAAGACCTCTTTGCCGATATTCTCAACCGGCACGGACCCGTCAGGCACTGACGGGGCGTGCCCCCGTGTGGTGCACAACGTCTGCACTCTGCCAATTTCTTTGATACAGGCGTGCTGCAACAACTCGCCCCTTCCTGAGCAAGGTCGAAGGCCTGTCTCGAAGGATGGGCCGCTTGCTCATCAGTATACCACCCATCCTTCGAGACAGCGCTGACGCGCTTCCTCAGGATGAGGTTTTTTATGAGGTTTTTTTGGGAACCAAGCCGGATGAGATCGCGGCGCTCAGTCCCTCTTGGGGACCGGGCGCGGCTTGCCGCCGTCATCGACGGCCACCATGGTGAAGACCGCTTCGGTCACCTTTTCACGATGGCCGTAGCGATGGCGCAGGGCCCAGGATTCAAGCTTGATTTCCATCGACGAGTTGCCGACACGAAGGACTTCTGCATAAACGCACAGCACGTCGCCCACATGGACAGGCCGGATGAATTTCATCTTGTCGACCGCGATGGTCACGACACGTCCCTCGGCCCGTTGACCGGCTGCGATACCGCCTGCCAGGTCCATCTGCGACAACACCCAGCCCCCGAAAATATCTCCCGAGGCATTGGTATCGGCAGGCATTGCCATGGTGCGCAATGTCAGATCGCCTGTCGGCTTTTCGTCGTACACGCCTGAGCCCCTCCGCTGATTCTCGCAAGAAGACTAGGTCATCACCTGCAAGAATAGAAGTGGTTGATCGGAGGGCCTCAGAAGGAACTGCGGATCAAGTCCAGCGTCAAAGGACAAACAACAGGATTGCCATGATCCACAACGGCATGGGGGCAGCGACCCAGATCAGCAGGATCGGCAGGCCGCGATGCAGAAGGTTGGAGGTATTCATTTCGGTTGCTTTCTAGCTGAAGGCCTGGATTTCAAGGACTGTCATCGCCGAAAGGGCGACGATGCCGGTGATGAAGGCCAGTTTCGCGCTGCCGATGAGTGTGCGGCCGGCGACATCCAGTTTCGGCAGCGGCATGCCGCGCGAATCCAGATACATGGACAGAAGCATCAGCGAAAAGACGGTGAACCAGACGAACACCAGCACTTCCGCTATCAGGACAATCGTTACCAGCATGATCCGCTCCATTCAGAGGGTTGCGATGTCAGTTCGGCAGGCGGATTGGCTCCGGGGGTTCCGAAAGTGGCCAGCCACAGGCTCTGCGCGATGCGTTCGGCAATGGCCACAATCTCGTCTGCAAGGTCCGGTACGAACAATTCACGGATCACGGGCCGGAAGACACCGAGCCATTCGCCATAATCCGTGCTTACCAGCTCCTTCTGCTTCAGGTGAGCCGGCACGGGTTTGCCCTTGTAGGCGCCGTTCTTCATCAGGACGGATTGCCAGAAGGCTTCCATTTTCGGCAGGTGCTCTTCCCAACGGCCAGCCAGACGGCGTTCGAAGATGCCTCCGAGCCGTGGATGCTGGCGAATGCAGCCATAGAAGGTATGCACCATCACATGGATCGCCTGTTCATCGACCTTCTCGTAACGACGGAGCCGGTCGCCCTGGTCCGGCGTTTCGCGTCTCTTCAGCTTGTATCTGTTGGTACTGGAGTTAGGGGCTTCCATAGCCGCCTCCATAACATTCATTTAATATGCATCTTTTAAATGGCACAACAACCCGCTAAAATCAACATATAAGATGAATGTTTAAAGAGACCCAGCCATGCGCCTCAGTCAGGCCAGCGATTTTGCCTTGAGAATTCTGATGGCGACCGGCCAATCCGACGACCCGCAGACCGTCGACAAGCTTTCGCGGCAGCTTGGCCTTGCCAAATCACATGTCATGAAAATCGTCGCTCATCTCGCCAAAGGTGGCTATCTGGAGACGACGCGCGGGCGTGGCGGCGGGATACGGCTGGCGAAAACACCGGACATGATCCGCCTGGGGGATGTGGTACGGCTGATCGAGCCGGACCTTGGCGTCGTCGCCTGCCTGAAGCCCGAGCCCACAGTCTGCGCCTTCCTGCCCCGGTGTGCGCTGAAAGGCGCAATGGCGCGAGCCTCGGAAGCCTTTCTGGAAAGCCTCAATACCGAAACGCTGGCATCCATTCTGGCCGGAACACAGATGGCATTGCCGGTCGAAACCAGCGCCTGAGGCAACCCCGGCTGCAACGAGGCAGACGGGGACCATCCGTTTCGATCCTGGTTTTCCTAGAGCGTCGAAGCCTTTTCCAGGAAGTCCATCTGCTCCAGGCAGTAGTAGCCGGAAATCCGGCTGATGGTGCCTGCCCTCTTCCAGTCGTTGAGGACGCGGCTGACGTTTTCGCGCGCGGCACCTGCCATGTTGGCGATATCTGCCTGGCTGAGCTTGTAGTGGATCAGCAACCGGCCATCGTCGAGCGGCTTGCCGAAGGTTTCCGCCAACTGCAGCAGGGTCTGGGCGACCCTTCCCGGCAAGGGCAGGAACGAGCGTGCCGCCAGCACATCATTGGCATGGCGCAGACGCTTGCCGACGATTGACAGCATATGCCGGTAGACGGCCGGGTTCTCATCGGCAAACCTTTGGAAGGCGGCCTTGTCGATGAAGGCAAGCTGGGCTTCCTTCAGGGAGATGACCGTTGCAGACCGCGGACGGCCATCAAGCAGGGCCAGTTCGCCGACAAGATCGCCAGGGCCGAGCACTGCAAGCAGTTGCTCGTCGCCTTCAACGGACAGAAGCGATACCTTGAGCGAGCCCTCCAGAACCGCGTAACAGCCGTTTCCGGGATCGCCATTTTCGAAGAGAATGGTGCCAGCCGATATTTTCATCGGCCTTGCAAGGCGCGACAGGCCGACAGCCAGTTCCGGGTCAAGCCCTTCAAGCGAAAAGCTATTTTTTAAAAAATCCTTGATTTCAGCCACACCTTACCCCTGCCAAAAGCGCTGCTGCCCGCGAAATTACAAGATCAAACGCCATCTTGTGATGCCCATCACGTGCATTCCAGCAAAATAACCCTATATCTAAGGACATGGAAGCGGGGCCGCCCCTCCCCTCTTCCGGACCTCCACGAAAAACGGCCCTGTACCCCGCAGGGCCGTTTTTTCGTTTCACCACTTCGTCATGCCCACTGGCCAATCCGAATTCGCAAGTCCGAACCAAACCTCGCAAAAGCCTGACTGCCAGCACCTTAAGCGAAAGTTCGGCGTCAGTTCAGAAAAACGTCCTTCTTCTCCAGCGTCTGAAAGAACCTCTGGCTGGACAGAACCTCAAACTGGCATTCGCGTATTGCAATCTTCCGGCGCGGCTCGTCGCGCCGCAGGCGATCGTCCGAACGGCCGGGAATAGCAGCCACGAAACTGAGATCGCTCATGCCGTCAAAATGGTTATGCAAAAGAGCGTGCAGCACTTCCTGATCCTCGGTCTCCGGCAAGGGATCCGCCTTGGGAAGCAGCTTCAGGCCGTGCGCCTTGGCAAGCCGTGCCAGGCGGACAGCCTTGAGACCTGATTGCACCGGCGAAATCAGCAGTGGCGGTTCGGGATAATCGGCATGCTCGATCGCCTTCAGAACGATCCGCGCAAGGGACGTGCGCTCCAACAGACCTTCACGCACCGCCACGAAATCCGGCTGACGTTTCATCAACACGCTGTAGCGGGCAAGCTGAGCCTGGGCTTCCTCCTGCAGAAGCTGGTCCGGCAAAAGCCGCAGCAAGGCACGGCGCTGCAGTTGTTCGCGCGTGAACATCCGGTCGCCATAGATTTCCTGCATGCGGGCGCTGACAGGCGAAACACGATCACCGCTGAAGGCCAAGGTCACCCCGAAGAGTGCCCGTTTGCCGACCTTCTCCGCGGTTTCCTGCAACGGACGGAATTCGCGTGGCCACAGCTCGGTGGCAACCATGGCTCCAAGAGCGCTCAGGCGCCCCCGTTCCACAAGTTCACGCAATGCGCGATCGACCCCGAAGGCAAGGCCGTAGTCCAACGCTCCAAGTGTAATTCGCTTCATGAAATTCCGCAGGCGGACCGGACAATGTGAATATTAAGCCACATCCCTGCGTCATTCAGCCAAGCAAATCAAGTCGGATGTTGGGTGGAGCCGACATCTCCTGCCGGTTCAATTTGGGTCGACCGGCTCGAACACCGGGCCGATACGCCCCTCAACCTTGTAGACGACAAGCTTTTCCAGCGGCACATCTTTAACCTTGCGCGTCAGCTCGGCAACTTCCTCGACGTTGGCAAAGGACTGCCGCAGGTCGCCTTCCCGGTTCCGGCGCTTTTCAGCAACATAGAGCCCCGGCCCGTCGAACAGCGACATGTCAGGCGCAGGCTGCATGACATAGCGGATACGCTCGGTCAGCTGGAACACCGGCAGGTCGTCTTTCATCAGGAAATCGAGCTGGCCATTGAGGCCGTAGCTGGTCGTTGCCACGAAGCCGGCCCCCTCCCTTTCTGCCAGTTCCTTCACTTCCTGTCCGATCTCCGGCCAACCGCGTAACTGGAAGGTCGGGTCCTTGCGGGCAAAGGTACCCGTCAGCGGCCAGACTGCGTGCAATTGCACCACGACGGCAACTGCAAGACCAAGGACGACACCGGCTTGCGCCAGACGCTGCCACAGGGCTGGGCTGGCAGGCCGGCTGGTGACAAAGACCGCAGCCATCATGGCAAAAGCGGGAAAAAGCGGTGCCGGCCAATTGGCCTGCACGCGCGAATGCAAGGAGTGATACCCGAGATAGAGCAGGAACGGCAAAACGGTCAGGAGAAGGAGAGACGCCGCGTTTTCCCGCGCCCGAAGCCCCTTGAAAAGCCTGGCGGCACCAGCAAACGCCAAAACAGCGATCAGCGGGTTCATCAGCCCGACCAGCGCGCCCAGGAACTCTGGAATATATCTTGCCGTGTAACCGCCGGTGCCAGCCCGGCCGAACTGCTTGTAGAAGCTGACCCATTCGTGGACGTGGTTCCAGTAAAGCACCGGCGAAAAGCAGAGCAGCGCGATCAGTCCACCGGTCCAGAGTTGCCAGCAGCGCCACCAGCGGCGGGCATCCGGCACCCAGATCAGCCACAGGACGATGCCCGCGCCCAGAAACAGAACCGAATATTTGGCAACCAGGCCGCAACCGGCCATCAGCCCCACCACGAACCACCAGTTGGCGTTTCTGGACGTTGACAGTTCTGTCAGCGCCCACAGGCTGAGGCCCCAGAACAGCACTGACGGAGCGTCGGGCGTTGCCAGAATGCCGCCGATGCCCACCAGCAGGCTGGCGTTGAGGAACAGGACGGACCAGGCCGCGGCAGTGCGTCCGAACAAAAGGGAGGCTGTGCGCCACAGGGCCAGGGAACCGATCACGCCTGAGGCGATGACAAGGGCGCGAACCGCGAAGACCGTGTCACCGAACAGTGCCTGACCGATACCGATCCACCAGCCGATCATCGGCGGATGGTCGTAATAGCTGAGCGCCGGCGAAAGCCCCCAGAGGCGGTAATAGGCTTCGTCCTCGACAAAATGCGAGTGGCTGGCGGCAAAGATTTTCAACGCCGTCAACAGGCCGACAATCAGGATCAGGCCTGCGGGCCGCAGGTAGAAAGGCAAGGATCCGGTATGAGCTTCAGCGGTCACAACGGGCCTTTACGACTTGCGCCAGGTCAGGGCGGAGCTGGCCGCGTAGTTCCAGACAGCCCCCATGATCGCCCCCGCCGTACCGGCGAACCACCAGTAGGATGGATCGGCGTAGATCAGGTTGGCGACACCGACGTTGGCCAGCACGCCGACCGAACAGACAGCGTAGAAGGTCAGGAGGCCGACCAGCGCCCTGATGCCGTTCAAGCGGCGGTCGCGATAGGTCAGCTGGTTGTTGAGAAAGAAGTTCGAAGTCATTGCGACGAAGGACGCCGCCGTCTGGGCGAGGTTGAATTCCATGTCGCTCAGCAGGAACACGCGCAGCGCCGCCAGATGGACGAAGAGGCCGCTTGCCCCCACAAGGCCGAACATCAGGAAACGGACCGAAACGATGTTGCCGAAATATTTCGCGAGCAGCAGACCGAAATAGTCGAGCGTGACCAGCGTATCCAGCTTGCTTTCGCCGTGCTGGCGCTCGCGGAAGGTGAACGGCAGTTCCTTGATCTTCAAGGTACCCCCCGCACTTGAGACCAGGTCGAGCAGGATCTTGAAGCCCTGGGGCGAGAGTTTCGGTGCGAGAGCTTCAGCCTTGTCCCGGCGGATCATGAAGAACCCGCTCATCGGATCCTTGAGGGTGACGTTCAGCAGCTTCTGAGCGAGGCCGTTGGCGAGATTGGAGCCCCAGGCGCGAAAGGACGACAGGCCTTCGCCAATGGTGCCGCCATCGACCTTGCGGCTGGCGACGACCAGGTCTGTCTCGTCTGCCTTCAGGGCGGCCAGCATCTTCGGCAGCATGGTCTCGTCGTGCTGCAGGTCCGCATCCATGACGGCGACAAAGGGGGCGGAGGACGCCAAGATGCCCTCAATACAGGCCCCCGACAGGCCCCGGCGGCCAATACGGCGGATGACCCGGACGCGCGCATCGGTCCGGGCAATCTCGCGGGCAACCTCGGTGGTTCCATCGGGCGAATTGTCGTCAACGACGATCGCTTCCCAGGCGATCCCGGCGAGCGCCTCGTCCAGGAGGCCGATCAGGATTGGAATGTTCGCAGCTTCGTTGAAACTCGGCAGGATGACACTGAGTTCAGCGGCCTTCGGCCCTTTCAGAGCCTCGGCCCCAACTTCGCCGGCATTCCCGTCCGCCATGCGCACCGCACTGTCCATACTGAGCCCTGTCCGCCGGTCCCGTGCCTTCCTTGCAGCACCGGGACGGCCCTTTTCACCCGATCCGCGCGGACCATAGCCCGGCAGAGATTAAATACAAGAAAAGACAATGGATGCCCGCACTGCCCGGCCGATTTACCGGCCCAATGTGCTTCACCTGTCTTTCGCAGCTGCACTTCCACTGTTCCTGAAGCGCCCTTTTACCGCGAACTGTGATGCAAACAAGGCACGGACTGCAGAATTGCTTCCCTGTCGCTGGTCCCGCACGACATTCATTGGTTCGCGGCCAGAACCACCAGCTTTCTTCCAACTCCTATCGAACGAACTGGCAGGATGTTGCACCGCCTTGCCCTTGCGCCTTGTTTCGTCTACGACAGCCGCAACATCAGACAGCCGGATGCGAGAGGTTTCCTTGGGCGCGTCCGGCCGGGAACTCGCCAGGATTCAAGACCTTTATGGCCAAAAAACCGAACAAGCTGAAAGCCCGCCTGCCGCGCGGCTTCGTTGACCGCTCTGCCGAGGACATCCGCGCCACCGACGAGATGCTGGCGAAGATCCGCGCTGTCTATGAGCGTTACGGTTTCGATCCCGTCGAAACCCCTGCCTTTGAATATACCGATTGCCTCGGCAAGTTCCTGCCAGACACCGACCGGCCCAATGCCGGCGTCTTTTCCGTACAGGACGAAGACGAGCAGTGGATGAGCCTGCGCTACGACCTGACCGCACCGCTGGCCCGCCATGTTTCGGAAAACATCAACGAGATCCAGCTGCCCTATCGCACCTACCGTGCCGGCTGGGTGTTCCGGAACGAAAAGCCCGGGCCGGGCCGCTTCCGCCAGTTCATGCAGTTTGACGCCGACACCGTCGGCGCACCCGGTGTCCAGGCGGATGCCGAAATGTGCATGATGATGTCCGACACGATGGAAGCGCTCGGCATCGCGCGCGGGCAGTATGTGATCCGCGTCAACAACCGAAAGGTCCTGGACGGCGTGCTGGAAAGCATCGGCCTTGGCGGTGAAGAGCACGAAGAACGCCGGCTGACGGTTCTGCGAGCGATCGACAAGCTCGACAAGTTCGGGATTGAAGGCGTTCGTCTGCTGCTGGGCGACGGACGCAAGGACGAGAGCGGCGACTTCACCAAGGGTGCGGAACTAGACCCGGCTGCCATCGACAGCATCGTTGCCTTCGTCTCGGGAACGGGCACGCTTGAGAACGAAGGCATCACCGAGCTCAACACCATGGCGGAAATCTTCTCGGCCTGTGGTTATGGCGAAGACCGGATCAAGATCGACCCGTCCGTCGTCCGCGGTCTGGAATATTACACCGGTACGGTGTTCGAAGCCGAACTCCTGTTCGACGTGACCAACGAAAAGGGCGAAGTGGTCCAGTTCGGTTCTGTCGGCGGCGGCGGCCGTTATGACGGGCTGGTCAAACGCTTCACTGGCCGCGACGTGCCAGCGACCGGCTTTTCCATCGGCGTTTCGCGCCTTATGACGGCGCTGAAGAACCTCGGCAAACTCGGCACGTCCGACGTTGTCGCGCCGGTGCTGGTCACCGTGATGGACGGCGACGTTGCCGCGCTCGGACGCTACCAGAAGATGGTACAGGACCTGCGCGAGGCCGGTATCCGCGCAGAGATGTACCAGGGCAACTGGAAGAAGTTCGGCAACCAGCTGAAATATGCCGACCGGCGTAACTGCCCGATCGCCATCATCCAGGGTTCTGACGAGCGGGAAGCCGGTGAAATCCAGGTCAAGGACCTGATCGAGGGCAAGCGGCTTTCCGAAGAGATAACCGACAACATTACCTGGCGTGAAAGCCGTCCGGCGCAGGTCACCGTCAAGGAGACGGAACTCCTTGCGACCGTGCGCGGCATCCTGGACGGGCAGGCGGAAGACCGCCAGCGCCAGAACGAGGGCTGATCATGAGTGGGGCGGCACAGGTGACCGGACTGGCTCCGGAGAAGATCGAGAAGGTTCTTGGCCTCTTCAAGGCCGCGGGCCATGACGAGGTCAGCCCGCCGATCCTGCAACCGGCGGACGTCTTTCTGGATCTCACCGGCGAGGACATCCGACGCCGGCTCTATCTGACCAGCGGTACCGACGGGCTGGACCTGTGCCTGCGCCCTGACTTCACCATTCCGGTTTGCCGTCATCATCTGGCGCAGGACGCCGTCAAGCTTCCGGCCGCCTATTGCTACAACGGCCCGGTGTTCCGCCAGCGACCGGACGGCCTGGGCGAAATCCCGCAGCTCGGCGCGGAAAGCCTCGGCCGTACGGACACGGCCGAAGCGGATGCGGACCTGCTTGCGCTTTCCGTCAAGGCCCTGGAGGAATTCGGCCTGTCGGACATCGTCATCCGAATTGGCGACGAGACCCTGTTTGCCGCCGTGCTGGAAGGGCTTGACCTGCCGACCGTCTGGCGCCGCCGGCTACGTGATCTCTTTGGCGAGACCAACCGTCTGACCGCTGCGATCACCCGCATGGCCGGAGCCTCTTCCTCCGACGATGACAGCCGCGACGTCCGCCTCGGTTTCCTGTCTGCGCTGGAAGGGGCTGATCCGGAGGCTGCCCATGCGGTCGTCGAGGATCTTCTGTCGATTGCCGGAATTTCCGCCGTGGGCGGACGCACGCCCAGCGAAATCGCAGACAGGTTCCTGGAACAGGCCGCCCTTGCCAGCGGTGCCCGCGGCCATGACAAGGCGGCGGAAACACTTTCCGCCTATCTGGCCCTGAAGGCGGATGGCGCCAGCGCCGCCGGAATGCTGCGCGATTTCTCCCGCGATTTCAGCCTTGGCCTGGATACGCCCATCGCCGCCTTCGAACAGCGCCTTGCGGCCCTTGAAGCCAAGGGCATCGATCCCGCCCGGCTGACATTCGCAGCCGAGTTCGGCCGGCGTCTTGATTATTATTCCGGCTTTGTCTTCGAGATCCATGCAGTCAATCCACCCGTGGAAGGACCGCTGGTCGGCGGCGGGCGCTACGACAAGCTGGTCACCCTTCTTGGGGCCGAAGACGACGTACCGGCCATCGGCTTTTCCATGTGGCTCGACCGGATTGCAGCGAGTGTTAGGTCATGAGCAAACTGATTATCGCCATTCCCTCCAAGGGCCGTCTGCAGGAAAACACGCACGAGTTCTTCGGCCGCGCAGGCCTGAAGGTGGTGCAGCCCGGCGGCGCGCGGAACTATCGCGGCGCCATCAAGGGTCTGCCGAACGTCGAGATCGCGTTCCTGTCGGCTTCCGAAATCGCGCGGGAACTTTCCGACGGCACGGTCCATTTCGGGATTACGGGTCTGGATCTGGTGCATGAAAACATCGCCAACCCGGAAAGCACCGTTCACATCGTCACGCCGCTTGGCTTTGGCCCGGCGGATGTGGTGGTTGCCGTGCCGAAAGCCTGGATCGACGTTGAAACGATGGCGGATCTTTCCGATGTCGCTTCCGATTTCCGCAATCGCCATGGCCGCCGTCTTCGCGTTGCCACCAAATACGTCAATCTCACGCGCTCGTTCTTCGCCGGTCACGGCATTGCCGACTACCGCATCGTGGAAAGCGCGGGGGCGACCGAAGGCGCACCGGCAGCCGGATCCGCTGAACTCATCGTGGACATCACCACGACCGGCTCGACGCTGCAGGCCAACAACCTGAAAATCCTTTCAGATGGTGTGATGCTGAAAAGCCAGGCCAATCTGGTAGCCTCCCTCAACGCCGACTGGTCCGCCACCGCCCTTGGCGCTGCCCGGGCGATCCTCGACCGCGTGGCCGCAGAAGAAGCAGCGCGCAACGTCAAGCTGGTCAAGGCCGTGGTTGCCGACCGCACACAGGCCCTTCGATCTGTCAGCAAGGTTGGCGCTCTTCAGCGTTTTTCCGAAGTCGATGACCTGCACCACGTCAGCGTCTTGTGCCCCAGGGACGCGGTTGCCGACTGTGCCCAGCTGTTGATCGAAGAAGGCGCGGAAACGGTTACCGTCGAAACGCTCGACTATGTGTTCTCCAAGGAAAACCGCCTGTTTTCGCCGCTGAAGGCGAAGGTGAACGGGTAAACACACAGCAGCGTTTCCGAGCCGCGTGACATGATTGCGGAGGTTGCTTGCGGACGTTGTTTTTTCGGCTTCGCCGAATACCCCCTTCCCTAACCCTTCCCCACAAGGGGGAAGGGAATCCAGCCGAGTAACTCGTCAGGACCCAGTCACCTTCAGCGCCTCACAGGACGCTTGAATGCCGTGCGTGCCTCTTCAACGCTTTCCCGGCAGCAGCAGCCTTCCAGGTGGTCGTTGACCATGCCCATGGATTGCATGAAGGCATAGACGGTGGTCGGGCCGACAAAGCTCCAGCCGCGTTTCTTGAGATCCTTGGAGAGTTCGGTGCTTTCGGCCGTCTTGCCCAGGGTCTTTGCCGTGGCGAAGTCCAGCTTCTCAGGCCGGTTTTCCGGTTTCGGCTCGAATGACCAGAAGTATGCGGCAAGCGTGCCGAACTCCTGCCTCAGCTCCAGTGCCCGCCGGGCGTTGTTGATGGTGGATTCGATCTTGCGGCGGTGACGGACGATGCCGCTGTCCTGAAGACAGCGTTCGACATCTGCCTCGGTAAACTCTGCCACCCGTTCAAATTCGAAATTGGCGAAAGCTGCCCGGAAAGCCTCGCGCTTGCGCAGGATGGTCAGCCAGGACAGACCCGACTGAAATCCTTCCAGGCAGATTTTCTCAAAAAGACGCCTGTCCTCGTCAACCGGCCAGCCCCACTCCGTATCGTGATAGCGCTGGTAGTCCTCCAGACCGCCATGCCACCAGCAGCGGTTCCTGTCGTCCTCGCCCAGCAGCAGACCTGTTACCGGATCGCGTTCCGCTTTTGCCGTTTCCGCCGGTTTCTGCTCTGCCATACGCCACCTTGATATTCACTGTTTGTTCCTACCTTGGTACCCTCCCCGATACCTGGAAGCAACCCGAAATGCGAGCCGGCTTCAAAAACAAAAAACCCGGCCAGGCCGGCCGGGTTTCGAATTTTAAAGGCCAGAGACCTTTCTCAGGCGAACAGGGCGTCGATATCGTCCTGGGTCGCCACATCGATGTCGCTTTCCAGTGCGGGACCGTTGAGAAGGGCAGCGTCGCCTTCCTTCAGTTCGCGCTGCTCGACTTCGATATCCTTGAAGGTTTCGATGCCGCCCCAGATATCCATCATCTGCATGATGCGGTCTTCGACGAACCGCAGCGTCGATACCACCTTGGTGATGCGCTGGCCGGTCAGATCCTGGAAGTTACAGGCTTCGAAGATCTGGATGACCTTGTCCTGAATGTCGTTTGCAAGTTCAGCGTCTTCCTTGCCAAGTCGCGCGGACAGCGTGTTGGCGGTCTCGTCGATGAACTCGGCAGACGCCAGGATCGTTTCGGTCGCCCCTTCCGTTCCGATCACCACGGCGTCAAGCTCGTTGGTGACCCGGGTCATCTCCTCGCCCTTGGAACCAGTGGTGTGATGCAGCGTCGCGATCTCGCGCTTTGTCTGGGCGATTGCCTCGTAGATGGCGTCGAGTTCAACCTTCAGCTTGGCGGCCTCGGACAGTTCCTTGCGGAATTCGGCCATGAACTTTGCGCTCATGGCTTCCGGATCAAGCGGTGCCTGTTGGTCCGGTCCGCTTTTCAGCATGGATTTGAGGCTGGCGATCTCTGCCAGGACTTCCTGGTGACGACGTTCTTCGGCATAGGCGGGGTTCTCGTTTGCCCCGGAATTCATGCGTATCAAGCTTTCCGCTCGAAAGGATCTTTTCACCGCGGCCATGCCTACTCCCGTTCCCCGCCCCTGCAGGCTTTCTTAAATCGCAATACCGACCCTTATAGCGCGGGAAGTTTAAAGAATTGTTTTTTCAATGCTTGGCGCGCCTTACGGCATAATTTGGTGTTTGGTAACGGTTTCTTGGCTTTCCTCGCGGCGGCGCTTTGGTTATCCTCGCGCAGATTGACAACGAACTGCTGCGCGCATGATCAGGCATGACCCTCAGGCCAATGTGGCTGCAAACGGTGCTTTGACCTAGATGAATTTCCTGCGCATCCTTTTGACCTGCCTGCTCTTTCTTACGGCCTCGATCACGCTGAGTTCCCCTTCGGGCGCAAACGATTCCTTTTCAACGGAAGAGCTGCTGGAAGGGTTCGAGAAGACCGTATTCGGGCTGGAGTACCGCAGCTGGAGCTGGCGTCCCTATCTGGTCAAGAAGTTCACCACCCCGGTCCTGTTCTACGTCCATAACCTGTCCGCGCGCGACAGGACACAGACGGTCCATCGCTTCATAAAGGAAATCGACAACCGCATTGGCGGATTGACGACCGGCGTTACGAACGATCCGGCCAAGGCGAATTTCGAGATCTATGTGGTCGACCGGGCTCAGTATGAACCGGTGGTGAAAAAGGACATCTACAAGAACGAACATGCCCGGGTTCCAGGCAGATGCCTTGTTCGTGTCGTTTCCGGCCGCAAGGGCATCAAGCGCTCGGCGGCAGTCATCGTTTCCGACGAAGGCGAATTTCTTTTCAAGCGTTGTCTTGTCGAGGAACTTCTGCAGGGGCTGGGGCCGATGAACGACGACGAGCAACTCACCCATTCGGTGTTTAACGATTCCTCGCGCCACAGCCGCTTTACGGTGTTCGACCAGATCATTTTGAACATGCTTTACGATCCGCGTATCAAACCGGGCATGTCGATGCAGCAGACCCGGCCGATCCTGCCGCTGGTGGCGCGCGATGCCAGAAGGCGCGTGCGTTAACCAAGGAATCGCGGAAAGCTTTGTCTTTTCAAACCACCTTCAAAGGTTAATCCGGCGACGACCGAAGCGCCTAGGATTTCATTAAGCCTGTTCCTCAACCAACAACTAACCATAAGAAAAGATTACCTGATTTCCGTGCGCCGGATTCATCTTTGCAACAGCCTGAGCTGCTTATCATCCTTGCCAATCCGTTAACCGGCGGCTGTAAAAGGCCGCTGAACGTGGTCGATGACAAGTTGATGAGTACTGCCATGTTGCTGCTGCGAAATATGTTTCCCAAGGCTATCGCGTTTGCCGGTGTCCTGGTTCTTTCCACCGGCCTTTCCGGCACTCCGGCAACCGCGGGCCAGGTCTCGCCACCGCCGCTCGTGCTCAGCCCGAACCTGACAGAACCCTGGATGCTGCAACTGCAGCCCCAGGTCCAGCGGCGTTCGACGGCGCAGCGCTACCAGTTCAAGCAGCAACGTGTGCAACGGCCACGTGTCCAGCAGCAACAGCCGCAGGTGCGCCGCGCCAACTGGTGGTCTCCCCGCCAGCAGCCGGTCCGTCAGCAGCCGCAACGCCAGGCACGAGCCCCGCAGTCGCGGCAGATTGCACCGCAGTTCCTGCCGACCATCGTGAACTATGACGGCCCGCACAAGGCCGGTACGATCGTGATCGATACCAACGAACGCTTCCTCTATCTAGTTCAGAGCGACGGCACCGCGCGGCGCTATGGTGTCGGCGTCGGCAAGCCCGGTTTCGAATGGGCCGGCACCCACAAGGTCACCCGCAAGGCGGAGTGGCCGGACTGGCGTCCGCCGGCGGAAATGCGCAAGCGTCGTCCCGACCTGCCGACCTTCATGGCCGGCGGACCGGACAACCCGCTCGGCGCACGCGCCATGTATCTCGGGTCCACCCTTTACCGCATCCACGGCTCCAACCAGCCCTGGACCATCGGCCACGCGGTCTCCTCCGGCTGCATCCGCATGCGCAACGAAGACGTCATGGATCTCTACGAACGGGTCAAGGTCGGCACCACGGTGCACGTGATCTGACGAAGTTTTCCGCTTTCCGGCAAACGGAACACAGACGCGCGGCTCTGCCGCGCGTTTTTGTTGCCGGCACCTGCTTTTCTTTGCAGTCTGACGTGACGACAGGTCGAATCGCCGGCCTGGAGCAGTCTCCCTAAAGTCTCTTTCAGGACCGCGGCATGAAAGCCCCCCACATCTCCTTTTCGGTTCGATCGGATGCCGCCTATTTTCTCAAGGCGACGCTGGTCGGCATTCTGGTTGGCGGTCTGGCAACCGGATTTCACACCGGACTCGATTTCCTTTTCTCCCGTTATGCGGCACTGCGGCTGGCTCTTGGCCCGGGATACATGCCTTATGTCGTATCCATGGCCATTTCGGCAGCCTGCGTCACGGGAGCCTTTCTGCTCATCAGGCGGGTTGCCCCGGAAGCGGCAGGCAGCGGGATCCAGGAAATCGAAGGGGCCATGGAAGACAAGCGCCCGCTGCATTGGCCGCGCGTCCTGTTCGCCAAGTTTTTCGGCGGTCTGCTGGCGCTTGGGTCAGGGCTTGTGCTCGGCCGAGAAGGCCCCACCATCCACATGGGTGCGATGACCGCCGAGGCCCTGTCGCGGTCGCAGGATCTTTCGCCCGATGATCACAAGGGTCTGCTGGCGGCCGGCGCAGCCGCGGGACTGGCCGCCGCTTTCAATGCCCCCCTGGCCGCGATCCTGTTCATTGTCGAGGAAACCCGCCGACAGTTTCCCTTCGGCTATCGCACCTACATGGCCGTCATCATCGCATCGATCCTGAGTGCGGCCATCACCGAACAGCTGACCCATATCGGCCCGCCCCTGCAGGTGGATGTCGGCTATGTTCCGGTCTGGAGCTTCGCGCTGCTGGCGGTTCTGGGGGTTTTCCTCGGTGCGCTTGGCGTTTTCTTCAACCGGGCGCTGATCACGGTCATGGATCTCTTCCTGAAGATCCCCTCCGGTTTGCGCTGGGTTCCGGCGCTTGTCATCGGTGCGGTAACAGGCCTGCTGCTCAACGCGCTTCCCGCGGCGACCGGCGGCGGCGAAGAACTGGTCCACAACCTCATTCTGTCGAACTATGGCGTGATCACGTTGCTGGTGCTCACGCTCCTGCGCTTCGGCGGGGTGCTGTTTTCCTACGCGTCCGGTGTTCCCGGCGGCATCTTTGCGCCGATGCTGTCCATCGCGACCTGTGCCGGCCTCGCCTTCGGTGTCGCGTCGGCCGAATTCCTGCCGGTGGAAGACGATTTCCGCAGCGCCTGTGCCGTTGCCGCCATGGGCGGCTTCTTCGCAGCGTCTGTGCGCGCACCACTTGTCGGTGTTGTGCTGGTCATGGAACTGACCGGCGCCTATTCGCTGATCATGCCGGTATTGATCACCTGTACGACAGCATCACTGACGGCACACCACATGGGTGGTCGACCCATCTACGAGGAATTGCTGGAACGCACGCTGCGGCTGGCCGGACAGCCTGTGGACGGCCCTCCGGACGGAGACAAGACACCGGTTCAGCTGGGCACACGGGAGAGCTGACGGGCTGAAAACAAGCCCGCGAGCCACTTGTCACGCTGTCCGGCTATTCCGCTGCCTGGCGCTGCTGAAGTACCGGCGTCAAGCTGTCAGGCTGAGGGCCGCCATAGACCCAGTCGAGCAGTTCCGCCGTGTGCAGGATCGGAATTTCCGTGCCAAGACCGATTTGCGTCATGCAACCGATGTTGCCGGTTGCGATCACGTCCGGCCGGGTCTTTTCGATATTGGCAACCTTGCGGTCGCGCAGACGGCGCGCAATCTCCGGCTGGAGAATGTTGTAGGTGCCGGCAGAGCCGCAACAAAGGTGGCCTTCGGGAACGTCTTTGACCGCAAAGCCGGCAGCCTTCAGGAGATCCTTCGGCTGCCGGGTGATCTTCTGGCCGTGCTGCATGGAACAGGCGGAGTGATAGGCAACCGTCAGGCCGGGCTTCATCGCCGGCTCACCGAGATCGACACCGGTCAGGAACTCGGTCACGTCCTTCGCAAGGGCTGACACCCGCGCCGCCTTTTCGGCATAGGCCGGATCGTCCTTCAGCATGAAGCCGTAGTCCTTGATTGTGGTGCCGCAACCGGATGCCGTGATCAGGACGGCATCCAGCCCTTCGCCCTCGGCTTCCTTCATCCAGACATCGACGTTGCGACGGGCGTTTTCCAGCGACGCTTCTTCCTTGCCCATGTGATGAACAAGCGCGCCGCAGCAGACTTCCCCCTTCGGCATCACGATCTCGTACCCGGCCCTGCGCAAGAGCCGGATGGTCGCATCGTTGATGCCGGGGTTGAGCACAGGCTGGGCGCAGCCGCTGAGGAGTGCAACACGCCCCTTGCGTTTGGGGCTTTCGGCCGCAAAGACCCCCGGTCCTTCCAGCTGGCCGCGGCCCGGCGCCTTTGCCGGGGCCAGTTCCAGCATGGCGCCCATCCGGGCAAGCGGGCCGCCCATCATCTTCAGCAGCCCGGCGAAGGGTCGGCCGAAATAGGCGCCGATCAGCGCCAGCCGGAACCGTTTCGGATAGGGCAAGACAAACGCAAGGACCGAGCGCATCAGGCGGTCGGCAAACGGTCGCTTGTAGGTCTTCTCGATGTGGATGCGTGCGTGATCGACCAGATGCATGTAGTGCACGCCGGACGGACAGGTGGTCATGCAGGCAAGGCAGGACAGGCATCTGTCGATATGCTTGACGATGGTTTTGTCTGCTGGACGGTCGTTTTCCAGCATGTCCTTGATCAGGTAAATCCGGCCTCGAGGGCTGTCGAGCTCATCTCCAAGCAGTGTGAAGGTCGGACACGTGGCCGTACAGAAACCGCAGTGCACGCATTTGCGCAGGATCTTCTCCGACGCTGCAACGTGACTGTCCTTGAGCTGCTCTGCGGTGAAATTTGTCTGCATTGCTCCCCGTATCCCTCAATGACCCGTCGTTGCGGGTTTCTCCTTCCGAGCGAGGCGGATCGTACGGTCAGAAGGAAAGCGGCACAAGGCACCTTTGTGGCACAACGGTTTTGCCGGCACGGACTTTCTGCCTCACCACCTCCCCCTTCCCTGAACGGACAGATGGAACATGAACCCGGGATAAACAGTGCACTCAGAACCGGTTCAACCGGGTCTGCCTAAGTTCCGAAGCGTGGGCGAAAGAAATGCCAACCAAGGAATTGATTTGATGATTAAGACGATTTCAAAAACTGCCGTTCTGACCGCTGTTCTCGCCAGTGTCGCAACCGGAGCCATGGCCAAGGACTGGATCGAGAAAGTGGAAGTCAAGCGCGACGGCATCGACGTCATTCCCGTCGAAGTGAAGGCCAACGCCTACAATTACACCAAGATCAAGTCCGGCAATCACCGGTTCCTGCTGCGCCTGTCGGCAAAGGCGACGAATGGCGAGCGGATTGTTGCCATGAAGGTCGGTTCCTTCAAGAACGTGCTTTACTTCGAAGGGGACGGCAACCTTTGGAGCAAGAGCTTCCAGAACCGCGACGTCGGCGCGGGCACGAAGCGTTCGGTTTCCATTTCCTACACGCCGGTTATCCCGATGGCCAAGGTCAAGTGGCAGGGATGGGATCCGGTTCAGGCCTGCTCGCTCAACCTGGACAAGGTTCTTAAGAGCGGCATGAAGAAGTCGGTCGCGCTCAGCAAGACCTGGACGGTGTCGGCCAAGGCCTATTTCGAGCTGGACGCTGTGGCCGCGAAGAAGAACAAGGCCGAAAAGAACAAGTGGTCGTTCAAGAACACCACGCATCAGCGCGATGGTTATGGTTACGACGTGACGGTGAAGTGCCTGCCGGCGCAGTGACATTCGCCGCACCGGCAGCCTGGTAAAGGTTCATGGCCCGTGCCGCGCCTTGCGGACGGGCCTTGCCCTCTTGTCAGAACATCCAGGTTTCCGGGTTGGGCACAGGCTCGTTACGGCCTGCAAGCTGAAGCCCCTTGATGCAGCGGACGATCATCCAGATCAGTACGGCAATCAGCATCAGGAAGCCGATCAGGATCAGGGTCAAAAGACCACTGACGATGCCGAACAGCAGCCCGATCCAGAAAGTGCGGATCTGATAGGTGTAGTGACTATCAACCCAGGCCGAGCCCTTGCCCCGATTGAGATAGGCAAAGATGACGCCGACAATGGCGGTGAACGGCACGATGATATTTGCCAGATAAAGAATATAGATGAGCGTGGCGTTCTTGCCGCCTGGCTCCATGTAGCCTGAAACGTCGGACTGTTGATCCATGAAGGCACTCCGTTGGAAATGCGTGTGACAATTATGGCCTCACACTACACACCACTGACCATTTTTCCAGGATTTAGAATGCCTTTCGGGTCGAACTGTTCCTTCAGGCGGCGAGACAGTGCCGCGAGCGGAGCAGGCTGCGGGTGAAACACCGGCACATTGGACCGCTGGGACGCATCGGCCCGCACAAGTGTTGCGTGACCGCCGCCGACGGCATCGACCGCAGCCCTGATTTCCGCCTCATGCAGGCTGCCATCCAGACACGACAGCCAGACAAGGCCGCCGCTCCAGTCGTAATAGGCCTGAAGCTCAAACGCCTCCCTCAGGCTGGAAACCAGTTGCGGCCCTGCGGTCGGGGCAACGGAAAGCCGCCAGACCGGGGTTTCACCACCCGCATAGGGTTTGACATCCCGGATCGTCTGCCAGAGAGCGCCTGTTTCCGATGCCTCCAGTCGCGACGGCGTGCCATAGGTGCCAAGCAGTGCCTGCAGGGTCTTGAAGCGGTAATCCACCGAGGTGGAGAACCCTTCCAGGCGCAATACGGTTGAGCTGCTGCCGCCGTTCACCCCCGCAGGCAAATGGGCCGCGCCGGACACTTCCGCCGACGATCCCATGGCCTGGCACAATGCCTTGATGCCATCGTCGTCATCGAGCCCGGAAAGCACGAATGTTGCAGAGGTCTCCGGCTTGGGATTGACCTTCAGCGTCACGGTCGTTGCAACGGCAAGCGTGCCATATGCGCCGCACAGAGCCCGCGGCAGGTCATATCCGGTGACGTTCTTGACCACCTTGCCGCCGGAATTGAAGATCTCGCCGCGTCCGGACACCGCCTCCATGCCCAGCACGTGATCGCGAGCAGCCCCGGCCTTGATCCGGCGGGGTCCGGAGAGATTGGCTGCAAGCACGCCGCCGATTGTCCCCTGTGCCGGCGTGACGCCCAGGAGCGGGCCGAAGTCCATCGGCTCGAACGAAAGCTCCTGACCATTGTCGTCGACCAGCTTTTCCACTTCGGCAATTGGCGTACCCGCCTTGACCGTCAGCACCAGTTCCGCAGGTTCATAGCTCTCGACCCCGGTCAAACCCGACAGGTCCAGCACATGAGCGGCCTGCACAGGGCGTCCGAGCGTCCGCTTCGAGCCCTGACCGATGATTTCCAGCGGCTGGTCTTCGGCAGCGGCCCAGGCCACCACCTTTTCCACGTCGCTGGTGTTTCGCGGTTTCATTGTCGCGTCCATGCCCCTACCCTCAGAACCGCGGAATATCTGGAAAGGGCAACTGGCCCTTGTGTACATGCATCTTGCCAAGCTCGGCGCAGCGGTGCAGCACCGGAAAAACCTTTCCCGGATTGAGAAGATGCTTCTGGTCGAAAGCGCATTTGACCCGTTGCTGCTGCTTCAGGTCCGCTTCGGAGAACATGTCTGTCATCAGATCGCGTTTTTCGATGCCGACACCGTGCTCGCCGGTCAGAACGCCGCCAACCTCAACGCAAAGCCGAAGAATATCGGCTCCAAAGGCCTCCGCCGCATCGAGTTCACCCGGCTTGTTGGCGTCGTAAAGGATGAGCGGGTGCAGGTTGCCATCACCGGCGTGAAAGACATTGGCAACGCCCAACCCGTGTTTTTCGGCCAGCTCCCGCATGCGGGCCAGCACCTTCGGCAGTTCGCGGCGCGGGATGGTGCCGTCCATGCACAGGTAATCCGGGGAAATGCGGCCCACCGCCGGGAACGCGGCCTTGCGGCCGGCCCAGAAGGTCATGCGCTCTTCCTCGCTTTCGGAAATGCGCACGTGGCTGGCCTGGTTGGCCCTGGCGATTTCCTCGACACGGCCGATCAGGTAATCGACCTCGCGCTCCGGCCCATCCAGTTCCACGATCAGCAAGGCCTCGACATCACGCGGATAACCTGCGTTGACGAAATCCTCCGCCGCGTGGATGGCGGGCTTGTCCATCATCTCCATTCCGCCTGGAATGATGCCGGCGGCGATAATATCGGCCACACAGCGCCCCCCGTCCTCGCTGGTCGGAAAGCCGATCAGGAGCGCCCGCGCCGTTTCAGGCTTTTGCAGGATCCGCACGGTGACTTCGGTGACGACGCCGAGCAGGCCTTCCGAACCGGTCATCAACGCCAGCAGGTCATATCCCTCGCTGTCCAGATGCTTTCCGCCGAGGCGAATGACCTCGCCGGTGACAAGCACCATTTCAAGGCCGAGAACGTTGTTGGTGGTCAGGCCGTATTTCAGGCAGTGCACACCACCGGAGTTCTCCGCGATGTTGCCACCGATGGAACAGGCGATTTGCGACGAGGGATCCGGCGCGTAGTAGAAGCCCTCGTGCTCGACCGCACGTGTAATGCCCAGATTGGTGACACCCGGCTGAACGACCACGGCCCGGTTGTCATAGTCGATATCGAGCACGCGGTTGAACTTCATCATCGACAGCAGAACGCCATCTTCCAGAGGCAGCGCGCCGCCGGAAAGCGAGGTGCCCGCCCCGCGTGGCACGACTTTCACGTCATTGTCATGACAGTATTTCAGAACCTTCGATACCTGCTCGACCGTCTCCGGCAGGACGACGATCAGTGGCAACTGGCGATAAGCCGTCAGCGCATCGGTCTCATAGGCGCGCATCTCGCGTTCGTCATGGATTACCCCTTCTCCGGGCACAATCGCCTGAAGCGCGCTCAGGATTTCCTGGCGGCGGGCCAATACGGCCTGATCTGGCGCGGGCATCGCAATGGCGGTCACGAAATGAACTCCTTCTACTTTTTAATACGTTGATCCAGTTGAATTGGTCCTACGTAACATGAGATGGCAGTGAATTACCCTTGCTTAAGTGTGGCAAGGTTCGCGCCCGAGGAAAACGACCGGCAAATACTAATTGTCTTTCTGAGAGATTGAAAATGAGCAATCTGACCGACATGGAGATTTTCGCAAGGGTGGTAAGCGCCGGCAGCATGTCGGCAGCCGGCCGCGAAATGAGCCTGTCGCCCGCAGTCGTCTCCAAACGCATCCGGCGTCTGGAAGAAAAACTCGGTACCAGACTGCTGCAACGGACCACTCGCCAGATCGCCATGACGGAGGCCGGACAGGGCTTTTACGAGCGCGTTGTGGCCATTCTTGCCTCCGTTGAAGAAGCCGAATCATTTGTCTCGCGCGGCTCGGCCAAGGCACGCGGCAACCTGAAGGTGGCCGTTCCGACGTCCTTCGGCCGGCTTCACATTGCTCCGCACCTTGGCAAGTTCCTGGCTGAAAACACCGATCTTTCGGTCAATCTCGATCTGTCCGACGATTTTGTCGACATCGTCGGTGACGGCTATGACCTTGCCATCCGCATTGCGGAGCTCTCCGATTCCAGCCTCGTCGCGCGGCGCCTGGCACCGGTCCACCGCGTCCTGTGCGCAAGCCCGACCTATCTCGAAAAATACGGCACTCCGCAAAGCATCGAGGATCTTGTCGCAAACCATGTGACCATTGCCGCAACCAACCAGGACCCTTGGCGGCTCGCCGGTCCGGACGGGATCGAGACCGTCCGCACGCAGGCGCCGGTCAAGACCAACTCCAACGAGGTCGTGCGCGAATGCCTGTTGGCCGGCGTCGGCGTTGCGCTTCGATCGACCTGGGACGTAGGTCCGGAGTTGCGTGAAGGCAAACTGCAAATTCTCCTGCCCGAGTACCGGGCCTCGAAGGATGTCGGACTTTATGCCGTTTACCCCAGCCGCCAGTTTCTGCCGGCCAAGGTGCGTGTCTTTATCGACTTCCTTGCCGGGCTCTATGGCTCATCCCCCTATTGGGACCATGGGCTTGAGGACTGGTTACGCCTGCCGAGCAACGCCCGCGCGGGCTGACCTTCCACCCGGACGCCAAACGATCCCAGTCGGCGATCGCAGCTTGGCATGCGGGATGCGACGGTCCGTCACTTGCATCAAGGCCTGACATCCTGTTCTGTTGACGGGGGTTTTAAACACCCAAACCGAGGGAGATATACATGCAGCGACTGCTGATGATCGCCGGAACCGCGCTTCTGGCCCTGACCGTTCAGGCAAGCGCCGAAGGCGACCCTGCCAAGGGTGAGAAAGTATTCAAGAAATGCGCCGCGTGCCATGCGGTTGGACCCGAAGCCAAAAACAAGGTCGGTCCGGAACTGAACGGCATTGTCGGCCGGGCATGGGGCGCGGTTGACGGCTACAAGTATTCCGCCAACCTGCTCGAATTGGCCGATGGCAAGGTGTGGGACGAGGAGACGCTTGACGTTTACCTGACCAAGCCGAAGGATCTGATTCCGAAAGGCAAGATGGCTTTTGCCGGCCTGAAGAAGGAAGACGACCGCGCCAACGTGATCGCCTATTTGAACCAGTACAACGAAGACGGTTCCAGCAAGTAAGCACTGATCGCCGACTGACGACAAAAGGCCGGGTTTACCCGGCCTTTTTTCTCTGGTGAAGCCTCTCGTCAGTCATTCCGGACGCAGCGAAGCGCGCTGCCATTTACGGTTTCAATGCTCTCCGTGTTGCTGACGGATGCGCTTGACGGTCCACCAGATCACCAGCACGACCAGCGGCACGGATATGCCGGTCATCAGGTTGGAGTCAGGCAGAGGCAAGCCGGTTTCCTTGGCGGCTTTCGCCAGATAGGAAATCAGGCCGACGACGTAGTAGCTCACCGCGGCAACGGACAGGCCTTCGACGGTCTGCTGCAGGCGGAGTTGCAGATGGGCACGCCGGTTCATGGATTCCAGCAGCGAACGATTCTGCTCTTCCAGTTCGACGTCGACCCGCGTGCGCAGGAGTGTGGTTGCCCGCGCCAGTTTGCGCGAGAGCATCGCCTGACGGTCTTCGATCGCCTGGCAGGTGCGCATGGCCGGGGCAAGTCGGCGGACGAGGAAGGACGCCATTGAAAGTTCGCCGGGAGCAGCCTCTTCACGCAAGGTTTCCAGCCGTGCCCGGACGATCTGGTCATATGCGCGGCTCGCGCCGAACCGGAACGTGCTGGCGGTTGCCCCTGCTTCCAGCGCGGCGGCAAGGCCGCTCAGTTTGTCCAGAAGCTCCTGATTGGCGCCGAGCGCCGAGGTCTCCTGCATCTGGCCGGTCAGTTCCGCAAGCTCGATCTCGAAACGCCTGATATCCGGCTGAAGTCTGGTTGCCTCGAACAGGCCCAGCATGGCCAGCGTTCGATAGGTCTCGACTTCGAGAAGCCGCTGGACAACGGCGCCGGACTGAACGTCGCTCAAGGTCCGGTTGCAGACCAGGAGCCGTGTGAGCCCATCGCCATCCTGCCGGAAGTCGGTCGCCACCATGGCAGCGCCGTCTTCAAGATTGGAAACCGTCAGGCTGGCTTCATCGAACTGGCTTCGCCATTCCTTGCCTTCATCACCTCCGCGCAATTCCAGCCGGACGGCGACCAGCAGATCGCCGGGAGCCCGAAACGCAGCGCCAAAGGGGTGCTTGATCGGCACCTGCCCGAAAATCGTTTGTTCGTGGGCGCTACCATCCCAGGTGTATGTGGTGAATTCCGCGTGCTGTTCCCAGCTCAAGGTGCCGCCGCCGAAATTGACGGTGTGATGACGGGCTCCGGGCGCAGGGCCGTGGCCGCCGCGAGAAATGCAGAACTCTGACAGCCAGGCATGATCTCTGGCGGCTTCCTCAGCATCTGTCAGGAAAGCGTAGTGGAGCACTGTCCGCGGACAGGGCAGCGGACGAAACGGCCGCGCATGAACCTCCCCCAACACCTTTTCCCGCAAGGGAGATGTGCGAAAGGCAGGAAAGGTGGACCCGTTTTCTGATCCCTGATCCAAGGAGCAACCCCGACTTTGGAAATGTTCTGTCAATTCTACATTCCGCTAAGGCACCGCCGAAACCAATCCGCATTTTTGCCGCAGCAGACAATTGGGTTTCCGGAGAGACATTTCAGCAACAAATAATTGGACAAAAAAATTGACCAATTTTGAAAGCGGCGCTATTTTCCGCGCCAACAATTGGAGCGGGAGCGGCATGTTTCAGCCGGTCGATCATCAGAAGACGGCAAATGCCGTGGTGGAGCAGATCGAAGATCTGATCCTGAAGGGCGTGCTGCAGTCCGGCGACAGGCTGCCAGCCGAACGCGACCTTGCCGACCAGATGAATGTCTCCCGTCCTGTGCTTCGCGATGCCTTGAAGACGCTTGAGGACCGCGAGCTGATTTCGTCGCGCCGGGGTGGCGGCACCTATGTTGCCGAGCTGATCGGCCCGATCTTTTCCGAAGCAGTGGTCCAGCTTATTGCCCGGCACCCGGGCGCGGTAAACGACTATTTCGAATTCCGGCGGGGCATCGAGAGCCATGCGGCAGCCCTTGCAGCCGCACGGGCCGCCCCATCCGACCTTGCCCGGCTGCAGGACATTGTTCGCCAGATGCAGGAAGCGCATGACAGCGAGGACCTGCCTGCCGAAAGCCGGCTGGACGTTGCCTTTCATCACGCGGTCGGTGAAGCGGCCCACAATGTGGTGATGCTGCACACTCTCAGGTCCTGTTACCGGCTTCTGGAAAACGGCGTCTTCTACAATCGCGGGCGCCTGTACCACCACCCGTCGGCACGGATCGAGCTGCTGCAGCAGCACAAGGCCATTGCCGACGCCATTCAGACCGGGGATGCCGACCGCGCGAGGCAGGCCTCGGAAAACCATATCGACTATGTGCGCGGCACCCTTGCCGAAACGAAGGATCTGGACCGGCGCGAGCAGCTGGCCGGCCTGAGACGGACCCGAAAACCGGCTCGCGCGTGAGCCTCAGGAGGAATTCGATGACTGTTGTGACCGATGTTGCCGACATGCAGGCCCTGGCCCGGCGCCGGGTACCGAAGATGTTTTACGACTATGCGGATACCGGTTCCTGGACGCAGAGCACCTACCGCGAGAACGAAGCGGCGCTGCAGCGCCAGAAGCTGCGCCAGCGCGTGGCCTGCAACATAGACAACCGCTCGGTCAAGACCACCATGATCGGCCAGGACGTAACGATGCCGGTTGCCCTTGCCCCTGTCGGCCTGACCGGGATGCAGCGCGCCGACGGTGAAATTCTCGCGGCCCAGGCAGCAGAAGAATTCGGTGTCCCTTTCACCCTGTCCACCATGAGCGTCTGCTCGATCGAGGATGTCGCCGAGAACACCAAGAACCCGTTCTGGTTCCAGCTCTACGTCATGCGCGACAGGGGCTTTTCGGAAAACCTGATGCAGCGTGCAACGGCTGCCGGCTGTTCGGCACTCGTGCTCACGCTTGATCTTCAGGTTCTGGGCCAGCGGCACAAGGATCTGAAAAACGGCCTGTCCACGCCGCCGAAACCCAAACCGCACGTTCTGCTGGATCTTGCCTTCAAGCCGCGCTGGTGCTGGCACATGCTGCAGACCAAGCGTCGCCAGTTCGGCAACATCCATGGCCACGTGTCCGGTGTTGGCGACATGACCTCGCTTGCCGAATGGACCAACAGCCAGTTCGACCCGACCCTCGACTGGTCCTCGGTGGAATGGGTGAAGTCCCACTGGAAGCGCAAACTCATTCTCAAGGGCATCAACGATGTGGAGGATGCGAAGATCGCGGCGGACGTCGGGGCCGACGCGATCGTCGTCTCCAACCATGGCGGCCGTCAGCTTGACGGAGCTCTTGCGTCCTATGAGGTGCTTCAGGACATCGTCGATGCGGTCGGCGACAAGATCGAAGTGCATTTCGACAGCGGCATCCGGTCCGGTCAGGATGTCTTCAAGGCCGTGGCTATGGGGGCGAAAAGCACCTACATCGGCCGCGCCTTCATCTATGGTCTCGGCGCCATGGGCAAGGAAGGGGTCTCGAAGGTGCTGCAAATGATGCACAAGGAACTGGACGTCACCATGGGCCTTTGCGGCGAAACCGACATCAAAAAGGTCGGCCGCCACAACCTGGTGCTCTGACGGGTCACCGATCCGGGCGCGCGAACTTGGAGGGACTGACCCCGAGGCGCGTCCGGAAACTCGCCGTCATGTGGCTTTGCGAGGAAAAGCCCGACCTGAGAGCGATTTCCGAAAGCGGCTTGCCGGTGGAAACGATGAGCGCCCGGGCGCGCTGCAGCCGCCGGCTGACGATATAGTCGTAGGGCGACTGCCCACAGTAAGCCGAGAAGGCACGGCTCAGGAAACTGGCCGAAACGCCGATTTCCTGCGCCAGAACGGCAACGGACAGATTTGACCCGAGATCGGCCTCGATCCTGTCCGCCACTTTCCGAAACCGATTGCCTGTCATCCATCTGGCAGCCTTGCCAGGGCGCTGCGGCTTCAGCCCCGCCTCTGCAAGTGCGTTGATGCATGCTTCGGTTTCCAGATGATCCAGAGGCGTATCCGACAACAGCCACTTGCGCAGTCTGCCTGCGGCCATGGAAGCAGATTTCGACCGGATGTTGGTGCGGTAACACCCTTCCGTCAGACGGATTTCGCCACCGCTGACCAGAAGATATTCACCGCCCATTTCTGACCGGGAGCGGATGTCGCAGCCGCTGGGTGTCAAAGCCAGCGTGTTGGGCAAGCGAACGAAATCTTCTCGCTTGTCCGAAGCGATGGCATGGCTGCCCGATTGACAGTCAAACGCAAAGCCGATGGAGCCCGTATCTGCCACGAAACCGACATCGTAGCCGGCGGCCGGCAAAAGGCAGAGCCCATATCCGGCAACCTCCCGGTGGATGGGCACAGATCCAGGCTGGGTATGAACAGTGTCCGTTTGCATGGCGCGCAAACCTGACGCAGGAACAGGGGTCGCGCAAGTCCGAATAGGTTCAGGATCCTGAAAGACAGTGCGGACCACGCGGATATACTCGCGGCCGACCCACACCAGAAACCGGACCTGACCACGCCCATGACCGCTCTCTTCACCCTGGACGACCTTGAAGCCGCTTTTCCGATCGTGCGCCAGCTTGTGCCGGAAACGCCAAGTTATGCCTGGCCACTCCTGAAGGAGCGGTTCGGCCTGGAAATCGCGGTCAAACACGAGAACCACACCCCGATCGGCGCCTTCAAGGCGCGCAGCTCCATCGTCTACATCCAGAAACATATCGAAGAACACGGCCGCCCCAGCGGCGTCGTAACGGCCACCCGCGGAAACCACGGCCAGTCCATGGCGCTGGCCGCCCGAACACTCGGCCTGCCCGCCACCATCGTGGTGCCGGAAGGAAATGCGGAGGGCAAGAACCGGGCGATGAAGGCCTTTGGTGCTGATCTCGTGATCGACGGTCGCGACTTCGACATTTCCCGGCGCACTGCCGAGCGGCTGGCCCGTGAAAGCGGTTTCCTGATGGTGCCGAGCTTTCACAGGAACATCGTCCTTGGCGTTGCGACCTACGCGCTGGAGTTTTTCAGGGCGCATGACGATCTCGACGTGGTCTATGTCCCCGTTGGCATGGGCTCCGGCGCCTGCGGACTGATCACGGTGCGCGACCTTCTGGGGCTTAAAACCGAGATCGTGCCTGTCGTCACGGAAAACGCCCCTGCCTACCGCCTGTCCGTCGAGGCGGGAAAAATCGTGACCACGGAAACCGCAGCCACTTTCGCCGACGGCATGGCCTGCCGGGAGCCGGTACAGGCGGCGCTTGATATCCTGCAGACCGGCTCCAACCGGATCGCAACGGTTACGGATGACGAAATCGCTGCCGCCATCCGCGTCCTGTTTGCAGATACGCATAATCTCGCCGAAGGTGCCGGTGCCGCCGCCCTCGCCGGATTGATACAGGATGCGCCGAAGCTTCAAGGCAGGAAGGCCGGTATCATTCTGTCAGGAGGCAACCTGGACGAAACGGCAATGCAGACAGTTCTGACCGGTGGAACACCGGTGGTCTGAATACCGGGATGACAATATCCCGGGACACACCCCCGGAACCAGAAGTGCGATAAGTCTCAAAGCAACGACAGCCAGGCCTTTGCAATTGCGGCTCCGGTCTCGTCGGCCTTTGCTGCATGGCGGGACGCTTCGGTGTCGAAACGGCTGTGCCAGTCCGGCGTATGCGCAAGAATGTCGTCACTGAAGGCTTCGCTCCAGTTACGTACTTCCGGAAGGCCGGTTTCGAAATGAAACTGGATTGCGTAGGTCAAGTCGCCCATGCGGAAGGCCTGGACCGGTGTCATGGCGCTGCTCGCCAGAAGCACCGCCCCATCCGGCAGCGTTACGGTGTCGGAATGCCAGTGGAACTGAGGAGCACCGGCCCCGAGCTTGCCGACCACGGGGTCTTCCAGCCCTGCGTCGGTCGGTGTCACGTCGCGCCAGCCGAATTCAACGGGCAAGCCCAGAAGGTTCTCTCCACCAAAGGCGCGGGCGATCAGCTGCGAGCCCAGACAAATACCGAGGACGGGCTTGCCGGCATCGTCAAAGACACGGATCAGGTCGCAGACCTTCGGCAGATGCGGATAGGCTTCGTCCGCCAGCGCATCCTGGGCTCCGCCCAGCACGACCAAGCCGGCAAACGCATCGGTGCCTTGGGGTAGCGGCTCGCCTTCAAATGCCTTGACGGTGTGCCAGCTGTGACCTTCCTGCGTAGCGACACGGCCGAGAACGCCAAGTTCCGTATGCTGATAGTTCTCAACGACGAGAAAATGCATGTTGTCCTCTAACCTGCTCACGAGCCTTACCGCTTCAATTCCGGCAGGACTTTATCCATGCGCAACCTTGATGAAAACATCAAAAACAATCATTTGCATTGAAGTGTCCTGACCGCCAATCTTAGGAACAACATCCCCATAAAGATCGGTTCATTCATGAGCGTTGCATCCCCCAGCCTCCGGCCCGGCTCTGCCGGCTTCAGTGCAACCGACTATGGTCTTTACGCGGCGACGGTTCTTGCCTGGGGCTTCAGCTGGATTGCGATGAAGGGCCAGGTGGCAACAGTCGCGCCTGAAGTGTCTGTCTTCTGGCGCTTTGTGCTGGCAGCGTCGATCATGATGGCGTGGGCACGCTTTCGCGGACACCATCTTGCCTTCGGCCTTCAGGATCACCTGCGGTTTGCCGGACTTGGCGTGTTTCTGTTTTCCACCAACTTCACGCTGTTCTACTACGGCGCGGCCATTTTGCCGTCCGGTTTGCTGGCGGTGATCTTCTCGACCGCCTCGATCTTCAACCTGTTTCTGGGACTGATCCTGTTCGGCCAACGACCAAGCCCGATCGCTCTCGGTGCCGGGCTGCTCGGCTTTCTGGGTATCGGCCTGATGTTCTGGCCGAAGCTGGCCGGGGCAGAGTTCAACGACGAAGCTGCCATTGGCCTCGCCATGTGTGTCGGCGGCACGTTGTCCTTCTGCCTGGGCAACATGCTGTCGGCTGACACCCAGCGGCGCGGCATCGGCGTTACACCGGCCACTGCCTGGGGTATGGTTTACGGCATGCTTTTCCTGGGGGTGTTCTCGGCCCTGCGCGGCCAGAGTTTTTCCGTCGAATGGTCCGTGAACTATTTCGGAAGCCTGATCTATCTGGCTGTTGTCGCCTCGGTCATCGCCTTTGCTTCCTACCTGACCCTGCTCGGCCGCATCGGCTCGGCGCGGGCAGGCTATGCCACCGTGATGTTCCCGGTGGTCGCTCTCACTCTGTCGACCATTTTCGAAGGCTATCAGTGGACGCCAGTGGCCGCCGCCGGTCTGGCCTGTGTCATTGGTGGCAACCTGATGATGCTGCGCGCCCGATAGGTCTATCCCTGACATGAGAAGAAACCGGACGGCGGAGGTTTATTCCGCCGCCAGTTGCGTTGTGCCGCTGCCAACGTTGCCGATGGCTGCCACCAGGTGGTTGCACAACGTATCGTGCATGGTTTCGCGTGCCGTATCCGAGCGCAGCAGGGCGATGTCGCAATAGGGCAGCGTCGGAAAGCCGTCCTTCTCGTCCAGAATACGCATGCCGTCTCGAATCGCGCTTTCAGGAAACACCGTTACGGCAAGTCCGGCCTGAACCGCACCGACGAGAGCCGCCGCGCTGGAGCTTGTGTAGGAGACCCGGTAGGGGCGTCCCGACCGGTCGAGCGCATCCATCGAAATCCGGCGCCAGCCACAGGTGACCGGTCCGAGTGCCAACCGGACAACGTCCTGTGTGTGGGCGCAATGTTGGTTAGACGTAACCCAGTAGAGCGGCTCACGGCGAATGATTTCACCGCGCAGGTCCATCGTATCCTGGGAGGTCGTGATGGCGACGTCGAGCGTTCCTTCCCGGATCGCATCCGTCAGCCGGGCACTGGACAGACATTCCACCTGCACTTCAATGGAAGGATTGAGCCGGTTGAAGGCCGCCAGCACCTGCGGCAGCAGCCGGTCGGCATAATCGTCCGGCACACCCAGCTTAACATGGCCGACTTCCTTCTGGCCATTGAAGGCAGACAGGGTCTCGTCATTCAACATGATCATCCGGCGGGCGAACTCGACCAGCCGCAGGCCGTTTTCCGTCAGCCGGGACTGGCGCCCGTCCTTGATGAAGATCGGCTGACCAACACGCTCTTCCAGCCGCCGCATCTGCATGGAGACTGCCGACTGCGTCTTGTGCACAGCCTCACCAGCCTTGGTGAAGCTTCCCAACTCCGCGATCGCCAAAAACGTTCGAAGTTGGTCGATGTCCAGTGCGTGATGCATGCAAGGACCCTATGAAATGAGCCACAAACCGGTGGTGAAATTTGAGATTCGAATTGATTTACTAAAGATACATCACAACTTCTTACACTTCAATCGATATTTGGCCAGCAGGACAAATCAATACTCTAGGTAAGATTTTGAAATCGTTCCGGGAATTCCGTTCGCCTGCAACTATTCGGCAGCGAGCGGAACCGAAAGGTTGTCGAGCGATGAAACAATGTGCTCGACCAGGGCATCCGTGACCCTGGAATTGTTATGCCAGGACCGCATGATACCGATTTCGCAATCGGGCAATTTCGGGAAACCCTCGGCTTCCGTCAGGACCCGCATGCCGGACCGAAGCGCAGATTCCGGCAGAACGGAAATGGCAAGCCCGGCAAGGACCGCGGCGCCGACTGCCGTAGAGTTCCAGCTTGAATAAAGCAGGCGATGTTCGCGCATCTGATCGCTGAGCGCATTGATCGCAGCCCGGCGCCAGTCGCAGGTAGCGCGCCCCAGCGCCAGAGGCAGAGGCGACTCGTTTTCCACCGCGTGGCGGGCCGAGACAACCCAGAGCAAAGGTTCGCGCCGTACCAGATCAACGTTCTTGCGACCACGCTTCTGTACGTGGGTGATGATGGCGACATCCAGCTCACCCTCGGCGATCATGTCGGCCAGATTGGGTGTCGGCGCGCAGACGACGCTGACCTCCGCCTTGGGGTTGGACCTGGAAAAGCGCGCCAGAATTTCCGGCAGGAACCGATCTGCGTAGTCATCCGGTGTGCCCAGACGCACGAGCCCGGCAAGTTCCGTGTCATCGAAAGCGGCAAGCGTCTCGTCGTTCAATTGCACGAGCCGGCGCGCGTAGTGAAGCAGACGCTCGCCATGTTCGGTCAGGCGGGACTGCCGGCCAACCCGGACAAAGAGCGGTTTGCCGATCCGCTCCTCCAGACGGCGCATCTGCATCGACACCGCCGACTGTGTCTTGTGCACATTGTCCGCCGCCTTGGTGAAGCTGCCGCTTTCGGCAATGGCCACAAAGGTCCGGAGCTGATCCAGGTCGAGCATGAGCGCCTCACTGATAAAGGATGCTCATATTTAACATGGCATCCATTTAAAGGGGAAATGATTTCGCGAAGCGGCCGCCTTGCTTGAATCGAAGCGCTTTGGGGATTTTGACTTCACAGAAAGTGATAATTTCAATCACAAACATTCGTTGGATTAATAGCAGCAAACAGTCCACATAGGAGATGTTCCACAACAAGCGACGCCAAATCAGGCTCGGAACAGGCAGTCGGAATCCCTCCGTCCGCCAACAGGAGAATTTTGCCATGACACATACAGCAAGCACCCCGTTCTTCGCTCTCTTCGGGCAGATGGTTGCCCGTGTATGGCGTGTGTCCAAAAACCGTCGTCAGTTCGCGGAACTGAATGACTGGTCCGACGAGCAGCTGAAGGACATCGGCCTGACGCGGAGCGACGTTCGACGCGCATTGGCCCAACCGTTCTATACCGATCCGACATCCCTGGTGAACGGATCTTCAGCGCTCCGCGAGACCATCGGCTATAGCGCCGCCAATTCGGCGCAGGACAAGCCGATGATGACACTCGTGACCGAAAGCAAGACCCGCCAGCTGGCGGCCTGACCTTTCGGCTGACCTCCCCTCATTTGCAGCCCCTGTCGGCAAGCCTTGCTGACGAACCTGACCCGCCTCATCGGCGGGTCTTTTTTTTGAAAAAAAGCGTTAAGGGCGGCCCAAGC
Source organism: Labrenzia sp. PO1 (assembly GCF_012273635.1). Taxonomy (NCBI): domain Bacteria; kingdom Pseudomonadati; phylum Pseudomonadota; class Alphaproteobacteria; order Hyphomicrobiales; family Stappiaceae; genus Labrenzia; species Labrenzia sp. PO1. The sequence continues at coordinate 765,759 of NZ_JAAXCR010000002.1, forward strand.
CTGAAGACGGCTCAAACGTCGCGGAAATCCTTGGCGGCCTTTTCGAAGAAACTGTCGAAAGCCTTGAACTGGTTGGACTGGAAATCACGGCCAGCGGACATCCAGCTCGACACCATTTCCTCAAACTCGGACGCATTGCCCTCAGGGCCTTCCGGCTCGTCGTCCGGGGGCAATTCTTCTTCCTGCGGCTCGGGCTCAGGCTCTGGCGAGGCGGATTTCGTAACGATGCTGGCCGGTTGCAGGAACGCGCCCCAGAAGGATTGCATCGCCTCGGCATAGCCTTGCAGGTAGTCGACCGGGGTCGGCTGCGGTTTCGGCCGGCCTCTGGCAAAGCCGCGCAGATAGGCGTCAAGCAGGTTACGAGCTTCACCGTGGACAAAGGGCCTGGCAATCTGCCCCATGGCAAGCGTCGCCGCCACGGGCATCATTTCCTGGATGGCATCGCGCTGAAGGCCTGTGAGGCCGGAAATCTGGCTGGCAAGCGCCTTTTGAACAGCTTCAGGCCCGAAAAAGGGTGTCAGGGCCGCATCGGACGGACTCTGGAACAGACCTGCGTAGCCGGCAAAGGGGTTTTGCGCGACTGCGCCAAGCGGCGACGTCTGCCCGAGGAACTCCGAAAAGCCCGGTACCGTGCTGCCGAAGTAGCGGAAACCGTTGAGCGCGGCAGGCAGGAGCTGCTCCATCACCCGGCTAAGGTCTTCATTCGACCAGCCGAAGCGGTTGCGCACATCTTCCGACAAGGAAAAGATGTCGAAGGGAGGAGCTCCCGTCTCGCTGCCAGTCATTTGCGTCGCTCCGCTCACGCTGTTGCAAGGCCTTGAGAAAAAAGACCGATCACAGACAGAGTGACGCTTCGCGGGCCTCAGGTCAATTCAGGCCTTTTGCGGACAGCGCCGGTCGCCCACAACTTGATGCTGCGGGCGAAGTTTATTCAGTAGGCGTAGTCGCGGAAGACCTGGCTGATATCGCCCTTCCAGGAACCGTTATAGCGCTGCAGCAGAACGTCTGCCGGGCACATGCCGGAGGCGAGGCCTTCCTCGATCGGAGCCAGATGCACGCGCTCGTCCAGATCGCCATCGCTCAGGCGATTGCGACGCTTGAGACCTTCCTGGGACAGGGCAAGCACCTGTTTGGCGACATCCAGAACGGTGCCTGAGCGGAAAGGTGTCTGCAGGGCGGTTTTGGGAACGCCTGCACGAAGAGCCGCGCGTTCTTCCTGGGTCCAGTCCTTGACCAGTTCCCAGGCCTGATCGAGCACGCCCTTGTCGTAAAGCAGGCCGACCCAGAGTGCCGGCAGAGCGCAGATGCGCCGCCACGGGCCACCGTCTGCGCCGCGCATCTCGATGTATTTCTTCAGACGGACATCGGGGAAAAGCGTGGACAGGTGGTTGTTCCAGTCACCGATATTTGGCGTTGCATTCGGAACCTTGCCTTCCAGCGCGCCGTTCATGAACTGGCGGAAAGTGGTGCCCGTAACGTCGTAGTAGGTCGAACCGCGCTTGACGAAATACATCGGCACATCAATTGCCCATTCCACATAACGCTCGAAGCCGAAGCCTTCCTCGAAAGCGAAGGGCATGTCGCCGGTGCGGTCGTGGTCGGTGTCGGTCCAGATCTGGGCGCGGAAGGATTTGAAGCCGTTCGGCTTGCCTTCGGTGAAGGGTGAATTGGCGAAAATGGCGGTCGCGATCGGCTGCAGGGCCAGGCCGACGCGCATTTTGAGGGCCATATCCGCTTCGGACGAGAAATCGAGGTTCACCTGGATGGTGGAGGTCCGGTACATCATGTCGAGACCAAGCGAGCCGACCTTCGGCATGTAGTTGGTCATGATGTCATAGCGGGATTTGGGCATACGCGGCATGTCGGCACGCGACCATGTCGGGGTCATGCCGATGCCAAGGAAGCCGATGCCGAGCGGTTCGGCCACGCGGCGCACATCGGCAAGGTGCTGGTTGGCTTCGCGGCAGGTCAGGTGGAGGTTGTCGAGCGGCGCGCCAGAAAGTTCGAACTGTCCGCCGGGCTCGATGGAAATCGCGCCGCCGCCGCGGTCGTCTGCCAGACCGATGATCTTGCCGGCGTCCTCGATCCGCTCCCAGTTGATCAGCTTTTCCATGCCGGTCAGGATGGCCTCGACGCCCTTTTCACCACCATAGGGAATTGGCGTCAGTTCGTTCAGGCAGAAGCCGAATTTTTCGTGCTCGGTGCCGATGAGAAACTTCTCTTCCGGCTTACAGCCCTCCTCGAGCGTCGCGGCAAGATCCGCAACCGTTTCAATCGGGGTGGAGTCGACCGTATCGCGGGCCATGAAAGCGTCCTAAAAACTGCGCGGCCCGTCAGGCTGCCCCCTACAAACCGCAGTGATCCGGCGCGTTCCGGGAGGAACGCTTTTGAGCCTCGGTGATTTAGGTTTCTTGAAACAAGAATGCAAGCAAGGAAACGACACCGAAGTGTGCGTGGTGATCATGCCGGTCCGTTTCAGGAACGCAAGCCGTTCGTCGGGGAATGTGCAACCGGCTTCTGCGACGGCGCCGATCCCAGCTTTGCCCTGACCTTGGAGAGGAGCGATACCAGATCAAGCAAGGCCTCCTCCCCCAACGCTGTCACGCGATCCTGAACATGAATAACGGTTCCGTGCAGCCGGACAGCCGGACAGCCCTACCTCCAGTCGCCCACCGTTGCCTGCAGAACCGCCAGGGCCGCGACAGCGGCCGTGTCGGCACGCAGGATACGTGGGCCGAGGGGAATTGGCGTGACAAAATCGAGACTGCGCAGAAGAGACCGCTCCTCCTCGGAAAAACCGCCTTCCGGCCCGATCAGTATGGCGAGCGGCTTCGGACCGCTTTCCTTCATCTGGGCCAGGGTCAAAAGCGGATTGTTTGTCCCTTCCGCTTCATCGCAGAACAGCAACCTGCGGCCGGGCTGTGCTTCGTTCCAGACCGCAAGCACATCCGCCAGCGGCTGGGGCGCAAGAACTTCCGGCACGGCCAGCACACCGCATTGCTCGGCCGCTTCGATCACGTTTGCTTCCATCCGCTCGAGATTGATTCGGCTGGCCTGGGTATGCTGGGTCAGCACCGGCTTCAGGCTGCCAGCTCCCATCTCCACGGCCTTTTGCACCATATAGTCCAGCCGGGCGTGCTTGAGCGGCGCGAACATGTACATCAGGTCATTTGCCGAGGTTTGCTCGCGGGTGCGTTCCATCAGCTGCAAAGTGCAGTCGCGCCGGCCGTTGCTGACGATCTTGGCCAGCCATTCACCATCATTGCCGTTGAAGACAAGCACGTAGTCGCCATCCTTGAGGCGCAGAACGTTCAGCAGATAGTTCGCCTGGCTGCGGTCCGCATCTATGCGCGCGCCATCGGCAAGGATATGTCGCAGGAACAGTCGTTGCATATTGAACTCGTATTTGGCCATGGTGCTTAGGTATGCGCTCGATTGTGAGGGTTTCAAGGCGGTTCGGATGGCTGTGGAAGCTTCCACAGCCTATTCGATTCTTACGCGCCAGCTTAAGCCGTATCTTCTTTTCCCAAGCCTTGGGCAAAGGCGGTCCGCACGGTCCTTGACCCTGCCTCCCCGAACGGCCACTTTCGGGGCAGAAGAGGAATCACCTGCGTGAGCGAAACCCAGTCCAACGTCGCCGAATTCTCCGTCTCCGAAATTTCCTTCTCCATCAAACGTACGATGGAGGAGGCTTTCGGTTACGTGCGCGTGCGCGGTGAGTTGGGCCGGATCTCCCGGCCGGGGTCCGGTCACATCTATCTGGACCTGAAAGACGACCGCTCGGTCCTGTCCGGCGTTATCTGGCGCGGAGCAGCCTCCAAGCTGAAGATCCAGCCTGAACAGGGGTTGGAGGTGATTGCCACCGGCAAGATCACCACGTTCCCGGGCCAGTCGAAATACCAGATGGTGATCGACTCACTGGAACCGGCAGGAGCTGGCGCCCTGATGGCGCTGCTGGAAGAGCGCAAGAAGAAACTTGCCGCGGAAGGCCTCTTCGCCGAGGAGCGCAAGCGCCCGCTGCCGCCCTTGCCGAGTGTCATCGGCGTGGTCACTTCGCCGACCGGTGCCGTCATCCGCGATATCCTGCACCGGATCGCCGACCGCTTTCCGCTGCATGTGCTGGTCTGGCCGGTCCGCGTCCAGGGCGAGACCTCGGGTGCGGAAGTCGCCAACGGCATTCGCGGCTTCAACGCCCTGCAACCCGGCGGACCGATCCCGCGGCCGGACGTCCTGATCGTAGCCCGCGGAGGCGGCAGCATCGAGGACCTGTGGGGCTTCAACGAGGAAGCCGTCGTCCGTGCAGCCGCAGACAGCCAGATCCCGCTGATCTCGGCCGTCGGCCATGAAACCGACTGGACGCTGATCGACCTTGCCGCCGACCTGCGTGCCCCGACGCCGACAGGCGCAGCCGAATTTGCCGTGCCGGTGAAGGCCGAGCTTATGGCCATGGTCGACGACCGCTCCCGCAGGCTCAATTCGGGCCTGGTGCGGTTCGTGACCTCCCGGCGAACAGAACTGCGTGCCGCCAGCGCCGCCCTGCCCGCGCCGCAAGACCTTCTCGCCCTGCCGCGCCAGAAATTCGACACACTGGCCAGCAGCCTGGAGCGCGCACTGATCGTAAGCACCAGAACGCACCGGACCCATTACCAGAATTTTGCCGGACGCCTGTCACCGTTGCTCCTGTCCCGCCTGAGCACGAAAGCCCGGCAGGATCTTGTCCAGGCGAGCGAACGCAAGCAACGTGCGCTGCAAGTCGCGGTCTCGCAAAAGCGGCATGCCTTCGAGGCCCTGGCCGTGCGGCTGACACCGGCCCGGCTCGCCCAGCAGACGACGCTCGGGACCGAGCGCCTGTCCGGTCTGGGTGACCGGCTTGACCGGGCCTATCTTGCCCGCTTGTCGCAGGAAAAGGCGCGCCTTGACGGTTTGCAGAAACTGCTGAAGTCGCTTTCCTACAAGGATGTGCTTGCACGCGGGTATGCCGTGGTGCGCGACGACAGCGGCCAGCCGGTGCGCTCGGCGGCAGCGATCGCGTCTGGTGCAGCCCTTTCCATAGAACTGGCGGACGGTACGGTTGACGCCGTCGCGCTCAGCGACAGTGCCGGCCCGAAGCCTGCCAAAGTGAAAAAACCGGCGACCGGCAAGGGACCGGCAACCAGCCAGGGCAGCCTGTTCTGAACGGGTAGAAAACCCTCCGCAATTTCACCAAGATTTAACCACGTCCCTTACGTCAATCTTAAGCCGGCTCGCGTAAGGTTACCTTCGTTCTGACAAGAAATTTTCGGACGGGGGATACTCATGCCTGTGCAGCGCAAGCAATTTGGAAAACGTGGACTGGACCCGCAAGGTCAGGGCCAGTGGGGCCCGAGCCAGAACGGCTATTCGGGCAACAATGCCTATGCTCCGAGCGCCGGCGGGTATGCGCGCGCCGGAGGCGCCGCCGTTCAAGTTGCCGGCGACAGCAGTCTTTCCATCATCGATGCGGTGATGCAGTTCCTCGGTTTCTTTTTCAGCTTCAACGGCCGCATCGGCAGGCTCGGTTACTGGGGTATCGGCACATTCAACCTGATCATGATGGTCGCGGTCATCTTTGCCTATTTCACCGCGATCGAGAACGAGATTCAATACTACGCAAACGCGGACGAACTGCTGGCAAGCGGAAGTGGACTGACCATGTGGTTGCTGATCCTGCCGTTCTCCATTTCGAACCTCTCCGTTCAGGTTCGCCGGTTCCACGACAGGGATGTGTCGGGCTATTGGCTGCTCGTCTGGTTCATCCCGATTGTCGGCAGTCTCTTCGCTCTCTGTCAGGGGTTCGCCAACATGTTCTTCTCCGGCACACAGGGACCCAACCGGTTCGATACGCCGCAGAGCCAGGCTCACATCTTCGATTAACCCGAACCCGGGGCAATTCCCCGGCCAGCAACAAAAAACGCCGCCGGAAAAACCTTCCGGCGGCGTTTTTGTTTTCTTCATCTCGGCTTTCCCGTCAGGCCATCAGCTCGGGCAGGATGGTGATGATCGAGGGGAATGCCAAAAGGCCTGCGATGGTCAGGACGTCCGCGACAAAGAACGGTACGCAGCCGCGGAAGACTTCCTGCACCGGAATATCCGGTCGTACTCCCGAGACAACGAAACAGTTCAACCCGATCGGTGGTGTGATCAGACAGAGTTCCGCCATCTTCACCACCAGAATGCCGAACCAGATCGAGCAGGCCTCACCCGACATGCCGAACGCACTGTCGGCAGCCGACACGCCCTCACCGCCGTTCAACGCCATCACCGCAGGATAGACCACCGGCAGCGTGAGGATGAGCATGCCGATCGCATCCATGAACATGCCGAGAACGGCGTAAGCCAGGAGGATGCAGACCATCACCACCCAGGGGGAATAGTCCAGGGCGACGATGAAGTCCTTGAAGGCGTCCGGCAGGCCGGCAAAACCCAGGAACCGCACGTAGACAAGCACGCCCCAGATCAGGGTGAAGATCATCACCGTCAGTTTCGCGGTCTCGTGCAAGGCCTGGCCCAATTGCTTAGTGCGCATGCCTTTCATGAACGCAACGACCAGCACCACGAAGGCGCCGAGCGAACCGGCTTCGGTTGGGGTGGCCAGACCGAAGAAGAACGAACAGAAGATGATCGCGACGACGGCGATGATCGGCAGGGTTCCGGGCACGCTTTCAAAGCGCTCTTTCCAGGTAAAGCCGCCGACCGGTGGTGCATCGCCGCGCCAGGCGGCAACGGCCACGATGATGCCGACGTAGATCAATGCCGAGAACACGCCCGGCAGGAAACCGGCGATCAAGAGCTTGCCGACCGACTGTTCCACCAGAATGGCGTAGATCACCAGGATTGCGGACGGCGGGATGAGCGAGGCCAGCGTGCCACCGGCGGCAACGACGGCAGCCGACAGTCGTTTGGAATAACCGGCGGCCAGCATTTCGGGAATGGCGACACGCGCAAAGACCGCGGCTGTTGCCACCGATGCACCTGATACGGCTGCGAAACCGGCAGTGGAGAACACCGTGCCCACGGCCATGCCGCCCGGCAGCCAGCCCAGCCAGCGCTTTGCCGCTTCGAAAAGCTGCTTGGTAAACCCGGCGTAGAAAGCCAGGAAGCCGATCAGAATGAATGTCGGCAGCACCGACAGGGCATAGGTGACCGACTTGGAATGCGGGATCGTGCCGGCCATCTGCAAGGCCACGAAGAAGCCTTTCGAGAACCCCATTTTCAGGGAGAACAGCACGATAAGGCCGACCAGTCCCGTAAAGGCCGCGGCAAAAGCCACACGCACACCCAGGACGACGAGGACCAGCAGGACGCCGGTCATCAGGAGGCCAACTTCAAACGGCGTCATCGCGCGCCTCCTTCTTCCACGTCATCGCCAAAGGCTTCTTCGATCTCGTGTTTGGCGTGTTCCTCGACACCCTCGATCATCGGCACGCAATAGGCTTCACGAGACGGGTTCACGACCAGACGAGCGTACCCGTAGATCTGCATGCACAGGCGCAGGAACAGGAGACTGAGCGCGACCGGAACCATCAGCTTGGACGGCCAGGTCGGTAGGCGGATATCCATGGTGCTGTCGCCGATCGTCCAGGACCGGTCGAAATGGTACCAGGAGCCCCAGATTAGGAGCGCGACCGTGAAGGCGATCAGGATGACACCCAGCATTTCGCAGATGTAAAGCGTCCGGCCGCTGAGCCGGCCGAGCACGATCTCCATGCGGATATGGCCCCCGACGCGTTGGCAATAGGCAATACCGGCGAAGGCGAAGATGGCCATTGCCTGTTCGGTGATGTCGATGAAGCCGGGTACCGGGGTATTGAAGCCCAGGCGGCCGACAACCTGAAGGACGGCCAGCAGCATCAAGGCCAGGATGGCTCCTGCGGCAAACAGGTTGAAGGCATTCTCGACGTGAGCGAGCCAGCCGTCAAAGCGGATATAGGTGACCGGGCGCTCCGAAACGGAACGTCCTCCGGGATCGATTGTGTTCATGAGTTAAGCCCCGAGCATTGGCTTCCCGGCGCAGGTCGCGCCGGGAAGAGTGTGAAACAGTCCAGGCTTGCCGGGCTTATTCCGCGAGGGTCGACTTGACCATGTCCAGGATGTCCTGCGCCGGCAGACCGTTGGCGGACTGCTCTTCCACCCAGGCGGCCTGGATCGGACCGGCCTTTTCGGCAAAGGCAGCCAGTTCGGCATCGGAGAACTCGACCTGCGTCACACCGCGGCTTTCCAGTTCCGGCCACCACTTTTCGTAGACCTTGTCATAGGTCTCCAGGTAATGCGCCAGGGCCGGCTCAACCGAGCTGTCGAGAGCTGCCTTGAAGTCGTCCGGAAGGGCATTGTAAGCGTCGATGTTCACGATCACCGGGCACTGCACGGTTCCCGGGTTCAGGTTCTTGGTCCACCAGTTGGCGACTTCAACCACCTTGAACGACAGATGCGCATGCGGTGCGAAGCTTGCAGCCGCCACCGTGCCGGAATCAATCGCCTGATAGGTTTCCGAAGCGGTCACGGAGGTCGGCACCGCGCCGACAGATTCCATCAACTGGCCGATGCCGCCAAGGGCACGCACGCGCATGCCGTCAAAGTCGGAAATCGAGCTCGGCACATCGCCCTTGCCAGCAAAGTTGTACTGCGGCATCGGCGAAGGCATCAGAGCCTGAGCGTTCCAGCGGCCAAGGTCTTCCTTCACGGCGGGATGTTCATAGAGCTTCATCGATACCTTGATTTCCTGGTCAAGGTCCTTCACGCCCAGGAACGGCAGTTCCAGAACCGTCAAGCTCGGGTTCTTGTCCGGGTGATAGGAGGCGCAGATCTGCGCCATTTCGAACGCACCGAAGGAAATGCCGTCGAGATTCTCGCGAGACTTCGACAGAGCTTCACCGTACTGCAGTTTGATTTCGAACTTGCCGTCGGTCTTTGCGGCCACTTCTTCGGCCAGCTTTTCGACATGCTCGGTAAACGCACGGCGCTTGCCCCATAGCGACACGTTCCAGGTTACGTCGGCGGCGAAGGTTTCGGTGGCGAATACCAGAGACAGCGCAGCCGCGGATACAGCGGTTGCGGATTTCAGTGAAAAGAGCATGCAATCCTCCCAAGACGTTTGCTCATTTCCTTGACAGCTCGGCCTGAACACCTCCGCGCACAAGCCCGTGCCAAGTCGATGAGCCCGTAGCATGACCCGTGCCAGTTCTTGCTGGCAACACTTTCCGGCAGGAAATCGATGCTTCTTTCCGCCCTACCCTCCATTTGCTGCAGTGCACCTCGGCAAGATCTTGCCGATAGCCCGATACCCTCGGCGGATTTCCGCCGGTTCGGGTTGATGTCGGGAACTTGTCTGCCAGCTTCGAACCGCCGTCTCATTTCCCGATTACCTCCATCCTGAGGAGGACCATCAGGTCTATATCGAAGGATGCGCAGCACACTCGGGAGCAAACGGCCCGTCCTTCGAAACAGCGCTTACGCGCTTCCTCAGGATGAGGCTGGATGTTGGGGCATCGCTCGGGTGAATGCTCTCAGGAATGCCTATCCCTCGACAGTCTCGGCATTCGCCTGATCGCGGCTGAGGCCGAGGCGAGTCATTTTTTCGTTGAGCGTTCGCCGCGGCAGGTTGAGTTCCTGCATCACGTCGGCCATCCGCCCACCGTGACGACGCAAGGCACCTTCGATCAGGTTGCGCTCATAGGCGTCCATCAGCTCCTTCAGGCCACCTCCAACGGGAACCGGTCCCGTTTCCCGCTGGCCGGTCACCAGTTCTTCCAGCGGCTGCGGCGTGACTGGTGCGTTGAGCACGAAGCGCTCGGCGGCATTGCGCAGCTCCCGGACGTTTCCCGGCCAGCCATAGGTTTGAAGGAAAGCCTCGTCGCGGGCGCTTGTGGCCGGGGCATCCAGACCGTACTGGACGGCGAAGCGGTTCAGGAACGTGTCGAACAGCAGGAGCGCATCACGGCCTCGTTCGCGCAGTGGCGGTACCCGCAGTTCAATCGTATTCAACCGGAAGAGCAGGTCCTCGCGCAGCCGTCCGCTGCGCACTGCTTCCCTGGGGTCGACATTGGCGGCGCTGACCAGACGGATATCGACATCGACGGGTCTTGTGCCGCCGATACGGTCTACCTTTTTCTCCTGCAGCACGCGCAACAGCTTTGGCTGCAACGCCAGCGGCATGGAGACGATCTCGTCCAGGAACAGGACGCCGCCACTGGCCGCCTCGATCCTTCCTGTCCTTTGCTTGTCTGCACCGGTGAAAGCGCCGGCCTCATGGCCGAACAGTTCCGCTTCCACCATAGCCTCCGGCAGGGCTGCCGCGTTGATCGCCATGAAAGGCCCGTCCTTGCGCGGGCTGAAATCATGCAATGCCTGGGCAATCACTTCCTTGCCTGTGCCGGTTTCACCGGTAATGAGAACCGCAGCATCCGTTGCAGCAAAATGCAGGATCTGCTGGCGCAGGGCCTGCATGGCGGGGCTATTGCCGATCAGGCGGCTTTCCAGACCCGCGCTATCGAGCAATTGCGTGCGCAGCGAACGGTTCTCCAGAACAAGCGCACGCCTGTCACACGCCCGGCGAACCACGTCGGCAATCAGATCTGGATCGAACGGCTTTTCCACAAAGTCATAGGCCCCGGCCCGCATCGCCTCGACTGCCATCGGCACATCGCCGTGACCGGTAATCAGCACCACTGGAAGATCCGCGTCGAGCGCCCCGATCCTGCACAAAAGCGAGACGCCGTCTTCCCCGTCCAGCATCACATCCGAAACGACGCAACCCCGGAATTCGGCGGACAATCTGGCAAGCGCCTGACCTGCCGTTGCAACTTCATGGGTTTCAAAACCTGCAAGTCTTATCCATTGACGCAGGGCCGCGCGCATGGACGGATCGTCGTCGACGATGAGAACTGGAATCTTCTGGGAAAGGTCGGTCATTCTGCGGCTTCTGGTTCCCGTTCGGTCCTGGTGCCGGAGGCCCTGTCACCGGCGCTGTCACTGGCTCTTTCACTGGCTTTCTCGCCGGACAAGGCAGGCAGACGCAATTCGAATATCGCACCTTTGGGGGTGTTTGCGCGCACTGACAAGCTGCCGCCAAGGTCCTCCGCCAGCCGCATGGATATGGCAAGGCCGAGCCCCATGCCTCCGCTGCTGGTCTTGGTGGAAAAGAACGGGTCGAAGATCCGTTCCTTCAGGTCCTCCGGGATGCCGGGGCCGTTATCGGAAATTGCCAGCACCAGCTCTGTCCCTTGCCGTTCCGCGTGTAGTTTGACTTCACCGGCCTCTTCGCCCGCCGTTGCATCGGCACCGTTGCGCAAGAGATTGACCAGGATCTGCTCGATCCTGAGCGGTGCGGTTTCCGCCTCCAGCGGATCGGTTGGAAGGTCCAGTTTCAAAAGGCAGCCGGTCTCTTCAAACCGGGGCCGCACGATCTTTTCAGCGGTCCGGACACTTTCTGTCAGGTCAATCTTCTCGATACGGCTTTCACCAGGCCGCGCAAAGCGCTTCAGTTCTTGCGTGAGGCTGGCCATGCGCATCTGCAGGGAATCGATTTCGTCAAGGTTTTCCGAGGCGGTTTCCGTGTCGCCCTTTTCCAGGAACTTGCGTGTTCCGGCAACGAACATGCGCAAGGCTGCCAGCGGCTGGCTGAGTTCGTGGACCACTGCCGCGGACATTTCGCCCACAGCCGCCAGACGGCTGGAGCGGGCAAGGCCGCGCTGTGCTTCCAGAAGCTCTTTCTCGACACGTCGCCGTTCCTGAATCTCCTCCACCAGACGAGTGTTCAGCTCTTTCAGTCCGGCCGATTCCTGACGCAGCAACGCAGAGGCCTTACGCAGACGCCGACCGCGCAGCACAAGGACAATGACCGCATAGACAAGGCAGAGCGAAATGGTTGCCGCCCAGATCGGCAGCACGCTCTTGCGGGTCTCTTCCACCGGGACCAGGAAATGCAGGGTCCAGCCAAGCAGGCCGACATCCGCCGAATTGTGCCGGTAGTTCTTGCCGTCGATGACGAGCTGCTGTCTTTCCTGATCCAGACTATCGCTGACCGGGGACAATTCCCGACCGGCATACTGGCGCGTTGCCTCGATCATCTGGCGCACCTCCTGCGGCAGCGTTGTCAACGTCCGGTAGCGCCAATCGGGCTGGCTCGACAGAAAAATCACGCCATTGTCGTCAGAGGCAAAGACGGTCTCACCGCCTTCGGCCCAGGCTTCTTCCAGGGGGCCCATGTCCACCTTGACCACAGCCACACCAACCGGCTTGCCGCTGACCGGCGTCGGCCGTGCCAGGAACAGGCCCGGCTCGTCCGAGGTCGCGCCGATTGCAAAGAACCGGCCTTCCTCGCCTTCAATGGCGGCTGAGAAATAAGGCCGGAAACCGTAGTTGCGGCCGACCAGCGACAAGTCTTCCTGCCAGTTGCTTGACGCCAGGGTCGTGCCTTCGGCATTCATGACATAGAGCAGATCCACGCCGGAATTTTCGGCCATTTCCTGCAGGAACCGATTGGCGCTTTCCGACGGCTGGCCAAGGCCCAGCGCTGACGTTGCGCGGGGATCCCGTGCAATCATGTAAGGCAGATAGCGGTACTTCTGGTATTCGCCCAAAATCGTCTGGCGATAAAGCGTCAGCCGCTCGGCGGCCTTCCTGTCAACGCTGTCCTCATCCAGCTCCATGAAGAGCTGAACCAGCATGAAGGCGACAGCCACGAGCAGGAACGGTGGCAGGGCCAGATAGAACCAACGGTTTGACATGGCTCCATATTGCGCATTTTTTTCATTCCCGCCACCCGACCGGCTATCAGAACAAGTTGGTGACATTGATGCGCGTCAAGGACTCACCACATTCAGACCTATAGATTTTTAACGAGGCTGGTTCGATGACATGATACCGGCCGCAGGAGGGATATATGCCTATCAAAGATATTTTGACCGTTCTGGATCTCGCAGGTGACCAGCCGGCCGCCAAATACGCCCTGGAATTCGGCCGAAACTACGATGCCCATGTCACCGGACTGGCGGTGTCGTTCGAGCCGGTCGTTCCCGCATTCGCGGCCGCGCCGATGCCGGTCGACTATTTGCAGGCAGCGCACGAACAGGCAGTTGCCGCAGCCACCGAGGCCAAGAAGGAATTCGACGAGCTGGCCCGTCTGGCAGGTGTGAAGAGCGAAAGCAGGCTCGCGGAAATCCTCACCGGCGGCCCCCTGGAAAACGTGCTGGTTCATTGCCGCCCGACAGACCTGGTAGTCATCGGTCAGGCCAATCCGGACAAGCCGGAGCCGATGCGTGAGCTCTTGATCGAGACCGTCCTGTTTGAAAGCGGCGTACCGGTTCTGCTTGTACCCTATATCGGCAGCAAATCCTTCCAGCCGAAGAACGTGCTGGTTGGCTGGGACGGCAGCTCCACCGCGACACGGGCCATCCATGCGGCTCTGCCCGTTCTGGAAAAGGCGGAGAAGATCACGGTCCTGGTCGTCGAGAAGAAAGCCACCAAAGCAACCGGCCAACCGGGTGCCGACGTCGCCAACTATCTGGCGCGCCACAACATGGATGTCACCGTCGAGGTTGTCACCAACCCGCAAGCCGGCATTGCCGACACGGTGCTCAACCATGTCTCCGACAATAGCAACGACTTGGTCGTGATGGGCGGTTACGGCCACAGCCGCATGCGTGAATTCCTGTTCGGCGGGGCAACCCGGGAAATCCTGGAAGCCATGACCGTACCGGTTCTGATGGCCCATTAAGCCACCGGCGCACACTCGATCGCCGAGATTTTGCGATGCATGAAGCCCGCGAACCTGACACACTCCGGTCCGCGGGCTTTTTTTGACCGGAAAACATGATGAAACTGCAGGCTCTAAACACCGGCAAGGCCGGACGCTCGTCTGCAGCCACCCTGTTGTTTTTCGCTTCTTGTTCGTGAATTTTGCGACGCGCGACCTAGGTTCGTTTCAGACGCCTCGTTCCTTGCGGAGCTTTTCAAAGGATCGATCTCATGACCATTCGCAACCTCGACGGTTTCTTTGCGCCAGGATCGATAGCCATTATCGGCCCTTGCAGGCATCCGGGCGTTCTGACCAGCAAGTTGATTTCCTGCCTGCAGGATATCGAGGCCGGCCATCCGGTAACGCTCGTCGGGATCGATGAGGATGTCCCTTTCAAGGGCCGAAAGGTCGCTCGGCTGGCCGATCTGGAAAAAATGCCGGATCTGGCAATTTATCTCGCCAAAGCGGAAGCGCTGCCGGAAAAGATCCGGATCCTTGCTGCTGGCGGGACGAAGGCCGTGCTTATCCCTTCGCCCGGATTTGAAACCTGGCCTGAAGAGTTGCTTCAGGAGTGCCGCGAAGCCGCGCAGGCGACCAACTTGCGACTTATCGGACCAGGCACGCTTGGCCTTGCCGTTCCCGCCAGGGGACTTAACGCACTCCTCAGCGCGGAGCGCCCCGAAAAGGGGGAAGTCGCGTTTTTCGCTCGTTCCGGTGCCGTGCTCAATGCAACGCTTTCTTGGGCGAAGACCCACAATACCGGATTTTCCGCTGTCGTTTCTCTCGGCGCGCGGATGGACGTCGATATCAGCGACCTGATCGACTATTTCGCGCAGGACTATCATACCCGTGCGATCGTGCTTCACCTGGAAGGCATCGCGGTCCCGCGAAAATTCATTTCCGCCGCCAGGGCAGCTGCCCGCAGCAAGCCGGTGATCGTGATCCGCTCCGGCAAGAGCCGGGATACAGGCGGCTCGGGCAGAACCCACGCCGGGCGACTCGCACGGACTGACCGGGTCTATGAGACCGTGTTCCGCCGCACCGGCCTTTTGCGGGTGCATGATCTTGACGAGATGTTCGAGGCACTGGAAACCCTCTCCCACATTCGCGTTCCCCGCTGCGACAAGCTTGCCGTCATTGCGAACGGTCGCAGTCTTGCCAGTCTTGCCGTCGACAGGCTGATGGATCTGGGTGGCTCCTTCGCCGAGCTTGGCACCGAAACTCGAACAGCTCTTGAAGACACCAGCCGGAGCCACGCCGGCCTGTCGGTGACACCCGCTGCCGATGGTTCGGTAATCCTGAAGGAGAACGTGACACCGGAACAGATTACCGAGGCAATCGTCACGGTGTTGAAAGACCCGAATGTGGATGGTGCCGTCGTGCTTCAGGCTGCCAGTGCCTTCCAGCCCTTGTCGGCCATTGCAAAGGCAATTGCCGATGCGGCGGCGCTGGACAGGCGGCGCACCGGGCGGCGCAAGGCCCTTGTCGCCGGTCTTATCGGTGGTGATGGGGCAACGCGGGCAGCCCTTTCCGAAGCGCGCATCCCGAACTATGCCAGCCCGGCCGAAGCTGCCCGCAGCCTGATGCATCTGGCGCATGATGCGCAGGCGCGCGAATTCCTTATGGCGGCCCCGGCCAGCCTGCCCAGCACGTTTTCACCCGATGTTGCGCGGGCACGCGGCATTGTCACAGCGGCGCTTCAGGAAGACCGCACCTGGCTCAGCCCGCCGGAAGTGGTCTCCGTTCTGGAAGCATATGATCTGCCGATCATGGCAACCGCCATGGCGACAACGCCAGAGGAAGCCGGCAAACTGTCGGAGCCTTTCTTCAAGACCGCGGCTCATTGCGTTGCCAAGCTGATTTCGCCGGATCTGCCGTTCAAGTCGCGCATCGATGGTGTGCGGCTGGGGCTGGAAAGCCCTGAAGCCGTCCGTCACGCGGCACAAGAACTGATCGAAAAGACCAGACGGGACTACCCGGACGCCCGGATCGCCGGGCTCTCCATTCATCCGATGCTGGAAGACCGGCACGGGCTGGAACTTTATATGGGTGTTGCCGAAACACAGGACTTCGGCCCGGTCCTGGTGTTCGGCCATGGTGGTACCGCAATCGAGGAAAGCGAAGACGTCGCGCTGGAATTGCCGCCGCTGGATCTCAATCTGGCAGAAGCACTGATTTCCCGCACACGAATTGCCAGGCTTCTGGATGGCGGACCGGCGCGCCCGGCCCTCGACAAGGCAGCCCTTGCCCAGGCGCTGGTGAAACTCTCCCAGATCACCATCGATATTCCCGAGATACAGGAACTCGACATCAATCCGCTGGTTGCCCTGCCGAGCGGGCTTATCGGGCTCGATGCCCGCATGACGTTGTGCCATCCGGAAAAGCGACCGGGCCGTACCGGCAGTTCCCGCCTGGCCATCGCCCCCTATCCCCAGGAATGGGAACAGACACTTGAGTTGAAGGATGGGCACGAGATCTTCATCCGGCCCGTGCGCCCGGAGGACGAGGACCTGTTCAAGACGTTTTTCGAGCAGGTAACACCCGAAGACCTGCGCCTAAGGTTCTTTGCACCTGTGCGCGATTTCAGCCACAGGTTCCTGTCCCGGCTGACGCAGCTCGACTATGCCCGCGCAATCGCCTTTGCTGCCATCGAACCCAAAGACGGCAGCTTGCTCGGCGTCGTCCGCCTGCACGCGGATCCCGACCATCAAACCGGCGAATACGCGATCATGGTCCGCTCCGACCTGAAGGGACAGGGCCTCGGCTGGACCTTGATGAAACTGCTCATTCGCTACGCCAGGGAAGACGGCATCGAGGTCATCAAGGGCGAGGTTCTGAAGGAAAACACCTCGATGATCTCCATGTGCCAGTCGCTCGGCTTTTCTGTCGGCACTTCTCCGGACGATCCCGGCATAGCCCTCGTGACGCTGCCTGTGGCGGAAGTGCCGGAACAAATCTGAACGCGTTTCGCAGTCCGCAACGCATCTGATTTCCATTTGCCTGTCAGCACGCCCACATGGACGTTGCCCCAAACAAAAACGCTCCCCGCGAGGAGGAGCGTCCCGGGTGGATCATCTGTAGATGCTCAGTGCGTTGCGGCCATACCGAAAGACAACTGTCCACGGGCGTTCTTGTACCATTCGATGATCTTCTTGCGCTCGTCTTCTTCCATGAAGGAGACGTTGGCGGGCGGCATGGCGTTGGTGACGCCGGCCTGGAGGTAGATCTGCTTTGCAGCGCGCACGACGTCTGCCTTGGTTTCCAGATGCAGGCCCTTGGGTGCCCAGTGGATGCCTTCATAGAAGGGTTCGCGGGCGTGGCACATGCCGCAGCGGCCGGGAATGATGTTCATGACATCATCGATGCCTTCCGCATTGGCGAATACCTGTTCGGTCTGCGTCAACGGACGGGCATCCGACGCTTCCCAGGTATCCTGCTGGAGCGGTGCCATGGACAGCTGGATAATGGCCACGAACAAGATCGCCGTTGCCAGCCAGGTCCAGGTCGGTGCCGGAGCACCCGTGTGCTTGGTGTTGAAGTAATGCCGGATGGTGACCCCCATCAGGAAGACAAGGGCAGCAATCAGCCAGTTGTATTCCGAGGCGAACGCGAGCGGGTAGTGGTTGCTCAGCATCAGGAACACGACCGGCAGGGTCAGGTAGTTGTTGTGGGTGGAGCGCAGCTTGGCGATCTTGCCGTATTTTGCGTCCGGGGTACGCCCTGCCTTCAGGTCCGCCACCACAATCTTCTGGTTCGGAATGATGATGAAGAACACGTTCGCGGTCATGATCGTCGCGGTGAAGGCACCGAGATGCAGCATGGTGGCACGGCCGGTGAAGATCTCGTTGTACCCGTATCCCATGGCCACCAGCAGCGCGAACAGCAGCAGCATCAGCAGCGTCGGGCTTTCGCCGAGTTTCGACTTGCACAGCCGGTCATAGACCAGCCAGCCGATGGTCAGAGACCCGGCGGAAATCAGGATACCCTGCCACAGGGCAAGATCGGCCTTTGCCGGATCGATCAGGTAAAGCTCGCCGCCGACCCAGTAGACGACCATCAGGAGAGCCGCGCCGGACAGCCACGTGGAATAGCTTTCCCATTTGAACCAGACCAGGTGTTCCGGCATGTTTTCCGGGGCCACAAGGAACTTGCGGATGTGATAGAAGCCGCCGCCGTGGACTTGCCATTCCTCGCCATGGGCGCCCTTGGGCAGGTCCGGGGCTTTCTTCAGGCCAAGGTCCAGCGCGACGAAATAGAACGACGAGCCGATCCAGGCCATCGCCGTAATCACGTGCAGCCAGCGAACCGCAAAGGCGATCCAGTCCCAAATGATGGCAATGTCCAGCATTGCTTCCCCTCCAAATTCGTTTGACCCAAGCTAGCTCATGCAAGAATTTTCTGGTATCTCGGGATAATTCCGAGCAGTTTCAAAAAAATCGGAACAATAAACCGGCCCGGTTGGACATCCTCATGGCGTATCTGGAAAACATCCGAACCTTTCTGCGCGTTTACGAGCTGGGCAACATGTCCGCCGCCGCACGCGATCTGCGGATTTCCTCCGCCGTCGCGTCGTCGCGGGTGTCCCAACTGGAAGAGCACCTGAACGTTCGCCTGTTCCAGCGAACCACCCGAGCCCTCAGCCCGACAGAGCATGGCAACTTGTTCTATCGCGGTGCAACAAAAATAATCGAGGCGGTGGAAGAAGCAGAAGCGGAGATCAGCAATGTCACCCGTTCACCGCGCGGCACGCTGTTTGTTGCCGCCCCCATCGGCATGGGCCAGCGGCTGATCGCCCCGGCGATCCCGAAATTCAAGGAAGCCAATCCGCTGATCGACATTCGCCTGCGCCTGTCCGACCGCAAGGTCGACCTGACGGGTGAAGGTCTCGATGCCGCGTTCTTCCTTGGCCTGCCGGAAGATTCCAATCTCAAGATCCGCAAGATCGCCGATTGCGACCGGCTGCTTTGCGCCTCTCCGGAGTATCTCGCCCGCAAGGGCAACCCGAAAACAAGCGACGAGCTTGCCGCCGGCCGCCATGACTGCCTCAACATGCGTTATCCCGGTGCACCGGAATTCCAGTGGCCGCTGCAGACGGAAAATGGCGTCAAGCGCGTCGCAGTGTCCGGCCCGTTCGAATCCGACCATGGCGATGTCCTGACCGGCTGGGCGCTGGAAGGCCACGGCATCGTGCTGAAACCGGCGTTTGAAGTTGCCGACTATCTGGCTTCGGGCAAACTGGTGCCGGTGCTGGAAAACGAACCGCCGATCCCGGTGCAGATGGCCTGCCTTTACACGCACCGCCGCCGCCAGGACCCGAAAGTACGCCTCTTCCTGGATTTCATGGTGGCGCATATCCAGAAGTCACTTGCGGAGTTGGCAAACGCCCACTGAGGGCTAGCCGTCTCACCTCTTCACCAAGACCTCATGGAAGATCGCGGAGACCGGCGGCTCTCTCCACGAGTGCCTTGATCTCGGCACGCAAAACTTCAGCAAAGCTTTCCACCAGCAGGGAAAGCGGCCGGTTGGCCGGAGTAAGCAGCGACATGTTGAGAAAGCACTCCGGCTTGAAAGGCCGAAAGACCAGGCTGTTCTGGTCGCCGACCAGATGTGCCGGGCAGATACGCTACACTGGCTCTGTTGGAAACACAGACATTCGCCAACAGGCAGGCATCGCTGCGGCATTTGACCGGAGCGCTGCGCGGCGGGCGGCTGCTTGCCAAGAGGTTGGGACTACTCGCAGAAATCCGCAAGGCGGGCATTCCCCGCTACACCGGCGCATCGGCAATTGCCGTTGAGGGCAGGACGCAGGCCGAAACCATAAGCTTCACATTCGGAGGCAGAAGCCACAGGCTGGAGTGTGCAATGGTGCTACTGCCGTCGCTTGGCGTTACTTGAGTGCTTGCCAGCAAGACCTCAGACGCAAACATACGCCGGTGTTAATCCCTTTGAAGTCCCCCCGGGCGAGCAACGCGAGACCCGGGGTCTGCTCATTTCCAGAATTCAGGCGTGGTTCTGAATGCGCCCGCTTCAGCGAGCCGCCTCTTCGAGTAGACCCCGGATCTGCGCTGCGCTTGTCCGGGGTGACGGCCTTGGGGGGCGGGGCTTGAACGAAAACGGCGCTGCCGGCTATGGCAAACGAAACGTCTGCACGGTTGGCAAGGTATCCCAAAGCCTGTCCGGCAACAGGGACGATCTTCCAGCCCCCAGCCCCCAGCCTCCAGCCCCCTCATCCTGAGGAAGCGCGCAGCGCTGTCTCGAAGGATGGGCCGCTTGCTCCGGATTTGCCGCCAATAGTTCGAGGCATCGGCCAACCTCGGGATGAGCGATCCTCTCTGGCAAATTCACGGACAGAGTGTTGCTCGCCAGACACCCCTTGATCAAAATCCGTCGCAAGTTCAAGCCAATGTCCGGTGCAGTCCCCTCGCTTTGCTTCAGCTATCTTGCACCTGTCACCGATCCTTGAAATGAACACCCCATGATCGGCTACTCGTCCTACATCCTGTGCACCTCCCCCCGTAGCGGCAGCACGCTGCTCTGCAAGCTTCTGGCGGCGACGGGTGTTTCCGGGCATCCGGGCTCCTATTTTCACGAGCCGTCCCAGGAAGATTGGCTTGAGGACCTGAATGTCGATGTTGTGCCGGGGGAAAACGAGCAGGCGACGCTGCGACGCATCTTTGCGGCAGCAATCGAAAAGGGCACGCGGGGCAAAGGTCTTTTTGGCCTGCGGCTGCAGCGGCACAGCTTCGATTTCTTCATGAAACAGCTGGCCGTCCTTTATCCGGACGGTTCGAGCGATCTGACGCGTCTTGAAGCAGCCTTCGGCAAGACGCTGTTCATTCACCTGACCCGTGCTGACAAGATCGACCAGGCGGTTTCCTTCGTTCGCGCCGAACAATCCGGCCTCTGGCACAGGGCTCCGGACGGCACCGAGCTCGAGCGATTGTCGGAACCGCGCGAATTGCAATATGACGCCGCTGAAATCCGCGCTTGTCATGATCGCTTCACCCGGTTTGACCGCGACTGGCAAGCCTGGTTCGAAATCCAGGGCATTTCCCCACTTCAGATTACCTATGACGCGCTTTCTGCAGATCCGCAGGCCACGCTGAGACTGGTTCTTCAACGACTCGGCCTGGATGCGTCAGCAGCGGAGGGTATCGTGCCCGGCGTTGCCAAACTGGCAGATGCCACCAATGCCGACTGGGTGTCCCGTTTCCGCGCTGAGCTGGAGATCGACAGCGCCAGCTAAAGCCGCCTGTGTGAACCACCTACGCGGCCGCGCCGTATCCTTCTCGAAGAAGCACGCGTTTTGCAGCCGCCTTGGCCGCGGGCCAGGAATGCTGTTAAGCTGTTGATGCTTCGACGGGAAACAGACGGACGGGTGGTTTGATGAACCTCGAAAGTTTCGTTGCCGAACTTCAATCCTGGGCCACGCTGGCTCTCAGCTACCTGACTGCGCCCTGGTTTGCCTATCAGCTCGCCATCATCGTAGTTCTGTTCGGCCTGGCCAAGCTGCTGAGCCTTCGCGTCGAGCCGAGGCTTGAGGCCCGTGCACGTGAAATCAGAGGCCATCCGGGCCTGCTTCGTGTGGTGGTGGCCCTGCTCCGGCGGATCGAGTGGATCTTCTTCAGCCTGTTCCTGTTCATTGCGCTTACGGTGATGCGCAGCGTCACCTGGCCGAGCCGGAGCCATTTCATCGCGATCGCCCTGTCGCTGTCGCTCGCCTGGCTGTTTGTCTCGGTTCTGTCGAGGGTTATCCGCAACCGGCTGGTGGCAAGAACGCTCAGCTGGCTCGCCTGGATCTATGTTGCGCTGGTCATTCTGGGCTTTGATGACGAGGCCGGCACCTTCCTCGACAGTCTGGCATTGCCACTCGGCGAGATGCGGTTGTCCTTGCTGCTGATCCTGAAGGCGGTTCTCTTGCTGTTTGCAACCGTCTGGGTCGCGGTGGTCCTCGGGCGCTATTTCGATGAGCAGGTACAAAAGTCGGATGAGCTGACCCCGTCGATCCGCGTGTTGATCGGCAAGGTCGCCAAGTTCGGGCTGATCCTGGTGGCCGGAACGATCGCGCTTTCCTCCGTCGGTATCGATCTCTCCGCCTTCACCGTCTTTACCGGGGCGGTCGGCCTCGGTCTCGGGTTCGGCCTGCAGAAGGTCATTTCCAACTTCATTTCCGGCATCATCATCCTGCTCGACAAGTCGATCAAACCCGGCGACACCATCTCGCTCGAAGGCACCTTCGGCTGGATCCGCGAGTTGCGCGCCCGCTTCGTTTCCGTGGTAACGCGGGACGGACGCGAATATCTGATCCCGAACGAGGACTTCATCACCCACCGTGTGATCAACTGGTCCTTCAGCGACGAACTTGTCCGCCTTGACGTCAATTTCGGCGTCTCCTACGACGCCGACCCGCATGAAGTTTCAAAGCTTGCCATCGAAGCGGCGATGACGGTCGGCCGAGTGGAAGGCTCCCGCCGTCCGGTCTGCTGGCTTACGGGCTTCGGCGACAGTTCGCTCGACTTCGTCCTGCGTTTCTGGATCCGCGATCCGCAACAGGGCCTCACCAACGTGCGCGGTAAGGTGTTGCTGGCGCTTTGGGACACCTTCAAGGAAAACAACGTCGGCATCCCGTATCCGCATCGGGAGATTATCATGAAGAAGGAGACGGGCAATGGATTGCCTGCCGACGCGTTCCAAGAGGTCCACGGAAAGCAGAAAGAAATCGATTAGCCGGTAGCGGTTCAACCTTGTCCGGACGGGTGATCACCGATCGAAGCTATCGATAGCCCAGCTCAGCAAAAAACCTCATCCAGAGGAGGACCTTGGGTCTGTCTCGAAGGATGGGCCGCTTGTTTGGAGCAAGGGTCCCATCCTTCGAGACGCGAGCAGGCTCGCTCCTCAGGATGAGGTTGAAACTTTGGAAAGACACTCGAAACAGCGACTTTCCTCAACTCCCCCGATAGGTCGAATAGCTGAACGGCGAGACCAGAAGCGGCACGTGGTAGTGGGCTTCTTCCGACATGCCGAACCGCAGCGGCACCGTGTCGAGGAATTTCGGGTCCGGCAAAGCGATTCCAGCGGCGTCGAAATAGGCGCCGACATGGAACACCAGCTCGTAGGTTCCGGTTTTGAATTCGTCTTTCGGCAGGATCGGGCTGTCGGTGCGGCCGTCGTCGTTGGTTTCTAGGCTGCGGACGTAGGTCCTGTTGTCACCATCAATTGCATAAAGATCGATCTTGATGCCTTTTCCAGGGCAACCCTGGGCGGTGTCGAGCACGTGAGTCGTCAGGTAACCGGCCATCTTGGCCTCCTCCAAATGTCAGTTTGCGCGCATGATGCTGTGGGCCTCAATCGAAGGGCACCCGTGGTTCACAGGAAGCACTTTCTAAAAAGACGAGAAAGTCATGTCCATTATTCTGTTTTATAAGAAGACAACATGCCAGCCCTTGAATGAGGCATAGTCTTTGCTTGGTTCAAAACACGTTGGTATCACGAGGAGGTCCGTCTTGAATCGCTATTCCCGGAACATGCGTGGCTATGGTCAGAACCCGCCGGATCCAAAGTGGCCAGGCGGGGCCAGGGTCGCTGTCCAGTTCGTGTTGAATTACGAGGAAGGCGGCGAGAATTGCGTGCTGCATGGCGATGCGGCGTCCGAGGCGTTCCTGTCTGATATTCCGGGTGCGGCCCAGTGGCAGGGCAAGCGTCACTGGAACATGGAATCCATCTATGAATACGGCGCCCGCGCCGGTTTCTGGCGCCTGCACCGGCTGTTCACGCGGGCCGATATTCCGCTGACCATCTATGGTGTCGCTTCCGCTTTGGCCCGCAGCCCGGAACAGGTACAGGCAATGAAGGACGCTGGTTGGGAAATCGCCAGCCATGGCCTGAAGTGGGTCGAACACAAGGATATGCCCGAAGCAGAGGAACGTGCGGCCATTGCCGAGGCGATCCGCCTGCACACGGAAGTGGTCGGCAGTCGCCCGCTCGGCTGGTACACGGGCCGTTGCTCGGAAAACACCGTTCGCCTCGTCGCCGAGGAGGGCGGTTTTGCCTATATTTCAGACACCTATGATGATGATCTGCCCTATTGGCTGGATTCCGATGGCCGTGATCAGCTGATCATTCCCTATACGCTGGAAGCCAACGACATGCGCTTCGCGACGGCACCGGGATGGACGGATGGAGAAGATTTCTTCCTCTATCTGAAGAACGCCTTCGACATGCTTTATGAGGAAGGCACGACGGACACGCCGAAGATGATGTCCATCGGCCTGCATTGCCGCCTCGTCGGCCGTCCGGGCAAGATCATGGCGCTGAAGAAGTTCATCGATCATATCCAGGCTCATGAAGGCGTCTGGTGTCCGCGCCGCATCGAGATCGCAGACCATTGGGCCAAGACACACCCGCCGCAGAAGAGTCTTCGCCCCAGCCGCATGGAAAAAGCCGAGTTCGTCAAAACCTTCGGCGGCATCTTCGAGCACTCCCCCTGGATCGCAGAACGTGCCTTCGAGCTGGAACTCGGCCCGGCTCATGACTGTGCCGCCGGTGTTCACAACGCGCTGTGCCGCATGTTCCGCTCCGCAAGCGAGGAAGAGCGCCTCGGCGTTCTGACTGCCCACCCGGATCTGGCCGGAAAGCTGGCACAGGCAGGCCGCCTCACGGCGGAAAGCACCAACGAGCAGGCCAGCGCCGGTCTCGACATGCTGACCGACGAGGAACGCGAGACCTTTACCCGGCTGAACAATACCTACGTCGAAAAACACGGCTTCCCGTTCATTATCGCAGTGCGCGATCATGACAAGGCCTCGATCATGGCTGCCTTCCAGCGCCGGATCGACAACGACCGGGCGACCGAATTCAAGGAAGCCTGTCGCCAGGTGGAACGGATTGCCCAGTTCCGGCTCAAGGACCTGCTGCCGTGAGCCGTCTCATTGCCCCATCGATCCTGACCGCAGAGGCCTTCGCCCCCTATGGCGATGTTCTCGAGGTGGCGGGCGCACCCGACAAAATCATAAATCAGGGCATGTGCGGCCGTCATCATGACCGGGCGAAGCTCGACTTCGGCGAAGGCCGGGCAGGCATCAGCCTGTTCGATGCCAAGGCCCGGTCGTTTCCCTATGTCGTCGACATGGTCGAGCGACACCCGGAAGGCAGTCAGGCCTTCATACCGCTGGACGGTGTGCCGATGCTGGTTGTCGTCGCTGACGACGAGAATGGCCAGCCGGTCAACCTGAAGGCATTCATCAGCCAGCCCGGACAGGCGATCAACCTGTATCGCGGCACCTGGCACGGTGTTTTGGCCCCGCTCTGGCAAGCGGGCCGCTACGCGGTCGTGGACCGCATCGGGGAAGGAACCAACCTGGAGGAACACTGGTTTCCCGACCCTTGGACAGTGGAGGCCGACAACAAGGAATAAGCCTCCCTTTCAGAACGATCCCTGCCCGCTCAACGAGGCGGAGACGTTCACACGACCTTCAGAGGAGCAGAAATGTCTAATTCATCGATCGGATCTCCGGAGCAGCTCCGGGATCCCAATTTCACGCCACCGCTTTACAAGGCGATCCCGCTCGGCATCCAGCATGTCCTGGCCATGTTCGTCTCCAACGTCACACCTGCCATCATCGTGGCCGGTGCAGCCGGGTTCGGCTTCGGGTCCAATTCTCCCGACTTTCCCGAACTGCTTTATCTCATCCAGATGTCGATGGTCTTTGCCGGGGTCGCGACCCTGTTGCAGACGATCACCCTCGGCCCGGTCGGTGCGGCATTGCCGATCGTTCAGGGCACATCCTTTGCCTTCCTGCCGATCATGATCCCACTGGTTGCCGGCAAGGGGGTCGACGGTCTCGCGGCTCTGTTCGGGGGCGTGATCATCGGCGGTTTCTTCCATGCGTGCCTTGGCCTCGTCATCGGCAAGATCCGCTTCGCCCTGCCTCCCCTTGTGACAGGACTTGTGGTGACGATGATCGGTCTCGCGCTGGTTCAGGTGGGCATCCAGTATGCCGCCGGCGGCGTCCCCGCCATCGGCACGCCGGAATACGGCTCGCTGCTCAACTGGGCGGCCGCTCTGGTGGTAATAGTGGTGACACTCGGGCTGAAGTTCTTCGGCAGGGGCATGATGTCGGTCTCCGCGGTTCTGCTCGGACTGATCGCCGGTTACATCTTCGCCCTTGCCACCGGCATGCTGACCTTTGAAGCCGTCTCCACGTCCTGGGACCGTGCGGCCGTCTTTGCCCTGCCGCAGCCGTTCAAATACGGCTTCGAATTCTCGTTCGCGGCCGTGCTCGGCTTCTGCCTGATGGCCTTCGTTTCCGCGGTGGAAACCGTGGGCGATGTATCCGGCATCACCAAGGGTGGCGCCGGCCGGGAAGCGACCGACAAGGAAATCGCCGGTGCGACCTTTGCCGACGGTCTCGGCACGGCTGTCGCCGGTTTCTTCGGAGGTTTCCCGAACACCTCTTTCAGCCAGAACGTCGGCCTCATCGCCATGACCGGCGTCATGAGCCGCCATGTGGTGACCATCGGCGCGATCTTCCTGATCGTCTGCGGCCTGATCCCGAAGGTCGGCGCGGTCATCCGCACCGTTCCGATCGAGGTTCTCGGCGGGGGTGTCATCGTGATGTTCGGCATGGTTGTTGCCGCCGGTATCTCGATGCTGTCGGATGTGAACTGGAACCGACGCAACATGGTGATCTTCGCCATTTCGCTTTCCATCGGTCTCGGTCTGCAACTGGAACCGGGCGCCCTGCAGCACATGCCGGACACCGCACGTATCCTTCTGACCAGCGGCCTGCTGCCGGCAGCCCTGATCGCCATCGTCCTCAATCTGGTGCTGCCGGAAGAACTCTCCGACGAATCCACCGAAGAGGTTTCCGGCGGTCTCTCCGGCCACGGACGCGGCTCCCTGCCGAAGGAAGAAACCGCGTAAAGACAAGCCACACCTGTATGAGAAAGGGCCGCGTGAGCGGCCCTTTTTTATGACTTCTTGCACGTCATCCCGGACGCAGCGCAGCGGAAATCCGGGGTCTGTCGATATGCAACGTAAAAGACCCCCGTCCTCTGGGGCCCCGATCCCGGCTCGCACTTCGTTTGGCCGGGATGACGATGGAGGGGGTCTGCAGGGAAGAATTTCAGGCGTTTCAGCAGTTGGAAATTTCCCCCTCCGTCATTCCGGACAAGGGAGGCGCAGCCGGACGCAGATCCGGAACCCAGACATATTTCGCGCTGAAAAAGCGCCTCGATTTTTGAGAGGTGTTCGCTTTGCTCACGCTGACGCGCTGGGTTCCGGATCTGCGTGCAGCCAAGCTGTACTTGTGCGCAATGACAGGGGAGGAGAAATTGTGTCCCTACCGTCCCGCCATCAGCCGTGCCATGTCGATCATGCGGGCGGAAAAACCCCATTCGTTGTCGTACCAGCCGAAAATACGCACCTGGTAGTCATTGGCCTCGAGCGTTTCGGGCAGGTGTATGACGAGGGATTCCGGCCGCGCACGCATGTCCGTCGATACCACATGGTCCCGTACGAAGCCGATCACAGGATTGCCGGAAAAGATCTCGAGCAGCCTGGTGTTGAAGGGGGCCTTCACGGGCTGTGCCAGCGTCACTGTCAGGTCGACGGCGGAAACACTGATCGCGGGCACCCGGACGGCGGCACCGCTGATCTTGCCCTCAAGCTGCGGCAGAACCTTGCCGACCAGCTTGGTAGCGCTCGTGGTAGTCGGC
This sequence comes from Labrenzia sp. PO1, assembly GCF_012273635.1. Classification (NCBI taxonomy): domain Bacteria; kingdom Pseudomonadati; phylum Pseudomonadota; class Alphaproteobacteria; order Hyphomicrobiales; family Stappiaceae; genus Labrenzia; species Labrenzia sp. PO1. The sequence goes on from NZ_JAAXCR010000002.1 coordinate 793,228, forward strand.
ACCATGGAGACGCCGCCGGCACGACTGCGCTCCAGCGGCCCCCTCGGGGCGTCCACCATCGGCTGACTGCCGGTGTAGCAGTGGATGGTGGTCATGTGCCCGCTCTTGATGCCGATAGCATCATCAAGACCGCGTAGCAGCGGAGCGAGGGCATTGGTAGTGCAGGAACCGTTGGAGACGATGCGGTGGTCGCCGAGCTGGTCTTCGTTGGCACCAAGCACCAGGGTGATATCGGCTGCCCTGGAGGGGCCTGAAATCAACACGTTGGCAGCGTCGGCTTTCAGGCCACGTTCCGCAATCTCACGCGTGTCAGCCTTGCCGGTGCATTCCAGCACCACGTCCACCTGGGAAAGATCAAGGAGAGACAAATCGGGTTCGGCGGAGAAGACGATCTCGCGTCCGTCTACCGTCAAGGTGCCCTCGCCCGCTGTTACTTCGCCCGGCCACGGGCCGAAGACGCTGTCATACTTGAAGAGATAGGCACAGGTCTCAAGCGGTGCGATATCGTTGATCCGCACCACCTCGATGCGTTCCGTTTCCGGAAGCTTCAGCACTTGACGCAAGAGGGTCCGGCCGATCCGGCCGAACCCGTTGATCACAATCCGCATTTTCCACGGTCCGTCTAGAAATCCACTTCGATCGCGACGCCCTTCTGGATTGCCAGATCGACCGCGGCGGATGCCACGGCAAGATCCTGAAGGCCGACGCCGGTACCGTCGAAGAGGGTGATATCGCTCTGCGACGTCCTGCCTGGATGATTACCATTAATGACCGCGCCGATCTCAATTATATTGTCCTCAGAGACAATTCCGCTGGCCACCGCATGCTGGCATTCACCGATCGTCGCTGACTGAGCGACTTCATCCGTGAAGAGCTTTGCCTTGGCAACAAGCGCAACATCGACTTCCTGTTTGCCCTTGGTATCGGTGCCCATGCACGCGATATGCGTGCCCGGCGAAACATGCTCTTCCATCAGGATCGGATCGAAGCTGGAAGTGATCGAGATGATCACGTCGGCTTCCGCACCCAGCCTGGCCAGATCGACAGATTCGTAGGGCAGACCGAGTTCGTTCGCCGTTTCCTCCAGACGCACCAGCATCTCCGGATGAAGGTTCCAGCCGAGGACCTTCTCGAAATCGCGCTGTTCGGCGGCGGCCCGCATCTGGAATGCGGACTGGTGGCCGGCTCCGATCATGCCAAGCACCTTCGCGTCCTTGCGTGCCAGATGCTTGATGGAAACCGCAGAAGCTGCCGCTGTTCTGAGGGCGGTCAGCAGGTTGCCGCCGACGACGGCCTTCGCCTTGCCGGTATCGGCATCGAACAGGAACACGGTCGACTGGTGGTTGGTCAGGCCCTTTGCCATGTTGCCCGGCCAGTAGCCACCGGATTTCAGGCCGAGTGCCAGCGAGGACCGGTCGAAGCCCGACTTGAACCCGTATAGCGCATCGGCATGGCCGATTGCCTCGCGAATAACCGGAAAATTATAGGCCGCCCCGCCCGCCATGGCGGCAAAGACGCTTTCGACAGCGTCAAAGGATTCCTGGCGGCCGATCAGGCCGGCGATTTCCTTTTCAGGAACGATGATCATGTGTGTCTCCAGCAAAACATCGTCTTCCCCCCCGACCTCATCCTGAGGAGGTGCGAAGCGCCGTCTCGAAGGATAGGCGGCTCGCTCGGAGTGTTTGGCCCATCCTTCGAGACGGGCTTGTCTGCCCTCCTCAGGATGAGGTGTTGGTGTTCGTTTGTGCACTTAATGCCAAACCCTCCATCGTCATCCCGGACGCAGCGTAGCTGAGATCCGGGATCGGTGAGCCGGGGCGTATCGGGTTAAACCCGAAGACCAGGTGGCTCTCCGGTCCCGGCTCGCGCTGCGCTTGGCCGGGATGACGAAGGGGAGGCCTTAAGTCGTAACTTCAGTAAGCCTTGCCGCGGGCCGAGACCGGCCAGACCGTCTCAACCTTGCCGCCCCGCACGCCGACATACCAGTCGTGGACGTTGGCGGTCGGGTCGCAGTGGCCGGGCACCAGCTTCAGCTTCTCGCCCACCTGCAGAACACCCTTCGGGTCGGCAATGACCCCGTGCTCGTCCGAGCACTTGATGTATTCGACATCGTTGCGGCCGTAGATGAACGGCAGACCGCTGTCGACGGACTGGGCTTTGAGGCCCGCATCACAGATCGCCTTGTCGGCTTTCGCGTGGCTCATCACCTGGGTCAGGATGAAGAAGGCGTTTTCCCATTCCCCCTGGTCGATGCGCTTGCCGTCCTTATCGAGAATGCGGCCGTAGTCTGCATCCATGAAGGCATAGGAACCGCATTGCAGCTCGTTGTAGACGCCCGAATTGGATTCAAAATAGTAGGAGCCCGTGCCGCCACCTGAAACGAGTTCCGGCTCCAGGCCTTCCTTCTTCAACGCCTCGACGGCGTCCTTGACCATCGCAATGGCAATGTCGAGCTTGTCCTTGCGGGCTTCATAGCTGTCGATGTGCTGCATGGCGCCCTGGTAGGCCTGGATGCCGCTGAACTTCAGGTTCCTTGCCGCGTCCACTGCCTTGGCGATTTCGACAACCGCCTCGCTCGTGGTCACGCCGCAACGACCGGCACCGCAATCGATCTCGATGAAGACTTCCAGCGTGGTGCCGTGCTTGGCAGCGGCTTCAGACAGATCGGCAACATTGGCAAGATCATCGACACAGACGATGGTGCGGCAGCCAAATTTGGGCAGCCGGGCCAGACGATCGATCTTGGCCTTGTCGCGAACCTGGTTCGACACCAGGATGTCCTTGATACCGCCACGGGCAAAGACCTCGGCTTCCGAAACCTTCTGGCAGCAGACCCCGACAGCACCGCCGAGCCGTTCCTGCAGCTTTGCGACATCCACCGACTTGTGCATCTTGCCGTGGACCCGGTGACGCATGCCGTGGGCCTTGGCATAGTCGCCCATCTTCTTGATGTTGCGTTCCAGCGCATCGAGATCGAGCACCAGACAAGGGGTCTGGATATCGGCCTCATCCATTCCGGGCACGGCGGGAATGTCATAGCCGACTTCGAGTTTTTCAAATCCGGTTTGTGCGTTCATTTTGTGCTTCTCCAAGTGGCTCAAACGGTCCGGATCAACCAGCTTTCGGATTTCATCCGATTGCTGAAAAGTTGATCGTTTTTAAAGCGATGGCGCATCTTAGCTGCGGTCCTCGGAATGCAGGGTGCTCCAGGGCAGCTTGCCGAGATCGACATTGCCGCCGGTGATGATGACGCCGACACGCTTTCCGGCGAAGACGTCCCTGTTCTTCAGGATGGTTGCCAGCGGCACTGCACTGGATGGCTCCATCACGATCTTCATCCGCGCCCAGATCAGGCGCATGGCGTCGATGATTTCCTGTTCCGACGCGGTCAGGATGTCGGTGACGTGGTTGGAGACGAAGTGCCAGGTCAGCTCCTTTAGCGGCACTTTCAAACCGTCGGCGACCGTGTTCGGTGCATCGTCGGCAATGATGTGGCCGGCCTTGAAGCTGCGGGCCGCATCATCCGCCTGCTCCGGTTCGGCGGCATAGATCTTCACGTCAGGTGCCAGGTTCGACAGGGTCAGACAGGTACCGGAGACCATGCCACCGCCGCCGATCGGGGCGACAACCGCATCGAGGCCGTCTGTCTGCTCCAGCAATTCCTTGGAACAGGTGCCCTGCCCCGCAATGACACGCGGGTCATTGTAGGGGTGAACGAATTCCGCACCCGTGCGGGCTTCGACCTCGGCAAAGACCGCTTCGCGGCTGGAGGTGGAGGGTTCGCACTCGGTGATGATGCCGCCGTACCCACGAACGGCATCCTTCTTGGCCTGCGGCGCCGTTCTCGGCATGACCACGTGGCACGGAATGCCCCGCCGGCCTGCCGCATAGGACAGGCTGAGCGCGTGGTTGCCGGAGGAATGGGTGGCAACACCGGCCTTGGCGGTTTCCTCGTCCAGACCGAACACGGCGTTGGATGCACCGCGCACCTTGAAGGCACCTGCCTTCTGGAAGTTCTCGCATTTGAAGAACAGTTCCGCACCGGTCAGCTCGTTCAGGAACGAGGAGGTCAGAACCGGCGTGCGGTGGATATGCGGCTTGATGCGCTCATGCGCGACGAGCATGTCCTCGAGCGTCGGGATGTACTGGGTCAGGGCGTCGGTTTTCATGCGGCTTCCTTCGAGGCAATGGCGCTGTCGCTGCGATAGACTTCCTGGGCGGCCGCAACACCGGAGCCCAGTTGGATGTCGAGGCCGAGATCGGCCATGACCATTTCGGCAGTCGCCAGCCCCGACAGCATCATGACGTCGGTCAGGCTGCCCAGGTGGCCGATACGGAACACCTTGCCTGCGACCTCTCCGAGGCCGACACCGAAGGCGACGCCGTATTTCGCGGCGGCGTGGGTTACGATGCCGGTGGCGTTGAAGCCCTCGGGCGTACGGATCGCGCTGACCGAATCCGAATAGACGTCCGGTGTCTGCGCGCAAAGCTCCAGGCCCCAGGCCCGGACCGCGGCGCGCACGCCTTCTGCAATGCGGTGGTGCCGGGCAAAGACATTGTCGAGACCCTCTGCCAGCAGCATGTCGCAGCTCTGCTTCAACCCGTTCATCAGGCCGACGGCCGGCGTGTAGGGATAGGCGTTGTTGGCGTAGGCTTTCATCATGTCGCGAACATCGAAGAAGGTGCGCGGCAACCGGGCGCTTTCAACGGCGGCCTGTGCCTTTGGCGACAGGGCGATGATGGCGAGCCCCGGTGGCAACATGAAGCCTTTCTGGGAGCCCGTGACCGCGGCATCGACACCCCATTCGTCCATGCGGAAATCCATCGAGGCAATCGAGCTGACGCCATCGACAAAGAGCAGCGCCGGATGCTTCGCGGCATTCAGCGCGCGGCGCACCGCGGCAATGTCGGATTTGACGCCGGTCGCGGTTTCGTTGTGGGTTGCCAGCACCGCCTTGATCTCGTGGTTTGTGTCCGCAGCGAGTATTTCCTCATAGCGGTCTGCCGGCAGCCCCGTGCCCCAGGCTGCCTCGACAACATCAACCTTCAGGCCGTGGCGCTGGCACATGTCGATCCAGCGATGGCTGAACATGCCGTTGCGGGCAGCCAGGATCTTGTCGCCGGGGCTCAAGCAGTTGGTGATCGCGGTTTCCCAGCCGCCGGTTCCGGTCGACGGAAACAGGAATACCTCGGCGGTTTCCGTCTTCAGCACCTTTTTGACGCCTGCAAGCGCGGGCTGCAGGATCTCACCGAACAGCGGCGAGCGATGGTCCAGGGTCGGCATGTCGCACGCTCTGCGGAGCGCTTCCGGCATGTTGGTGGGGCCGGGAATGAAAACAGGATTTTGGAAGCTCATGGCCGTTTCCTCTTATGAATTTTGAGAAACGGTACCGTGCAGGGGCGGAGCTCCGCAATTTTTTTAAAATATTTTTTCAAAAATAGATTTTGTATAAATTGCCAATCTTGTCAGTATGTTATATTTTTCATATGGTGAATTGATTTTTCAAATTTCGAAAAAATGAGCTGATGACAGATCTCAAATCCGATAGTTCCGCCACCAGACGCGCCCGTGGGCGACCACGTGCCTGGGACGACAAGACCGAACAGAACACCATCAAGTCGCTCGACCGGGCGATGGCGGTGTTCGAGCATCTAAGCACCCAGTCCGGCGTCTCTCTTTCAGCCCTGTCGGATCAGCTTGGAGAATCCACGGCAACGCTCTATCGCATCCTGTTCACGCTGGAGACACGTGGCCTGGTGGAATTCGACCAGGCGCAGCAGCTCTGGCACATAGGTCCGGGCGCCTTCATCATCGGCGCTCGATTTTTAAGGCGTACCAGTCTGGTGGAACGGGCGCGTCCTGTCCTGCGCTCCCTGATGGAGCAGACAGGGGAAACGGCCAATCTTGGTGTGGCACAGGCGGACCAGGTGCTGTTTGTCAGCCAGGTCGAAACCCACGAAAGCATTCGCGCCTTTTTCCCGCCCGGCACCTTGTCACCGCTGCATGCCTCCGGCATCGGCAAGGCGCTCCTGGCTTTCATGGACGAGGACCAATGCAAGCGTATCCTGAAGCAGACCGACCGGGAACGCTTCACCGAGCACACATTGTGTGACGCGGCCCTGCTGGCCACGGACCTGGAAGCGATCCGTGCACGCGGGTTCTCGATCGACGGGGAAGAAAAGAACCTCGGAATGCGCTGCATTGCGGCACCCGTGTTCAATCACTATGGCGAAGCTGTCGCCGGGCTGTCCGTCTCGGGCCCGACCAGCCGGGTCAGCCCGGACAGCATCGCGCCCTTCGCAGAAGCGGTGAAGGCGGCGGCCGCTGCATTGACCGCCGCCCTCGGCGGCGAAATCGCTCCGCCGCAAACGAAGACCGTGGGATGAGGGCGCTTGCTTCACTCCCGACCTGATCCAGAGGAGTTCGTTACACCCACACCCTGAAGCGGCCAATCCCACCCTCTCCCTCATCCTGAGGAGGACCGTCAGGTCCGTCTCGAAGGATAGGCCGCTTGTTCCGGAGTGTGCCGCCCATCCTTCTAGACGCCGCTGAAGCGGCTCCTCAGGATGAGGGGGGCAAGGAGGAAGGGGCTTTTCTCTTTACTCCGCGGCGCTGCGGAAGCTCTGCCGGGCACCGGCCTCGAAACGGCCTGCCGCCTGTAGCTTCATGTGGCGGTTGACGTCCTTGTAAAGGAGGTAGCGGAACGGGCCCGGGCCACCGGCATAGCAGGCCTGCGGGCAGAAGGCGCGTAGCCACATGTAGTCGCCGGCTTCCACCTCGACCCAGTCCTGGTTGAGGCGATAGACCGCCTTGCCTTCCAGGACATAAAGCCCGTGCTCCATCACATGGGTTTCCGCAAACGGGATGACGGCACCCGGCTGGAAGGTGACGATGTTGACGTGCATGTCGTGGCGCACGTCTTCCGGATCGACGAAGCGGGTCGTCGCCCATTTACCGTCTGTGCCGGGCATTGCCCGCGGTTCGATGTCGTTTTCGTGGGTGACGAAAAGTGCCGGTCGCTCCAGGCCCTCAACAGGCTCGAACGCCTTGCGAACCCAGTGGAACCGCACCGGTTCACTGCCTGTGTTCTTCAGGCTCCAGTCGGTTTGCGGCGGCAGGAAGGCGTAGCTTCCGGGCCTCAGGTCGTATCGCTGTCCTTCAGCTGTCAGAACAGCTTCGCCTTCGACAACGAACAGCACGCCTTCGGCGGAAGGGTCTGTCTCCGGCCGGTCAGAGCCGCCACCCGGCGACACCTCAACGATGTATTGCGAGAAGGTTTCGGCAAAACCTGACAATGGGCGCGACAGCACCCACAGGCGGGTCTTGTCCCAGAACGGCAGATAGCTGGTGACGATGTCACGCATGGTGCCTTTCGGGATGACCGCATAGGCATCGGTAAAGACAGCCCGGTCTGTCAGGAGTGTTTCCTGACCGGGATGACCACCGGTCGGCGCGTAATAGGATCTTGGGGGCATGGACTGGGACACGGCCAACCTTCTTCTTCAACAAAACCAGTTGCCGGGAACTATGACCTGCCTTTCGAGGCCGGACCACGGGGCATGTCCGAAGAGCTCCTTTCGGAAAAACAAGATAATCGTCCCTTGATTTTCTTATTCTTCCGATCAATTGAACCCGCGCCTCAAGCCCGCGCGATGGCGATGTTGAGCAGAACTTGCCGCTTTTCCTCCGTCGCCACCTTGATGGCACGTTCCAGCGCTGCCGGCAGCGCGTCGCCTTCCGTCACCGTTTCGGTGTAGGCGCGGCTGGCCTCCGCGGTTCTGGTGAAATCCGGGCTTGGCCGAAGGGACGTCAGCGGCACATCGTTGGCCTTGCTGGCAAGACCATCCTTGTAAGTGCCCACCACCGAGTGTCGCACCGCGCCCCACTCCTCGTTGTTCAGCACAAGCGTGATCACCGGCAACTCCTGCGCCTCGGCAACCATGTGGCAGGCCGTCGGGTTGGCGAACATGTAGCTGCCGTCGCCGATGGTTGCGAAGACCAGCCGGTCGCGGTCGGCAAGCTGTGCGCCAAGCGCCGCTGCGAGACCCCATCCTAGCCCCCCGGAATGCGGTTCCTGGAAGTAGCTGTTCGGCTGCTCCAGGTCGAGCGGCTCGAGCGGACAACCAAGCTCGTGGAAGATGGTGGCCTTCCGCCCCTTGATGGCGCGGCCAAGGCAAAGACTGACCCAGTCCTTGCTCATCGGGCCGGCATTGCCGCGCTTGGCCCGGGCGACAACCTCCGCACGATTGGCGGACGACAGTTCGGCAATACGATGTCTGCGGGCGTTCAAAACGGCTTCGTCACGCGGACGGCTCTGCATTTCGGCAATCAGGGCCAGCAGCGTTTGCGCGGTTTCTCCTGCCAGGGTCACATCCGCCTGGAAGTTCCGGATCGGCGTGCGGGTGAACAGGGGATCCGGCCCCAGCTGGATCACGGTGACATCATCGCGAAGGGCGACCTTGTCCGGCCACCAGGGTGCCAGAGAGTTCATCACCAGCACCACGTCCGCCTCGGCAAGCAGGGCTTCCGGCGACGCACCGACCTGCATCGGATGCGACAGGGGCACGGAAAGCTGGTTTGCCCAATAATGCGACAGCGGCAGGGCCCAGTCCGTCAGGAACCGTCCGAGGGCCGCAAAGGCCTCTTCCGATCCGGCTCCTCGCTGACTGATGATCAGCGGGCTTTTGGCCTGCGCCAGCAGGTCTGCTGCCCGTTTCAGGGACGAGGGATCCGACGCTGCGATGACCGGTGCCTGTTTCGACGGGGTATCAAGGCCGTCCGGCGGAGTTTGCTCGCACAGAACTTCACGCGGCAGGCTGAGATAGACGGGGCCCTTGGGCGTGGAATTGGCAATCGCCCAGCCCCGGTCGAAGAGATCCGCGATCTGCTCGGGAAAACGCAACTCGTAGTCCCACTTGGTGACTTCGCGGATCAGCGCGGTCTGGTCGAACATTTCCTGTCCCCAGCCGATCGGCACCGTGCGCGCGCCAAAGCGGCCGGCTTCCATCACCGGCGTGCGACCGGACATCATCAGTACGGGGATCTGATCGCACCAGGCGTTGATGGCGCCGGTAATGCCGTTGGAGAGCCCCACGTTGGTGTGCAGCATGACGGACTGGATCCTGCCGGAGATCTGGTAAAAGCCGTGCGCCATACCCACGGCAACATGTTCGTGCGGCACCGTGATCGGCACCGGAAGGTCGAGCCCGTTCTGCGTTGCCTCGATCAGTCCCTCGATGATCGGTGGAAAATCTGTGCCGGAATTTGCGAAGACATAGTCGACACCGAGCGCCTTCAACTTGCCGAACACCGCTCCACCCGCGGTAATCGTGGTGCTGTCCATCCTGTCGGCCATGCCGTCCTCCCATGTTCCTTTTGGATGCAGAATGCAGAAATTGCGAGGCAATTCAGGCTCTTGCGGGAGAGGAGCCCCTCCGCGAACCGCCGCCTTCGCATCTGCTTTGACGCGCACCCTAGACGATAAAAAACGGCAATGGGAACAAGGAATTTTCTTTCCAAAATTGGAAAGTATAATGGCTATTATCTCATTTTACATTACCAAACTAATTAGTGAAGATGATCGCGGAGCTACGTTCCCTGCTGGCTGCAAATCTGCAAGAGGTGCGCCCGAAAGGTCTTCCGACTTCGTTGAAGGGCGTTCCACGATCGCACACATTGAAGGTTGGCCAGCAAGTTACAGACCGGGAGTCGACAAGAGCTTCCGATGGGAGGAGACAACATGAGCATTCTCAAGAACGCGTTTCTGGCCGCTGCCATGATCGCCGCCGGCGCATCGTCCGCAGCCGCGGCCGATTACGAATTCAAGCTGCACCACTTCCTGGGTGAGAAAGCCCCTGCGCACACGCAGATGCTGGTGCCGTGGGCCAAGCAGGTGGAAGAAAATTCCGGTGGCAAGGTCCATATCGAAATTTATCCGGCCATGACGCTTGGCGGCCGTCCGCCCGAACTGATCAACCAGGTGCGTGACGGCGTGGTCGATCTGGTCTGGACCGTGAACGGCTATACGCCTGGCCTCTTCCCGCGCACCGAGGTGTTCGAACTTCCGGGCATTCACACCAACGATCCGGCGGCCACAAACCAGGCGCTGATGGATCTGTACGAAACGGACCTGAAGGACGAGTACAAGGGCGTTGAAGTAATGTTCCTGCATGTGCACGCCGGCCAGGCCATTCACATGCGCGACACGGAAGTTCACTCCCCGGCAGATCTCGCCGGCAAGAAGATCCGCATCCCGACCCGAACAGGTGCCTGGGTGATCGAGGCGCTCGGCGCTTCGCCGGTCGCCATGCCGGTTCCGGAACTGCCGCCTGCGCTGCAGAAGGGTGTTATCGACGGCGCGTTCATTCCGTGGGAAATTATTCCGCCGCTGAAGATCCAGGAGCAGACCGAATACCAGATCGAAGGCGTCGACAAGGAGCGTTTTGGCACCACCACCTTCCAGGTTTCCATGAACCAGGAACGCTGGAATGGTCTGCCGGAAGACATTCAAAAGGCCTTTCGTGATGCTTCCGGTCCCGAGTGGATCGTGAAGGTTGGCGAAATCTGGGCTGCATCGGATGATTTCGGGATCGGTTTGGCCACCAAGGCGGGCAACACGCACATCACCTTGACCGAGGAAGAGACCGAAGCTTTCCGTCAGGCGCTGGCCCCCGTTGCCGACCGCTGGGTCGAGGAGGTCTCCGCAAAGGGTATCGACGGTGCCGCGCTGGTTGAAAAGGCCCGCGCAGCGGTGGCCAGCCACTCGGCCGACTGATGTCGAACACTCTCAAAGCCAGCAGCTCCGGGTTCACCGGGGCTGCCAGCCGCCTGATAACGCTCTGGGCCCTGCTTGGCGGCGGCGTGCTGTTGCTGGTCGTCGCTGTCAACATGCTGTCGATCATCGGCTCTGTTTTCGGCACACCGTTTCCGGGCGATTTCGAGCTGACCGAAATGGGCGTCGCCATCGCGGTCTTCGCGTTCCTGCCCTATTGCCAGCTTGTCGGTGCAAACGTCTCGGCAGACATCTTCACCGCCGGCGCGTCCAGACGGGTGATTGCCTTCTTCACCCTGCTCGGGTCACTGGTTGCCCTTGTGTTCGCGCTGCTGCTGATCTGGCGCATGTATTACGGCATGCTGGACCAGAAGGACTACGACTACACCACCACCATCCTGCAGATCCCGCACTGGATGGCCTTCGTGCCGATCCTGATATCGCTTGCGCTGCTGGCACTGGCCGCGCTGGTCACGCTGCTGCAGGACATGACCGCGCTGTCGAGAGGACACCACTAGAATGACGGACGCACTTGTCCTCGGGCTTGGCGCTCTCGTGGTGCTGATCGCCCTGATCGCGATCCGCATGCCCATTGCCTATGCGATGATCCTTGTCGGCGGTGTCGGCACCATGATGCTGAACGGCCCCGCCCTCGTCCTCAGCCAGCTGAAGACCCTCGCCTACGGCCAGTTCTCCATCTACGACCTTTCCGTCGTGCCGATGTTTGTCCTGATGGGGGCGATCGCCTCGAAGACCGGCCTGAGCCAGGCTTTGTTCCGGGGGGCGAATGCATGGCTCGGCTGGCTGCGCGGCGGCACGGCCATGGCGGCCATCGCCGGCTGCGCCGGGTTCGGTGCGGTCTGCGGCTCGTCGCTTGCAACCGCCTCCACCATGGGCAAGGTCGCCCTGCCGGAACTCAAGCGCTACAATTATTCCGGTGCGCTGTCGACGGGAACGCTCGCCGCGGGCGGCGTGCTCGGCATCCTGATCCCGCCCTCGGTCGTCCTGATCATCTATGCCATCATCGTGGAAGCAAACATCGTCACCATGTTCATGGCGGCGTTCCTGCCAGGCCTGCTGGCAGTGGTTCTCTTCCTTCTGACCATCGCCCTCTATGTCACCATCAAGCCGGAAGCCGGGCCCAAGGGAGGTGTTGCCGACCGCAAGGAATTCCTGGAGGCGACTGCCGGCATGATCCCGGTGCTGATCATCTTCGGGCTGGTCATCGGCGGCATCTACTTCGGGTTCTTCAACCCGACACCGGCAGCTGCCGTCGGCGTTTTTCTGGTCCTGCTGTTCGGGCTGCTACAGCGCAAGCTGTCCGGCCACGACTTCATTCAGGCGCTCAAGGAAACCGCGTCCACTTCAGGCATGATCTATCTGATCATCCTTGGGGCGGAACTCCTCAAGATCTTCATGTCTCGCGTTGGCCTGCCTCAGGAAACCGCTTCCTGGATCGCCAATTCCGGGCTCGAACCGATGACGGTTCTGATCCTGCTGCTGATCGCGCTCATCCTGCTCGGCTGCCTGATGGACAGCCTGTCGATGATCCTTCTGGTGATCCCGTTCTTCTGGCCGGTTCTGGTCGAGATCAACGGCGGCATCTACCAGGGAGCGGAAGGGGCAGGCTTCGGCATGAGCACGGAGGACCTGAAGATCTGGTTCGGCGTACTCGCCCTGATCGTGGTCGAACTCGGCCTGATCACGCCACCGGTCGGCATGAATGTCTTCGTCATCTCCTCGCTCGATCGGGAAACGCCGATGATCGAGACTTTCAAGGGCGTTGCGCCGTTCTTCTGTGCCGAGATCCTGCGCGTAATCCTGCTGGTCTGTTTTCCGATCATCACCCTGTGGCTGCCGCAGGTGCTGAGGTAGGCATCGAAAGCCCCTATAAATGAAAAAGCACGCCCGGGTAACGGGCGTGCTTTTTTCGTTCAAGGCTGGGCTTTTACTTTCCCTGTGCCGCCGCGCGGATCTGGCTGAGGCTGGCGGCCGGGGTGATGGCTTCCGGGTCCAGCTTCAGATGCAGGATTGCGGGTGTGCCGGCGGCACGGGCACGTTCGTACGCAGGACCGAAAGCGTCTGTCGTCTCGACCGTCTCACCGAAGGCACCATAGCTGCGGGCAAGCGCTGCGAAATCCGGATTGACCAGCTTGGTTGCCGACGGGCGGCCGGGATAGGTGCGTTCCTGATGCATGCGGATGGTGCCATACATGCCGTTGTCGATCACAAGCACGATGATGTTGGCGCCGTCCTGACAGGCGGTGCCAAACTCCTGCATGGTCATCTGCAGGCAGCCATCGCCTGCAAAACAGACGACTTCGCGCTCCGGAAAGGCAAGCTTGGCGGAAACGGCAGCCGGCAGGCCATACCCCATGGAGCCGCTCGTCGGCGCTGCCTGGGTGGCGTAGCGACGGAACCGGTGGAAGCGGTGCAGCCAGGTGGCGTAGTTGCCGGCACCATTGGTGCAGACCGCATCTTCCGGCAGGTTGGCTTCCAGCCATTCCATGACGCCGGCCATCTGGAGGTTACCGGGTACCTGTGGCCGGGCACCGGACCAGTCCAGATAGTCCTGATGGGCCTTGGCCGCTTCGCCTGCGCCTTTCAGTTCGGACGGCGGCTGAAGGCCTTCGGCCGCCTTGCAGAAGGCAGTCGGGCTGGCATGAATTGCCTGCGCCGGCCGGTAGACCCGGCCGATTTCCTCGGCGTCCGGATGGACATGAACCAGTTGCTGCGAGGGCGAGGGAATCTCGAGCAGCGAATAGGACTGGCTCGGCATTTCCGACAAGCGGCCACCGACAAGCAGGATCAGATCGGAGGACTTCACCCGTGCCAGCAGCTTCGGATTGATGCCGATGCCCACATCGCCGGCATAGTTCGGATGCAGATTATCGAACAGCATCTGGCGGCGGAACGAGCAGGCAACCGGCAGGTCGAAACGCTCGGCAAAGCGGGTAAAGCCGGCGACGGCCTCTTCCGACCAGCGGCTGCCGCCCAGAATAACGATCGGCCGCTCGGCCGCCCAAAGGCGCTTCTGCAGGTCCGCCATCTGGGTGAGGCCAGGATGCGTTTCGACCTGGGTCCACGCAGTCGGCTGCGGGGCATCCGCCTTTTCGACCAGCATGTCTTCCGGAAGCGCCAGAACCACCGGTCCTGGACGGCCGGACGTGGCAACATGGTAGGCGCGCGAAATGAACTCCGGTACGCGATCCGCGTGATCGATCTCCGCAACCCATTTGGCGATGCCACCGAACATTTGGCGGTAGTCGATTTCCTGGAACGCTTCACGCTCGCGCATGCCACGCTCGATCTGTCCGATGAACAGGATCATCGGCGTGGAATCCTGTGCCGCCACGTGGACACCGGCAGAAGCGTTGGTGGCCCCGGGACCGCGGGTCACCATGCAGATGCCCGGCTTGCCGGTGAGCTTGCCCCAGGCATCGGCCATCATTGCAGCCCCGCCTTCCTGGCGGCAGACCGTGACCGGGATCGACGCATCGTAAAGCGCATCGAGCACGGCAAGGTAACTTTCGCCGGGCACACAGAAAACGCGCTCTGCCCCGTGGCGCTCCAGCGCCTCCACCAACAATTCACCGCCGGTCTTCTGGTCCATGTTCCGGGTCCTTACGAGAAAGATGATCTGTTCATTCTATAGCGTATGAAAATCCCGCCTGTTAGAGGCGAAAATCAGATTAATTGGCAATAGGGTCATTCCGATTTAGAATAATATATCTCCGATAACGGACTTGTAGCCCATCCTTCGAGAAGCGCCCAAGCGCGCTCCTCAGGATGAGGTTGAATGTGTTGTAAGGCCGCCTGATTGTGCCACACACAGTCCTTATCCTGAGGAAGCGCGAAGCGCTGTCTCGAAGGATGGGCCTCATGTCATGGTAGGCCTTGCTGGTAAGCATCGGCGCTGCAAACAAAAAAGGGGCACCGGTTTCCCGGCACCCCTGCCCCCATTCGTTGTTATGTCTTGTTATGGGAAGCTGATCTCAGATCGACTGAACCGTCACCACCTGGAAGGTGTGCATCTCGCCATCCTCGTCCTTGATGGAGACGTATTCACCCGGGTTGAAGGCATGAGCGCCGAAACGGTAGCCCGCCTCGTCGTCGTCCTCGCCGTCGATATCGTAATGGAAAGCCCAGGAGCCACCCGGACGGTGGATGAGGTGGCCGACTTCCTCTTCCTCAGCGCCCCAGAATCGCCGCACACGGCAATGGTCGCGCTGCTTCTTCCAAAGACCGGCGTCGATATGGCCGGTTTCGTCAAGCGGAGCGGTGAATTCATAACCGTGGTTCGCCGAACCTTGCGGGAAATCCTTGGTTCTGGCCAGGTTCAACCTGATCTTCTTCAAAGCCGGATAGTCGCTCATGGGGCCCTCCTTTACTGACAATCCGGTTTATTTGTGCCACATCCGGGGCACCTCACATTGAGAAGGATCAAACCGGGTCGTTTGCATGTGAGGCATGTATTGCCACGTGTCAGCAAAAGGGACGGAAGATGGATCAGGCCGAAACCCAGAACCAGGCGCTCGAGTTCCTCGGCAGCCTTCCGTCCGACGATCCGGCGCGGCCCGAGGTGAAGCGGATCGACACCCATGCCAATATCGTCTTTCTGGTGGGCAGCAAGGCCTACAAGGTCAAACGGTCGGTCAAGTTTCCCTTTCTCGACTATTCGACGTTGCCCTTGCGCGAAGAAGCCTGCAAGGCGGAAATAACCTACAACCAGCCGAACGCACCTCAGATCTACCGGCAGGCCTTGCCTGTGACGCGGGAGGCAGATGGCACGCTGGATCTTGGCGGCACTGGAGAGCCCATCGAATGGGCAGTTGAAATGAACCGGTTCGAGCGACAGCACGAACTGGACTCCGTCGCTGGAACCAGCCCGCTTCCGGACACCCTGACGGACAGTCTGGCGGACATGATGGTGACTGCTCATGACGCCGCGCCACTACGGCAGGGCAACGGCTTCTACGCGGAGCTTGCAAGCTATGTGGAGCAGAACGACGCCGCCTTTCGCGAGCACCCCGATCTGTTCGAAGCCGAGGCGGTCCGGCATCTGACCGAGACTTCCCGCACTGTCTTGTCGGCTCTGCACGAGCTGATCCTGCGCCGGGGCGAACAGGGCCTTGTCCGTCGTTGCCACGGCGACGCCCACCTTCGCAACATCGTCATGGTTGATGACACCCCGGTCCTGTTCGATGCGGTTGAATTTTCAGATGCGATTGCTACCGGCGACGTTCTTTACGATCTCGCCTTCCTGCTGATGGACCTGTGGGACCGGGGTCAACAGCGTGCGGCCAACCGGGTGTTCAACCGCTACATGGACAAGAGCCGCCTGGACACGCATTCGGAGGGCCTGGCAGCCCTGCCCTTCTACCTGATGATGCGCGCGGCGATCCGCTCCAAGATCGCGGCCAGCTCCGCTCTCAACCAATCGGACCCGAACCAGAAACAACGTGAGCGCGACCAGGCCCAGGCCTATTTCCGCCACGCAGTGGACTTTCTGGATCCCTCACGCCCGCAACTGGTTGCCATCGGCGGACTTTCCGGCACCGGCAAGACCACGCTTGCCTACGAAATTGCCCCCGGCATCGGCCGGGCACCCGGCGCGCGCGTGCTGCGCACGGACGTGATGCGAAAGCGCCTGCTGGGCATTGAAGAAACGGAAAAGGCGCCGGCGGAAGCCTATACGCTGGAGGCGTCCCAGAAGGTCTACCACGCGCTGGACGACACCATTCAGACCGTCCTCGCAGCGGGTCACTCGGCAATCTTCGATGCCGTTTTTGCCGCCGAGAGCGAACGGGACCGTATCGAGGCCATCGCCAACAATGTTGAATGCGGTTTCTGCGGCCTATGGCTGACTGCGCCGGCAAACATCCTGAAAGCCCGGGTCTCCGCGCGCGGGGACGATGCCTCGGACGCAAACGCTGACGTTGTCGATACCCAGCTTGGCTACGACCTCGGCCAGATGAACTGGGTGGAAATCGACGCGGGCAGCAATGTCGACGAAACCGCCGGACAGGTTCGGAAAATCCTGAACCGCCAGTAGCCTACAGTCCGGCAGCCCTGAGGGCTGCCGCGGCTCCGGCTGCACAGAAGACGGCGACATATTCCTTGCGCAGGGTCACCTGCGCCGCTGCAGCAACGACAAGGCACAGCGCCACGGCCAGCCCGCCCTTCAACACGATAGGCAGAATGGTGGAAACGATGATCGCACCCGGCAAGGCCTCCAGACCGCGGCGCACCCGCGGCGTGATGGGCAGCCGACCCATGACCCAGTATCCACCCGCCCTCAGGGCATAGGTGACCGCCGTCATGCCAAGCACGGCCAGGACAAAGATCGGGTCGGCGGTGAATGCTCCCTCAGTCATCGAGATAGGCCCCCGCGAATGCTCCGGCGATGGCACCGGTGAAAATGCTCCAGTAGCCACCGACCAGATACCAGGTCAGCGCGGCGATACCGCCGGCGAACAGCCAGCTGACTGTCTGGCGCTTGCCCTTCCAGAGCGGCACGAGCAGTGCAGCGAAGAAAGCCGGCAGAACCACATCGAGGCCATAGACCTTTGGGTCCGACACCAGACTGCCTGCGAAATAGCCCGGAACGACGGAAAGCGACCAGACCGACCAGGTGAAAAGACCGCTGCCGAGATAGATCCCCCAGTCGCGCGTGCCCTTGTCGTATTCCGACAAGGCCAGCAACCAGTTGAGGTCCGTCAGCAGAAACAGGGAAGGATAGGTCTGCCAGGCCGGCACTTGGCCAAGCCAGGGCCGCAGGCTCGCGCCGATCAGCAGCATGCGCATGTTGACGGCAGCGGTAACCCCGATCATCGCCACGACGAGAGCATAATTGAGCGGATCGCTGTAGACTTCCATCGCGACAAACTGGCTGGCGCCGGCGAAGACCAGCGAGTTGATCATGATCGTTTCGAGGAAGGTCAGCCCCTTTTGCGCGGCGACCGTTCCGAAGACCAGTCCAAGCGCGATGATGCCCGGGGAAACCGGAATGCACATCGTGGCGCCCCGCACGCAGCCTTGCAGGCTGAGGGTCACATTTTTGTTCAACATGTCTGTCCAAGAGTGTCAGGCGGCGGGCAGCCCCCGCAAAGAAAGGTCAGTATTGCTGATAAATCGCCTCAGAACCAATGAAACCTTTTGATTTACCCATCAGCGATCCTGTAGCCGGGACCTGGCCACGGGTCAGAACACGACGCCGTAGATCATGCGCAGGCCGGTAAAACCGAGGAACAGCGCGAACACGAGCTTGAGCTTCGACGGATCGATCGCATGGGCGATCTTCGCGCCCCAGGGTGCAGCAAGGGTGCTGGCCGGAATGATCAGGAAGAAGCCGATCAGGTTGACATATCCGAGCGAGAACGGCGGGCGCCCCTCCTCGCCCCAGCCGAAGAAGATCGACAGCAGGGTGCCCGGAACGGCAATGATGAGGCCGATGGCCGCCGCGGTGCCAACCGCCTTGCGGATCGGATAATTGAAAAGGGTCAATGTCGGAACGCCGAGCGTTCCACCGCCAATGCCCATCATCACCGAGATCCCGCCAATCAGGAAACCCAGCGTTTCCTTGATCGGAGATCCGGGAAGCTTGTCGGCCAGATGGGAGCCATCCTTGCGGAACATCATGTTGGCCGACACGGCCAGAGCGACAATCCCGAAGACCAGCGTCAGTGCGCCACCCGAAATGTTCCCCGCGAGCGTTCCCCCGGCGATGACGCCAAGAGCGATCGCCCACCACCAGCGTTTCAGGAGATCCATGTCGACGCTGCCACGATTGTAGTGGGCGCGCGCCGACGACGTGCCGGTCGCCAGAATGGTTGCGAGCGACGTTCCCACGGCCACATGCATCAGAACCGACGGGTCGATCTTCAGGGCGGTGAACATGTAATAGAGCACCGGCACGATGACGATGCCGCCACCGACGCCGAGCAGGCCTGCAATGATCCCGGCCACAAGCCCGGTTGCCAGCAGCGCAACAGCCAGAAGGCCAAGGGAGAAAAGGCTGAGATCTTCCACGCGATTATCCTCGTTGCCGGTGCCGGGCTCATGCCGGCCACCAAAGTCTTCTTCCAGCGCTTAGACCAGCTGCGCGAATTTTTCCAGCCGCATGCGTGGACTATCTGTTTTGCGACGCTTGCAACCTCTTGCGACACGGGTGAATTGCAGCCAGTCTCTGCCGGGTGTCATTCAGCGGCGAGGAAGCATGAACGGTCACTGGCTTGCGCTCTATACATTCGGCCAATTCCGTACGCGGGCGGACCACCCGGTTGTGGAACCCTTTCACCAGGCCGAGCCGCTTGTGTGGGCTGCGATGGAACGTGCCGAGGGTTTCGTCGCCCGCTCCGGCTACGAAGACGAACCGGGACCGGACAGCTGGGGCGAGCAGGTTTTTCCCAGGTACTGGCAGGACAATGGCGACGGCTGGGCACCCTCCACCATCTCGCTTTGGCAAGACCTGGAATCAGCGCTTGCCGCCGTCTACCGAGGGCCGCACGCCGAGATCCTGAAAAAGGGTCCGGACTTCATGCGGGAAGACCACGCCTACCCCGCCTATGCCCTGTGGTGGGTGCCGGAAGGCCACCAACCGGACTGGGTGGAGGCGATCGACCGTTTCGAACGCCTGGGCGACGCGGGCCCCACGCCCGCGGCCTTCACATTCAAGTCCGCTTTCGATCCTTCCGGAAAGCCCACAACAGTGAACGGCGGCGTATCGAAACAGATCGCGGAACGAAACCGGACCCGGACCGAAGCTCCCAAGGCCGTTCAATAGGGATTGTTCAAAAATCGATGACTAATTGTCCAGATTTGGCAGAATTGTAAAACAATCCCCCAATGGCAATCTTAGGCCCAACAGCGCACGGACATTCCCGTGCCAGAGATTGGGAAAGGATTGAACCATGAACAAGATACTCCGTCCTTCGGATGCTCGCGGCGATGCCGATTTCGGCTGGTTGAAGAGCAAGCACACGTTCTCCTTCGGGTCCTATTTTGACCCGAACCACATCGGTTTCGGTGCCCTGCGGGTGATTAACGAGGACCGTGTCGCCCCCAGCGCCGGCTTCCCGACCCACCCGCACCAGAACATGGAGATCATCTCCTATGTCGTTTCCGGTGGTCTGGAACACAAGGATTCGCTCGGTACGGGCTCAGTCATCCGGCCGGGAGAACTGCAGCGCATGAGCGCCGGCACCGGTGTTCGCCACAGTGAGTACAATCACTCGGACACGGATCCGGTCCACTTCCTGCAGATCTGGATCGTTCCGGAAGCTGACGGGATCTTGCCAAGCTACGAGCAGAAGGCCTTTCCGGAAGACGGCCGCCGCGATGCGCTGCGCCTGATCGGATCACGCGACGGGCGGGACGGATCCGTTACCATTCATCAGGATGTCGATCTCTACGCGTCGCTTCTGTCCGCGGATCGCGGCCTGGCCTTCGACATCCGTCCCGGCCGGAAGGTCTGGCTGCAACTGGTGAAAGGCAAGATCAGCGTCAATGACCAGCCGCTTTCCGCAGGCGACGGTCTCGGCCTGCTTCAGACAGGCGCAATCTCGCTGACAGCCAGTGAGAATGCCGAATTCCTGCTGTTCGACTTGGCAGCCTGATCCGAATTGGGGCGGGATTGTTCCCGCCCCATCCCATGTACTTCCCTGGAAACGAACAGCCAGATTGAACACAGGATCAGAGCAATTGCTTTCATCCACTTCAGGAGACCGACAATGGTAGAGACAACTTCCCCCGACATCACCCTGGAACAGGATGGCAGCAAAGGCCGCTATGTGGCGAAGGTAGGCGGGATCACCGAGCCGGCCGAACTGACCTTCTCCATTGTCAACGAACACCTGATCATTGCCGATCACACCGGTGTGCCGGACAGCATGCGTGGCATGGGGGTTGGCAAGGCACTGGTGGAAAGGCTTGTTGATGACGCCCGTCGCAAGCAGGTGAAGATCGTGCCGCTGTGTCCTTATGTGAATGCGCAGCGGCGCAAGCACCCCGAATGGGCGGATGTGTTTCAGGCCTAGGCGAAAAGAAACATGCTCAGCTCGAAGGCTCGCTGTCCTCTACCGCCGTCTCGCACCCCCGCAAGGTGTAGAGCGCACTGGTCAGCATGTCGCCGGCCTGTTCGAAAGCGGTGTCGGTGATTTCCGGACCGGCAGCGCTCAGACCAACGGCCGCCAGCCTGATGTCGGCAAGGTTCCGATTGAGTTCCTTCAGTTGCTGCGCCACTTCCCAATGATCCCTGAGGTCGGGATCAGAGAGTTGCGCAGCAAGCGTGGAGATCTTGCCGTCGAGCGCTTCGATCCGGGCCTTGAATTCACCCGGAGAGACCTGCAACCGGGCGAGCGCGGCTTCTGTCACATTGCCGGCGATACGTTCGCCCGCTGTATCGACCCTGTTCAACACAAGGAGCGACAGCACGCAGGCTGCAATGACGAGTAGCGCCGTCGCATTCACGAGCGCCAGCAGCAGCTGACCGGGCAAACGGACCAGACGGCGGCCAAGGCCGGGGGCATCATGATAGGACATTGCATGCTCCTTAGAGATCAGGTGCTCTCATTCAGACAGAGTCCCGCATGACACACAACGGCCCCCCGGCCCGTGAACCGTCAGAAAGACCTGATT
Source organism: Labrenzia sp. PO1 (assembly GCF_012273635.1). Lineage (NCBI taxonomy): Bacteria > Pseudomonadati > Pseudomonadota > Alphaproteobacteria > Hyphomicrobiales > Stappiaceae > Labrenzia > Labrenzia sp. PO1. The sequence continues at coordinate 814,638 of NZ_JAAXCR010000002.1, forward strand.
TCTTGGGAGAACCGACCGACCATCCGTTCACCGTATCAGCGCCCTGGAATCTTCTGCCTGTAGCCCAGCCTACACTTTATCCGGGAAACGACACTTACCTTTAACGGAAAAAGGGTTACTCCGTTCCCATTCAAAACACCGATAGGGCACGGATGAACTACAGCCGCCTGATCACAGCAATATTGTTCCTCTGGATGACGTCCGCCCTCTTCAAGTACGGCAACCAGAACTACGAGGCGCTCAAGGCGGACTTTGGCCTGCTGGCTCCATTGATGTGTTTCATCGCCGGCGTCCTTCTCGGCTGCAGCGCCATTGTCCTGCTCATCAAGTCTTTCAGGAAGACATGATCGCGCTTCGGCAGCTATCAACCTGCTGCCGGGTACCATCAAACTTCAAGACGGCTCGCCAAGCACGGAGCAGGTGTCTATTTCGCGTCGTGAAAGATGATCCCTGCGGTGTGTCTCGTGCCGGAGCGCACGCGGCTCACGCCGTGGCGCAGGTTCACGCGGTAATTACCTCTCGTTCCCTGGACAGGCCGGTTGTGAACGGCAAAGGCCACGGCATCCCCCTGGCGCAGGCTGACAACCTCAACGCGGCTCTGCATGCGCGGGCGTTGTTCGGTCATGCAGAACTCGCCACCCGAGAAATCCTTGCCCGGTTCCGATAGCAGAATCGCGACCTGAATCGGAAACACCAGATCGCCGTAAAGATCCTGGTGAAGGCAGTTGAAGTCGCCGGCGCCATACTGCAGCAACAAAGGGGTCGGCCGGAGCTGGCCCGCCTTGTGGCATTGCTCCAGATACGCGTCATGGGTGACCGGAAATCGTTGATCGAAGCCCATGGCCTCGTTCCACGTGTTGGCAAGACCGGCGAAGCGGGGATAAAGGGCGGTCCGCAATCCACCCAGAATATCCGGCAGCGGATATTTGAAATAACGGTATTCCCCCTTGCCGAAGCCGTGCCGCGCCATGACGACATGGCTTCGGAAATGCTCTTCCTCGGCATAAAGCGACGAAAGGGCACGACATTCCCCGGGCGACAAGAGCTGAGGCAGCGTGGCACAGCCGAAACCGTTCAGCTCTTGGTGGATAGCAGCCCAATCATGACCGGCAACCCGAGCCTCTAAAGAGGTCGCCAAGGCATCCGGACGATCCTCGTTGGCGGTAATCTTTCTCATGCCCGTTTCTCCCTCTCGATGAGATCGCGCTTGCGCTCCACACCCCATGCGTAGCCGGAAAGTGCACCGCTGGTTCGAACCACGCGGTGGCAGGGGATTGCCACTGCGAGCTTGTTGGCAGCACAAGCCCGGGCAACAGCCCGTGATGCCTTGGGTGCCTTGATACGCCGGGCAATCTCGGCATAGGAGACCGTTTCTCCGGCAGGGATTTCCTGAAGAGCTTGCCATACCCGTTGTTGAAAGACGGTTCCGCGGACATCCAAAGGCAGGTCCAGACCGATCTTTGGACATTCGACGAAGCCCACCACCCGGGCCACCAGACCTTCATAGTCGCGATCCGCCCCGAGCAGTGTTGCCTTGGGAAACCGGTCCTGCAGATCCCGGACCAAATCCCCTGGGTCACTTCCGAGAAGAATCGACACAACGCCTTTCTTGCTGGACGCGACCAGAATGGCACCAAGCGTCGTCTGGCCAACCGCGAACCTGATCTCCTCGTCGGCTCCGCCGGCACGGTATTGCGTGGGTGTCATACCCAGCATCCCGGTGGATTTTTCATAGAACCGTCCGCTGGAATTGAAGCCTGCGTCATAGATTGCCTCGGTCACCGTTATGCCGGAACCAAGTCCATCACGGACCCTGTTGGCCCGATGCGCTGACGCATAGTCTTTTGGCGTGAGCCCGGTCGCCGCCTTGAACACCCGGTGAAAGTAGCTGGGGCTACGACCGACAGAGCGAGCAAGATCATCCAGTGACGGCTCTTCTTCGCTGCCTTCAATGATGCGGCAGGCCTTTGCGACAATTGCTGCATTCTCGGCACCGGCAGGCAAGCCTTCCGGCTTGCAGCGCTTGCACGCCCTGAAGCCGGTCGCCCGGGCGCTTTCGAGCGTGGTGTGAAGCTGTACGTTTTTCGGATTGGCCAGGCGCGAAGGGCACGACGGGCGACAATAGACCCCGGTTGTCGACACCGAATACCAGAACTGGCCGTCTGCGGTCTTGTCACGGGCTGCTATGCGCGCCCATCGAGGGTCCTCTGCCAGGGGCAGCTTGGTCTGATTGTCGTTCAAGGCTTCCATTGGTGCGTCTTCCCGAAATTGTTGTCGTCAACTTCGCCAATCCTGTCACCGGCTTCACGACCGTGCACTCCGGTCCTTACCTTCAAATCAGGATCTTCAGCGACCCGTTTTCCGAGCTGCTGGCATATTTGAATTTCAAGGCAAGGGACGGAGCGGGGGCTCCGTTCAACTCTGTTGAAAAGGCGCTGTTGTCTGAAACAGGCGGTTCGGGCTTTGCCACAAGGCGGCTGCCCGCCTTGTGGCAAAGCGTCCGGTCAGGTCAGCCGAATGGACATGCCGCCATCGACAATCGTCGGGCTGCCCGTCATGAAACTTGCGCGGTCGGACAGCAGGAAAAGCGCAGCCTGTGCGATCTCCCTTGCGTCCGCCATGCGTTTCATGGGGTGCAAACCTGCAATGAACGCCAAGACGTCCGGATTTCCTTCGCCGCCGGCCGGTGTAATTGTGCCACCCGGCATCAAGGCATGAGCCCGAATACCCTCCGCGGCGTGGTCGGAGGCAAGTGATTGCACCAAGCCGTTGAGACCGGCCTTGGAAGCCGCATAAGCGCCCATGCCAGGCATGCCCGCGTTGCTGAAACCAACAAATGACGATGTGAAGACGATCGAGCCACCGCCGGTTTTCTTCATGACCGGTATCTGCGCTTTTGCAGCCAGAAACGCCGCCGTCAGGTTGACAGTCAGGACCTCGTTCCAGTTGCCGATACCCATGTCCGGGACCGGCTCCATGGCCCCGACAATGCCTGCATTGTTGAAGGCACCGTCCAGTTGCCCGAACTCCTTCAGGGCGAGGTCGACCAGTGCCGCGGCATAACCATCGTCCTTGACGTCGCCCTCCAGGAAAACGGCCGTGCCGCCGGCTTCACGGATCTTGGACGCCACAGCCTCAAGTTCCGCGGAACGCCTGGCACCGAGGATGACATTCGCTCCTTCGGCCGCAAAAAGGGTCGCTGCGGCAGCCCCGATCCCGCTGCTTGCCCCGGTAATGATGATCGACTTGTTTTCGAGTTCCATGACGTTTTCTCCTGTCTGTCATTGGACCCGGCATAAGCCAGGGTCCGAGCGACAGGTGTCATGATCGGGCCGAGCCGAACTATCCGTTTCTTGTTGTCAAATCCGAGAACCCGTCGCTGAAGGTCAGGGACAGCCTGTGTGCGCCGTTGGAGATCGGCTTGCAGACAACAGGGATTGCCGCCCCGGTTACAGTCTTCCTGCCGGCGATTCTGAATTTGATGGTGAAGGATTATGTCTCAACAGCTTCGGACAATCCGGCTGCGACATACCCGATACAGAAAATCATGTCGCCGGCCGCAAGAGAGCCCTGCGCGGGACCAAATTCTGTTTCAAAACGAATGAAGAGGGAAATGGTACAGACGAGTGGATTCGAACCACCGACCTTCGGAGCCACAATCCGACGCTCTAACCAACTGAGCTACGTCTGCTTAAAGGCGTGAGGTGACGCGGACCATACTGACCCGTGCCGCCATTTGCAAGGGCGTCTTCTAAACTCGTTTTTTCCAACCCGCAAGCGGGAATTTGCGGAAATTTTCGAGCTGTTGAAAAGCAAATGCCCGGAGCGTTGCCCCGGGCATAACAACCGTTTGCCGATGTCATCGGCATGGCCCTGCCGAACCGCAATCAGGTGACTGCGAACGGCAGGATGCCGGATTAGTTGACCTTGATGTCCTTGAAGGACTTCTCGAACGCTTCCTTGACCGGTGCGGAAACGTCGGTACCGAGCTTGGTAGCCAGTTCGTGCATTTCCTTGGACTGGGCGCTCAGAGCGTCAAACTGCTGGCGAGCAAACGTGGACTGCAGCTCGATAGCTTCAGCCAGGCTCTTCGCAGACATGATGTCCTTCACGAAAGTGAAAGTTGCGTCGGCGTTGGCTTTGGCAGCATCAACGGCCTTGTGGTTGAATTCGACAACGCCCTGGCGGGAAGTCTCGAAAGTGTCTTCCATCAGGTCGGTTGCGTCTTCAGCAGCGTTTTTCACTTTTGCATAGGCTTCGCGAGCGTTCTCGATGCCTTTTTCGGTTGCTTCACGGAACATGGCCGGAACTTCCATTTTCGGCATAGCAAAAGCCTCGAAGTCAGGGAAAGCTACACCAGCAGCAGCGGTTTTGGCTTTGGTGGTGCGAGCTTTCGGCGCCGGCTTTGCCGGAGCAGTGGTTGTGGTGTCAGTCATGATCTCATCTCCTTGAGTCCGGATGCGATCATTGGTGCAAGTTCATTCCGCCGATACGTGTGCCGGCGGACCCTGTCGTCATCCGCAAACACTACATAGTGCATGCCGTGCTGCATTGCAACATTTTTTTGCACTGCACAACAAACTTGCCGTCGGGGATTTCTGGTGTTTCGTCGGTTCCGTTCTGCAAAAAGCGGAGCGGACTGCAGCCCTTTGTCGGTAAGCCATTGGCTGGACAAGGGAAGACGAAAACATACAATCAGGACCGGAAAAACATTACAACCAAAGCAGGAAATATTCAATGAAACACTTGTGACACCTTGCGCGGGGCTCTGGCGCCCTGCGCAAGGAAAAATGCCGGCCAGATTATTTTTTCTGGGTGGCCTTGGCCGCGTCCTGAACGGCCTTCGTCGCCGAGTTGGAAAACTCGCGCGCCTGTTCGCCGAGGGACTCCATCTGCCGGCGCAGATAGTCCTGCTGCAGCTTCATCATGTCCTCGACATTTTGCGCCTTGACCAGTTCCTGCGCAAACTTGAATGCCGCATCGACATGCTCTTCGGCATAGTTCAGCGCCTTCTTGTTTACATCCGCAGCACCGGCCTGAACCGCATTTGCGCTGTCTTCCGCATTGCTGACAGCCTTGTGGGTCGCGCCCATGAAGTCGTCAAAGGCCTTGCGGGCCTGGTCGACGCTCTTTTCCGCGAAATCGCGCATCTGGTCGGGAATTTCAAAACCGGTCTTGTCTGTGCTCATGTCGGCGCTCCTCAGGTCGACGAAAGATGTCAGGCGGGTATCCTGAAATCCTTCCATGCCAAAAATTCGTAACACGACGATGGCATTCCGGCAAACTTGTCCGGTCGGATTAACCACGCCTTCATGTAACCCCTTTAGCAACCTTGCTTTACGTGGACTGTGTTGGAGATTGCTTGTATTAACGGAGTGTTTACCACTTTGGGCAAATCCGGCCGCCACGCACCCGTCAACCGGTGTTGCAGACCAGTTTGGAGCAGAGCCATGGACGAACAAACCCTATCATTCCTGGAACTGACTGCCATGGATGATCTGGTTCAGCTTGTCGCCGACAAAAGGGCAGCCTGGCTCTGGTCGGCCGACGGGGCGCGTATTCTATGGGCGAATGCTGCCGGTGCTTCCTTTTTCTCCGCACAGTCCGTAGCCGATCTGGCCAACCTGACGTCGCTCGAGCGCTCACCCGCCCGTCCGCATATCGCCCGCATTGCCGAATCCGGCCCTACAGACAAGTTCAGCATCGACCGGCTGCGGTTTTACCGGGGTCTCAGGGTCATGCTGCTGACCTGTCAGTGCATGCGCATCGAGCTGGACAACGGTGAAGCCGCTGCCCTGATTGTCTGCGGTGACAAGGGTCTGTCCATGACGAAGGACCCGGTGCCGGCTTTTGCACAGATGTTGCGTGCCGATGATGCCACCGTGTTCGTGACGGATGCCGGTTCGGTGGAAGGCTGTTTTGGCGAACTGAAAGGAACACCGGAAGACCTCGACCTGCCGGACGGACAGACGGCGCTTTTCGGTCCTCTGGAACTCGATGGTGACTTTCATGAGGGCGTTGTTCTGAAGGTGACGGACCGCCAGAAGCTGGTCGTCCTGGAAAACCTGCCTCTGGCGGATCCCGGCACTGAAGCCGGGGAAGACAGCTCTGAAAGCGCGCAAGAAGCGGACGCCTCAGCAATTGAAGCCGGGCTGCTGGCCGCAGGCGTTGCCGCCGGAGCTGCAGTAGCCGCTGACACTTCGTCCGCGGACGAGGAAACAGTTTCCCAGACCGGTGAGGACGACGCCGGTTGGGTACGGGCCGACGAAGACGAGTTTGAAACTGTTGACGACATGGCCGCAACGCAGGCCGCCCCTGCCCTACCCGTTGAAGAACCTGTTGAGGAAGACCTCGACGACCTGGCTGCCAGTGAGCAATCCATTGCCGCTGGTGTTGTCACCTCAGACGACATCTCCCCGATGGATGCCGGAGAGGCGGACCTTGAAGACGCGTTGTCCGACCTGGAAGAGATTGAAGACGACGACGGCGAGACGGCAGAAGACGTCTCGGCCGATGCTGAAGAGGACGACGGCCTCGAAGAACTCGACCTCGAGGAAAGTGTCCTTGAGGAGACGACCGCCAAAGTCGTGGCCGAAGACACCTCTGATGACGCTGCAACGGAAGGTGGGGACGGCTTTGTCTTTCAGCCACGGCGCAGACCTGTGCGCTTTGCCTGGAAGATGGACATCGACCAGCGCTTCACCTTTCTGTCCGACGAGTTTGCCGAAGTTCTTGGCCCTTCCTCAACCGACATTATCGGTCTGACCTGGAAGGAAGTGTCCGACGCTTTCGTTCTCGATCCCCGTGGCCATATTGCGCGGGCGCTCGACCGACGCGACACCTGGAGCGGAAAGACAATCGACTGGCCGGTCTCCGGTGCGGACCTGCGCGTACCTGTCGACATGGCCGCCCTGCCCGCCTTCGACCGGAACCGGAAATTCGAAGGCTATCGCGGCTTCGGAGTTTGCCGGACCGCGGATGCCGTGCCCGAGCATGGCAGCCAGCCCTCCGGCCCGGCGCTGGCCGTTGTCGGGGCATCTGACACTGACATTGACACTGACAGGGACGAAACCGGACGCGACACGCTTGCGGAAGACGAAGCCACCCACGCCGCTGCAACGCTGCTGGAAGGCGCGCGCGGTGCCGAAGCTGCCGACATGCCCGTGGCGCCAGAGGTGGAAGACGACATTGCCACCGCGGGCGATGACAACGGACATGAAAACGTCCGCTCTGAAACAGGTGATGAAACGACAGATACATCGACTGGTGAGGCTGGTACCGATGAAGCTGGTTCACCAGACGCAGCAGAGCAGCAGGCAACCGCGGAGGCAGCAGCCAAGCTTGCGGAATTGAAGCCGGCAAAACCGGATTCTTTCGCGGGAAAGACCTTTCTTGGCGCAAGTGCGGCTGCTCTCGTCGGCTCCCTGGCAAAGTTCACCGGCAAGGCCCCGCAGCGCCCGGCAGACCCACCAGTAAAGGCAGACGAGCCCGCCAAGGCGGATACCCGACACCTTGAAGCAGACACGTCTCCAAAGGACGTTGGCCCGGATGCCGACAAGGATTTCGACGATCTGCCCGGCGCAGCTCTCGACAGCAAGTTCAAGGCCCTGGAATCCGGTCTGCAAGATGCACCGGAAGACGATGCTCTTCCCGAGGAAAGCGACGTTCTGGAGACTGGCGAAGACAAGCCCGTCTCCGGCAGCGATGAAACCGTTCCTGAGGACAGTGAAAGCGCTGAGGACACCGGAACTGCAACCGACGAAACGGACGACGTGGCAGAAGCAGTCGTCGATGACGCTGATGCAGTAGCTGATGACGAAGACCCTGAAGACGAGGTCAGCGACACGTCGAGCGAAGACACCGCCATCGTTGATGACGACACTGAACTGGCAGACGAAGACGAAGCGGACGCCGACAGTGAGAACTATGCTGCGACCGACGAGCTGACCGGTGAAGAGACAGGGGACACCACCACAGCCGTTGCAGTGCCCACTCCAGCGAGTGCCGAACCAACCGGTATCTCCGGGCCAGCGGCGCTGAAACCGGCTGAAATCGAAAGCGCGGTCAAGTCGCTCGCCAAGGCTTACAAAGAGGCGGAAAAGAAGTCTCGCGACCTCTTTGAGGAAGAAGAAAACCCCACGGCCCCGGATGACGACGACATGTCGTCCACAGCCGTCGCAACAGCCGAAAGTGACGAGGACCAGCAAACGGGAACCGATGAGGCTTCGGCTGGCGACGAAGATCTGTTCGAGCCCGAGCCTGCCTTTGAAGACACCCATTTCGATCTTGTTGAGGAGGAAGACCGCGAGATCGAAGCCGTGGCAGCGTCATTGGAAACGGACGATGCGGCTGAAGAGCGCGAGTTCTTCGAAGAAACCGCTGCCTTCGAGAGCGAGGACAAGGCTGCCGAAACCGCCGACGCCGATGAGCCGGCCGAACCGAAACCGACAGGCCAGGTCATCCCGCTCGCAACGGTGAAACCGCGCGTTGTTCCGGTGGATACCTCCGGTCTTTCCCGGCCCGAACGTCAGGCCTTCCGCAAGATCGCCGAAGCCCTTGGAGCACGGCTGGAGGGCGACCTTGAAGATTTCGATGCGCCCGATCCGGTGGAACCGGTCGAAGAGCTGCCGCCCGAAGTTCCGGAAGCCGGCCCTATCGACCCGAGCCTTCTGGACCGCCTGCCCATCGGCATCGCCATTGCCCATGACCGGGAAGTTCTCTATGCCAACAAGGCGCTGCTGAGCATGCTTGGCTACAAGTCGATCACCGCGCTCTCCGAGGCTGGCGGGTTGGAAGCCCTTTTCATCGACGATGCGGAAGAGCTGCCGGACGCCGAAGGCATGGATGGTGAAGTCGACGAGACCATGAAGATGCGCCTGTCGGATGGCGGTGTCCTCAACGTCGACGCTCATATGCATTCCGTTCCGTGGAACGGCACGCGCGGTCTGATGATTTCCATCACCGAACGCAAGGCCAAGCCGGCACCTGCGACCGCTGCTCCGTCTTCGCCGAACTTCTTTGCGGAAGTCCGCTCGGAACTTGATAGCGCGCGCAACCAGATCGCCGAGATGGACACCATTCTGGAAACGGCGACCGACGGCGTTCTCGTGCTTGATCAGAACGGCACGATCCTGAAAGTGAACGGCTCCGCGGAGGCGCTCTTCAGCGCCAACCGGTCCGACATGATCGGAGCGCCCTTCACGGATTTCCTGGCGCCTGAAAGCCACCGGGCGGCGGCCGACTATCTGGACGGATTGTCGCGCAACGGCGTTGCCTCGATCCTGAACGATGGCCGCGAAGTGCTTGGCAAGGTTCCGACCGGCGGGCTCATCCCGCTGTTCATGACCATCGGCCGGATCAGCGGCAACAAGGACGACGTCAAATACTGTGCGGTGCTGCGCGACATCACCCAGTGGAAGACGGCAGAAGAAGAACTGACCCAGGCCAAGCGTCAGGCTGAAAACGCCAGCTCTCAGAAGTCGGATTTCCTGGCGAAGATCAGCCACGAAATCCGCACCCCGCTGAACGCGATCATCGGCTTTTCGGAAGTCATGATGGAAGAGCGCTTCGGCCCGATCGGCAATGACCGCTACAAGGACTATCTCAAGGATATCCGTACATCCGGCTCGCACATCATGAGCCTGATCAACGATCTCCTGGACCTGTCCAAGATCGAGGCGGGCAAGCTGGATCTGAAGTTCTCCGCCGTCTCGACCAACGACGTCATCAACGAATGCGTTGCCCTGATGCAGCCGCAGGCCAACCGGGAGCGTGTCATCATCCGTGCCAGCCTGCCGGAATCCGTGCCCGATGTCGTGGCTGATCCGCGGTCTCTGCGCCAGATCGTGCTGAACCTTCTGTCCAACGCGATCAAATACAACAAGTCCGGTGGGCAGGTGATCCTGTCGACGGCGCTGGAAAGCAACGGCGAAGTCGCGCTGCGGGTTCGCGATACCGGCACCGGCATGACAGCCAAGCAGCTGGCAGCGGCGCTTGAGCCATTCCGGCAGCTGCATACCTCCAGCCGCGGCGGTGGAACCGGGCTTGGCCTGCCGCTGACAAAGGCACTGGTGGAAGCCAACCGGGCCAGCTTCCATATCGATTCCACGCCGGATCAGGGCACCCTGGTGGAAATCATCTTCCCGACACAGCGGGTGCTTTCGGAGTAATGCCGGGCTCCCGACAGGAGAGCACCTTGGTTGAAGTCGACAGCAATATCTGGATCCTTGAAGGGGACACTGTCTCCTTCTACGGATTTTGTTACCCGACCCGCTGTGTGATCATTCGCCTGCCGTCCGGCAAGCTGTGGGTCTGGTCACCCATCGCCTTGACGCCGGCGGTCCGGCAGCAGATCGATGCCCTTGGAACCCCGGCACATCTCGTCAGTCCCAACAAGATCCACCATCTCTTTCTGCAGGACTGGAAGGCGGCCTGGCCGGAGGCCAGGCTCTGGGGACCTCAGAGCACCATTGCCAAGCGTACGGATCTCGCCTTCGAACCGGCGCTGGACGAAGCGGTGCCAGATGCATTCGAAGGCGTCATCGACATGGTGCGCTTTTCCGGTTCTCCGGTGATGGACGAGTTGGTGTTTCTGCACCGGCCCTCGGCAACCGTCATCCTGGCCGATCTCAGCGAGCATTTCTCGCAAGGTTTTTTGCACCGGCACTGGAAACCCTGGCAGCGCTGGATTGCCGGTCTATGGGGCATTGTCGAAGGCAAGGGCTATGCGCCCCTGGAATGGCGGCTGAGCTTTTTCGACCGCCGAAAGGCCCGAACCTGCCGGGACAGGATCCTTGCCTGGTCACCGGAAAGGGTGATCATGGCGCACGGCGTCTGGCAGCCAGGCAATGGCACAGCCTTCCTGCGGCAGGCGCTTGCCTGGGTGTGACAGTTTTTCACGCCAGCCGGTAACGCGTTCGTGATCAGCCTTTCGAAGCAAGCTTCAATGACCATCAGACCTAAAGTCGAGTCTTAAACTCCTGTATTCTCACCGGTTTTCGGCAAAATAGTGGAATGCAATCCTCCAGTTAGTTTTGAATCATTCTAAAGTATTGATTTTGCTAGATTTATTGACTTGAAGCCCCGCTAACGACATATTCCCGGCAAGCTTCGGACCCCGCTTCCGAGCAACAAGAACCATATCAACGGGAGAGTTACATGAATTCCACTTTCCGCATCCTGGCAGGCGCTGCCCTGCTGTCTTCGGCAACCCTTACCGCTGTACCCGCATTTGCCGACGGGGAAGTGAACATCTACTCCTATCGCCAGCCTTACCTCATCGAGCCGCTGCTCGACGCATTCACCAAGGAAACCGGTATCAAGACCAACGTGGTCTTTGCGGCTGAGGGCCTGGGCGAGCGTATTGCGGCTGAAGGCGCCAACTCTCCGGCCGACGTTCTCTTGACCGTCGACATCGGGCGCCTGGACGGTGCCAAGCAGCTCGGCATTTCACAGCCGGTTGTTTCTGAAATCGTCAATGCAAACGTTCCGGCAGAATTCCGCGACCCGGAAGGCCACTGGATCGGCCTGACCAACCGTGCCCGCGTGATCTACGCTTCCAAGGAACGCGTCGACCAGGACAGCATCACCTATGAGGAACTTGCCGATCCGAAGTGGAAGGGCCGCCTGTGCACCCGTTCCGGTCAGCATGTGTACACCGTCGGACTGGTCGCCTCGATGGTCGCCCATCATGGTGCGGAAGAAACCGAAAAGTGGCTTGAAGGCGTCCGCGACAACCTTGCCCGCAAGCCTGCCGGCAACGACCGCGCCCAGGTCAAGGCCATCTTCGCCGGCGAATGCGACATCGCACTCGGCAACACCTATTACATGGGCCTGATGCAGACCAACGAGAAGGAACCGGAACAGCAGACCTGGGCTGACAGCGTCCGCATCCTGTTCCCGAACACCGACGACCGTGGCAGCCACGTGAATGTTGCCGGCGTCATCCTGACGAAGAACGCACCGAACCAGGACAATGCGGTCAAGCTGATCGAGTTCCTGTCTTCCGATGAAGCGCAGCAGATCTACGCCGAAACCAACCATGAATATCCGGTCAAGCCGGGCGTCGCGGTTTCCGAGCGCGTTGCAAGCTGGGGCGAGTTCAAGAAAGACACCCTGTCACTCGCCGACATTGCCAAGAACCGCAAGACCGCCAGCGAGCTGATCGACGAAGTCGGCTTTGATGACGGCCCGGCCTCCTGAGGCCATATCGACAAAAAAGACGGGCGCCGCATTTTGCGGCGCTTTTCTGTTGAGAGCGAGGAAGGCGGACTTTCAAACTATTCTGGGGCCCGTCATTGCCGGACTTGATCCGGCAATTCATGCCGTTCCCTGTCGACAAAATTCAGAGGTGACGTCGATCCGACCCTCAACGGCATGGATGCCATGGTCGAGCCATGGCATGACGAAAAGAAAGCCACCGCAAAAATTCAGGTCACGCCTCGGGATCTCTTGGCTTTTGCATTTTCCGGGTTTTGCCTATAGAGCTTCCTGCGAACCATTCTCAAAGAAATGACAGGCCTTGCTGCGCACGCCCACCCTCACTTTTGCTGACCGTTTCTGGCAAATTGCATCGCTGGCGATTGCCACACTGGTGCTGTTGCCACTGGCGGCGATCGTGTGGATCGCGCTGACGCCGACGGGCGAAGTCTGGGGCCATCTTCTGACAACGGTTCTGCCCGGCTCCTTGCAGACGACGGTTTTGCTGATGCTCGGGGTCGGCCTGACCACAGGCATCACCGGCGTTGCCACGGCCTGGCTCGTGACGATGTGCAATTTCCCGGGAAGAAAGGTCCTCGACTGGGCCCTTCTGGTGCCCCTTGCGGTGCCGACCTATATCGTCGCCTTCGCCTATGTCGAAGTGCTCGATTATACCGGGCCGGTTCAGAGCCTGATCCGCACGCTTTTCGGTTTCAAGACGTCCAGAGACTACTGGTTTCCCGAAATTCGCTCACTGGGCGGCGCCATATTCGTCATGGGGGCAGTGCTTTACCCTTATGTCTATCTGACGACCCGGGCGAGCTTTCTGATTCAGTCCGCCTCGACGCTGGATGTCTCGCGTACCCTTGGCGCTTCGCCTTACGGGCTGTTCTTTCGTGTCGCCCTGCCATTGGCACGCCCTGCCATCGTCATCGGCATTTCGCTTGCCTTGATGGAGTGCCTCAACGATATCGGCGCGGTGACATTCTTCGGCGTGAAGACCCTGACCTTTTCCGTCTATGACACCTGGCTGCACCGTTCCAGCCTCGGTGGCGCAGCCCAGCTCGCGCTTGCCATGCTGGTTATGGTGTTCCTGCTATTGTGGCTGGAACGGTTCGGGCGGCGCAAACAACGCTTCGACAGCGGCGGTGGCTCCAAGCACCGGCCACCGACACGCTTCGAACTTGGACGCTGGCAGGCTGCGCTTGCGTTGCTGCTATGCCTGACGCCGGTCTTTGTCGGCTTTGTGGTTCCTGGCCTGCTGCTTGCAGACCTGGCCAGCCGGCGCCTGGACGGTTTTTGGGACAGCGGATTTCTGGATGCTGTCTGGAACAGCCTCAGCCTCGCTGCCATTGCAGCGCTGATCACCGTGCTCATTTCCGTTGCCCTGGCCTATGCCCTGCGTCTCAACCCCAGGGGTCCATTGAAGTTTGCCGTCCGGCTTGCCTCGATCGGTTACGCCATTCCGGGCACCGTTCTCGCCATCGGTATTCTGGTGCCGTTGGCCGGCTTCGACAATTTCCTGGATGCCCGCATGGAAGCCTGGTTCGGTATCAACACCGGCCTGCTACTGCTGGGGAGCGGCACCGGCCTGGTGTTTGCCTATGTGGTTCGCTTCCTTGCAGTTTCTTACGGCCAGGTCGAAGGTGGTTTCGGCCGGATCACACCTCATCTCGACATGGCGGCGCGCACGCTCGGCCGCAACAGCGGTCAGACCCTGACGCAGATCCACCTGCCGATCCTGAAGCCGGTGCTGTTGTCCGCAGCCCTGCTCAGCTTCGTCGATTGCATGAAAGAGCTGCCGGCAACGGTTCTCCTGCGTCCGTTCAATTTCGAAACCCTGGCAACGACCGTGTTCGAGGCCGCCTCGCGCGAAGCCTTTGGCGAAGCGGCCCTGCCCTCGCTTGCCATCGTTCTGGTCGGCCTCATCCCGGTCATCTATCTCGCCCGTTCCAGCGCCTCGTCCTTCCGCACGCAAACGTCCAAGCGGCAACTGGAGCCGGTCGTCTGAACCAGGGCAGCCATGCCACCTCGTGCCCACCTCGTGCCCACCTCGTGCCTTGACAGCCTCCGGGCGAACCGCGTCAATGGCGGCATAGTTCAGACAATTGCCGGGACAGTTTCACGATGGAAAAGAAACACCAGATAAACCTTTGGTACGCCTTCATTGCCATGATGCTGGTGCTGATGTTCCAAAGCTGGTGGACCACCTACAAGACCGTCGAGCAGATCCCCTACAGCCAGTTCGAGCAGTACCTCAAGGATGGAAAGATCGAGGAGATCGCCGTCAAGGAGAACTTCATCGAAGGCAAGTTCAAGGCGGAACTGAAGGACGGCAAGCAGTATTTCGTCACTACGCGCGTCGAGGTTCCGCTCGCCGACGAACTCAGCAAGTACGACGTCAAATACACCGGCGTCGTCCAGAACACCTTCATTCGCGACATCCTCTCCTGGGTGCTGCCGGTCTTGCTGCTGTTCGGCCTCTGGATGTTCTTCATCCGCCGGTTTGCCGAAAAACAGGGTCTTGGCGGCATGATGACGGTCGGCAAGTCAAAGGCGAAGGTGTTTGTCGAAAAGGACGTGAAAGTCACTTTTCAGAATGTCGCCGGAGTGGATGAAGCCAAGCGGGAACTGAAGGAGATTGTCGATTTTCTGAAGGAACCAGCTTCCTATGGCCGTCTGGGGGCACATGTGCCCAAGGGCATCCTGCTGGTTGGCCCTCCGGGCACAGGCAAGACGCTTCTGGCGCGCGCCGTGGCCGGTGAAGCCGGTGTGCCGTTCTTCTCGATCTCCGGCTCCGAATTCGTGGAGATGTTCGTCGGCGTCGGCGCCGCACGGGTTCGCGACCTCTTCGAGCAGGCCCGAAAGGCCGCCCCTGCCATCATCTTCATCGACGAGCTGGACGCACTGGGCCGGGCGCGTGCAGCCGGCCCGATGGGCACCAACGACGAGAAGGAACAGACGCTCAACCAGCTTTTGACCGAGCTCGACGGGTTTGATCCGTCCAGCGGCATCATCCTGCTGGCAGCAACGAACCGGCCGGAGATCCTCGATCCAGCTCTCCTGCGCGCCGGGCGCTTCGACCGGCAGGTTCTGGTCGACCGGCCGGACAAGATCGGCCGGCGGGCGATCCTCGATGTCCACGTGAAGAAGATCAAGCTGGCCGCAGATATCGACCTCGATCAGGTTGCCCAGCTGACAGCAGGGTTCTCCGGCGCCGACCTTGCGACGCTGGTCAACGAGGCGGCCCTCCTGGCAACACGTCGGCAGGCGGATGCCGTTACCCTGCTGGACTTCAACGAGGCAGTGGAGAGGGTGATTGCGGGACTGGAAAAGCGCAGCCGGATCCTGTCGGACAAGGAACGAAAAACCGTCGCTTTCCACGAAATGGGCCATGCCCTGGTTGCCGCCAACCTGGAAGGCTGTGATCCGGTGCACAAGATCTCGATCATCCCGCGCGGCATCGGCGCGCTCGGCTACACGATGCAGCGGCCGACCGAGGATCGTTTCCTGTTGTCCTCTCTCGACCTGGAAAACCGCATGGCTGTCCTGATGGGCGGCCGGGCGGCTGAGGAGATTGTCTTCAACGAGATCTCTACCGGGGCTTCCGACGACCTGCAGAAAGTGACCGAAGTCGCCCGCGACATGGTCATGCGATACGGCATGGATCCCGACCTTGGCAATCGCGCCTATTCCACCCAGCGCCAGAACTTTCTCGGCCAGCCTGCCGGAGACGTTGCCGAGGTTTCAGAACAGACCCAGCGGGAGATCGACCTTGCCATCAAGCAAAGGGTGGAAACTGCCTTCCAGCGTGCCAAGGCGCTCCTGAACAGCCATCGCGGCGAACTGGACGAAGGGGCTTCATTGCTGCTTGCAAAGGAAACGCTGACCGATCAGGACTTCCCCGCAATCCGCCCCCTCGCCGAACGCCGGAAGACCGAGGCGGCGGAGTAAGGCCGGTTCGTGTCAACGTCGAATTGCCTCACGCGGCGAACGTGCTGCCGCCTTTTGGCTGTGCTCCGGCGGCCAGGTGCTGATGGTTGCCATCCATCAGAAATGCCTTCGACCAGGCTTCGAAATGTTCTGCCGGCATCGGCCGCGCGAACAGGAAGCCTTGCGCAGTCGTGCAGCCGTTCTCAGCCAGGAAAACGTGTTGTTCTTCCGTTTCGACGCCTTCGGCGACAACCTCGTAATTGAGGCTTTTCGCCATTGC
The DNA here is from genome assembly GCF_012273635.1 of Labrenzia sp. PO1. Lineage (NCBI taxonomy): Bacteria > Pseudomonadati > Pseudomonadota > Alphaproteobacteria > Hyphomicrobiales > Stappiaceae > Labrenzia > Labrenzia sp. PO1. The sequence goes on from NZ_JAAXCR010000002.1 coordinate 831,049, forward strand.
CAGAATGGTTTGAACGATCGAGCGGCTGTGATGGTCATCGGCAAGACCGCTGATGAAACTTCGGTCGATCTTGAAGGTGTTGAACGGCAGACGCTGAAGATGCGCCAGACTTGAATAGCCGGTGCCGAAATCGTCTATCGCAAAGGTAATGCCGGCTTCCAGAAGTGGCTTTGCCGCCTCCGAGATTCGCTCCGGATCCCCCATGGCAACAGTCTCCGTCACCTCGAGTTGCAGCAGCTCGGCCGGAAAGCCCGTGATTTCCAGAATGTCGAGGACGCGGGCGGTGAAGCCCGGCTTTTCAAGCTGGCGAATGGAAACATTCACGGCCAGCGGCAGACGTTGGCCATGATCGAGCCAGACCCGACCCTGGCGGCAGGCCAGTTCCAGCACCCTGTCACCCAGGCGCGTGATCAGATCGCTTTCTTCGGCAACATCGATGAAACATCCCGGTGCCAACAGGCCACGTTCGGGATGGTCCCACCTGGCCAGCACTTCGGCACCAACCACCCTCAACGTGGCGCAATCGATCTTGGGCTGAAAGGCGATGGTGATCTCATCCGCCAGAAGGGCCCGTTTCAATTCCGCTTCCAGACGAATGCGTTCGTGAGAGCGGGAATCGCGCTCGATCTCGTTGAAGAAGCATGCACGGTTGCCGCCGGTTCGCTTGGCCGCATACATGGCAATGTCCGCGTTCTTCAGAATGGCGGTGTAGTCCTCGCCGTCATCCGGATAGGTCGAGACGCCGATGCTGGCCCCAACGGCCATTGTCAGACCGTTGATTTCCAGCGGTTGCTCGACGCATTGCACCAGTTGGTCCGCGAGTGTGTAGACGTTGGACATGGGCTTTTCAGCCGGCAGGACGATGGCAAACTCATCGCCGCCGAGCCTGGCGACAAGTGGTGAAAAAGCCGTCTTGCCTGCCCCAACCTTATCCGAGGAGTTCAGCAAGCGCTGCAGCCGCGCCGCCACTTCCTTCAACAGTGCGTCGCCATGATCGTGTCCGTAGCTGTCATTCACCCGCTTGAAGCGATCAAGGTCAATAAACAGAACGGCCATCCGGACCGGCGTGCCGTCCGCAAGCTGCATGTTTGAATTGAAATGCTGACGGAAGCTCTCCCGGTTCGGCAGCCGCGTGACCGGGTCCACATAGGCAAGCTCGTGAATGCGGGCCATGTTGTTCCGAATGGTTCCGACCATGTCTCGATAGGCGCGGGCGAGAACACCGATCTCATCGGTTCGTTCGACTGGGAAAGGCGCGTCGAAATTGCCGGCGCTTACCGTGTGGGCGGTCTGGGTCAGCGCCTTGATCGGCCGGACGAAATTTTCCGCAAAATGAAACGTCACCGGAACACAGAATATCAGGAGCACCAGGGTGATGACGATGTTCCGTCCCCAGATGGCGAACAGCATGCCGTTGGCCTGAAGACGTTTGACCGACACCAGCGCAACCCCTAGAACCGGGCTGTTTGCCGTCTCGCGCACCGGCAAGGCTATTTCGATCCTGGCTCCGGTCTGACGGATCTGATCGAGCCCGGTTTGCAGCGACAGCTTGATCAGCGGATGCTGGTCCATTTCGTCGAAGTAGCTCGTGTCCGGATCGCTGTCGATAGTGACCGCACGCGCGGGATCGTGAACCTGCGCCAGATCGACCACGCCGCTGCCGGCAATGCTTTCCAGTTCCTGTTCAAGGATCAGATAGTGGTGGTTGGTCAGATGCGGTACGGCCAGTCGGCTGACGGTCGCCCCGATGGCCCGCGCGTCCGAAACCACCCTTTGCTCCTCGTCCCGCAGGTCCAGGTAGCTCGCCACCATGATCATCACGACCGAGAGCGCCAGAAACAGGCCGGCCACCAGCAAGACAAAGCGGGTGCGCAGGCTGGGCAGCCAGGTCGACAGGACTTTTATCAGCTTTGAGACAGCCCCATGCGTTCCAGGCACGCCAAACACCCCTTGCGAATACCTGAACACCATACAGAACAAGTCTTGAAGGTGGATTGAAGAAGGTAAATGCGGGTGACCAGATCGCGTAAACACTGATCTGTTCTTTAGCCGGGAAATCGACTTTCCCGGCTTTTAAAGGATAACGGGTTATCTATGCTTGATTTATGCGGGTTATTCGCAATTCGATCTATTAACGGATTTGGAAATTTCCTCGGCAATTCTACGAATTGGTTCCAATTCGGGACAAATTGTGCCTGCGACACGTTCAAACAGTCAGTTTTTATTGAAAAATCGACGAGCTGGGTGAAGCGGCCATGAAAAAAGGTGCCTGCGGGACCGCAGACACCTTGATTTAAAACGACGCCGAAGCGCGCATCCTGCCTTATGACTGAAGCGTTGCCTGGGTCTTTTCCTTGACCTCGTCCAGCGTTACGCCGTCAGCGAGTTCAACCACTTTCAGGCCGCCTTCGACAACATCGAAGACACCGAAATTGGTGATCACGCGATCAACGCATTTCACGCCGGTAAGCGGTAGCGAGCATTCTTTCAGAAGCTTGGGATCGCCAGCCTTGGAGGTGTGATCCATGATCACCACCACACGCTTGACGCCGGCGACGAGATCCATCGCGCCGCCCATGCCCTTGACCATCTTGCCAGGGATCATCCAGTTGGCGAGATCGCCGCCCTCGGACACTTCCATAGCGCCCAGGATCGACAGGTCGATATGACCGCCGCGGATCATGCCGAAGCTGTCGGCAGACGAGAAGTAGCTGGTCTGCGGCAATTCGGTGATGGTCTGCTTGCCAGCGTTGATGAGGTCTGCATCAACCTCGTCGTCAGTCGGGAACGGGCCCATGCCGAGCATGCCGTTTTCCGACTGGAGGGTCACATGGACACCTTCCGGAATGTAGTTGGATACCAGCGTCGGAATGCCGATGCCCAGGTTCACATAGAAGCCGTCTTCCAGTTCCTGCGCGGCACGCTTTGCCATGTCATCACGAGTCCAGGCCATGATGTTTTCTCCCTCAGGCTGCGCGCGTGGTGCGCTTTTCGATACGTTTTTCGTGGCTTCCGACGATGATACGGTCGACGAAGATGCCGGCGGTGTGGATGTTGTCCGGATCGAGTTCACCGATCTCGACAATCTCCTCGACTTCCACGACACAGGTCTTGCCGGCGGTTGCCATCATCGGATTGAAGTTACGCGCGGTCTTGCGGTAGATCAGGTTGCCTTCCTTGTCGGCTTTCCAGGCCTTGACCAGCGACACATCGGCCACGAGGCCGGTTTCCATGATGTAGGTCTCGCCGTTGAAGTCCTTGTGCTCCTTGCCTTCGGCAATCAGCGTACCGACGCCGGTCTTGGTGTAGAAGCCCGGAATGCCCGCGCCACCAGCGCGAATGCGTTCGGCCAGCGTGCCCTGAGGGTTGAATTCAAGCTCAAGCTCGCCGTTCAGGTACTGCTTTTCAAAGGTCGCGTTTTCACCCACGTAGGACGAAACCATCTTCTTGATCTGGCGGGTCTGCAGCAAAAGACCGAGGCCAAAGTCATCGACACCGGCATTGTTGGAAATGGCCGTAATGTCCTTGACTCCGGAATCCCGGAGCGCCACGATCAGATTTTCCGGAATGCCGCAGAGGCCGAAACCGCCGGCCATCACCGTCATGCCGTCAAAGGTCAGCCCCTCGAGGGCGGCCTTTGCGTCCGGATAAATTTTGTTCATGTTTCACTCCCGTTTAAGACCGCTACATGCGTGAGGCGCACATTCGCCGCTTGGTTCGACCGGGTCAAGAGCTCTTTCCCGCGTTGCAGCGAAAAACATGAATGGCCCGTCACTTAATCGATTTGCGTCACTTTGCCCGACGCCAAACTGCCGTTGCAGCGCGGGTTTGGGCGGTTTCCGGCAAGTTGTTTATGGTTTGTAAATCCTTAACGGCAAGAATTAGGCATCGTTCGCGGAGCGTTACCGCCACTCTCCAGCGCACCGGATACCTTGAGCCTACTGAGAGACACTACGCACCGTGTTCCCGTTTCTGTCGACATTCTTCAAGATCGCGGTCATCTCGCTGCTCGTCGGCGCGGGTCTTTCCTTCGTGAACATCACCGCGCAGGACATTCTGGGCTCCGTCGGCATGAGCCCTCTGGAGCTCTGGATCTATCTGCTGGAGTTTCGGGACTGGGCCATTCCCAACATGATCCTGGGCGCCTTCATCGTCGTGCCGATCTGGCTGGTCATCTACCTGATCCGGCCACCGCGAGCGGGATGACATTTCCGGATCAGGCTGTCTGAGCGGTTTTCCGATGTTTCCAGCGATCAACGGTTTCCTGGAAACTCCGTTTTGCCTTCAGGGCAGTGATCGCCGCGTGACCTTTCACCGTAAGCGGTAAAAGCAGGCGTCGTGTCGGCTGTTCCGTGGCGCCGAACCTGCTTTTGTAACCCTGGTGACCCGTGCCGAAACCATAGACCCGAATGTTGTTGTCCCGCGCCCAGTAGATCGATTGAACCAGTGCCACCATGCCAGGTGAAAACCGGTGCCATTGCTCTGCCCCGATCGAAATCAGAATGAGGGTGGCGTAGCCATCTTCCACCAACATCGCTACCACGGCGATGGCGTCGTGACCGGACCTCAACGCCAGAACCTTCAGGGGATTTTCCTGCCCCGCTTGGGCCGCCAGGGCGCGATAGAAGTTTTCCCGGTTGTCCTGTTTCATGGAATTGGCGCGGCCGAGTGCTTTGAAACGCTCCTCCTTGGAGACGATCAGAGCTTCGAGAATTTTCACACGCTCTTCAGGGGTCGTTGCTTCGACCAACTGAACGTCTTCGCTTTGAAGCTTGCGAAAGTTGACCCTTGCCTTCTTGTAGATACTTATCCCGGACTTGGCCCCGGCGGCGAGCAGGGCGTCAGTTTCCAGAAAGAGGCTGCTGCTTTCCGGGCTCGCATTTGGATGCACAAAGAAGGGATTATCAGCGCTGCCTATCGATACGTGCAATTTCTTGATGTCCACCACATCGGCACCCGGGATGGCCTCGATCATGGCGGACATGACCGCCTGCACCGTTTCAGCGCCTTCGCTTGCGAGCGCTTCGCTCAATACCGGGCCGTTCTGGTCTGCCACGCCAAGGTCGGGAGTGGATGCGATGCGAACCGGACCTTTCCTGAAAAGGATCAACGGCAGCAATGCAATCGGGTCCTGCAAACCGGCGCGATAAGCGGCAAGCACTCCGAAAGTGTCGCAGGCAGCAGGTGCCATTTCCTGAAAAAAGCACTCGACGAACCGCGGTGCCTGAAACGCCGAACATATGGCTCCGCCGGGTAGTGAAGCCCAAAGCGAGCGCAAAAGGTCCGCGCCGGGCTTCTCATGCCAGACAACATGAAGCTTCTGCCCAGCCACCTGCCCGCAGAAGGTCTCCTTTCCTGCCACGTCCGACATCTCCGTCACGTATCCACCCCATTCCTGCGCAACGCGATCTGAAGCATATCCTGAGCGGCACGATGCGCTTCACGGGCACCGACAAAGAGCCGTCCACGCGTGCTGAGTGGCATAAGAAGACGTCGGGAAGGTTGCTCAACCCCACCGAACCGTTGCTTGTATTCCTGTTGTCCTGTGCCGAAGCTGAACCAGCGAACACCGGTTTGCGCAGCGTGCTGTATCGCCTTGGCAAACAACACCATACCCGGCGAAAAGGCGTGCCACCGCGGATCCCCGATAGACACCAGCACGGCGGTCGCCTGGGAACCAGACATCATCAACACCATGGCCGCAACGGTCTCTTCTCCGCACTTCAGCGCGATGGCCCTGAAAGGCGAGGACGAAGCTTCCATCTGCGCAAGGCGGATGTAGAAGTCAGCACGGTCTTCACGTTCCAGACTGTCTTTCCGCCCGAGCTGTCGGAACCTGTCGCTGCGCTGCGCCGCAAGTGTCTTGAACAATTCAGTTCGCTCTTCAGGCGTTTCAGCCTCAACCAGGCTGACACCTTCCTTCACGAGCCTGCGAAATTTGGATCTGGTCTTCTTGTAGATGGACTTGCCGCACCAATTGTCCGATCCCTCTCCGTCGCGAAGGTCGAGGAGAAGGGAACTGTTCTGGGAAATGGTTTCCGGCATGAAGTTCAATGGGTTTTCCCGGGCGTCGATCCGGCCATGCAGTTTATGTACGTCGACGATATCCGCATCGTGGAGACGCTCAAAAAATGCCCGGATCATTGCAACCCGGCACTCTCTGGAGGCCCGGCATCCTGCACCTAGAACTGGTGCATTCTGATCGGCGAGACCAAAATCCGGCATGCCAACGACCCGGATTGGGCCACGCTGGAACCGCACCAGCGGCAACAGCATACAGGGAGAGGCTTCCTCGCCTTGCTCCGCGAAAACGCCCACTGAAAATCGGTAATCACCTGTCTTCAGTTTGGTTTCCTGCAAAGCTGCAAGAAACTCCGGCGTCTGAAACGGCGTCGATACGACGCCGCCCTTCAACGAAGACCAAAGACCGCTCATATCCGAAAGCGTTGGAGCTTCGAGTTCACGAACCTTTATCCGGGAAATAGCGCTGCTTTCCAGAGCCAGTAGATGCTCTGTTTCCCGCAATGCCATCACTCGCAATACCCCAATAAAAACCATCGGCCCGGACACACCAATGAAGTGTACCGCCCCACCGTAAAATAGGCATGGTTTTGTTAAAATTCAGTATTGCCTACACAATATCACCGACTTCTGGAAGCTTCGGAAATCATCACCCTTCCGCGCCAAAGGCCGCCCTTTCGTCTCGTTCTTTTTGCGCCTGTTGCCGCTTGGTCGCAATGGAGGCGGCAATCACGCCCATGGTGACCAGAGCAACGAGAATGGTACAGACCGCATTGATCTCCGGTGTCACGCCAAGGCGCACCTGTGAGTAGATCTTCATTGGCAGCGTGGTGGCGCCTGGTCCCGTGGTGAAGCTGGCGATCACCAGGTCGTCCAGAGACAAGGTGAAGGCCAGCATCCAGCCGGCGATGACCCCTGGAAGGATGATCGGCAAGGTGATCAGGAAGAAGGTTTTCACCGGCGGGCAGCCGAGGTCTTCTGCGGCTTCCTCGATCGACTTGTCGAAGCCGACCAGACGCGACTGGACGACAACGGCCACATAACAGCTGGCAAAGGTGGTATGCGCCAGCATCACGGTCCAGAATCCGCGCGTATAGTCCATGGCCACGAACAGCAGCAGCAGCGACAGGCCGAGGATCACTTCCGGCATCACAAGCGGCGCGAAGATCATGCCAGAAAACAGAGACCGGCCGACGAAGCGTCCGGACCGCACCAGCACAAGTGCAGCAATGGTGCCTATGATCGTTGCCAGTGTGGCCGACGCAAAGGCAACCCGCAGGGTCACCCAGGCCGCGTCGAGCAACTGATCATTCTGCAGCAGCGACGCGTACCACTTGGTGGAGAACCCGCCCCAGACCGTCACCAGACGGCTCTCGTTGAAAGAGTAGATCACCAGCAGCACGATGGGCAGGTAAAGGAACGAAAAGCCTACTACCAGCGAGGTGATGTTGAACCAGGTCGGGCCGCGCGTCATCCGTCTCTCTCCGACATTTTCTGCTGCTGGTTCTGGAAGAGCACGATCGGAACCACCAGGATCATCAGAAGGATCACGGCAACCGCAGAAGACACCGGCCAGTCGCGGTTGTTGAAGAACTCGACCCAGAGTGTCTTGCCGATCATCAGGGTGTTGGACCCGCCAAGAAGATCCGGGATGACGAATTCACCGACGGCGGGAATGAACACCAGGAAACACCCCGCGATGACACCGGGCAGCGACAACGGCACGGTGATTTTCCAGAAGGCCTTCCAGGGTGGGCATCCAAGGTCTTCGGCGGCTTCCAAAAGGCTGCCGTCCAGCCGCTCCAGGCTGGCATAAAGCGGCAGAACCAGGAACGGCAGGTAGGAATAGACGATGCCGATAAAGACCGCGATGTTGGTATTCATGATCACCAGCGGTTCGTCGATGATGCCGAGCATCAGGAGAAGCTGGTTGAGCAGGCCTTCGTTTTTCAGGATACCGATCCAGGCGTAGACGCGGATCAGGAAGCTGGTCCAGAACGGCAGGATCACCAGCATCAGCAGCGTCGGACGCAAGGATTGCGGACTGCGTGCCATGCCATAGGCGATCGGGTAGCCAATGATGAGCGTCAGAAGCGTTGAAATCGCCGCGATAACAACCGACGACAGATAGGATTTCCAGTAGAGATCGTCTTCCGTCAGCCAGACATAATTCTCGAAGGAGAATTCAGAGACTCTTTCCCAGATACCGTTCCAGCCTTCTGCCAGATCGAAGGTCGGCACATAGGGCGGAATGGCGACGGCCACCTGCGAAAGGGAAATCTTGAAGACGATCAGGAACGGCGCCAGAAAAAAGATCAGCAGCCAGATGTATGGCACCGAAATCAGCAGCCAGCCGCCGAGCGTCCGTTTGGGTTGAGCGGGAACGTGTACGTCGGACATCGTTACCTCCTACCCTTTTAGAATGACGCCGGCGTCCCGGTCGAAGGACATGACGACCTCGTCATCCCAGGTGATCGGGTTTTCGACCATGCGCGAGACATTGGCGAAGGTCGCGCGCAACGTATCGCCGTCGTCGTCGCCGACTTTCGAATGGATGATCGACATGTCCCCCAGGTAGGCGATGTCCCAGACAACGCCGTCGATCCTGTTGGGGACGCCCTTTTCGCGGCGCCCCTGGGCAATGCGGACCTTTTCCGGACGAATGGCATACCAGACCCGATCGCCGACGGCGGCATCGGTCACCTGATCACTTTCGATGGAGAAGTTGTCCGCGACCGAACGCAGCTTCGTACCGGCGTCCGACTTCTCGATGACGTTGGCTTCGATCAGGTTGATGTCGCCGATGAAGTCGGCAACGAACTTGGAATTGGGCGCTTCGTAGATTTCGGCTGGGGTCGCAACCTGCACAAGTTCGCCCTTGTCCATGACGGCAATACGATCGGCCACTGTCATGGCTTCTTCCTGGTCATGGGTCACGATCAGGAAGGTCATTTTCAGTTCTTCCTGAATGTTCATCAGCTCGAACTGGGTTTCCTCACGCAGCTTGCGGTCAAGCGCGCCGAGCGGTTCATCCAGCAGCAGCACCTTGGGGCGCTTGGCGAGCGAGCGAGCCAGCGCGACGCGCTGGCGCTGACCGCCGGAGAGCTGGTGCGGACGACGTTTGGCAAATTGTTCCAGCTTGGTCAGTCGCAGCATTTCGGACACGCGCGCATCAACTTCCGAGGCCGGCAACTTGTCCTGCTTCAGACCGAAGGCAATGTTCTTCTCGACGCTCATGTGCGGAAACAGCGCGTAGGACTGGAACATCATGTTGGAGGGACGCTTGAAGGGCGGAATTCCGGCCAGGTCCTGGCCATCCAGAAAGATCTGCCCTGAAGTCGGCGTCTCGAAACCCGCCAGCATGCGCATCAAGGTGGTCTTGCCACAGCCTGAGCCACCAAGCAGCGCGAAAAACTCGCGCTCGTAGATTTTCAGGGACAGGTCTTTGACCGCGGTGAAATCACCGAACTTTTTTGTGACATTCCGGAATTCGATAAATGGTGCCTTGTCCGGATCGTCCCACGGGCTGTAGGCCCGACGCACCGGTCCAATCGATTTCTTCGCCAAAACAATCTCCCACCCCTAAGAGACCTTCCCAAGACTAAATCGCCGGACCCTTGGAAAGGGCCCGGCGGTGTTCGTGTTCGCTTACTGGCCGCTCTTGACCGAGGTCCAGGTGCGGGTCACGACCCGGTTCACCTTCGGAGGATAGGGGGTGACGGTGTAGAGGTTCTTCACCGCTTCCTCGGTCGGGTAGATCGCCGGATCCCCGATCACGTCCTCGTTGAGGAATTCCTGCGACGCCTTGTTGCCGTTGGCGTAGTAGACGACGTTGGAAGCCTTCGCCATCACTTCAGGACGCATGATGTAGTTCAGGAACTCGTGCGCCTCTTCCTTGTGCGGAGCATCGGCCGGGATCGCCATCTGGTCGAACCACATCAGCGCGCCCTCTTTCGGGATCGAATATTCGACGGTCACACCGTTGTCGGCTTCCGCCGCACGGTCGCGCGCCTGCAGAACGTCACCGGACCAGCCGACCGCAAGGCAGATATCGCCATTGGCAAGAGCGTTGATGTATTCGGAAGAATGGAACTTCTGGATGTACGGGCGAACCGACATCAGGAGCTCACCGGCCTTTTCGATTTCCGCCGGGTCCTTGCTGTCCGGATCGAGACCCAGATAGTTGAGGGCAGCCGGGATCAGCTCGGTCGGAGCGTCCAGGATGAACACGCCGCAATCCTTCAGCTTCTCGATGTTCTCCTTCTTGAACAGGAGATCCCAGCTGTCCACCGGCGGGTTGTCGCCGAGCGCGGCCTTCACCTTGTCGACATTGTAGCCGAAACCGGTGGTGCCCCACATGTAGTTGATCGAGTGCTTGTTGCCCGGATCATACTTGTCGACCCGTGCCTCGATGTCCTTCCACATGTTGGACAGGTTGGTCAGCTTGGACTTGTCGAGTTCAGAGAAAACACCGGCCTGAATCTGGCGGGCCAGGAAGGTTCCGGTCGGCACGACGACATCGTAGCCGGTACCGCCTGCCAGCAGCTTGGTTTCCAGCACTTCGTTGCTGTCGAACACGTCGTAGACAACCTTGATGCCGGTTTCCTTGGTGAAGTCTTCCAGGATGGTCTCGTCGATGTAGTCGGACCAGTTGTAGACATTCACGACCTTGTCCTGGGCGAATGCAGCACCGCTCATCAGGCTGAGAACGGCGACCCCGGTCAACATGGATTTAAACGTCATTTGAGAACTCCCCTCAGAGTTTTGTCAGTGGCCCTTTGATGGCCTAGTGCCTGAATGCAAATGGACATTTGCGCTGTTTGCGTCTTGTCTGTCCCGCAGATTGGCTATGGCGCCGGTTTTTGTCCAGCGTCGATTTTGGGCAGCAGCCGATCACAAATACGTCTGTCGCTCAAGCGATGAGATCTCCCGCCCAAATTCGTTCAGTTCCTCCCGTTTGATCTCGGTAAGTACCTTGTGCATTTCCTTTCCGACCGCCTGTTTCATCAGCTTGGAGGCTTCAAAAGCATCAATGGCTTCGTCCATCCAGGGGGTCAGTCGCTTCTTGCGTTTCTCATACGCATTGCCGGTCACGGGCGCAGGCGGATCCTTTTTCAGCCTGAGGCCTTCCATCATGCCGGCGAGAATGCCCGTCAGCACAAGATAGGGGTTGGCGTCGGCGCCTGCGATCCGGTGTTCGACACGAGCAGCTTCCGGTGTCGAGGCAGGAACGCGCAACGCCACGGAGCGATTGTCGTAGCCCCAGCAGATGGAGGCCGGGGCATAGGAGCCCGGCTGCATCCGGCGGAAGCCGTTGAAGGTGGAAATGAACAGCAACAGAGCTTCCGGCATGGTCTTCAAGAGACCGTTGATGGCATATCCCAGCCGGTCTGCGCCGGTTTCCGGATCCGCGAACAAATTGCCGTTATCGTCTTCCATGGACACGTGCACATGCATGCCGTTGCCGGGCCATTCCACGAAAGGCTTGGCCATGAAGGACGCCTTGAGTTCGTGCTTGCGGGCGACACCCGCCACCAGGCGGCGCAGCATGACAACGTCATCGGCCGCCAGGAGCGGGTTGCGACGATGGTGCAGGTTGAGTTCGAACTGGCCGGGCGCGGCTTCGGAAACTGCAGCGTCCGCCGGAATGCCCTGAACCTCGCAGGCCTTCCGCAGATCGTCCACCACCGGCAGCAAGGCCTCCAGGTCGGACAGCGCGTACATGTTCTGGCGGGCAGGGCCGAGATGCGTGGAGAACAGCGGCTTGGGCTGCTCCGTCCAGTCGCCGTCACTTTCCTCGAACAGATAGAATTCCAACTCGAAGGCGCAGGTGGCGGTCACGCCGAATTCGTCCTTCAGTCGGTCGACCATGTTTTCCAGAACGTGACGCGGGTCTGCCAGGAACGGATCGCCGTCCCGATCGTACATGGACAAAAGCACCTGGGCGGTCTTGCGGTCGGTCCAGGGAACAAGCTTCAGCGTTTCGGGGATCGGCCAGCAGACACCGTCCTTGTCACCCGTTTCCAGATGCATGCCGGTGGCCTCGACCTCGCGCCCCCAGACATCAAGCCCGTAAAGCGAATAGGGAAAGGCCACGCCGCCCTCGAATACCTTTTCGAGCGCCTTGCCCGGCAACCACTTGCCGCGCAGCACGCCGTTGGTATCGGGCAGAATGACCTCGAGCGTATCAAGATCGGGATGGGCGGCCATGAAGGCCTCGAAGTCCGTCTTCCAGCCGGGCAGCGCCGGATGCTCGAGGATCTGGTGGGGAAGCTCGTTCATTTAGAGTTTTTACGCCCCTGCGTCTTGCTGGACTGAGCCGTCCGCACTCCTGCGGCAGCCGGCAGCTTTTGTTTGCGTCCTTTTCAAAAATGTGATCACTTTCGGAAAACCCTGTCAAGCGGGATCGCATAAATTGACCGTTTGACTTTTTCGGGAGGACGTCTTTGGCCCTTCGGCAATCCGCTTTGCAATCCGGCCCCGTGAAGGAGGCCAGCGGCCCTTCCACGTCCCGTGGTGCAACCCGTGGGCAGGTCGACAATGCCGTCCGGTCCGGGCTGCTTACAGGCCGGTTCATACCTGGAAAAGCCGTGACAATCCGGGGGCTTGCCGCAGAACTTGGCGTCAGCCCGATGCCAGTGCGCGAAGTGTTGCAACGGCTTGCGGCAGAAAACGCTCTCGAGGTGAAACCGAACGGCCGGGTACAGATACCGGACATGACCCCGGCCCGCTTCGACGAGGTGCTGAAAGCAAGACTTCTTCTGGAACCGGAATTGGCCGAATTGGCCCTGCCGCACCTGACATCCAAGGATGCAAAGGACCTTCAATCGATCGATGACGACATCGACGAGCGGCTCACAAGTGGCGATGCAGAAGCCTACATGCGGCTCAACCACGCCTTTCACTTCCGCATTTACAGAGCGTCCGGATCCAAGGTTCTGCTGCCGCTGATCGACAGTCTCTGGCTACAGTTCGCGCCATTCATGCGTACGGTTTACGGACGGGTCGGCACTGCCAGTCTTGAGGACCGTCACAAGGAAGCCATCCGCGCGATCGAAGATCAGGACGGCCCTGCACTGCGGGCTGCGATCGCGGCCGATATTGCCGACGGCATGGGGCTTCTCGGCAAGGAAATCCTGTCAAATGCATCATGCGGTTGATCCTTTTTGAAAGCCATGTCATTTTGTGATCACAAAATGATTTCTCCGACCCGGGACAGCCCCATGCAGACAGGCACTTGATAACGCCCCTGTTTGCCGTCCAAATGGCCTTCCCTGCCCCGGCCAAAGTGCCAAAACCATTGGAGCTTCTTGTGACTGCTGAAACGCCTGCCAGCGAAAGCGAAAATCCGATCGACAGCCTGCGCGGCGTTCCGGATGTCGATGCGGCCCGTGACTGGCTCAACGCGCGCAACATCCAGGACATCGAATGCATCGTTCCGGACCTTGCCGGTGTTGCCCGCGGCAAGATGATGCCGACTGGCAAGTTTTTCTCCGGCCCGGTGATGACAATGCCTGCTTCGATTTTCGCGCAGACGATCTCGGGCGATTATCCGGACGACGACGACTGGTTTCAGCACAACCCCATCGACGGCGATCTCTATTTCAAGCCCGACTACAGCACCCTTACCACCGTGCCCTGGGAAAGCGACCCGACCGCGCAGCTGATCCACGACGCCGTCACCCGGCAGGGTGCACCGGTCGAGACCGCCCCGCGCAATGTTTTGAAGCGTGTTCTCAAACTCTACGAGGACAAGGGCTGGGAGCCTGTCGTGGCGCCGGAAATCGAGTTTTACCTCGTCCGTCCGAACACGGATCCTGACTATCCGCTTGAGCCGCCGCGGGGCCGGTCCGGCCGTCCGGAAGTCGGCCGACAGTCCTATTCGATTTCCGCGCTGAACGAATTCGACGACCTGATCGACGACATCTACGACCTGTCGGAACAGCAGGGCCTCGAGATCGACACCATGATCCACGAGGAAGGCGCAGCGCAGATGGAAATCAACCTGCGCCATGGCCAACCGCTGGCCCTGGCCGACCAGGTGTTCCTGTTCAAGCGCACCATCCGTGAGGCCGCGCTTCGTCACGAGATGTATGCCACCTTCATGTCGAAGCCGATGTCGAACCAGCCCGGTTCGGCGATGCATATTCACCAGTCGGTGGTCGACAAGGAAACCGGCCTCAACATCTTCGCGGATGAAAACGGCGAGGAAACACAGGCGTTCCTGTCATTCATCGCCGGTCACCAGCGGTTCCTTCCGCGGGTCACCTGCATCATGGCGCCTTTCGTCAATTCCTATCGCCGGTTCTCCAAGACCTCGACGGCACCGGTGAATGTCTACTGGGGCTACGACAACCGCACGGTGGGTTTGCGTGTGCCTTATTCCAACGCCCAGGCACGTCGTCTGGAAAACCGGGTACCGGGGTCCGACGTCAACCCGTATCTCGCGATCGCCGCAAGCCTTGCCTGCGGGTACCTGGGGATGGTCCACGGGCTCAAGCCAGATTCCCCGAAATCCGACGACTGCTCGGAACGGTCCAAGTCCCTGCCGCGAGGTTTGCCAGAGGCGCTGGCCAAGTTCGAAAAGTCCGACGAGATGATCGAGGTATTCGGCGAACAGTTCGTCGCCACCTACCGCGCGATCAAATACGAGGAATTTGAAACCTTCATGTCCGTGATCAGCCCCTGGGAGCGGGAATACCTGCTGCTCAACGTCTGATCCCGTCTGTCACTATCCGGAGCGTTCGCCAATGACGGCCCATTCCAACATCTATCCGACCAAGGCCCTTCAGGAGCTCGATGCCGCCCATCACTGGCATCCTTTTTCCGACATGAAGTCGCTGAACCAGGAAGGCAGCCGGGTGATCACCCATGCCGACGGTATCTGGCTGACGGATTCGGAAGGCAACCGGATCCTCGACGGCATGGCCGGTCTGTGGTGCGTGCAGGTTGGCCATGGCCGCAAGGAGATTGCGGATGCGGTCTACAAGCAGATGAACGAGCTGTCCTATTACAACACGTTCTTCAAGACGACCCATCCGCCCGCGATTGCCTTGTCTGAAAAGCTGGCGAAACTGGCACCCGATCACATCAACAGGGTGTTCTACTGCTCGTCCGGGTCCGAGGCCAACGACACCGTGTTCCGCATGGTCCGTACCTATTGGGACAAGATGGGCAAGCCGGACAAGAAGGTGATCATCGGCCGCTGGAACGGCTATCACGGCTCGACGCTCGCCGGCACCAGCCTCGGCGGCATGAAGGGCATGCACCAGCAGGGCGGCCTGCCGGTTCCGGGCGTGCATCACATCGACCAGCCCTACTGGTTCGGTGAAGGCCATGAAATGAGCCCGGAAGAGTTCGGCGTCTTTGCCGCGCGCAAACTGGAAGAAGCCATTGACGAGATCGGCGAGGACAAGGTTGCGGCCTTCATCGCCGAACCGATCCAGGGTGCTGGTGGTGTCATCATTCCGCCGGAGACCTATTGGCCGGAAATCCGCCGTATCCTCGACGAACGGGATATCCTCTTCGTTTCCGACGAGGTCATCTGCGGCTTCGGCCGTCTCGGCGAATGGTTCGGCTCGACCCACTACGGCATGAAGCCGGACCTGATGCCCATCGCCAAGGGACTGACGTCCGGCTATCTGCCGATGGGCGGTGTCATGGTGTCCGATCGCGTGGCCGAAGGCCTGATGCTTTCGGGTGAAGAGTTCTACCACGGCTACACCTATTCCGGTCACCCGGCCTGCGCCGCGGCTGCACTCGCTAACCTGGAGATCATCGAACGCGAAGGCCTGGTCGAGCGCGTCAAGACCGATATCGGTCCCTATCTCAAGGAACGCTGGCTGAAACTGGGCGATCACCCTCTGATCGGCGAAGCTCGCATGACCGGCCTTGTCGGTGCACTGGAACTGGTGCCGGACAAGAAAAATCCGCATCGACCGTTCAAGGACGTCGGCACGGCCGGCACCATCTGCCGCGACATTTCCTTCGGCAACGGCATGGTCATGCGCGCGGTGCGCGACAGCCTGATCATTTCGCCGCCGCTGGTCCTGACCCACGAGGAGGCGGATATTCTGGTGAAGACCGCCGAGAAAACCCTCGACGAGACCTATCAGGTCCTGAAGCGTGACGGCTGGATAGGCTGACATCGACAGCCGAACCGGTTGCGGGGACGATGAAACATGCGTCATCTTGGCATCGGTTCGGCTTCTCTTAATTTGCTAACATCCGAATATAACCTGATCGGTGATCGAACCGGCTCGGGCCGGCGTGCTGCCTGCCTGAAGGCGGTCCACCTGCAAAATGGTAATCCTGGGTGAGAGGCATTGATGTTCGGACGTGTTTTCAGACTGGGAAAGCGGGATTTCTCATCCCTTTCCGAACAGGAAATCCTGGCGCTTGCGATTTCCTCCGAGGAGGACGATGCCCGCATCTACAAGGCTTATGCCGATGGTCTGCGTGACCAGTATCCGCAATCGGCCAAGGTCTTCGACGACATGGCCGAAGAGGAAAACCAGCACCGGCGGAGACTGATCGAACAGCACCGGGCGCGCTTCGGCGAAACGATCCCTCTCATACGCCGGGAACATGTGCGCGGCTATTACGACCGCAAGCCCGACTGGCTGGTGCGCCCCCTCGGACTGGAGAAGGTCCGTGCCATGGCCGAGGAAATGGAGGCGCAGGCCTTTCGCTTCTACACCGAAGCTGCCAAGCGCACCTCGGATGCAGGAACCCGCAAGCTACTGGGCGATCTTGCGGTTGCCGAGAAAGGCCACGAGAGTCTCGCCCAGCGCCTTGGAGCCAAACACACGCCCGACGACGTGCAGGAACAGGAGCGCCAGACCGAACGTCGGCAATTCATCCTGACCTACGTCCAGCCGGGCCTCGCCGGTTTGATGGACGGCTCGGTATCAACGCTGGCTCCGATCTTTGCCGCCGCCTTCGCGACGCAGGATACCTGGCAGACCTTCCTCGTCGGCCTGTCGGCCTCCGTCGGGGCGGGCATTTCCATGGGCTTTACGGAAGCGGCCCATGACGACGGCGTGCTCTCGGGACGCGGATCACCGCTGAAGCGCGGCCTCGCCTCGGGCATCATGACCGCCCTCGGCGGCCTTGGTCACGCCCTCCCCTATCTCATTCCTGAATTCTGGACAGCGACAACTGTCGCCGCATTTATCGTTTTCATCGAATTGTGGGCGATCGCCTGGATCCAGAACCGCTACATGGAAACACCGTTTCTGCGGGCGGCCTTCCAGGTTGTCCTCGGTGGTTCTCTGGTCTTTGCGGCAGGCGTTCTCATCGGCAACGCCTAGAAGATCACACGGACTGGAGTTGCCCGGCTTAACGGCCGGCAACTCTCCCTTTCGGCCAGGCCATGTCCCGATCGCAGGCAAGTTTTCACTTTTTTTCGGTCGGCTGTCGGATAAGCTCGCGCCTGCCCGTTCCTTGGGTATCAATCCAAGCAACCGGAGGGACCCACATGCTTTTTTCCGTTTTGATTTACGCCAGCGAAGATTTCATTGACGCTCTGCCGCCGGAAGAGCTCGCCACCGTTTATCAGAAACACGGCGCCTTTCACGAACACACAAAGACAAACAACTCCTTCGCCGTTGCAACCAAGTTGATGTCGACGGGAACGTCGGTCACGATCAACAAGGACAAGGACGACTTTATTGTCACCGACGGGCCTTTTGCCGAAACGAAAGAGCAGTTCATGGGCTTTTACGTGATCGACTGCCCGACACTGGAGGACGCCATCGAGGCGGTGAAGATCCTGCCGCTGGATCATGGCCGCATCGAAATTCGCCCGGTGGAATTCTTCGAGGGAGCCGATTTCAAGAATGCCGAGCGCCTGGTTATCAGCGCATCTTAGGGCTGCCCGCCCGCGCGTCCTGGCAGCGCTCAATCGCGTCTTCGGCGACATTGACCTTGCCGAGGATGCGTTTCAGGACGCCTCGTTGAAGGCGCTCAAGGCGTGGTCACCCGACAGGATGCCGGCGGATCCGGTTGCCTGGCTGATCATATCCGGACGCAATGCCGGCATCGATACGCTGCGGAAACGCAAAAAGGAAACCCTCACCGCACCGGATGATCTCGAGCCTCTTCCCGAAGGCCCGCACCCGGAAGACGAGCTGACCCAATCGCTGGATCATGCCGTCTACCGGGACGACATCCTGCGTCTTCTGTTTACCTGCTGCCACCCGGTGCTGCGCCGGGACCAGCAGATTGCCCTTTCCCTGAAAATTGTCGCTGGTCTTGCTGTGGAGGAGATTGCCCGTGCATTTCTGGTACAGGCCAAGACCATGGAACAGCGCATCACGCGCGCCAAGAAACGGCTGCAGGCGGCCAAACTGAGCTATGAGGAGCCGGACAGAACCGCCCGTGCCGAGCGACTTTCCGCCGTAGCCAATGCCATCTATCTGATCTTCAACGAAGGCTATGCGGCGTCACAGGGTGAAGAACTGATCCGCGAGCCCCTGTGTGAGGAAGCGATCCGCCTGGCCCGCCTGATCGTTCGGCTGTTTCCCGAAGAACCGGAACTGCGCGGCTTGCTGGCCCTTTGCCTGATCCAGCATTCCCGCCGCAAGGCCCGGCTGAGCCGGAGCGGCGCTGCCGTAACGCTGGAAGACCAGGACCGTTCCCTTTGGGACCGGAAACTGATCGCCGAAGGCAACATTCTGCTTGAGGCCGCCTTGCGCAAGGCGCGGCCCGGCCCCTTTCAGATCGAGGCAGCCATTGCCTCGACACACACCCAGGCTGCGACCTACGCAACCACCGACTGGGTCGAGATCGACCGGCTCTACCGTGCTCTGGAACATATCCGGCCTTCACCGGTTGTGGCGCTCAACCGCGCCGTGGTCCAGGCAAAGCTGAACGGGGCACAGGCCGGCTTGTGCCGCCTGGAGCAACTGGCTGGCTCTCTGGAGCGCTACCCGAACTTTCACGTTGTCCGCGCTACCTTTATGGAAGAACTGGGCCTGATCGAAGAGGCTCAGGCCGCTTACCGCAAAGCGCTGGAATTTGCGGGAACCGATGTCGACCGCGACCATATCCGCCGGAAGATGAAGGTTTCTGGCGGACAATAGGCCTGTTTCGAGCCTCGATTTGTTCAGATCCCGCCAGACCAAAATATTTTTTGCCCCCCCTGTCGGTTCTGCCTGTCGCCTGCCGTCCTCTGATCACCTGGCACTGCCAGGCAATTGTTTTCAACACAGAGGATGAAAGACATGAGCACTCCGTCGCAAACACATGGCGCGTTCAGCTGGATGGAACTTCATTGCGCTGACGGTGCCAAGGCGCAGGCCTTCTATTCCGACCTGCTCGGCTGGGGCACAAAAACCGTGGATGTGGGCGTAGGCCCCTACACCATGATCATGAACAATGAAAACATGATCGGCGGCTTCCCATCAATGGAAACTGAAAGTCCCCGTTGGCTGCCCTATGTGACTGTCGACAGTGTCGATGCGCGTGTCGAAAAGGCCCGTGCGCTTGGCGCGACGATTGCAATGGAACCAATGAGCATTCCAAACGTCGGCCGCATGGCAACGATTGTCGACCCGCTCGGAGGCGTGATCGCGATGATCACATACGAAGAGCCGACAGACGCGTGATTGCGCCTGCCGCTTGAACCTTCAGCAGCCCCGGCCTTGTGCCGGGGCACGCTTGGTGGAACGCGGCCCGCGATAACCTTTCAAAAATTCTGGCTGACGGAGCCACTGATGCAACCGATGACCGTTCTGGCGCTGGTGCGCTGCGTGGTTTTACCGGGAAAGGTGCCGGCACAGTTTTTCAGCGTCAGAGCAGCTTTCCGTGCAGACCGCCGATCAGAACTTGTACCAGAGAAACAGACCGCCATGGCCGTTGATCGCCTCTCCCCGGTCTTCAACGATCGGGCTATCAGCCATGCCGCCCAGAAGCACCGACCCGCCGACGAGGCCACCGACGCCCCAGTTTTCGGTTACGGCAAATCTTGACGAAACATCCACGCTCACGTCCCTGAAGCCTGCGTCGGCCTTGTATTCCTTGAGACCGCTTGCGGCCGCGCCTTTTGCGGTCACGGAATAGTAGGCGTCAGCATAGGTGCCGTCGACAAAGGTCGTGGAGACATCAAGGCCGAAAGCCAGACGCTGGGTCGCGTTGATTTCGTAACCCAGGCTGAATGTGGCCGTTGTGCCGCTTTCGCCGATGACGTCATGGGCAATCTCGACACTGGCACCAAGTGAATCGCGATCGAGCAGCAAACCGGCGTAGCCACCGCCTGCCGTGGCACCAACCCAGAGCTCCTCGTCAACATCGGGAAGCTTGTCGACAACATTGTCGGACACATCCTTGCGGCCCGTGCCGTAGCCAATAAGCGGCCCGGCGTAAAAGCTGTCGAAAGGCAGCACGTTGGCGGTCGCCGTCAATCCGTTGAACTTGACGAAATAAGGCCCCTTCTGCACAGACGCGATGATGCCGGGAACGAAACCGTAGTCCTTGGAGCCCAGATACTCCGGACCGAAGAAGGGACCAGCGCCAACCAGTACGCTCCAGTCCTTCTGTTCGTCCCCCATGGCAGGACATGCGACAAGCGCGAGACTTGCAAGGACGGTAGCCCGCACATAACACTTAGACGACATAAGACAACCCTTCTGCATTGCGACCCCAGCAATGTTGTCACTGTCTATATGCGGAATTTTCAGCCGTCAACGAAAATGTTGACAGTGTCTACTTATGGAGGAAACAGGCCTGAGCGACCCGAAATATCACCACGGCAATCTGAAAGAGGCCCTGATCCAGGCAGGGCTGGACATTCTGCGCGAAGATGGACTTGAAGCCCTGTCGCTGCGGGCGTGCGCCGCCCGTGCCGGCGTTTCCCATGGAGCGCCGAAGAACCACTTCGCCAATCTTGCCGTCCTGCAGGCAGCCATCGCGACGGAAGGCTTCCGGCAGTTTGCGGGCACGATGCGCCGGCATATGGCGGATGCGTCCAACGACGCCCGTGAACAGATACTCGCAAGCGCCCGCGGTTACATCGCCTTTGTTGAAGAGAACCCGCATCTGTTCCGGCTGATGTTCTCCATGGAACGACAGATCGACATCTATCCGGAGCTTCAGCCGGCCAGCCGCGAAGCCTATGCGGTCCTAAGGGAGGTCTCCGAAGGACTTTCACCGGAGAATTGCGAGAACCCCGTTCACCGGACTTCCGTTGAAACCATGCTGTGGGCGTTCATTCACGGGTATGCCAATCTGAAGGCAAATCGGCAGTTTTATACGGCCAATGCGGAAACCGGACGTGACCCGGCGCTGGAGGAAATATTCCCGCAACTGCTTTACCTGACCAGGAATAAGGAAGTCTGACGGCCGCCTGTCCGAAAACCCTATGCCGCTCCGCAATGCTCCACGCGGTTCCGGCCGCGTTCCTTCGCCTGGTAGCAAAGCCGGTCGGCTTCGGCCAACAGGGTATCAAGACAGGCTGCATTGTCGTGTTCGACAGCGACGACGCCGAGGCTTGCCGTCACGCGAACCAGTTTTCCGTCTCCTGCGGCAACCGGCTCACTGCAGACGCTTTGCCGAATTTTCTCGGCTTCCGCCACTGCGTCCATGATCTGGCTGTTCGGAATCATGATGGCGAATTCCTCGCCGCCCATACGACCCAGAAGACTGCCTGGCCGCAACGTGCCTTGCACACGCCGCACGAAGCTGACCAGTACGGTATCACCGGTGGCGTGTCCGTAGGTGTCGTTGACCGACTTGAAATGATCGAGGTCGACCATCAGCAGGGCAAAGCCGTTCATGCCAAGGGAGAGACTGCGGGAGACCTCCTCGCGGAAGGCGTTGCGGTTGAGCACGTCGGTCAGTTGGTCGTGCGTGGCAAGATATTGCAGACGGATCAGCAACGCATTCCGGCTCTGCGTGACGCAGGACAACATGATAGGCGCCAGAGCAACAAGGGAAATGCCGAGCCGGATGGAAATGAGCGTCATCACGTCGAGTTGCAGGGAGCTGCTGTCGCCAAGCCCGTTTGACAGGATGACGAGACCCCACACGCCAATGCACAGCGTCAGTATCGCTGTCGGAAAGACCGGATAGACGACACCACACCACAAGAGCGCCGGAACCGGAAACGCAATGGCGCCAGGCCCTCCGACGACTGCTCCAGCAATACAGGAGATCAGCAGCAGGATCAGCGGTGCGCGTTTTTCCTGCCTCAACCGGGCCAGCAGACCGGAAAAGTCCGGCAACGTTCCTTCCAGCTTCGGTGCCGACAGGATAACCGGCAGAAAGGAGATGTAGTTCACCAGCTCGGTCGTCGACCAGAATATCCAGCCGGGAATGACACCCCCGCCGAAGAGGATCGGATTTGCGATGCCCCCGACAACCCCTGCCAGGGAAGCGGCGATAGCCGAAGCCACCGCGAGATGGAGAAGGGCCAAGGGTTGTTGCAGCCGAACGGAGGAGGCAGGCAAGTACTTATAGACCTGATACCCGGCAGCCACCCCAACCATGTTGGCCGCATTCAGCAGCACGGCCTTTTCGAGCGTCGCTCCTGTCAAAAGATCCGCTGCCAGATAGCCTACGGCAGCAGCAACCCAGCCCTGCCAACAAGCCGACTTCGGCACACGGACCAGCAGTCCGAGGAGGATTGCGTTGGCCGGCCAGACTGCCGCCAGGAACCCGGTCGGCCGGGTAAGAATGCCGAAGATGCAAGCCAGGAACACCACCAGACCCAGCAAGAACGGTACGCGCATTTCAGGCCTTGCGACCCGGTCCAGGACACCACCCTTTCCGTATAAATTTGCGACCAATTTTCTCTCCATCTGCGACAGCTCGAATTAAGATAATTCAGGCATTCGCCGTCGGACGTTCCGCAATTTCCCGAAGTGCGTCCCTGGTTTCGGAAGGTTTCGGCAACCGAATCCGTTGATCCCTCTGAGGCATGGTGAGGGTGTTTATCTAACGAACCAATAAAAACACAAGCACAAAGTATGCATTAACTTCCGGAGCACGGATGTTTTGCATTAAGTTCACGTGGAGCATTGACTTGGATTAGGCTGAACGACGTGCGGCATCACGAAAAGACCGCGACGCCATACCAGCCACCAGCTTAGAGCACCGTGTGCCGTAGACCGCCGTTGACTTGCAGGATCTCACCCGTCATTCCGCCGGAAAGATCACTGAGCAAATAGGCAGCAGCTCCGGCAACTTCCTCTGCAGTGACACCGCGGCGCAGGAACGACTGCCGTGAGAGAACTTCATGAACCTTGCGGAAGTCGGGCAGGACGCGCGATGACGTGGTCGGGACTGCGCCGGCGGAAACACCGTTCACACGTACGTTTTCATGGCCAAGTTCCGCCGCCAGCGCCCGCACGGAGTGTTCCAGTGCAGCCTTGGCGACACCCAGGACCTCGTAGCCGGGCACCACCCGCTCACCGCCCAGGAAGGTCAGGGCAACAACGGATCTGAGGTTCGGGTTGCGACGCTGCACCTCCCGCACCAGGGCGATGAAGGCATAACAGCTGGTGCTGATCGTCTTCAGAAAGTTCTCTTCGCTCGTCCCCAGCAGACCGTTCTGTCCGGCTTCGCCGATGTCGGTCTTGGCAAGGCAGAACACCATGCCGGTCAGGTCGGTCAGATCGTCAATCGCGTCGATGGACTGCGGATAATCCAGGAAGCGGATGTCGTGATGTGGCGTTTTGGCAGACAGCTTTTCCGGCCGGCGCGACGTCAGCACGGTTTCCCAACCGTTCTGATACATGTGCTCGCCGATTGCCAGGCCGAGCGATCGCTTTGAACTGACGCCGACCACAAGCACCTTGTTGGTCTTTACTGCGGGCTTCCTCAGATCGAAGAGCGTTTCGAGGGTGCGAGTGACGGCCATTGAGCGACATTCCTGCTGAGGACCGGAACCGGCCTGCGGTATTGGATTTCGGGAAACAATTGGCAATGCCCCGGTATCCCCGTTTCGACGCCACATTGCCTCGTGCGCCAGTGCCGGTTCGCCGGCAAATCATTTTGCCGCCAGACCATATGACGTATAATAAGTCAGTCTTGTGACAATGCGATTCACAGCCTGTAACCGGATGTTTCAATCCACTGACGAACTGCATTCCGGTTGCTGACACAAATTGGACAGGCAAAACACTTGCCGTGGTTCGGTTTCACCTTTTCCTTCGACAGCAAATGACCTTGGACGAGCACCTGTAGTCTTTGGCGATGCCGACGGCCTCTTGCAAGGATCGCCGCTCGCAAACAAATGGGGACCCCGCCTTGCGAGGTCCCCTGAAACGCTCGTTCGAATTTTGTGCCGCCATCCTATGACCATTGTCGCAAGACGGGCAGACCTGTTCGGCTTACTCCGCGGCGACCGCCAGATCCCGGTGGGAGCGGCGCGCCCACGGGCGTGTTCCTTCCGGGATTTCATCGACCGTGCCGACCGGCTGCAGATATTTGGTTACTTCGGGCCATTCACCGGCCTTCAGGGCTTTCAGCACTTCCGGCTTGGAGATCTCGAACGTCGACACACCGCAGCGGCGTGCCAGCGGCACCTGGTCGAGAATGTATTTCCCGAGCGCGCGGATATCACCCTTGTAGCCGATCTGCTCACGCAGGATGCGGGCTGCGGAAAAGCCGCGGCCATCGGAAAAGCTCGGAAAGTCGACGGCAACCAGTGCCAGCCGGTCGAGATAATTTTCGATCAGCTCGACATCGTCACCAGCCTCGACGATGACGGCGGTTTTGCCGTCTCGTGCCAGATATGCATCCGGGTCGATGAGAAACACGGTCATCGGTACAAGCGCATCGCCTTCGACAGCAGTGCCGGTTTCGGCATCTGTCCGCGCCCAGCTTTCCTCGACGAAATCGCCGTCCTTGAAAATCGTTGCCATTCTTTGCGTCCTCAAAATCCTCTATCGGCAGCGGTCAGATACCGCTGCCGTCAACTTCCTTGCCATGGGTCGGCCAGTGAATGCCGCATTCTGTCTTGTCCTGGCCACGCCAACGTCCAGCCCGGGGGTCCTCGCCGGGGGCAACCTTGCTGGTGCAGGGCAGGCAGCCAATCGAGGGGTAGCCTTGCGCCACCAGCGGATGCGGCGGCAGATCATGGGTCTTGGCATAATCCAGAATTTCGGCAGCCGTCCAGTCCGCCAGCGGATTGACCTTCACCCGGCCTTCGTCGATTTCGAAGAACTCCAGGCTGGAGCGACTTGCGCTCTGGAACCGCTTGCGGCCGGAAATCCAGGCTTCGAACCCGTTCAAGGCCTCGGCCAGCGGTACCACCTTGCGAATATGGCAGCAGGCGTCGGTATCGCTCATCCAGAGCATGCCCGCGGGATCTTCCCTGGAGAGATCATCCTTGTTCGGCTTCTGGGTGCGGACATCGGTCAGGCCGAGCTTCTCGATCAGCTCATCACGATAGAGCAGCGTGGCCGGAAACAGTTTGACCGTGTCCACGAAAACGACCGGTGTCGACGGGTCGATCTGGGCAACCATATGCAGGAGCACTGCGGAATCGGCCCCGAAGCTGGAGACCATGGCAATGCCACCGGCGAACTGGTGGCGGATGGCCGCCCTCAGGACGTCGTCCGCGGTTGCATCCTCGAACTGGGCGTTAAGTGCGGCGACTTCCGCCTGCAAGCCCAGCTCCGGATCAACACCTAGGCTGAATGTCTCATGCAGCGCCATAAAGGGCCTCCTTGAAGGGATCCTCCCCAACCCGGCGATAGGCTTCCAGGAAGGTCTCTTCTTTGCCGTTCCGCAGGCCGAGATAGGTATCGACCAGCTTCTCGATGGCATCGACCACTTCTTCAGACGAGAAGCCGCGGCCGACGATTTCACCAATGGACGCGTTTTCGTTGGCGGAGCCGCCAAGCGTCACCTGATAGAATTCCTCGCCCTTCTTCTCCAGGCCGAGAATGCCGATGTGGCCGACATGGTGGTGACCACAGGCGTTGATGCAGCCGGAGATCTTGATCTTCAGCTCACCGATCTCGGCCTGCCGTTCCGCAGCACCGAAGCGTTCGGAGATCCGCTGCGCAACCGGAATGGAACGGGCGGTTGCCAGGGCGCAATAGTCCATGCCCGGGCAGGCGATGATATCGGTGATCAGACCGGCATTGCCTTCCGCGATACGCGCGGCCACCAACTCGTCGAACAGCGCCGGCAGGTCGTCCAGCTTCACATGCGGCAGGATCACGTTCTGCTCGTGACTGATGCGGATCTCGTCATGACCGTATTTCTCGGCAAGGTTCGCGATCACATCCATCTGCTCATCCGACGCATCACCCGGGATGCCGCCGATCGGTTTCATGGACAATGTGACGGAGGTATAGCCAGGCACCCGGTGCGGGTTGAGGTTATGCGCCGTGAACTGGGCAAAGGCTGCATCCGCCGCCTTGCGTGTTTCAACGGCAGCCGAGGTCGCATTGCCCACTTCCAGCGGAGGCGGAGCGAAATAGGCCTCGATGCGGCGCACCTCCTCGTCCGGCAGGCGCAGGACCCCGAAGCGGATCTTTTCGAATTCGGCCTCGATATCCGCCTTCAGTTCGTCCAGCCCGGTTTCATGAACCAGGATCTTGATGCGGGCCTTGTACTTGTTGTCGCGGCGGCCGTAGCGGTTATAGACGCGCAGAATCGCTTCCGAGTAGGCAAGCAGATCTTCCTCGGGAAGGAAGTCGCGCACCTTGCGGCCGATCATCGGCGTACGGCCAAGTCCGCCACCGACGAAGACCACGAACCCGACCTCACCGGCATCGTTGCGTGCGAGCTGCAGCCCGATATCGTGAACCTGGACGGCAGCACGGTCGTTCGGTGCGCCTGTGATGGCGATCTTGAACTTGCGCGGCAGGAACGAGAACTCCGGATGCAGCGATGACCACTGGCGCAGGATTTCCGCATAGGGCCGCGGGTCGGCGATCTCGTCGGCGGCAGCACCGGCGAAGTGATCCGCGGTCACGTTCCGAATGCAGTTGCCCGACGTCTGGATGGCATGCATCTCGACTTCGGCCAGCTCTTCCAGGATCTTCGGCGTATCTTCCAGTTTCGGCCAGTTGAACTGGATGTTCTGGCGCGTGGTGAAGTGGCCGTAGCTCTGGTCGTACGTGCGGGCGATATGGGCAAGCTTGCGCATCTGCCGGCCGTTGAGCGTGCCATAGGGAATGGCAACGCGCAGCATGTAGGCATGGAGCTGCAGATAGAGACCGTTCATCAGGCGCAGCGGCTTGAACTCGTCCTCGGAAAGCTCGCCAGCCAGACGGCGGCGGACCTGGTCCTTGAACTGCTCGGTACGCTGGTTCACGAAGCTCGCGTCAAATTCGTCGTAACGGTACATGTCTCAATCTCTCCTCAGCGAGCGCTGCCATGGAAGGCGCTGCCCTGCCCTTCATTGTTGTTTCAGGCGGAAACCGCCTGGGCCTGCTTGCCCAGTTCCGGGTGGGTGGTCGGGCCGGTTGCCCGGATCTTTTCGCGCAGGCGCACCGGTACGATGACGCCCTCTTCCACGGTCACGTCCATCTCGTAGACACCAACGACTTTCTGGTTCTTCTCGGCCTCAAGACCTTCGGCCAGGGCTGCCGCGACCGCGTCCTTGCCGTCATAAACCTTAGCCAGCGTAATGCGCTCGACCCAGGAACCGTTTTCCGCGAGCCAGACAACATCGCCGTTCAAAAGGCGGTTGGCGGTGATGACTTTCATGTGCGTCCACTCTCTTCAAGTTCAGGCGGCTACAACCCGGGCGGCGAGCTGCGGCGCCAGGGGTTCGGCCTTGTCCATTGCGGCATGGCCCACGGCCTCGCCGATCACGATCAGAACCGGTCCGTCGATCTCAGCGCGGTTCGACAGCACCGCGAGTTCGGACAGGGTTCCGGCAAATTGGCGTTCGTCCGGGTGTGCCGCATTCTCGATAACGGCAACCGGTGTTTCAGGTTTCAGGCCCGCGCCGATCATCTTCTCGGCAACCGCAGCCGCCACGGTTCGGCCCATGTAGACAGCCACCGTCGCGCCCTTGAGTGCCAGCCCAGCCCAATCCGGCAGGGTTTCGGACTTGGCATTGTGGCCGGTAGCGAAAACCAGGTTGGAGGCGACACCGCGCAACGTGAGCGGGATCTGGGCTGACGCTGCCGCGGCGAAGGCTGCCGTGACGCCTGGAACAATTTCAAAGCCGATACCAGCTTCGCGAAGCGCTTCCATTTCTTCTGCCGCTCGGCCAAAGATCATCGGATCTCCAGCTTTCAGACGCACGACTTTCAAGCCCTTGCGGCCAAGCTCGACCAGGAGCTCGGAAATTTCGGACTGCGGCACGGAATGAGCGCCCTTGCGCTTGCCCACTGAAATGCGCTCCGCATCGCGGCGGCCCATGGCAACGACATTTGCCGGCACCAGCGCATCGTGAACGATGACGTCGGCTTCCTGCAGCAGGCGCTGCGCGCGCAGGGTCAACAGGTCTTCCGCGCCCGGCCCGGCACCGACAAGCCAGACAAAACCGGGCTCGTCCGCCATCGAATTCAACAACCGCTGTGCCTCTGAACGGGCGACATCAGCCTTGCCTGCATAGAGATTGGTTGCGACCGAACCGGAGAAGAAGCGCGCCCAGAAACTGCGGCGCAGCCCACCGTCGCGGATCACCTTGGTTGCGGCATCGCGGAAACTTTCGGCAAGACGCGCCAGCTCGCCGGTCGAACGCGGCAGCATGGCTTCAATGCGCGCGCGGATGTGGCGCGACAGGACAGGACCGACACCGGTCGAGGTTATCGCAACGGCGATCGGTGCGCGATTGACCAGGGCTCCGGTGTAGAAGTCGCACAGTTCCGGCTTGTCGACCGCATTGACCGGAACGCCCTGCGCCCGTGCCGCATCGACAACAGCCTTGTCGAGATCCCAGTCTTCGCGCGCGGAAAAGACCAGAGCGGCGTCCTTCAGATGACCAGGCTGGAAATCTTCGGCAAGATGCTCGGTCTCGAAGAGGTCAATAGCCTCCTGCAGATCCGGTTCGACAATTTTGGAAACGACGACGATCCGGGCGTTGGTTTCCCCCAGGAGACGAACCTTTGCAGCAGCTTCACCGCCGTGCCCGACAACGAGCACACGCCGACCGGCAACCTTCATGAAGGCCGGAAACACGTCGAGCCGGTCTTCCGGCTTTTTCAGTGTTTTCAGAGTGTCGCCACCACGGCTAGTCATCGTCAGGGTCTCCAGTCCCAGTTTGATGGGTCTAATGTAATCGGCAGCCCATGCCTGCGCCGGGCACCGGATTTCAAAGCTGGAAACAGAAGCGGAATAGTTTTTTGCAATCCTCTGATTTGACCAATTTCAATTCCCGGCGGCCGGTCAGAGTGATTTTTGCGAGGAAAAATTTCCAACGGGCCTGGTCCGATTGAAAGAGTTTTTCTCCTGTTCCAACGGGCAGCGAACACCCCGTTCAGCCGTCGTTTGCGACGGCATTCAACCTTCCGGGCAAGCGTGCGTCATTCTTGATGCCGCAAAGGAAATCACTTAGCCTTTCCAGACGGCTGGGACACGGCCGCAGTGGCATCAGAGGGGGTATGATGCGTCTTGTTTATTCATTGGTTGCCGCCGGGGTTTCCGCAGGTCTTTTGCTCTTCGGCAGCTTCGGAACTAGCCATGCAGCCGTTGTTGAAAACTTCCAAAGCGGCGGCTGGAACGGCAGTGCCTTCACTGATGATCAGACCGGCGCATTTTCGACCTGTGTCGCGTCCGTGAGCTACCACAGCGGCATCACGCTATATGTCCAGCTCGACACCAACTACAACTGGGCCATCGGCTTTTCGGCTCTTCAGTGGAACATGAAGGTCGGCGCGGATATTGCGCTTCAGTATCGCATCGACCGGGGCGCCTGGCAGAGCGGCGTTGCCAAGGCGACGTCGAAGAATCTGGCGCGCATGCAAATGCCCAGAGGCGGCTACATCATCACCCGATTTCGCCGCGGACGGACACTTTACGTTCGAGATGGCACCTACAATTACGAATTCCGCCTCACAGGCACCTCTCGCCTGATGGCACGTCTTGCCAAATGCGTGGAGCAGAACATCGCACGGTACGGTGCGGCACCCGTTGCCGGCGCTGCAGGCGCCAGCTCTCAAGGTGGCCTCGGACATTCCGCCCCGACCAAGGACGAAGCGGCGGCGTCCAGTTCGGCGACCGACCCGCAACTTGCCATCGAAGCGACCCAGGCCCTGTTCAACCTGATGGGCAGCGCTGGCCTGTCCGGGCTAAAGCTTGTTTCCGACGGACAGCGCGAAGAAGATCTGAACGGCCTTCATGCCGTTGCCACCAACGACGCACGCACGATTGTGGCGCACATTTTTCCGGCGGGTAGCTACCAGTCGGAAGAAGAACTGATGTCGCTTATTGTTGCCGACAGCCAGAAGAAATGCGCGGAAGGCAAATTCACCTCAGGTTCCGAACGGATCAACGAGAACGGCAAACCGATCTATACAAGTTACGCCAACTGCGAAACGGGCGACTTCCAGTTGATCGAGCGGGTCGCCATCGCAAAGCGCAAGGCGGGCGGGGTCTTCATTTACGGCGTGGCGGATACTTACGTCGGCGAAGGCGGTGGCGCACCGGTTTCTCCGCCTGAACTAACGGATCCGGATCTCTACTCGGCAATCGCAAACGCTGCGGAGTAAGGCAAAACGAGCAGCCCAGATCACCGACCACAAGTCGGCTGTTCACCTGAGGAGCAGGTCGGCGTTTTTCCGTTCGCCGCCTCATTGTCACTTGGAGGATTGTCAAAACCGGGAAACAAAAAAGCCGGTGGAAACCGCCGGCTTTTCGTCACTGGTCTCGGTTGACATCAGGCCGCAAAGGACTTGATGAAGTCCTCGATCTGGTGGGTCAGCGTCTGGGTGCGTTCTGCAACCAGGTTGACCGCCTGGCGAACTTCACCTGCCGCATCCTTGGAGCGGACCGCGTTTTCCTTCATGCCGGACACGCTGTCGCTTGCCGTCTGGGTGCTGGTGGAGGCCTCGTTGACGCCACGGGCAATTTCGCCAGTCGCTGCGCTCTGTTCAGTAACCGCCGATGCGATTGCCGTTGTTTCCGCCGTTACATTGCCCATGATGTCGGTTATCTGCTGGATCGAGTGGGCTGCATCGGTGGTCGCTTCCTGAATGGCGATGATCTGCTGGGTGATGCTTTCCGTGGCTTTCGCTGTCTGATTGGCCAACTCCTTGACTTCCGCAGCAACGACAGCAAAGCCCTTGCCAGCTTCACCAGCACGAGCAGCCTCGATAGTTGCGTTGAGAGCCAGAAGATTGGTCTGTTCGGCGATGGTCTGGATCAGCTGGACGACTTCACCG
Source organism: Labrenzia sp. PO1 (assembly GCF_012273635.1). Lineage (NCBI taxonomy): Bacteria > Pseudomonadati > Pseudomonadota > Alphaproteobacteria > Hyphomicrobiales > Stappiaceae > Labrenzia > Labrenzia sp. PO1. Next base: position 862,365 of record NZ_JAAXCR010000002.1, read on the forward strand.
ATTTCCTGGGCCGCAGAGGAAAGGGTTGCGACCTTTTCATTGGTCAGGCTGGTGGTTTCGGCAGCTTCCGAGACAACTGCGGAGGTGGAAGCCACACGCTGGTTAATTTCCTCGATGGAAACCGAAAGCTCTTCAGCGGCGGAAGCGACAGCCTCGACATTACCCAGAGCCGAATTGGATGAATAGGCCGCTCCTTCAGCGTGTGTCGTGGTGTCATCTGCAACACCGATCAGCACAGTTGCTGTGTCTTCCAGCTGCGACATGGTGCCGGTCACATCCACGATGAGGGACGATACGCTGCTGCGGAAGGAAGCAGTCAGCTCTTCGCGCTGCCGCATGCGCCGAATACGCGCCTCGTCTTCCGCCTTTTGCGCCTTGACCAACTCCTCTCGCTCCGAAGCGCCGTCGCGCAGGACATTGATCGCATTTGCAAGCTGTCCGATTTCGTCAGCCCGTTCGCATTCGGCAAGGTGAATGCCATAGTCGCCCTTCGAAAGCCGGGCGACTGCCTCGGCAAAGGACCCGAGCGGCAGAATGACCGCACGCATGATGAAGAAACCGGCCATTGCCAGGGCAAGGACGACGAGCCCGAGGTTAGCGTAGGTCATGACGTCAGCGTTCCGGGCCGCACTCTGATAGCTCGCCACCTCAACGGCCAACTCGGCGCGTTCCGTTTCCAGATGCTGGTGATGAAGATCAAGGGCTGCTTCCAGCGCCGTCGTCAGGCTTTCAGCTTCGCCGTCGAATGCCCCCATGAGCTTGTTGCCCTGCTCCGGTCCACCGGCAACATAGGCCTCCGCCATGGCTTTTCCCGTGTCGTAGTATGACGGGAATTTCGCCTGAACGTTCCTGATCTTGTCAACAAGATCCGCATAACCGAGCTTTTCGGCGAGATCGATTGCCGCGGTGCTCTCGCTCTTGAAATTGTCGGAGAAGGAAACCGCAAGATCAAAACCGTCGTTCAGTCCATCAAGACCTCTTGTTGCGGAAATGTCTGTCAGCCATTGCTGCACCTGAACGATGTCGAACTGCATTTTCTGCAGTGAAATGGCCAGGTTCACGCCGTCGGTGGCAAAGGTTTCCGCCCCTTCGCGGAGATGCCCCGCGTTTTCTTCGAGCACGCCAAGATTGCGTATCGTGCCAAGGCTCAGCGCTGTCGCGACAACGAACAGTACAGCCAGCATGGCGATCATTTTGGATTTCAGACTTTGAAAGACGGACATGGTTAACCCAGCTTATGTCGCACCTGCCCCCTGCCGATGCGTTACTCTGGGCAACAATCTGATTTCATAAGATTTTTAAAAAATTAATTTAGGTGAACACTTAGGAACTTTTCACGAGTATGTATTTAGACAAAAACTACTTTTATCTTCAACAAAAACGAAAAGAGGACGATTTCTCGTCCTCCTTTAAATCTTACTTAAAGGCAGTTGTTGCCGATTACTTCATCGCCTGCATCACGGACACGAAGTTGGCCACCGCGGCACCACCCATGTTGAAGATGCCGCCGATCTCGGCGTTCTTCACCTGGATTTCGCCGGCAGTGCCGGTCAGCTGCATCGCAGTGAGCACGTGCATGGAGACACCTGTGGCGCCAATCGGATGGCCCTTGGCCTTCAGACCACCGGACGGGTTCACCGGCAGCTTGCCGCCCATTTCCGTCCAGCCTTCCAGCACGGCGCGAGCACCCTCGCCTTCCTTGGTAAGGCCCATGGCTTCATATTCGATCAGCTCGGCAATGGTGAAACAGTCGTGGGTCTCGACGAAGGAGAGGTCGTCCAGCGCCAGATTGGCATCGCCGAGTGCCTGACCCCAGGCCTTGGAACAACCTTCAAACTTCAGGATGTCGCGCTTCGACATCGGCAGGAAATCCTGCACATGGGCAAGCGCGCGGAAGGCAACCGCCTTCTTCATGCCGAGCGCCGTTGCAGGATCGGTCAGGACGAGTGCAGCAGCACCGTCGGACACCAGCGAACAGTCGGTGCGCTTCAGCGGACCGGCGACAAACGGGTTCTTTTCCGATTCCGCGCGGCAGAAGTCGAAACCGAGGTCCTTGCGCATCTGGGCGTAGGGGTTGCCGACACCGTTCTTGTGGTTCTTCGACGCAATCTTGGCCAGGGCATCGGACTGGTCGCCGTATTTCTGGAAGTAGGCGTCGGCGATCTTGCCGAAGACACCGGCGAAGCCTGCCGGGATATCGCCTTCTTCCTTCAGGTAGGAGGCCTTGAGCAGGTTCTTGCCGATTTCCGGACCGGGCGTCGTGGTCATCTGCTCGACGCCGACAACAAGCACGAAGCGGGCGTCGCCCGAAGCAATGGCGCGCACACCCTGATGCACGGCGGCAGAGCCGGTGGCGCAGGCGTTTTCGACACGGGTCGCCGGTTTGAAACGCAGCGTCGGATCGGCCTGCAGCACCAGCGAAGCGGTGAAATCCTGTGCCGAGAAACCGGCATTGAAATGACCCAGCAGGATCTCGTCGACATCTCCCGGCTCGATACCCGCGTCCTTGATGGCATCGACCGCCACCTTGACGATCATGCTTTCAACCGTCTCTTCCGAATGCTTGCCGAAGGGCATGTGTGCCCAACCCACCATGGCTGCCGTCATGACACTTCCTCCAGGTTTTTTGCCCGCAAGATGATACCCGATTTCCGCCGGATCTCTTGTCCGTGCGGGGGGCTCCATCTTACGTAAGTTCTGTGTGCGGGGACAGTTCCAGCTTCCATGTTGCTTTGCAAGAAGAAACTGACCTAAACGTCATAACAATATTTTTCCATGTTTTATTTCAGTTACTTAAATAAGATAGTCCAAAGAGATAACACGCATTGGCCGCGCAGGCGCGGCATGTCGGGGGCTTCCGTCTTCAGCGAGGCCCGGAGCAGGCAAACTTAATGAGATGGTCACACCCCTGTCACTTAAGCCATGTAGGAAATGCGCGTTCCGGACAAAATCGTGTTTCGTTCCTTTTCAGTAGCTCCACCGGTCCTGCCTCGCAGGGCCGGTTTTTGCATGTGCTCATCCTCCCCGTTCCACATGTGCGACGCAATTCACACATCGCTTACCGAAAGCAATTGCCGAACGACTTTTTCAACACTGTTCACTTGACCTGACAAGGCGCTGGATATAGCCATTCAAAGCGCTTTGAAACCCATAAAGACCGCCTCAGAAGCGGAACGGAGACAACCGGCAATGTTCGAAGAAGCCGAAACGGGCCTGGAGGCTGATGTGCCGTCAGACATGAAGAATGACCCGGATTGGTGGCGTGGAGCGGTGATCTACCAGATCTATCCGCGCTCCTTCAACGACACCAATGGTGATGGCATAGGCGACCTCAACGGCGTCAGCGAACGCATGGACTACATTGCCTCGCTGGGCGTCGATGCCATCTGGCTGTCGCCTTTCTTCACCTCGCCGATGGATGATTTCGGTTACGATGTCTCCGACTATGAAGATGTCGACCCGATGTTCGGCACGCTTGCCGATTTCGACCGCATGCTGGCTGCCGCTCATGCGCGTGGCCTGAAGGTGATCATCGACCTGGTGATTTCGCACACCTCCGACCAACATCCATGGTTTGTCGAAAGCCGTTCGTCACGCGACAATGCCAAGGCCGACTGGTTCGTTTGGGCCGACGCCAAGCCGGACGGCACGGTGCCGACCAACTGGCTTTCGATCTTCGGCGGCCCGGCCTGGGAATGGGACAGCCGCCGGCGCCAGTATTACATGCACAATTTCCTGACCAGCCAGCCGGATCTGAACTTCCATAACCCTGAGGTTCAGGACGCGGTTCTGGGTGCCGCCAGGTTCTGGCTCGACCGCGGTGTCGACGGGTTCCGTCTCGACACGGTGAACTTCTATTTCCACGACAAGCAGCTCCGGGACAACCCACCCCTGAGCGCGACTGAAATGCCGTCCACCGTCGATCCGACCAACCCCTACGGCTATCAGGATCACCTTTACGATAAGACCCAACCGGAAAACCTGTTGTTTCTTGAGAAGCTGCGCGCGCTCCTGGACAAATATCCGGGCACGACGTCCGTCGGTGAAATCGGTGCGGACGGACAGGCCGTGGAACTGACGGCGTCCTATACGGAAGCCGGCAAGCGCATTCACATGGCCTACAGCTTCGACCTGCTGACGCCTCAACATTCGGCGCCCTACATCCGAAAGATCGTGGAAGAGATGAACGCCGGCATCGGCTCCGGCTGGGCTTCCTGGGCGCTGTCGAACCACGACGTGAAGCGGGTCGCCAGCCGCTGGGGCGAGGATCTGGACATTGCCCGGTTCGCACCGCTTGAAACCGCACTCTGCGCCTCGCTGCGCGGCACCCCCTGCCTTTACCAGGGCGAAGAACTCGGCCTGCCGCAGGCTGAAGTTCCTTTTGAAAAGCTGCAGGATCCCTACGGCATTCGCTTCTGGCCGGAATACAAGGGCCGCGACGGCTGCCGGACACCGATGCCCTGGGTGAAAGACAACAGCAACGCCGGTTTCTCCGAAGCCGAGCCCTGGCTTCCGGTCGCGCAGGATCATCTGGCGCTTGCCGCCTTCGAACAGGACAAGGACGAAAGCTCCATCCTGAACCGGAACCGGGCCTTCTATGCCTGGCGGCAGGCTCAGGAGCCCCTGAAGAAGGGCGACATGGTGTTTCTGGACAGCCAGGACAACACGCTGGTCTTCACCCGCAGCCATCAGGGTGAGACCGTGCTGTGTGCCTTCAACCTTGGCACCGAACCGGCCACCGTCACCTTGAACGGACTTGAGCTGGAAAACCTCAATGCACCCGGCTTTAACGGCACGCTGGAGGGCGCCACGATTGCGCTTCATGGCCTCGATGCTCTGTTTGCCCGCGTGAAATCCTGATTTCGCGCCTTCAATTCGGGCTCCGGCACGGCTAAATAGTCGCGCCGGAGCATTTCCGGCCGAGCAACCCAACGCCGGACCTTTCATGACCGACCGCCTGCCTCTTTCCGTTTTCATCATCGCCCGTGACGAGGCCGACCGGATCGCCCGACCGATCGAAAGTGTCATTGGCTGGGTGGACGAGGTCATCGTCATCGACAGCGGATCAACGGACGAGACTGTCGCCGTGGCCGAACAACTTGGCGCGCGGGTCATCCGCAACGACTGGCCTGGCTACGGTCCGCAAAAGCGTTTCGGCGAAGACCAGTGCCGCAACGACTGGCTGCTCAATCTGGATGCCGACGAAGAGGTAACTCCGGGCCTCGCCGCGGAAATCAAAGCCAAATTCGCAGACGGCAGTTACGCGGATGCTGATGGCTGGCGCATCATGATCCGCGATCTTTATGCCCATGAAACCGACCCTGCCCCCTGGGCCTACGGGTATCATCAGATCCGCCTCTACGACCGGCGCAAGGGCCGGTTCTCTGCCTCGACGGTTCATGACACGGTCCGGCCCGAGGAAGGCGCGCACATCTCGAACCTTTCCGGCATCATGGCGCACCGGTCCATCCGGTCACTGGATTTTCAGGTCGGCAAATACAATCGCTATTCCGGTATGCAGGTGGACGACATGCGCGCCCGCGGCCGCAAGCTGCCGAAAAGCCGCCTCCTGACCGAATTCCCGGTGAGCTTCTTCAAGGCCTATTTCGTGCGCAAGTACCGCAAATACGGCTGGTGGGGCTTTATCCTGGCCATGAACTACGCCCACGCCCGCTTCCTGCGCGTCGCCAAGGCCTATGAGGCCGAGTTGCTGGACAGGACCAAAACGGACTGAGGCAAGAGCTGCGCATTACCGTTTTCGCAGCCCCCTCACCGGACCTGTATCGGTTTTCAAAGTCGTTCCATACTAGGCCGCAAAAATGGCAACCGGTTTGCCGACGCCGCGCAGGGCATGTTCGCCCATGGCATTGAGGCCGGTCTGGAGGTCGCCGGAAAGAGCAGCGCGTACCGGTTCTGTCAGGAGCAAGGCGCGGCCGAGGGGTTTGCACAGGGATTCCACCCGGCTGGTCTCATTGACGGCGCGGCCGATCACCGTGAAGTCGAGCCGTTCCTCACCACCGACATTTCCGAAGAAGACTTCACCCCGGTGAAGGCCGATACCGATCTTCAGGGGGTGCCAGTGGATCGGGTCGGGAAGATCCTCGGGTGGATTGCGGTTCAGCTCGTCAATGGCCTCCAGTGCAGCCTTGGCGGCCTTCACGGCGGCGTTCGCCGCCGCTGTTTCACCAAATGTCTTCTGATCGAATACGGCCAGAATGCCGTCGCCCATGAATTTCAGGATATCGCCGCCGTGGTTGAGCACAGCGTCCGAGATCCTGTCGAAATAGGCGTTGAGGATAGCCGTCACTTCCGGTCCGCTCAGCCTGTCGGCAAGTTGAGTGAAGCCGCGCATGTCGGCCATGAAGACCACCGCCTTGATGGCCTCGCCATCACCGCGCTTGATCTCGCCGTCCAGCACGCGCTGTCCGGCGATCGGCCCGAGATATGTGTCGGCAACGTTGCGGGCAATCCGCTGAACGATGTGGCGCTCGATGTGCAGCGCCAAAAGGTCGATCAGATTGCGGATCAGGTCTTTTTCCGCCGGAGGGAACCCACCGGGTTTGCGGGTTGCCAAGGTCATGGCATTCCGCTTTTCGTGCGAGGAACTGAGCGGCAGGGCGACATAGGTCGTGTATCCCTGATCGGCAAGTTCGCGCATCAGCGGAGCGGAATTGGCGCCTTCCTCGCTTTCCAGATCGACCTTGATGGTCTGGCCTTCGTTGATGACGTGGAAAAGCGGATTGCGGGTAAAGGCTTCCGATTTGGTCGCGTTGGCATCTGCGGCAACCTCGTCGCAGAAATAGTCCTGACTGTTCCAGACCCAGGAAAAACCGATGACGCGCGGATGCAGGGTACCGATATGCAGCGTTGCCCGGTCGATGGCGAGGCCTGCAGCCTTGCAGCGCCACATGAACTCCTCGAACATCAGCATGACATCATCGATCCGCGTCGCTTCATGCAAGAGCCACGAATTCAGCTGGTCGATGCTGAGTGTCTCCGGCGCACAGGAAGGGCCTCTGCTGGAACGGGCAAGCAGATAGACATGAGGCGCGTATGTGCGCGGGGCTGGGTCAAGAAAGGCTTTGTTCATCGGGGCTCCGTGAAACGCTCTGGCTAATATCTCGGGCACCGGAGATCAAACTTCAATCGGCAAAAAACCGAATGGCGGGAAATGCTCTCGATTGGCCCAAGGAAACTATCGAACCAAGGGCAACTGGGCATCGAGGATTACCGGCCCAACCCTCGAGACGCCGCTTGCGCGGCTTCTCAGGATAAAGACGCATGGAATGACAGGCAGCTTGATTGAACCACACACGCCAGCCCTGTCCTGAAGAAGCAGGAAACGCCGCCTCGAAGGTTGGGCCAAGCTGTTCTATGTGGAACGAGAAGCAGCGCCTTAAAACGCCGCCTCTACACCGCCCATTTCCACATAAACGCTTTTGGTCTGGCTATAATACTCGATCGCGGCATGGCCGTTCTCGCGGCCGATGCCCGACTTCTTGTAGCCGCCGAAAGGCATTTCGATCGGAGTCAGATTGTAGGAGTTGATCCAGCAGGTGCCTGCCTGCAACTGGTCGATCACCCGGTGCGCCCGTTGAATGTCCCTGGTGAAAACGCCCGCGGCAAGGCCGAAGTCGGTGTCGTTGGCTCGGGCGATGACGTCGTCCTCATCGGTGAAGTCGAGCACGCTCAGCACCGGGCCGAAGATTTCCTCGCGGGCAATGCGCATGTCGTCCTTCACGTCGGCAAAGACGGTCGGCTGCACGAAATAGCCGTCCGGGAAGCTGGCGACAGAGGCTGAACCACCGCCGCACACCAGCCGGGCGCCCTCATCCTGACCGATCTGCATGTAGTGGAGCACCTTGTCGAGCTGCTGTTTGGACACAAGCGGACCAATATTGGTTGCCTCGTCCAGCGGATCGCCCAGAACCGCCTTGGCGGTGCGTTCAGCCAGCCGTGCCACAAAGGCTTCCTTGATCGCTTCATGAACGAACACACGCGTCCCGTTGGAGCAAATCTGCCCGGTGGAATAGAAGTTGGCATTGATCGCGGCGGACACCGCGTTTTCAATGTCAGCGTCCTCGAACACGATCAGCGGGGACTTGCCGCCAAGTTCCAGCGTTGTCTTCTTCAGATGCTCACCCGCAAGGGCTGCCACTTTGGCGCCAGTCGGGACAGAGCCGGTCAGCGAAACCTTGGCAATGGCCGGATGAGCGACCAGCTTTGCACCGACATCACCAAAGCCCTGAAGCACGTTGAAGACACCAGCGGGCAGACCGGCCTCGGTAAAGGCCTCCGCCAGTTTCAAGGCGCTCAGCGGGGTGACTTCCGAGGGTTTGAAGATCATGGCATTGCCGCAAACGAGTGCGGGAGCAGACTTCCAGCAGGCGATCTGGATCGGATAGTTCCAGGCGCCGATGCCGAAACAGATGCCGAGCGGTTCGCGCTTGGTGTAGGCGAAGGAGCCGCCCAGATCGATATGTTCGCCGGTAAGCGTTGCGGCCAGACCACCGAAGTATTCCAGGCAGTCGGCGCCGGACGCAGCATCGGCAATCAAGGTTTCCTGCAAGGGCTTGCCGGTGTCGAGCGTTTCCAGAATGGAGAGTTCCCGGTTCTTTTCACGCAGGATCTCGGCCGCCCGGCGCAGCACGCGGCCGCGTTCGGCTGCTGGTGTTGCCGCCCAGACCTTCTGGCCTTCCTGGGCAGAGCGGATTGCCGCCTCGATCACGGCATCGTCGGCCGCGCGGATCTGCGCGATGACTTCTCCGGTTGCGGGATACAGCGAGTCAAAGGGAGTGCCGCTCTGGCTCTCGACATATGAGCCGCCGACATAATGGGACGCTTGCGGTTGGGCGCGCATGGGTTGGCTCCTTGATCTGTGTGTCTGCCGTTGGACTGCCGGGGATCATCGCTGGCTGGATTGCCAGTCCGGGTGGATCCACGGTTCCTGGTTGGCCGCGGGCAGCGGGGTCTTGCCGAGAATATGGTCCGATGCCTTCTCCCCGACCATAATCGAGGGGGCATTCAGATTGCCATTGGTGATTTGCGGAAAGATGGAACTGTCGGCAACACGAAGCCCGTCAACGCCGATTACCCGGCATTCAGGGTCGACCACGGCCATGGCATCATCCTTCGCCCCCATCCGGCAAGTGCCGCATGGGTGATAGGCGCTTTCCACGTGTTCGCGGATGAAGCCGTTCAGGTCCTCGTCGCTCTGCACACTGTCTCCCGGCTGGATCTCCTTGCCACGATAGGGGGCAAACGCCTCCTGGCCGAAGATCTCGCGGGTCAGGCGGATACAGGTGCGGAAGTCTTCCCAGTCGTCTTCGTGGGACATGTAGTTGAACAGGATCGACGGCTTGGCCTTCGGATCGCTGGAGGTCAGCTTGATACGGCCGCGCGATTTGGAGCGCATCGGTCCGACATGGGCCTGGAAACCATGACCTTCGGCTGCTGCCTGTCCGTCGTAGCGCACGGCGAAGGGCAGGAAGTGATACTGGATATCAGGATATTTCACGCCCGCCTTGGAGCGAATGAAAGCGCAGCTTTCGAACTGGTTCGATGCACCAAGACCCTGCTTCAGGAACAGCCACTGGGCTCCGATCACCGCCTTGGAGAACAGGTTCCAGTGCTTGTAGAGCGTGATGGGCTGGGTGCAGGCCTGCTGAAGATAAAGCTCCAGATGATCCTGCAGGTTGGCACCGACGCCCGGCCGGTCGGCCACGACGTCGATCCCCATTTCGGCAAGATGCGCCGCCGGGCCGATGCCGGACTGCATCAGGATCTTCGGCGAATTGATGGAAGACGCCGACAGGATCACTTCGCGGGCAGCTTTTGCCTCGCGGACCTCGCCGCCGGTTTCGAATTCCACACCGACCGCGCGCTTGTCCTCGATCAGAATCCGGCGCACGAGAGCCCCCTTGATCAGGGTCAGGTTACCGCGCTTCAGTGCCGGCTTCAGATAGGCGTTTGCGGCAGACCAGCGCCGGCCCCGATGGACCGTCATTTCCATGTCGCCGAAGCCTTCCTGACGCTCGCCATTGTAGTCGGCGGTCACGCCATAGCCCGCCTGCTCGCCGGCTGTCTTGAAGGCGTCGAACAGCGGGTTCCACTTTGTTCCGCGCTGGACATGCAGCGGACCGTTGGTGCCGCGCCAGCCGTCCTGGCCGCCATGGCTGTGCTCCTGGCGCTTGTAGTACGGCAGCACATGGCGATACCCCCAGCCGCTCGCACCCATCTCTTCCCAGGTGTCGAAGTCGCAGGCATGGCCACGCACATACACCATGCCGTTGATGGAGGACGACCCACCGATCACCTTGCCACGCGGTGTGGCCAGGCGCCGGCCCTCCAGATGTGGTTCCGGTTCGCTGGTGTACCCCCAGTCATACAGCGGCATGTTCATTGGGTAGGACAGGGCAGCCGGCATCTGGATCAGCGGACCGACATCGGTGCCGCCGAATTCCAGCACAAGCACCCTGTTGCTCGGGTCTTCCGACAGGCGGTAGGCCATCGCACAGCCGGCGGATCCGGCTCCGACGATGATGAAGTCGAACTGGTCGCTCATGTTGATCCTAGCTGCTCAATTCTTGGTGTTGCGCGCCAGGTGGACGGCAATCTGGGTTTCCACATAGTCCTCGACCAGCTCGATCGCGGCCGGCCGGTCGGTCTTGCCGTCGCGCAGGGCTTGCCGGATCCAGACGCCGTCAATCATCGACGCCGTGCCTTCGGCAATCCGGCGTGCTTCGTCCTGAGGCATGAAGGCCCTCAGATTGTGGGTCAGGTTCGAGGCAAGCCTTGCCGAATAGATATTCAGAAGACGATTGTTGCTGTCGGTGGTACGCGACTGAACGTAGAAGGCGAGCCAGGCCGCGATCACGGCGGGCTGAAATTGGTCGACTGCAAAGTTGCCGGCAATGATTGCCGAAATACGCTCGCGCGGGGTCTCCGCCTTTTCCAGGCTCTCGCGGATCGCCCGGCCGAGTTCGGTCAGGAGATGGCGCATGGTTGCGGCAAGCAACTGGTCCTTGGAGCCGAAATAGTGATGCACAAGACCGCCGGAAACGCCTGCGCGCTTTGCGATCTGCGCCATGGTCACGTCGCTGTAGCCGCGTTCGTGTATGGCATCGACCGTCGCGTCAATCAGACTGCGCCGCCGTTCCGCTTCCATTCCGACCTTGGGCATTTCAACCTCCGACACAGGGCGAGAGAAGAATTCGGCTCAGCGTTTCTGGCGATGATCAGACGGCGGCACATCCGGACAAGAACAAGTCCGGTTACCAATCGTCACGATCATGGTGCAGCAGCGTCAAGGAGAAGGAAAAGCCTTCCCAAGAGCCTCTGAATGCGCCTTGCCGCGTTCGTCTCACATCCAAGTTTTATTTTTAATTGATCAGTCAATCAATGAAAACTTGCAATTTTTTCCCGTGGATGTTTGGATCTAGGTTAGGCAGGCTGTGGGCAGAGGAAACTGAGGGCGTTAGAACCACACTGACACCCCATGCCCTGCAGAAAAACAAGAAAACAGACTTTCCATAGGAGGTATACATATGAAAGTAGCAGCGAAACTCGCTGGAGGCCTGGCGCTCGGGCTGATGCTCACGGGAACCGCCCTGGCAAACGATCCGGAAAGCTGCCAGACGGTTCGCTTCTCCGACGTCGGCTGGACTGACATCACAGCAACCACCGCCGCAACCTCGGTCGTCCTGGAAGCGCTCGGCTACAAGCCGGAAGTCAAAATCCTGTCCGTTCCGGTGACCTATGCGTCGCTCAAGAACAAGGACATCGACATCTTCCTCGGCAACTGGATGCCGACCATGGAAGGTGACATCAAGGCCTATCGCGAAGACGGCTCCGTGGAAACGGTCCGGGCCAATCTGGAAGGCGCGAAGTACACGCTTGCCGTTCCGGAATACACCTACGAAAAAGGCCTGAAGAGCTTCCAGGACATCGCCAAGTTCAAGGACGATCTCGACGGCAAGATCTACGGCATCGAGCCGGGCAACGACGGCAACCGCCTGATCATCGGCATGATCGATGAAAACCTCTTCGAACTGGAAGGTTTCGAAGTGGTGGAATCCTCCGAGCAGGGCATGCTTGCGCAGGTCGCCCGCGCAAACCGCCGCGAGGCGGACATCGTCTTCCTCGGCTGGGAACCGCACCCGATGAACGCCAATTTCAAGATGAAGTATCTTGAAGGCGGCGACGACATTTTCGGCCCGAACTATGGCGGAGCCACCGTCTACACCAACGTGCGTGCCGGCTATGTCAAGGAATGCCCGAACGTCGGCAAGCTGCTTGAAAACCTGGAATTCTCGCTGCCCATGGAAAACGAGATCATGGGTGCCATCCTGATCGAGGGTGAGGATCCCAACAAAGCGGCAGCCGCCTGGTTGAAGGAGCATCCGGCAACCTTCGAAAACTGGCTCGTCGGCGTGAAGACTTTTGATGGCGGCGACAGTTTCGCGGCCGTCAAAGGGGCTCTCGGTCTCTGATCGCTGACCAAAATCTGGCGCCGGTGCGGGTCTCCTGCCCGGCGCCACTGGTTTTCCAAGAACAATAATACCGGAGCAGTGGCGTGGACTGGCTCACAGAACACAAGCTGCCGATCGGGCCGTGGGCGCGCACCTTGGTCGATTGGCTCACCGACAACGCCTATTGGGTGTTTGACGGAATCTCGGCAATTCTCGAAACGCTGATAGACGGAATCCTCTGGTTGCTGCAGACGCCGCATCCATTGGTCATCGTTGTTGTCGCCGTCGCCATAGGCTACCTGGTCCACAGGACCATATCCTTTGCGGCTTTCGTGGCAATTTCCCTGCTGCTGATTATCAACCAGGGCTACTGGGAAGAAACGACGGAAACCCTGGCGCTGGTGGTTGCCGCGTCCGTGGTCTGTATGGTGGTCGGCGTGCCTGTCGGCGTGCTGGCCGCGCATCGCCCCCGGTTCTACGCCGCACTTCGTCCCGTGCTGGACCTGATGCAAACCATCCCGACCTTCGTTTACCTGATCCCGGCACTGATCCTATTCGGTCTCGGCATGGTGCCGGGTCTCATCGCGACGGTCATCTTTGCCATTCCCGCTCCGATCCGTTTGACGCAGCTCGGCGTTTCCTCGACGCCAACCGCGCTGATCGAAGCCGGAAAGGCCTTTGGAGCAACCAAATCGCAGCTGCTCTGGAAAATCGAGCTGCCCTACGCCCTGCCACAGATCATGGCTGGCCTGACGCAGACGATCATGCTGTCGCTGTCGATGGTCGTGATTGCCGCCCTTGTCGGTGCGGACGGCCTCGGCGTGCCGACGTTGCGCGCCCTGAACACGGTGAATATCGCCCAAGGTTTCGAAGTTGGTGTCTGTATCGTCCTGATCGCCATCGTGCTTGACCGCTTCTTCCGCGCCGAAGAGGGAGGCAAACGATGAGCGAGACCAACAAATCGGCCGTCGTTTCCTTCAAGGACGTCGACATCGTTTTCGGCGAAAAGCCTCACACGGCTCTGCCCATGATCGATGCCGGCAAGACCCGGCAGGAAATCCAGGCAGAAACCGGCCAGATCCTCGGTGTCGCCGGTGCGACCTTCGACATCTACGAAGGCGAAGTCATCGTGCTGATGGGGCTTTCCGGCTCCGGCAAGTCGACGCTGCTCCGGGCCGTCAACGGTCTTAACCCGGTCATCCGGGGTGAAGTGCAGGTTCATGACGGCAAGCGTTACGTCAATCCGGAAACCTGCTCTGAAAACGATCTGAGGGAATTGCGCCGGCACCGGATCGGCATGGTGTTCCAGCAGTTCGGTCTTCTGCCCTGGCGCACGGTGGCGGAAAACGTCGGCTTTGGCCTGGAGCTTGCCGGCATGCCCGCAAAGGAGCGAGCCGCAAAGGTAGAGGCGCAGCTCAAGCTAGTTGGCCTGAACGGCTGGGGCGAAAAGCATGTACACGAGCTATCGGGCGGCATGCAGCAGCGCGTTGGCCTCGCTCGCGCCTTTGCGACCGACGCGCCGCTTCTGCTGATGGACGAACCGTTCTCGGCTCTCGACCCGCTCATCCGCGACAAGCTGCAGGACGAACTGCTCGACCTGCAGAAGGAACTCAACCGGACCATCATCTTCGTCAGCCACGATCTCGATGAAGCCGCCAAGATCGGCTCGCGCATCGCAATCATGGAAGGTGGACGGGTGATCCAGCTGGGCACGTCGCAGGAAATCGTCAAGTCGCCGGCAACCGACTATGTGGCTGAATTCGTCAGCCACATGAACCCGCTGAACGTGCTGCGCGCGCGCGACATCATGGTGCCTCCGGGCAGCTTGCCGGGCTCGCTCGCCAGCGCCCTGACCTGCGATGCCGACGCTTCGGTGCGTGAAGTCGCCCAGCTGAAAAAGTCCAGCAAGGATCCGGTCGTCGTGAAAGCAAGCGGCTCCATCGTCGGTGTCATTGGCGAGAAGGAACTGCTGGACTGCATGGCGTAAGGCGTGTGGCGACCTGGAGTTTTTCCGCACATTGAGCCTCATCCTGAGGAGGACCGCCAGGTCCGTCTCGAAGGATGGGCCACTTGTTCAAGAGGTTGCCGCCCATCCCTCGAGACAGCGCTCTTGCGCTTCCTCAGGATGAGGATGAACAAATCGGCCGCGCTGAGTGGGTGAAGATACGAGGCTTGGTTTCATCCTCAAAAACAAACAAAAAACGGGACCTTTCGGTCCCGTTTTTCGTTGTTCAATCCGCGCCAGCCGTCCCCGGACGGAGGCTGCAGCCTGAAACCTTAGAGCAGCTCGAGCTGAGCAGCCTGCTTGCCGCGACCGCGACGGTCGTCTTCAGCAACGAAGGAGATCTTCGCGCCTTCGACAGGCGTTCCGATACCGGCCTGCTCGAATGCGGTGATGTGGACGAAAACGTCCTTGGAACCGTTTTCCGGAGTGATGAAGCCAAAGCCACGGTCATGGTTGAAGAATTTAATGGTGCCGTTCTCGCGCATGGAGAAACCTTTCCGCTGGTTGGATGCGCCATCCCGTTTCCGGCAGGCGCGGATAAACGAGAAGTCAACAAGAAACGGAAAGCTTGGAAATTCAGAGCAGCGCTTGATGGAGCCCTGCCGAAGTCAGTCTCACCGGGTCTTTCGTCAGTCCCGTACGGCACAACGCGTACCGATGGAGAATAATGTAGGTCCAGGTGGCGCTTACGGCAAGCGAAAGATTTTTGCAGTGGTCAAACCGAGGCCACAAAGCCGATAAATCCTGTTCCGGTGACAAAGTGACAGCTTGTGACACCAGTCACAGAGCCCGACCGGGGGGCGGGTTAGTTTCGTCTCATGAGTTGAGGCGGACAGCAGGGCCTCACGACACTGGAAGGGACACCGTCATGTTCAAGAAGTTTGCAGTTACCGCCTCTGCGCTGGCTCTTGTTGCCGGCGTCACACTGACCTCTCAGGCCACACCCGCACATGCCGCCAAGGGCTGGCAGGTCGGTGTCGGCGTCGCCAGCGGCCTTGCCGCCGGGGCGATCCTCGGGTCAGCACTTTCCCAGCCGCGTTATGTCGCTCCGCCCCCGGCCTACTATCCGGCCCCACCGGCCTACTATCCGGCACCGGCTCCGGCCCCGGTCATCTACCGCCCGGCTCCGTGGAGCCCCGCCTGGTACAACTACTGCAGCCGCAAGTATCGTTCGTTCAATCCGAACACCGGCTACTTCCTGTCCTATTCCGGACAGTACCGCTTCTGCCAGTAAGGCAGTTTCCAACTTCGCCGGGCCATAACCGGCCTGAAAAGGCCACCGGCCACTCCCTGCAAGGGTTTCCTCCCCTCCTTGCAGGGAGATTTTTGTTGGAACACCGATGTCGCCAGGAAGGATTTATGTGTCTGGCCCTAGGGGGATATACGTTTCGCCGCGCGCATGGTGGTCTCAAGCTGGTTCAGAAAGCGCGATCTGTCGGCCTTCGTGAAGCCAGGCCCGCTTTCGCGGATCTCGCCGATTTCACGCAGATGCGTGTTGAGATCCCGCATGGCAAGGCGCATGCCGATGGCATCCTCGCGAAACGGCTTGCCTGTCGGACCGATGACAAGAGCGCCCGCCTTCACACAGCGTGCCGCAAGCGGCACATCGGCCGTCACGACCACATCACCCGCCACAGCACGTTCCGCGATCCAGTTGTCGGCTTCGTCCGGCCCTTCAGGAACGACAACCCGCTCGATCAGATCGCCTTCGGGAAGCCGCATCCAGCTGTTGGAAACGAACTTGATCTCAACATTGTGGCGCTCGCCCACGCGAACGGCCTCGTCCTTCACCGGACAGGCATCGGCGTCGATGTAGAGCACGGTCATGTTGTTTGCTCTCCTTTCGAGCTTTGGAGAAAGGCCGCGATGCCGTTTGCTGCCCGGGCACCTGTCGCAAAACACGCCTGCAGCAAATAGCCGCCTGTCGGAGCTTCCCAGTCCAGCATTTCACCCGCGGCAAAGATGCCCGGCATCTTCTTGAGCATCATGCCTTCGTCCAGTTCGTCCAGCGCGATGCCTCCGGCGGAAGAGATCGCCCGGTCGATGGAATAGGGCGCGTCCAGAATAACGGGAACGGCCTTGATACAGCGTGCGAGGCTTTCCGGATTGGAAGGGACATCGCCGGCTTCGCGCAGCAGCGCCATTTCAACGTGGCTCAGCCGAAGGACCTTCTTGAGAAACGTGGCTGCAGACTGCTTGCCTCGGGGTCTTGAGAGTTTCGCTGCCAATTCGTCAACTTCGTCCTGCGGCCGCAGGTCGATGTGCAGTGTCGCCGAACCGGTTTCGTTGATTGTTTCACGCAGTTCGGCGGACAAGGCGTAGACGGCACCGCCTTCAAGGCCCTGAGCCGTCAAGACCGCCTCCCCCTGCACCCTTTTCCCGCCATGGGACAGGGCGATACGTTTGAGCGGCGTACCGGCAAACCGTTCTTTCAGGAAATCGCTCCAGCCAGTCTGAAAGCCGCAATTTGCCGGCTGGAACCGGTTGATGCGAACACCGCGTTCTTCCAGCATCGGCACCCACGCGGCGTTGGAACCGAGCTTCGGCCAGCTTGCACCACCCATGGTCAGAAGGCAGGCACGCGCAGTGAGGGATTGCAGGGCGCCTTCACCTTCAGTGTCTTCGGCGGCAGTTTCATCCCGTGTCCTGAGTTGAAGCGGTCCGTCTCCTTCAATGGCACAAAGTGCATGCCGGGTCAGCAGGCGGACGCCATTGGCATCCAGCCGGCGCAGCCAGGCGCGCAGCAAGGGGGACGCCTTCATGGATTTCGGGAAAACCCGTCCGCTGCTGCCGACAAAGGTTTCTTCGCCAAGGTCTTCGCACCAGCGCCGCAGCGTTTCGGGCGGAAATTCCTGGATCAAGGGCGCCAAAAAGGGTTCGGCCTGCCGGTAGCGCGCGAGGAACGCGGTCAGGTCTTCGCTGTGGGTCAGGTTCAGGCCGCCGCGGCCAGCCATCAGGAACTTGCGCGCGGGCGAAGGCATGCGGTCGATAACCACAACGCTATACCCGTTTTCGGACAGGCGCTCCGCAGCAAAGAGACCGGCCGGACCGGCACCGGCAATCAGGACGTCGAACATGCGGCCTTATAGTTCAAGGCGGGCTGCAAAGACCACCATCGATTTTCATCAGAACCGGTGTTGGTATGTCGAGAATTATTGCAAGTATTTGTTATCAGTCTCATGAGAATATCATCCAGGGGGTGTACCTGCGGAAGTTTTCCCGGCGGGTCTGCTTCCTGTGAAAGGAGCCGTGAATGGAAAAAGGCACGGACCTGGTAGTCGTTGCCGATCCGGACAAGGACGTTCAGGCAGGCTTTGAACGCCTGTTCGGCAGTCACATGAGGGTTGCCTGCTTTTCCGAAACGGAAGCTGCATTGCAGTTTCTGAAGCAGAACCATGGCACAGCCGTCATTTTTTCCTGTTTCAATCTGCCGGGCCGTGGCGGAACGGCCTTTCTGCGAGCAGCGGAGACCATTGCGCCTCAAGCCGCGAGGGTCATGCTGACCCGGGAAACCTCGGCAGATGCGATCAAGAAGACGCTCAATGAGGCCCATGCCTTCATGTATCTGGAAAAGCCCTGTCAATCGACAGATCTGGCCAGCGCCATGGAAACAGCTCTTTCCCATCATTTTCAGCTCGCCAAGGACCGTGCGCTGCTGGAGCGGACGCTTGCCGGATCCGTCAAGCTGCTGATCGACATGCTGGCGCTCTTCCATCCGGAAGCGTTCCGGCGCACGAGCACGGTTCGCAAACAGGCCCTGCGGCTGGCCAAACGCCTGGGCATGAAGAAAACCTGGGAACTGGAAATGTCGGTGATGTTGTCACCGCTTGGCGAGGCGTTGCTGCCGAAACAGATCCTTGCCCGCTACCGTGCCGCACGCGGCCTGACCGAGCAGGAGCGGAATATCCTGGATCGGGCACCGGACCAGACCCGGGATCTTTTGAAGAATATACCGCAACTGGAGAAAGTTTCCGAATACCTGTTTCTATCCGGCCGAGGTTTCGACGGCTCGGGTTTCCCAAAGGACGGGCCGACGGGCAAGGAAATCCCGATGATTGCCCGCATCCTCAAGCTCTTGACGGATCTGTGGTACGCAAGCCCGGAAAGCGGACCGGATGCAGCGGCCTTCGAGGCGCTTACCATCAACAAGCGCAAATATGATCCGATGCTGCTGGAGTTGGCCAAGGAAACGCTGATGGACGACGTGCCGGAGGAGCGCAAAAGACTTGTTGCCGAATGCTACATACGCTCTCTGCGGCCGGGTGATGTGCTGATCGACGACGCCTTGACCGAAACCGGTCACGAACTGGTTCTGTCCCGCGGCCATATGCTGACACCCACCACCATCCGCCGGCTGGAACATTTCCACCAGGCCGCAGGCGTGCGCCAACCCATCCGCGTCGAACGCCATTCGGCACCCGAAGAAGCTCTGATCGATACGGCTTGAAGGTGGAGAACGAAAGGCTGTGGTGAGAGCGCCCGGGCATATCGCAGTCTATAGAGAGGGCGTTCCCTTTGCCGCACCCCTTCCCCGCAAAAGGGAAGGGATGTCAGCCCGGCAATATCATTTCGTCAGGATCAGCTTGCCCTGTTTGGTGATCGACAGACGGTAGGTTTCGTCGTTGTGGCGGATCTGGATCTGGCGCTGGCCGCTGAACAGGTCGCGCGTGTCGAGCTCCGATTTATGCTCACGCGGCGGTGTTGCCGCAAAGGCGCGCGTAGCGCGGCTGCTGGAACCCAGGGAGAGGCGGTGCTTCTGGCTGTTGGCGGTCGGTGTCATTGCGCGCAATCGGTCCTTGGCCTTTGTGTTGCTCCTGAAACTGTTCAAAAAATCAGTTTCTTAGCGGAGCGGTGGGACATCGGAATCAAAAGATGAGTTTCAAACTCAACTTTATACTTGACACTCATACTCAAGTTTTCCTATCAAGGCAATGCCTGATCGAAACGGAACCGGAAATCGCGTCCTCTGGTTTCGGATTAGACAGGACCTCCGGGCAACCGGAGTGACAAATGCCAGGCCAGCCAACCGCCCTCTCCTCTCCCTCAGCGGCAAGCCAGCCCGGCCTTTTCTTTGAGAGCGCCCGCGCAAGACGCGTGGCATGCCTTTCCTTTTCCCGACCAATCGTCACATTTCGAGACATACGAAACGAAAAAGGCGCCGACCGGGTGGTGGCGCCTTCGAAACTTTTTACGTCGAAAAACCTTAGGCGTTGGCCGCGATCGGAGCCTTGGTCATTTCGATCTTCAGGAGATCGCGCATGCCGAAGCGGTCTTCCGAAAGGTCGGCAATAGACTTGCCGTCCAGAACTTCCATGAATGCTTCCAGCGCTTCATGCAGCAGACCATTGAAGCCGCAGGACATGATGAGCGGGCAATCCTTGCGGCCACTGTCGAAACATTCGGCAAGAAGGAAGCTTTCTTCAGCGGCGCGGACAACTTCGCCAACCGAAATATTCTCTGCCGGACGAGCCAGCATGACCCCGCCGTTCCGGCCACGAATGGTCTTGATCAGATTTGCATCGACCAGAACCTTCATGATCTTGAACAGGTGGGTTTCGGACATGTCGAAGCTGGCCGCGATATCCGCGACCTTGCTTGGTTTGTCCGGGTTGACGGCGCAGTACATCAGCGCGCGCACGGCATAGTTTGTCTGTTGTGTCAAACGCATGCCATAGATATGAGGTGCGCGATCTGAAAGGTCAATTCAAAATTTGAGTGTGAGAGGCGACTTTTTGGCAGGAATGCCGGAAAGACGCCCCGTTGCCGGGATCAGACAGGTTGTTCGGCGGTGTCTGATGGCTCCAGATCCCCGGGCAGATTGTCCTTCAGGAACACATCGATGCCGATACGCTCCTGCCCTTCGATGATCGGCACACCATCACAAAGCGCTTTCAGGACGCGGATGGCGCTGCGGATCTCGTGACCCGGGTCCTGCGCGATCACCGCATCCAGCACATCGTCCTGAAGCGCTTCGCGCGTATAGGGCGTCAGTTCGTGTCCGACAAAGACGATGCCCTGGCTGCGGCCGCTTTCCTTCAGGGCCGCAATCGTGCCGCGGTTGCCCGCGCCGATATTGTAGAGCCCGGCAAGATCGGGATGTTCCGCAAGAAGCTTTCGCATCAGGTCCGCATTGCGGGCGTTGTCGTCCCTCCCCTCGCGCACCTTCAGCAATTCCAGATGGGGATAGTCCTGCTCGATGACCGCCCGACAGCCCTGATAGCGCTCCGCATGATCGCGAAGGCCGAGCGATCCGGCAATGATGGCGACTTTGGCCGGGGATCTGGGCAGGAAGCGACCGAGCAACCGTCCGGCGGTGCGCCCGGCGGCGACGTTGTCGATGCCGACAAAATGCTGGCGGCTGGAGGAAGGATGATCGGAGACCAGCGTCACGACGGGCACCCCCCTGTCCTGCAGCCGGTCGATGGCTGCCTGAACCTCCGGGAACGCGGGCGCGACCACCGCGACACCGTCGCACTGCGAGCGGTCGAGGATCGCAAGTGTACCGGCCACCCTGTGCCCGTCGAAGGCGTCGATGGGCTCGACATGCACATGCATGCGGTCACCGCTCATGGTTTCAGCGTGGGACAGCGCTTCGCGGGTCAGGTCTTCCATGAAGGCGTTCGGGCCATTTGGAATGAGGAAGTGCAGGCGGTAGACCCGTTTCTTGGCAAGGCCGGCGGCAAAGACATCCGGTTTGTAGTTCAGCGCCTCGACGGCCTGCTTGACCTTTTCGATTGTGACCTTCCGGACACCCGGCCGCCCGTTGAGGACACGATCAACCGTTGCCAGACTGACACCCGCTGTTTCGGCCACATCGTGGATCGTTACGCGCTTCATTCATCCCCCCGGACGTCAGCCATTTGCCGTTACTTCGCACCGGCACAGACCTTTTCCGCGGGAAGAGGACACTCAAGGCAACGGTGAAAGAGCGGCTTGGTTCCAAGCCTTCTTTCAAGCCACTATAACCAGCTTTGAGGGGCGATCATCAAAAAATGCTGCGCCGCGCAAAGTCTTCTACCAATTGATGATTACGAAACTCAGGCCACCTGCCCGGCAGCATGACCGGACGCCCAGGCCCACTGGAAATTGAAGCCGCCGAGATGGCCGGTGACATCGACCACCTCACCGATGAAATAGAGGCCCGGCACCTTCGTGCTTTCCATGGTCTTGGAGGAGAGTTCCTTCGTGTCCACGCCACCAAGCGTGACTTCCGCCGTGCGGTAGCCTTCGGTGCCAACCGGCGTCAGCTGCCAGCGGTTCAACTGCTCTGCCGCCCGGCGCAGGACCTTGTCCGACTGGTCGGCCAGACGGCCTTTCAGGGCAAACGCCTGCGAAAGTTCGTCAGCCAGCCTGTTGGGCAGCAGTCCCCCCAGTGCGGTCTTCAAATCCTGTTTCGGGTTGTCCTGGCGGGCTTGCCGCAGGGCTTCGAAGACGTCGGCCTCGGGAGACAGGTTCACCGAGATGGGCTTGCCTTCCTGCCAGTAGGACGAAATCTGCAGCACCGACGGCCCGGACAGACCCCGATGCGTGAAGAGCAGGCCTTCGCGAAACGACGTCTTCTGGAACGAAACGACCGCATCCACCGAAACACCGGCAAGCCGGCCGCACAGTTCCTTGTTGGTATCGGAAAAAGTCAGCGGCACCAGCGCCGCGCGCGGGGCAATCACGTTGTGGCCGAAGCGCTTGGCCAGATCATAGCCGAAGCCGGTCGCGCCCATCTTGGGGATCGAAGGCCCGCCTGTCGCCACAACAAGCGATACCGCCCGCAACGGCCCCTTGGACGTTGACACGGAAAACCGGTCGTCGGGTTTTTCAATCGCCTTGATGTCCGTTTCCAGCTGTAACGTGCCTCCGGCCGCTTCCAGCTCGGCCAGCAGCATCCGGATGATGTCCTTGGCGCTGTTGTCGCAAAAGAGCTGGCCGAGTGTCTTCTCGTGCCAGGAAATGCGGTGTTTTTCGACCAGTTTCAGGAAGTCCTGCTGGGTATAGCGCTTCAGCGCGGAGACGCAGAACCTCGGGTTCCGGGAGAGGAAATTAGCCGGCGAACAATGAATATTCGTGAAGTTGCAGCGCCCCCCGCCGGAAATGCGAATTTTCTCCGCCGGGTTTCTGGCATGGTCGATCACGAGCACCTTGCGCCCGCGCTTTGCCGCCTCAATCGCACACATCAGCCCCGCGGCACCGCCACCAAGCACAAGAACATCCAGATCACGCATGGCGGGGTGTATAGCGGGAATTTCGGGAGGGGGTAAGGGAGATGTAAGCTTGTTTTCTCTACCCCTCCATCTTTCCGGACAAGCGCAGCCAATGCTGCGTGCCGATCCGGAACCCAGTGCGTAAGCGTGAGCATGAGCGAACACTTGTTTGACAGAAAAAGAAGCCGCGCCGCGTGCGCGCGAAATAAGTCTGGTTTCCGGATCTGAGTTCGGCTTTGCCTTACTTGTCCGGAATGACGGGGAACCGAAGCGATGGAAACAGAAAAACCGGCGACCTTTTCAGGTCGCCGGTCTCTTAAAAACGCTTCTTGCGAAGTCGCTTATTTCATTTCGGTCAGGACTTCGAAGCCATTTGCACCGACTTCCCAAAGGGCGTAGGTGCCCGGGACGTCGCCCTTTTCATCGAAGTTGTGGTCGCCGGCTGCGCCCTTGTAGTCGATGGCCGTGCCGGCTGCGATCAGTTCCTTGGCCTTCTTCCACTCGCCCGGACGGATCGCTTCACCTTCGCCGTTGGAGACTTCGGCCATTGCCGCTGCAACGTCTTCCTTCTTGCCGCCGGCCTTTTCGACCGCCAGCGCCAGCAGGAACGCCGCGTCATAGGAGGTGGTGGCAAAGATCGCATCCGGATCGCCGCCGATGCCCTTGAAAGCTTCGTTGAAGATGTCGAGGGATTCGGACTGTTCGCCAACCGGCGAGGACGAAACAAAGGTGGCCAGGTTTTCGGCACCCAGCTCGTTGATGACTGCTTCGGACTTCATGCCGTCGCCGCCGACGAACTTGTCGAAGAAGCCGTTTTCGAGAGCCTGACGCAGGATGGTGAGGCCGGTGCCGTCGCCGTAGTCGAAGATCACCAGCGTGTCCGCGCCGCCCTTGGCGAGTTCGGCAAGGTTGGAACGGTAGGAGGCCTTGCCTTCCTCATGCGCTGCGAACTGCGTGATTTCACCGCTGAGTTCATCGACGAATTCCGCCTTGAACGCGTTGGCAAGACCGGTGCCGTAGTCGTTGTTGAGGTAAGCGACGGCGACCTTCTCGTAGCCCTGCTCCTTCAGGGTACGTGCCAGTGCACGGCCCTGATAGTCGTCGGACGGCACGGTGCGGAACACGGTGCCCTTGTCGTCGAGGGTGGAGATTTCCGGCGAGGTGCCGGACGGCGTGATCATGGTGATACCAGCCGGAATGGTAACGGAACCGGCTGCAGCCAGAACCGCGCCCGAGCAATGCGGACCGACGACGCCGATGACGCCTTCGATGTTCACGGCCTTGGTTGCGGCGTCAGTGCCGTTCTGCGGATTGCAGGCGCTGTCGCCGACAACGCCGACCAGCTTTTCGCCGTCGCCGATGCCGCCCTGCTCGTTGACCTGCTGAAAGGCCAGCTGCGCGGCGTCGATCATGGCCGGAGCCATGGCTGCGATCGGGCCGGAGATGCCACCGAGCAAGCCGATCTTGACATCGGCCTTTGCCGGCACGGATGCCAGCGCGGTTGCGGTCATCAGACCGGCTGCAAGCGCGAGAATCTTGGTTTTCATCAAAGTACCTCCTCATTATTCCGGTCTTCGCCGGGACTTTGGATTTTCGAGGCTCCGCCTCCCGATACCGGGAAGCTAGCCTGAGGAACGGATCTAAGTGTGATCCGCACCGGATCTTGTTGCACGCCGGTCGCCTCTCAGCGGTTCCGGCAGCAGGCCTTCCGGCCGGAAGCGCAGCACCAGCTGCAGCATCAGGCCGATCAGGAACAGGCGAATATATTTGGCCTGGATGGCATATTCCGTCGGCAGGCGATCAGTTGCGATTTCCGACATCGACCAGATGATCCAGACCACCGCAGCTCCCAGAATGGCGCCGCGGTTGTTGCCGGAGCCTCCAAGGATCAGCATGATCCAGACCAGGAAGGTCGCGACCATCGGGTCGATGGCTTCCGGGGTGATCGAGCGGTTGAAATGCGCGAACAGCGCACCACCCAGCCCCATCAGGGCCGAGCCGAAAATGAAGGCCTGCAGACGGCGGAACTCGACATCCTTGCCCATGGCCTTGGCGGCGCCTTCATTGTCGCGGATGGCGCGCATCATGCGGCCCCAGGGCGCGTTGAACTGGCGCTCGACCAGCAGGTAAGCCGCAATCAGAACGACAATGACAATGGCAAGATAGGCAGCCTGAGACGCCATGTATGCGCTTTCCTGCGCCAGTGACGGAAACTCCGCCGCAGGGCGCGGAATACCGGAAATACCGCGGGCACCATTGGTCAGCACCGGTTCGGACTTGACCACAAGTCGAATGATTTCCGCAATCCCGATGGAGGCAATCGCCAGATAGTCGGAGCGGAACCGCAGACAGATCTTGCCGATAGGCCAGGCCACGAGAGCTGCGGCAAGCATCGCTCCGATCCAGCCGACGAAGAACGGCATGTCAAAGCCGCCGATACGGCCGTCGGCATGTTCTGTCGTCAGAATCGCGGAGGTATAGGCGCCAACTGCGAAGAACCCGGCAATGCCGGCGTTGAACAGACCGGCAAAGCCCCACTGGATGTTGAGCCCCAGCGCCAGCAGCGCGTAGATGCCGATGAAGATCGCCATGAAGAGGGCGTAGTTGAGAAGACCGAGATATTCCACTTTCTCTCCCTCCCCTTATAGCACTTTGCCCTTGAGCAGCCCGGTCGGGCGCACAAGCAGCATGAACAACAGGATGGCGAAGGCCATTGCGGCCTTGTATTCGCTCGGGATCACCAGAACCGACAACTCCTCGGCAATGCCGACGATCAACCCGCCAAGCACGGCACCCTCGATCCGGCCGACCCCGCCCAGGATGGCGGCAGCGAACATCGGCAGCAGCATCTGCCAGCCCATCAGCGACTTCAGTTCCGTGTTGAGGCCGAGGAAGACACCGGAGGCAGCACACAGACCACCTGCGATCACCCAGGTCAGCATCACGACCTTCTTGTTGTCGATGCCAGAGAGCAAAGCCAGATTGGGGTTGTCCGACATGGCGCGCATGGCCTTGCCCCACTTGGAGCGGGTCAGGAACAGCTGCAGTCCGCCGACAAGCGCTAACATGGCGATGACCGTCAGGATTTCGCGGTCACGGATGCGCAGGCCGAAATAATTTTCCGGACGGACGATACCGCGGGAATAGGTTTCCGTATCGACACCCCAGACCACCTGCACCACGGCGCGGATCATAAGCGCTATGCCGAGTGAGGCCATCACGGTGACGATTTTCGGCCGCTCGCGCAGATGTTCATAGAACACCTTGTCGATGCCGACGGCAACGGCGGCGGTTGCGATGATGGCGATCGGCAGGGCCAGCAGTGGCGAGATCCCAAGACCGGTGACAACCGCCAGCGCAATGAAGGCACCAAGCGTCGCCAGATCACCATGCGCCAGATGGGCATAGCGCAGGATGGCGAAGATCAGCGTGATGCCAACGGCGCCAAGTGCATAGATCGAGCCGAGCACGATGCCCGGAATGACGTAGAAATTGATGAGCTCAAGAAAATCCATACCGCTCAGCCCCCCAGGAACATTTCAGCGACTTCACGGTCGGCCAAGAGGTCGGCACCGCTGCCTTCGTGGCGGTTCTTGCCGGCGGCCAGGACATAGCCCCGGTCGGCAAAGGCAAGCGCCTGCTTGGCGTGCTGCTCCACCAGGAGAATGGCAACACCGGTGTCGCGCACGTCCCGGCAGATCTGGAAGATCTGTTCCATGTATTTGGGCGAAAGCCCGGCGGTCGGTTCGTCGAGAAGCAGAAGCTTCGGATCGAGCATCAGCGCCCGGCCCATCGCCACCATCTGCCGCTGCCCGCCCGACAGGGACCCCGCAAGCGTCTTGCGGCGTTCCTTCAGGTCCGGAAACAGGGTGTAGACCCGGTCATAGGCAGCGCTGAGGTCACCCTTCTTCAGGAAGCCGCCCATTTCCAGGTTCTCGTGGATCGACATCTCGCGGAAAATGTTGTCGACCTGCGGGACATAGCAGATGCCGCGCTGGACGATGCGGTTGGGAGCCCAACTGGTAATGTCGTCGCCGTCGAACAGCATGCGGCCGCCGCGGATGGTCAGGAGACCGAAAACGGATTTCATGGCTGTGGACTTGCCGGCACCATTCGGGCCGACGATGACGACGATCTCGTCCGCATCCACGTGCATGGAGACGTCCTGAAGGATGTCGGCGTCACCATAGCCTCCGGTGATGCCGTCCATGGAAAGAAGCGCTGTCATGCGGCATCTCCCGTGGTTTCGCCCAGGTAGGCTTCCAGCACCTGAGGATTGGACCGCACGGTCTGGAAATCGCCCTGGATCAACACCCTTCCCTCGGCCATGCACACAACGGGATCGCAGAGTTTCTCGATCATTTCCATGTCATGTTCAATCAGGATGAACGTGTAGCCGCGCTCCTTGTTCAGGATCTCGATCTTGGTCTCGAGCTTGCGCAGCAGGGTGCGATTGACGCCTGCCGCCGGTTCGTCGAGCAGCACAAGCTTGGCATCGGTCATCATGGTGCGACCCAGTTCCAGAAGCTTCTTCTGGCCACCGGAAAGGTTGCCGGCCGGCTCGTGCGCGACGTGCGTCAGCTCCAGGAATGCCAGGGTCTCATAGGCCTTTTTCTCGACCTCGGCCTCGGCAGCCTTCACCCGCCCCCAGGCGAGCCAATTGGAAAACAGGCTTTCGCCCGGCTGAGACGGCGGCACCATCATCAGGTTTTCCAGCGCCGTCAGCTTGTGAAATTCATGCGGGATCTGGAATGTCCGCACCAGTCCCTTGTGAAACAGCTCATGGCTGGCCAGGCTGGTGACGTCCTCGCCCAGAAACCGGATGCGTCCGCTTGTCGGTTGCAGTGCCCCTGCGATCAGGTTGAAAAGCGTCGTCTTGCCAGCCCCGTTCGGGCCGATCAATCCGGTGATACTGCCTTCCTCGACGCGGAACGAGCAGCCATTCACCGCCCGGAATCCGCTGAAATCCATAACGAGCTGATCAAGCTCCAGCATTCACGCTCCTTGCCGCTCCCAACGGTCAGTCTTTTTCTTATTCCGGCCGCGCTTTCCCGTTTCCCGGGATTAGCGGAGCGGGCGCAAAATGGCCCGAACCGGCGCGGCGTCCAGCCCTTCTAACTTCATTGGCAGCGCAATCAACTCATAATCACCGGGTTCCACCGCAGAAAGAGCAAGATTTTCCAGAATCAGCATGTCACGGGAACGGGCGATCCCGTGACTGGGCAGGGTTTCGGAAGGATCCGGGTCGACGGAGGGCACATCCACGCCGATCAACTTGACACCGGCGTCCGCCAGCAGGCTCATGGTTTCCGGTGCCAGAGCCCTGTAGCCTGCCGGCCAGACCGTAACGTCTCGTTCTTCGGCAAGCCGCACAAGCACTCGGGACGGGCAGCCTTCAAGGAACGCTTCCAGCTCTCCGGGCTGGCAAAGCGGACCGGAACCGCGTGCATCGATCAGCCGGGCCGGTCCGACGAAATCATGCAGATCAAGCTGATCGATCGTCAGACCGTCCGGGTCGTAGTGCAGGGGTGCATCGGCATGGGCTCCGCAATGGCTCGACATGGAAAACTCGCCGACATTCACCGGGCAGTCCTCTGAGATCGTCGCCGTCCAGGAGCTGCGATAAGGCGCGTCGCCGGGATAGACCGCCATACCCGGCCGCACGGGCGGCGTGATGTCGAACAGATCCGTCATCTTGAAATATCCTGCTGAAGGGCAATTGCCGCGTTTCAGACAGTTTGAAACAACCATGGCTGGCAAGTGTTGTAAAGCTGAGCGGACACGCCGGCGACAGGCAGTCAGTTGGCGCAAAACCAGCGCGATACGGCCTTTTGCAATCGGGGAAAGCTCAAATCCGGCATCCAAGGTGTCGCACAACAATCTGTTGGCGTTTGATGCAAGTTTTATCTATCGGCACTATTCTAAATTCAGAAACTGAAAGTATCACCAGATCTCGTTAAGTTTGTCAGCGGTTTTCCCGATTTTAAATTGAATGATATATTCACGTTCCTTACACTTCTGCAAAGTTGCAAATTTGCGTTGCCAGACACGAACTGGCGGCTTCGTCCGTCATGATTTTTGATTTCGAATGCGTTCATCCCGGAGAACGACCCTGTCACACATGTCCGATCTTTCCCAGACGCAGCGGGCAACCGAAAAAAGGAAAGCGTCCCTGCCTTTTACACTCGATGACGGCAGGGTGGATCAGGAGCTGATCTTTTCGATTTACGATCGTCTCGACACCGGTATCTGGATTTTCGATTTCGACAACAAATGCATTGTGTGGGCCAATCGCAAGGCGCTTGAGATTACCGATGCCGAATCGCTGGAAGAGCTGCGAGCACGCGACATGGGCTCTGACATGTCCCATTCGGTTGAACAGCGTCTGCGGCAGTACCAGCAGGATTTCACCAAACACGACGTGAGCTTTTCGGAGATCTGGACACTTTATCCGAAAGGCAAGGCCGAGGTCCTGCAGGTTGTCATGAGCGGCATCCGGCTGAATGATGGCCGCATGGCGCTGCTGTGCGAAGGCCGACCACATCACGAGCAACAGCCGGAAACGCTCCGAAGCGCCGAAGCGCTGATGCACACCACAGTGATGATCTCGCTGTTCTCCGAAGACGGACAACCTCTTTACCGCAACACGGCCGCGAGGGCAGCCTGCACCGATCTCGCGTGCACCTTGTGGGATCATTTCATCGATCAGGTTCTCGCCAAGAACGTGATGGGCGTCCTCACGGAGAAAGCCACGACCAAGTTCGTGGCGGAGGTCCGGACGAGCGACGGCCTGCGCTGGCACGAAATCACCATACGCCGCTGCCACGACGCCGTAACAGGAAAGCCTGCCTTTCTGCTGAGCGAGATTGATGTCACGGAGCTTCACCAGACCAAGGAACGCGCCCAGTATCTTGCAAGCCATGATGCGCTGACAGGGCTGTCGAACCGGACCTATCTGAAGGAACGCCTGTCGCATGTGAGGCAGACTGCGAAGGACAACAACCTGATCGCAACGCTTTATCTCGTGGATCTGGACGACTTCAAGATGGTCAACGACACGCTTGGCCATGCTGCAGGCGACCATCTTCTGCAGCTTGTTGCATCCAAACTGAAGGATCTGGCCGGAAACAACGACATTGTCGCCCGTCTTGGCGGCGACGAATTTCTGATCTGCCACCTGTCCTCGCCCGAAAGCCCGCGACCGGACTGGTTCGGACAGGCGCTGCTGCAGGCCTTTACCAGTCCGCATCTGATTGAGGGCAAGCCTCGTCATGTCGGACTGAGCATCGGCTATGCCCATTATCCGGCCGACGGTACGGACATCGACCAGCTCATGCGTCATGCGGACCTTGCGCTTTATCAGGCCAAGTCGGAGCGGAAGAACAAATGCGTCCGCTACAAGGAATTCATGCGCAAACTCCGGGACAAGCACATGTCCCTGAAGAAGGATCTCGAACGGGCAATCCGCGAGAATGAATTCCTGCTGTATTACCAGCCGATTGCCTGCACCCGCACCCAACGTGTTGTCGGCGCCGAGGCCCTGTTGCGCTGGCAGCACCCCGAAAAAGGCCTGGTCAGTCCCGATGACTTCGTGCCGGTTGCCGAGGAAACGGGCCTCATCAACGAGATCGGCACCTGGGTCAGCCGAAATGTTGCCTACATGCAGTCCGGGCTCAAGTTGCTGAACGTTTCCGTACCGCTGTCGATGAATGTCTCACCGAAGCAGCTTTCGGACCCCACGTTTGTTGCACGCATGCAGAGCCTGCCGAAGGAAACCGGCTGCAATGCGAACGACATCTCGCTGGAAATCACCGAAAGCGTTCTGCTTGGCGATATTCCGCATGCCTACGAATCCCTGACGAAGCTGAAAGCTGCCGGCTACCGGATCGTTATCGACGACTTCGGCACCGGCTATTCCAACCTGGCCTATCTGCACAACTATCCGATCGACGGTATCAAGATCGACCGGATGTTCATGAACGACATTGCCACCGGCGGCGCCATCGTGAAGCTGATCCTGTCGCTGGCATCAGCGCTTGATGCCAGCGTTGTCGCCGAAGGGGTGGAAACCGTTGAACAGCGGGCCTGGCTGTCTGAAAACGGCTGCAACCGTTTCCAGGGCTTCCTCTATTCCAAACCGGTGCCCGAACAGCAGTTTATCGACATGCTGCAGGCCCAGGTTCGCGTCGCGGCTATGTGACCTTTGCGCGGGTCTTGAACTCCGGCCGGTTCCAGCTTTCCGTATCCAGAATATCCTTCAGGATCTCAACCGCATCGACAATGTCCTGATGCGACAGGTACAGCGGCGTGAAGCCGAAGCGCATCACGTCAGGTGCCCGGAAATCACCGATCACGCCGCGGTCGATCAGCGCCTGCATGACGGCGTAACCTTCCTTGAAACGGAACGAGACCTGGCTGCCGCGGGCATTCGGATCCCGCGGGCTGGCCAGTTCCAGTTGCGGGCACTTGGCCTCGACTTCAGCGATGAACAACTCGCTGAGTGAAACGGACTTGCGGCGGATGTCCGCCATGTCGACGTCCTCGAAGACGTCAAGGGCCGCATGAAGGCTCGAAAGCGCAAGAATGGCGGGCGTTCCGACCGTCATCCGGCTGATGCCGGAAACCGGCCTGTAGTCGAGATCGAACGCGAAGGGGGCCTCATGCCCCATCCAGCCGGTCAGCGGCGAGGTGACCTTGTCCTGGTGCTCGGGGGCGACATACAGAAATGCCGGAGCACCCGGGCCTCCATTCAGATACTTGTATCCGCAACCAACGGCAAAATCCGCTCCAGCCCCGTGAAGATCGACCGGGATCGCACCGGCAGAGTGGGCAAGGTCCCACATCGCCAGGGCACCTGCTTCATGGGCCGCGCGGGTGATATCCGCCATGTCATGAACCCGGCCGGTGCGGTAGTCGACCTGCGTCAGCATCACCACCGCCACGTCTTCACCAATGGCGTCCTTCACCGCTTCCGGATCGACAACCTTCAGTTCATGTCCCTTGTCGAGCAATTGCTTCAGGCCGGAGGCGACATATAGATCGGTCGGGAAGTTGCCATTGTCGGATAGGATGACCTTGCGCATCGGCCGCAGTGCCAGGGCTGCGGAAAGGACCTTGAACACATTGACAGAGGTGCTGTCGCAGGCGACGACCGTCCCTGCCGGTGCGCCGATCAACTTGCCGATGCGGTCACCTGTGCGGGCGGGAAGGTCGATCCAGCTGTGGGTGTTCCAGGCCCGGATCAGGCTGTTGCCCCATTCCTCGTTGATTACCTGCGCAATGCGGGCAGGCACGTGTTTCGGCAGCACACCAAGCGAATTGCCATCCAGATAGATGACCCCGTCGGGGATTTGAAACGCCTGTTTTTTGGAAGCCAGAACATCTGCCGTGTCGGCCGGGTGCTGCGAGGTCATGAGTAGCTCTTGTGTCGGATAGTTGCATTTGAAAAGAAGCGGCACGCTATCAAAGGGGCATTTCGCAAACAACTGTTTCCGCGAACCGTTTGATCCGGTTCTAACCCGCACGGGAAAACGTCTGTTTCAGCCGCATGTCGCAAATAACACAAAAATGCCCGTTTGAATGGAGGACATCCGGGCGCTATCTGTTAGCGTGACCTCAAAGCGCCGGCAGGGCCGGTGCATCTGACATATGCGGTTCAAGAGATGTTCATCAGCGTCTTCGACATTTTCAAAATCGGCATCGGGCCGTCCAGTTCTCACACGGTTGGCCCGATGGTTGCCGTTCACCGTTACCTTGACCGGGTGCGGGGCCTGTCCGGTGCGGAAAACCGTGCGACACGGCTGACCGTCACCCTGCATGGCTCGCTTGCCTTCACCGGCAAGGGCCACGCCACGGACAAGGCCGTGTGTCTCGGCCTGCTGGGAGCCAGGCCCGATTCCATCGATCCGGACAAGGTCGACCCGATGCTGGAAGAGCTGGAGCAGACCAGGAAGCTGAAAATAGACGGCCTGCCGGAGTTGCATTTCGAACCGTCCCGGGATGTCATCTTCGACTATGGCCCTCCGCTGGCGCTGCACGCCAATGGCATGACCTTCCATCTGCTGGATGCTGCCGGCGCCGTCATCGACACCTTTGTCTATTATTCCATCGGCGGCGGTTTCGTGGTCAGCGAATCCGAATTGCGCAAGACCAGCAACGAACCGGTCAACGAGCTTGCCAAGCAGGATGTGCCATTTCCCTTTGCCAATGCCAAACAGATGCTGGAGATGGGCCGGGAAGCCGAGCTTTCCATTGCCGAGATGAAGCTGCGCAACGAGTGCAGCGACAAGCCTCAGGCTGAAGTGGAAGAAGGCATCGACCGTCTTTGGTCGGCCATGGATTCGTGCATCAACCGCGGCATTTCCCAGACCGGCATTCTGCCCGGCGGCCTGAAAGTGAAACGCCGCGCCGCAGATATCTACCAAAAGCTCATTCGTGAAGGCCGCACGAACCCGCCTTTCGAGCACAACGTGGTCGACTGGCTCGGCGTTTACGCTATGGCCGTCAACGAGGAAAACGCTGCCGGAGGCCGTGTCGTCACGGCCCCGACCAATGGTGCTGCCGGGGTCATTCCGGCGGTGACCCGCTATTACCTCGATCATTGCCCCGGCGCGGACCAGGCCGGCATCAGGACCTTCCTGCTGACGGCGGCTGCCGTTGGCGGCATCATCAAGGCCAACGCCTCGATCTCTGGTGCCGAAGTTGGCTGTCAGGGAGAAGTCGGCTCGGCCTCTGCCATGGCGGCTGCCGGTTTGTGCGCAGCGCTTGGCGGCACCAACGAGCAGATCGAGAATGCGGCGGAAATCGCCCTGGAACACCATCTCGGCATGACCTGCGACCCGATTGCAGGCCTGGTGCAGGTCCCTTGCATCGAGCGTAATGCCCTTGGTGCGGTCAAGGCTGTTACTGCTGCCTCTCTGGCGCTTCGTGGCGACGGTTCGCATTTCGTGCCGCTGGACGGCTGCATCGAGACCATGCGCCAGACCGGCATGGACATGATGGAGCAGTACAAGGAAACCTCGAAGGGCGGGCTGGCCGTCAATATCGTGGAATGCTGATCCGCCTTTTCCCGCCCGTCGTAAGCTGAACATCCCCGGCGGCCAGAACCTGCGCCGCCGGCTCTCTCTTTCAAGGGGCCGACATGGCGCTTTACATCACCCCGCTTTTCGCGGGCCTGCTGACGCTGCTTTACATTTTCCTGAGTGTTCGGGTGATCGGCGTGCGCAAGAGCGAACGCATCGGCCTCGGCGATGGCGGCCATGGCGGTTTGCAACGACGCATGCGCGCCCACGGCAACTTTGCAGAATATACCCCGCTGGGGCTGATACTCATGCTGCTTCTGGAGCTGACGGGCGCCACGCCCTGGCTGCTCTGGGCTCTGGGGGTGGGTCTTTTCACCGGCAGGGCCCTGCACGCCTACAGCGTCAGCCAGGAACCGGAGCCGCTCAGGTTCCGGATTGCAGGCATGGCTCTCACATTCACCGTTCTGGTTGTCGCGGCACTGATGTTGTTAACGCGCTCGGCAAACGGTCTGCTGACCGGCTGATCAGATCTGCTGCAGCCGGGTCTTGTGTGCGTGCGCTATGTGAAGCCGGGCAGCAGCTTCTGCTGCGGCACAGTCGCCCCGTGAAATAGCGTCAACGATTGCGGCATGTTCCTCGACCGCCGTTTCGCGCCTTTCCGGCGTATCCAGCGTCGTGCCCGCCATCAGGATGAGCGACAGGCGCAGGTGGTCGATCTGGTCGACCAGATAGCGATTGTGCGAGGCCAGGCACAGGCGGCGGTGAAACTCCCGGTTCGAGCGCACTAGGCTGTCCTTATCCGCAATGCGCTTGCGATCGGCGCTGACCAGATCCTGCAGGATCTCCACTTCCGGCTTTGACGCATGCTTGGCGGCAAGTCCGGCGGCCGTTCCTTCCAGAACTTCCCGCATGAAGTAGACTTCGTTGATCTGGCCATGATCAAGGGTCGGCACCACCATGCCACGGTTGGGCTCGTGCACGGCGAGGCCCTGGGCCTCAAGCCGTTTCAGGCCTTCGCGGATCGGCGTTCTGGAGACGCCGAATTCTTCCGCCAGGTCTGCCTCGCGCAATCGGTCGCCGGGTTTCAAGACCCGCTCTTCAATAAGGCCGATCAGCCGGTGGTAAATTTCAGATCCGTTCATGATGTCTGGTTAGCGGCAAGCTGGGGTTCGCGCAAGCAATTGCAGCTTTCGGGTCGCTTGACCTTCCGAAACACTGTCTTCCGGTAGAGAAGCGTTTTTGCGATTACCGGGAGCCGCGCCTGTCTACGCACGCTCAGGTGCCGGGCGTAAACAGTTTGCCGCCGACAACCGGCTTGCTGACACCGGTCGTGCCTGGAAAGGTGGTTGGCAGACCGGCCTTCAAACGCGCGCCCAGGAAAGCCATTGCCTGGGCTTCCAGGGCATCGCCGTCGATCCGGTAGTCGTCAGCCGACACAACATCTCCCGCAAGAAGCTTCGCCAAGGCTTTCATCAGAACCGGATTGTGCCGTCCGCCGCCGCAAACCAGCCAAAGCCGAGGAACCCGCGGCAAAAGCTTTTCCGCGCTGGCAATGGCGGCTGCCGTGAAAGCGAGCAAGGTGGCAGCTCCATCCTCCAGGCCAAGACCTTCAGCAAATTCGCCAGAGAAACTGTAGCGGTCGAGGGACTTCGGACCCGGCTCGGCCAGGAACGGATGGGTGAGCGCTGACTGAAGACGACCTTCATCGACCGTGCCCTTTGCCGCAATCGCCCCGCCCGCGTCATAGTCGCCGGCACCGTGCTTGCGGACCCAATCGTCCAGGAAAGCATTGCCCGGTCCGATATCGAACGCCAGCAGCTTGTCGCCTTCAATATAGGTAAGATTGGAAACCCCACCGATATTGAGGAAACACAAGGGCTCCTTGTCTTCGCCAACCAGTGTCTTGGCGAGCGCCTGATGATAGACAGGGACCAAAGGAGCTCCCTGCCCGCCTGCCACCATATCTGCCAGGCGAACGTCGCCGATCACCGGAACGTTGAGATCCGTTGCAAGAGACTGCGGATCACCCAGCTGAACCGTTTCGCCCTTGGCCGGATCGTGCCAGACCGTTTGGCCGTGAAAAACCACGGCATCCGGCGCGAGACCGTGCGTTGCCAGGAACCCCAGGATCGCCTCGGCATGATCGCGCGTTACCGCAGCGGCGATTTCCGGCCAGTCGTCGCGTCCGGTTCCCTTGCGCGCAGCAGCTTCCAGCACCCGGCGCTTTGTCTCTGGCCGGTAGCTTGCCGTTTCCGCAGGGCCGAACCGGGCAACCGTCCGGCCGTCGGTTTCGATCCACGCCAGATCGATACCGTCGGCCGAAGTGCCCGAGATTGTTCCAAGGATGGAGTAGTGATCGCTCACAGGCTTTCCTGAACTGCCTTGAGACCGGCTTCTGCGATGTCGAACAACTCGTTCACCTGGGCTTCGGTAATGATCAGTGGCGGACAGAAGGCCATGGCGTCCAGCATGTTGCGCGAAATCAGGCCCTTGTCGTGGAACATTGCATTGGTTTTCGCGCCGAGCGCGCCGGGCGTTGCCGCAAGCGCCTCATGCGACAGTTCCGCGGCACCGATCAGCCCGATGCCGCGCGTCTCGATTACCAGCGGATTTTCCGCAAGGCCGGCAAGGCGTTTCTGGAAAGTCGGTGCGATGGCTCTGACATGGCCAACCAGATCGCGCTCCTCGATGATCTTCAGGTTTTCAAGCGCAACAGCTGCTGCAACCGGGTGCCCGCTGCCGGTGTAACCATGACCAAGCACGCCGATCTTGTGGCTTTCGTCCGCGATCGGCTGATAGACCGTGTCGTTGATCAGCAGCGCGGAAATCGGCTGGTAGGACGACGACAAGGCCTTGGAGAGGGTCATCATGTCCGGCTGCAGATTGTAGGTTTCCGTGCCGAACATGTTGCCGGTCCGGCCAAATCCACAGATCACCTCATCGGCGACGAAGAGAATGTCATATTTCTTCAGAACCGGCTGAACTGCTTGCCAGTATCCGTCCGGCGGCACGACCACGCCGCCGGCGCCCATCACCGGCTCGGCAAAGAAGGCCGCGATCGTTTCCGGGCCTTCAGCCAGGATCAGGTCTTCCAGGTCCTGCGCACAGCGCTTTGCGAAATCCGCCTCGCTTTCACCGTCCTTTTTCATGGTCCGGTAGTGCGGGCAGGTGGTGTGCAGGATCTGCGGCAGCGGCAGGTCGAACGAGCGGTGGTTGTTGGGCAGGCCCGTGAGACTGGCCGAGGCGATGGTGACACCGTGGTAACCGCGCACGCGCGAAATGATCTTCTTGCGCTCCGACTGGCCAAGCGCATTCGACCGGTACCAGATCAGCTTGATTGCCGTGTCGTTGGCCTCAGACCCGGAGTTGGTGAAATAGGCCTTCGACATCGGCACGGGTGCCATCTCGACCAGCTTTTCCGCCAGCTCGATCGACGGTCCATGGCTCTTGTAGGTGAAGGTGTGGTAGTAGGGCAGCTTCTCCATCTGCCGGGCGGCTGCATCGACCAGGCGCTTTTCACCGAAGCCGACGGCAACGCTCCAGAGACCGGCCATGCCTTCGATGTAACGCTTGCCGTTGATATCCTCCACATAGATGCCCTCACCCTTCTCGATCACCAATGCGCCTGTCTCTTCCTGACGGCGGGCGTCGGCGTAGGAATGGAGCTGGAATGCCGTGTCGCGGGCTTCAAGGGAATTCGGCAGCTGTGCCATGAAGGGTCTCGTCTCAAATGCGGTTGGAAAGATCCGGCCGCAGGCGACTCAAAGGTTCCTGCGCGGTGGAGCACACGGTAGGCCATAGCCTGACAAAATTGAAGAGATTGCTTGGGACGATTTTTCCTGCAAACGAGCTTCGAAAGGCCGAAGCCAAGCGCGAGGCATCGCAAGTCGCGATCTTTGGCTGAAGACCGTTTTGCCTGTGAGGGCCGTCACATGTCTCCGGGGCTCAGTCGGGCTACTTACATCTTGTCCGCAGAAACGGACACACCACTGGCAGGAGCAACCCTCAAGCAGATGGCCGGTGGAGCAAACGGGCGGAGGCAGAAAGCTTCCGCCCGTCCGCTTTTCGGCCAACCCGGGATCGCCTAGCTCACATTCAGTTTGTCGCAGAAAGCGTGCGCCGCTCCGGCATGGCTTCGTCCGCTGTCCAGAGCGCAACTTCTAGCTCCTGCACGCGCCCCCTGATTGCGACGGCTTCCCTGCGTGGCGGCATTCCCAACATCTCACCACCAACCTCGGCCGCTTTCGTCAGGGCGGTGGAAAGGACGATCGAAGCGCCACGTGACTTGCCGACTTCCATCAGCCTGCTGGCCACATTCACGCAGTCGCCGGTTGCCGCGATCTGCTGCTGGTTCTCATGCCCCAGACGCGACAGCACCACCGGACCGAAATGGCCGCCAAGGCGTACGTCGCGAATTTCGGCGTCGAGCCCGGAGGCAAGGATCCAGCCACGCACGGCAACGACGAGATCAAAGGCACAGCGACAGGCGTCAGCGGCATCCTTTGGTCCGGCGTCCGGAATGCCGAATCCGATCATCGCCCCGTCTCCCATGAAATCCAGTACCAGTCCCTTGTTGCGCGCGGCCTCATTGACGACCAGCGTATGAAAGGCCTTCAGAACATCCCGGGTTCGCGCAGGACCCAGTTTTTCCGAAAGGGCGGTGTATCCGGCCAGATCAATGAACAGGATCGCAACCGGCTGCTCCCGCGGGACCAGCAGAAAGCCGGGATCATCGGCAATACGCCGGGCAAGATCCGGCGCCTGAAACCGGCTGAGAGCCTCACGGGCCGCCACCAGCCGGCGTACCCTGAACCATTCGAAACCTTCCCTCAGCACAGCAAGCGCAACAACCGGCGGGACGCTTGCCGCAATCGGCAATGCCGCGTTGAGCCAGATGCCCTGGTTGAAACAGATGACGACGACGGTCAGCCAGCCCAGCAATAGCAGCAGGTAAACGATGGTTGCGCTGGCCAGCGGCAGGAACACGACAACGGCCATGCCCAGTAGCGTAATGGAGACGGCAGCGAGTGCATCGAAACTGCGGACCCGGCTGTCGCGTAGCAGAACCGATCCGTCCAGCAGGTTGGCAATCCCCGTCGACAGGACTTCCACCCCAGGCAGGATAGGGTCGAACGGAGACGAAAACCGGTCACCGACAGCCGAAGCGGTGACACCAAGAAGCACCAGACGACCACCAAGAGCTGCCTTGGCGGCGGCGGCATCCTGAAGAAGCGATTGCGCGCTGACGGTTCTGATGGTGCCGCCCTTGCCATAATAGTTCAGCGGTTGCTGCCACTGCAGATCCAGCGACTGCACTCGCCCGGAAATCCGGATGCCTTCTGCGGTCACCGATGGAGGCGCACCCAGGAACCCGGCAACAGCCAGCATGCCAAACGAGGGAGCCAGTCCCTGGTCGGTCTTGAAAATAAGAGGGATATGGCGCGGTGTGCCGCCGGCATCGGTCGAGACATTGACGAGGCCGACGCTGGCTGCTTCCGCAAAGGCTTCAAACGGTCGCAACTCGGTTTCGGGAGCCGGCACCAGTACCGCCGCAGCCCTTTCAAGCGGGAACTGGCCACCGGCCGCAATCACCGTAGGCAGAGAAGCAAGCGCCGTCGCAAGGCCGGTGTCTGCTGCCTCGTTCGATTTTCCCATCAGCAGAATGTCGATGGCCAGGGCCTTGGCGCCTGCGTCCCGGATCCGGTCAACCAGCTCGGTCAGAAACACCCTGTCGACCGGATAGTGACCCGCTGCGGCCACCGTCTGATCGTCGATGGCCACGATCACCACATCCTGCGGCGCTTCGCGCGGTCCCTTGATATGGATACGAAGATCGAGAAGCACCGTTTCCAGCCGGTCAAGCACGCTTGCCCGTCCGGCAACATGGCCCAACGCCAGGGAGCCTGCCCAGACGGCCCCGACGATCATCGCCAGGACCACGAGACAGACGTAGAGCTTCAGTTTCATTGACCGAAACGGGACATAAGCCCTGCGGCCCTTTCCGCTGACCATGTGGCCGGTGCGAAGGGAAGGCCCGGGGCGACGTCCGCTCCTTCACCGGCTGCGAGCAGCACCGTATCGCTGCCATCCGGCCGGGATACCGACACGTGACCGCGCAAAACGAAGACTGACGTGCGCTCCGGCCCGACATCGACCGCGTAGATCGTGCCGCGAACGGCGGCAATGGCGTGAGGGGTTCGCACCTGGAACGGGCCACTGCCCGGCTCGACCTCGATCAGCATCGCATCGGTTTCGAGATCGACATCTTCCGGGCGCGTGGCGCCTGCGGCGGTGTCGATGTTGAAAGCACTGGCTGCTTCTGCTTCGATCACGAGACCGTTCGCGCACTGAAACACAGTCCTGGGCGGATCCTGGATCTGTGTGCGTTCGCAGCCGTTCACATTTTGCGCCATGGCCGTGGAGGAAGCTGCGAGCATCAACCCGATCAGGGTTCCGGCCAATTTCAATCGTCTTGTTGACATTGCAATCCCGATAGGCTTGTCAATTTTAGGTAAGGCATCGCCGTGAGATACCACCATGGTATGACACAACAACCGTTGTAACCACCGTTGTACTGGTGCTCGCATCACACGAGAAAGAGAGAATATGGCTACCGAAGAGAGTTTGAATAAGGAAAAGCTCCTGGGACAGAGCTTTATTTTCGAAGCGCTGGATGACGAGAGCCGCAAGGATCTGGCCGCTTTCGCACATGTCAAACGCTACACCGCAGGCGATATCATTTTCGACATGGGAACGCCGGGGCAAAGCATGATGGCAATTGCGGAAGGCTCGGTACGCGTCAGCATGCCGACGCCCAGCGCCCGCGATGTTACCTTGTCGGAACTGCATCCCGGCGACATCTTCGGCGAAATTGCCCTGCTCGATGGCGGCGAGAGGTCAGCAAACGTGCGCGCCTTGACCAACTGCAAGTTGGTCGTGGTCGAACGGAGGTCTCTGCTTGAAGTGCTCAATCGCGATCCGGCTCTTTCCATCCGGCTGATCGAGCTTCTTTGCCAGCGCGTTCGCCGGTCGGACGAACGGATGATGGAAATCGGTTTTCTCGGTCTGCCGGAACGTCTCGCCCGCCTGCTGCTCCGCATCACCGTGACCGCTCCCGGCACTGAAGAGAAGCCACTGACCAAACTGTCGCTCTCCCAGTCGGAAATCGCAGAGATGATCGGCAATACGCGAGAGACAGTGAACCGGTGCCTGCGCAAGTTCCAGAAAGCAGACCTGATCGACCTCAAGGAAGGCTGGCTGATCATCCGGAACCGGGAAGGCCTGGAGGACGTCGCGGACTTCGTGTGAGGAACACGAGAGCCGTTTTGGCCAGAACTCGGGACGCGCTGGCTGTCATCAGACAGCCGATGTCGGGGCAGTGTCGCGCGTCACAGGCCTCGGCGAATGATCTCTCCTAGGTAAGAGGGACAGGCGAACACCACTTCGCCTTCACCAAGCCAAAGGAAGATCCAGATGTTCAGGAAAACCATCTTCACCGCCGTTGCCGCCGCAGCCCTGGCAACCACGACCTTCGCCCCTGCCGCCTTTGCCGGGGGCTATGGAAAAAGCAGCCACAAGGGCTATCAGCACCAATGGGCTTTTGGCGCTCGCGATGCGGTTGTGACACGGCATATCGACTGGTGCTTTGGCCGCTACAACTCCTATCGTGTTTCCGACAACACGTTCCAGTCCGGGCAAGGCTCGCGCCTGCAGTGCTCTTCTCCGTTCATTAGCCGCTGACCATTCGCCTGACAGGAGACATTTGCCGGCAAAGCGGGCAGAGCGCGGAGATCATATCCCGGCTCTGCCCCGCCGGAATGCGCTTCCGACAAGAGCCAAAATCAGATGCCGTTTTCTTCAAGAAAGCGATGGATGGCACCAAGGCACACCTGCCAGGCAGGTTCCTGATCGACCAGAATGTGATTTCGGCTTTCCAGCGCCACGAATTGCGCCCCCGGTATGCCTGCCGCAACAGCCTGGCCGAGTTCCAGCGGAATGCGCTGATCGTACCTGGAGTGCAAAACGATTGTCGGCGCCTTTACCTGCCCAAGGCGGTGGCGGACATCGATACGGCCGAAGGCTTCCTGAAACCGCGCCGCGTTTTTCGGCGAGGTTGTCTGACGCTGAAAATCATCGAACCAGTCCAGGGTTTCCGCGCTGGCATCCGGCATGAAGGTTTGCGTGAAAATATGCCGGTAGGCCGGATTATCCGTTCCCCAGCCAAGTTCCGTCAGCGTGATCACCGCTTCGCGCCGGGCCTGTTCCTCCGGTGAGGCGAGATATCGCCAGCCGGCAGCATACCCACTGATCAGGATCAGTCCGGAAACGCGCTCGGGATGACGCACGGCGTATTCAACAGACACGGCACAGCCCTGAGAAATACCCACCAGCGGAAACCGCTCCAGCCCCAGGGTATCGGCAACGACCTCAAGATCCTCGACAAAGGCGTCGAACCCGAGATCGTCCACATCCCAATCGGACAGACCGCAGCCTCTCTCGTCGTAGCGGATCAACGTGCGGCCGCGGGAAAGCTCTGCAAAGCTTCTGCCCCAGATCGGGCTCGACCAGTCGAACTCCAGGTGGTTCAGCCAATTGGCCGCCTTCAGAATAGGTGGGCCGGACCCGATGCTGGCATAGGCGATCCTGGTGCCGTCTGCCACGTCGCAAAATCCGATATTCTGCGCCCTGAGCGCATGGGCACGGGCCTTGCGAACCCTGTCTGCGGGGTCGGCCGAACTCGTCTCGGCAAGCACGACGTGGTCAGACAAAAGACCTGGGGGTGGTGTGCCCCGCTGAAGGCCTGCCGGCGACGTATCACTTCGCATCCGCTGGTGCGCCTCTGCGCCTTCCGGGTCGGCTTCCAGCCACAGTCGCTGCCACTTCCGACTGGCAGCCGGGCCAATATCCCTGTGGGTCGCCAGACGCCTGTAAACTTCCACCTGCGCCAGATGGACGTCTTCGCGTTCAGCCGTCAGCCAGGCATCGAAAGCCTCGTCCCCGGCACCGTCCAGGCCGTCCAGCAACATGTTCCCGAGCCGCGTGGCCATGTCCTCAAGCTCGATGACGCCAAGCATCCCTGCCTGGTTCCGAAGCCTTGCGTGAATATCGAGAATGTCGATACCGATGCCTTCAGCATCGAACTGGACGCGTTCGCGGTCGGCGATGATCCGCAACCGGTCCGGCGTATCGACCGCCCGCCGCAGCTTGCTGAGTGCCCAGCGCAGCGCCGCTTTCGGATCGTCCGGAAGGTCCCAGAACAGCTCACACAATCGCTCACGCCGATGCGGCCGCCCCGTCGCAACCAGAAACGCCAGAAGCGCCCGTGCCTTCTTGGAGGCCGGCAGAACAATTTCCTGCCCCATGGCCCTGACGCGCAGTTCCCCAAGGAGCGAAATTTCCAGCGCCTGGGACATGTATGTCTCTGAACTCACTTTGGAAAAACACTTCGCGTCTTTGTAGCACCTAAAAGAAGGCTGGTAAAACAAACCTGTCAGAACTACCGCCTGCGCCTTCGCCAATTGCCAGGTGCTACGTCCATTAACCGGAATTCCGTTATTACCCCTGGGCCTGCACCCAGCCGAGATGACCCATCACCC
Organism: Labrenzia sp. PO1; assembly: GCF_012273635.1. Classification (NCBI taxonomy): domain Bacteria; kingdom Pseudomonadati; phylum Pseudomonadota; class Alphaproteobacteria; order Hyphomicrobiales; family Stappiaceae; genus Labrenzia; species Labrenzia sp. PO1. The sequence goes on from NZ_JAAXCR010000002.1 coordinate 905,652, forward strand.
GCCAAAACGATCCTGAAATCGGATCAAAACGAATTATTATTGCTAAGTTTCATCGCCGCAAAAATTCTTTTCAAAGAAACAGGAAATGCGCCTTGTTTTGGACACGGTTTCAACTTAGGTATCGGGCATCGATATTGTTTGTCGAACTTTGTGACTGCGCGGTTTTCCGTGTTCTGAACGATCTTCCCATCAACGTCGACCTAACCGCGCCGCCCCGCATACCGTGAGGCGCGCAAACTACCATGACCGATTGAAAGGAAATCGTTATGCCAGTAGGTACCGTAAAATTCTTCAACACCACCAAAGGCTTTGGCTTCATTCAGCCGGAAGATGGCGCTGCCGACGTGTTCGTGCACATCTCCGCTGTAGAGCGCGCAGGCATGCGCAGCCTGGTCGAAGGCCAGAAGGTCAGCTTTGAAGTTGTCCAGGACCGCCGTTCCGGCAAGTCCGCTGCTGACAACCTTCAGGAAGTCTAATTCTGCATCCAACTCTGTTCGGTGACCACGGATGTACTGGCACCGGGCAGCAGGATGAATGGAAAAGGCCGGGGTAACTCCCGGCCTTTTTTGCAATTACCACCAGTGAACGGTTGGAGACGCGCAGATGACTTCGTCCAAGGATAATGAAAGCCCGCTTCGCACACGACGGGAAACTGCGGAAAGCAAAGCGGAAACAACCCGTCGGGTCGCGCGTGAAATCAATGAGGCCGAGACATCTGCCCGCGATGCCAAGACGGCCCGGCTGAAAGCTGCAAGACTGGCGAACCAGGACAAGCAGGCAGCCGCCGCCACGAATACCGCCAAAGGCAAGTCAGCCCCGGCAAAACCCCGCAAACGCATTTTGCCGAAGGCCTGACGCCAGGTTTCATTTCTCTTTTTCCCAGGGCTTCTTGCGAGTTCCGTGGGCTTCTTGCGGGCACTGTCGGCAAGGCGAGTGAAACGGGCATTCAATATGGACCGCCCCTAATTGCCGTTCGGCGTTCGCTTCTGCTTTTCCGCCCAAAACCTCGGAACCATGGCACACCGTCAGGCGGTCGCCAGTTCCATGACCAGCGCCGGCTCCCTGCAACCGGGAAAGAGCTCGTATTCTACGCGTTCCACAACTGCAAATCCCAAAGATCCGTAAAAGGCGACTGCGCCCGCGCTGGCGCATAGCACCGTGACCTGAAGCCGCCTTGCGCTCAAACCTTCACGTTGAACATGCCGGATCAATCTGCGTCCAGTCCCCGATCTCTGGAACGCCTGGCTGATGTAACAGCCCCAGACATAGACAGTTTCCCCGCGAGCTGCGTAGACGCAGCTTCCGACGATCCGATCGTCATGAAACGCGAGGACCACCCGTTCATCCGTCGCAGGCAGAATGCCACCCAGACCTTCTCCGGCAAGGGATTCGACCATCGCAGTGGCAGTGTCGCTACCCAATTGTTCCTGGTAGGTTTCCCGCCAACACGTTACAAGAAAAGCCCTGAGACGGGATCTGGGCAGGCCGTCTGATAGATCGCCATCAGACGCAAATTCGACCAGCTCCACCACTGTTCCTGGTTCATCAGGCAATCACAGACGAGGAACACCTCTTCTCGCGCACGGGCAGAACCGGTTCTCCAGCAACCTAACGATGGCTTGAACCGAATGTTTTTTCAAGCAGCGTCGAATTGGAACCAGAAGCAGCTTCGCCAACCGCTTCAAGTTGATCCTGCGTGGTCATGCGCTCGTACGCTTCCCCATCGGACTGTATGCGATACTGCGGCATGCCATCGCGAGCAGGCAACCTGCCTGTCACACGATACGTCAGGCCGGACATGCCCTTGCCACCGAATACGTTTTTCAGGCGCACGGCCTGCCCTATCCTGAAACTGTGGTCCGAAGAGCCACCCGAGGCTCTGCCCTGGCTGGTATTTGCGACCGTTTTCCTGGTCATGATAACTGGGTATCCTTTGATTTGAAGAATTCGCCGGCTGAGATCCGCCAAGTGACGCTATGCTATCGACAGATACGTGTATCAGCCTGTTCAACCGGCATACGGTGGCCGCTTCCGTAAACTGTCCTTGATCCGAGAAGGCCAAATGCATGACGGAAAGCGGTAAACATCTGCGCCGCCAAATGTGTCATGACTGATTTCGCGGGCACACCTTTCCAGGGAGGGCGCAGGCTTAAGCAGCACCTTTGCAAGGAAAAATACACTCATGTACTTTGAATTTTCATGACAAAACAGGCGGTAAGATTGATTTTTATTTTGTTCCGCGCTTATTTTTCTAATTTTCAGCATACACATTTTACAATAATAATCAAACAACAAAATATTTTGAGATTTTATTTCTTCCAATTCTTTTGGAATGACCCGAAACGGCCCCTTCTTATAGGGACCATCCAAGCCGGGCGACCGTAATCACCTGCCCAAGAACATGCGGCATGTGTCATCGGAACCAAGATCCGATTTTCCGGATCAGGCACGTTGGGATTCGGCAAATCACCCGCTGACAACCTGGCCTTAAAACGAGATTGGCGCCCCCGAGAACCTGTCCGGTCCATCGCATGGAAAGCAGGAACCCAATGCACGAATGTAGCCGTTGCAAAGACGGCAAATGTTGAAGTTGCTTCCTGGGAACTGTCCAGACAGGCCAACAACGCTTCAGCGCAATGCACAAAGGTGCAAGCAGATCAAATACTGATGGTGCGGGAAAAGTGGCGCACCGGGGAGGATTCGAACCCCCGACCCCCAGATTCGTAGTCTGGTGCTCTATCCAGCTGAGCTACCGGTGCGTATTTGCGAAGATCTTGTCATCTCGGTTGAACCTGCCGATGACTGGTCTTGGCGCTGCGGGGCGTGTCGTGTGCCCCGGACAGGGCGCTTACCTACTGCGGTCCGATGGGGATTGCAAGAACCTTTTTGAACTTTTTTTCAAAGAACTGTCACACAGTTCGGAAAGCCGCAGAACTCCTCGAGACTTAGCGGTGAATAAGATCGCCCTTCCCGCTCATGGCTTGCGGTCGGGAACCTCGAAACAGAAACATGTGCCGGTCCGATTGTCTTCCAGCCGCACCGATCCTCCATGCGCCTTGAGCAATTCGGCGACAATCGCCAGCCCGAGACCGACGCCGCCGTTTTTCGAACCGCTGTGAAAAGCCCTGAACAGCGCCTTGCGGATATTGTCCGGAATGCCCGGCCCCGTGTCGGAAACCCGGACGCGGACACATGTGCCCTCACGCTCGGCCTCGATGGTGATCCGGCGGACCAGCGTTTCGTCCTTTTCCGCCTCCAGCGCCTGAAAGGCATTGCGGACGAGATTGAGCATCACACGGAAGATCTGTTCCGGATCGGCGTCGATCTCGATTTCCACCGGCACCTTGTTGTCGAAACGCACCGTGGCATGATCCACGAGACCCAGCACGTCCGCCACGTCGTCACCGACACGCTTCAGCGCCAACAGACGGCGCTGCGGTGCCCGTTCCTGGGCCTTGCCGTAGGACATCACCGCCTGGGTGTAACCGACCGCCCTGTCGAGCGTTGCCAGGATCTTGGGGGCAAGGCGCTTGACCGTCGGGTCCGGCACATGCTCCAGGCGCTCCAGAAACAGCTGCGCAGAGGCCAGCAGGTTGCGGAGGTCGTGATTGATCTTGGAAACGGCCAGACCGAGGTCAGCAAGCCTCTGCTTTTGATGAAGCGCCCTTGAAAGAGCCTCCTCCATGCCCGCCAGACGGATTTCGGCGTCGCCGAGCTCGTCGCGGCGGCCGGAAATCGACATGATGCGCGAGGTATCTTCCGGGCTTTCGGCAAACCGTTCCATGGAGCGCGTCAGGCGGCGCAACGGCCGGATGAACAATGCCCTGAGGGTGATGTAGACAAGGCTGGCGGTGATGATCGAGATCACCAGCGACAGTGCAAGAATGCGGCCGGAGAAGGCCAGCATATCCTGTTGCAGAAGGCGTACGGGCAGGACCACATCGACATGCTCGGTATGGCCCATCTGGCCGACACCGATGATGCGCATGGCGCCGTCGCCGCGATAGGTGAGGATCTCGAAACTGTGCAGGATGGCCGACCAGGGGGTGACTTCGGCCATGTCGACAACGAAATCCATCTCGCCAGGCACATTGCTCATGGCGATCAGGCTGCGCCGCGAGCCTTCGTCGAGGGAAATCGCGAGCGCACCAGTCGTGCGCAGCAATTCTTCCTGAAGACGCGGGGCGATGGTGTTGGTTTCCGCAAGCACAGAAGCCGCGACACCTGCCGTGGTCAGCCGATCGGTAAGCCAGGTGTTTCGAAAGTTGGCGATCGAGGGCACATAGATGAGGATTTCCGCGAGCATCACGAAAAGCACCGTCATCAACAGCAGTTTGCCCGACAGGCCACCAAATCGATAATGCCCGAAGCCATCGCCGGGAGAAGCGGGCGTGGCGGCGGGTTCTTGCGGGACAGCCGATCCTTGCGGCGCGCCCTCATGTTTCATGTCACGTCTTTCCAAATCCCAAGGCCCCGGCCCCGCATCAGCGATGGTACCACAGCTTCTCTAAAACAGACGGCACCAGCGGTCACCCGAACAGACGCAGGAAACCGATCGCTTTGCGCAGCCAAGCATTTTTGGGCGCTTCCGCATAGTAAGAAATTGCCGCACGGCGCACGAGTTCACCCAGTGTCGGATAGGGCGCAATGAACCCGGCAAGGTCCTTCATGGTCATCTTCTTCGACAGGGCGAGCGACAGAAGATTGATGACCTCCCCGGCCTGGGCACCCGCGATATCCGCGCCAAGCAGTCTGCCGCGCGGGCCGGCAATCAGCTTCAGGCGCCCCTTCGTGAGACCTTCTGCCTGCGCCCTGTCATTGCCGGCATAGTCCGCCGTCAGCACCTTGACCTTGTGGCCATAGCGCGAGCGGGCCTCGGCTTCGCTCAGGCCGACATGACCAAGTTCCGGCGATGTGTAGGTAACCCAGGGCACAATGTCGCTGGTCATGGAGACCGGCAGCCGGAACAGGATGGAGCGAATCGCAAGACCTGCCTGATAGCCGGCGACATGCGTAAACTGCAGACCGCCGGCAACGTCGCCAATGGCATAGACGCGCCGGTTGCTCGTTCGCAAACCCTTGTCGACCGCTATGCCTTTGCGGTCATGATCGATGCCGGCTTCTTTCAGGCCGAGCCCGTCGACGTTGGGCGCACGGCCGGTCGCCACCAGCAGATGAGAGGCCTCCACCGTGACCGGCTTTCCGTCCGCTCCCTTCGCACTGATCACAAGCCCCGCACCGGATCGCCCGACCTTTTCGACCGCCGTTTCTTCCAGAATGTCGATGCCTTCGGCACGCAGGGTATCCAGCACCAACGCCGCCAGTTCCGGATCGTCCTTGCCAAGAGCCTTCTGGGCTTCGAACACGGTGACTTTCGAACCGAGACGCCGGTGGGCCTGCGCCATTTCAAGACCGATTGGTCCGCCGCCGATAATCGCCAGATGCTCCGGTCGATCGTGCAACTGGAACAGGGTTTCGTTGGTGAGATAGGGAACATCCTCGAGGCCTGGAATAGGCGGAACGAAAGCGGAGGAACCCGTTGCGATGACAAAACGCCGGGCCTTGATACGGACTGCACCGGCCAACACCTCATCGGGTCCGGTGAACCTTGCCGTCTCGCGCAGGACGGTGACGCCGAGGCCTTCGAAGCGTTCCTGGGAATCATGCGGCTCGATGGCGGCGATGACCTTGCGGACATGATCGTTCGCTTCGGCAAAATCGACTTTCGGCTTGTCGCCATGCACTCCGAACCGGCTCGCAGCTTCCTGCGTATGCGCGGCCTTGGCGGCAGCCAGAAGCGCCTTGGAGGGCACGCAGCCGTAGTTGAGGCAATCGCCGCCCATGAGCCCCTTTTCGATCAGCACCACCTCAACGCCAAAGGCCGCCGCGGCCGCGGCAACGGACAGGCCGGCGGAGCCTGCGCCAATCACGCAAATGTCCGGGGTCAGCAAATTGGCCATGACGGGCTCCGATTCGGCAGGAAACTGGCGGAAAGTTTAACGATTGCGGACTTTTTTCAAGATCACCGGAATGAGGCTGGCGATTCCGAGCGCAAAAAACGCCGCCAGCAGCTGCGGAGTTACCAGGGCAGCAACGTCGATCTGGCAGGTTCCGGACGCCGCGCAGCCGGGGTTGGCGGCTTCCTGTGCCGCGATGACACTGTCGAGGCCGGAACCGATGAAGGTGAAGGCAAAGGTGCCCGGAATGATGCCGACAAACGTGGCGAGCGTGTAGGAGGGCAACGGCATTTTGAAGATTGCCGGGGCGATGTTGACCAGCCAGAAAGGGAATACCGGCGTCAGCCGCAGAAACAGGAGGTAGTGAAACGCATCCTTGCGAAACCCTTCGGCCAGACGGGCAAGGAAGGGGCCGGCCCGATTGGTGAGCACCTCACCGAAGGAGGATCTTGCAACAAGAAAGACGGCGCAGGCGCCGATCGTCGCGCCCAGAACCGTTGCGACACCGCCAATTACCCAGCCAAACAGAAAACCGCCCGCGATGGTCAGCAAGGATGCCCCGGGAAACGACAGAGCGACCGCCACGGTATAGATTGCCACATAGGCGAGAATGGCGAGCACCAGGTTCTGCTCGACATAACCGGCAAGGTCCTGCCGCTGCATGATGAGGTTCGACAAGGTCAGCTGCTTGTGCAGGCCAAGCGCGAATCCGAGCACCATCAGTCCTGCGAGAACCGCCAGTGGCAGCCACTTTCTGAGCCTTTCGGCTGCCGTGCGTTCCTGCGTCTTTCCGCCGGTCTGCCCCGTGTCCTTCGGCGGCGTCATCCTGTTGGCCTCGTCACCCAGCATCCACTCTTCCATCAGCTCGCCTCTTGTCGCAGGGGCGCCCTGCTTTTTTGTTCTGATAGGCAGATGTACCTTAAACCTCGTAAAAAGAACTGTGCTTCACTGATAAGTGACGCTTGCCCGTTTCAGGTTCACCTGTGCGTGATCGAAAGGAAAACGCAGAATCTTAGGCGTGCAAAGTTGACTTGAGGCGGCATGGCCCTTATAAGCGCGCTCGACCGGGACATGCATTCGGACCCAAGGCTGGAAAAGCCGCGCTCTTCATGGCGCTTCGGGTGCTTCCTCCAAAGAATTTAAAAAATGAACAAGGGCCGCGCTCTTAGCCGCGCGGGGAAGAACAATGAAGCGTACGTATCAACCGAGCCGTCTTGTCCGCAAGCGTCGCCACGGCTTCCGCGCACGTATGGCCACCAAGAATGGCCGTCAGGTGCTTGCTCGTCGCCGCGCGAAGGGTCGCAAGAGCCTCAGCGCCTAATCGGCGACCAGCCCGCAGTGCGCCGGGTTGGCGGCGACTGCCAACACCAATCCGCCGCTATGGACACTTTGAAAAAGCGCTCCGAATTCCTGGCGGTCGCCAAAGGCGGCCGGCTGGGCCGGCGCGCTTTTGTCGTTCAGGGCTTGAACCGCGACAGCGACGACGCGTCGCGGGTTGGCTACACGGTTACCAAGAAAACCGGCAATTCGGTTATGCGCAGCCGCATAAAGCGGAGGCTTCGAGCCGCCGTGGCCGAACTTGCGCCCGAAGATATCCCGCAAAAGGCGGATTTCGTGCTTGTCGCTCGCGACAGCGCACTCACTCTTCCCTTTGAAAAAATCGTTGCAGACCTTAAGTCTGGCCTGAGCCAGGTGCTGGATCCGCAAACGCCGCGCGGACGGGGAAAACCGCGCCGGCAGGGCTCGCAGCCCAATCGAAACAGCGCAGGAAACAGGGGTAAATCCAGTTGATTTCTGAAAACCGCAACACGATTCTCGCGATCGTTCTGTCCCTGATTGTTCTGCTCGGCTGGCAATATTTCGTTGCCGCGCCTCAGTTGGAACGCCAGCAGGCCGAACTTCAGGCCCAGCAGGAGGCCGCTCAAAAGGCCGCGACCGGCACAACAAACCCGGATGCACCGCAACCAACCGGTTCGCAGGGCGCCAACACCGCGGCACCGGCGGCCGGGCAACAGGCCGCCTTTGCCAACCGGGATACTGCGCTTGCCGCTTCCCAGCGCGTGACCATCGATACGCCCAGCCTTGAAGGGTCGCTCAATCTGAAAGGCGGCCGCCTCGACGATATCCGGCTGAAGGACTATCACGAGACCGTCGACAAGAGCAGCCCAACCATCGTGCTGTTCTCACCGTCCGGCAGCCCCAAGCCCTACTACGCTGATTACGGCTGGGTCGGCGATCCGGGTTCGAACATCGCCCTGCCCGGCCCGGATACCATCTGGTCCATCGACGGCGAGACGACACTGACCCCGTCAACCCCCGTGACACTGTCCTGGGACAATGGTGCGGGCCTCACTTTCAAGCGCACCTTCTCTGTCGACGACAACTACATGTTCACCGTCAATCAGGCGGTCGAAAACACCGGCGCCGACGCGGTAACGCTCTATCCCTACGGCCTGATCGCTCGAAAGGGCATGCCGGAAACCAAGGGTATCTACATTCTCCATGAAGGTCTGCTCGGCGTCTTCGGCGCGGAAGGCCTCAAGGAAGTCGATTACGACGATCTGATGGAAGAAAGCTCCATCCGGCCGGCCAAGGTCGACCAGGGCTGGCTCGGCATCACCGACAAGTACTGGGCCGCGACGCTCATCCCGACCCCGGGTCAGGAATTCCAGCCGGGCTTCAGCCACTCCGCCACCACCGACGTCTTTCAGGCCGACTATCTCGGCAACGGTGTGACCATTGCAGGCGGTTCGACCGGCGAAAGCAGCTCGTATCTGTTTGCCGGCGCCAAGGAAACCAAGGTTCTCGACGGTTACGAGGAAGCGCTCGGCATCGAACGGTTCGAACTCCTCATCGACTGGGGCTGGTTCTACTTCCTCACCAAACCGATGTTCTTCGCGATCGACTGGTTCTTCCACCTGTTCGGCAACTTCGGTGTCGCCATCCTGGTCGTCACCGTTATCGTCAAGCTGATCTTCTTCCCGCTGGCCAACAAGTCCTACGTCTCCATGAGCAAGATGAAGCTCGTGCAGCCGCAAATGACGGAAATTCGGGAGAAATATTCCGACGACCGGCAGAAGCAGCAACAGGCGTTGATGGAGCTCTACAAGAAAGAGAAGATCAACCCGCTGGCCGGCTGTCTGCCGATCCTGGTGCAGATCCCGGTGTTCTTCGCACTCTACAAGGTGCTGTACGTCACCATCGAAATGCGCCACGCACCGTTCTTCGGCTGGATCCAGGATCTTTCGGCACCGGACCCGACCACCATCTTCAACCTGTTCGGCCTGATCCCCTGGGATCCGCCGCAGATGCTGATGCTGGGCGTCTGGCCGCTGATCATGGGGATCACCATGTTCATCCAGATGAAGATGAACCCGGCTCCGCCCGATCCGACCCAGCAGATGATCTTCACCTGGATGCCCGTGATCTTCACCTTCATGCTGGCCTCTTTCCCGGCCGGTCTGGTGATCTACTGGGCATGGAACAACACCCTGTCCGTAACGCAGCAGTATGTGATCATGCGCCGTCAGGGAGCCAAGGTGGAGCTCTGGGACAATCTGGGGGCGCTCTTCAAACGCAAGAAGCCAGCTCCCGACGACAAGAGTTAGTCCTCTGGCAGTTGCCTGAAAACAATAAGCCCCGCCAACCGGCGGGGCTTATTCATTGAGAGGCCGGTCATCGAACCTTTTGATGTTCTTATGATGCCCCCCTGGCTTCCGTCGGCAGGACATTGCCGACTTTGTCCCGCTCCGCCTGTCGAGTGAATGTTCGGTATGGAAATGACCGGCAAGAGTTCGCCATTTCTCGACAAGACCCAGCGTTGACCACTTCAAGGCCCATGCGAGCGCAGTGACGGGCGTCACTGGCCATTTGGCCCTTCTTCCATCAAATTGTCTGCCAGAGACGCAACAACTTGTGCGGCCGGGTGCTCGCAGCCGAAAGCGCCTGCTCAATACCCGGTGACACAAGCAAGCCAGCCAACACCTGAAACAGAAACCGGCACACAGCAAAGCGTGCGCCTGATCCCTTTTATGCGGCCGCAAGCATGGCCACATCGTGGAGAACGTGAACATGTACGCAGACTATGACGCCTTCAAAGCAGCGGTTGAACCTCACTGGCAGCGTTACTGGGACGACAACGCGTGGGTTCAAAACTGGTCCAACTGGCAGGATCGGGACAAAATGGACCAGTTTTGCCGGGCTGCTTACAATCTGTACAGGGCTGCCGCAAATAACCGAATGCCATATACCTTGCTTGGCGGCACCGGTATCCGGATGTGCAAAAACCTGATCGCAAACTTCGGTGTGACGGCTGCCAGCGGCATCCAGGAAGACGTAACCAGGAAGCATGTCCGGACGGAACAAAGAGCCCGCAACGATGGCAAAGGCACGCACACGGACGCGGACAACAATATCATCCCTCCCGTGCCCGTCACAGGAGGCGCCATCCTGAGTGAAAAGAAGTGGACGCCTCTTCTCAACGATGCACTCATCATCGGTGCGATCACTGCCCACAAGACCTTCAGTCTGACGCTGGAAACCGCTGAGGCCGGCCTTTTTCGCCAATGCGGCGAGGATTTGCTGGACGAAGAGGTCCCGAAACTGCAGAAGATTCTGCCGCATGTGACCAACCGGAGAAATGCAGAGCACCTTGTGAAGGGAACCGTGGACTATCAAAAGAACCACTGGAAGGAGTTCATGAACCGGAACGCCGGCATGTTCTGGACCTTCGGACAGTACACGAACAGACAAACCAACAGGAAAGCATCATTCCAGAACCCGCGTGTGCTGGCGCGCGAACTGCTTGGCCTGGCGTTTTTCGGCTATCAGCCTGCGTTCGGACAAGGTGAGCTCTATTTCAAGCCACCGCAGGACAACGCCCCGGACCCGACATTCCAAGCCTATGTGAGAGGGCTTAATGATATCGGATTTCACGAAGGCAACAGACACACACGTATCAGGTTGATATCGAGAATCTCCGAATTCCTGTTCAACGACCCGAGGGCAGTCCAAATGCCGCAGGACAGGGCTTATGGTGAAAGGCGTGTCGAAGCCCGGGTTCGCATTCCCACCTGAACACGACTCCAGAAACCGGCACCACCTGTCCGGTCCACTTTCGACGGGGTTCTTGACCGACCCGAAGAACCCCACTCACGCAGGTTTTTTCGAGTCGTCGCCTACCACACATCTCCGCAGCCCTCGATGTGAAAAACGCAGGCAAGTGCCGTCTTTAGGCCTCGTTTCCATCATGACAGTGCCCGCTTTGCCCGACACGGTTCGAGATATATTTCCGGAGGTGTCCCTTGCGCGTACTCAAAATCCTTTCCGCCCTCGTCCTGCTTCTGACTGCCGCCGCCTTTGTTTACGGATTTGCCGGTTATCTCGATGCCCGAGCCGATGCCTTTCGCCTGTCCGCGCGCGCCGACAGGCTGATTGCCGGCGGCCGAGGCGGTGTCGATCTTGGGCCAAGGCAACTTGCGAAATTGCTGCAGGTCGAGGATCCCGGCTTTGTGGACCATTCCGGTGTTGATCTATCCAGCGCCGGAGGCGGTCTCACCACAATTACCCAATCGCTTGCCAAACGCGTCGGTTTCGAAACATTCCAGCCCGGTATCGCCAAGATCCGGCAGACTGGTTACGCAATCGGGCTGGAACATGAGCTTACCAAGCAGGAAATTCTGGCTCTCTGGCTCGACACCCTGGAAATGGGCCATGGGCCCGACGGTTGGATGACCGGGTTCTTCAGGGCAAGCAATGCCATTTACGGGAAAGCTCCGGCAGAGCTTTCCGAGAGGGAATTTCTCTCCCTTGTCGCGGTCCTTATCGCCCCGTCCACATACCATCTTGGAAAAGACGATCCGAAACTTGAAGACCGGGTTGCGCGGATCGAACGCCTGGTTGCCGGCAGTTGCACACCGCTGGACAATGGCGACGTCTGGCTGGAAGGCTGCCGCGACAAATAGACAAGCCCGAAAAGGTTCCACCTTGACCGGCGCCGGAACCTCGTGTTTTTATCCCGACCCTTGACGCGAGGCTCTCGCGTCTTTCAACCGATCCCGTTTGGAGTGCCTGGACCAATGATCCGATAAAGCAAGACCTGATCCGCAAGGCGAAGCCGCTCACCGGCAGGTCAACCGCGTCCAACACGCGTTTTCCAGTTTCCCTTGTTTTCTTGCTTTTAAGGAGGCCCCATGCACGGCCCGTCCCCCGATACGCTCTATCCCTTCAACGGCGAACCGCACACGGTTTACCTGAAAAACGTGATCACCCGCCCTACCATCGAAGTGGGCGACTTCACCTATTACAACGATGAAAACCACGCAGCGGAGTTTGAAAGCCGCAATGTGCGCTATCACTTCGACTTTGTCGGCGACCGGCTGAAGATCGGGAAGTTCTGCGCGCTGGCGCAGGGAACGACGTTCATCATGAGTGGTGCCAACCATGCCATGACGGGTTTTTCGACCTACCCTTTCAACATCTTCCAAAACGGTTGGGAACAGGGCTTCGATCCTGCGACCATTTTCGACCACCTGAAGGGAGATACCATTGTCGGTCATGATGTCTGGTTCGGAACCAATGCAACAGTGATGCCCGGTGTCACCATCTGCTCCGGGGCAATCATCGGCGCGCACGCGGTGGTCGCGTCCGACGTCCCGCCCTATGCGGTGGTGGTCGGCAATCCTGCCCGGGTGGTAAAACTCCGGTTTGATGAAGCCACTATCGAACGGCTGCTTGAAATCGCCTGGTGGGATTGGCCGGCCGAGACGATCTCCCGGAACCTCAATGCGATCCGCGGCGCGGATATCGAGGCCCTGGAGGCGGCCGCGACAGGGTTGGGCGGTGAGTGTGATGCCAAACGAAACAGCGCCTGATCCGAACGGTCCGGCCGTGCGGACCAAAAGACCTGCAAGGCGTCCCTTTCAAATGGGTGCGCCTTGCGGGGTTGCAGGCTTGAACCGGCACGCCAAAACTAGTGACGGTTGCTTTCAGGCAGGGTAGAAGGCGCTTATGAGCGAAGAACAAAAATATTCCGATGAAGACCTCGAAGCCGGCCGGCTGATGTTCTGCCGTCCGTGGGATTTTCTTACCAGCGTCACCGACATGGCCAACCTGCCGGAAGCGGCCGGAGCGGAGATCGCCTTTGCGGGGCGGTCGAACGTCGGCAAGTCCAGCCTGATCAACGCGCTGACCGGGCGCAAGGACCTTGCCCGGACTTCGGCAACCCCGGGCCGGACACAGATGCTGAACTTCTTCATTGCTCCCGAGACGCCGCTGACGATCGTCGACATGCCGGGATATGGCTATGCGCAGGCGCCCAAGGAACTGGTGGAAGCCTGGACCCAGCTGGTGTTTTCCTATCTGCGCGGTCGGCCGAACCTGCGCCGCGTGATCCTTCTGATCGACAGCCGTCACGGCATCAAGAAGAACGATCTCGAAGCGATGGAACTGCTCGACAAGGCAGCCGTCGTCTATCAGGTCGTGCTGACCAAAGCCGACAAGATCAAACCGCCGCAACTCGTTCGCCTCATCGAGGACACGAAGGCAATCCTGCGCAAACGGGTCGCCGCCCATCCGGAGATTCTGGCCACGTCCTCGGAAAAGAACCGCGGTGTCGACGAACTGCGGGCGGAGCTGTTTCTTCTGGCCACCCAGTGACCCGTCACTCCTGCGCCGATTGTGAAGCCACTTCAAACCGGCTATAGCAGGGGACTTTCGCGAGACGTTTTCCCAGCCACGGTGAGTATTTCCGTTCCATGACCACGCCTGACACCGCCACACGCGCCAACATCATTGCCCATGCCCTGCCTTACATGCAGCGCTACGACAACAAGACCGTTGTCGTGAAATACGGTGGCCATGCCATGGGTGATCCGGAACTCGGCCAGGCCTTCGCACGCGACATCACGCTGCTGCGCCAGTCCGGTGTCAATCCGGTGGTGGTTCATGGCGGCGGGCCGCAGATCGGCAAGATGCTGCAGCGGCTGAACATCGTCAGCGAGTTCAAGGGCGGTCTGCGCGTCACCGACAGGGCCACCGTCGAGGTGGTCGAGATGGTTCTTGCCGGTTCGATCAACAAGGAAATCGTCCAGCTGATCAATGCCGAAGGCGGCCGCGCGGTCGGACTGTGCGGCAAGGACGGCAACCTGGTAACCGCCCGCAAGCTGACCCGGACCGTTGTGGATCCGGACAGCAACATCGAAAGCGTTCTCGATCTCGGCTTCGTCGGCGAACCGGACAAGGTCGACCCGACCGTTTTGAAGCTGGTGCTCAAGGAAGACATCATTCCGGTTGTCGCCCCGGTCGCCCCGGGGGAAGACGGCGAGACCTACAACATCAACGCCGACACCGCTGCCGGCGCCATTGCGGGCTCGCTCAACGCCAAACGGCTGTTGTTCCTGACGGACGTGCCCGGCGTTCTGGACAAGGACGGCAACCTGATCAAGCAGCTCACCGTTGCCAAGGCGCATGAGCTGATTGCCGACGGCACCATTTCCGGCGGCATGATCCCCAAGGTCGAAACCTGTATCGAAGCTTTGGACCGCGGCGTTGAAGGCGTTGTCATCCTGAACGGCAAGGTACCGCACGCGGTGCTGCTGGAACTGTTCACCGACGGCGGCGCAGGGACGTTGATCCGCCCGTGACAGGAAAACGCCCCCTGCCCCACGAGGGCCCGCAGGCTCATCGCCGCGACCTGAGGATCTTCAAAGGCGTCGAAGCCTGGGTCTTCGATCTGGACAATACGCTCTACCCGCACGAGAGCGACCTGTTCCCGCAGATCAACGAGCAGATCTCGCGCTATGTGCAGAAGATCCTGAACCTGCCGCCCGATGAGGCGATGGCGCATCAGAAGGAGCTCTATCACGAGTTCGGCACGACCCTGCGCGGGCTGATGACCAACCACGCCATCGACCCGGACGACTACCTGCGTTTCGTCCATGATATCGACTATTCGACCCTGAAACCCGATCCGGACCTTGCAGCCGCGATCGAGGCCTTGCCGGGCCGGAAGTTCATCTTCACCAACGGCGACCGCCCACATGCGGAACGCACGGCGGCTGCGCTCGGCATCGCGGATCATTTCGAGGATATCTTCGACATCGTCTCGGCGGATCTTGTGCCCAAGCCCAACAAGGTCACCTACGAACGTTTCCTGGCACATACCGGCGTCGCGCCGGCACGTGCTGCCATGTTTGAAGACCTGGCCAAGAACCTGAGCGTGCCGCATGCGCTTGGCATGTGCACGACGTTGATCCTGCCGACCGGCACGCGGGACGTGTTCCAGGAAACCTGGGACATGGAAGGCGAACCCTATCCGCATGTGGATTTCGTCACCGATGAACTGACCGGGTTCCTGAAGGCCGTGCTCGGCGCCATCAGCTAGCGCCCGACCGCAGGTCAGCCCGCAATATTGCAGAAAACTGTGAAGGCACTGCACAGTTCCTGCACATCGCCAGATGCATAGAAGACCTGCCGGCCGCTTGCGGACCGGCCGGTATCTTCAGCTGAGGCGTTACATGTTACCCACCGGGATCGTCCAACCGCTACAAGCCCCCTCCCGTCCAGGCTCCGGAACGGAAAGGCTCATAAATCACCTCCTGCACAGGCTGCGTCCGGTCTTCGGCAAGGGCTTGTTCGGTCTGGCGGCGACGGAGTTTCTCGCCTTCGGCCTGAAGCAGGCCTATGCCTGCATCTACGGCGGACTGTTGCTCGCAATCATCCTTCTGACGCGGTTCGTCTATCCGGAAGACGCCGCACTCAGTCGCTACGACTTCCTGTTTCTCGCGGCCCTCGGTCTTCAGATCGCAATGCTGGCCACGCGTCTGGAAACGCTGGACGAAGCCAGGATCATCCTGATCTTTCATGTGGTCGGCACGGTCATGGAGATTTTCAAGACCTCCGCCGGGTCCTGGGTCTATCCGGAGGAAAGCCTGTTCCGCATCGGTGACGTGCCCCTGTTCACCGGGTTCATGTATGCCTCCGTCGGCAGCTATCTCGCCCGCGTTTCCCGGATCTTCCACTTCGCCTATAGCGGTTATCCGCCGTTGTGGACCACATGGCTGTTCGCGCTCGCGATCTACGTGAACTTCTTCAGCCACCATTTCATCATCGACCTGCGGCTTGGCCTTTTCGTCTTCTTGTTTTTGCTCTTTGGACGAACCTGGGTCCATTATTCGGTGTTCCGCTACAGGCACAAGATGCCGCTGGTGCTGGGCTTTTTTCTGGTCGCCCTGTTCATCTGGATTGCAGAGAATATCGGCACTTTCGCCCGTGCCTGGCAGTATCCGGACCAGGCCGATGCATGGACACTGGTTTCAATCGCAAAGTTGAATGCATGGGTGCTTCTGATGATCATTTCCTTTGTACTGGTCACGCTTGTGAACAGGCCGAAAAGGGAAAGTTCCGCCGAAAAAGCCTGACCGATCTCGACAGGGTCTCCGGGGTTCATTATTGAAGAATATTCAACTTTCCGGAGATCGACCATGGCGTCCCTGCGTGCGCTACATGCCTTTTCCCTGCTGGCCCGCCACGGGCGTGCGTCGCTTGCGGCCGAAAAGCTCGGGGTTTCGCCTTCGGCGCTGTCCCACCTGATGCGCAAGCTCGAAAACGAGCTTGGTGCGACGCTGGTCAACCGGGATGGTCGCGGGCTCACCCTGACAGAAGAAGGACAGCGCCTGGCCCTGAGCATGGGCGATGCCTTCGACCGCATAGAAGAGGCTGTCGACAGCTTCCGTCGGCGCGGCCGGACGGAGCTGAGGATCAGCACCGTCTCGACCTTTGCCACCCGCTGGCTGATCCCCCGCTTGCCGGATTTCCAGGCGAGCCAGCCGGATGTGGAACTGCTGTTGTCCGCCTCCACTCGCATGGTTGATCTCGATCGCGAAAACTACGATTGCGCCATACGGCTGGGCACCGGTAACTGGCCGAGTGTCGAGAGCCACCTCTTGTGGAAGGAACACCTGGCGGTGGCCCTGGCACCCGGTCTGCTGCGTGGCAAGGATGCCACCGACACATCCGTTCTGAGCGGCCTCAGGCTTCTGCACAGCGCCTCGCGGCGTGGCGACTGGGTGCGCTGGCTGGAGGAGGCCGGGCTCAGCCATTCCGACACGAAATCGGGAACCGTGCTGCAGAGCCGGGATCTTGCCATCCAGGCTGCCATAGCAGGGATGGGCGCGATCGTGATCGACAGACGCTTCGTCTCCCAGGAACTGGAGGCAGGACACCTGATCATGCCGGACTGGAAACTGGTTGAACTGGAGACCGGATACTGGTTTGTGCGCTCGCCCGCCCGCACCTTGACCCGCCCCGTGGCCGCCTTTCGGGACTGGCTGCAAACAACTGTCTGAACACTGCAATTGGCAACGCCTGCTTGCCATCTTCTTCAAAAAGGCCCCATTATTTGCGCGAGCTGCCAGATAACCATTCAACACAATGGTCTGACGCAGCTTTTCATGGGGATACTTTGGGGGAAGTATTATGCGTAAGGGGCTTTTGAGCGCCGTCTTGTTGGCGTTCTCATTTGTTTATTTTGCCGCCGCTACCTTGCCGGCATCAGCGGAAACACTGCACTGGCGGTTCGAAAGCAAACACCCGAACATTGTCGATGTGGAACTTTATTCCGATACCCGCCGCGGTCACGTCTGGCCGGGCAACAAGAAGATCTACGTGCTCGACGACTTTTCGACGAAGACGATCAACATATCCTGCCAGCGCGGCGAAAAGGTCTGCTATGGCGCCTGGGTGCGCAATCGCAACAATCTCTACTGGGGCGTGGGCTACAAGAACCGCAATCGCTGTTCCAACTGCTGCTACACCTGCAATGGCGGTCAGACCAAGGTGATCGTCCTCAATCCCTGAGGAGCAGATAGCGAAACGGCCAGGCGTGATGCCCGGCCGTTCCACCTGACAATTGCCGATCGATAATCAGACGCCTTCGAGCGCGATCGCGATACCCTGGCCGACACCGATGCACATTGTTGCAAGGGCGCGCTTTTCGCCGCGCTGCTGCAGCTCCAGTGCAGCCGTGCCGGCAATACGTGCGCCCGACATGCCGAGCGGGTGCCCGAGTGCGATGGCGCCGCCGTTCGGATTGACGTGGGGTGCATCCTCGGCAATTCCGAGCTGGCGCAGGACGGCAATGCCCTGGCTTGCGAAGGCTTCGTTGAGTTCGACAACATCGAAATCTGTCGGCTTGATGCCAAGACGTTCGCACAGCTTTTTGGTTGCCGGTGCCGGGCCGATACCCATGATGCGCGGTTCGACACCTGCCGTCGCACCGCCGGAAATGCGGGCGATCGGCGTCAGACCGTACTTGCGGATCGCTGCCTCGGACGCAACGATCAGGGCTGCCGCGCCGTCATTGACGCCGGACGCGTTGCCCGCGGTGACGCTGCCGCCTTCTCGGAAGGGTGCCCGCAGTTTGGCCAGAGCTTCCAGCGAGGTTGCGCGCGGATGTTCGTCCCTGTCGACGACAATCGGATCGCCCTTGCGCTGGGGGATGGTCA
The DNA here is from genome assembly GCF_012273635.1 of Labrenzia sp. PO1. Lineage (NCBI taxonomy): Bacteria > Pseudomonadati > Pseudomonadota > Alphaproteobacteria > Hyphomicrobiales > Stappiaceae > Labrenzia > Labrenzia sp. PO1. Next base: position 924,112 of record NZ_JAAXCR010000002.1, read on the forward strand.
CCGGCGTGATTTCCCGTGCCAGACGTCCGTTTTCCTGTGCTGCCGCCGCCTTTTCTTGCGAGCGCAGGGCAAAGGCGTCCTGGTCTTCGCGGGAGACGGCATAGTCTTCGGCAACATTCTCGCCGGTTTCGGGCATGGAATCGATGCCGTATTGCTTCTTCATCAGCGGATTGACGAAACGCCAACCGATGGTGGTGTCGAAAATCTCGTTCTGGCGTGAAAACGCTGTTTCCGCCTTGGGCATGACGAAGGGAGCGCGGGACATGGATTCCACGCCGCCGGCAATCGCCAGCTCCATTTCACCCGCCTTGATGGCCCGAGCCGCACTGATGACCGCATCCATGCCCGAACCGCACAGGCGGTTCAACGTGGTGCCGGGCACGGTTTCCGGCAGCCCGGCAAGCAGCAGGCTCATGCGCGCCACGTTGCGGTTGTCTTCACCAGCCTGGTTGGCACAGCCGAAAAAGACTTCCTCGACCGCCGCCCAATCCATGTCCTGATTACGCTCCATCAGCGCTTTCAGCGGAATGGCGCCAAGGTCATCGGCGCGGACGGAGGACAGCGCCCCGCCGAAGCGGCCGATGGGCGTACGGATATAGTCGCAGATAAAGGCTTCAGCCATTTCACACCTCGGGAACAACAAGATCGGCGACAGCGCCGGGAACAAGAAGCTCAGCACCGGTCACCGCCTGAAGATCTTCAAGCGACAGGCCGGGCAGTTTTTCACGCAGCACGAAGCGGCCGTTCTCGATATCGATCACCGCAAGGCTGGTATAGACACGAGTCACGCAGCCGACACCGGTGAGCGGCAGCGAACAGCGCTTGACCAGTTTCGGCTGGCCGTTCTTGGTGACGTGGTCGGTGATAACGGCAACCCGCTTGGCACCATGCACGAGATCCATCGCCCCGCCGACTGCAGGCACGCCCTTGGGGCCGGTCGACCAGTTGGCTAGGTCGCCGTTTTCGGCAATTTCATAAGCGCCCAGAATGGCCACATCCAGATGACCGCCGCGCACCATCGCGAAGCTGTCGGCATGGTGGAAAAAGGCCGCGCCTGGCTTCAGCGTGACGGCTTTCTTGCCGGCGTTGATCAGGTCCCAGTCCTCCGAACCAGGCTCCGGGGCCTGGCCGAAGCCCAGAAGTCCGTTCTCGGTGTGAAAGATTGCCTCGCGTCCCTCTGGCTGAAACTGGGCGACCTTTTCCGGGAAGCCGATGCCGAGGTTCACATAGGCGCCGTCGGCAATATCCTGTGCCGCGCGCCAGGCAATCTGGTTGTTTGAAAGCTTTTCCATCTCAGGCCTCCAGCGGATAGGCGGCATTGGCGCGGTTGAGGTCTTCTTCCTGCAGCGGATTGGCCACCTCAACGATCTTTTGTACGAAGATACCCGGCGTGACGACGACCTCGGGGTCGATCCCGCCCGCTTCGACGATCCGGCTTGCCTGCACGATGGCCTCCGCGGCAGCCATACACATCAGCGGATTGAAGTTACGGGCTGCCATGCGATAGGTCAGGTTGCCAAAGGTATCCGCTGTTTCGGCTTTCACCAGCGCAACATCTGCCTTCAGCCAGCGTTCCTGCACGTACATGCGGCCGTCGAATTCGCCGACGGGCTTGTCCTTTGCCAGATCCGTACCGTAGGACGACGGCGTGTAGAAGGCGGGAATACCCGCACCGCCCGCGCGGATCCGCTCCGCGAGCGTGCCCTGGGGCACCAGCTCCAGCTCGATGCCGCCTGCAAGGTACATCTCGGTAAAGACCACCGGATCGGCAGAGCGCGGGAAAGAGCAGATCAACTTGCGCACCATGCCCGCCTCGATGAGCGCAGCCAGGCCGACATGGCCGTTGCCGGCATTGTTGTTGATGACCACGAGGTCCTTCGGATGCCCCGTTTCGCGATAGCGGTCGATCAGCGCATGGATCAGCTCGATGGGAGATCCGGAACCGCCGAAGCCGCCGATCATCACCGTCATGCCGTCCTCGATCCCCGCCACGGCGGTGGCAAGGTCGGAAACCGTCTTGTCCATCTTTGTCTCCTTTTCGGGCAACGCCCGGAGCTTCCTGCGTGCGCCTTGAGTGAGCAAGGTTCCAACACCTCAAGGCCGACCAGATTTCGCCCCTTGTCGTGTCCATGGAGATAGCGACGGCAGGTGTCTTTCGTCCAATTGATTTGTGCGATATGATTCATTTGTTTACATATCGCACAAATCAATATCAGCAAGAGACCGGCGAATGATTGCAGAGCGGGACATCATGGGGGGCCTGGCCAAGGGCCTGCAGGTTATCGAAACCTTCACCGCAGACCGTCCTCGCCAGTCGATCTCCGAAGTCTCGAACGCATCCGGTCTCGACCGGGCAACCTCCCGCCGGTGCCTTCTGACATTGGCCCATCTCGGGTATGCAAACTGGGACGGCAAGTATTTCACCCTGACGCCGCAGGTGCTGCGGCTGGGGACTGCCTGCCTTGCCACCATGCCCTTGCCACGTGTGGTGCAACCCCTGCTCGACCGCCTGTCGGAACAGATCGGGGAAAGCTCGTCGGTGTCGATCCTCGACGGTGACGAGATCGTCTATGTGGCACGGGCCGCCCGAACGAAAGTCATGTCGATCGCGCTGATGCCGGGCTCGCGGTTGCCGGCTCATTGCTCCTCCATGGGCCGCATCATGCTGGCCGCCCTGCCGGAGAGCGAGGCGCGGGCAAGGCTGGAAGCCATGACCCTGACAGCACTGACGCCAAAGACCCTCACCCGGGTGGACGCCATTCTGGCCGAACTTGCCAGTATCCGCAGCCAGGGGTTCGCAACGATCGATCAGGAAGTCGAACCAGGACTGTGCTCCATCGCGGTTCCGGTGCTGAATTCCCACGGCCAAACGATTGCTGCGCTCAATGTCGGCTACGCCAGCACGTCCGCCACGCCGGAAACGGCAAAAACAAAGTTCCTGCCCGCCCTCCTGAAGGTCCAGTCGGAATTGCGTCCGCTTCTGACGTGAGCAGCATTTGAGTGCAAGAGCAGATGGGTGTGCTTGCGAAACGCCTCCCTCTCGGTTGCACTTCGCCTGCAGGTTCGCACTCAACCTTCTCCCTCGCCTTCTCCTTCGTCATCCCGGACGCAGCGCAGCGAAGATCCGGGATCGGAGAGCCGAGGTTTTCCAATAGAGGACAATACAGCACTGCCTGTGGCTCTCCGATCCCGGCTCGCGCTTCGCTTGGCCGGGATGACGATGGACAGGAGATCGTGAGTCGGGGCAGCCGGTGTCAGCCGGCTGCCCCTTTTTGATCGCAGATCATGATCTTTTGATCTCGTCCCATCCGCCTATGCCAATGACCGGGCTTCTTGTTCCTCAGTCCGAACCAAGCCTGCCCTTGCGCCCGTGATCACCTGCAGCATCGGGGCAAGTTCCGGGCGACGAAACCTGAAACCTGCGGCGACCAGTTTCGCCGGCACCACACGCTGGCCAGCCAGCATCGTCTCCCGGCCCATGTCGCCGAGCGCCGTCGACAACAACCAGGCAGGCAGACGGATGTAGGCCGGGCGGTGAAGCGCCTTGGCCAGAGCCCTCGTGAATTCCGCATTTCGAACCGGCACGGGTGCCGTGGCGTTGACGGGGCCGGACAAATTTTCATCGGCCACCGTGCGGGCAATGATACGGACCAAGTCGTCCCGCTCGATCCAGGACATCCACTGGCGGCCAGAGCCCATCGCCCCGCCACCACCGAATTCAAACGGCGTTAGCAGCTTTGCCAGAATGCCACCCTCGACACCGAGAACGAGACCGATCCGCAAGATCACGACTCGCACTCCGTCCCGCTCCACCTTTTGGGCCGCCTGTTCCCAGCGCTCGCAAACTTCGTGGACGAAGGCAGGTTCGAAGTTTGCGTCTTCGGTCAGGGTTTCATCACCGCGCAGACCGTACCAGCCGATGGCAGACCCGTTGATCAGGCAGGCTGGTTTCGTGTCGAGGCGCTCGATCAGCGCCCGCAATGCTTCGGTCATTTCAACACGGGAGCCGATGATCCGGTCGCGTTTGCGGCTCGTCCACAAGCCACTCGCGATCGGGTCTCCTGCCAGGTTGACGATGGCATCGAAGCGCTCGGCATTGTGGATCCGGTCAAGACTTGTGATCACACGGACAGGGTGTTCCAGCTCATCCGCCTTGCGCAGGTCTCGCGTGAGAACCGTGACGAAATGCCCCCCTCTCACCAGCGCTTCCACCAGCCGCTGACCTATGAACCCGGTGCCGCCCGTCACAAGGATATGCCGGCGCGGTGGCAGGGCTGCAACCAGTCCCGCCGGATCTGGACCACCAAGCCTGTCGCTGCGCGCTGCAGCAAGCAGGTCCCGCGCGCTGAAGAGCCCGACACCAAGCGCCGAAACCGTGGAAAGCACACTCCACCAGCCGTAGCTGACGGGCACCAGCGCGCTGGGGAGGAACGACCATTGCCACAGAACCGGCGCGGCCAGGACCAGGATCGCACCATAGTTCAAGGCCAGCAGCGTGTGGTTGATCCTTTCGGTCCATGGCAGCTTTCGGGTCATGTCTTCTTCGACAAAATCCCAAAGCGTGATCAGCACCTCGGCGACAAGGATTGCCGTCAACAGCATGGTGAAGACCCCATGCGGTTCCAGCCAGCCGAAGCAGAGGAAGATCACCGCGTAGAAGAAATTGCGCACACCGTGCAACCGCAGTTCGGTTTTCTGCGACGGACGCCAAGCCAGGCGTTCGCTGCCTTCATGGTGCACAAGCGTATCGAATGCGCCCATGAATATCTGGATGGAGATCAACGTCCAGAGAACGGGATTATCCATGATCAAGTCTCCATGTCATGAAAGAGTGCGTCCTGGTGAACCAGTTCACCGAAGACGCGGCTCTTGAGGGAAAGGGTGAACAGGAAACGGTCCTTGCCGAGATCCCGGTGCGTGATCGTCAAAGCTCCGGGCCGGAGCCAGGCGGGCAGCCGCAACCGCCACCGTCCGGCCTGCAGAAAATAGTGGTCGCTTTCGAAACTGAGGCCGTCTGTCAGGGCATTCACCCGCAGTGCCATGCCAATCCCCGCACCGATATATTCCTCAATGCCGGTTGGGCCTTCGAACCGCTTGGAACTGTGGATCACCTGAGGAAAGCCAGAGCTACGCCCGTATTGGCGGATCCAGAACTGGCCATCGCTCGCAATATCTTCTGTGACGGTGACGACGGCAGGCTGGTTGAAAGAGGATCTGTCAAAGGGAAGTGGACCGCCGACAAGCCGCGCGAGCTGCGCCAGAATGCTTCCGGCAAGGTTCATCCGCATGGTCACGACCAGGCCTTGATAGACGACACTTGCCCCGCCGCTCAGGCGTTTGCCGAACCGGCGGCGGACGGTCGCTGGCAGGCCATGCCAGGCAGCTTCTCCCAGAAGGTCGCGAAAACGGCGGTCGCCAGCTTGGAGCCGCTCCAGAGTGGCGCTTGCGTTTCGCATTTCCAATCCCTCCTGTTATGTCGGTTATTTCTGTATAAAGAGAAATTACGTGGCAAAAAATTTTGAGCCTGAATTCGAGTGGCAAGCCTACTGGCCTCTCACCCGATCTTATCTCGCTGTCCGGCACTTCCATGGGAGCTTCCAGGTAAGGCGAAGACCTGGCTCGCCCCAGCTGTCAGCCCTTCTTGCCGCCGATCTTGAGCAGCGAGAGAACCTTGTCGCCCATCTTCATCAAGCTGGCGAGTTTCGACTTCGGCACGCTCAGCATCTGCTCCGACCAGCGATCGGCGGTGGTCAGAAACTGGTGCATCTCCTGCATCCGCTCCAGAGCAACGGGATCAAGCGTCTTCTCCTTTTCCGCCTGGCGCACACAGACATCGATAGCGCGGATCGCCGGATCGATCTCCCGTTCCTTGCGGCCCTTCGCAATCAGCAGCGCCATTTCCCAGACGTCGGTCTCGGCCACGAAGTGCTCCCGGCGATCCCCCGCGACAGGCACTCTCTGGATCAGCCGCCATCCGACAAGTTCCTTCAGGGAGTTGGAGACATTGGACCGGGCAATGCCCAGTTCCTCGGAAATCTGCTCCGCATTCATCGGCACCGGGCTCAGGAACAGCAATGCATGGATCTGCGCTACCGAACGGTTGACGCTCCACTGGCTGCCCATGTCCCCCCAATAGAGGATGAACTTCTCTTTTGCCGAAGGATCGGCTTTGTCGGTAATTTCTGTCATGACAGAAATCTATGACGAAAATCGATTGATGTCAATGGCGAAGTTCGCCAGGGGATGCGGCGCGTGTCAAAAAATCAGCAAGTCAGCCCGTCAGCGCCCGCTTGCGTGAGGCTCCAGGTCGGCAAGGCCCCTGCCGGGCGTGCCAGAACCCCGGCCTGGAACAGGGGCATTCATCCCGGATCCGGCGCCATCTTTCTCATCCGCACTCACCGAGAGAGCTTCTTCCAGCACGGCCAGGCGGTCGAGAATGGCTTCGCGTTTCGCTTCAAGATCGGCGCTGAGCCGGTCGATGTGCTCAAGCTTTTTCAGAAGCTGCGGAATACCGCCTTCGCAAGGCCCGGATCCTTCGTCCGACAGACAGGCGGCCATCGCACGAACTTCGCGCGTCGAAAAACCCGTGGCAATGAAATCGCGGATCCGGGCGGCACGGCGCAAGTCCGCGGCACTATAGCTGCGATAGCCATTTTCCGAACGGCGAGCTTCCATCAGGCCCGACTTTTCATAGTGGCGCAGCATCCGTTCCGTAATGCCAAGCCGTTCGGCTGCTTCCTTGATCTGCATGTCGACCCCTTTCAACACCGGACTAAGGTGCGGACCCTAGCACCTTGACACTAGTGTCAGGGTCAAGCCCTGTTTTCCCGGAAGTGCTCGCTTCAGGCCTTCAAGTGGCGAGGGGCACCCTCCCCATCAAGGGGAGGATGCCCATTTTTGCCCTTGGTCACAAATGCTCAGCCTGCCTGGCCCCGAAGCGACCAGCCACCGTCAATCGTGATCACCTGTGCGGTGAGCCACTCGTTGGCGGAGCTGCCGAGCTGCAAGATCCACGGCACAAGATCGGACGTCAGTCCGCGCCGTCCCATCGGAACCTGAGCTGCTTCTGTTTCCTCGATGGTTTGCGCGACTTCCGGCGGCAGGCCCATCATGCCCGTGAGAGCGCCGCTCTTGACGGGACCGGGAGAGACGGCGTTCACCCGTACTCCGTCGCCTGCAAGCTCGATGGCCCAGGACCGTGTCAGATGCTCAAGCGCCGCCTTTGTGGCCGCATAGTGCGCCAGGCCCGGCGCCGCATTCTGGGAGACGGCCGTTCCGATGTTGACGACAGCCCCCTTGCTGTCCCGCAGGGCCGACTGGGCTTCCTTCAACAGAAGAGACGGCGCAACGATATTCACCGCACAGATTTCCGAAAGCGTTTCGGCATCATAGGCCTCGATGGGCAGCGGCTTGCCCGCGCCCGCATTGTTGACGACAAGGTCCAGGCGGCCCCATCGTCCCAGTGCCGCCTCGACAGCGCGCCGGCTGCCGGCCGGGTCGGCACTGTCGGCTTGCACGGCCTCGATTGCCTCGCTCTTGCCGGCAACACCGGCAAGCTTTGAAGCATCACGTCCGGTGATGACAACATTCGCCCCCTGCCCGGTCAATGCCAGCGCGGTGGCCTCTCCAATTCCGGAGCTTCCGCCTGTTACGATGGCAACCTTGCCCTGCCAGTTTGTCCGTTCATTCATCTTGGCTTGCTTTCCTGAATTAACACCTGCGCATTGCGCGCCAAGCCGGTGTTAGCCGGTTGACGTTAGTGTCAGGGTCAAGCCCGATTTATTGAAAAAATAACCGCATCAAGCTGGGTGCTGCTGGACGCTGAGGCCGCCATCGACAGTCAGACAGGCAGCGTTCATGAAGGGGCATTCGTCGGAAATCATGAAGACAGCCGCTCTGGCGATTTCTTCAGGCGTGGCGATACGCCCGCCCGGATGCAGTCGCAAGGTCTCCTGCCGGGCAGCCTCGGGATCGGGAAAACTGTTCCAGTACTCGACCACCTTCTGGGTCTGGACATAGCCCGGCGCCAGGGCATTCACCCGGACATTCCGTGCAGCATATTCCAGCGCAAGGGACTTGGTGAGCCCTAGCAGGGCGTGTTTGGCCAGCGGGTAGGGAAAGGTGTGCGGGATGATGGTGAAAGCATGCGTGGAGGCGATATTGAGAATGACCCCGCCACCCTGTTCAAGCAGACCCGGCAACACGGCTCGGGCGCAATTCCACGCCCCCTTCAGGTTGACGTCGAAGCAGCGGTTCCAGTCTTCATCGCTCAGGGACAAAGGCTCGTCGAAAACATTTATCCCGGCATTGTTGATGAGCGCGTTCAACGGACCGATGGTCTCCTGCGCGCGAGCGACCACAGCGGCAACGTCATCCGTGTTCGTGATGTCCCCGGCAAGAGCCGTCAGATACTCTCCTTCCCCACCCAGATCCGCGACACTGCGGGCAAGAAGTGCTTCGTCCCGGTCCATCAGAACCACGGCAGCGCCTTCGCCGAGACAGGCTCGGACGATGGCAAGACCAATGCCCTGTGCGGCGCCAGTGATCAGGATACGCTTTCCTGAAAGCCGATCAGCCATCGTTTTTCTCCCCGGTCTCCAACACATGCAGAAATGTCATCTTTATCGTTCCCGCCAGTTCCTCCCCCGGCTCCAGAACGCTCAGGCCACCGAGATCCGGCAGATTGTGACCGTTCGGCAGATGGCTCATGGGTTCCAGACAGACAAAGTCTGCAGGTGCCTGCGGGGCAAAGATCATCATCACGTCGAACACCGGATCGCAGCTGAGATCAAGAGCGAGCTCAATATCCGGCCAGTGTAGCCGGGCCTTGCCGGAAAAACCGCCGAAGGCATTGTTGATCCAGCGCGGCGGCATGATACGCGGCATCGAAAAATCGAGTTCGGAAGGAATATGCTGCAGACCGTCCGGAAGATGTCCCTCGCCTTCACGCCACATGTCTTGCACCCTCGTCTGCAGGGTCATGTCGGGCGCTCGCCGGAAAAACGGATGAAACCCGATGCCGAACGGCAGGGCCTTATTGCCAAGGTTCGTCACGCGAAGGCTCAGGGACAGGCAGCCCTCATCCAGATGAACCTTCTGGTGCGCCTTGAAGGCATAGGGACTATGGGAGGGTTGCTCCCTGACCAGGTCCAGCTCAAGCGAATTGCCGGTCTTTTCCGTCAGGTTCCAGGTATCCAGCCAGCCGTCACCATGCAGAACAAGCGGTTCGTCGGTGTTGGGCTGAAGTGTGAAGCTCTCCCTCCGGAAGGTGAAGCGATTGCCGGCGATCCGATTTCCGAAGGGCACGAGGGGAAAACAGGCTGCCTTCCCCTCCGGTCCACCGGCAGCTTGCAGGATCGGCGAGCCTCGCCACGCGGCCTGGACAATTGAACCTCCCGCAGGGCTGGCGGTGACCACCAGATCCCCTTGCGCGAGCGTCCAGTCCTGCCCGGCCCCCACGGACATCAGCGGCTTGCCGTGGAGCGCAGATTGTCGAGAAGAACCGCGATGAGCAGGATCAGGCCACGCACGACATACTGGTAGAAGGCCTGAATGTTCAGGAGGTTCATGACATTTTCGGCAATGCCCATGATCATGACGCCGACAATGACACCCGTCATGGCGGCGCGGCCACCGGCCAGGGAGACTCCGCCGAGGACACAGGCGGAAATCACCGAGAGTTCAAGGCCGGTGGCTGCATTCGGTTGGCCGGATGTGATGCGGGAGGCAAGCATGATGCCTGCGACAGCGCAGATCAGGCCCTGCAAGGCAAAGATCCAGATCCGCATGGACACCACATTCACCCCGGCAAGACGGGCCGCTTCCGGATTACCGCCAATCGCCAGCGTGTTCTTGCCGAAGACCGTGCGGTTCAGCAGAAAACCGAAAGCGATGAAAAGCGCACCCATGACCCAGATCGGCGTGGGGATGCCCACGAAGCGGGACAGCGCGAGCTGGTAGAATCCGGGGTCGTTGATGCCGACGGCCCGGCCGTCGGACACGATCAGCGCCAGTCCCCGGACAATCTGCATGGTGGCCAGGGTTGTGATCAGCGCGTTGATGCGGAAACAGGCGATGACGAAGCCGTTGACCGCACCCACCAACGCACCGCTAAGCAAAGCTATGATGAGCCCCATAACGATGGAGCCGGTCATGTTGGAAGCAATGACGGCGATCATGCCGGTGAATGCGACCGTCGATCCGACCGAAAGGTCGAAATCGCGCGAAGCGAGGCAGAACATCATCGTGCAGGCGACAATGCCGATTGTCACCACCGACTGCAGCAGGCCGAGGATGTTGCGCTCGGTGAGAAAGTTGGGAACGGTCAGGGAAACGATTGCGAAGGCCACCGCGAAGATGACGACAAGGCCCTGGTCTCCGAGCAAAATTTTCTTGAGAGAATTCATCTGAAACGGCCCCGTTCACACCGTGTGGGCAGCATTTCTGTCCGGCAAGGCCAGGGTCAGAATGTTGCGCTCTTCAAAGGTTTCCCGCGCGAATTGGCCGACCATGCGGCCTTCGCACATGACGATGATGCGGTCGGAAATACCCATCACTTCGGGCAGCTCGCTGGAAACGACCACGATGGCCATACCGCCTTCCGCAAGCTCGTAGAGGATGTCGTAAATCTCCGACTTGGCGCCGACGTCGATGCCGCGTGTCGGCTCGTCGACAATCAGCACCTTCACACCCTGTTCCGACAGCCAGCGGCCCAGAATGACCTTCTGCTGATTGCCGCCAGAGAGATTGACGATGTCCTGCTTCCGCGATGGCGTGCGCACCTTGAGCCGGGCGATGAAGCGATCCGCAAGAGCTGCTTCCTTGCCAAGCTGGAGAATGCCGAAGGAGGACATGTGCCTGCGTGAGGAAATGGCTATGTTTTCCTCGATGGACCGCCCCTGGATGATGCCGTCGTGTTTCCGGTCTTCCGGACACAACACGAGCCCTGCATTGATGGCACCGCGTGGATTGTCCGCAGGCACTTCCTTGCCGTCGATGGAGACCGTGCCGCCGCGCCGCGTGTCCGCACCATAGACAAGGCGCATCAACTCGCTGCGTCCGGCGCCAATCAGGCCGAAGAAGCCCAGGATTTCGCCCTGCCGAACCGAGAATTCGGCCAGTCCGGGAAGCTTTTCGCCGCACATGCCGGACACTTCCAGCCGCACCGGCCCGAACGAACGCTCACGCCAGCCCCAGATGTTGCCTATTTCACGCCCGACCATCTCGGCGATGATCTGGTCGCGGGTCACATTGGCAATGTCGGGGTGATGGGCCGCAAGACGGCCATCCCGCAAAACCGTCAGGCTGTCGCAGAGGTGGAAGATTTCCTCCAGCCGGTGAGACACATAGAGGATCACCGTGCCCTTGGCCTTCAACCGGGCGATCAGCTTGAACAGGATCTCGCTTTCCCTGGAGGACAGGGATGACGTCGGCTCGTCCAGTGCGATGACCCGGGCCTCCATCATCACGGCCTTGGCGATTTCCACCATCTGGCGCGCACCGATGGACAGCGAAGCGACCTTGGCATTGGGATCGACATCGACGCCGATCTCCTCAAGCCGGTTGCGCACGGTCTCGACCAATCGCCGGCCTTCGAGGACGCCACCCCGGTTGGGAAACCGGCCCAGCCAGAGATTTTCCGCCACCGTCAGCTCCGGCACCAGCTGAAGTTCCTGGTGGATCACGATCACTCCGGCCTCGAAGGCATCGCGCACAGACCCGTAGTTCTGCTCGATCCCGTCGATGGAAATGGATCCGCTGTCCGCGGACTGATCGCCGGATAGCACCCGGATCAGGGTGGACTTGCCGGCACCGTTCTCGCCCATCAACCCATGTACGGCTCCCTTCTCCACCGAGAAGGAGATGTCCGACAGGGCCTGAACGCCCGGGTAGCTCTTGGATATGTTTTGTACTGACAGATAAGACATGACGCTCGCGCAACAGTTCCCCGGCGACCGCAAGACCGGTCGCCGGATCAGGTGTCAGTCGGGACGGATCACTCGATGCCCAGGTCCTTGCGCACATCCACATAAGTGTCGCGCAGGGCCAGCGAGCCGGACGTCAGGATGAGCGGCTCCGGTGCCTTGTTGTTGGCAATCCACTCGTACATGTTGAGTGCGGTTTCATAACCGTGGCGCTTCGGCGAGATAATGACCGTACCGTAGAAACCGGTCGCGCTCGGTTTCTTGAACTCGTTGATGGCCGATTCAGCACCGCCGATGCCAACGCCAATGACGTTCTCAGCCGGAATGCCGACCGATTCCGTGGCCCGGACTGCGCCGAGAACGGCTTCGTCGTTCAGGCCGAAGGCAATCCACTTCTTCACGTCCGCGTGCTGGTTGAGCACGGTGGTGGCAGCGTTCAGAGCCGCTTCGGTATCGGTCTTGGCCTGGGGCGCGTCATAGATGTTTTCCGCGGGGAAGCCAGCAGCCGTCAGAGCTGCGATAGCGCCTTCGACCCGATCGACGGCCGTCGGAAGCTGGTCGTAGGAAACGCGGATCGCGCCCACTTCGGACATGTCCCAGCCGCGCGCCTCGATCTCGGCCGCAATGGACTGGCCAACGGTCTCGCCGATCTTTATCGCGGAAATGCCCATGTGCGGCACGCTTTCAATGGGTTCGCCATCGGCGCCGACAAGTCGGTCATCCACAGTCATCAGCTTCAGGTCGTTGGCGGCTGCCTTGGCCACGATCCCCGGTCCGAGCTTCACATCCGGCACGCAGATGATGAAGCCCTGCGCGCCCTGCGCACCCAGGTTATCGATCGCTGCCTGAACCTTCTCTCCATCCGGTGCACCGATTTCAACAAGGGTAAACCCTTTTTCCTCGGCAGCCTTCTGGGCGAACTTCCACTCGTCCTGGAACCAGGGCTCCTCCGGCTGCTTGACGACGAAACCGATTTTCACGTCAGCGGCATGGGCAGAACCGACGAGGGCAAGGGCCATCACTCCGGTCAGAACGGCTTTCTTCAACACACGCATTGCAGAACCTCCCAATTCATTTCGAGGCGCCCAGCCTCCCGGGGCGCTTCAACAGACCTACTGTGAATCATCATACCAGTCAATTGCCTTTGTATGATGTATCGGATAAGGTTGCCAGACATTCGATGACGGACAGTGAAACGCGCAGTTCGCGCAGCGCAAAAAATCCGCTAAAAATGCGGGATCTCATTCCGCCACAAACAGGGAGCAGGCCATTGGAAACGTTGAGGGAGGAGACAGCGACCGCTGATCAGAACAGTGGCAAGCGCCCTCGCGTGCGAAAGAATGTGACGGCGGCACTGGCGGAAGACATCTGCTCTGAAAAATATCCGGTTGGCGCTCAGCTCCCGCGGGAAAACGACCTGTGCGAAATCTATGGCGTCAGCCGCACGGTCATTCGCGAATCCATCAAGGTTCTGGAATCCAAAGGCATGCTGCGGGTGAAGCCTCGCGTGGGAACCGTGGTGACCGACCGGGAGGACTGGAACATACTGGATGGGGAAGTGCTCGATTGGATCGGCCCCTTCATCCATGAGTTCAACCTGCTTGGATGCATCCTGGAAGCCCGGCGCACGATTGAGCCGGCAGCAGCGGAATTTGCGGCCAAACGTGCCACCTTGCAGGAAATTGCGGCGCTGGAAGCGGCCTGGATGCGGATGCGCGACTCAAATTCCGACCCTGAGGCCTTCACCGAGGCGGACGTCGATTTCCATAGCGTACTTATGGCCGCCAGCCACAATCAGGTGTTTCGGCGTCTTTCCAGTGCCATTCATACGGCCCTGCATTATACGCTGCATGCGTCCAACACTGCGGTGGAGAGCCGGGACCTTGCCGTCGAACTGCATGGCGAACTTGTGGATGCCCTGCGTCTGCGCGATGCACCGCGAGCCCGGGAAGCCTCGAACCGGATGCTGGACCTGGCCGAGCATGACCTGACTGCGGCCCAGGCTGCTGCAGGGCGTGTCGATCTCTGACCACCCCTTCGCCTGCCGCCCGATGACGTCGCTTTTGCCGGAAACTTAAAGAATGAAGATCACCAAACTCACGACCTATATCGTGCCGCCGCGCTGGCTTTTCCTGAAGATCGAAACCGATGAAGGCGTCACCGGCTGGGGCGAACCCGTGGTGGAAGGCCGTGCCCTGACCACGGAAGCGGCTGTCCATGAACTTTCCGACTATCTCATCGGCAAGGATCCCTTCTTGATCGAGGACCATTGGACGGTGCTTTATCGAGGCGGATTTTACCGAGGCGGCGCAATACACATGAGCGCCCTTGCGGGCATCGACCAGGCCTTGTGGGACATCAAGGGGAAGGCTCTCGGCCAGCCGGTTCACTCGCTGCTTGGCGGCCAGGTGCGGGACAGGATCAAGGTCTATTCCTGGATCGGTGGCGACAGGCCTTCGGAGCTGGCGGACAACGCCAGGCAGGTGGTCGAGCGCGGCTTCAAGGCGCTGAAAATGAACGGCTGCGCCGAGCTCCAGATCGTCGACAGCAACTCACGGCTGGACAAGGCTGTGGAGGCGATCGCGAGCGTGCGCGAAGCCGTTGGTCCGGACATCGGCATCGCAGTAGACTTCCACGGGCGGGTGCACAAGCCCATGGCCAAGGTCCTGGCGCGGGAACTTGATCCCTACAAGCTGATGTTCATTGAAGAACCGGTGCTTTCCGAAAACAAGGAAGCCCTGCGCGATATCGTCAATCACACCTCGACGCCGATTGCCCTTGGCGAAAGGCTTTATTCCCGCTGGGACTTCAAGTCGGTTTTGTCCGACGGCTATGTGGACATCATACAGCCGGATCTGTCACACGCGGGCGGGATCACGGAATGCCGGAAGATCGCTGCGATGGCCGAGGCTTACGATGTTGCGCTCGCGCCTCATTGCCCGCTTGGCCCCATCGCCCTTGCCGCCTGCCTCCAGGTCGATGCGGTGTCCTACAATGCTTTCATTCAGGAACAGAGCCTCGGTATCCATTACAACAAGTCCAACGACCTGCTGGACTACATCACCAATGCCGGTGTCTTCGCCTATGCGGACGGCTTTGCCGCCATCCCGCAGGGACCAGGCCTAGGCATCGAGGTGAACGAGGATTATGTCGTCGAGCGCGCCAAGGAAGGCCACCGCTGGCGCAATCCCATATGGCGTCATGAAGACGGAAGTCTCGCCGAGTGGTGACCTGAGCGACCTTGCATGAACCCTGACGGGGCGTCTCAGGACGCCTCGCGCCAGCGCTCCTCGCGAACGAACTCGATCAGCCTGTCCGAGGGCATCGCCGGTGCAAAGGCATAGCCTTGCAGGGCATCGCAGCCGAGATCACGCAGGATCCTGGCATGCTCCATGGTTTCCACGCCTTCGGCGACAACCTTGATGCCGAGCGACTGCCCGATTTCGATGATCGATGCCACCAGGCGGCGCTGGCCTTCCGAATGGGTGATCGGGATGACCAGCTGACGATCGATCTTCAGCCGTTTCGGACGCAGGTGAATGAGGCTGACGATGGAGGCATAGCCCGTGCCGAAATCATCGATCTCGATGTCGATGCCCATGTCCCGCAGGTGTTCGAAATTGGCGGCGATAAGATCGTTCTTGTCGTCCAAAAAGATGGATTCCAGAAGTTCGAAGGACAGTGACCCGGGCTCGAAGGCAAGACCGTCGAGGCTCTGCATCAGGTTTGCGTCGTTGAGCCTGCCAGCCGACACGTTGACCGACATTTTCGGAATATGGATCCCGGCTGCCTTCCAGCGCGCGGACTGCCACAGGGTCTGTTCCAGAATAATCCGGTCGATCAGCGGCACCACATTGAGCTCGTCGGCCGTTTTCAGGAATACGTCCGGTGTCAGAATGCCTTCGGTGGGATGGTTCCAGCGCGCCAGTGCCTCGACACCGGTGATCGCCAGCGTTCTCGCATCGAACTGCGGCTGGAAGTACGGCAGGAATTCCTGACGCTCCAATGCACACAGGATGTCGTCGGCAACCTGCTTGTTGCGGACGATTTCCGACTTCAGCGTGTCGGAGAAGAATTCGAACCGGTTGCGGCCGTTGCTCTTGGCCCGGTAGAGCGCGATGTCCGCATCGACCAGCAGGTGCCGACCGTAGTCGCTCAAGGTCGTGTCGGCCATGGCAATGCCGATGGACACGCCGAAGCGGCATTGATGATTTTCGAAAGTCACCGGCTGACGCATCTGCTCGATGATCTTTTCAGCAAGGGCGGCCAGGCTTTTCTCGTCGGTCGACTCGGTGATGGCAATGACGAATTCGTCACCGCCGATGCGGGCCACGAACTCGCTGGAACTGACGTTTTCCATCAGCACCGATGCGGCATGTGTAAGCATCGAGTCGCCGGCAGCGTGGCCAAGTGTGTCGTTGATATGCTTGAAGCGATCGAGATCGATATGCAGCAGCGCCGTCGGCTTGTGCGGGGCCTGCTCGTCCAATAGCTGCCGGTCCAGGAACCGGCGGTTCGGGAGACCGGTCAGACTGTCGTGCAGCGAATGGTGCTCCATCAGCGCACGGGCATCCTCCAGTTCGCGGTTCCGGTCTTCGGCATTCTGCTTGGCGTTGAGCAACCGGGTCTTGAGCTGGAAATCCCGAGAAACATCCCAGTTGACGCCCAGTATGTAACGTTGGCCGCGAGTGTTGGTGTGAACGGCGCCGATGGCCCGGATCCAGCGGGTGGAGCCGTCCTGAAGGATCACACGGAAGTCGGAATGATAAGTTCCGCCGGTGTCGATCGCGTCCCAATATTCCTTTTCGGCGCGCTTCAGATCCTCCGGGTGCAGGCACTCGGACCAAACATCGTATTGCGACGTGTCGCGCCACTCCGGGATATCGTAAAGCTCCCGCATCCGGCTGTCCCAGGTCAACACACCGGTGTCCAGGTTCAGTTCCCAGATGCCTATCTTGGAGGTATCGAGGGCCAGCTTCAGGCGCTGAGACAGGCCTTCCATCTGCACCTGGCGGCGTCTCAGTTCGCGGATATGCCCGCGCCGCTGATCGTACAGCTGTCCGGCGATGAAGATCGGCAACAGGACCAGCAGCCCTCCGGCCAGCATCAACAGCCGGACTTTCCAGGCGTTGTCCGGCATTGCCGACCAACCGCCACGCGGGATCGCCGCAATCCGCCAACGCCCGGTCGGCAGAACCACCTCGGACAACACCGGGTTCTGGGACAGAATGTTCTCGTCCCCGAAGAAAACCGACTTGTCCGCCATGGTCGCATCTCGGCCCATGATCGCGATTTCCACCGGGAGCGCGGCGTCCAGCAAGCCGCTGTCCGCATAAAGCCTGTCGGCGTCGACGACAGCAGCAACCAGCCCCCAAAGGCGCCTTGTGCCATCATCATTTTCGGTAAAGACAGGGAAGCGCCCGACGAACCCCTTGCCCCCCTGCAAGAGATCGACGGGACCGGCGAGCACCATCTCGCCCGAATTCACCGCCCGAAGGGCCGCATCACGCTGCTGCTCGTTTTTCCGATAATCGAGCCCGATGGCCTTTTCGTTGCCGGTCATCGGATACATCAGCCTGACGACAAGATCCGGTGCGCCGGCGACATTGCGAAGCTGCGAGTGATTGCCGATGAGACCGCTGGATATCCGGCCGAACTGGTCCTGATCAATATCCGGCTGTGTCGCAATCAGCGCAACAAGCCCCCGGACAAGCTGCAGGTTGCTGTTGATGTTGCCTTCCAGCCGGGCACGGACAATGCCGAGTTGCTCGGCGACATTCGCGCGCGCACTCTGCAGATGCACGGACCGGTTCTGAACTTCCGCGAATATTCCGGCAGCAATTGTCACGGCAAGGGCAATGCCGATCGCCGCAACGCTGGCCAGGCTGGGCCGTGTCAGAATATGACTGGCTCCAATTCGGGAAAAAAATGTCTTCGGCATCTCATCTCGTTAGGTCGAGAAATCTCCAATGGCCAACGATCAGGACACCGCAGTCTTGGAGCTTATCTCAGAATAACCTTAAAAACGAAACAAATGCCTAAAGGTCACTTTACAGTTTGACTGAAGGGATTGAGCGATATTGCTTCAGAGCTTTTGTGCTGTTCTAACGCAGCAGGATAACCCCCACGACCGCCGCAACGATGAGCATGCAGCCGAAAATCTCGGACCGGGCGATCGCTTCCTTGAACACCAGCCATGACACCAGAAAGGTGAACACGAGTTCGACCTGGGCAAGTGCGCGCACATAGGCAACGTTTTGCAGCGTCATTGCCGTGAACCAGCCGACAGACCCGGCCACGCCGGAAGCGCCAACCCAGACGGCTGCTCGCCAGGCGCGAAGACTGGCACGCAACTGGTCGGGTTCACGCAGCACCATCCAGCTTGCCATGACGATTGTCTGGAAAGCCGTTGCATAAACCAGCGCGTAGGCGGCCTGCATCGGTACCCCGGTGCCTTCCAGCGACAGTGAAGCCGTGCGATAGGCGACGGCGGACGCACCGAAAAAGGCAGCCGAGGCAAGGCCGATCAATGCAGGACGTCCGACTAGCGACGTGCGGATGGCAGCCAGTGTCAACGGAACCCGTGCCAGGGAAATGACCACCACACCGATGACGCCGACCAGAATGCACAGTCCAGCCGCCAGGGAAATGTGTTCGCCGAGAACGACGAAGCCGAAGAGCGCCGCCTGGATCGGTTCTGTCTTGGAATAGGCGGTCCCGACGGCAAAGTTGCGGAAGGAGAACAGGTGGATCAGCAGAAACGTGCCGAGAATCTGCGCCAGACCACCCAGGGCACCGGCAATCAAAAGCGTTGGTGTCGGTTCAGGCAGCGGGAACTTGAACACGACGTGCAGCACGGCGGCATAGGCGATCGCAAAAGGCACGCCGTAGCCGAACCGCACAAATGTTGCCCCGGTGGTGCCAAGCTGACCTTTCAGGTGTTTCTGGAGGGCCGTGCGCAGGTTCTGGCAGAACGCTGCTGCAATGGTGATCGGGATCCATAATTCCACGGAACGTACTCTTGTCGATTTTGTTGAATTGATTTCACCCTAGCGATTTGGTCGCCGCTTTAAACTGCCGTGATCGCAACCAACATTTTATTTTTTCTCAACTCATCGACCTGGACGGCAGGTGTAATCCAGCCAGCATTCCCCCGAGAATGGCGGCTTGTTTGACGGCTACAGGACATCTGCCGACCCTCCCGTGCTTGACAGCACCTTGCCGGGCAGCTTAGGTCCGCGCCAGAAATGTTAACGCCCGGAGACCATCTGCCTGATGACCCACGATCTCGCTTCCCTGTCCAAGATCATCGACGCCGCTTTCGAAGACCGTGCAGCCATCGACACCACGACCACCGGTGAAGTCCGGGACGCGGTCGAGGAAACTCTGAACCTGCTCGACCGTGGCAAGCTGCGCGTTGCGGAGAAGAAGGATGGCGACTGGGCGGTCAACCAGTGGGCCAAGAAGGCTGTTCTGCTGTCGTTCCGCCTGAACCCGATGGACATCATCAAGGGCGGCCCCGGCGACGCCACCTGGTGGGACAAGGTGCCGTCCAAGTTCGACGGCTGGCGCGGCATGGATTTTGAAAACGCCGGTTTCCGCGCCGTGCCGAACTGCATCGTTCGCCGCTCTGCCTTTATCGGCAAGGGCGTGGTCCTGATGCCGTCCTTCGTCAATCTCGGTGCTTTTGTTGACGAAGGCACAATGGTCGACACATGGGCGACCGTCGGCTCCTGCGCCCAGATCGGCAAGAACGTCCACCTGTCCGGCGGCGTCGGCATCGGCGGCGTTCTGGAACCGCTCCAGGCCGGTCCGGTGATCATCGAAGACAATTGCTTTATCGGCGCACGCTCCGAAGTGGTCGAAGGCTGCATCGTGCGCGAAGGTTCCGTGCTCGGCATGGGTGTCTTCATTGGCCAGTCCACCCGCATCGTCAACCGCATGACCGGCGAGATCACCTACGGCGAAGTACCGCCCTACTCCGTGGTTGTTGCAGGTTCCATGCCGACGTCCAGCGTGATGGGCAACGGCGAAGCCGCTCCGAACCTTTACTGCGCCGTAATCGTGAAGACGGTTGACGAAAAGACCCGCTCCAAGACCGGCATCAACGAACTTCTGCGCGACTGACGCAGACCAGGGGGCGCCGCGAGCGCCTTGATATCTGGAAATCCGGAAAGCCCCGCCCTAACCCGGCGGGGTTTTTCATGCGCCCCACAAAAGCCCGACCACCTGGGAAATCACGAGCGTGAGCAACACATCCAGGACGACGACGCCGATGGTCAGGCTCACGGTCGTCTGAAGCGCGATGCGGGCGACCTGGTAGCGATACCAGATCACGACAAAGAGGCAGGTCAGCGACAACAAGACAACGATGCCAGGCGAGATAACGTCCAGAAGAAACAGGATGTAGGTAAAGAGATACGGCACCGACGCGAGCAGGCTTGTCCAGTTGCGTACGACAATGAAAGACACGTAGCGGTTCGAAATGCCTATCGGCGCTGCCAGCAACGCCAGCAACAACGGTAGTGCCAGCCAGTCGACGCCCATTCCCAGGAACTGGGCAAACCAGTAGCTACCGTTCGGAAAGGCGTCGGGATGGTAGAGGTTCTCGGCGAAAAAGAGCCGCTTTTCCGCAAGGCAACTGACCACGTAAACCGGCACCAGCAGAAAGATGACGGAGAACGAACGCCAGAACCCCTGAATGGACTGGTCGAAAAACGCCATTCCTTCCGGACGGTTGCGCAGAAGCAACCAGGACCCGTCCAATGCCGCGCGAATTTCGACCTTGCTGATCAATTCCCGTCTGCTCCGGAAAAATAGCTGAAGAGGAATTTTTTGTAGATTGCTGCCAGCCGGTCAAGGTCCTCAACCGCGACACATTCGTCCACCTTGTGCATCGTCTGGCCGACAAGGCCAAATTCCACGACGGGGCAGTAGTTCTTTATGAAGCGGGCGTCTGATGTTCCTCCGCCCGTTGAAAGCTCCGGAACCCGGCCGGTTTCCGCTTCCACAGCCTTGCTCAGGGCTTCGATCAGGACTTCGTCCCGCGTCAGGAAGGATTCGCTGGCATCGCGCTTGAACTCCAGCCCAAGCGCTAGATTTCCAAGGTCTACCGCTTCAAGCGTCTCGGTGATGCGGGCCTTGAGGCTCTCCAGCGTCCATTCGTCATTGTAACGAATGTTGAAACGGGCTTCTGCCCGCGCCGGAATGACGTTGAAGGCCGGATTACCGACATCGGCGGAGACAATCTCCAGATTGGACGGCTGAAAGCGTTCGTTGCCCTTGTCCAGTTCCAGCGCGTCAAGCGCGGCCAGAAGGCGAACCAGGCCCGGGATCGGGTTGTCAGCCAGATGCGGATAGGCGGCATGGCCCTGGACACCCCGGACCGTGATGGTGCCGGACAGCGATCCGCGCCGCCCGACCTTGATGGCATCGCCGAGCACATCCGGATTGGTCGGCTCACCGACGATGCAGGCATCGAACACATGCCCTTGTTCCCTGGCCCACTGAAGCAGCTTGACGGTGCCGTTGACTGCCGGGCCTTCCTCGTCGCCGGTGATGAGAAAGGAAATCGTGCCGCCAAAATCCGGGCCCTTTTCGGCAACGTAAGCAAGCGCCGCTGCTGCAAAGGCCGCGATGCCGCCTTTCATGTCGACTGCGCCCCGGCCAAACAGCATGCCGTTGTCGATGGTCCCCTCAAACGGGCCGTGCCGCCAGTCGCTCTCGGCACCGGCCGGAACCACATCCGTGTGGCCTGCAAAGACGAAATGCGGTGCACCGCTGCCGATGGAAGCAAACAGGTTCTCCACGTCCGGCGTGTCCTCGTCCTGGAACGTGACGCGCGACACGGCAAACCCGGCCTTGCCGAGCAACGCTTCCAGCGATGCCAGCGCGCCGCCTTCGGCAGGGGTCACGGACGGGCAACGGATCAGGTCCTGTGCGATTGCGACGGCGGAAGTGGGCATGAAACAGTCTCTTTGGTTAGTCGTATGCAAGGCTCACGCGCGTTCAGCGCTTGCGCCAGTAGCTGTTTGGCATCGGGCCATGGCGGTTCGGCTGGCCCTGGCTCGGCACAACGCCGAGAAAGATCAGCATGATCACATTCAAAATCGGAACGAAGATCAAAAGTGCGAGGAACCCGCTCTGACCGATGTCCTGCAGACGCTTGACGACCAGTGCCAGTTCCACCCACTGCAGAACGAAGAACAGAACCGGAAACAGCGGATTCGTGCCGATGTAGTCGCCGGAAATCATGGATTCAGGCGTCGGCGTTTCAGCGGAGGAAAGCCACCATATCCGCAGCGCAATGCCGAAGATGATCCAGCTGACAAGGAAACACAGCCAATAGGGTTCCCGGCCCATACGACCGATAGGGCTCAAAAGGGCCCAGATCGGCCCCGGGGCAGTATTCGCGCTCTGTGGGGGCGTTGTCATTCCATCCAGCTCAGGTTCGATTGATCTGGCAAGGAGGTAGACGCATACGCGGGCCGGATCAAGGTCTGTTACACAGTCGCACCGGCCTTGGCCAGTGCGTAATCATGCGAATTGTGCCAGTCGTATAGTTTGCACCCCTATTACCTTGGGTAATTTTAATGGATTTTGCACGTTCGGCGTGCCAATCCTAATTTTGAAGGTTCACTGCCGACGAGGGGGCTCGCTGATGACCGGTGCCTGGAAGACTAGACTAACTGCCTGTGCATTCTCAGTATTTCTGGCGTTCTTGTCCACTATGGCACTGCCGGCCAACGCACAGGACACCGGAAAAAACCTTCCGTCGCAACTTCAGCCCGAAGCCATGGAAAAGCTTGTCTCCGATCTCGATCCGGAACAGGTAAAGGCGCTGACCGACCTGATGACCCTGCTGCAGCAAGGTGCCGCAGCCAAGGGCGCGCAGACCCCGCCTCCGTCAGAAGAAGTCGAACTGATCGAGAAAGTGCAGACTGCAGCCGATCAGTTCGGCGCGCTGATTGCCAACAATTTCAGAACCTTGCCGGAGCTCTTCAGCAGCCTTTTCTCCAGTATCGGCGCACTGTTTGCGGGAACGGTCGCAGGACCGGTGCATATCTTCATTGGTGCCATCGCCCTCATCCTGGCAGCCGGGTTTGCCGCCGAATTCCTGGTCAACCGGCTTTTCGCTTCCCGCCGGGAAAAGATCCAGAGCCATGCGCCCCACAGCCTCTTTGAGACTGTCAAACTGGTCTCCACACGTGCCGCGCTTGATCTTGGCGGGCTGATTGTTTTTGCAATCGTCGCCTTCGCTGTCGGCAAGATCGCGATCTTCGATCCTGTCGCCAGAGCCTTTGCCTTTCAGGCGGTATACTGGATCGTTTTCCTGCCACGCATCGTCGCAGCCCTGCTGCGTTTTGCCCTGGCCCCGCATCGGAGCGAGCTGCGCCTCGTCACCGCGGACGACACCACCGCCAAGTCGCTTTACCGCAGCTTCACGAGCCTCTTCGCCTTTGTTGGCGTCACGTTCTTCCTGCGTAACATCATGATCGAGGCCGGCGACGGAGATGTTGCCGAAACCTTCCGCTTCTTCATCGGCTTTGGCGTCAATCTCTGGATCGCCATGGTCATCTGGAACGCCCGTCATGGCCTGACGAGCATCATTCTGGGTGATGAGCACCAGCCAACCAGCGGCCTGGAACGCATGGCCCGGTTCTGGCCCTATTTCTCGATTGCCTTCATCGCCTTCAACTGGCTGCTGGTTCAGATAACAACCAGCATGGGCATCGAGGCGCTGACCGCGGGACGCTCTCTCGCCGTGATTGCGTTGGTCGTGTTCGCGCCGTTTCTCGACACGATGGTACGCGGCATCGTCTCCCACATCGTTCCGCCCATGCGCGGGGAAGGTCCGGTTGCGGAAGCTGCCCATATGCAGACCCGGCACAGCTACGTGCGCATTGCCCGCGTGGCCCTGCTTGCCTTCCTGGTGCTGATGGTCGGCAGGATCTATGGTCTCAATCTGCTCGCGCTCGGCGCGGAAGACGGGTCCTCGGTCGCCCGGCATACGGTTATCTTCCTGCTTATTCTGGCCGCCGGTTACCTTGCCTGGGAAATCACCAATCTCTGGGTTGCCCACCAGCTCGCCAAGGATTCGCCGCCGCCTTCCAACGAAGATGAAGACGCGGAGATGGGTGGGGCCGGCAAGTCGCGCCTGGCAACGATCCTGCCGTTGATCCGCGTCGTCGTGCAGATCACGATCCTGACCCTGACCACACTGCTCGCCCTCAGCCAGCTGGGCATCAACATCACGCCGCTTCTGGCCGGTGCCGGTGTCGTTGGCCTGGCAGTCGGCTTCGGGGCGCAGACCCTGGTGCGCGACGTGGTCTCAGGCATCTTCTTCCTGATGGACGATGCCTTCCGTCTGGGTGAATTCATCGATGCGGGCGGTACACAGGGCACTATCGAGAAAA
Organism: Labrenzia sp. PO1; assembly: GCF_012273635.1. NCBI lineage: Bacteria > Pseudomonadati > Pseudomonadota > Alphaproteobacteria > Hyphomicrobiales > Stappiaceae > Labrenzia > Labrenzia sp. PO1. The sequence goes on from NZ_JAAXCR010000002.1 coordinate 948,452, forward strand.
TCTCGATCCGGTCCCTGCAGCTGCGCGGTACGCGTGGTGCCGTTCATATCGTCCCCTATGGCGAAATTCCGAAGCTCACCAACCTGTCCCGAGACTGGGTGATCATGAAGCTGAAGTTCACCGTTCCTTTCGACACGGATGTCGAGAAGGTTCGCAAGCTCTTCAAGCGGATCGGCCAGGAAATCATGGAGATGGAAGAGTTCAAGGACGACATTCTGGCCCCATTCAAGGGACAGGGCGTTGCCGATGTCGACGACGTCGGCATCGTGGTGCGCGGCAAGTACACCACCAAACCCGGCAAGCAGTTCGGCATCCGCAAGGAAATCTACAAGCGCGTTCAACAGGCGTTCGAGGAAAACGGTATCCAATTCGCGCGCAAGGAGGTGCGGGTCAACATTCCCGACACCACGAAGCTGGACGACAAGCAAAAGGAAGCCGTCACAGCAGCTGCGGCTGCCGCAGCCGCCGACATGGACAAGAAACCGGCTACCGAGTGAGGCCCTGCCTTGCTTCGCCTGCAACAGACCCGCCTGCCGCTTTGCCTGTGAGAGCGGTGGGCACAGCGTTTGTGGCCCATCCTTCGAGACGCCGCTACCGCGGCTCCTCAAGATGAGGCGATACGGGGAAGAAAGGCTTCAGCAAACCGCAGCCTCATCCTGAGGAGGCCGCCAGGCCGTCTCGAAGGATGGGCCCAAAGCCCTGCTCCCCATTTTCACGACTGGATAACATGGCACGCAGGTCTGCCCGCGCTTCACGTCGGATTTAACCGGCGCATAAGCCCTTCTCCCGATTGAGCCGGACACCGTTCCGTGCCTAAGATTGCCTGTCCGCGGGAGGCGGGCGGGCAATATGCTTTTGGGAGGAAGCCGCCTGATGAGTGACAACACGTCAACCCCTCACGATAGCGGGGCATCCGCAACAACTGGATTGCGGCCCATGCCAAAGGTCAACAAGATTACCGTCAACGACGTGATCGACGCGTTCGCTGCGGGTCTGGCCGATTTCCGCAGGGCGCCGGTCTACGGCCTGGCGATCGGCGCGTTTTTCGCTCTTGGGGGCCTGTTTGTCGTCTTGAGCGCGGCCGCCCTCAACATGAGTTACCTGTCCTATCCGGCAGCGGCCGGTTTCGTCTTGATCGGGCCATTCGCTGCGGTTGGTCTCTACGAGGTCAGCCGGCGTCTCCAAAATGGTGAGGAGCTTTCCTGGTCACGCATCTTCGGCACCATGTGGGCCCAAAAGGGGCGGGAACTTTCCTGGATGGCCTTCGTGGTTCTGTTCATCCAGATCATGTGGATGTATCAGGTACGCCTGCTGCTCGCGCTGTTCCTCGGCTTCCGGTCGTTTGCCTCGTTCGACGAGTTTCTGACCCAGGTCATCTCCACCCCGGAAGGCCTGATGTTCCTGGCCGTTGGCCACGTGGTGGGTGCAATCCTGTCGCTGATCCTGTTCTCGCTGACCGTGGTGTCTTTCCCGTTGCTGATGGAGGAGGACCGGGACTTCATCACAGCCATGATCACCAGCGTGCGGGCCGTGTTCACATCGCCCGTCCCGATGATCGGCTGGGCCTTTGTCGTAACCGCGGTTCTGATCGTGTCGATGGCACCGGCGTTCCTGGGTCTGGTCGTGTCCCTGCCGATCCTCGGTCATACGACCTGGCATCTCTACAAGAAATGCGTGGAGATACCCGAGGAGACGTTGTGACGGGCTAACGGGGGTCCTCTCACGCGTCGCCGTCTTCTTCGCCTTCTCCAGCAGCCAACACGGCTCTGCGGGACTGCCAGTCCTTCTTGAGTTCGATGTCCATTTCCGCCGAGCGGTAGTCGACACGGGTCAGGTAAAGCCCGTCTGCCGGCGCGACCGGGCCGCAGGCGTTCCGGTCGCGGGCTTGCAGGGCCCTGGTGACATCACCCGGCCCCCATTTGCCCTCACCGACCAGGCGCAGGGAGCCGACCATCGAGCGCACCTGATTGTGGAGGAAGGACCGTGAGGAGCATTCGGCAATGACGAACTCGCCCTCGCGGTAGACCCAGAATTCCTCCAGCGTCTTTTCCGGGCTTTTTGCCTGGCAGCGCGTGTGACGGAAGGTGGTGAAGTCGTGATGACCGACGAATTCCTGCGCGGCCGCGTGCATGGCGTCCGCATCGAGATGCACCTTCACATGCCAGGCAAGCCCAAGCTGGTGGGTGAGCGGCGGCAGGCGATTTTGAATGCGATAGCGGTAGGAGCGTCGGATCGCGGAAAAGCGCGCGTCGAAGCCTTCGTGCATTTCCGCAGCATCCAGGATCACCACCGGATGGGGCTGGCAATGGAAATTCAGTGCCCCCATGACCGTTCTTGCGTCCCAGTCCTTCGAAAGATCCACATGGCAGACCTGCCCGGTGGCGTGGACGCCGGTGTCTGTGCGACCGGCGCCGCCAATGGTCACCTCCTCACCGGAGAATGCCTTGACGGCACGTTCGATCACCGCCTGGACGGACGGCGCGTTCGCCTGGCGCTGCCAGCCGCTGAACGGCCTGCCGTCATATTCCACCGTCAGTTTGTAGCGGGGCATTACTCGAATTCTTCAAAGGGTGTGGCGAAGGCCACCTCGATTGGCAGGTCCCGCGATCCGGCTTCCGTCAGCGCAAGCGCCATGAAGGCATCGCCCGCATAAGGTCCCTGCACCTTGCGTGCCAGCACGGGATCGAAACCGAAGCGCGGATAATAGGACGGCGGGCCGAGCACCAGAACAAGATCCTCTCCCAGATCCTTCAGGCTTTCCAGAGAGGCCTTGATCAGCGCCGAACCGATGCCCGTCTTCTGCAGGTCCGGCCAGACGGAAACAGGCGCAAGGCAGACAACCTGCATTCCCTGCCCCGGACCGATGGCAGCCGGGGTGACACGGCTGTAGGCGATATGTCCGACGATCCGGCCGCCGGCATCGACCGCGACCTGTTCCAGCACCAGAGCACCGCAATGACGCAGCGTGTGCACGAGGCGGGCTTCCATGTCGGACGGAAAGGCAGCGGTGACCAGCTCTCTGACGGAAGCTTCATCGTCAGAAGTCACGTTTCTGATGGCAAGGCCGGCAGCTTCGGCAGCTTGGGTCATGTCGGTCTCCTCGAACCTCAGATTAGTCCAGAACCGTGCCGTCAGAAAGCGATGCTCCGCGCAGGAATTCCGCGCCGCTCATCGGCTTCTTGCCGGCCCGCTGAACCTGTTCCAGACGTACGGCACCCGCACCGCAGGAAATCACCGGCACATCCCCACCGGTCTGGACGGATCCCGGCGTGCCGGAGCCTTCGCCAAGCGTGCTGCGCAGGACCTTGACCCGTTCCATCTTGCCGCCGAGCGGCATTTCGCACCAGGCACCGGGAAAGGGTGACAGGCCGCGAATGTGATTGTGAACCTCCGCAGCCGGTTTCGACCAGTCGATCCGGGTTTCCTGCTTGGAGAGCTTGGCCGCGTAGGTGACACCGTCCTCTGCCTGGGTCTGGTCGCCAAGCGCCCCGCGCGACAAGGCCGCCAGCGCCCGAACCATCAGATCCCCGCCGAGCGAAGACAGCTTGTCGTGAAGGTCTCCGGCCGTCATGTTCTCGCCGATGGCAACGGTTTCCGACATGCAGACGGGGCCGGTATCGAGCCCCTCTTCCATGCGCATCACCTGAACGGCTGTTTCTTTGTCACCGGCCATGATCGCCCTGTTGATGGGTGCCGCGCCGCGCCAGCGTGGCAACATGGAAGCATGAAGATTGAGACAACCGTATTCCGGCGCTTCCAGGATCGGCTTCGGCAGGAGAAGGCCGTAGGCAACCACCACCGTGACATCTGCATTCAAGGCCGCAAAGGCCTCCTGCTCTTCTGCCCCTTTGAGGCTCTGCGGCGTGAACACCGGAATACCGAAAGATTCAGCGGCCTCATGAACCGGCGATTTCTTCAGGTCCATGCCCCGGCCCGCAGGACGCGGCGGCTGCGAATAGCAGGCGACCACGTCGTGGCCCTGGCCGACGATTTCCATGAGGGTCGGCACCGAGAAATCCGGGGTGCCCATGAAGATGACGCGTAAGGACATGAGGCTCCTGAGGGGTTTTGAAGATCTGCGCCCTTATTGCGTCTCGCGGCGGGTGTTGCAAGGGGGCAACGTGCGTTGTTTGGCACCCCTGCACCCAGCGCGTCTCCTTCCTGGAAGTGCGAAATCGATCAGGCCTGCTGCGTGGCGTCAGCTCGCTTCAAGCCAGGCCTGGCAGCAGGACCTTTAGGCTTCCGACCATCATTTCCATCGCAATGGCCGCCAGGATCATCCCCATCAGGCGGCTCATGACGCTGGTTGCGGTCTGGCCGAGGAACTTCGACAGGAACGGAGCGGCGAAGAATGTGCCTACGAGAACGGCGATGGAGGCGGCGATGGCAGCGATATACGCAATTTCGTGGGAAAGATCCGTGACCTGGCCACGGTAGATAATCATGGTCGAGATCGTTCCCGGTCCGAGCAGGATCGGTACGGTCAGCGGATAGATTGCAGGATTGTCCTGTTCGGAATGATGTTCCTGTTCCTCGTCCGTCCCGTGATGCGCCTTGCTCTTCTCACCGGAGATGAGATTGAGCGCGATCAGGAGAATGAGGAAACCACCGGCAAGCCGAAACGCATCCAGGCTGATGCCGAAGACCTTGAGAATGGCGTCGCCCGTGAGGCCGATGAATGCGGAGCCAAGGGCAAGACCAATCAGCACCGTCAGGGCAACCTTGCGCTCAAACCCCGGCCCTTTGTCGGCGGTGAGCGACAAGAACACCGGCAGGTTTGCAATCGGGTTCATGATTGCAAAGAGCGCAGCGAAGAGTTTCAGGAACAGGACCTGATCCATTTATGCCGCCCCCCGGTTTCAGCCAGGCAGCAGCGGATCAGAGTTTTCCGGCCAGCTTTGCCTGCTTGGTGAATTTCTTGACAACGCGTTCGCGCTTCAGCTTCGACAGGTAGTCAATGAACAGCTTCCCGTTGAGATGGTCAAGCTCGTGCTGAATACAGGTTGCCAGAAGCCCGTCAGCCTTGATCTCCTGTTCGGCGCCTTCCCGGTTGAGAAACTGGACCGTTACTTCGGCAGGCCGCTCGACCTCCTCGTAGTAATCGGGGATCGACAGGCAACCTTCCTGATAGACGGACAGGTCCTCGCTCGACCAGACGATCTTCGGATTGATGAACACCATCGGCTCTTTCGGCGCGTCTTCCTTGGCGACGTCCAGCACGAAGATGCGTTGCAGCAGCCCGATCTGGCTGGCGGCAAGTCCGATACCGGGGGCATCGTACATGGTTTCCAGCATATCGTCGGCCAGTTTGCGGACGTCGTCGTCGACGGTCACGATAGGTGCACACACCTCGCGCAGGACCGGATCGGGAATGGTGATGATCGGGCGTATTGTCATGCGCCTGACATAAGAAATCAGAGCGCTCCGGTCAACGCGGAAATAGCGCGGCAGCCTCCCGTTTTCAACGCCTTCGACCGGACCTGCTATCTGGTACAAGACCACAGCTCTCTCCTGCCGCGCGGATGGGCCTTCGCCCCGAATCGTTCTATGTTTGTTTCATGAATGAGATCCTGTTCGATTTGAGTGGCCGTCCGGTGACGGTTCTGGAAGCTGCCATCGCCGGCGGCCTGTTTCTTCTGGCGCTGATTGTCTGGCTGGTCCTGAAGACCATGCGGGAGATCCGTTTGCGTGCCGAATCGGACGCAGTGGCCGGCGAGCGCATTCACGAGCTGGAAAGCCATCTCTCGCAACTTCTGAAATCTCAGGGGGAAATGACCGGCCGCATGCAGACCATGGCGGAAGTGTTCGGCTCGCGGCAGTCCGACATGATGCGCGCCGTCAACGAGCGCCTGGACGGCATGGGCCACAAGCTGAACCTTTCGATGGCCGACACCAGCAAGCGCACGCAGGACGGCCTCAGGCACCTGCACGAGCGGCTGGCGGTGATCGACCGGGCGCAGCGCACGATTACCGATCTCTCCGGCCAGGTTGGCCAGTTGCAGGCAATCCTGTCCAACAAGCAGACCCGCGGCGCTTTCGGTCAGGGCCGGATGGAAGCGATTGTTCAGGACCAGATGGCGCCCAGCACCTACTCCTTCCAGGCAACGCTGTCGAACAACAGCCGCCCGGACTGCCTGATCCACATGCCGAACGGTGCGCCGCCCCTGGCCATCGACGCCAAGTTTCCGCTGGAAGCCTTCAACCTGCTGCGCAATGCGGAAACCGACGACCAGCTGAAATATGCCCAGGCCCAGTTTCGCCGCGACTTCACCAAACACATTCAGGACATCGGCGAGAAATACCTTCTGCCCGGCGAGACGCAGGATACCGCGTTCCTGTTCGTGCCATCGGAAAGCGTGTTTGCAGAACTCAACGAGAGCTTCGAGGATCTGATCCAGAAGGCGCACCGCACCCGGGTGGTGATCGTCTCGCCGTCGCTGCTGATGCTGTCGATCCAGGTGATCCAGTCGGTGCTGCGCGATGCCAAGATGCGCGAGCAGGCCCATCTGATCCAGGCGGAAGTCGGCCACCTGGTTGCCGATGTCAGCCGGTTGAACGACCGCGTCGGCAAACTTCAGGCCCATTTCGCGCAGGCGAACAAGGATATCGACCAGATCCTGATTTCCTCCGACAAGATCTCCAAGCGCAGCCGCCGGATCGAGGATCTCGAGCTGGGAGAACTCGAAAGCGTGGCAAAGGACACTTCCAGTGCCGAACCCCAGCTGGCGATGACACCCAAGGGGTGACGCAGCAAATCTGTTGCTGCTGTTCTACCTCGGGTCTACAGTCCGGCCGGCTCGATCCGAGTCGATTTGGAGGCAGGTATGTCGTTCCGGAATTTCCTTTTTTCCAAGACACTTAACATCGCGATCACCGGCGTGGTGCTTGGGGGGCTCGCGCTCCCGCTGAGCCAGAATGCAGCGGCGGAAGAATGCTCGCAGTCCGTCGAAGCGGTCTGGCTGGACACCTATTCGGTTGAAGCCGATGCACAGGGCGAATGCGGGTCTGCGGAGGTCTCGCTCGCGGTCTTCAATCAGTCCGGTGGCATTGAATATCAGGCTACCTTTGATCAGAACGACCTGTTCGGTTTTTACGGCATCGAAACCCTCACCGACATGCAGGCAGCCCTGCTGGACTGGATCAGTGGCTATACCGATGTCGCGACATCCGCCAAGCTGCCGGTCTGGCCTGAAGGCGCTGAGGGCCCGGAGGCCGGCGAATTTCCGTTTTATGCAGAAGAAGGCGTGACACGGGAGACCTATGAGCTGGCCCGCCAGGAAGAGCGTCCCATGGTCTGCTTCATTCAGGGAACTGAAAGCCAGCTTTGCCTGGTCAAGAACCCGAAGTCCGGCGCACTCGAATCCATTGGCGTCCAGACGTTCCCCGGCTGAGAAATTCGCGTAGATTAGACAAACACAAGACCACAGCCGACAAAACCCCGGGCGAGCACTTGAATGCCCGGGGCACAGTTACATTCAGCCCACTTACAACTCCGGCAGGCGCCGCGCCTTCGTGATCGCGCCCCATTCCGTTGCCGCGATGCGATCAATTGCCTTGTCCAGTGGCTCATAGGCGACGGTCATCGTGAAGCCGTTGGCGTGCAAAAGGCGATTCTCGCCCGCGATGATGCCGACATGGCCTTTCCAGAACAGCAGATCACCACGTTTCAATGCGGCCGGATCGTCGTGCGGAACGGCTTCGCCGGCTTCCGCTTCCTGCATGTCGCTGTCGCGCGGCAGGTCGTGTCCGCCTGTCTGCGCCGCAAGTTGCACCAACGCTGAGCAATCGAGACCCAGGCTCGAGCGTCCACCCCAGCGGTAGGGCGTGCCGAGCAGCTCTTCGGCGACAGCCACCCAGTCATCCTCAACGGCGTCCAGCGGCACAAGATGTTTGGCAACAACCGCCGACCCATCGCTGAGGAGCGCATAGGACAGCCCACGCGTTTCGGTTTCACCGATAACCGTGACCAGCGAGCCAATGGACAGGAGCCCGAGTGGCGGAAACTTGAGGTCGGCAACCGGGTAACGGTAGGTCCGAAGGGCGCGCACCCGGTGGGTTGCCGGCTTCACCGGCCCAAGGTCGTCGGAGGAGAACCAGCCGACGTAGCCGTCCGTGTCGAGCTGTCCCCAGGCCCAGCCTTCCGGTGTCTGCTCGTAAACGGTCACCCACTCGCCGCTGAGGGCCTCGGTGTCGATCGGCCGGTCCGGGCGCGGTTCAGGCCGGATCGGCAGCTGGTCGGCAATGACCTGAAACACCTCGCCCTCGGCGAAACGGCTAGCGGCTGCCCGGCCTTCATAGTCGATGGCGGCAAGGTCGGCTCGGACCGGATGGCGGCGGCGGTCGAAGGTCTCGGTCATGGTCGATAGTCGATCCCGAAATGGATTGGACTGTCAGCGCGGCAGTTCCCGGGCCTTTTCCACCACGAGATCGCCAAGCTGCTCCAGATAAAGCGCACCTTCCACCGTGCGAGTGATGATCACATTGCGTTTGTCGGCTTCGTCGCGCTTGCGCGACAAAAGCCGCATACCGCCCAGAGTGTCAAGCGCCCGGGTGATGGCAGGTTTGGTGACATTCAACTTGGCAGCCAACCCGCGCACCGTATGCGGCGGCGGCTCCAGATAGACTGTCATCAGGATCGTCAACTGGCGCGCGGAAAGATCCTGTTCGCTATCGCGAACAAGCGCCAGATTGACCTCGTGCATCAGTTTCAGCGCCTGCGAGGCGCGCAATTCGACGGCCATGAGTTACAGGGTCCCATCCTTTTCCCCCATCCATCTCCATGACCATCGAAGCACGAAAACGTTTCGGAGCCGTTATTGTGCGCCCGCAAAACGCTCCGAGAGGACATCGAACAGACCACGAATGCCCTGGGCTTCCCCACCCATCGGTTTTCCGGGCTTTTCCATCGGGGTCCAGCCGAAAATATCGAAGTGAACCCAGCTGCCAGTGTTCTCGACAAAGCGGGACAGGAACAGCGCCGCCGTGATCGACCCAGCGAATCCAGCGCCGGATGTATTGATGTGATTGATATCGGCAACCTTGCTGTCGAGATATTTCAGATAGGGCTGCCACAGCGGCATGCGCCACAGCGGGTCGGCCGCAGCCTCGGCCATGACCGCGATATCCTCGGCAAGTTCCTCGTCGTCCGTGTAGTAAGGCGGCAGATCCGGCCCCAGAGCAACGCGGGCAGCACCGGTGAGCGTTGCCATATCGATCAGGATTTCCGGGCTCTCCTCGTCTGCAAGCGCCAGGGCGTCGGCCAGGATCAACCGGCCTTCGGCATCGGTGTTGCCGATTTCCACGGTCAGCCCCTTGCGGCTCGGCAGGATGTCTCCCGGCCGGAAGGCGTTTCCGGCAACAGCGTTTTCGACACAGGGAACGATGACCCGCAGGCGAACAGGAAGCTTTGACGCCATGATCATGGACGCAAGGCCCAGCACATTGGCCGCCCCACCCATGTCTTTTTTCATCAGCGCCATGGAAGAGCCCGGCTTCAGGTTGAGACCGCCGGTATCGAAGATGACGCCCTTGCCCACCAAAGTGACCTTGGGCGCGGATTCTTCACCCCAGGTGAAGTCTGCCAGGCGCGGCGCCCGGCTGCTGGCCTTGCCGACTGCGTGCACCATCGGGAAGTTTTCTTCCAGAAGGTCTTCCCCGATGACGATACGCCCGGTGCCGCCATGCTGCTTGAACAGGGCGACAACGGCCTGGGACAGTTCCGCCGGTCCAAGGTCGTTCGCGGGCGTATTGATGAGATCACGCGCCAGCTGGACCCCGTCGAGAATCGTTCCGAGTCGATCCAGGTCGACGGTCTCGTCAACGGCAAGACGGCGGGTCTTGCCTTCGTTTTTCAGGTAGCGGGTAAAGGAATAGGTGGAGAGGGCAAAGCCGAGCGCTGCCTGTTCGGGATCCGGAAACCCCTCGGCAAGATGGTAATCGCCTTCCGGCAGTCCCGCGACCAGGCCGCCTAGTGCCAGCGGATGCGACAGACCGCCATCCTCTACGCCGAACAGCACCGCGGCACCGTCTGCTCCCGGGACAAGCAGGGATGTTGCGGGCTTGCCTGCAAAATCGTTGACCTTGCACCAGTTCAATGCTGCTGATCCGAGCCCATCCAGAACTTGGGGCAGGCTTGCCTCGGTGACGGCGTGGATGGGCGTGGAGCTGGATACATCGCTCTTGCGGACTAGGCTTTCGCGCACGGGAGGACCTCCGTTGGAGATTGGATTCGATCTTCAAGACCTAGGATGCCCGGCGTTCGGACGCAATATGGTGCGCGTCGATGCGCACCGCTTCTCGCATTTCGCAACGGTGCTTAACCAAGCATTAGGGTTAATTATCTATTTCTCATAAGGAAACCTGAAAGCCGCCGACAACAAGGATGTTGGAAATGCAATCGCCCAGAACCGGTTCCGTTCGCCGTCGCACTCGTCTCGCTACGACGCTGCTGGCCATGTCGGCGCTTGTCGTTGTCACTGGCTGTGCTTCCAACCGCGCCAACACCGGCACCCACTCCCCTGCCTCCGGCTACACTTCGCCGGGCTCCTCGCAGGCACTGGCACAGGTGTCCAAATGGTCCAAGGCCTATGAGCGCGATCGCAAAGACCGCAGTGCCATTCTTGGCTATTCCAGCGCTCTCAGCCAGAACGGACAAATACCGCAGGCCATGGCCGTTCTTCGGTCCGGCGTGATCGCACATCCCAAGGACCGGGAAATCTCTTCCGCCTATGGCAAGGTCCTTGCGATGAACGGTCGTTTCGACGAAGCGCTGAACGTCATTCGTGGTGCCCAGAGGCCGGACACGCCGGACTGGAGGCTGATGTCCGCTGAAGCGGCGATTTACGATCAGACCGGCAACCACGACAAGGCCCGCAGCCTCTACAAGCAGGCACTGATCATCGCGCCAAACGATCCCAGTCTCCTGAACAACCTGGGCCTGTCGTATCTGCTGTCCAATGATCTGCCCGACGCGGAATATACCCTGCGCAAGGCAGCCACCCTGCCCGGCGCAGACAGCCGCGTTCGCCAGAACCTGGCCCTGGTGCTTGGCATCCAGGGCAAGTTTGACGAAGCCATCCAGGTGGCCCAGTCCGAGATCGATCCGCAGCAGGCCCAGGCCAACATCGCCTATCTGCGCACCATGATGCAGAAGCGCCAGCAGGGCTGAGGCAACAACGCGGTTTCGATAGTCCCGCTTTTCTAAATGACTGTACGGCCGTCAGCTGCCCGCGTCGGGCCAGAACTAAATCCAGAAAAATCGGAAACCGACGAAAGGAGTGCTGCTCAACATCGGCACTCCTTTTGCGCGTTTGACGCATCCGGTTTTCGGTTGTCGCTGAGAGACCCCTGGGCCGCCGGCATAAGCCCGCCGGAGAGCAAACCTGCTGCCTATTGGAAGGTGTTGATCACCTGAATCACTGCCGGCCCCATGATGATGAAGAACAGCACAGGCAGGAAGAACATGATCATCGGCACCGTCAGCTTCGGCGGCAGGGATGCAGCCTTCTGTTCGGCCATTTGCATGCGCTGCTCGCGGGTGTCGTCCGCCATCGTGCGCAAGGCCGTGCCGACAGGCGTACCGTAACGCTCGGCCTGGATAAGCGCCATCATCACGTTCTTCACACCTTCGACACCAGTGCGTTTCGCCAGGTTTTCATACGCGATACGGCGGTCGCTCAGGTAAGACAGTTCGGCCGTCGTGAGCGATAATTCTTCTGCCAGCTCAACCGACTGCACACCGACTTCTTCCGCAACGCGCTTGAAACCTTCTTCGATGGACATGCCCGATTCCACGCAGATCAGCATGAGATCCAGTGCATCCGGCCAGGCCCGCTGGATGGTCAGCTTGCGCTTGTCGATCTTGTTCTTCAGATAGATGTTCGGCATGAAAGCGCCGAGGCCGGCAAGACCCAGACAGAAGCAGAGCTTCGACAATGCCGGGAAGTCGTCGGGCAGCACGAGAAATGCGTAGGCCACCGTGAAGGCGAAGATACCGACAGGTAACGCTATGCGCGCAACCAGGAAGTAGTAAAGCGGTGCGGAGCCGCGGTAGCCGGCCATTCTGAGATTTTCGACCGTGCTCTCATCGGAAAGCGCTTCCTTGAGATTCAGCCGGTCGACAAGGCTTTTCATCTGCGCCTTGGGCTGGTTTCGCAGGGAAGCCTTGGCGTCTGCCTGGGCTGCCTGAAGACGGGCCCTCTCCTTGGCGCGCAGCTTATTGCGCTCGATCGCGACCGATTTCATCCGCGATTTCAACGTGTCGCGGGACAGAAGTGGCATCACCAGGGAAAAGATGGTTCCCGTGACCGCCACCATGGCCAGAACAGCTGCCAGAAACTGACTGGATGCGATGGTATCGATATCCATGTCGTCTCCTAGAAGTCGAAGTTGATCATCGCGCGCATCACCATGATGCCGCAGAACATCCAGAACAGGCAGCCAGCGATGATGATGTTTCCGGCCGTGGTCTCGAACAGAACCAGAATGTAGTTCGGCGAAATGAGGTACATGATCCCACCGACGAAAAACGGCAATGAACCGATGATCCCGGCGGAGGATTTCGCTTCTGCGCTGAGTGCCTTGATCTTGCGCTTCATGGCCTTGCGGCCGCGCAGCACCTTGGACAGGTTGTTCAATGCTTCGGCGAGGCCACCACCAGCCTTCTGCTGAATGGCAACCACGATGGCAAAGAAGTTGGCTTCTGCCAGCGGAACTCGTTCGGGCAACTTGCCGACCGCTTCGGCAAGCGAAATCCCCATGATCTGGGTTTCGGTGATCTTGCGGAACTCGGTCGCGACAGGTTCGCGGGCTTCGCGGGCAACCACCTTGATGCAGTCGCTTAGCGGCAGACCGGCCTTGACGCCGCGCACGATGATGTCGACGCCGTTCGGCAACTCGTCGAGAAACGCGTTGAAGCGGCGCTTGCGCTTGCTGGAAACGTACCAGCGGGGAAAACCCAGCGTGCCGGCAAAGCCGAAGGCTGCCGCAATGAGCAGATTTCCGCTGAAAATCAATCCAAGGATCAGGAAGACCAGGCCGGCAACGATACTGAAGATCACGAAATGATGGGTCTCCCAGGCCAGGCCGGCCTGCTCGATCTTGACCTTCAGCGAGACCTTCTGCTGCTTGTCCTGCTTGGCCTTTTGCCGTACCTCGAATTCCTTCAGCTGATCCTGGATCGACCGTTTGCGCCGGTCGACATCACGAAGGGCCTTGCGCTGATTTTCGCTCTGGGGCCGCGCTGCGACCGCGTTCACGCGCTGATCGCGCCGCTTGGAGCCGGACAGAGCAGGCTGAAACAGGCTGTAGATGATGCCGCCAACGGCAAGCATCACCAGGGCGGCGACGGCCAGGCCGGTGATTTCAGGCGTGAGAAACTCTTCAAGTCCGGACATGGGGTCCTCAATCAGCTACATATTCAGGCATCTCGGCAGCATCCAGTGCCTGTGCCAGACGGGCTTCTTCGCCAAAGTATCTTGCCCGCTCCCAGAATTTCGGACGACCGATTCCGGTGGAGCGGTGGCGGCCGATGATCTTGCCGTTCGGGTCTTCGCCGACAATGTCGTAGAGGAAGACATCCTGGGTGGTGATGATGTCGCCTTCCATGCCCATTACTTCCGTCACATGGGTGATGCGGCGGGAACCGTCGCGAAGACGCGCCGCCTGGACCACCACATCGATGGACGAGACGATCATCTCGCGCAGGGTTCTGGACGGAAGCGAGAAACCGCCCATGGTGATCATGGATTCCAGACGGGACAGGGCTTCTCGCGGGGAGTTGGCGTGCAGGGTTCCCATGGAGCCGTCGTGACCGGTATTCATGGCCTGCAGGAGATCGAATGCCTCCGGGCCACGCACTTCGCCCACGATGATCCGCTCAGGACGCATACGCAGGCAGTTCTTGACGAGATCGCGCATGGTGATCTCGCCTTCCCCTTCCAGGTTGGGCGGACGCGTCTCCAGGCGCACCACATGCGGCTGCTGCAGCTGCAGTTCGGCAGAATCTTCGCAGGTAATGATGCGTTCGGTGCTCTCGATATAGGCAGTCAGACAGTTGAGCAGCGTCGTCTTGCCCGAACCGGTACCGCCGGAAATCAGCACGTTACAGCGTGAACGGCCGATGATCTGCAGGATCGTCGCCCCTTCCGGCGTGATCGAGCCGAACTTGGTCAACTGGTCAAGTGTCAGCTTGTCGCGTTTGAACTTACGAATGGTGAGGGCCGGGCCGTCGATGGCGAGCGGTGGCGCGATAACGTTGACACGGGAGCCGTCGGGAAGACGGGCGTCACAGATCGGGCTGCTGTCATCAACGCGGCGGCCGACCTGGCTCACGATGCGCTGGCAGATGTTCATCAACTGCGCGTTGTCGCGGAACGTCACACCGGTCTGCTCAACCTTGCCGGAGGTTTCGATATAGACCGTGTGTGCGCCATTGACCATGATGTCGGCGATGTCGTCGCGAGCCAGCAGAGGCTCAAGCGGACCATAACCAAGTACGTCGTTGCAGATGTCTTCCAGCAGGTCTTCCTGCTCTGAAATGGACATCACCACGTTTTTAAGCGCGATGATGTCATTCACGACATCGCGGATCTCGTCGCGGGCATCTTCGGCATCGAGACGAGCCAGCTGTGACAGGTCGATCGCCTCGACCAGCGCATTGAAGATCTGGGCCTTGGTCTCGTAATATTCGCTGTTCTTCTTCCGAGCTGCCGGGGCTGCCGGCTGAGGCTCGGGCGGCGGAGGCGGTGGCGGAGGTGTCGGCGCGGCCGCCGGCTGGGAAGGCTCGGTCTGGTTCTTCTGCGGCGCCGGTTGTTCCGGCTGTTTAGCCTGTTCCGCCGGCGCAGGCGTGTCCTGCAACCCGGGTATGCCACCTGGCCGAAGGGTCTGGGGTCCAGACGATGAGCTGCCACGTCTACCAAACATAACGAACTATCTGCTCCGCTCTCAGGCCGGCCTAGCCGGCCTTCCGCTTCAGTTTCGAAAGCAAACCACCGAGGCTCGACCTGGACGCCCTGACGGGCTGGGCCTTGCCGGAGATGGTGTGTGCCAGGTCGTCGAACACGCGCGCAATCGCGTGCTTGCCGTCAATCTCACCAATCATCTGACCGTTGTTGGCGGCGGTTCCAAACAGCTGCGGTTCGAACGGGATTATCGCGTGAACCGACAGGCCGAGTGCTCCGGCAAATTCTTCCGGCTTGATCTCTGGGCGTTTGGGAACGTTGACCTTGTTCATGATGAGATGCGGCGGGCGGTCGTTCGGCCGCAGCTGCTTCAACATGTCGACAACGTTCTTGGCATTGCGAAGGTTGGCAAGGTCCGGCTCCGCGACAAGCACGATCTCGTCGACGCCAAGCAGTGTGTTCTTGACCCAGGCATTCCAGGAATGCGGCACGTCCAGCACGACGCTCGGCACCCCGGCGCGCATTGTCTCGACCAGCAGGTCGAAGGACTTCTCGCTGTAGTCGTAGGTGCGTTCGAGCGTTGCCGGTGCGGCCAGCAGGCTCAGGTGCTCATTGCATTTGGACAGGATGCGATCGAGATACGTTTCGTCCAGGCGCTCCGGAGAAGACACGGCCTCGAAAACGCCCTGGAGTGGATCCTGATTGTAATCCAGCCCGGCCGTGCCGAATGGCAGATCCAGATCCGCCACCACGACCTCGCTTTGGAACACGCGGCCAAGTGCCCAGGCCCCGTTGTGAGCGATAGTCGAAGCACCGCAGCCTCCCTTTACGCCGAAGAACGCGATGGTCCGGCCAAGCGGCTCAGCCTCGGGATCGGCATAAAGGTTGGCAATTGAGCCGATCAGCTGGAACACGCTGACAGGCGTGATCAAATACTCGCTGACGCCTCGGGAAATCAGATCGCGATACAGCATGACATCGTTGACATCACCGATGACAATCACCTTTGTACCGGCGTCACAATATTCGGCCAGATGATCGAGGCTCGACAGAAGGTCTTCCCGCCTGCCGGACGTCTCAACGATGATCAGGTTCGGTGTCGGAGCCTGTTCGAAGGTTTCGATCGCCGCCGGAATACCGCCCATATCCAGCTTCAGGTGCGCCTTTGCCATGCGCCGGTCTTCCATGGCTGCTTCCGCCACCCGCATGGTGGCGTCGGTCAGGCAGAAGCCGTGCACCGTGATGCGTGGGATGGAGCCGATATGGAGACCATCATCGCTGCCCGCATAGTTGTGATCCGCAGGCTCGGAAATGGGATCCATGTAGCCGGACATATCTTTCAAGTCTGGGTTGGCACTCATAGCTATCCCCTAGTCCTCGGCAACTTCGGCGCCGACACCTTCGGTGAAGTCACCCGCGGTGACTTCACCCTTCCGGTATTTTTCTATGACCACAGCTCGCCGGCCCTGATCGGAAGGATCGGATGCTCTCGGCGTGATCAGGTCGGACGGATTGTCGACCATTGCCGCCAGGTTCGCCTGGCTGGCACATCCGAAGTTCTCGTAGTTGATGTTTTCGCCGAAGCCGCCACCGATGTTTTTCGGCCAGGCCCCACACTCGCCCGCAGTTGCCTGCATGCGCGCATAGGACAAGCGGATCGGTGCATCCGCGCCGGGATCACCTACCGAGTAGGTTCGGGTGCTGATCCTGTTCCTTGAAACGCCCCCGCGCTGCAATGCCTGACGGATCTTCGGCGTGATGGAATGAACCGCTGCCTCGTTGGCCCCACCAGACGGCACCAGGATCTCGACGGATCCATCGCCCTTTTGCCGGGACTGCTGGCCAAAGGCGGCAATGGTGCTTTCGATCGGCCCGTTGATGTTACGCGTGTTGCGTCCAACAGGGAGATCCAGCGTTTCCGGCTCTTCAGTGATCACGATCGGGTGCATCAGCCTGTAGTCGTGAGACGCCAGAAGCTGGCTCTGCGACTGGTTCTGGCAGCCGGCTGCGATCAGGCACCCAAAGACCACAAGTGCGGTTTGCGAGAGCGTCTTGCTGCGGACCGTGTTTGACATGTTCATCCGTCCGTTCTCACTTGTAGATAAAGCCAACCTGACCGTGATAGATGCCTTCGGCGGCGGCTCCGGTCGGGTTGTAGATCTTGTTCAGCCGGTTCAGGAAAATCGTCTCGGCATCCGACGGCGCCATCAGGTTCTTGTCCGGGCGCTGCAGCTTGCTGACTGCAACCGGCTGAACCACGTAGGGCGTCACGAAGACCGCCAGTTCCGTCTGCTCACGCAGGAAGTCGCGGCTCTTGAACAGCGCGCCCAGGATCGGGATCTGCATCAGACCCGGGACACCTTCGATCGCCTGCTGATAGGATTCCTGCAGAAGACCGGCCATCACCAGCGTGCCGCCGGACGGCAGTTCCATGGTTGATTCCGCACGGCGCACCTTCAGGGCGGAAATGGTGATCCCACCTGCGGAGACCGCGCCATCGTTGCTCAGTTCGCTGACCTCGGTCTTCACGCGCAGACTGATCCGACCTTCGGACAGAACCACGGGTGTAAAGTCGAGACCAACACCGAACTTCTTGAACTCGACGCTGATCTCGCCGTCCTGCTGGGAAATCGGGATCGGGAATTCGCCACCTGCGAGGAAACTTGCGTTTTCGCCGGAAATCGCGGTCAGGGTCGGCTCAGCCAGTGTGCGGATAACCCCCTCACGCTGCAGGGCTTCCACCTGTGCGGTGATGCTCGTCGCTCCTGCAGACAGCTGCGTACCGCCAACTGCCTGGTTCACGATGGAAGGGTTCACCGTGAAGTTCGGCAGGCTGGACATGAAGGGCGTGAAATTGCCAACGCCGATCGTGCCCTGGAACTGGACGCCAAGCTGCTTGATGATCGAGCGCTCGACTTCCGCGACCGTGACCTTCAGGTGAACCTGATCCTTGCCGGCGACGGAAATCAGATTGATGACTTCGCTTGCGCCCTTGGCACCTTGAAACTTCGCCGCGATATCCGCTGCCTGCTGGGCTTCCAGCGTGCTTTTGGTCGTCCCGCTGAGCACAACACTGCCGTTGATCGATTCTGCGGAAATGTTGGAACCGGGAATAAGCTTCCGGATGATCCGGGTAATATCGGATGTATCCTTTTCGACACGGACGTCGAAGCTGGCCAGCTCCCGACCGCTGCGACTGAACAGAACCAGTCGAGACTGACCCGCGGTGTTGCCGATCACGAAGATGCGGCGCGGTGTTCTGAGGACGGCATCAGCGATTTCCGGGTTGGACACCAGCACATCGGCTGCATCTTCCGCGAGATTGACCACCACCGACCGGCCGACACCAACATTCAGGATGCGGCCCGTTGCCCGTTCACCGGCGGCGATATGGACCTGGCTCGGGAAGTTGCCTTCCGCCTGTGCTGCCGGAGCCGACACTCCCATCAGTCCTCCGAGCAAAACAGCCGTGGCAGCCAGCTTGTGAAGATAGTTTTTCATCGCGCCCCTCTTGCTGGACGTTCTGTTTTCAACCGGGCTCATTGCGCACCTGCCTGGCTCGTCACGCCATATTTCACGTAGCTGACACCTCGGCGGCGACCGCCCTCATCGTCTGCGTCATCGGCGGAATCCTGGGCACTGCGCAAGGCAAGCGCGATCGTGCCGATCTGCTGCGACTGAGCGACCACCTCGGACTGAGGCAGGGTCAGTTCCAGCGTGGCCGTGCGCTTTGGTGACAGGTTCTTCTGGTCCTGCTCGCCTGCGGTCGTGCTGTCGATTGCCAAGACGCGGATGTTTTCCAGGATCGTTTCGCTGAGAGCGCCCGTATCCGACTTGCGGGTCAGGATCAGGTCGACCTTGTCGCCCGGCAGAATGAAACCACCTGCCGTTGTTTCCGCTTCCACACTGACGGCGATGGCGCGTTTGCCTTTGGGCAGGATCGCCGCCATGAAGCCCTTGTCGGTATTAATAAGACGCTCGGGGCGAACGGGCTCACCGGCAAAAATCGGTGCCCGGGCGATTCGGCCTTCATACTCCTCGTTGGCCAGAGGCGAGGCCTCTTTCGTCACGGCTCCGAAGGGAACGGCATCTTCAGGCCATTTCGCCCAGCTCATGTCGTCCGCCGTGAGTTTGGCACCGAGCGGAATATCCCTTTGGGCAACCAAAACCTGCGTTTTGGTCTGCTCGGCGGCAGGTGCCTGTACGATCTGAGGCTCTGCTGGCTTGTTGCCCGACATCATGACCATGCGGAAAGCGATGATGCCTGCCGCTACAGCAATTGCCAGGACGAAAATTCGCGCGATTTTCATGACCAAAACCCAATATTCCAATGCGCACATGCGCTGTTCCCGACTAGGATGAGGGGTAATTGGTCAAAACATGGTTAATCAGATATGGATGTTTTCGGTTAATATTCGTTAACTTTACTGAACACTTTCTTAAATTGATGCATTCTGCAACGAATACTGGGCCACAACACCGTCTCACAGCTTCAAAGACCGTGTTTTTGCTTGTCTGAAACACCTGCAGACAAATTGGATTGCTGCGGCCTGAAGCAGAAAAATCCGTTCGCCGGCTAGCATTTGCCAACCAGGGGCAAATGGCTCACTTCAAAGTGATGACCCATAACGGTAGTCGAGCGCCAACAGGTCTTCGGCCAGGCGCGATTCGACCCGGCAGCCAAAGCCCATCAGGACAAGACCTCAACGAATGAGGTCGAACCAATAAGTAGAGGAATAGACCTGAAGACCGGCAATCGCGATTGCGATGCCATAGGGAATGCCGCTTTTGCTGTCATGCAGACGAGCGAACCATTCCTGCCGATAAAGCACGGACGGCACCACCGCATTCTGCCGTAAGGCCAAAAGCCCCAGCGTCAGGAACATGCCGTAGACAGCAACAAAGAGAACGAACATCAGCAGTTCGTGCGAAAAGCCAATCCAGAGCGCAATGGCACTGATGAACTTGACGTCGCCTCCGCCCATCCATCCGAAGGCGAAGAACAGGAAACACGGGGCAAAGACGACAGCAAATGCGAGAGCATGCATCCCCCAGGCTTGCAACGGCAAGCCTGTCGCGACCGCCAGAATGGCAAACCCAGCGATCAGCAGCAGGGAAACCCGGTTCTGGATAGTCATTGTCAGCAGATCGGATGCGCCGCCAAAGGCGACCAGCATCGGAAAAATGACGAGAATTGCGGCCTGAACCATGGAACATTCGTCTCGTTGAAAACCTGATGCCTCAAGGCTAGGGGGCAGAGGTTAACATTTCGCGGAAATACGGCCCGGCAGAACAAAAAACGGGCGGAAAAACCGCCCGTTCTTGTTCAACCTGTTTGGCAGCTTGAGCCGCCAGACGACGCTTAGGAAGCGATGTCGGTAGCTGCAACGCCGAGCTGCGTCTGAATGCGGGTGAAGATCGCGCTCAGGGACGTACCGGTTGCTGCCAGTGCGCCGATGATGACGATGGACAGCAGGCCAGCGATGAGGCCGTATTCGATTGCAGTTGCGCCAGATTCGTCTTTTACGAAACGGTTGATAAGAGATTTCATGTGTTTTGCTCCAAGTACCACTGAATTGACAGCTTCAAGTCCGTCGGATCTTTTGTGTCCGATTGGACATAGGCTCACCCTAGGACAGAGAGCTTTCCAAGCAGTTAAATTTACCATCCCAACCAAAAAGAATGCTGGCAATTATTACTATAGTTAACAAGACGTATAAATAAAATTTCGTTAATACGATCAAAAAACTTTAATATAAACGCGTATAATTCAATCTCATACAGAATTATCTACATACTCACGCGATTTGTCCAGTTTGTTTCTTAGATTTTATTTTGGGCTTGATCGGCCTTATACGCTAATTCCCCGAACTTCTATTTTTCTTCCCGCCTCTGAAATTTTACCGAGGGAGAAGAATATCCACGCACCCACGAATAAAGGCAAAACAAACGTAGAATTGTCCCTGAAAAAGCAAAAGAACATCCATTTACACTTCCTTCGCCGGGTCGTTAGCAGATCGTTCACCACGTTTGACGCATGATCTTCTATGGAAATGCACAATTGGAGTATCCATAGGCATGTTTGCGCAGCTAATCAGATGGACAAGCCTTTTCGCCGTTGCCTTTGGCGCGACCGTTGCGGTCGCACAGGACGGCCCTGTGCTTGTTACGGTCGATCGCGCCAAGGTCTTTCGGATCGAGGACGGCGCCGCGGCGGTTATTGTCGGCAACCCCTTTATCGCGGATGTCGCGATGTTCGATCAGAACACCGTCGTCATTACCGGCAAGAGCTACGGCACAACAAACCTCGTGATCCTTGATGGTGACAACAAGCCGATCGTCGACGAAGTCATTACGGTGAAGGCGTCGGATGATGACGTCGTCTCCGTATACAGGAAGGCCTCGCGGGAATCGCTGTCCTGCAATCCGGCATGCGAACCGGTCCTGCGCCTCGGGGACTCGATTGAAGCCTTCAAGGAAACCGCAGATCAGGCAAGCGCACGCAATGATTTGGCGACCAAGGCAGCCGGCGGGCAGCAGTAACTGTCCCCTAACGGAGTAGTCACCGAATGCGCTTGTTGAAACGGCTCCTCGTCTCGAGACGGAAAAGAGGGCGTGCGTCCTTCGGCAAGAACGACAGTGGCGCTACAGCCGTCGAATTCGCACTGATCGCCCTGCCCTTCTTTACAGTCGTTTTCGGGATCATCGAGGTGGGCCTGTCCCATTTCGTCAACCGGATGGTCGACAATGCCGTGATCAATGCGTCCCGCGAAATCCGCACCGGCCAGGCACATGATGGCGGTTATGACGCTGCCACCTTCAAGACCCGGATTTGCGGTAACCTGCCGGACTTTCTCTGTTCACTGGATCGCCTGGTGGTCGACGTCGACAAGGTCGATGCTTTTGCCTTGGCCAAATCCGCCGGCGAAAGTCTTTACGATGAAGACGGCAACCTGAAGGAAGAGTCCAACTACGAAGACGCCGGTGCGGGCGAGATCGTCGTGGTCAACGTCATCTACAGGTGGCCGATGATCACGTCGCTTCTGTCGCTCAACCTCGCCGATCATGGCAGCGAACGCTATCTCACCTCTACATTGGTGTTTCGAAATGAACCCTGGAACTAAGATGCCTCGTCATTTCGGCCACTTCCGGCGCCGGCTTGCCGGACTGAGGAGCTTCCACGCCGACAAGCGCGCCGTGTCCGCAATCGAGTTTTCGATGATCCTGCCTTTTCTGCTGATCCTGCTGATCGGCATGGAAGAGGTCACGGGCACCTTGAACTATGACCGCAAGGTCAGCCGCATAGCCAACTCGGTCGCCGACCTTGTGGCCCAGGCGCAAACCATTACCCCTGCCGACCTGAGCGCCATGATGGCTCTGGGTGGCAAGATCCTGGATCCTTATCCGGATACCAATCTGGAAACGATTGTCGCCAGTGTAACCTTCGACGAGGACGGTGATCCCGCTGTCGACTGGAGCTATTCGTCCAAAGGCGGCAGCCCGTGGGCGGAAGGGTCGACACCGCCGATCGAACTGCCTGCCACGGTGGCCGCAGCGAACACTTCCATCGTCGTGACGCAGACCAACCTGAACTATGTGCCGACGTTCTCCGGGCTTTTTACCGAGTATTTTTCCCGGGCATCCTCGATCGACCTGAGCGATACCTATTATCTGCGCCCGCGATTGACCGATACCGTCAAGTGTCCGGCCTGCTGAAGATAAACGCCGAACGTCTTGGAAACGGGAACTGCAGCGCCAAAACGTGTCTGTTTCGCGTTACCTGATCCCGTTTCAATCGGTCGGACACGCACCTACGCTAACTCCCGTATTTGTAACGTCGCACATTCCGGCTAATCTGCTCCGGAATGCTGCGTCGCAATATGCACTTTTAAGTATGGGATTTTTGAACCGATGGCGACAAACAAGACTTACGATCAGATCAAGGTCGGCGATACCGCAGAAATCGTCCGCGAATGCTCCTCCAACGACCTTCTGGTTTTCGCGCACGCTTCCGGCAATCACAATCCGATACATCTTCCCGACACGGACTGGACCGGCGATGGCCTGGTCGACAAACCGGTCGCACCGGCCATGTGGGTCGGGGGGCTTGCCTCCGCGGTGCTCGGCAACATCCTTCCCGGACCCGGCACGATCTACAAGGCGCAGTCGTTCCGCTTTCTGAGCGGAGCTGCGGTCGGCGACAAACTGCATGTCAGGGTCACGGCAACCGAAAAACGTCCGGACAACATTGTCCTGTTCGACATGTCGGTAACACGGGGAGACGGTACCCGCCTTGTTGAAGGCGTTGCCGAAGTCGCCGCACCGACAGAGCTTATCGAATTCGATTCCAGCGACATTCCAGCGATCCTGGTGCAGCGTCATCGGCACTTCAACCGGATGATCGAACTGGCAAAGACCCTGCCCGCCTTGCCGACCGCGGTGGCTGCGCCAGATGACCCCAACTCTCTGGAAGGTGCCTTGATGGCCGCCCGCGAGGGGTTGATCATGCCGATTCTGATTGGCGCGAAAAGCCGGATTGAAGCTGCAGCCAAAGAACTCGATGAAGATCTCGGCCCGTATGAGCTGATCGATATCGAAGATGAAATGGAAGCAGCCGGCCGTGCCGTTGCGCTGGTCCATGAAGGCCGGGTCAAGGCCGTGATGAAGGGCCACCTTCATACCGACCATCTTTTGCACCACGTGGTCAAACGCGATGGCGGGCTCAGAACCAAGCGGCGTATCAGCCATGTCTTCGTGATGGACATCCCGGGCCGCAAGACCCCGGTCCTGATTTCGGATGCTGCAATCAACATCACGCCCGACCTCAACACCAAGGTCGACATCACCCAGAACGCCATTGATGCCGCCCTGTCTCTCGGCCTGGAAATGCCGCGTGTCGGGGTCCTGTCCGCCATCGAAACCGTAAACCCGGCAATCCCGTCCAGTCTCGATGCGGCTGTTCTTTCCAAGATGGCCGAACGTGGACAGATCACCGGTGCGATCGTCGACGGTCCCCTGGCAATGGACAATGCGGTCGATGTGCAGGCAGCCCGGACCAAGGGCATCACCTCGCTTGTTGCCGGACACGCAGAGGTCCTGATCGTACCGAACCTGGAATCGGGCAACATGCTGGCGAAGGAATTGACCTTTATCGCCCACGCGGAAGCGGCCGGGCTGGTGATCGGAGCGAAGGTCCCCATCATGCTGACGAGCAGAGCCGACGACAGCCGGGCCCGCCTCGCCTCCTGTGCCCTCGCCCTGCTCTACATGCACTGGCAGGCAACCGGCAATCCGGCAGGTATCCTCGACCGGGACGGCGAGTAACCATGGACCCGGTCATTCTTGTCCTTAACTCGGGCTCATCCTCGATCAAGTTCACCCTCTATTCGGGTGACACCGTTCAACTCAAGGGGCAGATTTCCGGACTGGGTGCCCAGCCGAATATCTCCCTTGCCTCACGGGTTTCTGACACAAGGGTGGACCGGCAACTGTCCGCGGACGAAGGCAGAAGCCACGGGGCTTCGCTCGCGGCGCTCCTGCCGGTTCTGGAACAGGAACTTGGAGGACGCAGTGTCGATGCAGTAGGTCATCGGGTCGTCCACGGCGGTGTCACCCACACCGAACCGGTTCGCCTGACGGCTGAGATCCTTGAGGACCTAAAGGCGCTCGAACCGCTTGCGCCCCTGCATCAGCCGCATAATCTGGCAGGGATCACCGCAGCCAGGGAAGCCTTTCCTGAGGCCATGCAGGTCGGCTGTTTCGATACCGCCTTCCATCGCAGCCACCCTTGGGTCAACGATACCTTCGCCCTGCCCCGGCCTCTCTATGACGAAGGTGTACGCCGCTACGGCTTTCACGGCCTGTCCTACGAGTACATATGCTCCTATCTGAAGCAGGCTCATCCTGAAATCTATAAAGGCCGGTTAGTCGTCGCCCACCTCGGCAACGGCGCCTCCATGTGCGCTATTCGAGAAGGCCAGAGCATCGGGTCGACGATGGGCTTCACCGCGCTTGACGGCTTACCGATGGGCACGCGCTGCGGCCAGCTCGATCCGGGCGTGGTGCTGTATCTGCTGACGACAAAGGGCATGAGCCCCGATGCGGTCTCCGACCTGCTGTACAAGCAGTCCGGGCTCAAGGGGCTTTCCGGCATCAGCCAGGACATGCGCACCTTGACGCAGAGCGACGATCCGAAAGCCGCCGAAGCCATCGATTATTTCGTCTTCCGCATCCGGCGGGAACTCGGAGGCATGGCCGCCGTTCTGAGCGGTCTCGACACCGTGGTCTTTACCGGTGGGATCGGCGAGAACGCTGCTCTGGTCCGTGAGAAGGTCTGTGCCGGTCAGGAATGGCTCGGACTTGAAATCGACCCGGTCAGGAACGAGGCAGGAGCGGAGATGATCTCCACCGATACCTCCAGCATCAATGTACTGGTCATTCCAACCGACGAAGAGGCAATGATCCGGCGCCACACCGAACGGCTTCTGGGCAGCGCCGCCGCTGGTGCCTGACGATCGTTCAAACGCTGCAGGATTCCTTCAGCGGCCTGCTGGATCCAGCAGCGTGGCGTAATCGTCCTCGTAAGTGCGTAGCACCGGCCGGTAGTCGGCATGCACCACAGGCTCGAAACCGCCCGGCAGGTCTGGTTCGATAGCCAGATAGGCGTCGGGTGCTTCCCGGCGCATGTCCATCAATCCGGCCCTGAGACGCCGTTTCAACGCGTCAGGCAAATCCTTGCGCACACTGTGAGCGGAATAGGGGATCGGCGGCGAGCGCCAGACGATTTCCAGATCCTTGAAACCGCGTTCTCCCGAAACATAAAAATCATTGAGTGTTCCGGCCGTATAGCCATTCTTTGCCTCCCCCGCCAATGACGACCAGCCAAGGGTCGCATCGACCCGGCCGTCCAGAACGGCGCGGAGGCCCTCAACAGGGTCCTTCACCTCAACAAGAGCGCTGAAATGCGCGCGCGCGTCGACACCGTCAGCCGCCAGATTGGCGAGTGGAACACGATAACCGGTCACGGAGTGGGTACCACCGACAGCAAGGCGCTTCCCCTTGAGGTCTGCCAGGGTTCCCTGCTCTGCGCCGCGCTTCGCTATCAGAATGGCGTAAAAGCGCGCCGGAAAATCATCCGGAGCGGCGGTGACCAACGGCTCAACGCAACTGCAGAGCTGATGCACGGCAGCATAAGCAGATGGTGAAAGGCGAGCATAGTCGATCTTTCCGGAAGCAAGCGCCTCAACAGCATCAGCCATGGTTTCCATCAGAAAGAGGTCAACCGGCAGGTCGGCAATTTCCTCAAGAGCAAGGCGGAAAGGCTCCACCCGGTCCCGGGCCCCTTCATCTGCCGCCACGACAACACCGAGGCGCAGCCGATCGGGCATGGTCTCCGGATCCTGTGCACTGGCGGTGGCAGCGGTGAGAAAGACTGCCGCGAGAATGGGGGCCAGCCAGCGGAACAGGAGATTTACAAGTGCCATATTGCCGACATAACCTTCTGATGAAACTTGCAAAATTTTATCTCGCCTTTTGAACAACTTCCGCCAGAAAACCGGATCGACCACATGAACGATGCTATCACGACCGTCGTCTTCGATATAGGGAATGTCCTGATCGAATGGAATCCCGAATATCTCTATCGCGAGCTCATTCCCGATGACGATGCACGCGAACACTTCCTGACGACGGTCTGCACAATGGAGTGGAACCTGCAGCAGGATCTTGGCCGCCCCTGGGCGGAAGCCGTCGATGTTCTGTGCCGCCAGCATCCGGACAAGGCCGAGCTTATTGCCGCCTACAGCGAACGTTGGCACGACATGGTGCCCGGCGAAATTCCCGGTACGCCTGACATGCTTGCTGAGCTCAAGGCTCAGGGGACGCCCCTTTATGCAATTACCAATTTTTCAGAAGACAAGTTTGTCCAGGCCCAGGAACGGTTTCCGTTTCTGAAGACCAGCTTCCGCGACATCGTCGTCTCCGGCGCTGAAAAGGAGATCAAGCCCGGCCTGCGCATCTACGAAATCCTGCTGGAGCGAAACGGACTGACCGCCGCGCAATGCCTTTTTATCGATGACAGTGAGCGCAATCTCGAGGCTGCCAGAGAAGCCGGCATGTCAGCCCATCACTTCAAGGGGGCTGAGGGTCTGCGCGCGGAACTGAAACAGCTTGGTCTGCTGAACGGGTAATTGCCACGAGGAAGAGACCAATATTTGGGAGGCGGCAAGGCCGCCTCTCAGGATCCGTCGCACTCAAGTCCCGGCGAAGAGGTCTTACCCCTCGAAGCCTTCAAGCACATTGACGCAATTGGTCCCCAGTGCGTCGACCGCATAGCCGCCTTCCATCAGGAAGATGGTCGGAACGCCGACCTTGGCGAGCCTCTGGCCAAGCCGGATGTAGTCTTCACTCTTGAACTTGAAGCCGGAGATCGGATCGTTCTCGTAGCAATCCATGCCAAGTGAGACGATCAACGCTTCTGGCTTGTACACCAGCAGCCAACGGCAGGCTTCCTCGAGTGCCGGTGTGTAGCTGTCCCAATCGGTGCCGAGCGGCAATGGCCAGTTACGGGTGAACCCGGTACCGGCATGTTCACCGGTCTCGTCGGCAAACCCGAGAAAATAGGGATATTCGTGTTTAGGGTCGGCATGGATCGACAGGAACAGGATGTCCGGCCGGTCATAGAACAGCGCCTGGGTGCCATTGCCATGGTGGTAGTCGACATCCAGGATTGCGATGCGATGCAGTCCGTAGTCCCGAAGATACTGCGCCGCGACAGCAGCGTTGTTGAAAAAGCAGTATCCACCGAAGAAGTCATAGCCCGCGTGGTGTCCCGGTGGCCGGCAAAGCGCGAAAGCCGATTTCTCGCCATCGAGAAGCAGGCGGGCCGCAGTCAGGGCCGTGTCGGCTGACGCCCGAGCCGCCTTGTAGGTGTTTTCGCCGAGCGGCGTACCGGCATCCATCGAGTACCGTCCGAGCAGGCCGTCGATATGTTCGACCTGAACATCCTGACGCAGGCTGCGGATGGGCCAGACAAAGGGAAAGGCTTCGCGCGACCGCCCTGCGGCTGTCCATTTTTCCCAGAAGCTTTCCAGAAACGAAACATATTCGGGGGCGTGCACCCGGTGCAGCGGACGGACGGGGAATTCCTCCGGCGCAACGATTTCACCGACATTGCGCTCCCGCACGGTCTTGAGCACGATTTCGGCGCGGCTCGGGATCTCGACAGCAGGCTTCAGTTCGCCGTCTGATATTTCCTGCGCCGGTGCATGCGCGAGCTGGGTGTTTGAAAAAACCGTCTTCACGAGTTGCCCCCAAGTCCCCTGTTGTCTCACACAGCAGCGCTAATGTAACCCATTTCAGGAAAAACGGAATTCCGTAACATGAGTATAAGTCTCTGAGGGCTGTAACAAAACCGGTGTGAACCCGTCGTGATTGACGCTGTCCGGCCATCGCTGCGCTTCAAGACACAGCCCGGCATGGGCCCCATAGTGTCTGCCGTCCAGCCCGGGAACCGTCACCGAGATCCGCTGCGCATCATAAAGCTGCAGGCCGGGTTCGCTCGTCCAGACTTCCATGCGGCGATTGCCGGAACCGTCTTCGAGGGCAGCAGCGAATTCCACGCCCTCGCGTGGTGCATCCGCAAGGCAGAAGTTGTGATCGAAGACCACGTTCTCCTCACCCGCCTTGCGCCGCAGTTTGCGCCCATCGCGGAAGTCGTATGGCGTCCAGGCCACGTTGCGGATCTCGCCGGTCGGGATCAGCGCCTCGTCCACGGGCAGATAGGTCTCCGCTGCGATTTCCAGCGTATGGTCCAGAATATTGCTGCTGCCATCCAGATTGAAATAGGCGTGCTGGGTCAGATTGACCGGCGTCGTCTTGTCGGTGGTTGCGGTGATTTTCAGACGGAGCGCACCGGTGCCGGTCAACGTATAGCGGGCAAGCACTTCCACCCGGCCCGGATACCCCATATCGCCGTCTTCGGAGACAAGCTTCAGCAGGACACTGGCCTTGTCGTGCTGCTCTACCTGCCAGACCCTGCTGGAGAAGCCGAGCGAACCACCGTGAAGGTGGTTGATACCCCGTTCGTTCTGGTCGAGTTGATAGGTGACCCCGTCTATCGTCATCCGGCCACCGCCGATCCGGTTGGCGCAGCGCCCGGCAATCACGCCGAAATAGGGCGAATGATCCAGATAGCTCTGGAGATCGTCAAAGCCCAGCACCACCGTCTCACCATCGACCTTGAGGTCGCGGATAATCGCTCCAAGGGTGAGAATGGAGGCAGCCAGAGACCCTTTTGCCAGCGTAATTTCCTGGACAACGGTCCCGTCTGGCAGAACCCCAAATTCCTTGATCATGAAAGTCTCCGGCGAGAAGGCGGCAGGATGCGCAAAAGGCGGCGGAACTATCCGCCGCCTTTCGTCAATCGGTCAAGTGGTCAGAGCGTTTGGTTGTAGTCGCCCACTTCCGAGTTCTCGCGCAGGACGCCGTCGACAGCCTTGAACATGGCGTGGAGCCGGTCTTCCGAAACCGGGCTCTCGACCACGACCACCAGCTCCGGTTTGTTGGAGGAGGCACGCACAAGACCCCAGGTTCCGTCTTCACTGACGACGCGAACGCCGTTGACGGTGATCAGGTCGGTGATCGACTGTCCGGCAACCGTTTCGCCCTTGGCTTTCATATCCTGGAAACGGGCGACAACCCGGTCGACGACGTCGTACTTGATTTCGTCGTCGCACTTGGGAGCCATGGTTGGCGACCCCCAGGTCTTGGGAAGATCCCGGCGCAGGTCTGCCATCGTCTTGTCCGGGTTACGGTCAAGCATGTCGAGGATGGCAATGGCCGAAACGAGACCGTCATCATAGCCGCGGCCAATCGGCTTGTTGAAGAAATAGTGGCCGGATTTCTCGAACCCGACCATGGCATTCAGTTCAGTGACACGGCGCTTGATATAGGAGTGACCGGTCTTGAAATAGTCGGTCTTGGCGCCGTTGGCCTTCAGCACCGGATCCGTGTGGAACAGGCCGGTGGATTTTACATCGACCACGAACTGAGCACCGGGATGAAGCGCGGAGATATCGCGCGCAAGCATCACGCCGACCTTGTCGGCGAATATTTCCTCGCCTTCATTGTCGACGACACCGCAGCGATCGCCGTCGCCATCGAAACCAAGTCCGACGTCCGCACCGACTTCCAGAACCTTGTCACGAAGCGCGTGGAGCATCTTCATGTCTTCCGGGTTCGGGTTGTAGCGCGGGAAGGTGTGATCCAGCTCGGCATCAAGCGGGATGACTTCGGCTCCGATCGCCTCCAGGATCTTCGGTGCGAAGGCACCGGCAGTGCCGTTGCCGCATGCCGCGACCACCTTGATCGGGCGCTTCAGCTTGGCCCGGTCGGTGAGATCCTTGAAATAGACATCCGGGAAACCGTCGACGAAGCGGTAGCTGCCGCCGCCCTTCAGGTCGAAGGCCGCTTCCAGAACGATGTCCTTCAGCCGACCCATTTCATCGGGACCAAAGGTCAGCGGACGGTCGATGCCCATCTTGACGCCGGTCCAGCCGTTGTCGTTGTGCGACGCCGTAATCATGGCGACCGCCGGAACATCGAGCGCGAACTGCGCAAAATAGGCCATCGGCGACAAGGCCAGGCCAATGTCGTGCACGTTGATGCCGGCTGCCAGAAGGCCGTTGATCACCGCCATCTTGATGGAGGAGGAATAACCCCGGAAATCATGACCCACCACGATGTCCGGGCGCACGCCACGTTCGTGAATGAGCGTGCCGATGCCCATACCGAGCGCCTGCATGCCCATCAGATTGATTTCCTTTTCGAAAAGCCAACGCGCATCGTATTCACGGAAACCCGTGGGCTTCACCATTGGAAAGGATTCATATTCAAAAGTGTTCGGAACCAATTTCGGACGCGGTTTCGGAAACATCAATGCCTCTCAAAGCAAGGAAGAAGAACGGAACTGGGTAATTACCTAAACACGGTATGACAATTCACTGCACCAGTACAAGCGTGCCATCGGAGATGTCAAACCGCTTCATTTGGTTGAGAACGGACATGCCGAGCAGGGGTTCCCCGAGGCTTTGATCTTTCAACACAAGTGTGTCGACATTGCGTAGCCGGATCTTTCCAATGCGCAAATTGTCAATGGTCGCCCTGGCGCCACGAACTGTGCCGTTTGCCGTCCGGATCGCGTATTTGTAGTCGGCCGAATTCAGGAAGATTCCGATGCTCTCGGCAAGCGATTCCGGCAAAACGGTGACGGTTGCACCGGTGTCGACCAGCATGTCCACCGCACGGCCGTTCAGATAGGCATCCGCCACGAAATGCCCCTGCCTGTTGGCTGATATTCGGTGGCTTCGCTCGCCGGCCTCGTCCACGTCCTGATCTTCAGCAACCGGGTCGCTGCTCACCAGCACTTCAAGCCTGTTTTCCAGCAGATACGCCGCAAGCGGGACGATTGCCATGCAGGCCAGAAAGATGATGACAAAGCGCGACATGCAGGGTCTCGACGTTGCGTGAGCCCCCTGATTATCACGGTTTCCTTAGCGGCCTGTAAAACAGCATCAGGCAATCGTGTCGGCCAGCCGGGCAATATCCTCCAGATGCGGTGCACTGGACTGGGCCCCTGTCACGGTGCAGGCAAGCGCACCGGCGGCGGCACCTTCCTTCAAGGCACGTTCGAAGGACGTCTTGCGATCGAGAGCGGCAGCCAGGGCGCCGCAAAAGGCATCGCCCGCACCGGTCGTATCCACCGCGTTGACGGCAGGAGAAGCGAAGCGATAGCGCGCGGTTGGCGTGCGGGCGAGAACACCGTCCGCACCAAGGGTGACGATGACGTTCCGGCCACCTTCCGCCAGCTTCAGCGCGAATGTTTCCGTGTCACCGGCAATGCCGAGACGACCTCCGATCTCTGCCGCCTCGCTCACATTGACCACAACCGTACCGGCAACATCCAGACAGGCACTCAGGTCACCCTCAGGCACAGGAGCCGGGTTCCAGATGACCGTGCCTGCCGCATCCCGGGCAAGCCTGGCACCTTCGATCACCTCAACCAGAGGCACCTCTCCCTGAACGAGCAGTGTCTGACCAGGCCCAAAACCGCCTTCCAACCAGGAGGCTTCGACACGCGCATTGGTGCCGCTGGCGACGATGATCTGATTTTCCCCTGCCGGATCGATGCCGATCAGGGCAAGGCCAGTCGACCCGGTCATGGTGCGAACGCCTGAAAGATCGACGCCGGCTTCGCGCAGATTAAGCAGCGCGAGTTCGGCAAAGCTGTCCTGTCCGACCGCGCCGATGAAACGAACGTCGGCCCCTGCCCGCCTGGCAGCCAGCGCCTGGTTGGCGCCTTTCCCACCTGGAAATGTCTGGTGATCGCGACCGCTCACCGTTTCGCCGGCAGTCGGCAAGCGGGGCACGGCAACGACCAGATCCAGATTGATGGAACCAAAGACCGTAATCATGTCGCCTCCCCTTTTTTTTACAAAAGGTTAGACACCGCACGCCCAAGCGCAACAAAAAAGCGCGGAAGTTTCCCTCCGCGCTTTCAGCCGTCTGTTCTGTCGGCCGGTTACTTCGTGCCGTACATACGGTCGCCGGCGTCGCCAAGGCCCGGAACGATATAGCCCTTCTCGTTCAGCTTCTCGTCGATGGAAGCGGTGTAGACCGGCACGTCCGGGTGGTTCTCGGTGAAATTCTTGACGCCCTCAGGTGCCGCGAGCAGGCAGAGGAAGCGGATGTTGTTGGCTCCGCGCTCCTTGAGCTTCTGAACCGCTGCAATCGCCGAGTTGGCGGTGGCCAGCATCGGATCGACCACGATCACCAGACGCTCGTTCAGGTCTTCCGGAGCCTTGAAGTAATACTCCACCGGCTGAAGCGTCTGCGGATCGCGGTAAAGGCCGATGTGCGCCACGCGCGCCGACGGAACCAGATCCAGCATGCCTTCCAGAAGTCCGTTGCCCGCACGCAGAACGGAAGCGAATACCAGCTTCTTGCCGGCCAGGGTCGGCGCCTGCATTTCGGCAAGCGGCGTCTCGATGGTCTGGTAGACGAGCGGCAGGTCGCGGGTGACCTCATAGCAGAGCAGCGTGGAGATTTCCCGCAGCAGGCGCCGGAACCCCTGGGTGGACGTTCCCTTGTCGCGCATGATGCTCAGTTTGTGCTGAACCAGCGGGTGGCTGATGACAGTGGCTCCGGACATATCTGCCTCTCTTCTCAATGGGGCCATAACACCGGCCCGGTCTCATGATTTTTTATGTTCGGGACCTATGCCCCGAACGGCAACCAAAAAACAGACCCCGGGTTCATGAAGTGCCCGAGTTTTTTCGCTTCCTGCGGGTGTCCTTGCAAATAAATGCCGCCAGCCCGGCTGGTTCCGCCTTCCAGGATGCAGGTGAGCGGCAACTGATCCTGATGAACCTTGAGCTCGTGCCGCAGCAGTTCGGCCAGCCTGTCGGTCAGGGCAAGCGCCACAGCGCGGATTTCGACCATCCGGTCGCGTTCGGCCTCTGCTGACAGCACCGTGTCCGGTTCAACAATTTTCAGGACACCGGCGTCGAGGAACAGGGCCGCGTGGGCAGGATCGGCCGGCGGCGTCAGTGCCTCCAGTCCGGAGACTTCAAACCCGGCCCAGGCAAGAGGTTCGATCAGTGAATAGACCATCTCCTGGGCAGCCTGATGGAACGGCACAACAGTTCTCTCGGAAACCGCACCCCGCTGGTAATGCTCGAAGCTGTCGCCATAGACCATGTTGCCGTCGCCAGCGCCGCCGTCCCAGAGCGGACAAAGCGATTCCAGCACGCGGTCGAGCAGATCCCTTGCCGAAACCACACCATCGCTTTCCTTTGCCATCCGAACTGCAAGACGGCCTGGACGGGTTTCGTCCCCTTCCCCGAAAAGATCCGGCCGCAGGGCAAGCGCTTCACCGAAGCGTTTCAGATGGCGCTGCATCGCCTCGAGCAGGTCGTCATCCTCCCTTGCGTCCCACTGCAGGCCTTCGGAGAGTTCCATCCGGTCCATCTGCACGAGCGTCTGCGCATCGACGCGATAGGGATCGGTCATTTCACCGGAAAACGAACCTGCCGCGAACATGTGAAAGGCGGCCAGTGCCGAAGCCTCCTGGCCAGTCGCCTCGGTCTCAGTCATCCTGTCCTCGAAAACCCAGCCTTCAGGGTGACGGGTTTTCATGTAGGTACCCAGGATGGCAAGGTCGGCTGCAGCGGCAAGCATTTCTTCGGCGGTTTCAAACCCGCGCGCATTTGCCAGCGCACCCCAGCGGTCGATGCCGCCGGCCTCGTAATTCCGCCAGATGCCATAGGGTGGAATGTGAAAATCCGGATAATTTTCCCGAGTTGTTTCAAGCACCTTGGCCAGGGCTGTTTCGAGCAGGTCCGGAACCGCTTCGACATGGGCGAGTTTGCCATCTGTGGCGAGCTTCAAAAGCTCATAGGCTTTTTCCCGAACATGTTGCGGCCGGAACAGGGACAAGGCTGGTTGGGTATCGGTCATGGAAATCGCCGGATCTGGAAAGGATTGTGTGAAAAGACGCTGCCCTCGCCTATCTGCCCACCATAACCTTGTCAAACCGGTTCGTCATTGGTCATCATCTGTGTGATTTGAACCCAAGCCTTTCAACCATCCCACACCGGAAGTTTCATGTCTGCCGTTGTCTCAATCGCCGCCCTTCTCGTCGGATCCGGACTGCTTTTGCTCGCCGGCGGCCTTCACGGCCTCCTGTTGCCGCTTGCCGGTCTCGCCAACGGCTTTTCCGATGCCTCGCTCGGTCTGCTCGGCACCGGCTGGGCAGTCGGATATGTCAGCGGCTGTCTGGCCGTGCCGGTCATCGTGAAGCGTGTGGGCCATGTGCGGGCCTTCGGGGCGCTTGCCTCGCTGGCGGGCATCTCGGTTCTCCTGAACCTCCTGTTCATGGATGCCGCTGTCTGGATCGTGCTGCGGGCGATCACCGGCTTCTGCTTTTCCGGCGCTGCCATGATCGTGGAAAGCTGGCTGAACGAACGTTCGACCAGCGAAACGCGCGGGCGAATCTTCGGCATCTACACGATGATCAACCTGGGGGCGACGACAGCCGGACAGATGTTGCTGACGCTTGGCGATCCGACCGGCTTCTTCTTCTTCGTTCTCGGTTCGATCATCTACTCGCTGTCGCTGCTGCCGACAGCGCTGTCCACCGCCGCATCGCCCCAGCCCCTGACGCAGGCGCGGCTGGACCCGAAAAAACTCTGGCGCAATTCACCGATCGCAGTGGTCGCGGTTTTCATGGTCGGCATTTCAAACGGGTCCTTCGGCACCTTGGGTGCGGTATATGGACTTCGCATCGGGTTGGACGTACCGGAGATTGCCATCATGATGAGTTTGGCGCTTTTGGCCGGCGCAGTGGTGCAGATCCCGGTCGGCATGCTGTCCGACAGGCTTGACCGGCGCCTTGTGCTGGTCGGTCTCGCCGTAACCGCCATGAGTTTCGGGTCCAGCCTGTCGTTCTTCGGCGGCACCGATCCGACCCTCACGGTTCTTCTGATCGCAGGTTTCGGCGGCGTGGTCTATTCCATGTATCCGGTGATCGTCGCCCACGCGAGCGACCACGCAGAGCCAGGTGACTTTCTCAGGATCAGCGGCGGTCTTCTGCTTATCTTCGGGGCTGGTACAATGCTTGGACCGTTGCTCGCCTCGGGCTTGATGACCTTCACTTATCCGGGCGCACTCTTCCAGGTGACGGCGGCAGCGCATCTTTCCATGATGCTCTTTGCCCTCTGGCGCATGCGTCAGCGTGCTTCGCTGCCACAGGAAGACAAGTCCGATTTCGTGATGGCAGTCTCGACCGCGCAGATTACGACCCCGGAAACGGTAAGCCTCGATCCACGCACGGAAGTGGACGAGACCGGCGGGGAAATCTGAGGGGGCTTGACGCCATTACCTTCGGCATTCATCGCCCTTCTCCCCTCATCCTGAGGAGCCGCTTCAGCGGCATCTCGAAGGATGGGTCGCTTGTTCCGGAGTATGCCGCCCCTCCTTCGAGACGGACCTGTCGGTCCCCCTCAGGATGAGGTTTTGGGGATGAGAGGGCGAGAGGCCAGAAAGCTCACTAGAATTCTCGCTGAACCGAGCCAATGCAAAGCAGCCGCGCCTATGGCCGGCGTAATTCCGGACAAGCGCAGCAAAGCTGTACGCCGGTCCGGAAACCAGACATCAGCGTGAGCGAAGCGACCTCGCCTGAAACAAATCTGGCATGCACTCAGCGTGCAGCGCATCCGGCATGTTGCAGAAGACCTGCCTCAACCCGTCGGCGCCTGCTTTGCGCTTTCCAGTCGTACAAGGAGCCTTTTGCGTGTGGGCTCATCACAGAAGGCGGCTTCGATGGCCGTGCGGGTGACTTCCATCTGATCATCGAAACTCCATCCGAAGGTTTCGGTGACCGATGAATATTCCTTGCCGAGCGTGGTGCCGAAAAAAGGCGGGTCGTCGGAGTTGAGCGTGATCTTCACGCCCTCCTTGCGCAGCATGTTGACCGGGTGGAAGCGCAGGTGAGTGTAGACGCCCAGAGCGATGTTCGACCCGGGGCAGACCTCCAGCACGATCTCCTCGTCGACAAGGCGCTTGACCAGATCCTTGTCCTCGATTGCCCGCACACCATGGCCGAGACGTTTCACACGCAGGAATTCGAGTGCCGCGGTCACACTGTCCGGACCGCCGAACTCGCCCGCATGTGCCGTCGTGCCCAGTCCGGCATCCGCCGCCATGCGGAAGGCCTTCGCGAAATTGGCCGGGTGGCCGGAGCGTTCATCCCCGGCCAGACCGAAGCCCGTGACCAGAGGATGCGGATTGCCGATCACTTCCTTGATGACCCGTTCGACGGAGGCCGAACCGAAATGGCGTACGCCGATCGCGATCATCCGGCCTTCGATGGCAGTGTCTGTCTTGGCGCGCTCGATCCCGGCGGCCAGTCCCTCGACATAGGAGCGGTAGGACAGGCCGGCGGCCTGAGCGTGGTCTGGCGAGATGAAGATCTCGCCATAAATTGCCCCTTCCGCCGCCAGCATGCGGAAATAGGTTTCTGCAAGCAGGGCGTAGTCCGCCGGTGTCCGGAACACCGAACTTGCAACGTCATAGGCTTTCAGGAAGGTGGTGAAGTCGGACCAGATGTATTTGCCGTTACCGTCGAGGACAGCCGAAACATCCTCGCCGCGCTTGTCGGCAAGGCGCTTGACCAGGGTCGGTGGCGCGGCGCCTTCGATATGACAATGCAATTCCGCCTTCGGTACCGTGATGGCGTCGCTCATGTCCCGCGGGTCCTCATTCGAGTGTGTGGCGGGCCGGTTTTCCGTCTTTCCGCAGAAAGGACGGACGAGTGGCCCGCGGTTATTGTGCCCGATTCACCGGATTGCCGGAATGCGGATGCGGTTACAGAAAACTCGTGCCGTTCGGCCCCACCGCAATGCCCAGATGATCGGCGATACTTTCACCGATATCGGCATAGGTCTTGCGACCACCGACGCTTCTGCCTTCGAGACCCGGACCGGTTGCGATCACCGGGACATGTTCGCGGGTGTGGTCCGTGCCACGCCAGGTCGGATCGCAGCCGTGATCGGCCGTGAGGATCAGGAGATCACCGTCCTTCATCCTGGCAATCATTTCCGGCAAGCGGCGGTCGAAATGCTCCAGTGCAGCTGCATATCCCGGAACATCCCGGCGGTGACCGTAGAGGGAGTCGAAATCGATGAAATTGGCGAAGATCAGGTCGCCATCGGCAGCCTGGTCCATAGCCTCCAGCGTCTTGTCGAACAGCTGGTCATTGCCTGCGCCCTTCAGCACCCTGGCAACGCCCTGATGCGCGAAGATGTCGGATATCTTGCCGACGCCATAGACCGTACGTCCTGCCTCTGTCAGACGGTCGAGCAAGGTCGGTTCCGGCGGCAGCACCGAATAGTCACGCCGGTTGGCGGTGCGCTGGAAAGTGTCCGAAGTTTCGCCGACGAAGGGCCGCGCGATCACCCGGCCGATGTTGTAGGGATCGGCAAATTCACGCGCGATCTCGCAAAGTTCGTACAGCTTCTCCAAACCATAGTGTTCTTCGTGGGCGGCGATCTGGATGACGGAATCCGCCGACGTATAGAAAATCGGCTTGCCCGTGCGAATGTGCTCTTCGCCAAGTTCGGCAATGATCACCGTGCCGGAAGCGTGTTTGTCACCCAGGATGCCGTTGAGGCCTGCCTTCTCGCTGATCTTTGCAATCAGCTCTTCCGGGAAGGTCGGGATCGTTTCCGGAAAATAGCCCCAGTCGAAGCGCACAGGCACACCGGCGATTTCCCAATGGCCGGACGGCGTGTCCTTGCCATTGGAAACTTCGGCAGCATAGCCCCACAGGCCTTCCGGCTCGCCATCGAAATCCAGACCCGGCACGTCCTTGCCGGTGGACAGGCGCCCTGCCGCGCCCAGGCCGAGCCGGTCCATGTTGGGAACGTTCAAGGGGCCGGAGCGCAGACCGTCCTTGTCGCCCTCACCGGCTGCACAACGCGCCGCGATGTGGCCCAAAGTGTCGGCCCCGGCATCACCAAAGGCTTCCGCATCCGCGGCACCGCCGATACCGAAACTGTCCAGAACGCACAGAATTGCACGAGGCATGGACATCTCCTCAAATTTATCATTGCCGGCCGGTTCGGCCGGAGAGGTTCCGGGCGACCATTCGCCCGGCACGCATTTTCCCGGTCAGGGCGCGATGCGCTCGACGACGCTCGGCCTGTCGATGACATCGGCTGCGGAGCCGATGGTGTAGGCTTTGCGCACCGCGACGGCTGCTTCTTCGGCCTCTGCCTCGGTTCTGGCATGGACAATCGCCAAGGGCGCATCCGCGTCCACCGTGTTGCCGACACCGGCAAGGCTGGTCAGGCCGACGGACGGATCGATCACATCTGCCGCCGCCCGGCGACCACCGCCAAGCGCGACGACCGCAACGCCCACTGCCCGGGCATCCACACCCGTAACGACGCCGTCTTGTTCGGCGTAGACCGGCGCTTCCACCGGCGCTTTTGCAAGATAGAGTTCCGCCTTTTCCATGAAGTCGGCAGGTCCGCCAAGCGCATGAACCATCTGGGCGAACTTCTCAGCCGCCTTGCCGCTCTGAAACGCTTCACGCATCATGCCGGCACCGGCCTCTGCATCAGCGGCAATGCCACCCGAGGCAAGCAGTTCGCCGCCTTGTGCCACGGTGACATCCCAAAGGCGGTTGTCGATTGCCGTGCCTTTCAGGAAGTCGACGGCGTTCTGCATTTCAACCGCGTTGCCGGCGGCGGACGCCAGCGGCTCGTTCATGTCGGTCAGGAGAGCCGTCGTTTTCAAACCCGCCCCGTTCGCGACCAGCACCAGGCTTTCGGCAAGCGCACGAGCATCTTCAAGTGTTGCCATGAAAGCGCCCGTGCCCCACTTCACATCCAGCACCAGTCCCTGCAGACCAGCTGCCAGCTTCTTGGACAGGATCGACGCGGTGATCAGGTCGATGCTCTCCACCGTGCCGGTCACATCGCGGATGGCATAAAAACGCTTGTCGGCCGGAGCAAGGTTGCCGGTCTGGCCGATGACGGCACACCCGATCTCCTTGACCACCTTCTTGAACAGCAGATTGTCCGGTTGCGTCTGATAGCCCGGGATGCTGTCGAACTTGTCCAGCGTGCCGCCCGTGTGACCCAGGCCACGACCGGAGATCATCGGTACTGCAGCGCCACAGGCGGCAAGCGCCGGCGCCAGCATCAAGGAGACGTTGTCGCCAACGCCGCCGGTGGAATGCTTGTCCAGGATCGGCGCGTCGATGCCTGACCAGTCCATGACATCGCCACTGTCGCGCATGGCGAGCGTCAGAGCCACACGTTCGTCGACGGTCAGCCCCTTGAAGAAGACAGCCATGGCGAGCGCAGCCACCTGGCCTTCCGTGACCGAGCCGTCTGCCAGGCCCTTGACGAAGAACTGGATCTCCGCCGCGTCCAGCGTTCCACCGTCGCGCTTCTTTCTGATGAGTTCTTGCGGCAGCATTTGTTGTCCTTCTTGAAGCCGTCTCAATAGCCGTGGTGGGAGTGGTCCACGATTTCCTGACCCTCGATCGTCGAGATCAGGGCATCCAGAAGACCGCTGGCACCAAAGCGGAACGTGTGTGCCGATACCCAGTTCTGGCCCATGATCTTGTCGGCAAGCGCCAGGTAGGCAGCTGCGTCCTCGGCGGTGCGGATACCACCGGCCGGCTTGAAGCCGATCACACGCTCGGCGTTGTCGCGGCGGGCCTCCTCGATCGCGGTCAGCATGATTTCGGCTGCTTCCAGCGTTGCGTTGACGGCAACCTTGCCGGTCGAAGTCTTGATGAAGTCCGCACCAGCCCCAATGGCAATGTTGGAGGCTGCGTGGATCAGCAACGGATCCTTGATTTCACCCGTTTCCAGGATGACCTTGAGCAGTGCCGGTTCCGGAATGGCCGCCTTCACGCGGATGATCTGCTCTTCCGCAAAGCCCTTGCGGCCGGCGCAGAAAGCCTTGTAGGGCATGACCAGATCGATCTCGTCGGCTCCATCGGCAAGTGCCTGCTTCGTCTCGACCAGGACGGCTTCCGTATCTTCGCCACCTTCAGGGAAGTTGACCACGGTCGCCACCTTCACGCCCGTGCCGGTCAGTTCCTGCGCGGCCTGTGCCACGAACCGCGGCCAGACACAGACAGCCGCAACCGACCCGTGATCCGTCACGGTCCGTCCGGTCAGCTTGGAAATATCCGCCGCCGTGCAGTCGTCGTTGAGGTTGGTCAGGTCGACGAGCCCGAGGGCCCGTTTGGCGTGTTCGATCATGTCAGTCATTGGCCGATCTCCTTCACGAATGCCCGCACCAGCTGTTTCATGCGTTCCATGCCCTGCAAGGCAACGGACTTGGTTTCGTCGTGAGACAGCGCGTGCGTCTGCATGCCTGCGCCGTAATTGGTGATAATCGACATGGCCGCGACGCGCATACCCAGGAATCTGGCCATGATGACTTCCGGCACGGTTGACATGCCAACCGCATCCGCACCCAGTGTCTTGGCCATGCGGATTTCGGCAGGCGTCTCGAAAGACGGGCCGGAGAACCACATGTAAACGCCCTCGGCGACCGGATCGCCGGTTTCCTCGGCGACTTTCTTCATCGCCGCACGCAGGTCCGCATCGTAGGCGGTGCTCATGTCGAGGAAGCGCTTTTCGTCCTCTTCACCGATCAGCGGGTTCATGCCCGACCAGTTGATGTGGTCGGAAATCAGCATGGGCGAGCCGGGAGCAACTTCCTGGCGCAAGGAACCGGCCGCATTGGTTGCCAGCAGGATCTCGCAGCCGAGCTCCTTCAGCGTTTCCACCGGCGTGCGCATGACCGTCGGATCACCGCCCTCGTAATAATGGGCCCGGCCCGACAGGATCACCACCGGCACCCCGGACAGCGTGCCGGCAACCAGCTCGCTGGAATGGGACGTGACGGTGGAGACCGGAAATTCGGTCAGATGCGAATAGGGAATGCGAACAGCGTCCTCGACTTCCTCGGCGAGCGCGCCGAGGCCGGAGCCGAGGATCATGCCAATCTTGTACGAGCCCTCCCGGGCTGCGCGGACGATCTCCGCGCATTCACGGCCGAAACCACTCATTGTGGGTCAGTCCTTCTTATTTTGACGTGTATTCCAGTTCGAAGGCGGCAGGCAGCAGCTCATCCATCGTGAAGCTGCGCCGGATACCGTCGAGATCCGCGACATGGACAACCAGATCGTCCGTGCCGAATTCCTTCAAACGCTGGCGGCACATGCCGCACGGCGTGCACAGGGCCGCATCGCCAATGACGACGGCTTCCGCAATTTCGCGGTAACCGGCGGCAATCATGGCGCTGACCGCCCCACCTTCTGCACAAACGCTCACCGGGTAGGAAGCGTTCTCCACATTGCAACCGATGAAAACAGTGCCGTCCGGTGCACGCAAGGCCGCGCCGACCAGGAAGTTTGAATAGGGTGCATATGCGTTTTCACGAACCGCTTTTGCGGCCTCGAACAACGCGTCCAGATCGCTCATGAACGCTCCTTGAGATACGGAATGCCAGCCGCCTTCGGCGGGATTGCCTTGCCGATGAAACCTGCAAGCAGGATCACGGTCAGAATATAGGGCAGTGCCTGGAAGAACTGCACCGGAATTTCGCCGATACCGGGTAATTTCTGACCCTGCATCCGGATGGCGACAGCATCGAGGAAGCCGAACAACAGGCAGGCCAACATCGCGTTGGCCGGTTTCCACTTGGCGAAAATCAGGGCCGCCAGCGCGATGAAGCCCTTGCCCGCCGTCATGTCCTTGATGAAGCCGGAGGACTGGGCGATGGAAAGATATGCTCCGGCAACACCGCACAGGGCACCGCAGGCGATGACCGCCCGGTAGCGCAGCCAGGTGACAGAGATGCCGGCCGTGTCAACGGCCGCCGGGTTTTCCCCGACCGCACGCAGGCGCAGCCCGAAACGGGTGCGGAACAGCACCCACCAGGTCAGCGGCACGGCCACGAAAGCCGCGTAGACTAGGATGTTGTGGCCTGACAGCAGTTCGCTGTAGATGCCGCCAATGATCGGAACATCGCGCAGTTCTTCCGCGTAGGGCCAGACGATGTCCCTAAACCGTCCGCCTTCCGGCAGTGAGGGCGTACGACCGCCCTGGCGGAACCATGTCTGCCCGAGCAGCGCGGTCAGGCCCGCTGCCAGGAAATTGATGGCGACGCCGGAAACGATCTGGTTGCCGCGGTTGGTAATGGAGGCAAAGCCGTGGATCAGCGCCAGGCCGATCGAAACCGCCATGCCCGCCAGAAGGCCGATCCAGGCGTTTCCGGTCATGTAGGCGACCGCACCCGCCCCAAAGGCTGCGCCGAGCATCTTTCCTTCCAGACCGATATCGACCACGCCGGAGCGTTCAGAGTAAAGCCCTGCCAGACAGGCCAGCAGAAGCGGTGTCGACAGGCGGACTGTGGAATCAAGTGTCAGGATCACGATCTCGAACATGATCACGCCTCCTTCTCGGCAAGAGCCCGGGAGGGCGTGAACAGCTTGATGATGGCCGGGCGGAACATGTGCTCAAGCGCACCGGCAAACAGGATCACAAGGCCCTGGATGACGATGATCATGTCTCGCGTGATGTTGGGCATTTCGAACGAAAGTTCCGCGCCGCCCTGATAGAGCATGCCGAACAGGATCGACGCCAGAACGATGCCGACCGGATGCGCCCGCCCCATGAGGGCAACCGCGATGCCGACGAAGCCGTAGCCGGTCACGAAATCGATCAGCAGACGGTGCTGTGACCCCATGATCTCGTTGATCGCCATCATGCCTGCAAGACCACCGGATATGAGCATGGTGATGACGATGGTGCGCACCGGCGAGATGCCGGCATAGACCGCGGCTGTGGCGTTGGCACCGAAGGACCGGATTTCGAAACCGAGCTTTGTGCGCCAGATCAGGAACCAGACCAGAACACAAGCCGCCAGCGCCACGAAGAGCGACAGGTTGACCGGCGCATAGCCGAAGCCGAAGGACGGGAATATGTCGTTCAGGAACGGCAGACGGCCGCCGTCCTCGAAGGTTCGCGTTTCCGGCTGCATCGAGCCTGGCTTCTTCAACGCGTTGTTGAGCAGATAGACCATCAGCGACGAGGCGATGAAGTTGAACATGATCGTTGTGATCACCACGTGGCTGCCGCGGGTGGCCTGAAGCCAGGCCGGAATGAACGCCCAGGCGGCCCCCATCAGCGCCGAGCCGATGATGGCAAACGGCAAGGTGATGTACCACGGCACGATGTGATCCAGCGCCAGACAGGCTATGGCGACCCCTAGACCACCGATATAGGCCTGGCCCTCACCGCCGATGTTGAACAACCCGGCATGAAAGGCAACGGCCACGGCCAGGCCGGTGAAGATGAAGTTGGTGGCATAGAACAGCGTGAAGCCGATGCCTTCGCCATAGCCAATGGAGCCCCAGACCAGGAGCTGCACCGCGTCCAGCGGGTTTTCCCCGATCAGAACAACGACGAGGCCGGACACCAGGAAGGCGGCGGCCAGGTTCAGGAACGGGATCAGGCCGTAATCGACCCAGCGCGGGAGCTGACCGGCACTCATCGGGCGCCTCCTTCAACAGCCATCTTGTTGTTATCTTCCACACCGGCCATCAGCAGGCCAAGTTCGCCTTCTTCCGCATCGCCGCCGCGTTCACCGACGATCTTGCCGTCGAACATCACCAGCACCCGGTCGGACAGCGCCCGGATTTCGTCGAGTTCCACCGACACCAGCAAAATGCCCTTGCCGGCATCGCGCATTTCCACGATCCGTCGGTGGATGAACTCGATGGCGCCGATATCGACGCCGCGCGTCGGCTGACCGACCAGAAGCACTTCCGGATCGCGCTCGATCTCGCGCGCCAGCACGATCTTCTGCTGGTTGCCGCCCGAGAAATTGGCG
This sequence comes from Labrenzia sp. PO1, assembly GCF_012273635.1. Lineage (NCBI taxonomy): Bacteria > Pseudomonadati > Pseudomonadota > Alphaproteobacteria > Hyphomicrobiales > Stappiaceae > Labrenzia > Labrenzia sp. PO1. The sequence goes on from NZ_JAAXCR010000002.1 coordinate 992,836, forward strand.
GTCTTCAGCATCGGGTTCGGCGGGCGGATGTCGTATTTCTCGATCTCGGCCACGGCGTTTTTCTTGATGGCGGCAAGATCCATCAGAAGGCCCCGGGAGTAGGCCGGGTCGCGGTGGTAGCCAAGGATCGAATTCTCGTATTCGGAGAAGGAATTGATCAGGCCCATCCGGTGCCGGTCTTCCGGCACGTGGCCCATGTTCTTGGCGCGCATGTCGGCAGCGTCGAGCGTGCTCGTTCCCAGATCGATCGTCTCGCCGTTGATCTTCAGCGTACCTCTGGTGGCGCGGCGAATGCCCGCGAGCGTTTCCAGCAGTTCCGACTGGCCGTTGCCGGAGACACCGGCGATGCCGACAATCTCTCCCGCACGCACATTGAAGGAAACGTCCTTGACCACCTGCACGCCGCGGCTGTCGGTCACCGTGAGGTTCTCGACCTCCATCACCGGAGCCTTGGGTTGCGCCGGTTTCTTGTCGACACGCAGCAGCACGCTGCGGCCGACCATAAGCTCGGCGAGTTCTTCCATCGAGGTGTTCGCGGTTTCGCGCGTCGCCACCATCTCGCCGCGGCGCATCACCGAAACAGTATCGGTCGCGGCCATGATCTCGCGCAGCTTGTGCGTGATCAGGAGAACCGTCTTGCCTTCGTTCTTCAGAACTTCGAGGATCTTGAACAGGTGATCGGCTTCGGCCGGCGTCAGAACACCTGTCGGCTCGTCAAGGATCAGAACCTCCGCGCTGCGGTAGAGCGCCTTCAGGATCTCCACCCGCTGCTGCAGACCGACCGGCAGATCCTGGATCAGGGCGTCCGGATCGACTCGCAGTTCGTATTCTTCTTCCAGCCGCTTGAGTTCTGTCTTGGCGCGATTGATGCCGCCGGACAGGAGCGCGCTGTCCTCGGCGCCCAGAACCACGTTCTCCAGAACCGAGAAATTGTCGACCAGCATGAAATGCTGATGCACCATGCCGATGCCCATGCCGATGGCGGCTTTCGAGTCCGAAATCGTGACCTTCTTGCCGTCCACCAGGATGTCGCCGTCATCGGCCTGATAGAAACCGTAGAGAATGGACATGAGCGTCGACTTGCCCGCCCCGTTCTCTCCGATGATACCGTGGATGGAGCCCTTCTTCACCACAAGGTCAATGTCCTTGTTGGCGTGAACTGGGCCAAAGCGCTTGTTGATCTTGCGCAATTCGATTGCCGGCGTATCGCTCATGCGTTCCCCCAGGCCTGACTGTTTTTCTTTGTCATTGTTATTGCCCCTCGCCGCTGCCTCGCGGTGTCCCGATCAGAAAGGACATGCTCCGTCGGTGACGACGTCATGAACCTTGACTGTGCCGTCGGAGATGGCCGCAACGGCGGCATCCGCCGCCGCTTTCATGTCCGGCGTGATCAGGTCCTTGTTGTTTTCGTCCAGCACCCAGTCCATGCCGCCATCCGCGACGCCCAGCACCTTGATGCCAGGTTCGAAGGTGCCGTCCCCGGCGGCCTGAAAGCTGTCGAAGACAGCGTTGTCCACGCGTTTGCGGATGGACGTCAGGACCTTGCCCGGATGCAGGCCGTTCTGGTTGCTGTCGGTGCCCATGCCGAGCACGCCCTTGTCGGCAGCTGCCTGCAGCACACCAATGCCGGTTCCGCCCGCTGCCTGAATGATCACATCGGCGCCCTGATTGATCTGGCCGATGGCAAGTTCGCCGCCGCGAACAGGATCCGCGAAAGCGGCCGGCGTATCGCCCGTCATGTTGGACAGAACCCTGATATCCGCCCTTGCGGCCTGGCCGCCCTGCTTGTAGCCGCACAGAAACCGCTGGATGATCGGGATATCCATGCCGCCGACAAAACCGATGGTGCCGCTCTTGGAGGCCATGCCGGCCAGCAGACCGCCGATATAGGCACCCTCATGTTCCTTGAACACATAGGAGCGCACGTTCGGCTGATCGACCACCATGTCGACGATGGCAAAATCCGTCTTTGGAAAATTGGGAGCCACCTGGCCAAGCGCGTTGGCCTGGTTGAAACCGATTGCGACAACGGGGGACGCGCCCCGGCTGGCAAAGTTCCGCAGTGCCTGCAGGCTTTGCGCATCACGCTCCAACTCGAATTCCCTGACGTCGCCGCCCTGGTCCTGAAACCGTTTCACGCCGGCAAAGGCGCTTTCGTTGAAAGACCCGTCGAACTTGCCGCCGACGGAATAAACGATGGCCGGTTCGGCCAGAGTTGCGGTTGTTGTCATGAAGACAGCGCAGGCCGCAGCAATGACGCCTGATGTGAGACGGAGCATCCTGTCCTCCGAAAAAACGGGTTGGGCACGCTAGAAATACAGGTGGACCTCCGCACGGTATCGCGCGGAGGTCCAAAACGACTGCCTTACATCGGGCAGGACTGATCGGCCATGTAGTCGTGAACTTCGATCTCGCCGGAGATGATCTTCTGGGTCGCTTCTTCGACCTTTGCTTTCATCTCGTCGTTGACGAGTTCGGCGTTGTTGTCGTCCAGCGCCCAGTCGACGCCACCTTCCTTGAGGCCGAGGACTTCGAAGCCGGAAGACCAGCTGTCGTTGGCCGCATCTTCGAACGCCTGGTAGACGGCAATGTCGACGCGCTTCAGCATGGAGGTCAGGACGGAACCCGGATGCAGGTTGTTCTGGTTGCTGTCGACGCCGATGCCGAGCTTGCCGGCGTCAGCAGCGGCCTGCAGAACACCGATGCCGGTGCCGCCGGCAGCGTGATAGACAACGTCAGCGCCACGGTCGAACTGGGACTTGGCGAGTTCGCCACCCTTGACCGGATCGTTCCAGGCTGCACCGGTGGTGCCGGTCATGTTCTCGAAGACTTCCGCCTTCGGGTTTGCAGCCATCACGCCCTGCTTGTAACCACAGGAGAACTTGCGGATAAGCGGAATGTCCATGCCGCCGACAAAGCCGACCTTGCCGGTTTCGGACGCCATCGCAGCCAGCATGCCGACGATGTAGGAGCCTTCCTGCTCCTTGAACAGGATGGAGCGCACGTTCGGCAGGTCGACGACCATGTCAACGATCGCGAACTGCGTATCCGGGAATTCCTTGGCAACCTTTTCCACGGCGTTTGCCTGGGAGAAGCCGATGGCAACGATCGGGTTCATGCCGCGCTTGGCAAAGTTGCGCAGGGCCTGCTCGCGCTGGCTGTCGTTCTGGATTTCGAAATCGCGGTATTCGACGCCGGTGTCTTCCTTGAACTTTTCAGCACCGTTGTATGCGCCTTCGTTGAACGACTTGTCGAAACGGCCGCCCAGATCGTAAAGCACTGCCGGCTTGATATCGGCTGCCAATGCGCCCACGGCGGTAAAGGCCAGGCCGGCAAGCGCGGTGCCGATGGTAAGAAGCTTTTTCACTTATATGTCCTCCGACATGCGGGGGCCTGCCTTTTGGCCGGCCCGTTTCCCCTCGTGACCCAGCCGCATCATGCGGACTGTGCCAGCTGCAATCCGGCCCGTGCCGTCAGAGCCCTCGCAAGGGTCTCGTCTGCCACAAGGTCGGTAATGACACCGGTACGCAGGGCCGCGAGCGTGGCATCCACCTTGCTCTCCCCACCTACCAGCGCAATCACGCGGCGCCCACGCACTTCGTCGAAATGCAGACCCACGGCACAATCGCCGAGCGGATCCGGGGCCAATTTTCCCTCGATCGTCAGAAAGCGCCCCATCAAATCACAGACGGCGCCGCCCGACAGCAAATCTTCCTGTTCTTTTTTGGAAATCATGCCGCGCTGGACAAGATGGCCCTCGTTCTCGACCGAACCGATGCCGATGAGAAAGGCATCCGACTGGCGCGCGCGATCCATCAGGTCCTGCACGCTGCGCTGGGTCAGGAACATTGCCTTTTCGTCCTGGTTTTCGGCAAAATAGGGAACCGGCAGATAATAGCCGATGCCACCTGTGCGCTCCTGCATCTTCTGGACGATGTCGTAGGGGTTGGCAGCAAGCGTGCGCGTCAGCGATCCGCAGATCGACATGATTTCGAGATCGGTTCGCGCCACTTTCGGCAACGCTTCGACAGCCGCGGTCAGCGTGCGTCCCATGCCAACGCCCAGACGCGTGACATTGGATCCACCAAGCATCCCGGACAGGAACTGTGCCGCGGAAACGGCGACGGCCCTGAGGGCGCTGTCGTCGTCGCCGCCACCAAGATCGGGAGCAATAATGCAGTTCGTCAGGCCGAAATGCTCCGTCAGCTCCTTTTCAAGCTGGAGGCATTCCATCGGGCGACCATCGACCTGGAATTTGACGAAACCGGCTTTCTGCGCATGAGCGATCAGGCGATGCACCTTGGCAGGCGAAACACCGAGCTGCGAGGCGATTTCACCCTGGGTACGGCCGCCAACAAAGGACAGCCAGGCCGCCCGGATGGCCATATATGATGTCCAGTCGTCGTCGCGTGTCTGCATTCCGCGTCGAAACCTTCCCCTCCAGAGCCCTGCGCACGCCTTCCGGCGGACAGGATACTCAACCACTCTCAAAACGCCCGGCTTGATGGAATTGCATCCGGTAAGATGAAACACCCGCCTGTCCAGCCATGCGAAGCGGTTGACCGCAACGGTCCGGCTATGCCCTGCTCTCTTCGGAGCTTTCGGTTTCCGGGGCCGCGAAGGCCGACCGAAAAATTCTTCACCAAGTGAGAATTTCTTCAGATCATGACCAGCCTTGCCTTTGCCGTCAACTAAAAAAACTGCCAATTTTCTGGCTGATTGCTGCATTTCTGGGCAGCAATCAGCGCCGAGTACCACTTCTGAACGGCGGCAAATTCTGCCCAAAGCCGCCGATTTTCAGAAACAACCCGGCAAAATTTGCCTAGTTGCCCGGCAATAATTGCCGGTGGATTTGTCCCCCACTTTGAAAACCTGCGTCTTTCCGGCCGAAAAACAGCTAATCGGAACGCGCATGTCAGGCGCTTGCGAAGCTGCTGAAACGTCGGCTGTTTTGGGTCTCAACCAGGTTTTCTCTCCCGAATTTCTCACAGTTTCGCGCAAAAATGTGACTGGCAAGGCGGATTGAAAAAACTCAAGAAATACCCACCTTACCTATACGTAAAGCTTAACGCGGATCCACGGATGAAAAATTTGCCTAGCAAATCCGGAAGATATCCCGCGCCTGTGGATAGAACATGCACTCCGTGCACATTACTTTTGCCAGCCAAGGAATATTACGCTACGTTTGGCATGTAGCTTGCTAAGTAAATTTCCAAGCTCATCCAAGGCATTCAGCCAATGCCTTGTTAGGAATCACGAGAAACGGAAAGATAAGGAATTCAACGACAAAATAAACAGGGGAGACGTGGCCACCCAGCCGCAAGGCTGAAGTAAGGAGAAAAACCATGCGTCTCGACATAACCAAAACAGACTGTGCACTGACGGTTACAAGTTTACTGTCACTTATTTGTGCGGCACTTCTTTTCGCCGCCCCAGCCGCAGCCCGAGACTACCGTCCGGCTCTGATGGCTTCTTCACAATACAGCTATGATCCGGCCAACGAAGTGGACGTCGAACTTGTCCTGGCCGTCGACATCTCCCAATCCATGGATACAGAAGAACAGGAAGTGCAGCGCGCCGGGTATGTTGCCGCTCTCACCTCCAGGGAATTTCTTGACGCCATTCAGGTCGGTCCGATCGGCCGCGTTGCCGTGACCTACATGGAATGGGGCGGGGTCGATGAGCATTTCATCGTCGCCGATTGGACGGTGATCCAGGATGCAAGCTCGGCAGCACACTTCGCTTCCAAGATTGCCGAGGCCCCGCTTCGGCAGGTCCAGCGCACCTCCATCGCCTCGGCGCTCGAAAAGTCGGTCTTTCTGGTTCAGAACAACCAGTATGAAGGCCTGCGCCGCGTAATCGACATTTCCGGTGACGGCCCGAACAACCAGGGCGGCTCCGTAACTGCCATGCGTGATCGCATGGTTGCCTCTGGGGTGACCATCAACGGTTTGCCTCTGATGATGAAGTCGAACAAGAACACCTGGCAGGCGATGCTCAACCTCGACCACTATTACGAGGATTGTGTGATCGGCGGCCCGGGCTCCTTCGCCATCCCCGTTCGCAGTCAGGAAGGCTTTGCAGACGCGATCCGGATGAAGCTGGTGATGGAGATCGCCGGGCTGCATCTGCCGGAACCCGATCCCTACTTCCAGCGCGTTGCCGGCCGCGAACCGATCCGCTGTAATCTGTTCGACTGATCGCCACGTCTCCATTCTCCTTATTGCCTGCCGCGTTCCGGGCCGGGACGCGGCATTTTCTTTTGCTCCCTGCCAGTGATCTGCCAACCGGGAACAGGTTCTGCGCCCGCCCGTTCATCTTCCTTTGCCTAAAGCGCTTTGAAAGGCTAAACACTTCCCCGCCGCTGTCGCTTCCTGCCAGGGTGCCTTTTCGTCCGGTTCCCTCCGGGGACGAACTGGTCTCCCGGGACTTTGGTTTCGATCAGCTTTCGGCTATTCAATCGATCCGGATTGCATAGACCCCAGAGGACCGCTGATGCCTGCCACGCCCACTCTTGCGCTTGTCGCGCATGACGCCAAAAAAGACGCCATGGTCGAGTTCGCCAGACGGCACCAGGACAAACTCGCGGTTTTCGAACTTGTCAGCACAGGCACCACGGGCGGCCGCATTCTGGAAGCCTGTCCGGATCTCAAGGTCACAAGGCTGAAAAGCGGCCCGCTGGGCGGCGACCAGCAGATCGGCGCGATGATTGCCGAAGGCAAGCTCCAGGGTCTGTTCTTCTTCGTCGATCCGCTGTCGCCCATGCCGCATGATGTTGATGTGAAAGCCCTGATGCGCCTTGCAGTGGTCTATGACATGCCGATGGCGCTCAATCCGTCGACCGCGGATATCCTGCTGCGCTCCGCCCGCCTGCAGGGCCTCAAGACCACATCCGCGACACCTGAAGTTGGCTCCCTGTCCTCATGAGTTTTTCCAAGAACACCAAATCCTTTGCCTATCCGGTTCTGGTTGCCGATATCGGCGGCACCAACGCCCGTTTCGCTCTGGTTGACGACGCTGAGGCGCCCACCCGCATGTGCGGCAAGACGGCGACCGCGGATCATCCCGACATTTCTTCCGCGATCCGCGAAGTGGTGCTGCCGGAAACCGATCCGAAACCGCGCACGGCAATCATCGCGGTTGCCGGTCCCGTCACCGGTGACAGGATCCCCCTCACCAACGCGGCCTGGGTGATCGAGCCGCTGAAGATGATCGCCGACCTCGGTCTGGACGAAGTCATCGTGCTCAACGATTTCGAAGCGCAGGCCCTGGCCTTGCCAGGATATAGCGGCAGCGATATCGAACAGGTCGGCTCCGGCACGATCCGCGAAGAGAGCGCCAAGTTCGTCCTCGGTCCGGGCACGGGCCTCGGCGCTGCCGCGATGATCTATGCCGCCCAGACCTGGGTTCCCGTTCCGGGCGAAGGTGGACATGTGGAACTCGGGCCGGTAACCCCGGAAGACGTTGCCATCTGGCCGCATATCGAACTCGTCGGTGGACGGCTTGGCGCCGAACAGATCCTTAGCGGCACCGGCCTTCCCCGCCTTGCCCGCGGTGTTGCCACCTATATGGGCGCGGACCGCGACTTCACAACGGCGGCAAGCATCACAACGGCCGCAGAGGAAAACGATCCGGTAGCGGTGAAGACGCTGGAGGTCTTTGCCAGGGCCCTTGGCCGTGTGGCTGGTGATTTTGCCCTCGCGGTTCTGGCACGGGGCGGCGTCTATCTGACTGGCGGTGTCACGTCGCGGATCACACGCTTCCTCACGGACGGCGGCTTCCGCGCCGCCTTTGAGGCCAAGGCGCCCCACGAGGCCCTGATGGCCAAGATACCGACCTTCATCGTCCGGCATCCCGATCCGGCCCTGGAAGGCCTTGCCTCCTTCGCACGCGCGCCGGAAGCCTTTGCCGTCGACATGCAAGGACGGCAATGGACCGCAGGCGCCGCATCGGGCGCGAGCTGACCCGGGCCCGTCATGTCCTCTGCCCCAGCCTTCGCGGCACCACTGCCGATCGACGGTGTCCTGCCGGAGCTTCTGGCAACGCTTGATACAGGGCTGAACGCGGTTCTTGTTGCCGAACCGGGCGCGGGCAAGACGACCCGCGTGCCGCTGGCTCTTCTGAACACGACCTGGCGCGGCGACGGCAAGATCCTGGTGCTGGAACCGAGGCGTCTAGCTGCCCGTGCCGCTGCACGCCGGATGGCAGCCGAACTTGGCGAAAAGCCCGGCGAGACCGTCGGATACCGTGTGCGCATGGAAACGAAAGTCAGCGCCCGTACCCGGATAGAGGTCATCACGGAAGGTGTATTCACCCGGCTGATCCTGGACGATCCGGAACTGACGGGCGTTGCCGCCATTCTCTTTGACGAATTTCACGAACGCTCGCTTGACGGCGATCTCGGGCTGGCGCTGGCGCTGGATGTGCAGGCTGCACTGCGCGACGACCTGCGTCTGCTGCCGATGTCCGCAACGCTCGATGCTGCCGGAATTTCACGCCTGCTTGGCGACGCGCCCGTCATCGAAAGCACGGGGCGCAGCTACCCGGTTGAAACGCGTTACCTGGGGCGAACACCCAACGAGCGCGTGGAGCCGCAGATGGTAAGGGCGATCCGGCAAGCCCTCGTGGAAGAAACAGGTTCCATTCTGGTGTTTCTGCCAGGCCAGGGCGAAATCCGCCGCACCGCTGAGATGCTGGAGGGCAAGCTCCCGGCCGGCTGCCAGGTGGCACCACTTTACGGCGGACTGGACGCCAAAGCCCAGGACGCAGCCATCCGGCCGGCCGATGCAGGTTGCCGCAAGATCGTGCTGGCCAGTGCCATCGCCCAGACCTCGCTGACCATCGAAGGTGTGCGTGTCGTTATCGACAGCGGTCTGGCACGGGTGCCGAAATATGAACCGCAGACCGGACTGACCCGGCTGGAAACCGTGCGCGTCTCCCGCGCTTCCGCTGATCAACGGCGAGGCCGCGCCGGACGTACCGAGCCCGGTGTCTGCTACAGGCTCTGGGACGAAGCCCAGACCGTGGCCCTGCCACAGGCAGAGGCTCCGGAAATCCTGGAAGCGGATCTCACCGGCCTGGTGATGGACCTGGCGGCCTGGGGGACGCTCGATCCGGCAGCCCTCGCTTTTGCCGACCAGCCCCCACTTGCGGCCTGGCGCGAAGCAAAGGCTCTGCTTCAGGATCTGCACGCTCTGGATGACCACGGACGTCTGACCAATGACGGCAAGGCACTGGCGAAGCTCCCGCTGCATCCACGCCTCGCGCATATGGTGATCGAAGGCGTTGCCCGCGATCTCGGCTTTACCGCCGCGATGATCGCGCTGGTGCTGTCCGAACCGGGCCTTGGCGGCCGGGACCCGGATCTGCGTGCACGGTTGCAATCCTTGCGTCACGACAAGGGCCAGCGTGTAAAAGACGGCCGCCAACTTGCCGAGCGCTGGCTGAAGCAGGCAGGCGGCACAGGCAGGGAGATAGACCCGGAAAGCGCCGGACTTCTGCTCGCCCTTGCCTATCCTGACCGGGTGGCCCAGCAGCGTGGGCAGACAGGACGCTTCCGTCTTGCGAACGGCCGTGGCGCCGAGCTGGAGGCGGAACATGCCCTTTCCCGGGAAGCCTTCCTGACTGTTGCCGATATTCAGGGCAAGGCGGCAAGCGGGCGTATCCAGCTCTGCGCGCCAATTTCCAAATCCGATATCGAAGACCTGTTTGCTGCAGACATCATCGAACAGGATGAAGTCCAGTTGACAGGAGATGGTGCGCTGAAGGCGCGGCGTGTCACCCGCTACAAGGCGGTTGAACTGAAGTCCGTCCAGATCCAGTCAGCAGATCCGGCAGCTGTCGAACGGGCCCTGATTGCCGAGATCCGCCGGCGCGGCGTCTCCCGCCTGCCCTGGAGCAAGGAACAGGAACGGCTGAAGAAACGTGTCGCCTATGCCCGGGAGAACGGCGCGCAGGATCTGCCGGACCTTTCCGACGGCACCTTGACGGAAACCCTGGAAACCTGGCTGCAGCCCTATCTTGCCGGCTGCACGAGCCTGGGGGTAATCGACACCGCGCTTCTCGGCAATGCGCTTGCAGTGCTCCTGCCCTATGATGCGGCTGCGCGGCTGGACAGCCTTGCCCCATCGCACTTCACCGCCCCGACAGGCAGCAAGGTGCCCATCGACTATGGTGCGGCCGCAGGTCCGACGCTGTCCATTCGCGTGCAGGAACTCTTCGGCCTCAAGGATCATCCGAGCGTCTGTGACGGCAGATTGCCGCTGATCCTGGAACTTCTTTCCCCGGCACAACGGCCGATCCAGATCACAAAGGATCTCCCTGGCTTCTGGCAGGGTTCCTGGGCGGATGTGAAAGCCGACATGAAAGGCCGCTACCCAAGGCACCCGTGGCCGGACGACCCGACCGTGGCCGAAGCCACAAGACGTGCTAAGCCGCGGGGGACCTGAGGCAGAAAGCCTTTCACTATAGAGCCAGCAATTTCTGATTGTGCTTGATGTCGACTGGCGTTACCTAGGTGTAATGCCTTGCTGATTAAAGTTATTTTCTCCCCATGAGAACTCTTCCCTTCCTGGTTTTTTTTCTGATTATGGCATCTGGTGCACCGGCAGCGACACCTCTCGTCACGAAAGACGAGGCGAAGCTAATCGTTTCAGATATGCTGGAGCAAGCCGAGCCTTTACATCTCGAGTTGTTCGATCTCGACCCGTCCCAGGAGGACGTTCTCCTCAAGGGGAAAATCATATCGATCGGCAACAAGTTGACCGCCATCTCGACTTCCTACACACAAGCGCTGGAACGAGACCTTGCGTCAGGCGCGACTATGCATCCTGCCGGAGGAAAACAATCGCAGCTTGCCCCATTATGGATGTGCGAAAATGCGGTCTCGCAACTTTCGAAGTTTGCAGAGACCTTGGTGGATATTGATCGTCAGATTCAGAACCCAATGTATCTTGCCCGGACCTATTTCGGTTTCTTGAGCAATCGCGAAGATTGCAGGTATCAGATGGGCGAAGATCCTCCTGAAAATCTGAAGCAGCCGTCAGATCTTTACCGAGAGTATCTTGACCGCCTGAAAAACACTCTTCTCGACATGCGAAAACTCGACGATCCGGTATTTTTCAAGGAGGCCAGATCCGATCCGGCAGAGTGGGTCCTGTTGCAGCGGAAACTGTTCTGGACTCTGCAAATCGGGCAGCGATGGCCCCTCTACAAACTCCATTCGATCATGTCCAATCCGAGACCTTACTCGCCGGAGAAACAGAAAATCGTCGATCGTTTTCGCGCCTGCCAATCCCTGCAGACGTCATTTGACCGGCTATTCGAACGGTTCACAGCCAGCATCTTCTTCAACCAGCCTCCCTTGCTTGACTCTAGGTCCCTGTTAAAGCTGCTCGGGGAAATGAACGAGTGCGAAGACCTTCTGGCTGACCGATAGACCGGCGACACTCAGGTGCTATCCGCCAAACGTTATCTCGGAGAGCTCACTATCCAACTCGTTACCCTCTGTCATTGCCGAACTTTATTCGGAAATCCATGCTGGACTCGTTGAAACGACAAACCATCACATTTTCGATGAAGCGTCGTGGATGCCATAGTCGAGCCCACTGGTGTCCGGTTTAAGTTCAGTGATTGGAGCTAACTCGCTGTCTTTTTTTCCGAAACATTTGCTCTTCAGGGGCCTGGGATACGGTCCTCCTTCTCTCGGTTGTCATCCCGGTTTGGCGCGTAGCGTCAAGACCGGGACTCAGGATTCCGTGTGGCTGGCGATAGAAAAACTGAGCTAAGTCATGAAGATACTGGATCCCGGATCTCCGCTTCGCTCCGTCCAGGATGACAATCAAAAAACCGACCCATGCTTGAAATCCCTTTCCGGTTCTTTGAGCCAGGCAACAGTAGATCACCTCCGGCCATGACGCAGGAGAGGTTGAACGCGGTTTCGCGACGGCCCGTTTCCCCTCAATCGTCCGAGGCTGCCACCAGGCTGGCGTTACCGCCGGCAGCGGCGGTGTTGATGGAGACCACCTGTTCCAGGGCAAACCGGGTCAGGTAGGCCGGGCCGCCGGCCTTGGGGCCGGTGCCGGACAGGCCGGAGCCGCCGAAGGGCTGGGTGCCGACAACCGCGCCGATGGTGTTGCGGTTGACATAGACATTGCCGACAGAGAGCCGGTCAACCACCTTCTTCACCGTTGCATCAATACGGCTGTGAACACCGAGTGTCAGACCGTAGCCGGTACCGGCAATCTGGTTCAGCACCTTGTCCAGGTCGCCTGCCTTGTAGCGGACCACATGCAGGACCGGACCGAAGACTTCCCGCGTCAGGGCCTCGGCCTTGTCCAGCTCGATGATGTGCGGGGCGACCCAGGAACCGTTGGCCAGCTTGCCGTGTGGCGTCTTGCCGGCGTAGCGCAGTTTCTGGCTCTCCTTCATGTCGTCGACATGGGAGAGAATGTTGTCGCGTGCTTCCTCATCAATCACCGGACCGATGTCTGTCGACGGCAGCCGCGGGTCGCCCAAACTGAGTTCTTTCGCTGCGCCTTCCAGCATGTCCAGCAGATGATCGGCGACGTCTTCCTGTACATAAAGCAAACGCAGTGCCGAGCAGCGCTGACCGGCGGAGCGGAAGGCGGACATCATGACGTCATCGCAAACCTGTTCCGGCAGGGCCGTCGCATCTACGATCATCGCGTTGATGCCACCGGTTTCCGCAATGAGCGGAACGATCGGGCCGCGTTTTGCGGCCAGCGTGCCGTTGATCAGCCAGGCGGTTTCGGTCGATCCGGTAAAGGCCACCCCGGCAACAGCCGGATGGGAGGTCAGTGCGGCACCTACATCACCTTCGCCCGGGAGCAAGTAAAAGACATCTTCGGGGATACCGGCCTGATACATCAGCTTGGCCGTTTCATAAGCGATCAGCGGTGTCTGTTCCGCAGGCTTGGCGACGACGGCGTTACCCGCCATCAGCGCGGCGCTGACCTGACCGAGGAAGATCGCCAGCGGGAAGTTCCAGGGAGAAATGCAGACGAAGACGCCGCGACCACGATAGCGGTAGCGGTTTTCCTCGCCTGTCGGTCCGGGCATCAGCTTGCCTTCACCGAAAAGGCTTCTGGCTTCGGCCGCGTAGTATCGGCAGAAGTCGACTGCCTCGCGGATTTCGGCAATGCCATCGGTCAGGCACTTGCCGGCTTCCAATGAGAGGATCGTCATCAGACGGTCCCGGTTGGCCTCCAGCAGATCGCCTACCTTGTCGATGGCAGCCGCACGCTCTTCAACCGGTCTGCGCGACCATTTCTCGAACCCCTTCTGGGCATTTTCGACAGCAAGGCGTGCCGTTTCGCTGTCCGCGAAGCGCACCGTACCGACCTTGGTCGTGCCGTCCATCGGGGCAAACACCGGATTGGCGTCGCCCGACGGTTTAAGCCCCGCTCCAAGCGGGACGGCTTCGGTGAACGGTGCTGTGGTTTTCGCCATGCCGGACGTCAGCAAATTGCGTTCTGCCGCACAGCCGAATTCCACGCCGTCGGAATTTTGCCGGCTATCACCGTAAAGGTCCTTCGGCAGCGGGATCGACCGGTTGATGGAATGGTGGCCGCTATCCAGCAGTTCTTTCGGCCGCTTGAGCATCTTTTCAACCGGCACGGAGGCATCGCCCACGATGGTGACAAAGGAGGAGTTGGCACCGTTTTCCAGAAGGCGGCGGACGAGATAGGCCAAGAGGTCCTTGTGACCACCGACCGGGGCATAGATCCGGCACGGGAAGCCGTCGCGTTCGACAACGGATTTGTAAAGGCTTTCGCCCATACCATGCAGGCGCTGGAACTCGTACCCTTCCGCCTTGCCACCGGAGAGTTCGATGATCTGTGCAACTGTCAGTGCGTTGTGGGTGGCGAACTGCGGGTAGAGCACATCCCGTGCCGCCAGCATCCGCTTGGCGCAGCACAGATAGGACAGATCCGTCGCCGCCTTGCGCGAGAACACCGGATAGCCTTCCGCACCGCCTTCCTGGGCGTGCTTGATTTCCGTATCCCAATAGGCACCCTTTACGAGGCGCACCATCAGTTTGCGGTTGGTCTTGCGGGCTGCGTTGACCAGCCAGTCGATCACGTGAATTCCGCGCTTCTGATAGGCCTGAACCGCCAGTCCAAAGCCATCCCAGCCCTCGGTGACCGGATCGGTCAACATCGCGGCGATGATATCCAGAGAGATCTCCAGCCGGTCGGCTTCTTCAGCGTCGACGGTGAAGTTGAGGTTGTGGTCCTTGGCCATCTGCGCCAGTTCGCGCAGCTTCGGCAGGAGTTCGTCGCGCACGCGCTCGCCGTTGACGGCCTGATAGCGCGGATGCAGCGCGGAAAGCTTCACCGAAATACCCGGACGGTCCGGCAGCTTCTTGTCACCGGCGGCCTTGCCGATGGCGGCAATCGCCTTGGCATAGGACTGGAAGTAACGCTCCGCATCCTTCTGGGTGCGTGCGCCCTCGCCCAGCATGTCGTAGGAATAGCGATAGCCCTTCGCCTCCTGGGTCCTGGCGCGTTCCAGAGCCTTCTGGATGGTTTCTCCAAGCACGAACTGATGACCGAGCAGGCGCATTGCCTTGCGGGTTGCCATGCGCACGGTCGGCATGCCCATGCGTTTGACGAGGCTCGACAGGATCGACTGGGGCGTGTCGCCCGGGTGCAACAGACGAGAGGTGACGCCCAGCGCCCAGGAAGAGGCGGAGACAAGCCATGTGTCGGATTTCGGGCCTGAGGGATCGTCAAAGCGGGCTGCCGCCAGCTTGTCTTCGATCAGCTTGTCCGCGGTCTTTGCGTCCGGAACGCGCAGCAGAGCTTCCGCCAGCACCATCATGGCCAGGCCTTCACGGGTGGTCAGACCGAATTCGCGCATGAAGTCTTCCACGCCGCCGAGACCGACCTGGACCGAGCGCATGTCCTGAATATAACCGCGGGCGCGCTGGTCGATCAGTTTCTCCACCACGGGGTCGGTGTTGGCTTCCTTCAGAAGCGCTTCGACAAGCGTCTTGTCATCGGGGGCATATGCCGGGCGAAACGGCTCGAGTTCGGTCGAATTGATTGTCTTCATGGCTGCAACAGTTGCGGTCATGAGAGCCTCCCAAAGGGGCCCCGCGGGGCCAGGTCACTAGATGCCTCCAAAATATCTTGAATCGAAGTCCGCTTTTCGCTGTTTTTGAAGCCAATCTCCGTGTATTTCTCTGCAAATTTCTTTTTTCTAGGGAAATTCGCCATGCTTGATGCAACAGACCGGAGGATTCTGAAGGTTCTCCAACAGGACGGCCGCATTACCAATACGGACCTTGCCGAACGGGTGCATCTTTCGGCAACCGCGACCGCCGAACGCATGAAACGGCTGGTGCGCGAAGGGTACATCGAGCACTTCTCCGCCAGCCTCAATCCGAAGATGGTGGACCGGGGCTTGCTGGTCTTCGTCGAAATCCGGCTTGACCGCACCTCACCGGAAATTTTCGACGCCTTCAAGATTGCCGTCGAACGTTCGACCGACATCATGGAATGTCACATGGTGGCAGGCGGCTTCGACTACCTCATGAAAAGCCGCGTCAAGGACATGGAAGCCTATCGGGCCTTCCTGTCTGATGTGGTTTTGGCGCTGCCGGGCGTGCGTGAAACACATACTTACGCCGTCATGGAAGAGATCAAGGACACCCATATCCTGCCGGTCTGATTTGCGCTGGAACCGAACGGGCACGAACACTCATCGTTCACAAAGCCTTGTCTTGACCGTGCCATGCGCCTTGCGCGAGGGAACGAGGACCGGACACGATCCGCAACAGGGGAAATTCTGATGAAACGCATGCTTGCCGCAACTCTTGGTCTTCTCGGATCACTGATGGCACCGGTGGCTGCTTCTGCACAGGAAGCGGCCAATGATCCAGCGTGGCAGGCAGTGCTGGATGAGGCCAGAGGCGAGACCGTTTATTTCCACGCCTGGGGCGGCGAGCCGCGCATCAACGCCTATATCGCCTGGGCTGCCCGGGAAGTGGCAAATGAATTTGACGTTCGCGTCCTTCAGGTGAAGGTCAGTGACACCGCATCTGTGGTCTCACAGGTGCTTGCCGAAAAATCGGTTGGCAAGGTCTCTGGCGGCGCGGTCGATCTGGTCTGGATCAACGGCGAAAATTTCGCGGCCATGAAGGAACAGGGCCTGCTGGCAGCACCTGGATGGGCGCAGACGTTGCCGAACTGGGATTACGTCGACGTGGAAAACAAGCCGACCGTCGTCCAGGATTTCACCGTGCCTACGGATGGCCAGGAAAGCCCGTGGGGGATGGCCAAGCTCGTGTTCATGTATGACAGTGCCCGCCTGGACACCCCACCCGCGACACTCGATGCGCTGCTGAGCTACGCCAAGGCGAACCCGGGCCGATTTGCCTATCCGCAACCGCCCAATTTCTATGGCACGACCTTTCTGAAACAGGTTCTCGTCAGCACGGTTCCGGACAAGGCCGCTCTGACGAAACCGGTGGATGAAGCCCGGTTCGAAGAAATGACCGCACCGTTGTTTGCTTATCTGGACGCATTGAACGGCTCGCTCTGGCGCCAGGGCCGCGCTTTCCCGAAGGATGCAGCGCATATGCGCCAGCTGCTTGCCGACGGAGAACTGGATATTGCATTTTCCTTCAATCCGTCCGATGCCTCGAGCGCAATTGCCAACGGCGAACTGCCGCCCAGCGTGCGCACCTTCGTTCTGGATGGCGGCACCATCGGCAACACCCACTTCGTTGCAATTCCGTTCAACAGTTCCAGCCAGGCAGGCGCCAAGGTCTTCGCCAACTTCCTGTTGTCGCCCGCGGCACAGGCTCGCAAGCAGGATCCCGGTATCTGGGGCGACCCGACGGTTCTGAACGTTGCCGGACTGCCTGAAACCGAAAAGGTTCTCTTCGATACGCTCGACCTTGGGCCTGCGACCTTGACGCCAGAACAGCTCGGCCCGGTCCTGCCGGAACCGCATCCGAGCTGGGTCAGTGCGCTTGAAGAGGCCTGGACCACCCGCTACGGCGCCGAGTGAGCCGGAGTACGTGGCAACCCAGCCGAAAGCCGTCCCGGCCATACCGATCATCCTTGTGTCGGTTCTTCTGGCCGGGCCGGTTCTTGCCGGCCTGGCGGGTACGATCCTGCCTGCCTTCGGTTATCTGCCCGCGCTGGGCCACAACAGCTTCTCCCTTGAACCTGTCCGGCACCTGTTCCAACAACCCGGTCTGCTGACTTCCGTTTGGCTCAGTATTGCCACCGGCCTGACGGCCTCCATCGTGTCGCTGGCGATCGTGCTCCTGTTCGTGGCAGGCTGGTCCGGAACGACGACGTTCCGGCGCCTGACCCGGTTTCTGTCGCCACTGCTTTCAGTGCCGCACGCGGCGGCGGCCATCGGTCTTGCTTTTCTGATTGCGCCATCGGGATTTCTGGTTCGCCTCGTTTCGCCCTGGGCGACTGGCTGGACCAGGCCACCCGACGTTCTGATCCTCAACGATCCGTTCGGCATTGCCATGACCATGGGCCTTGTCGCCAAGGAAGTGCCTTTTCTGTTCCTGATGACGCTCGCCGCGCTAAACCGCCCTCACGTTCAGGAGTATTTCAAGGCAGGTGCCAGCCTTGGCTATGGCCGTGTCGCAACCTTCTTCAAGATCGTTCTGCCGCAGATCTACCCGCTCATCCGCCTACCGGTGCTGGCAGTGGTCGCCTATGCCACGTCCGTCGTTGATGTCGCCGCCATCCTTGGGCCAACGACACCGGCTCCCCTCGCCCCGCGTCTCGTCAGCTGGATGAACGACCCGGATCTGACCAAACGTCTGATGGCATCTGCCGGGGCGTTGCTGCAACTTGCCGTCAGTACGACTGCTCTGGCCACCTATCTGGCAGGCGAACGGCTGGTCGCCTCGGCCTCCAGGCGCCGTCTCGTCACCGGGCATCGTCACTTGCGCGAGCGTGCGGCAAGATATGGCGGACTTCTGGTGATGGTAATCATCATCGTCGCAATGATCCTCTCGCTGCTTCTGCTCGGGATCTGGTCTGCCGCCCGCTCGTGGTGGTTTCCCTCCGTTCTGCCGCAGGCCTGGAATGTCATGCAAATGACCGACACCCTCGGCATGAGCCTCGGGCTACTCAGAACAACTGTCGCTCTGGCCTGTGCCTCCGCGTTTGTTGCAACAGCACTGACACTTTGGGTTCTGGAAGCGCGCGATCACCGCAAGTCGACCTCTTCGCGCCGTCTCAAGACACTCGTCTTCCTGCCGCTGCTGCTGCCGCAGATCAGCTTTCTGTTCGGTCTGCAGCTGCTTTTCCTGTCAGCGGATTTCAGCGGCACATTCTCCGCTGTTTTGCTGGCCCACCTGGTTTTCGTCCTGCCCTACGCCTTCCTGGCCTTGAGCGATCCCTGGGCCCGGCTCGATCCGCGCTTTGCCAAGGCCGCAGCCTCCATCGGCGCGTCGCGTGCCCGCATCTTCTGGCAGATCCGTTTGCCATTGTTGCTGCGGCCAGTTCTGGTAACGCTTGCCGTGGCAGCCGCGGTTTCCGTCGGCCAGTATCTGCCGACCTTGATGATCGGTGCCGGACGGGTCGCCACGGTCACGACCGAGAGCGTCGCTCTTGCCAGCGGAGGCAACCGGCAGGCAACTGCGCTGCTGGCCCTGCTGCAACTTGGCATACCACTGGCCGGATTTACGCTGGCCGCACTGTTACCGGCGTTGCTTCATCGCAACCGGGCCGCCATGCGGCTGGAAAGGTGAGGCAAGCAATGCAGACCCCAAACGAGCCATTGGGCCTCGTTCTTCAGGACGTCACCCTCCACCTGGACGGAGCGCCCCTGCTTGGGATCGACTGCCGGATAGAACCGGGAACAGTACTCACCGTGATGGGTGAAAGCGGCAGCGGCAAATCCAGCCTGCTCGACTTCATTGCCGGTTTCCTCCGGCCGGATTTCAAGGCGAGCGGCAAGGTGATGCTTGATGGCAAGGATCTGACACCTCTGCCTGCACAGGAACGCCATATCGGCCTGATGTTCCAGACGCCGCTGTTGTTCCCGCATATGTCCGTGCTGCAGAACCTGATGTTCGCCATTCCCGCTGCAATCCGCAAAAGATCCCTTCGGCGGGACATGGCTCAACAGGCCCTCGCCGATGTCGGGCTTTCCGGCTTCGGCAGCCGGGACCCTGCGACGCTGTCCGGCGGTCAGCAGACCCGCGTCGCCTTGATGCGAACGCTTCTTGCCGAGCCGCATGCGTTGCTGCTGGACGAGCCTTTCTCGAGCCTCGACAAGGCCCGGCGAGCCGACATCCGGGCATTGGTCTTCGACGCAGCCAGACTAAAGGGCTTGCCCGTCCTGCTTGTCACGCACGACGAGGAAGACGCTGACGCAGCCGGTGGCAAGGTACATTTTCTTGATGAAAGCGGATCAGGCAACGGCTGCGCCTGAGAAGGAGGTCACATAGGTGCGTTCGTCGGCGAACAGGACGCACGGCCAAAACGTGCGGAAGAACTGAGCCGCCTAAATAGTCTTCTGATGGCAGACAGAAGATGTCTGCCGTTGCCGGGTTCGCTCCGACGACGGCAGACGGAAATCAGGTTTGTGAACCCTGGTGCTTATTCGGCGGTGTCCGCAGACTTGGCCTGCAGCAGGGAGTAGTTGTCGATGCCGATCCGTTCGATCAGTTCAAGCTGCGTTTCGAGGAAATCGATGTGGCTTTCCTCGTCGCTCAGAAGCTGTTCAAACAGCGCCATGGAAACATAGTCGCCGAGCTCGCGGCAGACTTCGCGGGCTTCATGGTAAAGGGCCCGCGCGACGTATTCCGCTGCAAGGTCGCCTTCAAGGCATTCCTTGACCGACTGGCCGATCCGCAACGGGTCCAGGGTCTGAAGATTGGGCAGACCTTCCAGGAAGATGATCCGGTCCATCAGATCCTGTGCGTGCTGACGCTCTTCTTCAGCTTCCGCCAGTTCCTTGTCGGCCAGCTTGCCGAAGCCCCAGTCGGCCAGCAGCCGGGCATGGACCCAATACTGGTTCACTGCCGTCAACTCGTGCCGCAGGGCCTTGTTGAGATACTCGATTACGCGCGCTTCGCCCTTCATGACCCTCTCCCTGCGAGATCCCCCCGGGGTGCTCTGTCACTTGGACATGTGCCCGGATGTTGATCGAAATCCATGTTCCGGACCAAGCCTTTTCTCTGGCCGGGGCCGGTAAGTCCTAGCGGTTTGAAGCCTGCTTCAATTCTGCAGGCGACTCTTCCGACTTTGGTTGCTCTTCAGAACTTTTTTCGTGAATGATGTCAATGACCGACGGAAAACAGCTTCCGCAACGCGGCCTGCACCCCAGATGACGGAACACCGCTCCAGGCGTTGGCACCTTGCCATTCGGGTCTGCACGCATTTCTTCCGCGGCTTCGCGAAGTTGCTTGTCAGACAGTACGTTACAGGAGCAAATGATCATTGTAGGATCCGGCGCGCGTCCTCATATGCGAACATATTGGCATTGACGAATTCCAGCGCAATAACGAAACTCGACTGCAAGAGTCAACTTTTTCCACGACTTTTGCACGCCAGCAGGGAAATAACATGACCGGCCAGGGTATCCCCGACGAGCGTCCGACACTCGTGCTGACAGGCGCGAGCCGCGGCATCGGACATGCCACCGTCAAGCGGTTTTCCGCGGAAGGCTGGCGGGTGATCACCTGCTCCCGGCAGGCATTTTCGGACAAGTGTCCATGGCCGATGGGGCCTGAGGACCATATCCAGGTGGATCTTTCCGATCCGGAAAACCTCGGGTTTGCTACCCAGGAAATCCGCAAGCGTCTGGAGCCCAACGGTTCGCGCCTTCATGCGCTGGTCAACAATGCGGGGATCAGCCCCAAGGGCCCCGACGGAGAACGACTGGATTCGCTGACAACGGCCATGCACGAATGGCGAACCGTTTTTCAGGTCAACTTCTTTGCCCCCATCCTGCTTGGCCGGGGCCTTTTCAAGGAACTGAAGAATGCCAAGGGTTCGGTCGTAAACGTGACGTCGATCGCCGGCATGAAGGTGCATCCCTTCGCCGGCACCGCCTATTCCACCTCGAAGGCGGCCCTCGCATCGCTTACGCGGGAGATGGCGGCCGACTTCGGTCCGCACGGTATTCGCGTCAATGCAATCGCACCGGGCGAAATCGATACATCCATCCTGTCACCTGGCACCGAAAAGATGATCGAAGACATTCCGCTCCGCCGCCTTGGCCTGCCGAATGAAGTTGCCGACACGATCTATTACTTGTGCTCCGAGAAGTCTTCCTACGTCAGTGGAGCAGAAATTCACATCAACGGCGGTCAGCATGTATAAATCCTTTATACAACCCGACCCTCTTCTAGCTTGCCGATATATTTGCGGCACCTGAACCTGACTTTAAAAATGACGCATTTATTCTTCAGCTAAATATTACCTGAAGCTAAAAATGCGTGATTTACCTAATGTTCATTGCGCTCCGCAATACTGACAGAACGACAATGCAGTTGTTCCGGCTGTGCGGGGATAAAATGAAACGAATATTGAAAGTTCTGACCGACTTGAAATTTGGCTTCAAGGTCGGCGGCGGTTTTCTGGCTGTCTTGCTGCTGACGGCAGTCGTAGGTGGCGTGGGATTTCTGGCCATCCATGGTCTGTCCGCGCGGTTCGTCGTTGCCGATCAGGCGGCCAAGGTTGCCGGACAGGTCCAGGCAACGTCCCTGCTTCGTGAAGACTATCTCAACAATCCTTCGGCAGACCTTCGCAATTCCGTGCTTGAAGGCGTGGCGACGCTGCAAGGCGAACTGGACCTCCTGACCAACGAGATTGCGGGCGACACCGCCTCTGAAGCTCAGGTTGCGGGGGCCAAGGACGCGGTTTCCAGTTTCTCGACCACTTTCGATCAGGTCGCCGAGCAGACGGTGCAGCAGGCCGAGCGTATCGCGACACTTCAGAAAAGCACCAATGATCTGGAAGCACTGGCGACCAACATCAGTGACGCCGTTCTGACGGAAGAAAAACGCATCAGCGCCGAAGCTTTCGCGGCGAACAGCCAGCTGGACGATGCCAACCAGCTTCAGAGAACCGTGTTCGAACTGAAAGACGAAGTCGTCAAGGTTCACATGCTTTACCTGAAGGGCAGCGGCAACATTGACGGTGAAGATCTTACCTCAGCCATCGACACCGCACGAAACCTCGTCTCTTCCACGAAGCAGATGAAGTACAAGCAGATCGAAGGTATCGACCGCAAGACCGTGAGCAAGCTGGCCTCGCAGGCGAACAAGCTCAACGCGGCTCTGGAGAACCTCACCAAGGATCTCGGCTTTTCCGAAGCCTATGAAGCACGCCAGGCCGTCGGCAATGCCATCGACGGGATGAACGGCTTTACAGAAGAAATTCTCGGGCAAGTCCACCCGGTCGTTTCCAAGGCAAAGACCGACGCGCTGACCGCCTCCACCCGCCTTGCAACGGTGCGCTCCATTGCCGAAAAAGCAACCAGCCTGAATGAGATGGCGCTGGCCGCCCGCGCGGAAACACTCTACCTCTTCGGCGCCTTTGGTGTCAGCGACCAGTCGGCCGTGGAAGAACAGATTGCCAATCTGCAGGGCCTGGAAAAGGACATGGTCAAATACGCCATGATCCTTCCGTCCGCCGCAGACGCGATCAACGCCATCCCTGAATCCGTTGCAACGCTCGACAAGTCTTTCCGCGAGATGCTTGTCACCAAGGCTGATCTGGCCGCCAAACGAGTGGACCTTGACGACCTGACCCGCAAGGTCAGCGCCGACATCACGTCTATCTCCGCTGCCCAGTCGCAGGCCGCCAATTCCGCCGCCACGGCTGCAAAGGTCCAGATTGCCGTCACGATCCTGCTCGCCATCCTGGGCGGCATCGGTCTTGCCTTCATTCTCAACCTGGCCATCACGCGCCCGATCCGCACGATCACCGGCGTCATGGACCGCCTGGCAAACGGCAACAATGAAGTTGTGATCCCGGGCATCGATCGTGGCGACGAGATCGGCGACATGAGCCGCACGGTGCAGGTGTTCCGCGACAACGCTGTGGAACGCGCTCAGCTGCAGGAGCAGAATGCCCGCGAGGAAGCCTCCCGCCAGGAACGCCAGGCCCGTATCGACAGTCTGATCCATTCATTCCGCACCAAGGCGGAAGAAGCGCTCGGCTCCGTGGAAACGACCGCGGGCGGCCTCGACAACACCGCACAGGCCCTGACGGAAATCGCCCGGGACAGCGCCGGTTACGCCAGCGAAACCCAGGCATCGTCCAACGAGACCACCAACAACGTTCAGACCGTGGCAAGCGCCGCCGAAGAACTGGCGGCTTCGATCGGCGAGATCTCCCGCCAGGTTGCCCAGACGACAGAAATCGTCGACCGGGCCACCACCGGAACACGGATCACCAACCAGAAGGTCGAAGGACTGGCGGAAGCCGCCACAAAGATCGGCGAAGTGGTGACCCTCATCCAGGCGATTGCCGAACAGACCAACCTTCTGGCCCTCAACGCCACCATCGAAGCGGCACGCGCCGGTGAAGCCGGAAGAGGTTTCGCGGTTGTTGCTGCCGAGGTGAAGGAGCTGGCCACCCAGACCTCCAAGGCAACGGAGGAGATCTCCAGCCAGATCACCGAGATCCAGAACGCGACCAAGGAATCCGTCGTTGCCATTGGCGAGATCGCGGAGACCATGACCGAGGTGAACACCTACACCACGGCCATCGCATCGGCTGTCGAACAGCAGGGCGCCGCCACCGCGGAGATTTCGCAGAACGTGCAGCGCGCGGCGGAAGGAACCGGTGCCGTGTCCTCTTCCATGTCGCAGCTTTCGCAGGCCGTTGACCAGACCTCCTCGTCTGCGGACATGGTGCTGTCGGCTTCCGGAGAACTGACCCAGAAGACCCACGAACTGAAGCGTGAAGTCGAGCAGTTCCTCTCCGAGGTTGCCGCGGCCTGATCGCACACATCTGACCAAAGAGGGCGGGTGAGCTTCGGCTCCCCGCCCTTTTCTTTTGCGCTCGACAGGATCGCCGACGGCAGCGGGAAATTGCCTTTGCGGTGCTGCTGTAGCCGGTCACGAAACCTTTGGACCGGAGGGGTTCAAAAGCCGGCCAGGAAACCTTTTCGACCACAAAGGAACGTCTAATCTACTTTCAAAAGAAGGCAGGATGTTCTATGGCGGAACAACTTCAAACCTGACAGAAAACGAGTGAGACCCGTGGCGGATCAGACCAGTGCCTCCACCTATGCCCCGTCCGGCGAGCCTGCACACCAGAGCTGGCCGGTGATCCTGGAAACCAAGGGCTGGAAGGACTATCGGCTTCTGGACATGGGCCAGGGCGAGAAGCTGGAGCGTTATGGCAGATTCACCATCGTGCGTCCGGAACCGCAGGCCATGGGGGCCCGGCGGCAGAAGGAAAGTGTCTGGAACCGTGCCGATGCAGTCTTTTCCGGCGACACGGAAGAAGAAGGCCCGGGCCGCTGGAAGTTTTCCGGAAGCGTGCCGGAAACCTGGCCGATGTCATACGGCCCTGTTCGCTACAACGGTCGCTTCATGTCGTTCCGCCACGTCGGCGTCTTCCCCGAACAGGCCGCCCATTGGGACTGGGTCAACGGCAAGATCCGCGCTGAACGCGAGCGCGCACCGGAAAAGCCGCTGAAGATCCTGAACCTTTTCGGCTACACCGGCCTTGCCTCGTTACTGCCGGCGACGGAAGGGGCGCAGGTGACCCATGTGGACGCCTCCAAGAAGGCGATCGGTTATGCCCGCGAGAACCAGGAGATGTCAGGTCTCGAAGATCTGCCGATCCGATGGATCTGCGAGGACGCTTCGAAATTTGTTGCCCGCGAAGTGCGGCGCGGCAACACTTATGACGGCATCATTCTCGACCCACCGAAATACGGCCGCGGCCCGAAGGGCGAGGTCTGGGACATCTACACCAGCCTGCCCGGCATGCTCGCGGACCTTAAGCAGCTTCTGGACAAGGACGCATTGTTCATGATCCTGACCGCCTATGCGATCCGCTCCAGTTTCGTGTCCATTCACGAACTCATGGCAGAAACCCTGGACACCGAAGGCGGCCTGCTGGAATCCGGCGAACTGGTCATCCGCGAGGAGGACGGCAAGCGCGCACTGTCCACGTCGCTCTTTTCGCGCTGGAGCAGCAGATGATCGAAAAACGCCAGGGGGCGGTGAAACAGATCACCAGCCATTCCAACCCGATCGTGAAGGAAATCAAGGGGCTCGTCGCGCAGCGCAAGCACCGCAGCCAGTCGGGCCTGTTCGTGGCCGAAGGCCTGAAGCTGGCCACCGATGCACTGGAAGCCGGCTGGGGCGTGCGTTATCTCGCGCTCGGGCCTGAAGCGCGGGACAATCCTGTCGCGCAGAAGGCTGCTGCTGCCGCGAAGGCGCGCGGCGCCCTGATCCTGGAAGCATCGACCGCCGTCATGTCCGCGATGACGCGCAAGGACAATCCGCAGATGGTTGTCGGTGTTTACGAGCAGAAGCTTCTGGGAGCCCGCGACATTGATCCCGCCGGTACCACGCTCTGGGTCGCTCTCGACCGGGTGCGCGATCCGGGCAACCTTGGCACGATCATCCGCACGGTCGATGCGGTCGGTGGCGCAGGTGTCATGCTGGTCGGCGATTGCACGGATCCCTTCGCGGTTGAAGCGGTGCGCGCCACCATGGGCTCGCTGTTTCATGTGCCGCTGGCCAAACTCGGCAAGGACGAATTCAAGTCACTGGCCGAAAAGTGGCCCGGCACCGTCGCGGCCACCCACCTGAAGGGATCGGTCGACTATCGCACGCCCGACTATGCCGAGCCGGTTCTGCTGGTCATGGGCAACGAGCAGAAGGGCCTGGAAGACGACATGGCAGCCGCCTGCCGTACCTTGATCCGCATTCCGCAAGTCGGACAGGCCGACAGCCTGAACCTGGCCGTTGCTACGGGCGTTGCGCTTTATGAAATCCGCCGCAAGCATCTGGAGCTTTAGAACCTATGCGTCTGTTTATCTTTGGCACCGGGTTTTCCTCCAAGGCGTTCGTGGAAGAAGTGCGCGACCAGTTCGACTGGATCGGCGGCACAACGCGTTCTTCGGACAAGATGGAGGCGCTCCGGACACTGGGTGTCGAACCGTTTCTCTTCGACGGTAGTTCCCAAGGCGACGGCGTTGCCGAGGCACTGAAGCAAGCGACGCATATACTGGTCTCGATTGCTCCGAATGAAGCCGGCGACCCGGTGCTGAACCAGTACGCCAATGAGATTGCCGGCGCGAAACCGCGCTGGATAGGATACCTCTCCACAGTCGGTGTCTACGGCAATCACGACGGTGCCTGGGTCGATGAGGACACTCCGCTCCACCCCGTTTCCAAACGCTCCGTCCAGCGTGTCGCGGCAGAAGAGGCCTGGTTGGCATTTGCCGAACAGAATGACCTGCCGGTCCAGATATTCCGCCTTTCGGGCATTTATGGCCCGGGCCGGAATGCATTCGAGAATTTCAGGAAGGGCACGGCGCGGCGACTGGTGAAGCCGGGTCAGGTCTTCAACCGCATTCACGTTGCCGATATTGCGGGCGCATTGAAGGCTGCCATGGCAAAGCCGTCGACGCGGGTTTTCAACGTCACGGACGATGAACCGGCCCCGCCGCAGGATGTGGTGGCCTTTGCCGCAGAGCTGCTCGGCGTCGAAGCCCCGCCCGAGATCCCGTTCGAAACCGCGGATCTCACACCGATGGCCAGGTCCTTCTACGGCGAAAACAAGCGGGTTTCCAACCAGCGCCTCAAGGACGAGCTTGGGTTTACATTCCGCTATCCGGACTACCGTGTTGCCCTGAAGGCCTTGTTGGAGACGGTGTGATCCCGTCGCAAGTCCCTGCCCTGACCAGACCCTGACACGGCGGCGCCTTTTTTCATGCGCCGCCAGCCGTTTCAGCCATTCATTTCAGCCGTTATTTGGGCTGCGGCACGACACGCAGATAAGGCTTCAGGGTTTTCCAGCCTTCAGGGAATTTCTCCTTCGCCTCTTCATCGCTCACCGCCGGGACGATGATGACATCCTCACCGGACACCCAGTTGGCCGGTGTGGCGACCTTGTGGGCGGAGGTGAGCTGCAGACTGTCGATCACGCGGATGACTTCATCGAAGTTTCTGCCCGTGGAGGCCGGGTATTCGATCTTGAGCTTGATCTTCTTGTCCGGGCCGATAACGAACAGCGACCGCACGGTCAGCGTGTCGTTGGCATTGGGATGGATCATGCCGTATGCGGTGGCCACCTTACGATCCGGATCGGCAATCAGCGGGAAGTTCAGGGCAACGCCTTGCGTATCGGCGATGTCACCAACCCAGGCATGGTGATCCTCGATGGGATCGACCGAAACGCCGAAAACCTTGACGCCACGGGCTGCGAACTTGTCCTTGAGCTTGGCGGTCATTCCCAGTTCGGTGGTGCAGACCGGCGTGAAATCCTTGGGGTGGGAAAACAGAACCGCCCAGGACCCTTCGATCGCCTCATGAAAACGGATCGGACCATCCGTGCTGTCGGCTTCGAAATCCGGTGCCTCGTCTCCGAGCAAAAGTGCAGACATGAATGAGCTCCTTAAAATTACGGACCGCAATCTCAGTTTTGCGGCGGTTTACCCTTCAGTTTTTGCGCAGGCTTGTCGAGTCTCCCGGCCTTTTCCACCAAGGGGCAAATGAACGCAGGGGTTGACGTTGCCTGGTTCAGCCCCCAGTTTCGGATCACAACAAGGCGAGGATTTTCGCCACATAATTCAAAAGCTTGCATGGGAGAACCTTATGACCACCTGGCGCGTCTACTTATCCGGCGAAATCCATACCGACTGGCGTGACAGAATCATGGAAGGTACATCCGCACTCAAGCTACCGGTGGAATTTTCCTCTCCCGTAACGGATCACGATGCCAGTGACGATTGCGGCGCGACCATCCTGGGTAGTGAGGACAACAAGTTCTGGTACGACCACAAGGGCGCGAAGGTGAACGCGATCCGCACGCGGACGCTGCTAGAAAAAGCCGACATCGTCGTGGTCCGCTTCGGCGATAAATACAAGCAATGGAACGCAGCCTTCGATGCCGGCTATGCTGCCGCGCTTGGCAAGTCTCTGATTGTCGTTCACGACCCGTCGCTGACCCACCCGCTCAAGGAAGTTGACGCAGCTGCTCTTGCGGTCGCCGAGACTTCCGAACAAGTCGTCGATATCCTCAAATATGTTATACTTGGGAAGCTCGATCGGTGAGCAGGTCTTGAAATTAACAATTTCATTACCATACTAATAGACACTATGGAAAAGCCCGGGTGTTTTTACCGGGCAACCAGACCTCCGTCAAATGGAACGGCTTCTTGAAGTGAGGCAGTCACGAAAAGACTGCGCACGTCGATGTCCAGTTCCGAGCAGGGTCTGAAAAGTACTTTAGTATTATCATCAACACTGTCATCAAGGCGTTGAAAAAGGCAGCTATGGAAGCCGTCGTATGCCAAGATGCCAAGAATTGGAAAGAAGACTCCATGCTACATGGAAACGTGAAATGGTTTGATCAGCGCCGAGGTATCGGCACGATCGAACCGCAGGACGGCGAGGACATCCTTGTCGACATCTCGGCCCTGCGCCGGTCCGGTATTGACACTCTGAAGGAAGGCCAGCTTGTGGCATTCGACCTGGAGTGGCGCCGCGGTCAAATGGTGGCTGAAGACCTGAAAGTCCTGTAAGGTCACTTACAGGTCATTACCGGGTACAAGGGCGGTTCGACCGCCCTTTTTTATTGGATTTTTTCAGATGCAAATTGACGAGAGATTACAACAGGGCATCTCCGCCCACCGCAGCGGCAATCTGGAAGGCGCCCTCAACGCCTACAAGGACGTGCTTTCAGAAGATCCCGACCATGCGGACGGCCTGCATTTCCTGGGGCTGCTGCATTTCGATGCCGGCAAGGCGGACAATGCGGTTGCGCTTATCCATGCCTCCCTGGAAAGGAACCCGCGCAATTTCTCCGCCTGGAACAACCTCGGCAACATCCTGAAGCTTTCGGGCGACAAGGACGAAGCGTTGAAGGCCTATTTGCGCGCAGTAGAAATCGAAGTCCGCCACGAGGAAGCCTGGAAGAACATCTCGATGATGCTGCAGGAAGCCAGCAACAACGACGAGCTTCTGCCCATGCTGCGAGAAGTCGTGCGCCTCGACCCGAACAATCATAGCGGTTGGCACAACTTCGGCATATCTCTGATGCTTGACGGCAAAAAAGAAGAAGCGGCAGACGCTTTCGAACGGTGTCTGCAGTTCCCGCCAGATGTCTGGAGCGACAAGGGCTGGCATCCGCGCGTACTGTGCGCGCTTGGACGAACCGAAGTCGCCACGCGGCATATGGAGATGCTTGTCGCAAACTACCCGGACGACCCGGTCATCCGCTATCAGTTTGCCGCGATCCGCGGAGAAGACTTGTCGCTTGCACCCGCGGATTATGTCCGGGATCATTTCGACAGCTTCTCGGAAAGCTTTGACGACGTCCTGAACGGGCTCGGCTACCAGGCGCCGAAGCTTGTTGCCGAGGAAGTCGCGGAGCTGGCCAGGGAGCGCGACTTGCCGTTTGACCATGTGGTCGATCTCGGCTGCGGCACCGGCCTTTGTGGACCACTGATCCGCAACCATTGTGCCCGGCTCACCGGCATAGACCTGTCACCGGGCATGCTGCGCAAGGCCGCTGCACTGAAGGTCTACGACTTCCTGGTCGAGGGTGAGCTCGTTGGATTTCTGTCCTCCGACCTTCCGGCCCAATTCGATCTGGCAGTCTGTGTCGACACGCTGTGTTATCTCGGCGATCTGCAGCCTTTCATGCAGGCGCTTGCAGGAGCCCTTGCCCCGGGCGGAATGCTCGTCGCGAGCGTCGAGCATCTCGACACTTCGGACGGACCGGACTACCGCGTGGATGCTACAGGGCGCTACGCCCACCGGCCTGAATATCTAAAGCGCTGTGCAGAGGCCGCGGGCCTTCTCTATGCACGGGAGAAACGGGATATTCTGCGCAAGGAACTCGGCAAGGATGTGAATGGGCTCGTTTTTCACATCCGCAAGCCAGGCGCCAGCCAGACGTGACAGTCTGTCCGCGCGGACAGCACGTGAATTCGTGCAGGGACATTCAAAGCGGTTGTGCCGGGGCGTAAAGTTGTTACGGTGTCGCCGTTGGGAACGAGTGTCCGTTTGGAGGGACCGTTAATGTCGGAATGCAATGTTCTGCTGGTGTATCCGCGCTTCAATGCCGGGTCATTCTGGAACTATGGTGCGACCTGCGAAATGGTCGGCGCCAAATATCCCGCTCCTCCTCTCGGCTTGATCACAGTTGCGGCAATGCTGCCGGAAAACTGGAATGTCCGCCTGATCGACCGCAACACCGGCGCCCTGACGAACGACGATCTCGCCTGGGCCGACATGGTGATGACCGGCGGCATGCTGCCCCAGCAGGCCGATTGCCTCGCCGTCATCCGCCGTTCGCAGGAAAAGAACGTTCCCGTCGTGGTCGGCGGTCCGGATGCAACCTCTTCTCCGGAAGTTTATGAAGCGGCCGACTTCCTGGTCCTTGGAGAAGCCGAAGGCATTCTCACCACCTTTGTCGACGCCTGGAAGGAAGGGGTCCGCAACGGCCGTTTCTCGGCCGAGAAATTCAAGGCTGACGTTTCCTCCAGCCCCGTACCGCGCTTTGACCTTCTGAGATTCGACGATTATGTCCAGATTGGTGTGCAATATTCGCGCGGCTGCCCGTTTACCTGCGAATTCTGCGACATCATCGAGCTGTATGGCCGGGTGCCGCGCACCAAGACCAACGACCAGATGCTGGCCGAACTCGACCGGCTGTACGAACTTGGCTACCGGGGCCACGTCGACTTCGTCGATGACAACCTTATCGGCAACAAGAAGGCCGTGAAGGGCTTCCTGCCCGAACTGGCGAAATGGCAGAAGGAACGCAGCTACCCGTTCGAAATGTCGACCGAGGCTTCCCTCAACCTGGCGGATGACGAAGCCTTGTTGAAGATGATGCAGCAGGCCGGATATTTCTCGGTCTTCATCGGCATCGAAAGCCCGGACCCGGACGTTCTGGTCGCGACACGCAAGAAACAGAACACACGCCGCGACATCGCCAAGAGCGTGCACAAGATCTACGACGCCGGCATCTTCGTGCTGGCCGGCTTCATTGTCGGCTTCGACGAGGAAAGCGACAAGGTGGCGGACGAGATCTCGGCACTGATTGAGGAAGCCGCGATCCCTGTTGCGATGACCGGGCTGCTCTATGCCCTGCCGAACACCCAGCTGACGCGCCGGCTCGCCAAGGAAGGCCGTCTGCATGCGGATTTCGCCACCGATGATCCGGATACGGAACATGGCGATCAGTGCACCGCCGGCCTCAACTTCACCACAGTGCGCCCGCGCGCGCAGATCCTGGAAGACTTCAAGCAGGTCATCGACCGGGTCTATGGTCCGGAAGCCTACTTCGGCCGCGTTCAGAAGGTGGCTTCCATGCTCGACATGAGCGGCGCAAACGGCTCGATCTTCGGCGCCGGGTTCTTCCACGATATCAAGCTGTTCGGCCGTCTTATCCTGGCAATGACCTTCAAGGAAACCACCTATCGCGGGCCCTTCTGGAAAACCCTGATCAAGACCGCCTTCACCAATTTCAGGGCGATCAAGCCGGTCATGATGATGCTTGCGCTCTATGTGCACCTGGGGCCGTTCTCCCGGTTCGTGGTTGCCCAGATCGACAAGCAGATTGCCGATATCGAAAAGGGCAACTGGGAACAGCCGGCGCTGGTGGCCGCCGAGTAATCGGGTAAGGTCTCCTTCCTTCAGCTGACAGGATTGGCGGGAAAAGAGTTGCGGTCCGGTATCTCCAAACGCAGCGCGCTGGGGTTCATCCTGGTCACGCTGGTTCTCAATTCCATGGGCATCGGCCTGATGATGCCGGTGATGCCCTCGCTCCTGACCGAACTCACCTCGCTGCCCGTGAGCGAAGCCGCCCGCTGGGGCGGTGCACTGAGCGTCGTCTACGCCTTGATGCAGTTCGCCTTCGGTCCGACGCTCGGCAATCTGTCCGACCGCTTTGGCCGCCGTCCGGTGCTGCTGGTGTCCATGTTCGCCATGGCTGTCGACTACCTGATCATGGCCTTCTCCTGGCATCTGGCGGTGCTGTTCATCGGCAGAACCCTGTCGGGTGTTGCCGGAGCAACCTTCTCGGCCGCATCAGCCTTCATTGCCGACGTGTCGTCCAAGGAGGACAGGGCGAAGAACTTCGGCCTTGTCGGGGCCGGATTTGGTGTCGGCTTCGTACTCGGGCCGATGATCGGCGGTTACCTCGGCGAATACGGACCGCGTGCGCCCTTTTATGCCGCCGCAGGCCTTTCCTTCGTCAATTTCCTCTTCGGCTATTTCATGCTGCCGGAAACGCTGAAGGACGAAAACAGAAGAGATTTTGACTGGAAACGGGCCAATCCATTCGGGGCCTTCAAGCAGATCGCCGCCTATCCGGCGGTGCGCACGCTGCTTTTGGCCATCTTCCTGTTCGACATCGCCCATTACGTCTACCCGTCCGTCTGGAGCTACTATGCGGAGGAGGTCTTCGCCTGGAGCCCCGGAGACATCGGTCTGTCACTTGCGGCCGTCGGTGTCGGGTTTGCCTTCGTTCAGGGATACCTGATCCGTGTCCTGGAACCGAAACTCGGGCCCGGCCGGACACTCTTCATCGGGCTGGCCGCCAATCTCGTGGCCTTTGCCGGTCTCGCCGTCGCCGATACCGGCTGGATGGCCTATCTGCTGATCTCGTTCGCGGCGCTTGGTGCGATGGCAACGCCTGCCTTCACCGGTCTGATGTCGGTCCGTGTCCCGGACAATGCGCAAGGCGAATTGCAGGGCCTGATTGCCAGTGCCGCCGGCCTTTCCATGGTGGTGAGCCCGCTGGTGATGACCCAGGTCTTTGCCACGTTTTCAGGTCCTGAGGCGGCGATTTCCTTTCCCGGCGCGCCGTTTGCCCTGGCAGGCGTGCTGATCCTCGCCGCCATGCTGATCGCCCTTCCCTTCATGCGTCTTCAGGAAAGACAGCCGTCACCTTCCGACGCGGCCGACCGGAAGACACCAGCCGAATAATCAGGTTCCCCCAAAAGTGACAGGCACCTTTCCTCCCCTTCTCGACGGTCCACGTCTTGCACCGGCCTCCGGCAAACCCGCCCGTCAGCTGGTTGTGATCCTGCATGGCTACGGCGCGGATGGCCTTGACCTGATCGACCTCGGGCGCGCCTGGCAGGGACAGCTTCCCGATGCGGCTTTCGTTGCGCCGAACGCTCCTGAACACCTTCCCTTCGAAGCGCTTGGCGGGCGGCAATGGTTTGCACTCCAGGAGCGCGATCCCAATGAATACCGCCTCGGCGCGCAGGCCGCCCAACCGGTGCTCGACCGATTTCTGGACGACGAACTGGCCCGCCATTCGCTGGAGGGCAGCGCGTTGGCACTGGTCGGCTTCAGCCAGGGAGCCATGATGACCTTTCAATGCGGCCTGCGCCGCCCGTCTCCGCCAGCGGCCCTGATCGGTTATTCCGGACTGTTGCCGGGAGCCGGCCAGCTGGGTCCGGTCAACACGCAAAGCCCGGTGCTGATCGTCCATGGCGAGGAAGACGATGTCGTTGCCAGCTATCATGCCCAGGCAGCACAAAAGGCGCTTGACGACGCCGGGGTTTCCTCAAGCCTGCACCTGTTGGCCGGCCTCGGCCATTCGATTGACGAGCGCGGCATGGTGCTGGGCGGGCGGTTTCTGGAAAAGGCATTTGGCCCGGCGAAACCGGTCTGAAGACGGTCTTGCATTGGTTAATAGCCTGTTAACGGTTTTGCAGGATGCTTTCTGCAACTGTGCCGGACCAGAAAGGGCCGGACAAGCCGGGATCCGAAGCCATGCAGATTTCCATCGAAACCACCACGCAAAGCGCGAGCCTTTTTACGGCTTCCTTTTCGAATGGCGGCGCTGAAGGCCAGAAGAACGATCCCAAGGGCAACGCCTACGGCCACGAGATCGGCCAGCGGAATGGCCACGACAAGTCCCCGGCCGTCAATGCTCTGGAAGCAGCCAGCAAACAGGCCGAGGAAGACGCGGTCGTGATCGCCGCCCTTCAGGATGCGGTC
The DNA here is from genome assembly GCF_012273635.1 of Labrenzia sp. PO1. Taxonomy (NCBI): domain Bacteria; kingdom Pseudomonadati; phylum Pseudomonadota; class Alphaproteobacteria; order Hyphomicrobiales; family Stappiaceae; genus Labrenzia; species Labrenzia sp. PO1. The sequence continues at coordinate 1,027,013 of NZ_JAAXCR010000002.1, forward strand.
GAAAAAGGCAAAGGCAAGAACGACGACAAGGAAAAGGACGGCGCGCTGGCGACCGTTGAGGACTATCAGAAGACTGCCGACAAACTGAAGGTGGCTCTTGGTGAAGAGGAAAGCGGCGCTTCGGCGAATGTCGCCTATGAAAGCGCGACGATTTCAACGACCACCATTGAAGCCGAAATCGGTGGTGAAACCATTTCCGCGCAGTTCGTATCCTTCGAACGGGTGTCCTACGACAGTGAAACCGGGCTGTCCGTCCGCTCCGCAAACGCCTCTTCCATCGAAGGCAACTTCGACAACGGCTCCTTCAGCTACCAGAGCGCTGCCGTCAGCGAGCTTTATGCAGGCACCGGCGACCAGGTTTCGAACCTCCTCGGCCTGGTAGCCTGAGCAGGAAGCCCTTCCGCGTACGCTCCGGTTGGGACGTGGGCTGGACCGGGCTGCCGGATCAAGTCCGGCAATGAAGCAGGTAGAAAAAGCCAGATCTGACACCTGACTTAAAAAGGGGAGCCGAAGCTCCCCTTTTCCATGCCTTACGCCTTTTTCAGGTAGGCGACGATGATGTCCAGAGCCGCCTGAAGGTCACCCTTGTCGATCATTTCAGTGACCGTATGGATGTAGCGGGTGCCGACGACGATGCCGATTGCCTTGGCACCGGCAGCCGCCTGCTGGGCAGCCGCGCCATCCTGGCCACCAGCCGCCAGCATGGTGCGCTGGAACGGGATCTTTTCCTTGACCGCAATGGCTTCGATTTCCTTCACCAGATCGCGGTCCGCGATGAAACTGGAATCCTTGACGTGCAGACCGAAGCCTTCGCCCTGCACCGTGGTGCGGTCCTGCTCGGGAACGCCCGGCGTGTCGCAGGCAAGCGTGGTATCGATGCCAAGCCCGATGTCCGGCGCAATGGCAAAGGACGCGGTGCGCGCGCCGCGCAGGCCGACTTCTTCCTGGCAGGTGAAGGCGACATGAATTTCGCAATCATGCTTGGCCTTGCCCAGACCCCTGATCGCCTCGATGCCGAGCCAGCAGGCGATGCGGTTGTCGAGTGCCTTGGAGACGACCTTGTCGCCGATCTCGATCAGCGGCTCGTCCATGGTCACCATGTCGCCGACCTTGACGATCTCCTTGGTCTTTTCGCCAAGGCCCATGTCGATGACGAATTCCTTGGGCTCAGGCACCTTCTTGCGCTCTTCCGGAGAAGAGATGTGGATCGGCTTGCCGCCCGGGTTCATCACCCCCTTGAAGTCGCCTTCATCGGTAGACACCAGCACGCGGCGGGAGAACAGGTTGCGGGCATCGAAGCCACCAACGGGCTGCACGTGAACGAAGCCCTTGTCCGTGACATGTGAGACCAGGAAGCCGATCTCATCCATGTGGCACAGAAGCATGACCTTCTTCGGGGTTCCCTTCTTGGAAGCCTTGCGGCTGTCGCGGCGGCAAAGCAGCGAACCCATCGGATCGACGGTAACCTCGTCGAACAAGCCCTTGATTTCCGCCTGAATCAAGTCGCGGACCCGGTGTTCGTGACCCGGTACACCCGGCGTTTCGCAAAGTCGGCGAAGCAGATCGATATTCATGGAACTTCCTGTGAAGGTTGGAAAATCGGCACGATCCTAGTCCGAAAGACCGCGCGGGATAAAGAGCCAAGACAGATTAGTTCGAAAAGAGAGGCTTGTTGCAGGTGCATGGCCTGCGATAAGCCTCGGCAGGAAACCGCATCCCCCATGCGAATCCTGACAGACCGTTCCGCCGTTTCCCGGCACAGCCCTTCAATGCGAATGGAAAGGTTTTCTTCTTTGACCACTCTCTTGTCCGGCACCGTCCATGTCGAAACGCGCGCCGTCACGGTCGGCAACTCCACCGTTCACGTTCGCTGCTGGACACCTGAAGATCGTTTGCCCGGCAAGGTGCCGGTGCTTCTGTTTCACGATTCTCTTGGCTGTATCGCCCTCTGGCGTGATTTTCCCGAACGCCTTGCCGTGGCCAGCGGACGGGTCGTGATTGCCTATGACAGGCCCGGCTTCGGCCAGTCGTCGGTGCGCGAAGACATCCTGCCCGCAAGCTTCATTGCGGATGAAGGCAGAACGGTTGTGCCCGCGCTGTGCGAGCAGCTGGACCTCACGCGATTTGTTGCCTGTGGGCACAGCGTCGGTGGTGGCATGGCGGTGCATACGGCCGCACAGCATCCCGAGAAGGTCACGGCCCTGGTCACGATTGCCGCTCAGGCGCTTATCGAGGACCGCACCCTGGAAGGTGTGCGCGAAGCACGCACAGCGTTTGCCGATCCCGGCGCGTTCGACAGACTTGCGCTCTATCACGGCGACAAGGCGCGCTGGGTGCTGGATGCCTGGACGGAGTCATGGCTTTCGCCCGCCTTCGCCCATTGGTCCCTTGACGATGCGCTTGCCGGTGTCCGCTGCAGCACCCTTGCGATCCACGGCGCACTGGACGAATACGGATCAACCTGCCACCCGGAACACATCGCCAATAGCACCGGCGGACAGAAGGTCATCCTGGAAGGAAGAGGGCACACGCCTCACAGGGAATGCCCGGACCTGCTGGTTGAAACCATTTCCAGTTTCCTGGTGAATATTTCGTGATCCAGCACCCGGGCAGGCAGCTTGCCGTCGCAAGAAAAGGAAAACTGCGGTCGGTCTTCGCAGATTAGCGAAGTCGGTTTAACTTCTTGCTCGCCAATTTCGAAAAATCGTCCGCCTGTTTTTCGCTTTGCCATTGCAGTGTCGCAATTGATGACAACATTCTAAAGGTAAGCAAAAAGCGTCTCCCGTCTTCTCGGAGAGATGTAGCGCCTTCCATTGCGACGATCCCGGGGAATCCCATGACCCAGAAAAAACGTTTTATTCTTTCCATTGACGGCGGCGGCATTCGTGGCCTCATTCCGCTTCGGCTGCTTGAGACACTTGAAAGCCGATTGAGCCAGCGCGGCGTTAGCGAGCCGCTGCACCAGGTTTTCGATCTGATGGCCGGTTCTTCTACCGGCGGCCTCATTGCTGCAGGCCTATCCGCCCCGCGCCCAGGCGGCACCGCCGGCGCACCTGCCGCGACCATTGATGAGCTGCGCAGCTTCTTCGAACGCGACGCGCGGGAAATCTTCAAATCATCAATCTCGGCACGACTGGCCAGAACCGTTACAAGCTCGCTCGGCCTGTTCGACGAAACCTACGATCCGCGGCCGCTGGAAAAGCTGCTGAAGGAACGCTTCGGCTGGACCTCCATGGCCAGCGGCCTGACCCACCTTGTCCTGACCGCCTACGATCTGGAACAGCGCAAACCCGTATTCCTGACAAACGGCCTTGAAGCCAGCAGCGGCCGGCCGGATGACTATTACTTCTGGCAAGCTGTGCGTGCGACCACCGCCACCCCCTCGTATTTCGAACCGGCACGCGTTGAAAATCTCAGCCGCCGGCGCGAGGAAGCCCTGATCGATGGAACGGTCTTCATGAAAGACCCGACAGTGGCAGCGTATCTGGAAGCCCGCAATCTTGGCTGGGGTGACGACGAGATCGTCATCCTGTCGCTTGGCACCGGCAGGGCGCCGGCACGGTCGTTCCTTTACAAGGACGCCGTTGGCTGGGGTGCCCTCGGCTGGCTGCAGCCCTCCAAGGGCGCGCCGCTGATGTCGATCCTGGCCGACGCGCAAAGCCAGACGACCTCCGATCAGGCACGGCAGCTCTTTGCAGAACTGCCGAACGTGACCTATCACAGGCTCGACGCCGATCTTCCACCGGAAGCCGAAGACATCGACAATGCCCGTCCCGGCAACATCATCACGCTGAATGGTGCTGCAGACAGGGTGATCCGCGACAACACGGTTTTCCTCGACGCGTTCGCCGACATGATCGCGGCGCATGTGGATAATAGCGAATCGGATGCGGAAGCACCCGATTTGGTGCATGCTGCCTGACGAGTGAGGTGATCGTCGCGGCGGGAGCAACGACGGCGGAACACCCAGACTGGCGCACGAGGTTTCGACGTGAGAACGGGGAAAACAGGCAAGCGAAATCGCTGGGCACCTTCGGTGTCCGGCTTCATGGCAATTGCAGCCGCGTTCCAGGTATCCTGTCTCGTTGCGTCAGCCGCGCCGGTACCGACAGCCAAACCGGCCGATCCTGTCTCCGAGGACTATTCGCCGACCGTCGAACTGGTGGCCGGTGTGCCTGTCCCGGTAAAGAAACGCGATGTGCCGGAAGGCTATGTCGCGAACAAGCCCAAGCTGGTGCTTTATGGGGACCAGCCAGCACGAGACTATTTCGGCGCCGCCACCGGACCTGCTCAACTGAAAGCCCGCTCGATCGGATCCTACGCCAAGGGTTGCCTCGCAGGCGGAGCAGAACTGCCGACGGATGGCCCGACCTGGCAGGCAATGCGCCTGTCGCGCAACCGCAATTGGGGCCATCCTGTCCTGATCGATTATCTCAAGGATCTGGCGAGCGATGCCCCCAAGGTCGGCTGGAACGGTCTGCTTGTCGGCGATATCGCGCAGCCGCGCGGCGGGCCGATGACATCCGGCCATGCCAGCCATCAGATTGGCCTCGATGCCGATATCTGGCTGACGGAAATGCCGAACCGACGCCTGACCGCTCAGGAACGCGAAGACATCTCCGCTATTTCGATGCTGATCGGTCCGATGGACGTCAAGGGTGCAGACCGGCGCGTCGACCCCAGGAAATGGTCGGATGACCATGCTCGGCTGATCCGGCGCGCCGCTTCAGACCAGCGTGTTGCACGCATCTTCGTCAGCCCGACGATCAAGAAGGCTCTGTGCGATTTCGAGAAGGGCGGCAACCGCGCCTGGTTGCGCAAGGTACGACCGTGGTGGGGACATCACTATCACTTCCACGTACGCCTTTCCTGCCCTGCAGGCAGTGCCGGCTGCAAGAACCAGAACCCGCCGCCCCCGGGCGATGGCTGTGGCGCGGACCTTGCCTATTGGCTGTCCGACGAACCCTGGGTTCCCAAAAATCCCCCCAAGCCCGGAGAACCTCCGAAAGTGGTCAAGAAACGGCCCATGGCCCTGGCAGCCCTGCCGAATGACTGCCGGTCGGTGCTGACGGCCAATTGAGACCGGCTGGGTGACGCCTAGGCGTTCGGCGATTGCATCGGCCCCAGAACCCTGGCAACGAAGACCAGATCCAGCCAGCGGCCGAACTTGGTGCCGGCTTCCGGCAGACGGCCGGCAACATGAAAACCAAGTTTCTCGTGAAGGGCGATGGAGGCAGAATTGTCCCCGTCGATGACGCCGACCAGCACATGTAATTTCATGTCGGTGGCAATTTCGACCAACCGCTCCAGAAGCGCATTCCCAATGCCGCGCCGCTGTACCGCCGGGTCGACATAGACGGAATGTTCCGCCGTCAGACGGTACCCTTCGCGAGGCCGGAACGGCCCGAAGCTGGCGAACCCGAGAACGGTATCTGCATCGTCCACGGCCACCAGAACCGGCAGACCCTGCTTCACCCGGCCTTCGTACCAGGTCAGCCTGTCGTCCAGCGTTTCCTCACGATTTGTCCAGGCAGCCGTCGTCTCGCGCACAGCCTGGTTATAAAGCGCCAGGATCGACGGGACATCCTTCGGTTCTGCATTACGGATCAACATCATGCTCTCTTGTCAGGCTGCTCGACACATCAGTGCCGATGCAATCTAGATCACACTTTGAGGTTGATTTGCCACGACAAATGTCACCTGCGGGCTACGTCATTTGCCGGAGGCGCCATATCCCTGCCGGAGCGGTGAAACCCGGCATTCGCCCGAGGGTGCAAAAAAGCACCGGAATTCAACGCCCGAAGGCTTCAATCTACTAGGCGAAATCGAATTGCAATGGTAAAGGGGCGGCCATGACGACGAAGAAGCTTTCCAACATCCGCAACTTTTCCATCGTGGCTCATATCGATCACGGCAAGTCGACGCTGGCCGACCGCCTGATCCAGATGACCGGCACGCTGACCGACCGCGAAATGACTGAGCAGGTGCTCGATTCGATGGACATCGAACGCGAGCGCGGCATCACGATCAAGGCGCAAACAGTGCGACTGATCTACAATGCCAAGGACGGCGAACAATATACGCTGAACCTGATCGACACGCCGGGCCACGTGGACTTTGCCTATGAAGTGTCCCGCTCGCTGGCGGCCTGTGAAGGCTCGCTGCTGGTGGTCGACGCCTCTCAGGGTGTGGAAGCCCAGACGCTCGCCAACGTCTATCAGGCCATCGACAACGATCATGAGATCGTCACCGTCCTCAACAAGATCGACCTGCCTGCGGCCGAACCGGACCGTATCAAGGAACAGATCGAGGACGTGATCGGCATCGATGCGTCAGAAGCCTGCATGATCTCCGCCAAGACCGGCCTTGGTGTCGACGACGTGCTGGAAGCGATCGTTTCCAAGCTGCCGCCTCCGGAAGGTGACCCGGAAGCGACACTGAAGGCGATGCTGGTCGACAGCTGGTACGACACCTATCTCGGCGTGATGGTGCTCGTCCGTGTCATCGACGGCTCCCTGAAGCGGGGCCAGAAGATCAAGATGATGGGTACGGGCGCTGCCTATGATGTCGACCGCGTCGGCGTCATGACCCCGAAATTCCTGCAAGTGGACGAGCTGAAGGCCGGCGAGATCGGCGTCATCACCGGGTCCATCAAGGAAGTGGCCGACACCCGTGTCGGTGATACCATCACCCTGGAAAAGAAACCCTGCACGGAAGCCCTTCCGGGCTTCAAGCCGGCTCAGCCGGTCGTGTTCTGCGGTCTCTTCCCGGTCGACGCGAACGACTTCGAGGATCTGCGCGCTGCCATGGGCAAGCTGCGCCTCAACGACGCCTCGTTCTCGTTCGAGATGGAAACATCCGCAGCTCTCGGCTTCGGCTTCCGCTGCGGCTTCCTCGGTCTGCTGCACTTGGAAATCATCCAGGAACGGCTCTACCGCGAATTCGACCTCGACCTGATCGCGACCGCACCGTCAGTGGTCTACCAGATGTCCCTGACGGACGGTGCGGAAGTCGAACTTCACAACCCGGCCGACATGCCGGATGTGGTGAAGATTTCCGAAATCCGCGAGCCCTGGATCCGCGCAACCATCATGACGCCGGACGAGTATCTGGGCGGCATCCTGAAACTGTGCCAGGAACGGCGCGGTCTTCAGATCGACCTGTCCTATGTCGGCTCCCGCGCGATGGTAACCTACGACCTGCCGCTCAACGAAGTCGTGTTCGACTTCTACGATCGCCTGAAATCGATCTCCAAGGGCTACGCATCGTTCGACTATCAGATTTCGGACTACCGGGCCGGCGATCTGGTCAGGATGTCGATCCTGGTCAACGAAGAGCCGGTGGATGCGCTTTCCGTGCTCGTGCACCGCAGCCAGGCGGAACGCCGTGGCCGCGCCATGTGCGAAAAGCTGAAAGAGCTGATCCCGCGGCACATGTTCAAGATACCGATCCAGGCAGCCATCGGCGGCCGCGTGATCGCCCGCGAGACCATCTCCGCCCTGCGCAAGGACGTGACTGCCAAGTGTTATGGCGGCGACGCCACCCGTAAGCGCAAGCTGCTCGAGAAGCAGAAGGCCGGCAAGAAGAAGATGCGTCAGTTCGGCAAGGTCGAGATCCCGCAGGAAGCCTTTATCCAGGCCCTGAAGATGGACGAGTGAGAAACCGATTGGCGCGCCGCGCCAATCCCAGCAAGGCCTTGCCATGAGTATTGAACAGACCCTTTCCGACCGCGCCGGCAACGTTTGCGAGTTCTGCGGCGCTACCGAGGCGCTGCGGCCGCTGGACGTAGGCCCCGATACGGATGGCACGGCCGAAATGGCGGTTCTGGCTTGCACCACATGTGCCGACCAGATTTCAGGTGGCGCCGATATCGACCCGAAGCATTGGCTCTGCCTCAACGAAGCCGCCTGGAGCCAGGTTCCCCCGGTTCAGGTTGTCGCCTACCGCATGCTTTCAAGAATGCGGGACGAAAGCTGGGCTCGCGATCTTCTGGACATGCTGTATCTGGACGACGAAACGCTTGCCTGGGCCAAGGCCGGCCTTGGCGGCAGCGCGGGCGAAGGTGACGACGGCGTGATCCACAAGGATACGCACGGCGCCGTTCTTGCCGCTGGCGACACGGTGACATTGATCAAGGATCTCAAGGTCAAGGGCGCCAACTTCACCGCCAAGCGCGGCACCGCCGTGCGCAACATCTCCCTTGTTGCGGACAATGCCTCCCAGATCGAAGGTCGCGTGAACGATCAGCGGATCGTCATCCTGACGGAGTTCGTGAAGAAGGCCTGATCAGCTCGTTTCTGAGCTGATCAACACGCCCCGGGAGAGCGCTTACGCCGCCTCCCGGAAGACCTGAAGTATAGCCGAGACAATTGTCGGGTCTTCCCGGCAGAAAAGCGTCATCCTTGTTTTCGGCAATTCTGGCAGCCGATAGAATTCCCCGACTTCGCGGCATCCCTCCGGAATATTTCGCCGGTCGAGACAGGCAATGCCGAGCCCTGCGCTGACCGCCCCCTGTATGGCACCGACACCGGTGCCGGTGAAGGCGTCTTCAAATGCGATCCCCGCATCCTTGAGCGTGCCAGTTGCCAGGCGCCGGAGGGCGCAGGTTTCCGAAAGCGCCACCAAGGGGAACGGGGTACCGGTTTCCCAGGTGAAATCCCTGGCGGCTGTCCAGACGAGATTTTCCTCGAAAGCCACATGCCCCGTGCCTTCGACGTCCTCGGAGCGCACCATGATCGCGCTGAACAGACCTGCCTTGAAGTCGTTGTACAGCGTATCCGAATAACCGACCGCAACATGGAGACGATGTTCCGGCAAGGCCTTGCTGAGGGATGCGATAATCTCCGGGAGGCGGCCTCCCGCGGCGTGATCGCTGATACCGCACCGAAGCCGCTTTTGAACGGAAGGACCTGAAACGCGGGCCGTTACCCTGTCATGCAGGTCGATCAGACTGCGGGCGTCACTTAAAAAACGAGCACCGAAGCTCGTCAATCGGACGGACCGGGGCGATCGGCTGAGCAAGGTGCTGCCGAGACGGTCTTCCAGTTTCTTGATCTTGACGCTGACAGCAGACTGGCTTGCCCCCGTCATCTGCCCTGCCCGGGTAAAGCTGCCTGTTTCGGCAACTCGAACAAAAGCGCGCAAGAGATCCATGTCGAGATCGGTCATGCAGTCATTCTAATTTATCATTTTTGAAATATCAAAGATTTGTTTCTGTTATCTTTGGTGCCGCAATAAGGTTGGCAGCATCACCGAATGACGGAGGACAAGATGCCGCTTACCAATGTTTCCCTGCTGAAAGGCTCCAGGACCGCTGCGCAGAAATCAGCAATCCTGGACGAGATCTATCAGGCAATGCGCGAGACCTTCGGCGTGCCGCAGGACGACAAGTTCATGATGATCACCGAACATCCACGCGAAGATTTCCTGTTCGGCCGCCACTTCATGAATATTGACCGGTCGGACGACCTGATCATCATCCAGCTGACGGTCAGCGATACGCGCAGCGTCGACCAGAAGAAAGCGCTGTTTGCCCGGATCGCAAAGGGCCTGGCCCGCGAAGTCGGCATCCGTTCCGAAGACATCTTCATCAACCTGGTCGAGACAAGGCTTGAGAACTGGTCGTTCGGCCATGGCGTCGCGCAATATGCCGACAGGCAACCGGTCGCCATCTGATCCGAACCGGACAGGAAGCCGGTCGACCTGATCACCAGGCAAGATAGCGAACGCACTAAAATGCGGGATTGCCTCCCAAAGACAGAAACGGCGCCGGGCTTGCCGCCCAGGCGCCGTTTTCTGGTTTGGAAGTCTTGTCCAACCGGCCTGTCCTTGCGGAGGGTCGATCGGAAGGTTTGGGGACCGGCCTTTCAGCCGGTCTTCAGCCTTAGCGCCGGTTGAGCGGAAGGTCGGCCAGTTCACGCTGGGACATGCGCACGATTGCCGGATGGGACATCGGGTCGGTGCGGTCATATGCGGGAGCCGGACGAGCCGTCAGGTGTCGGCGCATAAACAGTTTCATCATGAGTTTCATTCTCCTTATTATTGTTTTTTGCATGGCCAAATTCCTTCTTTGAATTTAGCTATGCTCCTTATATAGACGTCATTACTCGCTAAAAAAATCGACTTATTCTGATTTTCAGTTTAGATTTTCTAAAATGAAAAACCTCAATCGCATTCACCTCTCCGGTCTTCGCGCCGTGGAAGCCGTCGCCCGGCTGGGCTCTGTCAAGGCGGCCGCGGACGAACTTGGCGTTACTGTCGGCGCCGTCAGCCAGCAGGTTCACAAGACCGAGGCCCAGCTTGGCGTGCAGCTGTTCGAGCGGCAGAACCGTATGCTGTTGCCAACCGCTCATGTGCTTGCAATGCAGCCACATCTGACCAGCGCCATGTCCTCGCTCTCGACCGCGATCGCCACCACCCAGCGAGGACGGGAAGATGCGTTGACGATTTCGGTTGCCCCGGTCTTCGCCGGAAAATGGCTGGTTTGGCATCTCAAGAACTTCAACAAGATGCATCCGGGGATCCGGGTTCGGGTGGAAGCGACGGTGGACCTGGTCGATCCGGACATGAGCGATGTCGATCTGTGTATCCGTGTCGGCAAGGGACCCTATCCGGGCGTCAAGGCAGAGCAATTGCTGCACCAGCGGGTGTTTCCCGTCTGCAGCCCGGCGCTGGCCAGACAGATCAAGGAGCCGAAGGACATCGGCAAGCTGCCGATCATCCGTGACCCCGGACAAATGTTTACCTGGAAAACCTGGCTTGATCTCTTCGGCCTCGATGAGAGCATCCTGCAGGACGGCCCGACCTTTTCAGACGGTTCGCTGTGCCTGGATGCGGCAATCGCCGGCCACGGGGTGTTTCTGGCCTGGGAAACGCTTGCGGTTTATGCAGTGAAGTCCGGCCAGGTGATTGCCCCCTTCCCCGAGCGCCCCGCCACGGGCAGCGCCTACTGGCTGGTCAGCGGTAAAAACGCCCCTCAGACAAAGGCCAAGAAGGCTTTCGGCGACTGGCTGCGGGAGGAGCTGCAAGGCTCCATCGGCAGACCGAAAGGAGCCGATATGGTGGAGGCGTAAGCGTTTTTCGCTCATCGCGCACCTCTACTCAGCACTTGCAATGGATTTGCCCAGTATGTCGGCCTTCACGGCACCGCGTGTGCCCATTGGCCGGTCCGGACCGACGGTGCTGTCGCGGCGGGTCTGCGCTTCCATCTCGCCATTCAACTCGGCCCCGAGCAAGATGATATACGCCGAAATCCAGAGCCACATCAGCAGGATGATGACGCCGGCAAGGCTGCCGAACGTTTTATTGTAGCTGGCAAAGTTCGCCACATAGACCGAGAACCCGTAGGACGCGGCAAGCCACAGGAGGCAGGCGATGACCGCGCCGGGCGTGATCCATTTCCATTTGGCATCGGTTCGAGACGGCCCGAACCTGTAAACGAAGGAAAGACCGGTGACGGTCAGAAATCCCAGAATGATCCAGCGGGCCGATGACAGGACCTTCTCCAACCAATCCGGCAAGGCGAGATAACTGAAGACAACCGGCAGCAGAAGGGCGGACACCAACCCCAGCACCAGAGCGAATACAAGCAGGATCGTCATCACGAAGGTTCGGGCTTTCAGTGCAATGAAGCCCCGCTTCTCAGCCTCGTCATAGGCGATATTAAGTCCTTCCATGAGGCTGGCCATGCCCTTGGAGGTGGAATAGAGCGCGATGCCCAGGCCGATGACGAAGGCGAAGCCGAGCCCCGCATTCTCGCTGCCCGCTACATCTGCGGCCTGCGCCAGAATGATTTGCGACGCCTCCTTCGGCAGAAAGTTCTCGATCATTTCAAGCTGACGACTGACCTCGACAGGTTCAACCACAAGCCCTGACAGCGCCGTGAACGCAGTTATGGTCGGGAAGATCGCAAGAAGACCGTAGAAGGCAACACCGGCGGCGATCAGGTCGATGTGGTCGCGCTGGACCGCGTTCCACACCCGGTAGCTGATATCCAGCCAGCCCATTGGCGGGATCTTTTCCGGACTGCCCGCATCTCTTCCACGTGCCATGTTACCCCCTCAGTTGCCTGCCCACGCCCTTCTGTCCACGGACGTTGGCAAACAGCAGGGAGTTCAAAGGTAAACGCCCGGGAGGGGATTGAGTTCCGGTGCCTGGGGCTCGCCGCTACGCATTGGCCAGATTGAGGCGCAAGGCTGCCTCTCCTTTTCCGCTTGCCAACGCCTCGCCTTTCGCTACATTGACGCCCCATGAGCGACCTTACCGCACATATCCGCCGTTCCGGCCTTTGCAGTGGCTCTCAGCCTCTTTCCGGGATCGACGTGCGCCTCATCGAGCTGCAGGGCCCCGCCTGCGGTCGATTTACGCGCTAACGCGCTTTAATTCCGGCGCTTTTCTTCTCTTCGGGAACTCACGCAATAATGCGCATGAGGCCGTGGCAATCACCGCCATTATTCGCTAAAAGACCCCGACTTTCTGTTTCGACACCTCCGCGCGCACCGCGCGAACCGACGACCGAGTACGCATGTCCAACCTCGACACACTTGAATCCGATCTTCTGGCCGCCATCGAAGGCGCCGGGACCGAAGCCGCCCTGGAAGACATCCGCGTTGCCGCCCTTGGCAAGAAGGGCTCAATTTCCGAGCAGATGAAAACACTCGGCAAGATGACGCCTGAAGAGCGCCAGGTGATGGGCCCTGCCCTCAACGGCCTCAAGGCGAAGGTCACCGACGCCATCGCCGCCCGCAAGGATGTGCTGGCGGAAGCGGCCCTGGAAGCACGGCTGGCCAGCGAGAAGGTCGATATCACCCTGCCGCTGCGCGCAACACCGGCGGAGACCGGCCGTATTCACCCGGTCAGCCAGGTCATCGACGAACTGACGGCGATTTTCGCCGACATGGGCTTTTCCATTGCGGAAGGCCCGGACATCGAGACCGACGAGCTGAACTTCACCGCGCTGAACTTTCCAGAAGGCCACCCGGCGCGCGAGATGCACGACACGTTCTTCTTCAATCCGAAGGAAGACGGCGAACGGCTGCTGCTGCGCACGCACACCTCGCCGGTGCAGATCCGGACCATGCGCAATCAGGAACCACCGATCCGCGTCATCATTCCGGGCCGGACCTATCGCTGCGACAGTGACCAGACCCACACGCCGATGTTCCACCAGGTGGAAGGCCTCGTGATCGACAAGGATAGCCATTTCGGTCATCTGAAATGGGTGCTGCGGGAATTCTGCAAGGCCTTCTTCGAAGTCGACGACATCAAGATGCGCTTCCGTCCGAGCTTCTTCCCGTTCACCGAACCGTCCATGGAAGTCGACATCCAGTGTGACCGGTCCGGCGGCGAAGTGAAGATCGGCCAGGGCGAAGACTGGCTGGAAATTCTCGGCTGCGGCATGGTTCATCCGAACGTCATCCGCAACTGCGGCCTCGACCCGGATGTCTACCAGGGTTTTGCCTGGGGCATGGGGATCGATCGCATCGCGATGCTGAAATACGGCATGCCGGACCTGCGCGCCTTCTTCGACGCCGACGTCCGCTGGATCCAGCATTACGGCTTCCGCCCACTCGACCTGCCGACACTGTTCGGCGGTCTGTCCAGTTAACCGCCTGAATTTGGGGGCGCCATCATGTCATTGCTGATCCGCATCGTTCTTGCCGCCATGCTGACCGTTGCCGCCCTGTTGCCGGCAGCCGCGCAGACCAGCGACCAGGAAACACGCGTCGCGACGCCGACCTCGTTCCTCGAGGCCTGCGCGGACAAGATCGAGAACCGGGGCCGGCTGCGGTTCTGCGACACCTACTTCCGGGAGAAGCTGGGCACCGAAGCCGATGCGCTGCTTTACCTCCGTGACCGGATCACGCGTCTACGTGCCGGCCACGAGGCAAGCTCGGCCGAAAAGTACCAGAGCTTCCTGCAGGCAATCTATATCGTGGCATTCCTGACCATTGCTTCGATCGTTCTGATCGCCAGCGACCGGCGGATCGGCGGTACCGCCAAGTGGGCCGGCTTGACCAGCACCGCGGCCCTTCTGGTGATGGTGTTGATTGTCGCCATGGGCTGGCTCGGCAAGTACCGGGCCGAATATGCGGCCCAGGTCGAACTCGGCATCCTGCGGGACCGGATCGAGACGGAAGCTGCCCAGGCGATTGCCACCAAACAGCAGATCACGCCGGAGATCGTGCGCGGCTGGACCCGCGACTTTTCCGACATCGGCCGCCGCTTTGCCGAAAACTACGGCGCTGCGACCATCATTCCCGAAGTGGACCGGCTCGGCAACTGAGGCCTCCACGTCCCGTTTCGCGGTCCTGAGACCGCACCAAGTTTGAAGAGATCGAAAGATGAAATTCACCCTTTCCTGGCTCAAGGAGCATCTGGAAACCGACGCCAGCCTGGAAGAGATCGTTGAACGTCTCACCCTGATCGGACTGGAAGTCGAGGAAGTCACCAACCGCGCCGACCGCCTGAAGCCGTTCAGAATCGCAAAGGTTCTGGAAGCCGAACAGCACCCGAATGCCGACCGGCTGCGCGTCCTGAAGGTTGACACCGGCGAGGGCGACCCGGTGCAGGTTGTGTGCGGTGCGCCGAATGCCCGCGCCGGCCTTGTCGGCGTGCTCGGCAAGCCGGGCGACTATGTTCCCGGCCTTGATGTCACGCTTTCCGTCGGCAAGATCCGCGACGTGGAAAGCTTCGGCATGATGTGCTCGGAGCGCGAGCTGGAACTTTCCAACGAACATGACGGCATCATTGACCTGCCGGCGGATGCGCCGGTCGGCATGGCCTATGCCGAATGGGCCGGCCTGGATGAGCCGGTCATCGAAATCGGCCTGACGCCGAACCGCCCGGACTGTACCGGCGTATACGGCATTGCCCGTGATCTTGCCGCAGCCGGCCTCGGCAAGCTGAAGGAACGCAGCAACGAACAGGTTCGCGGCAGCTTCCCCTGCCCGGTCGACGTGACGCTCGATTTCGGCGACACCAAGCCGATGTGCAAGGCCTTCGGCCTGCGCCTGGTCAAGGGCGTGAAGAACGGCCCGTCGCCGAAATGGCTGCAGGACCGCCTGACCGCCATCGGCTTGCGTCCGATCAACGCCCTCGTCGATATGACCAACTACATCACCTTCGATCAGGGCCGGCCGCTGCACGTGTTCGACGCCGACAAGGTTCACGGCAATCTGGTTGTCCGCCGCGGCAAGCAGGGCGAGAAGATCGACGGCCTCAACGGCAAGAGCTACGAGCTCGATGACACGATCTGCGTCATTTCCGACGACAACGGCGTTGAAAGTCTCGGCGGCATCCTGGGCGGCGAGCCTTCCGGCTGCACGGAAGAGACTGTCAACGTGCTGATCGAATCCGCCCTTTGGGACGAGGACGACATTGCCGCCACAGGGCGCAAGCTCGGCGTCAATACGGACGCACGCTATCGCTTCGAACGTGGTGTCGATCCCAACTACATGATGCCGGGTCTGGAATATGCTACGCGCATGGTCATGGACCTGTGCGGCGGCGAGCCGTCCGAAACGGTGCAGGCCGGTTCCGTGCCGGATACCAGCAACATCATCGATTTCCCCTATTCGGAAATCAGGCGCCTGTCCGGCGTCGATGTTCTGCCCGCTGAAGCAAACGTCACCCTGAAGTCGCTCGGTTTCTGGATCTCCGGCGCCGGTGACACGGTCAAGGTGGCCGCGCCCAGCTGGCGGCCGGACATCGAAGGCAAGGCCGACCTCGTGGAAGAGGTTGTGCGCATCATCGGTCTGGAGCGTGTTCCGTTCACACCACTGCCGCGCACCGGTACCGTCGGCCAGAAGGTGCTGACCACCGGACAGATCCGCCGCAACAAGGCGCGCCGGGCACTGGCCGCCCGTGGCTTCAATGAAGCGGTTACCTGGTCGTTCATTGCCAAGGACCACGCTGAACTCTTCGGTGGCGGCAGCGCTGCGCTTGCGCTGGCCAATCCGATTTCCAGCGAGATGTCCGACATGCGCCCGAGCCTGCTTCCGGGCCTTTTGCTGGCGGCACAGCGCAATGCCGACCGGGGCTATGGCAACGTCGCCCTGTTCGAAGTCGGTCAGGTGTTCGAGAACGATACTCCGGAAGGCCAGAAGATGGTCGCAACCGGTGTGCGCCGCGGGTCTGCGAAGCTTCAGGGTTCCGGCCGGCACTGGTCGGGTGTTTCCCAGGCCGTCGACGTGTTCGACGCCAAGGCGGACGCCGAAGCAGCACTGGCGGCCATCGGCGCACCGGTAGACAAACTGATGGTGTCTGCAGATGCCCCGGCAACGTTCCACCCGGGCCGGTCCGGCTGTCTCAAGCTTGGCCCGAAAAACGTTCTGGCGGTGTTCGGCGAAGTTCACCCGCGCACGCTGCAGCTGCTCGACATCGAAGGACCGCTGGTCGCATTCGAGATCTTCCTTGATGCGCTGCCCGAACCCAAGGGCAAGGGTGGCCGTTCCAAGGGTGCCCTCAATGTCAGTGGCCTCATGCCGGTTCAACGCGACTTCGCGTTCCTTGTCGGCAAGGACATTTCGGCCGAGGCCTTGCTCAAAGCAGCTCGTGGCGCGGAAAAGACTCTGATCAGCGATGTCACGCTATTCGACATTTACGAAGGTCAGGGTGTGCCGGAAGGCCAGAAGTCAGTCGCCATCGACGTGACACTGCAGCCGCGTCAGAAGACCCTTACGGACGAGGAAATCGACGCCGTGGCAAAGAAGATCATTGCCAATGTCGAGAAGGCAACCGGTGGCACGCTGAGAGGCTGAATCGGCGTTTCACAAGACTGGAAAAAGGGGCTGCGCGAACACCATCGCGCGGCCTTTTTACTGGCGGGCCTGCCCCATCTCTGCACAGACAAGGACGGAACATTTCGGGTTGTCCTTGGTCGGCACGAATGTCGGCCGCACCGTCTGGCCCGAGAAACACTGGTTCCGGCCGACGACAAACCGGTCGAACTTGTAAGGGCCTGATTTCAGATTGATGCCCCCGAATCTCTTGATCAGGTCCTGCGTCTGGTCACAGGTCAGTTGCGTGGTATCGGGCTGACGCCTGGTTTGCGCTTCCGCCTGCAGCACAGGGACAAGAGCCGCACACATAAACAGGCCTGCCTGAAGTGCGGACTTCGCAATTAACAGTTGTTTTCTTGTATTATTCTCGTTCATCGCAAGGCCTTTCCTGAGTATTCAGGCGAAGTCATGTATTAAATGGCTATGATTTCCAGCAGTAGGTAATCCGTATTTCATATTTGTGAAACGGTTTCCAAATGCAACACGGCGTTGCCCCGTCCGCGCATGAAATAGCAAGAAAAGCCTGCAAGGCGGTTAAGACTTGTGCCTCTTTATCCTGTTTTTGCAGAAGGATCCCGTTTACCGCTGCGTCCGGTTCTGGAAACACCTGTAGCCGACGGAGCACTGCGGATTGTCGCGCGTGGGAGCAAATTTCGCACGGACCTGCCCCGTTTGCGGCCGGCAATAGCTACCGTTTGCAACGAAGCGGTCAAAGGTCGACTGGCCGGTCGTCAGGACGATGCTGCCGCTTTTCCTGACCAGTTCCTGAGCCTGGGCACATGTCATTGAACGCGTGTCCGGGCGCCCGGCCTGGGCCATGGCCGGTTCTACGGAGGCAGTGACCCCGAGCCAGGTAAACGCCAGGAAGCCGAAACATGCGTTTCTGGAAAGTCGGTTCACATGACGTCTCCTGTTGAAGTCCGGGAGGCAACCGGCCCGGATACGGCTCAGTCATACCGCCAGGGTTGGGGATTGATACAGCGAAGCACGTAGCATTTCGCATTGTCCTTCGTTGGAATGTAGTCCCGGCGCGTGACCTCGCCATGCTGGCAGTAGCTCCGGTTGGCCACATACCGGTCGAACGTATAGCGGCCGGTGCTGAGCACGACGGCCCCACGCTGATTGATCATGGACTGAACCTGTCCGCAGGACATGGCGGTGGAATTCGGCCGTCCGGATTGGGCCGCGGATGGCAGAGCGGTGACAAGCACCGCCCCGCAAGCGGCCAGTGCGGCGATCATTTGTGTGCGTGGCAAGAGGTACATCGGCAATTCCTGAAAAAACCAAACGTCTCCGGAGGAGATGGCGCCTACCTGCTTCATGTCAAGTCGGTGCCCCTCATCCGGTAGCGCGCGTATCTGCGGAAGACACATTCGCGTGCATGGTCCTCATCATGCACGGCTCGCGATACGTTGAGAATCGGATAGGTTGCCCCTTCGCGAAAAGAGGATCCGGAAATGACCGCCGATTTGCAGATGGATGTACGCGACGCAAGGCTGGGCGATCCCTATGCCGCCAGTGAGGAGACGCGGCTGGCAGGTCTTGAGCAGATCCTCAGGACCGTGCCTCATGTGATGGAAATCCTGACCACTGTCCGCAACCTTGCCCTTCCTGATGCCTGGCTGGTGTCGGGCGGTATCTACCAGACTGTCTGGAACGTCCTCACCAACCGCCCCCTGCTGCACGGCATCAAGGATTTCGACATCATCTATTTCGACGGAACCGATCTATCCTATGAGGCTGAGGACGCTGTTATCGGCAAGGTCAACCAGGCCCTGCCCGACTTGGCGAGCCTTCTGGAAGTAAGAAATCAGGCTCGTGTCCACCTGTGGTACGAGAGCCGTTTCGGCAGGCCATACCGCCCTCTCGACTGTGCCATGGATTCGCTGACGACCTATGCCTCGCGCACCCATTCGGTGGCGGCACGGCTCGAAGAGGACGGGCGCATGGTGTTGCATGCGCCTTTCGGCCTTGCCAACCTGTTCGGCATGCGGCTGGTGCCCAATTACACACAGCCGAACCCGGAAACCTATGCGGAAAAGGCGGCACGGATGAAGGCCCTCTGGCCGGAGCTGACAGTCATTCCCTGGGACAATGCCTGAGATGTCAGCGCTGCTCTGTTAGCGTACCGGTTATCACCCTGCCTTGCGGGTGGCTTCATTGTGTTGCCCGGCTTCCATGTGCCACGAACCACTCGCTTGTTCCGAAAGCAGGCGAGCGCGTATCAGACCGCGCACGGAATTGCCGACGTAGACTTCCTCGGCCTCTTGCAGATCCTGAAGCGTAAGGTCTGCCTCGCTTGCCAGACCACGTTCCAGAAGCCCCGCCCGGAAGGTGCCGGGGAGAAGCCCGTGACGAAGCGCAGGCGTCAGCAAGCTGCCGTTCCGCTTCAAGAAAAGAGTGGTGTAGCTGCCTTCGGTGAGATAGCCGTTCTCGTTCAGGAACAGCACCTCCTGGCAACCGGTTTCCGCCTGATACCGTTGGCGCGTGTCATCGTAGAAGGCCCGGTTGGTGGTCTTGTGGAACAGGAACCTGTCTGTTGACCACGTGGTTTCTTGCGCAATCACCAGATTGAAAACGGCCTCCTGACCGGCCGGCGGAAGATCCGTCGACGTGACCGAAATGCCGCCATTCGCCGACAGCAACAGCCGCACACGCCTTGAACCGGCAAAGATGCGAACATGCTGCAGAAGCTCCTCACGCACATCTTCTTCGCGGAAAGGAAAGCCGAAATAGGCCGCTGAGGCCTGCAGGCGCTGCATGTGCCGTTCCAGAAGCAGGTAGCCGTCGCCCGGGTGATAAGCCAGCGTCTCGATCAGATCGAAGCCGGGCGTGTCCTCGCTCATGAACCTCAGTTTCAAGGCGCATTCGTCGTATTCGGGAGACGCGCCACTGTCGAAGATCACGCCGGACCCGCTTCCGGCTTCGCCGCTGCCGTCGTTTCGCAGCACCAGCGTCCGGATGGCGACATTCAGCCGGAAATCGCCTCCAGGCGCGAGATAGCCGATCGAACCGGTGTAGACGCCACGCGGGCCGGTTTCCAGATCCTGGGCAATCTGCATGGCGCTGAGTTTCGGCGCTCCCGTGATCGAACCGCAGGGGAAGAGATGTTCGGCGATCCGTGCAAAGCCGACGTCATCGGGAACTTCAGCTTCGACCGTCGAGGTCATCTGGTGAAGGCTTTGGTAGCGCTCCACCTCGCACAGCCTGGTCACCTTGACCGTGCCGGTGTCGGCGATGCGCGACAGGTCATTGCGCATCAGGTCGACGATCATGGTGTTTTCGGACCGCTGCTTGGGATCGCTTGAGAGCGTGCGTGCAATCGTGGCGTCCTCGGAAGCGTAACGCCCTCGGGGCGCGGTGCCCTTCATGGGTTTGGTCCGCAGGCAGGTGCCCTGGCGCTCCAGGAAAAGTTCCGGCGAGAGAGACAGGATCGTCCGGTCTTCAAGACGCAGGAAAGCGGCAAATTCCACCGGCTGGCGACGCAGAAGGGTCTGGAAGATCCGTTCAGGAGCCCCCTGGTGCCGGAACCGCGCGCGCATGGTCAGGTTGACCTGATAGATGTCGCCCTTCGCCAGATGGTCGCGGACGCGGGCAAAGGCCGTATCGTAAGCGGCCCTGTCCATATCGAACTCCGGCTTGCCGATGGCAGCCTCGCCGTCGCCAGCCACGCTTTCCAGCATAGCTTTGGCTTCGTTCAGACCCAGTTCCGCCGGCGCGCCATACAGCCCGAACCAGAGCAACGGCTCTTCTGTTTGATGAAACCGTTGCCGCAGCTTTTCCTCGAAGGCAAAACCCAGTTCATAGGCAAGGTAGCCTGCCGCATGGCGCCCGTCCGCCTGGGCGGCCTCAAGCTGTTCGAGGCAGCCCTGAACCTCCTCGAGCCGGGAGCAAGTGATCACCTCATCCGGCGCCTGAAACAACAGCGCAGACCGCTGCTTCAACAGGTCCAGCAGCAGGACCGTTCCAGGCGCGAAGGAGGATGCAGGCATCGTTTGGCGTCAGTGTCCGCAAGGGTGAAGAATGCTGCCAGCGTGGCACGTTTTCATTCGCTACGCTGGTTCGTTAGGGGCGGCTCATGGCATTCAAGCGACATCAGGTCAAGCATGCAGGACAGGAGAGCACCCCAAGAACGAAAAAACCGGCGGACTGGCCGCCGGTTTCAGAAGATCACGATCTGTTGCGGCCGTACTCTCAGGCCGCGACATCCTTCAGGAAGGCGGTGATTGCACGGCGCATGTCCTGGGTCTCCAGATCGAGGGTCTCGGCCGCCTCGACCATGGAACCGACCGAGTGGCTGGTGCGTTCGACAGATTCCCGCACACCGTCGATGTTGTTGGCAACCCGTCCCGTGCCGTCCGCGGCTTCCGCCACATTGCGCGAGATTTCCTGGGTCGCCGCGCCTTGTTCACCAACAGCGGCAGCAATGGCGGCCGTATAGCTGTTGACCTCGTCCATCGTCGTCGCAATCACTCCGATGGATTCCACCGCGTCCTTGGTTTCCGCCTGGATCGCCGCGATCTGGGCGCCGATTTCTTCCGTTGCCTTGGACGTCTGTGTCGCCAGTTCCTTCACTTCGGCAGCAACAACCGCAAAGCCCCTGCCAGCTTCGCCCGCGCGGGCCGCCTCTATGGTGGCGTTGAGAGCCAGAAGGTTGGTCTGTTCGGCAATCGCCTGGATCAGCGTGACGACCTCGCCGATCCGATTGGCCGCATTCGCAAGGCCCGCGACCTTGCTGTTGCTGGTTTGCGCATTTTCCGTCGCCCGGTTGACGATGCCGGTGGTCTGTTCGACCTGGCGCGAAATCTCCGCGATCGAGGACGACAGCTCTTCTGCGGCGGAAGCAACCATTTGCACGTTTGAGGACGCCGTTTCGGACGCATCCGATACGGAGCCTGCACGCGACGAGGTGTTTTCGGCAACGGTGCCCAGCTCGGTTGCGGCATCCCGCATTTCGCGCACTTTCAGGCCGACACCGTCCAGCTTGGCAGCGATATCACTTTCAAACGCCATGATGCGTTCGTTGATGACCTTCTGCTTGGCGCGCTCCATCTCGTCATTTTCAGCGGTCCGGTGCTGCAGCACCATTGCCTGGGCGCGAGCGGCCTCGGCCTCCTCGCGTGCCTTGTCGGAAGCGGCAAACGCTCGTGCAAGACTGTCGGTCATCCACCAGAGTGCGCCGACTTCCGCAACCACGACAAGCGCATGAAAGACCACGCGGCTGAAATCCGCCCCACCGGGGAAAACGGCCCAGGGCATGGCGAAATTCAGGACAAGGTGGTGCACGGCGACGACGGCCGCATAGGCAACCAGCGCCCGCCAGTCGACCCAGCTGGCCAGGATCGCCAGAACGGCGAAGAAATACATATGTGCGTCGAGCTGATAGGTGATCTGACCATCCGGTGTAGCCAGAGCGGCCACGAACAGGGCAACCAGCCCGGCAAGGGACATGGAGGTGGCAAGGCGCGTTTCGACGCCGGCTCCGAACTTGATCCATGTACCGGTGGCCGCAACACCCAGGAGCAAGGCTGCCCCGCAAACCGCCACGAGCGAAACATAGCCAACCCACCAGGCCGTTCCCATGACCAGGAAGACATTCACCCAGATAAAATGGATCAGCATCCGCGCAAACTTCTGCCGGAACTGGTCCAGACCGGAAAGCTGACCCGACATCTGATCCGCTTGAGACATTTCCACACCGTTCATTTCAACTGCTCCAGGGAGACACCGCTCAATCGCGCACAGGCTTGCGCGATGAAGGAAGACGCCACAAAACCGGCGCCTGACCGGTAAAGATTTGCGATGGACTGTTGTTCACCCGCTTCGGTGAGCGCCACCCAGCTTCTGTCCCCGACGAACAGTACCGGGCCACCCGATCTGGCGATGACGCTGACCGCGCTTTCACCCCAGGGCCATGCGAATACCGCGACCGGCCCTTCGCGGGCAGGCATCAACGAGCCGACCAGCATCAACAGGCAGCTGGCCAGGAAGTATCCTGTCGCGAAAATTTTTGCCGAACGGCTCACGAAGTCGATCCTTAAACGCCCATGCGTCAGGTCTATCCTCGCAGCGCAAATTTAAGAAAGCCTGAAACTTCCCTAGAGTATTGAAAGATATAAGCTATGTACGAAATTGTACTTATGTAGATCCTGACTTTTTTGACCCGCGCCAGCTGACTTTCAGTATGGCCAACTTCGGCAAGGAAACGGTTGAAACACTGCCGGCTTCAGGCGCCGGAGAATGCAAAAAGACGGGGCAGCGCCGTCACTGGCACTGCCCCGTCTGGAACTCAACCGGAACCAAGCTAGCGATCGGACAGCCGTCAGGCAGTCTGGCCCAGCCCGACCGGGCACGAAATGCCCGTGCCGCCGATCCCGCAATAGCCGGCCGGGTTCTTGGCCAGATACTGCTGATGGTAATCCTCGGCGAAATAGAAGGTATCCAGCTCCCGGATTTCCGTCGTGATGGAGCTTGCCACGCCACCGGCCTTCAGGGCGGCCTGATAGGCTTGCCTCGACTGTTCGGCTCCGGCAAGGTCGTCGGCTTCGCTCACGTAGACGGCCGAGCGATACTGGGTACCGGTATCATTGCCCTGGCGCATGCCCTGGGTCGGGTCGTGATTTTCCCAGAAGACCTTCAGAAGATCTCCGAGGGAAATCTCTGCCGGGTCATAAACGACCAGGACCACTTCCGTGTGGCCCGTGCGCCCGGTGCAGGTTTCATGGTAGGTCGGGTTGGGCGTATATCCGCCCGCGTAGCCGACCGCGGTGACATAGACACCGGGCAGCTGCCAGAACAGGCGTTCAGCGCCCCAGAAGCAGCCCATTCCGACCACAAGGGTTTTCATGTTGTCCGGATAGGGGCCTGCGAGCGGCCGTCCGTTGACGAAATGCGGCTCAGCCGGCCGGATCGCTTCGGAACGCCCCGGCAGGGCCTCGTCCTTGGCCGGCAGCGAAAATTTCTTGGTCAGCATCGTCATGAACGACATGGCTTTCTCCCACACATGCCAACAAGGCCTCTCGAGGATCCCGGGAAGCAGTTGGCTTATTTCAGGAGCTAATGTGGCGCAGCTGCGCCCGCTTTCCAAGAGGCCCGTCACGCAACGGTGTTCGCGTGTGAGCGGAAACTGCCGTTTTGTGACACCTCGTCTGGTGCTGCAAGAAACCGCGTCAGGCGTAAAGCGCACGCTGTCTGCGGCGCTTGGCTCCCAGCCAAAGCAGCGCCAGGCCGATCGGAGCGAAGACCGCCCAGACCGGCCAGGTCAGGACAGTCTCTTTCAAGGTCTGCCAGACCGTCGGGTCAAAAGACGCCACGATGTGGGCTTCCGCCATTTCGAGAGAGGCAGGCGACAGGTTCTGCCAGACCTGGCCAAGCTGGGCCAGACGGATTTCGGACAGGGCAATGGAAGAACTTGCATCGGAAATGCCGGCAATAATCGCGACGGCGACAAAGCCGTAGCCGAGGATGCGGAATAAAAACTTCAAAACACTGATCATCGCTTTGCTTTCAGCTTTGCCAAAATATTAAACGGAGCGCTCGCTCCAGTCAGGCCTTCAAATATTAGCCGCCGGATGTTGAGCATTCCTTTAGGGTAATATCACCCCGCGCAGGAACAAGATTTGATATTCAACACATTCTTGTGACTTTGGTTCCCGGCTTTCGCAAGTGTTTTCGTTTCAAATGCTTCGAAATAAATTCAGGTAGCGCGTTAGTTGCAGTGCAGCATTTCCCCAATACGCAAGCACAAAGCCGCCTGCTCAGACCTGTGTCACACCGTGGCCGCCTCGTCTCCCCGGCCTATCGCAACGCCGAACCCAAGCGAGGTTATCTTCCCGCACAGAGACTGAGCCATGCCATGACCTTGCCTGCGAGACGTCTCTCGACCTTCGAAAACACCAGACGCTGATTCTGCGCGGCCATACATGCGCCCGGCCAGCCTCCAGCCGCAGACAAACCGCCTTGGTACTGCCACGACAGGAAAGATTTTTTCGGTCCAGGCATTGCCGGCTGCATGGCACGTTACAGCCGTTTTTTGCAGCTCGTCCGAGCCCCGCAACCCCTCGACAATCCACAGCGGCGAGGCACCGAAAAAAAAACTTGTTCAAGTGCTTGCACTTGATCGCGCCATGGGTATATTGCGCCCCACTCAAGCGGGTGACGCTTGCGACGGACAGGTGGCCGAGTGGTTGAAGGCGCACGCCTGGAACGCGTGTATACGGGCAACCGTATCGAGGGTTCGAATCCCTCTCTGTCCGCCATTTCTCTTTCCAAGACATTGAAATTTTTTGTTTTTAAGGTTGGCCTATCGCTCAACCCATCATTCTGGCCATGGCAGGCCCGGTCATTCCACAATCTGTCCAAATTATGCTCATGCCGCGCTATTTCCGCTGCAACCTGAAGCATCGCTGCTTATCGCTTGAGGCGTAGGTGGCAACCAAGACGCACGCAGCGTGCCGGAGGCCAGGCCCGCGTTGTATGTCAGCGTCTGGCGAGCGAAGAGAACGTCGACTGGAATAAACGTGCTGGCAGCAATCGAGCTCGCCAAAGAACTCGGACCGACCGCGACCGTCGTTACAGTCGCTTGTGACAGCGGCCTCAAATACACGAACGGCGTATTGTTCAATGGTTCGAGGTACAACACTTCCTAAGTGGCTTACCTCTTAAAAGACATCGAATGTTAGCTGCTGGAATTCAAATCAATTCCCGACAGGAGTTGCGCTGCCTATGTCTGCTTCAGGGAAACTTGCATACGGAACTAAACGACCTATGTGGGGCCGCGAAGCCGCCATTGAACCAATCGAAGGTGAATGTCCGGATTCGGCCGTTTGTGTCGACCAGCACCACGAGGTAGGGATAGGCGCGTCACGACGGCGAAAGGCTGCCTGGAGCCCGCTTTGACCAATGCTGCATTTTGCAGCAAAGTCAGCTTTGTAAGAGACTTGTCTCAAACGCACCCATCCAAAATTCGCGTTGGAGAACCCGTGCCCACCATCACCGCATTCAAATCATCTCCCGACAAAGGTGTCGGCCTTGCGCGTGATATGCGTGTCCGTTGGGCGCTTGAGGAAGCCGGCCAGTCCTATGATGTGCGACTGGTGACTTTCAAAGAATTGAAGCAGCCAGCGCACCTCGCCCTCCAGCCCTTCGGTCAGATACCAACCTATGAAGACGGTGACGTGGCTTTGTTCGAATCTGGGGCCATCGTGTTCCACATCGCGGAGCGTCACGCTGGCCTGCTGCCCGGCGATGGAGCAGGACGCGCACGGGCGATAAGCTGGATGTTCGCTGCCCTGAACACGGTTGAGCCTCCGATCGTCGAGCGCGACTACGTCAAGTATTTCGAGGCCGACAAGAGTTGGCAAGCGGAACGGTTCGCCATGGTCGATGACCGCATCCGAACACGGCTGGATCAACTCGCCGCCGCCTTGGGAGAGCCGACCTGGTTGGCCGGACCTTTCAGCGCAGCCGGTATCCTTATGGTTCACGCGATCCGCAGGTTAGAGGGATCGGGCATACTGGAAGAGTATCCAATCTTTATGGATTACATCGCGCGTGCGGCAGAGCGACCCGCCTACAAGCGAGCATTCGACGCGCAGTACGAGGTGTTCCAGCAAGCCTCGTCGAAGTGAGAAAGCAGACGTTGCCCGCGACAATGTAGATGGCAGCTAAGTCCCCTAAGTGGGCCTTGGCAGTGAGGTAGATAACGCAGCAGTGGATGGGTGGTGTGGCGGGCCGGCGCGCAGCATGCAGTTCCACCGATGAACGGCAGCGGACTGTCGGGGTATGGCCGCAGCGATTAACAATGCGGACATTGGTGCGCCACGCAGCCAAGGTCCGGATCGTGTCAGAGAATAGGTTGTCGGGAATTGCGCGCCTTCTCACTGCAACAGAGATGACCCCAGCCAACGGAAAGTCAATTCAGTCCGCTCAAATAACCTGACGCAGAACCGCTTCCGGACATGGAGAAAAAGACGCCATTATCACGCTCAGCGCTGTTTGGCTTCTGCCGAACCCTGTTCCTCAGGGCTTCCGCTGTAATGGATACCCCAACCTCAAGATTTGAATGGTGTTCACCAAGGCTCGGATCAATGAGGCCATGCTGGTACCGGTCGACAAGCGTTTCTGGGAGGTCAACCAGCCAGAAGTTTTCGTCAGAATGGAAGGACAGAAGGATCGTATAAGGGGCAATCCCATGTTCTTTGATCATCGCCTCAATCAGAAGCATGCCGCCATCAAGCGATAGGCCCACCTCCTCGCGAATGGCCTGGGGTGCTTCTGTGTATCTGTAGGCGGGTGCTGCCCTGCGCGGCATTCGAAAAAACAATGGTGGCTTTTCAAGCAGGCTGGGGCAGAAAGTGCCAATTTTTTCGATGAAGACCTTTCCTATGCCGAACTCATCGCCATGAAAGGCAATCATGTGTTCAACCGACTTGTAGGCAATGTGTTCGTGCCCAACGAATTCGGCTGAATTCGCATCACCAACCAAAACGTCGTTCTGGTAATCGACGTCCAAAAGCGTGAATTCACATCCGGTGATCCCAATACTGAAATTCCATTGGTGCTCAAAAAGACGATTTACGTCTCCGGGATTGCGCACCAGGATCTTGATCCCAATGACACCAAATGGCGCTTCGCGTGAGATCATCTTTTGAACGGCGCCGTCTTGAATATCAAAGACTGTGGAGGTGTTCCGCAAGTCGATGAGATGAGACTGAAATTCAGCGCCTATCCTGTCAATCAGTCTTTCAACGCGGCCCTTACTTGGTGACACATCAGTCTCCGGTCTCTTTCTGGTCGCTCATGCTTCAGACCAATATATGTGATCCGCGCATTGTCGGTAACTCCCTGCCTTTGAAAATAGCGCACCTGGAGAGGTTTAGAAGGTCCTACCCGTAACACCTTCACCCGACGCGAAATGAACGGTCATTCCACGCCCAACTTGTGAGTTCAATCCGTATGCGATGAATGATGGCTTTTGGGAGCAAACGGAAAGCCGACTAACGACCAAAATGGGGACGCATTCCGGACCACCAGCTTCCATAAATACCGACACCGCGTTTCTGGGCGATTCTGGGTGGTGCTGTGGTCCGGAGAGCGCTCAAGGGAGTTTCAGAGACGGTCCCGTCAATAAGAAGCTTGCAGCATCCTGAGATAGTCGTCGGCGGTTGCGTCAATAGGGTTGGTCTTGTGGCTGTGGTCGGCCAATGCCCCCTGAATGATGCGGTCGAAGAGATCTTCGGAAACACCCAGCTCCGACAGGCTGACGGGCAACCCGATGGCCGCCGTCATCTCCTTGATGGCCGCGCCGATATCCGTACCGGTAGCCAGACCCATGGCATCGGCCATCCGGGCATACTTGTTTTCGCTGACGGATGTCGGGGCCGCCTTGTTGAATTCCAGAACCGCAGGCATGAACACCGCGTTCAAGGTGCCGTGGTGCAGTTTCGGATTGAGCCCGCCGAGCGCATGACTGAGGCTGTGCACACAGCCCAGCCCTTTTTGGAAGGCCATCGCGCCCATGGTTGCGGCGATTGCCATGTTGGCGCGGGCGTCCTTGTCATCCGGTGTTTCCGTCGCCTTGCGGATATTCGCCCAGGCGCGGCGCAGTCCTTCAAGTGCGATGCCGTCTGCCGGCGGATTGAAGGACGGGGCAAGATAGGTCTCGATGCAGTGCGAGATAGCGTCCATTCCGGTGGCTGCAGTCAAAACGGGCGGCAGCGTCATGGTCAATTCCGGATCGACAATCGCGGCTTTCGGAACAAGGAATGGAGACAGCAAGCCGACTTTTCGGCCATCATCCAGTATCACAATCGCCCCGCGTCCAACTTCGCTACCGGTGCCTGACGTTGTCGGAATAGCGATGGTCGGCCAGGTTTTGGCCGTGATTTTTTGCAGGCCCCCCTCGATGACCGCATAGGTCTTCAGGGCGCCGCCATGTGCGGCGAGGATGGCAACCGCCTTTGCAAGATCGATTGCCGATCCGCCACCAATGGCGATAATTCCGTCGGCTTCAACCTCTTTGAACAAGTCTGTCGCGACACGAACGGCCGCCTCATTCGGGTTGCCGGGGGTCTCGTCGTAAACGCCTGCCAGCTCCTTGCCGAGGACGGCTTCAATCTTGTCGAGAAATCCAAGCCCGCGCACGCCCTTGTCCGTCACAACGAGCGGGCGCGAAATTCCGGCGAGCGCCACTTCTTCCTTCAACGTGGCAAGCTCGCCAAAACCGAACTGGACCCGGGTTACGTAGTTGATTAGAGGCATGCCGCTCCCTTTGCTGATATGCCCATTGAAACCGACCCGGATTGAACGCAGGCCATTTGGGCAAATATTTTTGGTTCGCCGCAAGATAAACTCTAAATGTGACCTGTAAATCCACTCTCTTTCAATTTGGGTATAACGAGAAGAGAATTGACGCTTCCCGCAATGCCGTTTCTCTCGAGAGAGACAGACTTGGTTTGCTCTCCGTCATTTCGGCGATCGATGACAATGGATGACTGGCAACGGACGACTGGCAACGGCTCATCCGCCAGGGTCAGCAGCGACCTGGCGGCTTGCGTGCTTCGATCGGGTTTAGCTGCGCCCACAAGCGCTCTCCATTCCACCGACCTTCATCTGCCTGTCTTCTGATGAAGTGTTCTGAAAGGTACTTCAGGACGGCAAGTCTGCGGCCTGCGGGCTCGCCTGGCAGGCGCTGAAATGGTCTGTGTCCCGGCATCGCCGGTGACCTGTTTAAATTCTGAATTAAAAATTCAACTTTTTTAATCCAGACCGGTTCCCTCACCCGCTGCTTTCGGTGTAAAGATCGATTAGCCAGGGCAGCGACGGTCTTGATGATGATCGCGCAGACCGCCTCAGCCTTCAAAAATCTCCAGCAGTTCTGAAAGCCAATCGTGCGTTTCGTGCGCCCCGACGGGACAGCCCTTTTCGCGGATTGATACCCCCATCCGGCTTCGCCGATGCCACCCACGTGCTGCCCTGGAGACAAGTCTTTAACTCGAATGGCGCGCGGCCGGGGTTCTTATCCGGAACCAGGCCGCGAGCCGCTACGGGAGAGCGAAGGGATGAAGAGATCTTTGGTTTCGGCGCCGGTTCGGGCGGTTGCGCTCGCCTTGATGCTGAGCAGTCAGTTCGCTGCCGCAGCCAACGCGCAATCGGCGTCTCAGGCAGCGTCCCAAACCGCCTCCAAGACAAGCGAAGCGATCTCCGTCCAGTTGAACGATGCGGAAACAGTCGACGGGTCCTGCCGGTTGACCTTCGTCATCCGCAACACCTTGCCAACACCCGTAAACGCCCTTGGCCTCGACCTGGTGATGTTCGACACTTCTGACGGCGTTTCCGGCTATGCCGCGATCGACTTCGGCGATCTCCCCACCGGCAAGACGCGTGTCCGGCAATATGACGTTGCCAAGGGAGACTGTACCGGCATCTCTCGCGTCCTTGTGAACGAGGTGCGCGCCTGTGACCTTCAGGACACCGCCCAACAGGACTGCCTGCCGCTGCTGCGGATCGACTCGCGGTCGGAAATCGACCTGATCCTCTGATGAAAACCCAAGCGTGATCAAAATGCCTGATGTCCCTACCGCGGCCCTGCCGCACTTCCTGTCTCCGTTGACCGGCCTCGTCGATCAGGGCGGCCCGGTGGTGTTGTTCCTGCTTGCCCTTTCCCTGGTGGCGGCAGCGCTGATTGCCGCCAAGCTTTTGCAGTTCCTGTATCTGGGTGTCGGGCGTTTCGGTACTGCCCGCAGGGCGCTGGACCTTTGGCTGGACGGCCGGCCTCAGGAAGCGAAAACGATGGCGGCCGGTGGAAAATCCGTGGTTGCCGACATCATGCTGAAGCTCGTGCAGGGCAGCGCTTGCGGCAACACCAGGACCGAGCTTCTGAAAGAGGACGTCGAGCGGATCTGTATCCAGCGGATCAACACGCTGAGGGCATACCTTCGCCCGCTCGACATGATCGCGCAGACAGCACCGCTGATCGGCCTTCTGGGGACCGTACTCGGCATGATCGAGGCCTTTCAGGCCATGCAGGGCGCCGGCGCGGCGGTGGACCCTTCCGTTCTCGCCGGCGGTATTTGGGTAGCCTTGCTGACAACCGCCGTCGGTCTTTCGGTCGCAATACCCGTGTCGGCCATTGTCGGCTGGTTTGACAGCCGTATCGAGGCGGAGCAATCCGAGATGGAAGCGCTGGTCACGGCGTTCTTCACCGGGGCGATCGCCGAACGCGGTGCGGCCCGGATCGTGGCCCTGGAGGCTTCGGAGACGAGGCATGCAATTTAAAGCAAGAGTGCGGCGCAAGCCCGTCGGCCTGACGTCGCTGATCGACGTCATCTTCCTGCTGCTGCTGTTCTTCATGCTGGCGTCCAGCTTCACACGGTACCAGTCGCTGGACATTTCCAGCGGTGCTGAAGGTGGCGGCGCGGCGCAAAGGCCCGCCTACCTGCGTATTCACACGTCGGAAAAGCTGGACCTGAATGGACGCCCCCTGATGAAGGCGGACATGGCGAAACTGTTTTCCGCGCTCAAGGAAAACAGTGTCGTCGCGATCTGGTCCGGCCCGGATGCAAACGTCCAGGACGTGGTTGATGTCATGTCCGAGGTTCGCAGAAGCGGGCTGAAGAGCGTTCTGGTGACGGGACAATAGGTGACCTCATGCGCATGAAATCCCCACAGCGCCGCGAACCGCCGGAAAACACCATTCCGCTGATCAACGTCGTTTTCCTGATGCTGATCTTCTTCCTGTTTGCAGGGTCGGTTGCCCGGGACGATGCC
Source organism: Labrenzia sp. PO1 (assembly GCF_012273635.1). Classification (NCBI taxonomy): domain Bacteria; kingdom Pseudomonadati; phylum Pseudomonadota; class Alphaproteobacteria; order Hyphomicrobiales; family Stappiaceae; genus Labrenzia; species Labrenzia sp. PO1. The sequence continues at coordinate 1,058,563 of NZ_JAAXCR010000002.1, forward strand.
AGGAAAATCGAACCGCCGCTGAACATACTGGAAGACGAGACCATCCGGTCCACCGGCGCACTCATTGTTGACCCGCAAGGCCGCACCTTTGCCGGAGAGGCTGAAGTCGGCGTTGCCGACTGGCTTGCGCAGCAGGATGAGCCAGGCGGCACAGACGGCCCGATCAAGGTGGCTGCGGACGGCACGCTGAAGGCGGACGCTCTGGAAAAGGTGCTACGCGAGTTGAAGGATGCCGGACGCACCGACATCGTGCTCATAACAAGAAGAGGCTCGAAGTGAGTTTCGCGCGTTTCCTGGCTGCCGGGGCCATCCTTTCTGTGGTGCTGCACGGCACCGGCGCCGCCTTTTTCGCGAAAGATCCGAATGAGATCTCCATTGCAGCTTCTGAAGGCGGCGGCGTTTCGGTGATCGGGTCCATCGAGGATCTTGTAGCCGGAGCACAAGTGGATGCCGTAGCCGATCCTCAGCCTGTCGAGGACGTGAAGCCGGACGTAGAGCCAATCGAAGACGTACAGGTGAACACCGCAAAGCCCGAGGTGCGGTCCGGCACGCCGGTGAAACCGGTAGAGGTGCAGCCAAGCCCGGCCGTTGCCGAGGCAGTGCCTGACACGCCAGCTTCAGAACCTGTTCCGTCCGTTCCGATGGTCGCAGGCGTTACTTCATTGGCACCGGTGAAAGCGCCGGCGACAACGCCGGAGGTGGCGACGGCGTCCGAAACGTTGCAAGGCAGTGTCACACCGGAACCGGTCAAGCCGGTCGACCCAGTCGAGCCGGCACCGGAGCAAAAACCTGTCGAAGTTGCCCGGGTGGAGCCAGCCGCACCGGTTGAGACAGTTCAGCCGGTGGACCTGCAAACCGAAGTGCAACAGCCAGTTGCCGATCCGCTGGCCGAGGTCACGCAGACACCGAACCGCAAGCCCAAGCCGCCAGTGCGAAATGCGGAAGCTCCCAAGATCGAAGAGCAGGAAAAACCCAAGAAGGTTGTGAAAGCGCAGAGGAAGGGGGCGGAAACCAGCGCCCGAAAGGGTGGTGAACGCGTCACCAGCCAGAGCGCGAAATCCAACACCAATGGCCGGGCGGATGCCCGTACCAACGATGGCGGCACCAAAGCAACGTCCAATTATCAGGGCAAGGTGGTGGCCAAACTGCGCCGCGCAAAACGTTATCCCCGTGAAGCAAAACGTCAGAGGCTGGAGGGAACGGTGAGTGTCGGCTTCACGATTTCATCCAACGGCGCTGTTTCCGGTATTCGCGTGACCCGGTCCTCCGGGCACCCGGTGCTGGACCAGGCCGCGCTCGACATGGTGCGCAGGGCTTCGCCCATGCCCAAGTTTCCGGGTGATATTCGTGTTGCGCGCATGAACATGCAGGTGCCAGTCCGCTTCGACCGCTAACACGCCGAACCAAAACGAAGGCAAGGCAAGCACCGTCAAGCAGCAGGGGTCTGCCGGTAGCTCTGCTCCAGTTCGATCAGGCGTTGCTTGCGCCAGAGCCCCCCACCATACCCGGTGAGGGAACCGTCCGCCCCGATGACTCGGTGGCACGGCACGACGAGAGCCAGTTGGTTGGCGCCATTGGCCCGGGCAACCGCCCGCACAGCTTCCGGCCTCCCCAGCGCCCTTGCCAGTTCGGAATAGCTGCGTGTCTCGCCAGGCGGAATGGTCAGCAGTTCGCGCCAGACATCCCGCGTGAAGGCAGAACCGTGTAGAGCAAGCCTTGTCTGGAATTGACCGCCGGTTCCGGCAAAGAAACGATCGAGTTCTCCCTGGATCTGGTCGGTGACCTCCGTTCGCCCAAAGCCGATCTCCCCCTTGGCGTAGGTCTGCAGCTTCCTGAACTCTGTCGGAAAGGCCTTTCGGTCGAGAAACTCCAACAGATGCAGCTGGGTCTTGTCGGTGACGGCAATCAGCGGACCGAGCGGCGACGCCACCCAGTCGGCGAAAAGCAGGGGCTTGGCGGAAAAGACCCCGGGAGACTGGCCAAGAATCCTGGCAAAGGCTTCGCGAAACGCGCTCGGCGAGTCGAACCCGGCCGTGATCTGCGCATCGATCACCTTGCCGCCGTCGGCAAGTGTCGAGAACCCTTCCTGCAGGCGCCGCTGGCGCGCCATTTCCAGAAAGGTCATGCCGAAATGCCGTTTGAAGGCCCGGCGCACAGTTGAGGGGTCGAACCCCATGCGCACGAGATCCGGTTCGCCCCAGCGGTAGGATGGACGCTTTTCCAGTGCCTCGATCAACGGCTTCACCACCGGGTCGGCAGTGGCCTCCGGCGTGGTCGGACGGCAGCGCTTGCAAGGGCGGAAGCCGGCGTCAAAACATTCGGACACGGTGTCATGGAAGGTGCAGTTCTCCCGCTTCGGCTTGCGCGCCGGACAGGTCAGCCGGCAGAAAATTCCGGTAGAAGCTACACAGACAAAAACACGTCCGTCGTAGGACGGATCACGGTTCAGAAGCGCTTCATAGAGCGTGTCGAAACTGGGTCGGGTCATAAGCATGACCCGACTTTACGCCCGGCCAGAATTCATTGCAGCCGGAAATCGGGCGTTAATTTCATTCCATCGGATAGCGCCGGAAAACAAACCTTTCCATCGTCATCCCGGCCAAGCGTCAGCCCGAGCCAGGATCGGAGAGCCACCGGCGGACGACACGGGCACGCGTTCACAAGGCAAGGCACGGGCGCCACGATCCCGGATCTCCGTTTCACTGTGACCGGGATGACAAGCCGAGAGGTGAGAAACTGGCCTCTACCGGTAAACCTCGCTCTCACCGGGGAAGCTGCGGTCCTTGACCTCTTCCGAATAGGCTTTCACCGCTGCCTCGATCTGGCCGCCAAGATTGCCATAGACCTTGACGAATTTCGGGGGCGTCGGGTTAAGGCCGAGCATGTCCTCCAGCACCAGGATCTGACCGTCGCACTCCGCGGACGCTCCGATGCCGATGGTCGGTATCGCGATCTGTTTGGTGATCCTTGCCGCCAGCGGCTCGACCATACCTTCCAGAACCAGCGCGAAAGCCCCCGCCTCGGCAACGGCTCTTGCGTCTTCTTCGTGGCTGGTCCAGCTGTCCTCATCGCGCCCTTGTGTCTTGAACCCGCCCATGACGTTGACCGATTGCGGCGTCAGACCGATGTGGGCCATCACCGGAATGCCCCGCTCGCTCAGGAAGCGGATGGTTTCGGCCATGCGGGCGCCGCCTTCAAGCTTTACGGCCCCGCACTGGGTCTCCTTCATCACACGGGCAGCGTTGCGGAAGGCGACCGAAGGGCTTTCCTCATAGGTGCCGAAGGGCATGTCGACCACCACCAGCGCCCGGCTGGTGCCGCGTACCACGGCCTTGCCGTGCATGATCATCAGTTCCAGCGACACGCCGACGGTGGATTCCATGCCGTGCATGACCATGCCGAGACTGTCACCCACCAGGATGAAATCGGCGTATTTGTCGACGATGGCCGCCGTATGCGCGTGATAGGAGGTCAGCGAGACGATGGGGTCTCCGCCCTTGCGGCGGGTGATCTGCGGGGCCGTGATGCGGCGAACGGGTTTCTGGGTGCTCATGCGGCGTCCTTTCGATAAGGGGCTTGAGACGGATTATCAGGCGGCGGGTGCAATCACCCGCTGGTCGATCAGGAGAACGGTGCCGAAGCGCACGGCCAGCAGCACCACGGCCGGGCGGTCAAGCATGCCGGAAAGCTCTTCAAGGGTTTCCGCATCGCGAATGTCGACGCTTTCCACCTTTCCGGAGGGGGCTTCCCCAAGGCTTTTTCGGACAGCAGCTTCCAGCACCGAAATTTCCGGGGCCGATTTCGCGAGTTCCTCCGCAGCGCTGAGCGACCGGCTGAGCTGGACAGCGTCGGCCCGGTGCTCCGCCGTCAGGCGAACGTTGCGCGACGACATCGCGAGCCCGTCTTCCTCACGCACCGTCTTGTGCGGCACGATTTCCAGCGGCATGTCGAGATCACGGACCATCTGCCGGATCAAGGTGAGCTGCTGATAGTCTTTCTCGCCGAAAACGGCGAAATCCGGCGTGACAATGTTGAAGAGCTTGGTGACGACCGTAGAGACACCCCGGAAATGACCGGGTCTGAGAGCGCCCTGCAAAATGGCGGAGAGGCCCGGAACCTCGACGAAGGTATCTCCGCCGGCGCCGTACATTTCCTCAACGCTCGGCAGAAACACGGCGTCGGTGCCTTCCGCCTCCAGAAGCGCCAGATCACGCGCTTCATCACGCGGATAGCTCGACAGATCCTCATTGGCGCCAAACTGGGTGGGGTTGACGAAAATGGTGGCAACCACGCGGTCTGCCTTTTGCCGCGCCATGCGCACGAGGCCGAGATGGCCCTCATGCAGATAGCCCATTGTCGGCACCACCCCGACGGTTTCACCCGCGCGTTTCCAGCCTTGCACGGCTTCGCGCATCTCCGCCTTCGTCCGGCAGATGATCATCTGTTTCATCCTCCCGCGACCCCGTTTCCCGCCCGGGGTTTCTTTTCGCAGGTGCAGCATAATGACGGCGAAACGAAAGTCCAGTGGGCAAAGAGGGGAACAGACCTTGCCAGGTGCCGCCTCCATGTCGTTTGGTGCATGCTGGATCCGCAGGCTGGGGAAGTCGATGGAGCCTGTCCGAACAAGAATAATAGCCGGCTCGCAAAGACCGGCTAAACGAGCAGTATTGTCAGGAGAGAAAAATAAAGAACCGCCTGAACCGACTGGTGATCTATTTTCCTGGCTATGATTTGCGTCCGGCCCGTTACTGCTTCCCGTTGCTCCGCAAGGAGTTCGACACCTTCCTGAAGATCCGGAAGGTGAACGGTGCCCTTTCCCAGCTCAGCGAAGGTCTTGATCCCGGCGGCACCACGGCCAGTTGGAGCGGGCATGTCGACTGGCCGGACAGCCGTGTCGAGACAACGTTTGTGCAGCTTGGCTGGCGGGACGTCATCAAGGCCGATTTTCGGCGCTCCTGGCCACGCACGATTGCAGATGCCATCCGGTCCTTCATGATGATCGCCCAGGCGGGCGGATATCGGGCTGCATTGAAAAGCAACTGGGCGCATGGGGTCTTCTGTCTTTATCCCCCCGTTGGACTTCTTCTCTACTTCCTGGCCAGCCTGCTGCCACCCATTCTTCTGGCACCGGTCATTCTGCGCAATGTGGGCGCGGCGGTACGCCAAGGCCATGCCGAAGAAATCGCCTGGTCCGTGTTGCTGGGAGGCAGTGCGGCGTGGATGCTCGCGGTTTACCTGCTCATGACCTGGCTGGAACCCAAGTCCTACTTCCGGTACCTGGTCAACAGTTGGCACTTCATGGCCCGGCTTGCCCGGAACAACCACCCCGAAATGCTCGCCCGTATCGAAGAAAGCGCCGACCTCATCGTTGCCGCGGCCGCGGAAGCGGACGAAGATACCGACCTGGTGTTCGTGTCGCACAGCTGCGGCACGTTCGTGGCGATCTACATTCTTGCAGCTGTCCTGCGCCGGCAGCCGGACATCGTTCGGCGCCCAGGCGGCTTCTCTTTTGTCACAATGGGACCGGCGTTCGATTGCCTCGGCGGGTTCGGGGCGCAAGACGGCTTTGGCGATGCCATGACGGCGGTGGCACGGTCCGGTGTCGACTGGACGGATCTTTACGGTCCACATGACCCGCTCTGCGGTGGCCGCACCACGCCCGTGGCGCGGTATGCGCAGCAGAACACATCGGGCGAGACGTTGCCGGAACCCAGACGGTACAGCGTGTGCATTCCGGACCGAATGACCGCAAAGAGGTTCCGTCACCTGCGCTTTCGCTTCTTTGCGCTTCACTTCAATTACTTTTTCGCCTCGGTGCGTCCGGGTCTCTTCGACTTCTACCGCCTGACCCTTGGCCCCAAACGGGCCGTAGACCAGCTCAAGGCCTGGGACAAGGGGCGGGATTAACGGGCCTCGACGCGCGCGCCTAGCCCGGGACCCAGGTTCCGTGCAGGCCCTGCGGCACCCGTTGCGGCAGACGCAGTCGGACGATCGGTTCGTCGCCGACCCCTTCAGCGTCCAGGAGCACGAATTCACTCGTCTGCGTTTCGGGATCATAGAGATAGGTTGCCAGCCAGCCGGCGGTTTCGGCCTCACCACGCGGAATGAACACAGCTTCACCGGCGATGCGGTTGCCGAAGTCATGAGCGCTGACGTCCCCGGTTTCCGTATCGATCCGCAACAGGCAGTTGAATGTCGCCGATGCGCCGTTTCCGCCGGTCAACGTGTCGGTCAGGGTCGGGGAATAGACATAGCGTGCTGCAAGCGCATTCCTGCGGTCATCGATCCTCGGGAACTCCGCCACCTTGTCGAACCAGGCCTGCTCACGCACTCGGCCCGTTCCCGTGTCCAGCACCAGGCGCTGAAGTGTCGGCGGCTGGGTGTTGGGTTCGCCATACCCAAGATAGAGTTTCTGGTGACGCACATAGTCGATGACGATGTCGCTGCCGCGCTCGAAACCGTTGGCAAAGTGGAAGACGAAAAACGGCTCGGCCTCGTACCAGGTCACAGCACCGCCATCCAGCGGCTGCACGGCAATGCGCGTTCCCATCTCCGGCTTCCATTGCAGCATGGATCCGCCGGACATCATCGCTTCCATGTCGAAAACCAGCGGGCCGATCAGCAGCACCAGGTGGCGCTCGGTCAGCACGAAGTCGTGGATCATGCTCGGCGCTGCAAGGGTGATGTCGAAGCTTCGGCGCAGCTTGCCTTCGCGGCCAACGTGATGCAGCGTGACCGTGGGCGAGGCGAAGTCGTAACTGAGGGCATAGAGATCGCCGGTAACCGGATGAACCCTGTTGTGTGCCCCCATCAGGATTGGCGCATTGGTGCCTGCCGTCCAGGGGCCGCGCGTTTCCAGATCCGGGCCGATCTCCCAGGCCGGTTCGCACTCGCCAAGGGCGAGCAACTGGCCGCCATGCTGCATCACGCCAATGAAGGCGGACGCCTTGAAAGGATTGTCCGGATCGTCCTCCGGCCCCAGCAAGGCAGGATCAACAGGGCGCGGCGTCATCACGCCGCCGAAGACCGCGTGACCTGCCTGATGCTCGATCTCGAAACCGCGGGTGCGCACATAGCGATTGCGGTAGCTCGCCTTTCCGCCTTCAAAGCGGATCGCGTGCAACATGCCGTCGCCTTCCAGCGGATAATTGTAGGAGACGGGCTCATAGCGAGGGTTGGGGCCGTTGCGGATATATGTTCCCAGCAGATCTTCCGGAATGCGCCCGGAGATCACTTCCAGCCCCTCCGCATCGATCTCGCTGCCGATTGGCGCAAAATTGCCGGTCAGATGCGGATCGGCCGACTGCCAGGCGATTGTTTCCGTGATGCGTTCCCGGCTCATGCACATCTCCCCCTCACCGCAGCGAAAATCCCCGCGTCAGGATGAAGGATTGCCGGAACCATCATGGGGGTCAACTGGGGCGGACCCGCTGTCCACACGCGCGGGGCAAAATGCTGTCGTGGAAATTTCTGATTTTCCCTAGGCCGACTGGTCGCCAGGGAAGCGGACCGGCTGCAAGAGTTCGATGATCTCGCCGGCCGGCCCTTCAAAGATTGCGTTGCGAACCCGCACTTCGGGTTGGCCAAGTGTCAGTGCTTCCGGGCCATGCAGATGCCTCGCACCGGCTTCGACAATCCGCACGCAAGCCTGTTCAAGATCCGTCACGCTCAAGCAGAGGTGTGCGAGCGCACCTGTCGAAACCTTTTGCCCCTGTTGCGCACCAACACCTTGCATCGGGATCTCGGCCTTCAGGTCGAACAATTCGATCCAGCTTTTCCTGTCGGGTGCCTGCATCATTATCGCGCGATCGATGCCATAGCTCGGCAGTCTCCAGTCGTGCACCTGATGGAAACCGATTTCCTCATAAAAGGAAACGGAACGCTGAAGGTCCGGGGAGCGGATCGCAGAGTGATGAAATCCGGTGAAAACTTGTACTGACATCGCGTGGTCTCCATGTTTCGGGAGACACCTATCGGAGTTTCCCGCGCATGGACCAGTCTGACAATTTTGACACAGCCCGCCGGACCTGGTCGACGATCCAGGAGCGAAACCGAGGGAACCTCCACGGATGGTGTGATCTTGCAGCCGGCCTCCAGACCGTGAGCGGACAGTGGAAAGCGTCGATCCTGATTGTGCTGTCCGAGAAGGATAGCGGCCTACCGGACATTCAGCGCCGCCTTGAATTTGCAAGCCGTCGTGTGCTCGTTCGAGCGATGCGCGAACTTGAAAAAGATGGGTTGGTGTCCCGATCGGCACATGTTGCAACCGGTTATTCATTGACACGCGATGGCCTCGCCCTGGTGCCAATCCTGCGGCACCTTGCGGATTGGAACGCCGCACGGGCGGGCTGATTACAAGAAGTCGATACTCAATGAATTGACGCTTGAATTGCCTTGCGTCTTAAACCGCTGCAATTGCCAGAAAACCTGTGAAGTCAGGTCGGCTTGAAGGATCTGCAAAACTGTCCTTCGGGATCAGGACGTGCCTCGCTCATGCGCCACGGGATGCAGGAATGCTTCGATTTCCCTCCCTCTACAACCTTTGATCGAATTCGCCTAAGCCTCCTTGTCGCTTGAATAGATTGGTATTCTTTCCACAGGCCCGGGATATTAACTAATGCAAAGAAGCTCCCTTTACACGCTTCACGCGATACGGGAGTTTGCGCTGGGGGCATTCATTCTCGACAGACTCATTTGAGAGGTCAGATGCGGATTCTGAGATTGTTGCTTGCAGGCCTGGTCATCGTCGCCGCGGGGTTTGTGATTGCAGGGGAGCAGTTGTCAGGCACCAGCGCAGATGCGGTTATCAATGCAAGGCTCACAACGGTACGGGCGCCGACAGCCGGACAACTGACGCTGGAGCACCGGCTGCTCGGATCGTCTGTTGCAGAGGGCGAACAACTGGGGTCGATCGATGATCCCCTTGTCGACAACATCTACCTCAACGACATGATCCGCGAAAAGGCGTTTGCGACAGCCGAGGTTGACCGGCTGTCGACCGTGATAGCCGCGATCGAACAGTCCGTCAGTGATTTGCAGGCGAGATCGGAGCGCTATCAGCAGCAGCGGATCCTGCAGCTTCAAGCGGAGCTGCGTGCCTTGACCTTCGAAATCGGTGCTGCCGAAGCCAGGGGGGATGAGGCGGAGGCGGCTTTCCAGCGCTCCAAACAGCTGACAGATCGCGGCCTGGAGGCTTCAGCCTCCTTCGAGCGGATCAGAGCGACGCAAAGGGTTGCAGCGCAGGATCTGGAAAGTGCACGCCAACGGGCGGCCGTTGTCGAAATCGAACTGCAGGCGGCTCAAGACGGAACGTTTCTGGGCGATGGTTACAATGATGCTCCCTACTCCGAACAACGCATTTCGGAACTGACACTGGACCAGTCCGAAAACCAGGCCTTGCTCAATGCGGAAAAGGAAAAGGCAAAGGCCTTGGACAATCGCATCAATGTCGAGCGGCTGAGAGTGAACCGGCTGGCCTCCTCGAAACTCATTTCGAACGTCGACGGAACCGTTTGGGAAGTGCTGACGGCAAACGGCGAGACGGTTGAACGAGGCGAGCCGTTGATGCGCCTGGTGAATTGCACCTCCACGATCATCACCTTGAGTGTCGCGGAATCCGTCTATAACCGCCTCAAGATCGGAGACCTTGCCAAGTTTCGCGTGAGCAACGACCAGAAGGTTCTGGAGGGTACGATCACGCGTCTGGCCGGTTCCGGGGCAGAGACGATTTACCGAAACCTTGCCGTTGCGCCCAGCGAAAGACACCTGCAGCGCTTCGACGTGACGCTTGTCGTACCCGCAATCCGCGAAGATCCGGCACTTGCCTGTGCGATCGGGAGAACGGGCCGGGTTTTCTTCGAAGCAAGACCTCTCGATTTCCTGCGCACCCTCTGGCTCTGAGATGTTCCCGGTCCTTTACCTAAGCGACACCGTTTCCAGCATCGTGCAGCTCAACCTGGTGCTGGCGCTTGGAATGCTAGTTCCTTTGCTTCTGTCCCGGGAAAAAACCTGGCACAGGGCTCTGCTCTTTGCAGTCTGCGCCGTGCTGACAGCGCGATATCTGTATTGGCGCGCCGCCTACACGCTCGCACCGCTGGACCTGACCTTCGACTGCCTCGCAAGCTGGTCCTTCTTCGCGATCGAATGCGCAGCGTGCCTGTCCTCGCTCAGTGCATTTCTTATCCTGTCGAGGCACCGCGACCGCAAACAGGAGGCGGACCGGCAGCAAGACTGGTGGGAACCGGAACCCGCTCCAAAGGTGGCGGTTCTCATTCCCACCTACAACGAAGAGCGGGACGTTCTGGAACGCACGATCGTTGGAGCACTTGCCCTCGATTATCCGGATTTCAGCGTCCATGTGCTTGATGACAGCAGGCGCGACTGGCTGAAGGACTACTGTGTCGCGCAAGGGGTTACCTACGTCAGCCGGCCCGAAAACACGGGAGCCAAGGCAGGCAACATGAACCATGCGCTTCGCCAAATGGCCGAAGAAGATACAGCGCCCAGTTTCATTGCCGTCCTTGATGCAGACTTCGTTCCACACAGCAATTTCCTGAAAAGAACGGTCGCTCTTCTCAAGGATGAAAAGGTGGGACTGGTTCAAACGCCGCAACATTTCTTCAACTCGGATCCGATCCAGCACAATCTCGGCCTCAGCCGGTCCTATCCGGACGAACAACGCTTTTTCTTCGACTACCTGCAGCCGTCGCGTGATGCCTGGGGCATTGCCTTTTGTTGCGGAACTTCTTCCGTCATCCGCTGGAACGCGCTGCAGAAGATCGGATGGTTTTCGACGGAAAGCATTACAGAGGATTTCCTTCTGACGCTTTGCCTGAAGGATGCCGGTTACAACACGGTCTACCTGAATGAAGCCCTTTCCGAGGGCCTCGCACCGGAAGGTCTCAAGGAATACATCAGCCAGCGCGCCAGATGGTGTCTCGGCATGATGCAGATCGCCCGCAGCCGGTTCGGCCCCTTTTCCGACAATCGCTTGGGGCTTGCCGACCGATGGAGCGTGGTCGACAGCGTGCTTTACTGGACGACGAACTTTCCGTTCCGGATCGCTATCCTCGTCTACCCGCTGCTCTACTGGTACTTCAACATCATGGTCGTCGATGCGACCTTGCAGGAAGTGCTGCGCTATTTCGGCACCTATTACCTCTGGATCCTGATCACCTTGAACTTTGTGTCCGGAGGACTGGTCGTTCCGATCGTCAACGACATCAGCCAGCTGCTCGGCGCAGTGCCGATTACCAGGGCCGCCTTCACGGGACTGTTCTTTCCGAAGGGACATCCCTTCTCAGTGACCGCAAAAGGTGGCGACAGAAGCCGGGTGGTCGTTCAGTGGCGCTTGATTGGCCTCTTCGGCACGTTCTTCCTGCTGACCATTGTCGGCTTGCTGCTCGGCATCATCTCCGACCACTTTGCGTATAATGACGCAGGCGATGGCAAGCTCGTGATCATGTTCTGGACGTTCTACAACCTGATTGTCCTCGGCGTGACGATGATTGTCTGCGTGGAACTTCCCAGGCGCGAGATCCATTTCCAGGACAAACCCGAACGGGCCATTCTTCATTCAGACACTGGCAGAACCCGGGTCTGGATCGTGGGATTGACTCAGAACTCCGTCAGGATCCGTGGTGCGTCGATACCCGACGATACCCCGGTCCGGATCGAAATCGACGGTGTTGGCATCGTCAATGCCATCGTGACGATGCCGGACGACGACGGCGCCCGCCTCCTGCTGGAGCCGCAACCGGAACAGCATGAAGCCCTGCTACGCCGCTTCTACACAACGGGAGAAGCCCCTGGCGTAACCAAAACGCGTTACCGCGCGTTGCTTGGTGACCTTGCACAAAGACTGTCAGCGCCACAACGCTGACAGCACAAGATCTTACGGCTGCATCTTGTTTTGTAACCGTGCGACAGCCGCACTCAGCACGCTCGCTTCCGCCGTGGTCCTTGCTTCATAGGGGTAGATGTCCTCACCGCGCATGACAGCCCTGGCGGTTTTTGCAAGTTTGCGAAAAGGCCGAACGAAAATCAGGATGAACAAGGCCGTAAGAGCGGCAAGGACGATGCCGAGGGTCACGAAGTAGACGATGAAAAGGCTCGTGAATTCGCCGATGGGGTGCGCAGTGTTGTTGATGCGCGCGATCATGCTCCAGCCGAATGCTGGCAGGTCCGCATAGCCGAGCACCGGGATCACGGTCGTGAAGTAAGTTGCGCCGTCCGGCCATTTCTCCACCCCGGTTTGCCGGGCACCGGTCATTGCGGACCGAAAACTCTGCAGCTTGTCGATCGGCTCGGAAAGGCCATCTGTTCGTGCAACAATGTTCCCTGTCCGGTCGATCACATAGACATCCAGCCCCATGGAATGGGCGGTTTCAGACAGATACTGCTCGACCCAGTGGTGATTGATATGGAAGGCCAACACCCCTTCGACCGACCCGAATTCATCCGTTACAGGCGTTGCCATATCGAGAAAGCGCCTCGGCTCGTTTCCAATGGGTGGCAGCAGCTCCGCCAGAAGAACGGCCGGATGAACATCCCCGGCGAAATCTCCGCCAAGGCCGTTCGTGAACCACGGACGAGAAGAAACATCGGCGCCTTCCAGCATGCCGGACGAGGCCGTCAGGACCTTTCCATCGACCGACGCAAGACCGGCCCAGGAGATACGCTCCTTTTCGGCGACGATCAGATCCAATGCTGTTCTGACGGCAGGCTCGCCGCGCCCTGTCATCTCAACCGCAACAAGCCGAAGATTGCGCCAATCCTGGTGAAGTTCCCGGGCAAAATCCAGCCCAACGCCCCTGGCCCTGACCGAGACGGCTTCCGCAAGTGCAGCGTCGCGGCTTTCCTTCAGCCGCTGGCCGACGAAAGACCAGGCACTGAGGACCGCGATCACACCTCCAAGTGCAACAAAACCACATATGGCCACCACCAAAGAGGGGTAGCCAGTTCTGGCACGCTTCTCCGTCATCAATCACTCCTCATCCCACAGAAAGTGAATCAGACACAGCGAATAGGGGAAATTGTGTGACACCCACGACCACCGATAGTGGGTAACACTGCTTGGCAGGCGGTTTCAGGCTCGATGGTTAAGGGTTTCTTGCCAGACTGATTAAAATTCACCGCGTCTTGAAGGCTGGCGAACTAGGTAATAATGGCAGCGTCGCTACACATGGATGCATCAGGCAGTCACTCCGCCAATGCCCTCCACCACAAGACGCACAATCTTGCGAATGTCTGCCTCTGGAACCACGCCGGCCTGCAAACCGTTCAGCATGGCTTGTCCGTAGACACCCAGTACGATCAGGGCCATGAATTCCGGTCCTTCATCCTTGCGGATCAGCCCCTGGGCCTGGCCGAGAGCCAGGATGTCCCGCACGAGCCCCTGAAAGGAGGGGCGGTCTGACGGTGGCTCGAGGGAAGGTCTTTGAACCGGCACCAGTGCAAGCCGCGCCACTGCAGGGTTGGCCATGCACCAATGGGCACTGTCTATCAGCACTGCTTCGAGCAACGTTACCGCATGCTGCCCCTCGGCCATGCGGTCACGATAGTCTGTGTCCCGGGCTTCCACCCGCGCTATGAGGCTGAGAGCAATGTCTTCCTTCGACCCGAAGAGATTATAGACGGTCTTGCGCGTCAGCCCTGCGCGCTCGGCAATCACATGAACCGTAGCCCCTTCGAACCCAAGTTCGCGAAACGCGATTTCCGCAGCATCGAGGATGAGTGCGCGCGATCGCTCGGTGCGTTTCAGACTTGTCATTTTTATACTCTAGTGTAATTTTATACTCGTGTAAATAATGGAGCCAGGCGATGCTCAAGGAATTCGGACCGGAAATCTGGATTGCGGAAGGCCCGACAGTGAGAGCCGCTGCCGGATTTCACTATCCCACGCGCATGGCGATCATCCGCCTTTCCAACGAAGGGTTAGTCGTCTGGTCGCCCGTTGCCTTTTCTCCGGAGCTCGGTTCTGCCGTCGATGCGCTCGGCACGGTCCGCTATATCGTTCCGCCGAACAGTCTGCATGACACCTTCCTTGCCGAATGGCAGCAGGCCTATCCCGACGCCGAAATTCTCGCACCACCGGGTCTGCGTAAAAAACGCCCGGATCTTGTCTTCGCTGGCGAACTCGCTGGCATCACGGTGCCCGGCTGGCAGGCAGAGATTGATGTCGTGGTGGTTCCAGGAAACCGGATTACCAGCGAAGCCGTATTGTTCCACCGGGCCAGCGGCACGGCTATCTTCGCGGATCTGCTGCAGCAGTTTTCACCCGGCTGGTTCAAGGGATGGCGTGCCCTGGTTGCCCGCCTCGACCTGATGACAAGGCAAACGCCTTCCGTTCCCCGGAAATTCCGGCTCGCTTTCACGAACCGGGATGCCGCCCGGGTTGCCGTGCGGCAAATCTTGGACTGGCCCAGCAAGAGGGTTCTGATCGCGCACGGCACCCCGGTGTCCGAAAACGGCCAGGCCTTTCTCCGGGATGCCTTCCGCTGGCTGGTCAAATCGTGACGTTCGGAGACATATGCTTCGCGGCGTTATTCGCCACAAGAACTACGACCGGAGAGCAGATCGACAGTTTCACTTGCGCGTTCCTTTGAAAATTGGCCGACGTAAATTCGACCACTGATTATCGGTTCGAGAATAACTGGTCTGAAAACTTCCTCCCCACAAACCAAGACGATGACAAGAAGATTGCGACTTTCGATGCTAAGTTTCCGAAAAGCATCTCGGTACTCGGCATCCATTCTTATATTCACTTCAATCTCTTGCGACCTGGCAACAGGCTGAACGTTTACTTCTGTAATGTTTTCAGCTCTCAGGTTTAATGTACCGCCTTTGAATGCAACAATTTGAAGAACCGGGGTCGTAGTATTCTCGGCCCATGCATTGGTAAAAAGGCTAAAAAATGTAAGAAATACGCTTAAAATTCTCATTCATATCAACTCTCATTTTTGCGCTGAGCTGGTTCTAGCCCTCTCTAAAACGTCCCATCATATGCCCGCCGCTCAATCCGGCAGGCCAGCAGGGTGAAACCTTCGCGGGTGAGCGCGTCCTCGGCCTCACGGTGCAAAGTTTCTGCGTCCTCCACCCACACACCGTGGCCGCCATAGGCTCTGGCGACGGCCGGGAAATCCGTTTCGCCGAAATCCACACCCACATTCGGGCGCTGGCTGGAGCGCTGTTTCAACTCGATCAGCGACAGGCTTGTGTCGACCAGCACACAGATGATGACGGGGATCTTGAGGTCACGCAGGGTGGAAAGTTCACCAAGGCACATTTCCAGACCTGCGTCGCCGACAAAGGCAATCACAGGGGATGCCCCTTCAACCACGCGGTGGCCCATGGCCAGCGGCACGGCGCAGCCCATGGTGCAGAGTGCAGAAGACTGCAGCATCTGACGAGGCATCGGACAGCGCCAGATCTGGCTGACAAGAATGCGGTGAGCACCGCTGTCGGCGGTTGCCACCGTGTCGGCCGGCAAGGCCGCGCGCAGCGTGTGGAAGACCGTGCCCGGGCCCCAGCCGGACGCTTCCGGTGCGAAGGCCTTGTCCAGCTCGGCCCGGACGGCGGCGGGCTCTCCTTCCGGCCAGGTGGGCTTTGCCGGCTGGCGCGCAGCGCCCAATAGATCCAGCGCCGGTTGCACTGCGCTGCGCAGCGTTGACCGTACACTGTGCATGCCATGGGTGCGCAGCACCGGGGTGATGTCGACCACGGGCGCGTCGGCATCCCACGGATTGCGCCAGTTAATGCGCATCTCGATGGGGTCGTAACCGAGCAGCAGAATGCAGTCGCTCTTGTTGATGAGCGGCAGCAGCAGGCCATCGGCCTTGGGTGAGAGGCCGGCTCCGCCAAGGGCAAGCGGATTGTTTTCGTCGAGCAGGCCCTTGCCCTTGTAGCTGGTGACAAGGGGGATTTGAAACGCTTCGCAGAATTCGGAAATTGCAGCCGAAGCTGCCTCGTTGACGGCATCGACACCGGCGATCGCAATCGGCCGTTCGGCCTTTCTGAAAAGGTCCAGCGCAGTGTCGAGATCCGGGCCGGGCACCGGTGCGGTTGCGACCGGTGAAGACTGGAACACACGGCTCCAGGCTTCCTGTGTGTCCCCCTCGGCAACACGGATCGGTACGTCGATGTGCACCGGGCCAGGCTGGCCGTCGAGCGCAATGGCCAGTGCCTTTTCCATCATCACGTCCAGCGCCCCCAGGCGAGCAGAGAAGCTGGCCTTGACGATGGGGCGCAGCAACTGTTGATGATCGAACACCTGGTGGGTGTAGCTTTCCGCCTCTCCGTGGTCGACACACCCGGTGAGGAAGATCAGCGGCACCCGGTCCTGCCAGGCATTGGCAACGACGTTGACCGCATTGGCCGCTCCCGGCCCGAGCGTTGCAAGAAGCACGCCTGGCGCGCCGTCGGCATGCCAGCCGCCTTCGGCCATGAAGCCACCCGCATTCTCGTGCTTCACCAGCACAAAGTTGAGGCCTGCCTCGTCCAGCGCCTGCATGAGGGCTAGCACCTCGCCGCCCGGAATGCCGAAGGCGTGACGGCAGCCTGCCGCGTGTAGTTTGCCTGCGATGATATCCGCACCGGTGGTCATTTGCTGCTGTATCCTTCAGTCGCCGTGTCTGGCGGGGTTGGGCCGAGGTCGAGAATGCCTCTGCCGGCAAGATCGGAAAGGGTGTCTGCACCAAGTCCAAGCAGACGGGTCAGAACATCCGCAGTATCCGCTCCCACAAGCGGTGGCGCGCTGCGGTAGGCAACCGGCGTCTTTTCCAGGTTGATGGGCGAGCCGATCAGATCGACTTCGCCGCCAAGCGGATGCGGCAGGGTGATCCGCATCTGGCGCGCCAGCACCTGCGGATCGGCAAAAACCTGTTCCAGATCGTTCACCGGGCCGCAGGGAACGCCTTCAGCTTCAAGCTCGGCAATCCACTCTGCCGCGGCCTTCTCGATTGTCAGACGCCGGATCTTCGGGACCAGCTCCGCACGGTTGCGCACCCGGTCGGCATTCCTGGCATAACGCGGATCTTCGGCCAGTTCCGGCGCACCGGCAACCTTGCAGAACTTGCCGAACTGGCTGTCATTGCCAACCGCCAGAATGAAGGACTGGTCGCTTGCCGGGAAAGTCTCGTAGGGCACGATGGTGGGATGGCCGTTGCCGAGGCGGCCCGGCACCTTGCCGGAGGTAAGATAGGCCACACCCTGGTTGATCAGCCAGGAGACCTGAGCATCCAGCAGCGAGATATCGATGGACTGACCTTCTCCGGTGCTGTTGCGGTGGTTGAGTGCAGCGAGGATGGAGACGGTCGCATACATCCCGCACATGACGTCGGCGATGCCGACGCCGCATTTGGTTTCCGTGCCGCCGTCCTCATCCGCAAAGCCCGTCAGCGACATGATCCCGCCCATGCCCTGGATCAGGAAATCATATCCTGCCCGCTGTGCGTAGGGGCCGGTCTGTCCGAAGCCGGTTATGGAACAGTATATCAGGCGCGGGTTGCGAACCTTCAGCGTGTCATAGTCAAGTCCGCGCCGCTTCAGGTCACCGACCTTGAAGTTCTCCACCAGAATGTCGGCCTTTGCCGCCAGATCGGCAATCAGCTGCTGCCCTTCGGGGCTGGCGAGATCAATGGCGACGGACGCCTTGTTGCGATTGGAGGAAAGGTAGTAGGCGCTTTCGCCGGTCTCCCTGCCCTCACCATCTTTCAGGAAGGGCGGTCCCCAACCGCGCGTGTCGTCCCCCCGGCCCGGCCGTTCGATCTTGATCACCTCCGCACCGAGATCGCCCAGGATCTGGGTGCAGGTCGGTCCGGCGAGAATGCGGGAAAGGTCGAGGACAACAAGGCCGGACAAGGCGCCGGATGCGGCAGGAGACGGCTGGGACAAGGCTCACCTTCAAAATGACGTTTCCCGGTAAAGGCCACAGGCTGATGGGCGCCGTCAACAAGCCAGCATCAGCCCCCCGGACAAGCCGCCTCACTTTCTCGTTAGAAAACGGGAAGGAGGGGCGTTCGGAAAAGAACGTCTGGCGTGCAGAGGAATGGCCCAGACCGGGCAAAGGGAGTGTCGGGATCAACACACCTAAGTGCCAGGAGAAGCGGTTGCGAGACAATTGATGCCCAGGAAACGAGTAGGCCCCGGGTCTCGCGGTGCTCGCCCGGGAGGACGACGGAGAGGGTTTTCTTGCGGCAGGTCAGTTTCCAACCCTATGAATATCCAACCATCTTTGGTGCCCCCCATCCAGATCGTCATGCCTTGAAATCCAACTGGGCTCAGCGCACGCCTCGTTCTTGCCTAGGTCGTCCAGCCCTTCATCTCGGCAAGCTCGTTCCAGGCGCGTTTGATCCAGCTGGCGCTCACGCTGTGGCCACCGTCGTGGAGGCAAAGCTCCAGGAAGCCGTGTTTCGGCTGCCAGGTTTCACAGGTGAGGTTGCCTTCGGTATGGGTCTTCGGCGCGGTTTCAGAGAGACCGTCCTTGCGGCGCCAGACGTCGAAACTCTTGAAAACGTCCCCCTGTTTCCACTTGCCCCCGCCAAGCCAGCGTCCCTCGAGCGGCACAACGGTGTCCGACGTGCCATGCACGTGGAAGAGATAGGGGGTCTCCGTCACGCAGGACTGCGGCAAAGGTTCCCAGAAGGCGCCCGCGATCGGTGCATATCCTGCAAACATGCCGGAATCCTCGCAGGCCATGTACCAGGTCATGAAACCGCCGGAGGAAAAGCCGGACAGCATGGTGCGGCTTCGGTCGATGCCGAAGCGGTCGGACAGATCCTGAAGGACGCTGTCGAAGAACGCCGGTTCGTTCCGTAGGTTGCGCGGCGCTGTCGGGAAAGACCAAGTGCCGTTCATGCCCTGAACAGCAACGAAGGCAACACCCAGATCGTCCGCCATCTTGCGGAAGCTCTGGTTGCGGATCTCGTTGATCGCCTTGCCGCGATGGCCATGCAGGAAGAAGATTGCACCCAGAGGCTTGTCGACCGGCCGGTTCTCCGGCAGGTGGATGAAATATTCGCCGTTCGTGACGTCGCAGGGTTTTTCCTCGCCGCAGGCCACGGTGCCTGCCGCCTGCGATGGTGCGCCGAACGCGCCCAGAGCCAGAACCACGATACCCGCCAGCAGGCCGAGGCGTCTGGAAAAACCGGTAACTGTCGCCAATGACATGAAGTGCTCCTTGCACGGTAAAAACCATTGCCCCGCTCCGCCGGTAAGGATGGCTCCCGGACGGCGTTTGTCCAGCGGTTCGTCTTCACAAATCGGCGAGAGGGCTTCAGGCCTACAAGGTGGCTAGTCCCATGTGCCTTCAGTCGGAATATTGAGAATTCGGCCACAATGCTTGCAGTGCACCGCATCCGGATCGTGCCTGTTGAGACCGCAATCGGGGCACGACAGATTGACCTTTGCCGGGCGGAAGATCGTCTGCACCAGTCGCAGGAACAGGGCGACGCCGAAGATCATGATCACCACCGTCATCAGCCGGCCGACGCTGTCGGTCATGGTGATGTCGCCGAAGCCTGTTGTCGTCAGCGTGGTTACGGTGAAATAGAGCGCGTCGAGATAGTTGTTGATGTTGGCGTTGCGGTCGTTCTCGACCACGAAGACGAGGGCCGTCACGACAAAAATGAAGACGATCAGGTTGATGCCCGACTGAAAAATCTCCTCGTTTCGGCGGAACCACTTCGACGCCTGGCGCAGCTCCTTCAGCAGGTGATAGGAGCGCATCAGCCGCAACATGCGCACAACGCGCAGGAATGCGAAATTCTCGAAGAAGGCCGGAGCGACCAGAGAGACGATCACCACAAGATCAGCAAGCGATGTGAAGCTGAAGACGTATTTGGTCCGCCGTCTTTCGGCGATCAGACGCGCAACATAGTCGAGCGCAAGAACCGCGGCGATCGCATAATCCAGCTCATGATGGATGCGGTCCTTGTCGATCATCGACGAGACGATGAAATAGCCGATGGTGACCAGGTCGAACAGCAAAAGCGCATACCGGAAGGCCCGCGACCCGACCGTGTCGCCAAAATAGAGCTGGCGCAGGATCGTCTGCAAACTCCGCTTCGTGTCCGCCATCGGCTTCCCCTGTTTCCTTGCGAACTGACCGGCATACGCTGTGCGCGCTGGCTGGATCATTCGTGCAGATGCCGCACGATGCTGTTGCAAACAAGCTGTTTATTCTCACGGTCGACCGCACTAATGTCCGCTGTCGATCAACCAGAGCCTCCTGAATTCCGCTGAATGCAGGACGCTCGAACCTTTATCAGAACCCGCCCGCATTCCGACGTTTGTGCAAACGTCCGCGAATACCGGCAGGTCCAGAGGCCGTAAAGGCCCATCCAGAACGGGAACGTTACATGTTTGATTTGTCGGGACAAGTTGCCCTGGTGACGGGCGCGAGCCGAGGCATTGGAGAAGCTGCCGCCCGCAGCCTGGCGAAATATGGTGCCAAGGTCCTTCTGGCGGCACGCTCCGGCACGAATATCGAACGCATCGCCGGCGAAATCCGCGCGGAAGGCCGCGATGCGACGGCAGTCGTTTGCGACGTCGCGGATTATGACGAGGTGGTCAAGGCAGTACAGACGGCCATCGACACCTATGGTGGCCTCGACATCCTGGTGAACAATGCCGGCGTGATCGAACCGATCTCCCGGATCGAGGACAGCGATCCGGCAGAGTGGGGCAAGGTCATCGATATCAATGTGAAGGGCGTCTACTACGGCCTGCGTGCCGTGGCGCCGCATATGTTGGCCAAGGGCGCCGGTACCGTTGTCAACATCAGCTCGGGAGCTGCGGTCAGTGCGCTGGAAGGCTGGAGCCATTACTGTGCTTCCAAGGCGGCTGCGCTTTCCCTCACCCGCTGTGCGGACAAGGAATTCGGTGACAAGGGCCTGCGCATCGTCGGCCTCAGCCCGGGCACGGTCGCAACGCAGATGCAGGTCGATATCAAGGCCTCCGGACTGAACCCGGTCAGCCAGCTGGATCCGTCGGTGCATATTCCGGCCAGTTGGGTCGGTGAAGCCATTTGCTGGCTATGCACGCCCGCGGGCGATGCCTACCGTGGTGTGGATTGCTCGCTGCGCGACGAGGATGTACGCAAGTCTGTCGGCCTGATCTGAGTTCCGTCAGCACGCCGGTCGGCTGTCCAGCCCCCCAAGATCCCGGATCTCCGCTGCGCTGCGTCCGGGATGCCCCTCTGAAATATGGAACGAGGTAGGCCCTGAACAGGCAAACGAGGCTTCAAAAACAAAAGAGGACCGCGCTAGCGGCCCTCCCATGAGATCGACGTGACACAAGTCCCGGATCAGATCCCAGCGAAATCTCTCACTACCAGAGGCTGCTCCAGCACCGTTCGATTCCGCCCAGACACTTGGGCCACGCACCGATACTCATTAGACATGGGCACACCTCCTTTCAGTTGTTGAACACACTAAGAGTGTGGGGTCGCCAAGACAGTTTCACAAGCCCAAAAACAAGGCGTGGTTGCCAATCGATTACGCAATTCACAGGACTGTCACTGTGCGGCAACAGCCTTGTCGGCGATAGAGGTGAAGACCTGATCGAGTTCCCTTGCAAGTTCTTGCAAGGCCGGGCCGCCCTCGTCCATGTAGGGTGCGAAGACAAAACCGGGCGTTTTCCAGGAAAGCGTTGCGGTGCCATCGGTGTTTTCGGTGACATAGAACCGGATCGGTGCTTCGATACCCGCGGCAACGGAGGCTTCCAGCATCCGGACGGCATAATCATTGCGATAGACGCCAATGATGCGGTTGCCGGGAATGGTAATTCCCCTGCCCTTCGCGCCGTCCGAGGCACTGGCCTGGGTCACCAGCAGCATGCCTTCTCCCTCGATCGTACTTTTGAGATCATCAACCAGCGCAGGGTAACTTTTGGTCGTGGGCAGGACTTGCCAGCCTTCGCGATCGGTCAGGCTGTCCGCTCTGGCCAATCCGACGGCAAACAGGCTTGTGACGACAACCAGGGCAAACAGACGCATCTTCTTTCTCCCGCAGGCGATGTTGCAATGCCGCGCACTCTAGCGGGGCCTGCCTCACGAACGCGTCACAATGCGGTGTGCTTCAGGACGTCGTCAGTCCATGCCAAGCCGCAAGCGCACGCGGGTTCCGGCAAGACTGCCGAGGAAGCCAAAGACCAGCCACAGCCAGCCGTGCAGCGAGCCCGACGCCAGACCGCCCAGGTAAGCACCGATATTGCAGCCATACGCCAGGCGGGCGCCGTAGCCCATCATCAACCCGCCCGCGATTGCCGTCAGCACGTCGCGGCGGTTCAGACGCCAGACCGGAGCAAAGCGTCCGGCGAGGCCCGCTGCCGCCATTGCACCCAGAATGATGCCGAAGTCCATGACGGAGGTTGTGTCGCGCAGCACGGGGTTTTCCAAAGCTCCGCGCTGCCAGGTCCAGTAGGGCCAGCTGTCCACCGGCACGCCTGCCGCGTGAAAAAGCTTGCCGCCCCAAAGCGCAAAGGCAGAGGTGATGCCCCAGGGGCGTCCAATCACCACGAATGTGGCAATGCCGACGATCGCCAGCATCACCGCACCCATCATGGGAGACCACGGACCGCTGAGAAACGAAACTGTCGGCTTCGGTTGGGCAATCGAGCCATGAGCGCGCCGCTCTATGATGATGGTTGCAATTGCCAACAGGCCGAGGATGAGCGCGGTCAGAAGAAAAGCGCCATGCGGGCCGAATTCCCGGATGAGAGACATCGGCGGCAATTTGGGCAAGCGGCCCCAGAGATGCAGATGCGCCGTGGCAGCCACTGACCCGAGGACAAAGCACGCCAGGGTGATCATCATGCGGGTGGAACCGCCTCCGGCGGTAAACAGCGTGCCGGATCCACAGCCGCCGCCCAGTTGCATGCCGAGACCGAACAGGAAGGCACCGAAGGCAGCTGCCACTCCGAAGGGAAAGACGAAGCCGCCCGTGGGCCAGCCAAGCGCATGCCCCCAGGCAATCAGGGGAAAGGAAACCGCGCTGGTCAGAAGAATGAGAACGAATTGTGCCCTGAGCCCACCGCCGCGTTTTTCGGTCACGATCCGTCGCCAGGCGGCCGTGAAACCAAAGCTTGCATGATAGAGCGACAGGCCTGCGAGACCGCCGATCAGGACCGCCACTGCCTGGCGCGGACCGGCTTCGCCATAGGCCCCAAGTGCAACCATGGCCAGAAGGCCGCCCGCAATGGCGACGACGGCTGCTTGAGTTTTCCCGACGGCCAAGGCCATGTGTTCCTGCTCCCGCGCAGATCCGACTTTAAAACCCCGATACGAAGACTTGCACTTCCCGCCTTAATTTCGCAACGAAGGTGTCTTTTCTTCACCTACACATTGCCAACACCTTTTTGTGTTTTGCAGTTCAAGTGCCGCCTGCGGATTTTGGATAGGAATATTCAGCCATCCGGCCATTTACAGCCGCAGTTGGCGGGACCCGGTTTCAGAGGACCGGAATGAGAAACAAAAAGGCCTGTTATGCGTCTAACTGATCAATTCGGATATGAGCTTACCCTGTCGGACAAGGAAGCCTTGGCCGCCTGGAACGAGACCGTGAAAGCCTTTCTGGCGCATGGCAGGACTACTCCCCAACATCTCGAGACATGCCTCGCCCTGGCGCCGGACTTTGCGCTTGGTCATGCAGCACGCGGGATTTTCTGCCTGCTGCTCGGCCGAAAGGAACTGACCGCGACGGCACAGGAATGCCTGGCGATTGCCAGAACCTCGGTCCAGCATACGCCGGTCACGGCACGCGAACTTGCCGTGGTCGACGCCCTCGGATCGTGGTTGCAGGGATATCCCACAAGATCTGCCGACCTTCTAGATACCGTGCTGGTAACGGTTCCCGAAGATGCCCTGATCATGAAACTGGTTCACGCGATCCGCTTCGTGCTGGGCGATGCCACGGGCATGCGCCAGTCGATCGAGCGGGTGCATGCGGCCTATGGCGAAACCCACCCGGCCTATGGCTACATGCTTGGCTGCCGGGCGTTTTCTCTGGAAGAAACCGGCGACTACCGCCTGGCAGAAGCTGCCGGCCGCAAGGGACTGGAATTTGCCCGCGATGATGCCTGGGGCCTTCACGCCGTCGCCCATGTGCACGACATGACCGGCCGCTCCGAAGAAGGGGCTGGCTGGCTGGAAACACAGCCGGAAGGCTGGGCCCACTGCAACAACTTCGGCTATCACGTTTGGTGGCACCTGGCGTTGATGTATCTGGACCAAGGCCAGGCCGACAAGGCACTTGCGCTCTATGACACCGACATCCGCAAGGACAAGACCGACGACTACCGGGACATTTCCAATGCGGCCTCGCTGCTTGTTCGCCTGGAGCTTGAAGGGGTCGATACCGGCCCTCGCTGGGACGAGCTGGCACTTTTGTCCGACAAGCGCGCCGAAGACGGCTGCAATGTCTTCGCCGACCTGCATTACCTGCTGGCCCTATTGAACGGTGGCCGCCGCATGGGTGCTGAGCGGTTGCTGACCGGACTGAAGGAACGGGCGCAAACCGAAACGGATCTTGGCCGAATTACCGCGGAAACCGGACTGCCGACCGGCCTCGGCCTGGAACAGTACCGGAAGGGCAATTATGCCTCCGCCTTTGCCCTGCTGGACTCGGCGAGAGACAATCTATACATGGTCGGCGGCTCGCACGCTCAGCGCGATGTCTTCGAGCGAATCACAATCGATGCAGCCCTGCGGGCAGGCATGCCGGAAGATGCGGAACGGCTGCTCAACAGCCGGACGCACAAACGCGGTGCACTGGACAGATTCGCCGAACAACGTCTTGAAATATGCGACAAAATGCACCGCGCCCACCGAGTGATGGAAGACCAAAAACTCAGGGCTACCGGCTCGGTCTGACCCACTGCCGGCACTCGACTGACCAATTATCTCTGGACCCAACGTGAACGCTCACACACAAACGAAACGCCCACGCGATCCGCGGCTTGATTTCTTCCGCGGCCTTGGAATGTTCATTATCTACGTTGCCCACCTGCCCTGGAACTGGTGGACGCTCTGGATTCCCGCCCGGTTCGGGTTTTCCGATGCCACTGAAATCTTCGTCTTCTGTTCGGGCATGGCCTCCGCGCTCGCCTTCGGCAAGATCTTCGACGTTCATGGCTGGGGCATGGGGGCAGCACGCATCCTGCACCGCATGTGGCAGGTGTACTGGGCGCATATCGGCCAGTTCCTGGTCCTCGCCGTCGGCCTTGTCATGCTTCAGAACAGCGGTTACCTGGCTGAGTGCTGCGGCCTGGAAGAAAATTATCTCGCCTCGCTCAACCTCCTGCATCTCTATGACAACGCCGAAATGGCCCTGCCCGGCTTGCTGACGATGACCTGGGTGCCCAACTACTTCGACATTCTGCCGATGTATGTGGTGATCCTGTCGCTGATCCCGGCGATCATGCTTGTCGCCCGCTATTCCGTGCCGGGCGCTTTCGCATTGTCGATCGGCCTGTGGCTGGCTGCCCAGTTCGACCTTCTGAGCCTGCCGGCCGAGCCCTGGTCGGACCGGGAATGGTTCTTCAATCCCTTCGCCTGGCAAATGCTGTTCTTCACCGGCTTTGCGTTCATGCGCGGCTGGATACCGGCACCTCCCGTCAGCAAGACGTTGATCGTGCTTTGCGCGGTGGTGCTTGTCGCCACGGTTCCCTTCGCCTACTTCCGCGCCTATCAGGAAAATCACCTGAACCTGGTCTGGGCCCGCGAAATCCGCGAGATCATCAAGCCGCTCTGGATCAAGACGGAATTCGGCCTGTTCCGCTACCTGCACTTCCTTGCCCTTGCCTATCTGGCCTGGGTTGCCGCAGGTGAGCACGGCAGACGCCTGCTCGGCCATGGCGAGATCTGGGGCCGCTTCGTGCGTGTTGTCCAGAAGGTCGGACAGCAGTCACTGCCCGTGTTCATGGCAAGCCTGGTCATTGCCCAGGCTGCGGGCATCCTGCGCGACATGGTCTGGGGCCGCGGCGAATGGCTTCCGCAGATCCTGTCGAACCTACTCGGTTTCGTGGCGCTGATTGCCGTTGCCTATGTGGCTGGCTGGTACAAGAGCCAGCCCTGGCGCAAACCGCCTGCGACCTCCTCCACCGGACCGTCCGAACGACCGAAGACACCTCCGGCAGATGGCGGTGAACCTGCAGCCAAGGCAAAGGCCGAAACCCGGGAACCGGCCCTCACCTGATCAGGCCGGCCTCCTGCCCGACACAAGAGCGCCCGCAGAAGTCCTGCTTCTGCGGGCGTTTCGTTTGTGGGGAACACCTTCATTCGATAACCAAAGGCCCCGGGCTTCACCATTTGGAAGCGCTCACCTGTGAAGCAATGAGACCCGGCCCCGCTCATACAGGGCCTCAAAAACAAAAACACCGGCCAGATGGCCGGTGTCGCATTCGTTTCGCAGTCTTGTGAGTTGACGTCAGTGCAGGGACGCCATTTCCAGTTCTGCTTCAAAGGCATTGGCAACGGCAGCTTCGCGGCTGTCTGCCAGCAGGATCGGCGTACCGTCTGCATTGAGAAGCGCGTAAAGCGTCATGTTGTCGTGCAGCGGCGGGACATCCGGAAACATTTCCTTCAGATCCCGGGCCTTGATCGGCTTGATGTAGGCGACATCTCCGGTGCCCAGTTCGGTCAGTTCATCGACCGACATGAATTCGGAAAGTAGCGTGCGGTCTGCCCATGACGGGCTATTGGGGTTTTGCATCAGTCATTCTCCATATGTTGGCCGACGAGCGTTCATTCGCCGCTGGAGATTTCTATTTTTCTGATGACACGCTCCGGTTCCGGGCGTGCCAGGTCGATGGACAGGAGCCCATCTTTCAAGTCGGCTCCGAGGATCTCGATCCCCTCGGCCAGGACAAAGGCCCGCTGGAACTGACGGGCGGCAATGCCGCGATGCAGATACTGCCGGGTCTTGTCGTCTACCTGACGACCCCGGATGACCAGCTGACTCTCTTCTACCGAGACTTCAAGCTGCTCTCGTGTGAACCCTGCCACCGCCAGGGTGATCCGAATGACATCGCCTTGATCTTCTGTTTTCGGAAGTCTCTCGATGTTATAGGGCGGATAACCGTCGTTGGCGGCCTTGGAGACGCGATCGAGCACACGCTCGATATCGTCGAACCCGAGCATGAACGGGCTAGAAAACGCTGACATGCGTGACATCCTCAAAGTCCTTGTCGAAGCGACCTTGCGCCCGGACCCTTTCAAGGCATCCGGACCGGAACCAACCGGTTCCTTTCATGATTAAATATGGAGCTTCGTTAAAATTGATTCAAGGAGCCAGGCTTTCACCCATTTTTGCTTTCACTGTTCTGTGAATTATTCAGGAGAACGAAGACAAAATCGGGTTTTGTTTCAAGAACTTCGTCAGAGCGGATACGGCCTGGCGAACTGTTGGTTCATGACGCTCGTCCTGATGCATGACCAGCCACCGCTCGGTTTCCATGGTGTCGAACGGGCCTTCGATGCGCATCAGATCGGGATAGGCATCGCCGACAAAGGTCGGCAACAGCATGCGGGCATTGCCCTTGCGAACGAGTGAAAGAGCAAGCGAGGCCTTGTTGACGGTGATTACCGCATCAGTGCCATGGTTCTCCTTCAACCAGAGGCCCGTCGGCGAATGGGCATCGTCTTCCACCAGCCCGACCCAACCAAGCTCTGCACCCTTTGCAACCTTTGCAGCCTGATAGGCGGCATATTGGACCTTTCCAACCTTCTGTCCTGCCAACCAGGTCTGTTTGGGCCGGCTGTTGCGGATACCGATATCGATCTGCCGGCGGGCTATGTCCCGGTTTCTGAGATCCGCAAGGATTTCCGGCAGCCAGCCGGCGTCAGGGGTCCAGAAGGACGACAGGTTGTCGATGAGCAGCCGCGCGGTCCAGTCACCCGCCGATATCCGGATCCTCCGGCGCAGGCCTTCTCCTTCTTTCCACGCATCGATGCTGCGGGCGGTCTGGTCCATGTCTTCCAGGTAGCGCAGGAGATCATGTGCGGCAGCGGTCAGCTGGTAACCTCGCGCCTCGCGCTCCACAAGGCGAACGTCGAGGCTTTTCTCCAGAGCGGCAACCCGGCGACCGAGCGTTGCGGAACTGACGCCGGTCTTGTCAGCAGCTCCGGCAAGGCCACCTGCTTTCGCGACAGCCAGGAACAGTCGAAGATCTTCCCAATCGATATTTCGTTTCATTTTTGAAATCTCGTTTTCAATTAGAAAACATGGGAATAGGCGCGTTTCATGAGACTATCTGCAAATACCTCTTCAACAAAATCAAAATTGAAGGGAGCAGCAGATGCTCATTCCCTATTCCTTGCCATTGCGAAAAAAACACTGTGTGAGCCGCCTGCCCGCCTGGGACGATCCTGTCAGATCGCTCTATCCGCATCATGCGGAATTCTGGCCGCAGCAGATCCCGGAGCATGTCCGGCTGCTCAAACTCGGAAAGAGGCTGGCCCGTAAACGACGCCGGCTGGCCGTGATGAAATTCCTGAGGATGTGCCTTGGTCATCCCCGCAGACGGAAGAGGCCCCGGAGTATCTCCGCGGCCCCTTGCGGCGACCCGCCTGGCAAGCGCGCAACAGATCGCAGTTGCGCAGGCCAGGCCCGTGTCACCGTTTCTCCGGCAGTACCGGCTACCTGACGCGGCTCAGTTCGCGACCGGGATCAGGCGGCTGCCATAAGGATTGTCGATCACCATCTTCCAGCTGCCATCGGGCTGCCGCCGCAACACGGCGATGGAAAGGCCTTCGCCTGCCACCGGTTTTCCTTCCGGATCGGTGCCGGTCATCGTCCAGGGCGCAATGTGGACAGCAAGATCGCCTTCCACGATCACTTCGTGGCCGGAATAGGTGAATTTCGGCGAAACGGAGCGGAACTGGTGAAACAGTTCGCGCGCCAGGGTGCTGTCGGACACCGGGTTTCCGGGTTCGAACGCAATGCTCTGGCTTGGTTCATAGGTCTGCATCACCGTATCGATGTCTCCCTTTTCAAAGGAGGTCGTCATTTTTTCGATAAGGGTGATGACGTTCTGTTGTTCCGGGCTCATGTCTTTCGTTCCTTCTGCGAGGCTGGGTTGGGAAAAGGTGACGACGGCAACGGTGGCGGCCATGGCTGCGAGGTGTTTCAACTGGGTCACGGAGGTCTTCCTTTCGATCGGCAAGGCGGTGCCAGTCCCGCCCTTTGCCGGGCTGGTTGATGCATTGTGCGATTACTGGCGGGTCTGGTTGCGTCAGTGGCCGGGGGACAGGATCTCGGTCAGCTGAACGCGGATGTCTTCAGGGCAACGTTGCCGGGGAACCGCATTCTGAAGTTCAAAGGCCTTCAGACCGTCGATCACCGATGCGACCTGCCGCCGGGCGTCGTGATAGGTTTGCGCCCCTCCGGCGGAATTGGGATAGGATCCAGGTTGAATTCGGCCGGAAGCGACGGCTGCAGGAAGCCGCTTCGGACAATTGCATTTCGCCTTTGCCGAAACGATGCCGCAGTGGCGCGCAGTAAACGCCATCACTTCTTCCCGTGCCCGCGACAACCGCTTGCGGTAGGCCGCAGGAGCAATTTCCAGAATGCTGGAAGCTTCGCCGTGTTCCAGTTCCAGGATATCGCCCAGCACATAGGCCAGTCTCAGGTCCATGGTCAGACAAAGCAGCATGGCCATGGTGCAGGATATCCTGAGTTCATTCAGCAGAAGCACATCGTCCGGCGCCTTGGGCGGCTCTGACACCAGGCCGTCTTCCAGATCGGCGGCAAAGGCATCGAATGTCAGTCCGAGATCCCGGTCGCGAACCTTCTTGGCGCTCACCAGGTAGCGAACGGCCACGCGGTAAACCCAGGTCGAAAACCGGCTCTCGCCCTTGAAGGTTGAAAGTTTGGTCAGGATCAGGATGAGAATTTCCTGCGTCGCCTCGCGTGCATCTTCCGGATTGACCAGAATGCGGCGGGCCAGATGATGGATCTGGTCCTGTACGCCCTCCAGAACCCGTTCCAGAGCAATCCTGTCACCTTCCTGGGCTGCCTGGACCGTTTCCGTTTTTACGCTGATTGCCGTCATGTCGTGTTCCGTCTCTTGGTGTCTCGTAATGTTAGAGAGCGCGGGGCTGGAATGTGTGACACGTTTTTTTCATTGCGATGCAGCTTGCGTGATTCAGCTGGAAAAGCCACTCTGCCGCTCCTGCCGACGGACCCCGTTTCCGGTCCCACGACTTTACGAGCACGCCAATGACCCGCGACGACTTTGACGCCTTCTGCAAAAAGCTTCCGGCAACCACGCATGTGATCCAATGGGGCAACGCATCGGTCTGGAAGGTTGGCGGCAAGATCTTCGCCATCTGCTCTGGTTGGGGCGAAGGCGATTTTCCGCGGTTCAGCTTCAAATGCTCCGATATTTCCTATTCCCTGCTCACCCAGCAGGAAGGAATGATCCCCGCGCCTTATCTTGCCCGTGCCAAATGGGTGCAGATGGAAGAAGAAGGCGCGCTGTCCGATGCGGACCTGAAGGCCTATATCGAAGCCGCGCACAAGATCATCGCGGCCAAGCTGACCAGGAAGCAGCAGAAGGAACTGGGTCTTGCCGGGTGAGATGGCGGGCAAATGGCGATCACTCGGCCTGCTGATGCTGGCCGAGATCGCCGCCATGAGCCTGTGGTTCATGTCCGCAGCGATCCTGCCCGATCTGACCCGTGAATTTCCCATATCCGACTTTGCCCAGGCCGCTCTCTCCAGCGCCGTCCAGATCGGCTTCGTGTTCGGCGCCGTCGCGTCGGCCTTTCTTGGCCTCGCCGACAGGATCGACCCTCGGCGGTTCTTCGCTTTCAGCGCGATCACCGCTGCCCTGTTCAACGCCAGCCTGCTGGTGGTCGAGCCGGGTGGGCTGACCTCTATCCTTGCGCGTTTTGCAACCGGCGTCCTGCTGGCTGGCGTCTATCCGGTCGGCATGAAGATCGCCGTCGGCTGGGGCCAGAAGGATCGCGGGTTTCTGGTCGGTACGCTTGTCGGCGCGCTCACCTTCGGTTCCGCCGCCCCTCATCTTCTGGCCTTGCTTGGTGGCACCGACTGGCGCTGGAGCCTGAGCGTTGCCTCTCTTGCGTCCGCTGCAGGTGGCGTGCTGTGCCTTTTTGCCGGACTCGGGCCGTTCCATGCCAAGGCGCCCCGCATGAAGATGAAGGCCATATTCACCGCGTGGACAAACCCAAAGATCCGCTACGCCTATGCAGGCTATCTCGGCCACATGTGGGAGCTTTACGCCATGTGGGCCTGGATCGGCGTTGCCCTTGCCGTTTCCTTCTCCGCCCATATGCCCGCAGAAACCGCGATCCCGCTGTCTCGCCTGATCGCGTTTCTGACCATTGCAGCGGGTGGTGCTGCCTGCGTTGTCGCGGGGATCATGGCCGACCGCGTCGGCAAGGCGAACATCGCGATTGCCGCCATGGTCATCAGTGGCACCGCCGCGCTCGCCTCGGCCCTCACCTTCGGCGGTCCCGTCTGGCTGACAATCCTGTGCGTCCTCATCTGGGGCGCTTCCATCCTGCCGGATTCGGCCCAGTTCTCTGCCCTTGTCGCCGACTACGCTCCGCCCGACCAGGCCGGCAGCCTGATGAGCTTCCAGACCGCCCTCGGCTTCGCGCTGACTTTCTTCACGGTGCAACTGACGCCGCTTGGCGCTGAGCTGATCGGCTGGCCCGGCGTGTTTGTCCTGATGGCCATCGGCCCGGCGCTCGGGATTTTGGGGATGCTCAGGCTTAAGCGGCTTTCCTGAACCGCGATCAGTTCATTGCCGTCGGCATCACCAGCTCAAACTCGGAAAATCCGAAATCCTTCCCGTTGATCCGGAGGCTGATCGCCTGCGTGCCTCCGTAATAGACCCGCGTTGTGATCGGCCGGATGGCGTGGCTGCGGGACAGGGTCAGCCGTTCCCCCGGAGCCAGTGTCAGCTTGGTCCATTTGAACACCTTGGGCGCCAGAGTGCCGTTGGCCTTCTTGAAATGGATCAGGTAGTCGATCACCAGATCCTGCGTTTTACTGCTGGTCGAAACCAGCTCGATGTTGAAGCCGAGGGCGTCTCCATAAGCAACCTCGGTCGTCAGGACCTGCGGGCCTTCGACCCGGATCTCCGGCGGATTGAGCCCGAAGGCTTCCAGTGTTGCCGTGTGACCCTGCTTGATCAGCGACCGGCAGGCGTGACGTACGAGTTTTTCACGGTTCCTGTCCGCCCCCTTCAGCCAACGTTTCGCGATATCGGCCACCAGTTCAGGATGGTCCTTGGCGATATCATTGAGGTGATTGGCTACGGACCGGCGAACATAGTCTTCCGGGTCGTCCTTCAGGGCTTCCAGAAGCGGCAGAGTGGGTGTGGGGTCTGCAACCAGAGCCTGGAGCCGCATGCCCCACGGCAGGCGCGGCCGGGTTCCTTCGGAAACCAGCCGGCGGACATGGACACTTTCGTCCTTCACCCAGGGCGCCATGATGGCGAGTGCCTGTTCCTGGTCCCTGGCCAGGAAGGGGCGCACGTCGAATTCGGCCGTCGCCCGCTTGGTCATTTCCTTCAGCAGCACGAACGAAGCCTCGAAATCCTCCAGGCCACTTGCCGCGACGACCATGCCGAGCGGCATCATGCCCCATCCTCGGATACCCTTCTCGTCGCTGCCCCGGTCGAAGGCGACTTCCGTCATCGGATGCAGCATGGCCTGCAGGATGGCAAAGCGGGCAGACAGTTCCCGTGGCAGATGATGATCCAGATGCCTCGCGATCAGGGTGGCACGCTGCTTGAGTTCCAGACTGTCCAGCTCTTCCAGGATATCCGCTTCAAAGCCCAACCGGTCGAAACCGGCGTGATGTTGCGCAACATGGCCGCCGATGCAGCGCACCAGATCCGGTGAAATGTTGTTCTTGAAGGGTTCCAAAGGTTTCTCCCTGAAGCGGTTTTCGAGGTGTTTGCCAGAGCTTCCGAAGGAGTTCCAGACATCTCCTGCCGCTCTCCTGACAAGCACCGTCAGGAGGAAGTTCGAATGGCCAAAAACAAAAAGCCACCCCGGTTGCCCGGGGTGGCTCTGTCCTGGTCCGGCGGCCCTCGTTAAACCGCCTCGCCTGACGTTTCCTGATCAGTCGATCCGCCGTCCGGTTTCAGCGTCGAAGTAGTGAACGTTTTCCGGAGCCGCCCGCAGATAAAGCTTCTCGCCCGGCTCATGACGGGCATGGCTCGACACGCGAACCAGGATCTCGTCCCCGCCATCGGCAAAGCTGGAATAGAGATAGCTTTCCGCGCCGACCGGCTCGAGCACGTTGACGCTGGCTTCCAGATGAAGGCCTTCGCCTTCACCGGGTGCAGTCACCACTTCGAGATGCTCCGGCCGAATACCGATGGTGTAGGCATCACGGCCCTTGGCATTGGCGCCCTTGAGGCCGGTGCCGGTTGCAAGAGCAAGACCGTTCCCATCCGCCTTGACCTTCAGCAGGTTCATGGCTGGTGAACCGATGAAGCTGGCCACAAAGGTGGAGGCCGGCTTGTCGTAGACATCGATCGGCGCGCCGATCTGCTCGATGTTGCCGCCATTCAGAACCACGAGCCGGTCTGCCAGTGTCATCGCTTCCAGCTGGTCGTGGGTGACGTAGACGCTGGTGGTGCCGAGCGAGCGCTGCAGGCGCTTGATTTCGACACGCATCTGCACACGCAGCTTGGCATCAAGGTTGGACAGCGGTTCGTCGAAGAGAAAGGCCGCCGGTTCGCGCACGATGGCGCGGCCCATGGCAACGCGCTGGCGCTGGCCGCCGGAAAGTGCCCGCGGCTTGCGCTCCAGGTAGTCGCCGATTTCCAGGATGCGCGCGGCTTCCTTGACCCGGCGGTCGATCTCGTCCTTGGCCATGCCGCGGTTTTTGAGGCCGTAGGCAAGGTTGTTGTAGACCGACATGTGCGGATAAAGCGCGTAGTTCTGGAACACCATCGCGATGTCGCGATCCGCCGGATCGACGTTATTGACGACGCGGTCGCCGATCTTGATGTCGCCGGTGGTGATTTCCTCAAGGCCTGCCATCATGCGCAGCAGTGTGGACTTGCCGCAGCCGGACGGACCGACCAGGACGATGAATTCACCGTCCGCGATGTCGATGGAAACCCCTTTGACCGCTTCCACACTGCCGCCGTAGACCTTGCGGACCTTGTCGAGAGTTATCGTTGCCATTTATCTAAAAACCTCACTTGTCGCTCTCGACGAGCCCTTTGACGAACCAGCTCTGGAAAATCACCACGATGAGCACCGGCGGCACGATGGCGAGGATCGCCAGTGCCATGGCCTCGTTGAAGTCCGGGATCTGGGCTCCGACCCAGACCTGCAGGATCTGCTTGATGCCGCGAACCAGGGTAAACAGGCTCTCGTCGGTGGTGATCAGCGTCGGCCAGAGGTACTGGTTCCAGCCATAGACGAACATGATGATGAAGATTGCCGCGATCATGGTCTGCGACAGCGGTACCAGGATGTCCTTGAAGAACTTCCAGGGACCGGCTCCGTCGATGCGGGCGGCTTCCAGAAGTTCGTCCGGTACCGACATGAAGAACTGCCGGAAGAAGAAGGTGCCGGTTGCCGAAGCGATGAGCGGCACGATCAGGCCGGAATAGGTGTTCACCATGCCGAGGGACTGGACGATTTCGTAAGACGGCAAAATGCGCACTTCCAGCGGCAGCAGAAGCGTTGCGAAGATCACCCAGAAGCAGAGGGTTGCCATCGGAAAGCGGAAATAGACGATGGCATAGGCCGCAAGCATCGAGATGACGATCTTGCCGATGGCAAAGCCAAGGCCGAGGATCATCGAGTTCTTGAGCATGACGAAGCCATCGACTTCCTTGGTGAAGCCACCGGCCTCGAACAGGACCGTCTGATAGTTCTCGAAGAACTTGCCACCCGGCGTGAACTGGATGCCTTCCTTGTAGATGGTGATCGCATCGTGCGTGCTGGTCAGAAACGCCAGCACGACCGGAGTGACCATGAAGAAGACGCCGAGAAGAAGAATGACGTGATCCGAGATCTGCAGTTTTTTCATCGTCGCCTCCCTTACGTGTAGTGCACGCGCCGCTCGATCAGGCGGAACTGGATGATTGTCAGGATGAAGACCATCAGCATCAGGATCACGGACTGGGCCGAGGACCCGCCGAGGTCGTTGCCGCGGAAGCCGTCCAGGTAGACCTTGTAAACCAGGGTCACCGGGTTGTTGCCAGGCTCGTTCTTCACGATGACGTCGATGATGCCGAACGTGTCGAAGAAGGCGTAGGTGATGTTGATGATCAGCAGGAAGAAGCCGGTGGGAGCCAGCAGCGGGAAGGTAACGGTCCAGAAACGCCGGAAGCCGGACCGGCAGTCGATGCTGGCGGCTTCCTGAACGGATTTGGAAATACCCTGCAGACCGGACAGGAAGAAGATGAAGTTCACCGGGATCTGCTTCCAGACGGCGGTGACGATCATGGCGAAGCTGGTGTCGAAATAGCTTACGCCGATCTGCATCTTCCAGCCGAACAGGGCGAACAAGTCAACGATGGGGCCGACATGCTGGTCGAACAGAAGCACGCCGATCAGGCCGGCGACGGGCGGCGCAACCGCATAGACCCACATCAGCAAGGTCTTGTAGGAAGACGCACCGCGCAGAACCTTGTCTGCCTTGACCGCAAGCAGAAGAGCAAGCCCGAGCGACAGGAATGTCACGAAGAAGGTGAAGACCGCCGTGAACCGCGCCACCCGGCCGTAGTCGGTCGAGGTGATCATGTCCTTGAAATTATCGAGCCCGACATAGGTCGAACCGAAACCGAACGGATCTTCGAGATAGAAGGAGGACTGGATCGCTTGCGCGGCCGGCCACAGGAAGAAAACCGTCACGATGCCGAGCTGCGGCAGAAGCAGCAGGTAAGGCAGCCACGGAGACTGAAACTGGACTTTTTTCATTATTTCGTTTCTCGACCACCGGGAACGATTGGCGCCGGCCTCCCCTTGTGGGACGACCTGCCCGAAACATCAGGCATTGGATCTAATGCCGGAGGCTTCATTCATTTCGCTGCGGATCGACATCCGACCACCCAGACCCCTCTGGCTGAATGTCGGTCGATCCGGGCCATAAACGCATGATATTCGACTGAATTGGTATGCGTATACAGCCACGCTCAAAGGTCGATAGGGGCGCAAGGCGCCCCTATCGGTCTGGCGACTAAGTCGAGCTTAGTTGCTGGTGGTCTTGGCGAAACGCTCAAGGAGCTTGTCGCCGTCGGCCTTGATGGTCGCGAAAGCGTCGTCGACGCTGGTCTCACCGGAGAAGACCTTGCCGAGTTCGCGGTTCATGACGTCGCGGATCTGGACGTAGAAGCCCATGCGGTAGCCCTTGGTCCACTCGCCGCCTTCCAGGGACAGCTGCTGGATGCCGACTTCAGCTGCCGGGGTGCGCTCGTAGTGACCGTCCTTCTTGGCCAGCTCATAGGCAGCTTCGGTGACCGGCACGTAACCGGTTTCCTTGTGCCACATGTACTGGACTTCCGGAGAGGTCAGGTATTCGAAGAACGATGCAACGCAGTTGTTTTCTTCAGCCGGCTTGCCGGACATTGCAAACAGAGCAGCGCCACCGATGAAGGAAGCCTTGTTGGCGCCTTCAACTGCTTCCCAGTAAGGCAGGTAGGTTGCGGAGAACGGGAAGTCGACCGTGTCGGCGATGCCGCCGAAGGACCCGGAAGAACCGATCCACAGAGCCACTTTGCCTTCGTTGAACGGGGTCTGGTTGTCACCCCAGCCGGTGCCGTAGTAGCCGAACAGACCTTCGTCGAGCCACTTCTTGGCAGCCTTGAAGTGGTTCTTGATCGGCTCGCCGAAGACCAGCTCGGTGCCTTCTGCGCCGTCGTAACCGTTGTTGTTGGTTGCGAACTGCAGGTTATGACGGGACTTGAAGTTCTCGACGAATTCCCACGGCAGGTGCGACTGAACGAGCGGCACGTAACCGGCTTCCTTCAGCTTCGGAGCGATTGCTTCGAACTCTTCGTAGGTCTTCGGAGCTTCGACACCGGCCTTCTTCATCGCATCGTCGTTGATGTAGAGGATCGGAGCGGAGGAGTTGAACGGCATGCCGATCATCTTACCGTTGCTGTCGGCATAGAAATAACGGACACCGGCGATGTAATCTTCGATGTTGAACTCGGCGCCGCTCTCGTTGAGCAGGTCTTCAACCGGAACGACAGCACCCTTGGCACCGATGATGGTGGCGGCGCCAGCGTCGAACACCTGCAGGATGTTCGGCTGTTCGCCAGCGCGGAACGCTGCGATGCCGGCGGTCAGGGTTTCTTCGTAGGTGCCCTTGAATACCGGCGTGATCTGGCAGGCATCCTGGGATCCGTTGTAGCCGTTGGAAATTTCGACAACCACTTCGCCGAGCTTGCCGCCCATGGCGTGCCACCAGGTGATGTCAGTGGCCGCATAAGAAGCGGAGGACGTGCCCAGGAGGGCGGCCGCAGCCACGAGGCTGGCGACGGTCTTGCGATAAGCCATGTTCATTTGCTCCCATCTAGCAGGGCGTCTTTGCCCCGGTCAGCAGTTGGTTCTCTCTCGGTGCCGAAATGGCTTCATCGGCACCCGAAACGATAACGCCTGCGTTTCGTATTGTTTTCATATGAACGTTATATGACGCTCATATGAACATTAAAAGACGCCTTGACCGCGTCCGCAAGAGGGAACGCAGGAAATTTGAAGAATCCCGACCCTTGATGGGATCCAGGGCTGCATTTCCGGCGGAAGCCAAGTTCTCGTCCGACAGCAAAAGCGTGCCCCCGGACACGGCTCCACCCTTGCCGCAATCCCGGCTAATGCTGGACTTTTTGCAGAATTTAGTTGGCTCATATGAAACTGTTCAGTCGTTCATATGAACTCTTGGTGACATTCACCGGCCTGTGGAAAGTGCAGATTTTTTCAATCGCCTGCAGGCCCGAAGCAGGAACTTCGGACCCGGCAAGGCACTTTGCGGGTGCTTGTCAGATACCTTTATGATGCTTTTGGCGCCTCAGGCGTCCTGTCCGAAGATCCGGCGTTTCGTGCTTTCGGAAGAATGCAGGATCTTGTTGTGGAGATAATGCTTGGCCCGCTTCTCCAGAAACCGGACGGCGTATTCCAGCTTGCCCTTGAGGCTCCGCCGGGGCTTCGGCCCTGGCGTCAGGTGTTTGTGGATCCGCCCCTCGTCGCAGAGCTGCTGGACCCACTGCTTTTCCGCATCCCAGTCGTGGGTGTGCTGTTTGCCCTGATGGGTGAAGCCGAAGAGGTGAATTTCGGCGTCCGGCAGAACATCCAGGAATTCGGCGATGATGGACGCGCCCGATGTCGGATTGCTGCGGTCGAACGGATCGAATCTCTTCAGGTGTTCCCGCGCCTTGTTCGTCGGGCCGAACCCGAGATAGCGCGGCTTGCATTCGCGCGCGAACAGCCAGTCGACTTCGCCGTTCTCCTTTATGTCGTTCACCCAGACTTCCGGCGCGCGTTCCAGGGCAAGCGGGTTGATCCGCTTCGACATATAGACCCGGGCCCGGTTGAGCATCAGAACGTCGACCCGCTGGCCCGCAACGCCGAGGGCCGGCGCACTGTTGAAGCGCAGCACCAGGTCCGCCTTGTCGATTTCCGGCGCATCGGCCTCGGAAATCGGTCCGTTGCCGACGATGGAAATCGTCCTGATCTTCCGGCCGTCCAGAAGGCTGCTGGTCATTGGTGCTTTCCTGCCTGTTGTGCCGGGCGTATAGCAACCCGGCTCGTGCCCGGCAACGGCTGTTTGGAATGGATATTGACCGTATCCGGTTCCGCAAACAGCTTCCATGAGTTAGGCTTTGCTCAACCGATTGCTACAGACGATCCTTGCATGTCCTTGAAATTCTCCTCCGTCTTTCCGTTGAAACACGCCCGCGCGCACGAAGTGTGCGGTGACAGCGTGTTGAGCTTTGCCGCGATCGCCGCCGGAATGGCCAAGGGGGCCGTCGTGTGGATTTCGGAAGACTGGCGCCCGACGGTGAACCCGGAAGGCCTTGCGGCCTACTGCGATCCGGGCCGGCTGCTTCTGACCCGCGCCGGCAACCAGCTGACTGCTCTGGCAAGTGCGGAAACCGCGCTCAGGTCCGGCGCCGCCGGGCTGGTGGTGGCTGAACTTTCCGGCACCGTCGGACTGACGGAGGGCCGCCGGCTGCAGCTGGCGGCCGAGGCCGGACGCACCACGGCCATCCTGCTGATCCCGGAAGGCGCGGGCAGCAATGCCGCCGAAACCCGCTGGCGCAGCACCTGTCTTCCGGCCCAATCCGCCCCCTCTTCCGGTCTTGCACCGGAGCCTCGTCAAAATGGTCACGACTCGACTCATTGGCGCTGGTCGCTTATAAAGAACAAAATAGGAACATTGTCGGAATGGGTAGTACGTTGGGATGCAGCGGCGCATCGTGTCATTGTGGTTTCCGAGGCTGGCGGCTGAGCGCTCCCTGCGTGCCCGGCCCGTCGACGCACCCTTTGCGCTGAGCCTCTTCGACCGCAATTCCGAACGCCTTTACGACCTGTGCCCGCGTGCTGAAAGCTTCGGCCTCAACCGCGGCATGACGCTGGTTCACGCGCGCAGCTTCTGCCCCGGTCTGCTGACCCGCCCGGCGGACCCGGCCGCCGACCAGCGTTTCCTGAGGCTCCTGGCCCGGTGGGCAACCCGTTACTGCCCATGGGTGGGCCTTGACGGGCGCAACGGCCTCTTTCTCGACATCACCGGCTCGGCTCACCTGCTTGGCGGCGAGGAGCCGCTGCTGGACGATATCC
Organism: Labrenzia sp. PO1; assembly: GCF_012273635.1. Lineage (NCBI taxonomy): Bacteria > Pseudomonadati > Pseudomonadota > Alphaproteobacteria > Hyphomicrobiales > Stappiaceae > Labrenzia > Labrenzia sp. PO1. The sequence continues at coordinate 1,098,341 of NZ_JAAXCR010000002.1, forward strand.
GTGCCCGGCTCGCCCGGGCGGGGCTGACCGCCCGGCTCGGCCTTGCCGATACCCCGGGAACGGCCTGGGCGCTGTCCCGGTTTGCCGAAGGCATTGCCGGGACCGGCGAAACCCTTGCCCGCATCGGCCCGCTGCCCTTGTCGGCCCTGCGGCTGTCCGACCAGACCTGCACCAGTCTGGAACGGCTCGGCATTGCCACGGTCTCGCAGCTCTACAATCTGCCGCGCGCCACGGTTGCCCGGCGGTACGAGCCCGATGTCCTGCGCCGCCTCGACCAGGCGCTGGGGGCGCTGCCCGAACAGATTTCTCCCCTTGGCGAGGAGCCGGGCTTTGCCGTGCGCATGACCCTGCCCGACCCGATCGGCCTTCTGGACGATGTCATGGCCGCCGCACGCCGGCTGACCGCGCATCTGTGCCAACGGCTCGACACCGCGCAGAAGGGCGCCCGCAGCCTGAAGCTGACCTTTCGCCGGGTCGATCAGGAAAACCAGGCGGTGGAACTGAAACTCGCCCGGCCGATGCGCGACCCGGAACGGATCCTGGCCCTTTTCGAGCGCGGGGTCAGCGCGGTCGATGCGGGCTATGGCATCGACATGATCCGCCTGGAGGCAACCGAGGTGGAACCGCTCGGCATGCGCCAGCTGGACCGCACCGAGGGCCTGGAGAAGGACGGGTTAGATGATCTCATCACCCAGCTCGGCAACCGGGTGGGCCTCGACAACATCCTGCGGTTCCAGCCGGTCGACAGCCACATTCCCGAGCGCAGCTTCAAGCTGGTGCCGGCCGCCTACAGCCGCCCGGCGCAAGCCTGGCCCGCCAACCGGCCGCGGCCGATCCGCCTGTTCGCGCCCGAGCCGATTTCCGGCACCGGCTTCGAACCGCCCCGGCGCTTCCGCTGGCGCGGCCGGGCCCTGACCGTGTTCGAGGCCGAAGGGCCGGAACGGATCACCCCTGCCTGGTGGGACCTGGACGACAGCTGGGCCAAGGGCCTGCGCGACTACTGGCGCATCGCCACCCATCAGGGCCAGCGCCTGTGGCTGTTCCACACGCCCCAGCACCCGGCCTGGTTCGTGCAAGGGGAGTTCGGCTGATGGGCTTCCGCAGTTTGCGCCTTGCCTCTATCGCCTTCCCGGTCCTGGGCTCCCCGATCCTGGGCTCGCAGATCCTGGGCTCCCCGGTCCCGGATCTCCGCTGCGTTGCGTCCGGGATGACGGCGGAGAAGAAGGTTGTTGTTCCGGCTCTCCCCGCCCCTTGCCCGGTGTCACTCCGGACGAGCATCGCGAGATCCGGGGCCTACTCGTTTGCAGAGCGGTGCCGGCAGGGGCTTCCGGTGCCTGAAGGGCAAGCGGACCGGCGGTTGCGACCGGGCTTTGCGCTTTTGCTTTGCCAGGACGGCACGCGGGGACACGGGGATCTCGCGCATCTGTCCTGCAAGGACAGCTTTGGAAAGAACAGGGAGGCTTGCCGATGAGCATGCTTCCGTCGCCTGACGATTTCCGGCCAGAGCCGGTCCGCTATGCGGAGCTGGCCGTGACGTCGAATTTTTCGTTCCTGCGGGGGGCCTCCCATCCGGAGGAGCTGGTGACCCGTGCCGCGATGCTCAATCTCGATGCGGTTGCCATTACCGACCGCAATTCGCTGGCCGGGGTTGTCCGGGCCTATTCGGCGCTGAAGGAGATCAAGCGGGCGGCGGCCGAGGAAGGCGTTCAGATCCGCTCGCATTCGCAGATCGACACCTCCTCCCGCAAGGAGACGAACACGAGCCCGCCCCTGCCTGCCCCGCAGACGCTGAAGCTGCCGCGGCTGATCGTCGGCGCGCGGCTTTGCCTGCAGGACAGCCCGCTGCACTGGGTGGCGCTGCCGACCGACCGCGCCGCCTATGAGCGGCTGAGCCAGTTGCTTACCCTCGGCAAGCGGCGTGCGGAAAAGGGCGAGTGTCACCTGAATTTCTCCGACCTGATGAACGCCTGCAAGGGCATGATCCTGATTGCCCTGCCGCAGCCGGAGATGGCGCGCGAGACAATTTGTGAGACGGCTAAGGATCACATTCGCCGCCTGCGCCAGGAAGCGCCGGGACATGTGTTTCTGGGCGCGGCACCCCGCTATGACGGCACCGACCAGGCCTGGTTCCGCACCTGCGCCCGCGCGGCGCATTCGCTTGCCGCGCCGATGGTCGCCGTCGGCGACGTGATGATGCACCATGCCGGCCGGCGCCGGCTGGCCGACGTGCTGACGTGCCTGCGCGAAGGCTGCACCATCGACGATATCGGCACACGGGCCCTGCCCAATGGCGAACGCCGGCTGAAGGCGCCGGAGGATATGGCAAGGCTGTTCCGCCACCATCCGGCGGCCCTTCGCCGGACCCTTGAGATCGCCACCCGCTGCAGCTTCGATCTGTCCGAACTCTCCTACCAATATCCGGACGAGATCACGGGCAACGAACCGCCCCAGGAGCGGCTGGAACGGCTGACCTACGAGGGGCTGGAGAGGCGGTATCCCGCAGGCGTGCCGGACCATGCGCTGGCGCTGGCGGAAAAGGAACTGAAGCTGATCCGCAAACTTGCCTTTGCCGCCTATTTCCTGACCGTGCATGACATCATCCGCTTTGCCCGCAGCAAGAACATCCTGTGCCAGGGGCGCGGCTCGGCGGCCAATTCCATCATCTGCTATGCGCTCGGCATCACCGATGTGGGGCCGGAAACCATCACCATGGTGTCGGAGCGCTTCATCTCCGAGCACCGGGGCGAGCCGCCGGACATCGATGTCGATTTCGAGCATGAGCGCCGCGAGGAGGTGATCCAGTATGTCTATGAAAAATACGGCCGCCACCGCGCCGGGCTCTGCGCCACGGTGATCCACTTCCGCACCCGCGCGGCGATCCGCGAGGTCGGCAAGGTGATGGGGTTGAATGCGGATGTCACCGCCGCACTGGCCGGGCAGATCTGGGGCAGTTCCAGCAAGGGGCCGGAAGAAACGCGGATGCGGGAGATCGGGCTCGATCTCGACAATCCGCGCGTCCGCCAGACCATTGAGCTGATCCGCGAAATCATCGGCTTTCCGCGCCATCTCAGCCAGCATGTCGGCGGTTTCGTGATCACGCAGGGGCGGCTCGACGCGCTCTGCCCGATCGAGAACGCGGCCATGGAAAACCGCACGGTGATCGAATGGGACAAGGACGATATCGACGCGCTCGGCATCCTGAAGGTGGATCTGCTGAGCCTCGGCATGCTGACCTGCATCCGCAAGTGCTTCGAGCTGATCGACACCCACCATGGCCAGGAACTGACCCTCGGCACCGTGCCCCAGGCCGACAGGAAGACCTATGACATGCTGTGCGTGGCCGATGCCATCGGCGTCTTTCAGGTGGAAAGCCGGGCGCAGATGAACTTCCTGCCGCGCATGCGCCCGCGCCAGTTCTACGACCTTGTCATCGAAGTGGCGATCGTGCGCCCCGGCCCGATCCAGGGCGGCATGGTGCACCCTTACATCAACCGCCGCCAGGGCCGGGAGAAGGTCACCTTCCCCTCAAAGGCGCTGGAGGAGGTGCTGGGCAAGACGCTTGGCGTGCCGCTGTTCCAGGAACAGGCGATGCAGATCGCCGTGGTTGCCGCCGGGTTCACACCGTCGGAAGCCGACAAGCTGCGCCGCTCCATGGCCACCTTCCGGCGCATGGGCACCATCGGGCAGCTGAAGGACAAGTTCATCTCCGGCATGCTGGAGCGCGGCTACGAGCTGGAATTCGCGCAGAACTGCTTCGGCCAGATCGAGGGGTTCGGCGAATACGGCTTTCCGGAAAGCCATGCCGCCGCCTTTGCCATGCTGGCCTATGTCTCGGCCTATCTGAAATGCCACTTCCCGGCCGAGTTCGCCTGCGCGCTGCTGAATGCCCAGCCGATGGGCTTTTATGCCCCGGCGCAGATCGTGCGCGATGCCCGCGAGCACCAGGTGGAGGTGCGCCCGGTGTGCGTCAACACCAGCCTGTGGGACAACACCCTGGAACGGCGCAGCGACGGCGCGCTGGCGCTGCGCCTGGGGTTTCGCCAGATCAAGGGCCTGCGCGAGGAGGACGCGGCCTGGATCGTCGCGGCCCGCGGCAACGGCTATCCGGACACGGAAACCCTGTGGCTGCGCACCGGCGTCATGCCGGCCACGCTGGAGCGGCTGGCCGAAGCCGATGCCTTTGCCGGCATGGGGCTCAGCCGCCGGGCCGCGCTCTGGCAGGTGAAGACCATCCGCAGCCCCAAACCGCTGCCGCTCTTCAACGACCCCATCGACGGCGAGGCGATCTTCGAGCCGGATGTCCTCCTGCCCACCATGCATCTGGGGCAGGAAGTGGTGGAGGATTACCTGTCCACCCGGCTGACCTTGCGCGCCCACCCGATGGAACTGCTGCGCCCGCATATCGCGCATCTGACCCCGCATGACCGGCTGGCGGCGCTGAGCCCGCGCGAGGCGCGCCGCGTTTCCGTCTGCGGGCTGGTGATCACCCGCCAGCGCCCGGGCACGGCCTCGGGCGTGATCTTCCTGACGCTGGAGGACGAGACCGGCGTTTCCAACGTGGTCGTCTGGCCGAAGATGTACGAAAAATTCCGGCCCGCCGTTCTCGGCGGACGGCTCCTCAAGGTCACCGGGCGGCTGGAACGCGAAGGCATGGTCGTTCACCTGATCGCCGACCACATCGAGGACCGCTCCCGCGACCTGTCGCTTCTCGGCCACCCCAACGACGACGTTCTGGGCCAGACGACCACCAAGACCGACGACGTGCCGGTGCATCTGAAATCCGACGCACAACGCACCCGCGCTATGCACCCGCGCGAACAGGCCAAACGGCTGTTCCCGAGCCGGGATTTTCATTGAGGGGCGGCGCGTGAGATGGGTGGGGAGTGGAATTTTGCTGCTGTCGGAGCGAATGACCGAAATGGGGTCAGTTACAACCCGAAGCGCCGCTTTGACAAATGTCCGTTTCAGTCTGGCAGCAAGTTGGGACCAGACAGTCTGCCACCAAGATGAAGGTTTGGCGTCCTCTCTATACAATGGGTTGTGGATTTCTGGAAAATTATGGGCGCTAAAGGAGAATCGCGTGAACTATTCTAGTTTCTGGCCCGTAATGGCTGAGCATAATTTTCACCAATTCGTTCTTAAATTTTCTCGCCAATTCCGTCATCTCTTCAAACTCAGGGGTTTGCATTCCCTCGTCGCCATCAAGATTCAGTTTGGACCTAACGGTCTCGTCATCAAGGCTACTTAAGAACTGACCATACAACTGTTTTGCGGGGGAGAATTCCTCGGACAGAATGCCTTCGAGGCGGGTAATACCTTGCTGAGAGAAAAGCTCAACAAGTCGATCTCTTTTTTCATTCGGCGGCAAATCGGAAGCTTCGGCGATAGCAACCATACCAGCAAAGCAAAGAAGCATTCTTGACATTCGCAACTTCGCCAACCGAAGCGCGCGTGGTTTTTTTCCTCCAGACGTTTTGTGCTCAAAGTCTATGCAAATTGTTCGCCAGTACCGAATAATATCATTGAGTAAGTACAGCGCCAATTTATCGTGCTCTAAGCTGTCCGCAACATATTGAGAAATCAGCTTAACACGCAGATCTTCAAAAACGCCTTGATTGAATATCCATTCACCCTCAAGGAGAAACAGCATACGCCTCGTCAGCGTTTTGTTCGTGTCGTCGTCCCCTCCGATAGGAGTGAGTAGCTTATCAGCATTTAGAGCTCCCTCAAAAACGCCACCACTTGCTGGCATCTTTAAACCCTTGAACTCTAACGCTTTACGAAACTCATATTCCTCACCAGATAAATCGACGTCCTGTGAACTTACGTCATTTACATATAAAAAAAAATGGTCGATATCTGATCCACTAGTGTATTCGCGACGAGCGACGCTTCCATTTACACCGATGATAAGGTCCTGCCGATCCCCGAATAGTTCGGCCGCAACATTGCGCATCACTTTAAGTTGAGTCTCCGCGGCTGCTGCACATTTCTCAAAAATAGTTTGAGTCATAACGTCGTAAAATTCCCCAATTATACTCCTCCCAGAAGCTCACCAAGAGAAACTGTCCAACTATTCTTTTTGTGTTTGTAGCGTAGTGTCATATCAGTCAATGAGATCAGATCCACAGATTCATCGACATAGTAACGGCGTCTTCGTGCTTGAACTTCAGCATTGAGCCACTTCGCTGGCAGTCGCGTTATCAGGCTTCCACGGTCACTAGCAGCTAAGTTAATTAGAAGAAAAAGCTCGGGATACTTCTTCCTAAGCTGTCGCTCATCCATAAAAAAGTCTAAGGTATCCAACTGGGCAAGATTTGTTCGCGCCCAAGCTTGAGCAACAGTGTCCATCACCAATCCTGTCGGCGAATTGATAAGCAAGGCATAAACGTTATGTTTAAGCTTCCAGAACTCATCGAAGTCAGCTTTTGGCAACTTGGATTGCCCGGATTGAGCCCACCTTTCAACGACGGATAAAGCTGTTCCAAATGCAGGTCGGCGACCAACAATAGCGCGACAGCGCGTAATCCCCTCAAGCGTATCTAAGTTTATTTTTCCAGAAAAAAGGTAGCCAAAAGACCCGTCGTACCTGCTATCGATCAAGTCCATAATTTCTTCAGGATCGAGCTGATGGCGTTTTAGAATATCCAGAATCTCCGTCCCAAGAATACTATTGCCTAAAACAATACTTCTTGTTGCCCGATGATGATCAATACCAAGTGCCTCTTCGAATACTGGCTCAAGCGTATGCGAAAGTGGCCCATGGCCGATATCATGCAACAGGCTGGCAGCGAGAAGCTTCAATCGGTCCATTTGAGAAATTTCGGCACTCAGTGCAAACCTCTGAGCAAGTAGCGCTACACCTACAGAATGTTCTAGCCTATTGTGTTTGCGACGATGAGGCTCTTTTCCATTACCTCTACGGAAATGATCTATTGCACCCAGAAATCCAATATGTGCTAACCGCTGCATTGATCTAGTAGATAGAAGTTCATTTGCTATCGGATCAAACAATTGATTTCGGTCGTCAGACCTCAGGGCGTAGTTAGGGGTTTCGACATTCAACAACTCGTACTGCCCACCTCCACGAAGAAACGCATCTGTATCGTGGCCGCAGTGACTTTGTGGACAATCGAACAATTCTGAACCTCAATAGAGCTTGTACCGGAGATACCCGATTCCGTTTCTTCACTAGCGTAGTTTGCAATAGATGGTTTTGCTAGTGTCTGTCCGCATACGTCTTAGCTTTATCATATTCGCTACGCGTTAAAGTTTGGCGCCAGTTTCCGACGGATTGAACACATCCTACCGACGCCTGGAAACGAGCAGTTTGACAAAAGAGCCATGTGTGAAGCTTCTATCACTCTAGACAACCCACTGTCCAACTGCGTTTGCCTACGGAAAGAACGGTGCAAAAACCTGTAGTGGAAACCTTACCACGACTCTGCCGCGCCAAACATGAATATCGCGATTGAGCTGCATGCAGGCCTTCAATGCAATAGACATGAACCGCAGCTTGAAGCCCGAACCTACCTGATGCCAAACCCTAGATTGCACCCAGGCGACCAAGTCGCTAGATGGCTAGAGATCCACCAAAAGGAACTAATATGGGATTTCGTATCTGTTATCTTGCGAGCGAGGCTTTGCCGGACGAACTAATTGACAAATTGGGTTTAACGAAGGGTGAACCGGTCGAAGAGATGCCAGATGGCAATTGGTGGACTGCAAGACTCAACAGCACCGGTTGGACCATCCTATGGTCAGAGGATGAAGGCTTTGGACGAAGCGTTCGAGATCAGGTTGCCGAACTGTCCCAGAAGCATCGGACATATATCTGCGAAGTTAACGAAACGGTTATGTGGAGTTCTTCCGAGTTATGGCAGAATGGTCGACAGATTTGGAAAGTCACTCACGCCGGAAACGGTGAAGACAGGTTCGATCTATCCGAAATCGGAGAACTTCCAGCAATCTACAACGAATTGAAGCAACGTCACGTTCTGGCTCAAGTGGATAAAGAGGAAAACATTGATTATGCCTTTGAAACCCCGCTTGACCTGCCTGCATTGGAGATTGGCTTCAGGCATGATAATTACTTAGAAGCTGAGGATGTTGAGGTGTTTAATATTATCACTCTGAAGAGCCCGAAGATAACACGAAGCTTATTGTCCAGCATTTTTGGCAAATAACCCGCAAAGACAGTTGTGTCCGCAGCGCCAGCGCCTGGTTGCTAGCTGTCTTCTCTGATGCAACGAATGGTGGCTTCAGCGGTTCGCATCGCAGCATAATTTTGGCAGGTGGATATCGGCTCCGAACCAAAAGCAGGAGCCTGCCTCGGAAGTCCTGTCCGCACCTGTCCAAGAATTCAATCCCCACTGAGCTGCCACTTCCGCCCTTTCAGCGCCCGGGACAATGGCTTAAGAAAAGAACTCTTCAGCTTTTCCAGCACGTAGAGGGGACACATGGAACAACGCAGATTGGGCGCCAACGGGCCGGAAGTGGGTGCCATCGGCTATGGGGCGATGTCCTTCTCCGACATGTACGGGCCGACGAACGAAGCGGAAAGCCATGCCATTCTGAATGCCTGCCGCGATCTGGGTGTCACGCATCTGGATACGGCCAATGTCTACGGCATGGGCAAATCGGAAAGCGCCCTCGGCAGCTATCTGAAAGCCAATCCGGGTGCGCGGGACGAATTCGTGATCGCGACCAAGGCCACGATCACCACCGATGCGAACGGCAACCGCAGCTTCGACAATTCGGCGGAGCACCTTGAAGCCGAGCTGGACAAGTCTCTGCAGCGGCTTGGCGTGGAGTGCGTGGACCTGTTCTATGCCCATCGCCGCGACCCGCGCTTTACCCCGGAAGAAACGGCGGCCAATCTCGGCCGGCTGGTTGAAAAGGGCAAGACCCGCGCCATCGGCCTGTCGGAAATCGCGCCGTCGACCCTGCGGCGTGCCATGAAGGTGTTTCCTGTCGCGGCCGTTCAATCGGAATATTCGCTCTCCACGCGCGCGCCCGACCTTGGGCTGGTGCAGGCCTGCGCCGAGCTTGGTGTTGCCATGGTGGCGTTCTCGCCCGTCGGCCGCTCGCTGCTGACGGACCATCCGATCCCGCGCGAGCGGATCGCCGAGCTACCGTTCCTCAGCACGAACCCGCGGTTCATGGAGCCGAACCTGACGGAGAACCTGCGCATCATGGAAGGCTTCCGCAAGCTTGCAGCGGAGATGGGGACGACGGCGGCGGGGCTGGCGAATGCCTGGCTGCTGACCCGCGGGCCGCATGTGATACCGATCCCCGGAACGCGCTCCGTGGAGCACCTGCGGGAATGCATCTCGGGTGCGGCCCTGAACCTGACGGCAGCGGATCTGGAGCGTATCGAGGCCGTGCTACCCGTTGGCTGGGCCCACGGCGACCGCTACTCGGACGTGCAAAGCATCGGGCCGGAGCGCTATTGCTGAGATGAGCAGGCTGTTTGAAGAACTGGACTACGCGCCGACACCGATCGGCGCGATATCCCTGCGCCGCCGGCATATCCTGGCGCTGAAGACCGACGTCTTCGAAATCCTCCTTGGCGAGGAACACCTGATGTCGAGCCTTTTTACCGCGTCGGAAATCGCGCTGGCGGACAAGGGGCTTGCGGCCCTCGACGGTGACAAGCTGGACGTGCTGGTAGGCGGACTCGGGCTTGGCTACACCGCGCAGGCCGTCCTGGCCCATGAGAGCGTTGCCGACCTCACCGTGGTCGATCTGCTGGAGCCTGTCATTCGCTGGCATGAGGAAGGCCTCGTGCCGATGAAAACCGAGCTTGCCGACAACCCGCGCTGCCGGCTGGTGCAGGGCGATTTCTTCGCCATGGCAGCCTCGGAAGAAGGCTTTGATAGAGACCAGCCCGGCCGCCAGTATGACGCTCTGCTGATTGATATCGACCACACCCCGGAACGGCTGCTGCATGGCGGCTCCAAAGGCTTTTACACGCCCGAGGGCCTGCGCTCCGTCCAGCGTTTCGTGAAACCGGGTGGGATCGTCGGGCTATGGTCGGATGAAGCCCCGGACGAGGCCATCACGGCCTTGCTTGGCCAGGCGTTTGACGCGGCCTGGGCCGAACCGGTGGTGTTCGCAAATCCCTTACAGGACGGGCGCGAGGTGACCCAGGCGGTCTATCTGGGGCGCAAGGGGTGAGTTGGCGCAATCAGGCGCGCGGGAAATAGCTTTCCCGCTCGGCATCCATGGCCTTCCGCCAGCGAGCCTTTAGAGAGCCGCGACTTTCCGGATAGCGTTGATCCAGCGCCTCGGCAAAGGTCATGCGGTCGGTGCGGAAATAGCGGAAGTCCTGGCGCAGCTCGCACCAGGCCGCAAGGATGCGGCCTTCGTCCCGGTAGCCCAGCAACACGGGCCAGACCACGCGCTTACTCTCCTTGCCATCACCGTCGCGGTAGCCCAGCGACACCTTCCTGCCTTCCAGAATGGCCCGCCGCAGCATGGCCGCATCGACCTTGTCTTCTGATGCCGGGTCGACGGGCCGCACGCTCATCGCGGCTGCCGCAATGTGGCGGCGCAAGGGCCCGGGCGTGATGGCCTCTATCTTGGCGATCAGGTTTTCCGCTGCCCTGGCAAGTTCCGGCTCGGCGCGGGTGGAAACCCACAAGGCCCCCAGAACCGCCGCATCGATTTCCTCGGCCGTCAGCATCAGGGGCGGCATGTCGAAGCCCTCTTCCAGAACATAGCCGACACCGGCTTCCCCCCGGATCGGCACGCGCTGCGCCGTCAGGGTGGCGATGTCGCGATAGACCGAGCGCTTGGAAACCTCCAGCTCGTCCGCGATCGCCTGCGCCGACACCGGCTGGCGCACCCGGCGCAGGATCTGGATGATTTCAAACAGTCTGTCCGCGCGCCGCATGGCCCGTCTCCCCGGCACGATGCTGCCAACACGGTGTCAGCAGGGGGCCTTTATAGGACCCGGACACCAGAGTTGGAAGCGTCCGGAGACCATGACCCGAAACCTGACAAAACACCTTTTGTGGATCCTCGCGATCCTTTTTCTGACCAGCGGAACCGCGCTTCATGCGCAGGAGACAGACATGACAAATTCACAAGCAGCAACCGTTCAAAGACTTGGCGTCTATGTTCTGTCCAGCGACCTGAGCCGTTCACGTGAGTTCTATGGAGCCATCTTCGGCACAGCGCCAAAAATCGAGACGGATGTCTTCATGGGTTTTGATGTGGCCGGTGGGCTGTTTGCCGTCATTTCAAGACAGACCTTCGCGCCGGACGCCAAGCTTGGCGGCAACGCAGTCCCCTATCTGAAGGTCGACGACATTCAGGCGGCCCTGCAGCATGTCGAGACAGTCGCCCCCGATGCGCTGAAGGCCCCCGGCCTGATCAGCGAAGGACCGATCAGTCTGTTCAAGGTCACCGATCCGGATGGCAACATCCTCGAGTATTATGCGCTCAACATGCCGATCGACGGGCTTTAGAACTGCTATCCGGCAGCTTCATCCGGCGTGCTCAGAGACGCTACCCCCTTGGGCGTCAGGGCGTAGATGCCTCTTTCCACCCGCTCGAACCAGCCGTAGTGATCGTCGGCCATCATGCGGGTTGCGGTGGCAACGCCTGTTGCCCTGGCGACATCCGCGCCGCGGCTGGGGCCGTTGGTGGAAAGATGTTCTGCGCAGCGGATCGCATCCTGCCGGTAGGCTGTCACGAGCGTGGTGCGCGTCGAACCGCCGGTGTTCGGGTCACCGACCCGGCGGGCAAACTCCCGCAGGAGCCGATCCTTGCGCGCCTTGGACTTGCGCGGGGTGAAAGGCGCCGGGTCCAGGTGCACCTCGACAACGCCATCCGGCAGCCTGACGGTGATCACGCCAAGGCCGAGCCTTCGGGCAAGCTGCAGGTTCTTCTTCAGGGACTGGATAAACTGCCGGCCCTTGCCCCGGGCGACCGCGACATAGACTGCGTCGGTCACCGACTGGCGCACGACCGCCTGATGAAACAGGCTCAAGGTGAACCCGGTCTTGAGTTCGACAATCACCGGATCCGCACCCTCGCGGCACGCGACGATATCGGCCGAACCGACTTCGGCCTTCACCTCATATCCCTGCTCAACAAGAAAAGCTTTGACCGGCGGATAGAGCTCGGTTTCCAGAATGCGCCCCATGGCGGCATCCTACGTGCGAAGCCATGGGCGGGCAATCTTCCGGCCGGGGCTGCCGGGCGAAATCCAAGGGTTAGATCCGCCGTAGCGCTTCAGGGACGGAGCCGGAAGCCGACACTTTCAAAAAAGACCGGACCACATTGCGTGACCCGGTCCGATCCGTCCTTGCGCGTTCCAGATGAGAACGCAGGCAGCCATGGTTACTGCGCTGTCTGAGGTTCGCCCACTGCGGGGGCATTCAGCTGCTCGGCCTCCTGCCGTGCCTTTGCAGCTTCTTCCGCCTGGCGTATCTGCAGTGACGTCAGAAACGCAGGAGCTGCATCAACCTCGTCCAGAGAGGCCTTGATCACCAGCGTCTGGTCACCCGGCTCCACCTTGCTGTGCTCGACCGCATCATAGGGAACGCCGATCAGCTTGGTGCCGAGGCCCAGAAACCCTCCTGCCTCGATCACGACACCAACGACCTTGCCTTCGCCATCGATTTCAAGCGCGGCCACCTCGCCAATCGTGTCGCCAGCCGGATTGGTGACTTCCTGCCCGATCAGGTTGCTGGAAAGCCAATGGCCGGATTCCTGTTGGGCAAGGAACGGGGTCACGCCTTCGAACGCGATCTCGGGCGCATCGCCCTCGGGCATTGTTTCCTGGATCATCGGGTCTGCTTCGCGGGGTTGAGAGGTCTCCTGCGCCAGCGCGGGACTGAGCGACAGCGCCAGGGCGGCGATTGTGGCCGGAACGATGTTGCGTTTCATGATTCACTCCCTTGTTGCCGCGCCGGCAGAGCAGACAACCCGTTCGCCCTCACCGATGCGTAGACAGACAGATAGGAAGCAAAATTGGCCTTTTCGGGCAACGGCTTGATAAAATTAGCTATTAAATATCAGCAGGTTACCCATTGACGCGTGACGGGACATACCCGCAAAACGTGTCAATTTGATGATAGATTCAATCTATACGGGCACCGTATAACCACCGCACTCCCTCGATATCGCTCGGCTGCAGACCCTCGAAGGTTTCCCGGTACTTGAAGTGCATGATCGAGCTCTTGCGAAGGTAGTGATCGAGGCCGATCGCATGACCGATTTCATGGGCAAAGGTGTACTGCAAATCGTAGGTCTTCAAATCGCCGTCGAAGCCGATCTTCCATTTGTGAACCGGATTGAGACAAACGGCAGACCGGGTGATGCGGGCAAGCTTGGCGGCCGCCGTGGCACCTGACCGTGCTTCCGGTTGCCGGCCGGGTTTTCCGAGACCCCGGTCCGAAACGTCGGTCACATTCGACTTCGGACGATCTGCAAAGTCGGACTGGAACCTGACGTTGGTGAACGCAAATCCCCTTGGAATGGACTGCACGCCCAGCAGAATATCTGCCGCGTTCACGTCCGCGATCTCTTCGAAGGTGAGCCCGCTGACATTTTGCCAAAGCTGGAAAGCGAGCGACGCCTGGCGCCGCACGTCCTCAAGGCCCAGGGAACTCAAGCGCGCAAGGCGCGCCAGACTGTCCATCGCCCCGCAATTTCGTGCTTTCTCCTGCACGATGGGCTGCTGCACGAAGGCATAGGTGACGTGAGCCGGCGTGCCGAGCTCCGTCTTTCCCCATTTCACGAGATGTCCTTCCAGCTTGAGCGGGGCAAAACCTGCAGCGTTGCCTGCCAGTGAAGGAACCAATGAACAAAAAGTCACAATTGCAGCGATGAGGAAAATGAAGCCGGTCTTCAATGTCTCACTCTTTGGTCGTTCAAGGGTCGGGTAAGACTGCTGACCGTAACGCCAAGGCCGCGTCCTGGATCAGTTTACAATGCGGCAGCTTTACCGCGCCTTGCGAAGGCCCTCAGGCCTGCATCCAAGAGCCAACATCAAGGCAACTCTCGGCTTCTTGCATCTGCGCCGAACGTTACGTCACATTGCCGGCGAAGAAAATCCGGAAAAATCCCATGCAGACGCGAAATCCCGAGAAAATTTCAAGCGATTGAAAAATTGCAACAGTCCAACCACCCGAAAGCGATGCCGTTTGCTCACGCAGGTGTGAGCACGATCGGTCGAATGAAACGTCCCGATGCCTCGGAAATGCCCGGAAACACCCTATACTTGAACATCGGACGCGCCCGGTACCCACAAGGAACCGGGCCCAAACGCCCGACAGGAGATTACTCATGACATCCGGTCTCATTACCCGCCGAAACCTGCTTGTCACCGGAACCGCCCTGCTGGTGTCGGGTGCATCCGGGTTGAGTGTTCCCGCACAGGCCAAAGGCGTGGCGCCGACAGCGTCGATGCGGGGCGGGTCCAACAACTATCGGCCCGGTGCGCCCATTGTCGACAGGATCGGCGGTGGCGGTTTCTGGATGAGCGGAACCGTGCGGCGCGCAGGTGACGGTGCCCCTCTGGCAGGCCAGCGCATCCAAATCTGGGCACATACGACCGAGGGGAACGAACGCGACCAGCGCAGCCATGGCGCGACGCTCACCGATTCCAATGGCGTCTTCCGCCTGGAAATGCCGCAGATCGTTCCGGCCTTCGGCCAGCCCCACGGGCATCTGGCCTATGACAGCGGGGAGTTCGAAACCGTCTTTCTGCGACCGGTGATGAGAAGCTCGGCCGACACCAGCCTGGAAGCACATTTCGTGCTGCAGCCTGCTTGACCCGGACTTGCCCGACGGCATGAACCGCCTTCGTGCTCTTCTGATATGGGCCATCCTGGCAACGATCCTTGTTGTGCCGATGCTCGCGGCGGCGGCAAGCCCGCTGCTGCAATGGCGCCAGCCGGTCTATATCGCGGCAAGCTTTGCCGGCATTGCAGCGATGGCGCTGCTCTTGTTGCAGCCCTTGCTGGCTGGAGGTTATCTCCCTGGTGCTGAAAGCCTGAAGGGCAGGCGCCTGCACCGCTGGACCGGTTCGTTGCTGGTGCTGGCAATCATCCTTCATGTCGGCGGGCTCTGGATCACCAGTCCACCGGATGTCATCGACGCCCTTCTCTTCAGATCACCGACACCCTTTTCCGTCTGGGGCGTGCTTGCCATGTGGGCCGTATTCGCCGCGGCATTGCTCGCCGCAGTCCGACGACGCCTGCCAATCCCTCCGCGTCGTTGGCGCCGCCTCCACACCCTGCTTGCCATGGTGATCGTCATCGGCAGCGCCGCCCATGCGCTGTTGATCGAAGGCACGATGGAGACACTGTCCAAGGCTGCGCTTTGTGCTTTGGCACTGGCCGCGACGGTGAAAGTGATTTTTGACCTGAAAGTCTGGGCAAGGCGTCCACGCCAGAAGAAGACTGGCTCCTGATCACCCTGCAGCGCTTCAGGCAGCCGCGGCACAGAACTGCCTTAAAAGGGCAGGTTTCATATCTTGCGATGTGAGCGCGGAAGAACCCATGCTATGGTTTTTTCCGATTTCTGTTCACGCCATATGGCGGCACCTCTTTTGCCTCCACTGCGGAATTTTCCAGGTTTTGACTGTTCGGGAAATCCGAACTTCTCTCGTGGTGGCAGGTGCAGCCTGGTGACATTTCGAAAGCCTGATTTGCCATGCCCTTCCGTTTTCCCGCCCGGCCCTTTTTCTTTCTTGCCACACTGCTGCTGTGCGCCCAGAGCGCCTCATCCGCTGAGTTGACGCTTGTCTCCTTCCGCTACAGCGACGATGCGCCGGTGGTGCATCTGCGGCTGGAAGGGGAAATTCGGGCGGAGGACGGCGAGCGCGTGGAGGAGGCCTTCGCGCAGCTGGCGCGCTGTTCGGGTGCGGCCTGCAACAACGATTTTGGCGGGCCGCGTGCCGTCGTCTCGCTGTCGAGCCCCGGCGGTTCCTATTCAGCCGGGGTAAAGCTGGCGGATTTCTTCAGAAACAACACCATCGCAACAGTGGTCGAAGCTGGAGACAGCTGCGTTTCGGCCTGTGCCATGGCGTTTCTGGGCGGCTCGTCCTTCTGGCCGACCGGCGGCATCGGCACCTTCATCGACCGCACCATCGAACCGGGCGCAAGGGTCGGTTTCCACTCGCCCTATTTTACCGAAGAGACTGCGGTTGCCGCCGTCCGCAGCGGTCAATTGGGTCAGTTGCTCGAGCTTACCCGGCTTGCGATTGCCGACATCGTCAAGAACCTGACGCGCTATTCGGTCAGTCAGCATGTGCTGGACCGGATCATCAGCATGGGCCCGGAAGGATTTTATGAAGTCGATACGCCCGCCGCGCTCTTTGCGATCAGGGCGCAACTGCCCAGCTTCGACCCGGCCCTACTGAACATCCCGTTCGAGAACCAGATCCTGAACGTGTGCAGCCGCCTGGCCGCGCTGCACTACGAGCAACCCCTGGGCCTGCTCGATGCGTCGCTGCTGGAAGATACCAACGACGGCCGCACACCGGAGGGCGACAGGATCAGGCTCTACGACCTTGCCGACCGGCCGCTCAACGTTGCTGGCTGCGGCGTTCCGCGTAACAAGCAGTCCGGCACCATCGATACCATGTCTCTCTACCGGCTGGTCAGCGACGGCGAAATCTTCGAGCCGCTATTGTCGTTTCACAATTCGAAAGACGGCGGCTGGTCGTCGCTTGGTTATCGGGGAGGACGGGCAACGGACGCTTTCATCAAGCTGGGGCCGCTCAACCATGTGCTGATGGCTCCGGACGAAAAGCTGGACGACCTGCCACGCGCGGTTTGGGAAGAAATAGAAGCCGCCAAAGGCCGGGTCGCCAACCCGCACCTGCCGAGCCACAGCCGCCCCTGGCCCGTGGAAACCCTGGCTGCCACACAATGGTCGCGCAGCTACCTTGGCGAAGGACTGACGATTGTCGAACAGACCGGCCCGGCAAGGCTCTTTGAAGAGCTGGCCGAGCAGGCGGAAGGAACCAGCATTCTCTATAGCCAGGACAAGCCGGACACTCTGGTACGGTCCGGCGAGGACACCGAAAACGGCACCTCCTACTACTGGCTCGCCCTTCGCTCCGGCAACCGGGCCGCCACCATTCGCGTTGAAGCGCCCGCTCTGGCAGCAGGCCTCACCAACGCCCAGAAATCCCTCATGAGCCTGGTGGCCTGCTCAAGCGATTTCGAAGGCGTTCATCTGGGGTGTTTCAAGTAAGGCGGTTCGAAAGCCGCGCGTCAGGACACGGCGCCGTGTTCGGCGAGAAAATTCAGCAGCACGCGGACACGTGCCGGCAAAGGGCCGCCCTGGCCGGTGTAGACCGCGTGGAAGGCTTCGCTGTCGTCTGCATAACACTTTTCAAGAACCGGCTTCAGACGTCCCGCGGCGATGTCAGCACGTACTGTAAAGGCAGCCAGACGCGCCAGCCCAAGGCCGTTGATCGCCAGCCGGCGGATGGCCTCGCCGTCGCTCGCCTGAACGCGCCCGGGTGGGCAGACTGCTATCGGTTCGTCGTCGCGCAGAAAGCGCCAGGTATCGACTTCCCGCGGATAGTTGAACCCGATTTTTCTGTGCCCCTCCAGATCCGCGACGCAGGCAGGTTCCCCGACACGCTGAAGATAGTCAGGCGAGGCGACGATCAGCATCGGTGTTTCGCCGAGCTTGCGTGCTACCAGGCTGGAGTCCTTGAGCGGCCCTGCCCGCACCACAACATCCGTCCGCTCCGCGAGAAGGTCGATCAAGGCGTCGGTCAGAACGATTTCGAGAGAGATGTCTGGGTACTGCTCGAGGAACACAGGCAGGACGGGCTCAAGAATGTGGGTCGCATAGGAGGCGCTGGTGTTCAGCCGAATGCGGCCGACCGGCTGCTCGCCCAACCCTGCCTGCCGTTCCGCTTCATCGATGCTTGAGAGAATTTCTCGCGCACGCTCGTAAAAGACACATCCTTCGGCCGTCAGGTCCAGGCGTCGGGTGGACCGGTTGAAAAGCCGTGCACCAAGCCGTGTCTCGAGCCGGGAAATGAGCTTGCTGACTGCAGACTGGGTCATCCCCAGGTGCCTGGCTGCGTGGGAAAACCCGCCCAGTTCAACAACCTGAACAAAGACCTCCATCTCACCGCTGCGGTTTATGCTGGCGCGCGACATATGACTTAAATTCACTTATTATATTCATTTCGGGCGTATAGTTCATGATATGAGCACTGCCTAGGTTCCGTCCATTGAAATTTCATGGACCGAATCCAAAATGCCCCTTGCTCTTTATGCACTGGCGGCCGGAGCCTTCGGCATCGGCGTCACAGAATTCGTCATCATGGGCCTTCTGCTAGAGGTCAGCCGCGATCTTGGTGTCTCGGTCGCTGCAGCAGGAATGCTCATCTCCGGCTACGCCCTCGGGGTCGTGGTCGGCGCGCCCATCCTGACCGTCTTCACCGCGACCTGGAACAGGAAGCGCGTGCTGATCGGCCTGATGGTGATCTTCATCATCGGGAACGCCGCCTGCGCGCTTGCACCCAGCTACGACCTGCTGATGGCAGCCCGTATCCTCACGGCCCTCGCTCATGGAACCTACTTCGGTGTCGGCTCGGTCTTCGCCGCCTCCATGGTCGGCAAGGGCAAGCAGGCGTCCGCAATTGCCATCATGTTTACAGGGCTGACGCTTGCCAACATCCTCGGCGTGCCGGCCGGAACCTGGCTTGGCCAGCAATTCAGCTGGCGCATGACCTTCTGGGCCGTGACGCTGATCGGCCTGGCCGCACTGGCCGTGCTCATTCTGCTCGTGCCGACGGATCGTTCGCGCGCCGCACAATCCGGCTGGCGGGCCGATCTGAAGGCCGTGTCGCGCGCTTCCGTCCTTCTCGGTTTCCTGACCACGGTCCTGGGGTTTGCAGGCGTTTTCACCCTGTTCACCTACATCGCCCCGTTGCTGACGCAGGTCAGTGGATTTGCCGACACGGCGGTATCCCCGATCCTGTTGATCTTCGGTGGGGGGCTGGTCGCCGGAAATCTCCTGGGCGGAAAACTTGCCGACATCAGACTGAAGACCGCGCTCATCGGCAGCATGGCAGCCCTTGCACTCGTGCTGGCGGTCATGTCCGCCGCCTTTGGAAACCAGACCGCGGCCGTGGTGCTGACGGGACTGCTCGGCGTGGCGGGGTTCGCAACGGTTCCTCCGCTTCAGTCCTGGGTTCTGTCGAAGGCCGTTGGCGCCGGAGAAAGCCTTGCGTCCAGCCTGAACATTGCCGCCTTCAATCTCGGCAACGCACTTGGGGCCTGGGCCGGCGGCATGGCCATCTCCCGTGGGCCCGGACTTGAAAACCTGCCTCTGGTCGCCGCGGGCTTCCCCCTCCTCGCCATCGTGGTCGCGCTTGCCTCCTTCGCGATTGAGCGGCGGCGCGTGCCCTCCCCGATCTCCACTCACCAGACTGCCAGCTAGAAAGGACATCACCGACATGGACTATCGCTATCTTGGAAACTCCGGGCTCAAGGTTCCCGCCCTCAGCTTCGGTGCCGGCACATTCGGCGGCTCCGGCCCACTCTTCAGTCATTGGGGCACAACGGACGTCGCAGAAGCGCGCCGCCTTGTCGACATCTGCCTCGAGGCCGGCGTCAACCTATTCGACACCGCGGACAACTACTCCGATGGCGCTTCGGAAGAAGTGCTCGGTGAAGCAATCAAGGGCCGCCGCGAGGAGGTCCTGCTCTCCACGAAAATGAGCCTCCCCCTGGGGGATGGATCCAATGAGGCAGGGTCTTCACGGTTCAGGCTGATCAGGGGTGTCGAGGCTGCACTCAAGCGCCTTGGAACTGACCATATCGATCTTCTGCAACTGCACGCATTCGACGCCTTCACCCCGGTGGAAGAGGTGCTGTCGACGCTCGACCAGCTCGTCCGCGACGGGAAAATCCGCTATATCGGCGTTTCCAACTTCTCCGGATGGCAGATCATGAAATCACTGGCCGTTGCGGAGAAACACGGCTGGCCGCGCTATGTCGCAAACCAGATCTATTATTCTCTCGTCGGACGGGACTACGAGTGGGACCTGATGCCTCTCGGCGCAGACCAGGGCCTGGGCGCCATGGTATGGAGCCCGCTTGGCTGGGGTCGGCTGACCGGCAAGATCCGCAGGAACAATCCGATCCCCGAGGGCAGCCGACTGCATGAGACCGCAAGTTTCGGACCTCCCGTGGAGGACGATCTGCTCTATTCGGTCGTCGACGTTCTGGATGCGATTGCAGAAGAAACCGGCAAGACAGTCCCGCAAGTGGCGATCAACTGGCTGCTTCAACGCCCCACTGTCGCGTCGGTCATCATCGGGGCGCGCAACGAAGCGCAACTTCGCGACAATCTGGGAGCAACGGGTTGGGCGCTGACGGACGAGCAGATTGCCCGACTTGATGCCTCGAGCGCGCGCACTGCTCCCTATCCGCATTTTCCCTATCAGAGGCAGGAGGCTTTCGCACAGCTCAACCCAACCCTGGTCTGACGGGCAATCCTGAACGGCGCGGCAAGTGACAACATGAACCTGTCGCGCCAATGGACCTTGGTGCTCAATACCAGAACCCTTCCCGCCGCCAGATGGTGAAATGGCCACGCACAGGTGGGGCCGGGGTGCCGCCGTCGATCGTGAATTCGCAACCGCCCTTTAGACCCTTGCCACCGGTACGGCGCAGGATCACGTATTCGTTGCATTGCGGACCACCGCTGGAGCTCTGGCACATGTCGATGCGCGCGCGTTTCTCGTCCAGAACTTCCCAGACCCAGTCGATCATCGCCACATGTCCGTTCCAGACCATGAAATCGAGTGGCTTGACCTCGTTGATGTCGTCGATGTTGGTCTTGGCAACATGATCCGGATACCGCCGGGGTGAAACACCGTAATACTTGTCCCACTCACCCGTGAATATCAGGAAATTGGCGATAAAGCCTATGCAATCCATACCGAAAAAGCGGTCTTGCACCATCTGCTGCAGTGCCGCCTGATCGGACATCTTGTCGAAGTAGAGTTTCTTGATCTTGCCGGTCTGCTCGACATCCTTGGAGCCGTCCTTGTTTGCGCGGCCGCAGACCTCAACCTTGTACTTGTCCAAAAGATCCTTGTTCTTCAGCATGAAGTTCCAGATCTTGACGAATGTCTTGTCGTTTCCCTGGCCTTTCAGCGCCAGGTCGATCTCGCGGCCGCCGACATGCTGGTTCAGCGTGATGCCGTGGGGATCCTTGATCCAACGGAAATTCTTGAAAAAACTGGTTGCGCTGTCGTTGCCGCCGTTACCACGGTCCTTGCAAAGATACTGCGTAAGCTTGACCCGGCCGGCGCTGGTCTGCAGGCCAGGATTTGTCAGAACGTCGACGTATTCGTAAGGCAGAAAAAAAGACTCGGCCACATTCACTCTCCCTTGGTTAGGCCCCCTCAATGGCCCCTGAAGCTGTATGCGTAATCGGCGTCTTTCGTAGGCTTGCCGGTGCAGCCAAATAGCCACGTCCCCGGCGAATGCGTCTGTCTTCCACGTCACATTATTTGTCATTGTTGCAATGCGCAGCATCACACCTTTTGAGGGATCTCGGCCAGCAAGATGCGATCAAGGCGATGCGCCCTGTGCGAGGCGACTGATGCCCCGACAACCCCGAGACTCCGCACATGAACTGTTTGACCGGACAACACCTGAAAAGGCGTCTTTCCCTCACGCGATTTCGCCGATGGACAAGCCGCGTCATCACCCCTATGATCAAGTCATCTGATGATTTGGTGACTTCAAATGCAATCTCTGGCAAAAACGAGCCTGGTTGACAGCGCAGCCGAGGCGATCCGGGCGGAAATCGTGGGCAATCGCTGGTCCGTGGGGGAAAAGCTGCCCAACGAGGCTCAGCTCTCGGCGCAGCTTTCCATCAGCCGTGGCACCGTGCGCGAAGCCGTGCGCGTGCTTGTTTCGCAAGGCTACCTGGAAACACGGCAGGGTTCGGGCACCTATGTGCTGTCGGTCGTCGATGCCATCGGGCCATTGACCATGGCGCGTCGCGCGACCCTGCGTGACCAGTTCGAGGCCAGGCTGGCGCTGGATGCGGAGGCCGCCAGGCTGGCCGCTCATCGCCAGACACCAGAGGTGATTTCGGAGCTGCGCCGCTTGCTCACGGAGCGCGGAAACTATGATGGTCACGACAAGGCCGGTTTCGTGGAGCGCGACCTTGCCTTTCACCGGGCTGTTGTCGCGGCCTCGCAAAACTCCGTTCTGGTCAACATGTACGAATTCTTCTCCAGTCTGATCGGCGAGACCATCGAGGCTACGCTTGGAAAAGACCTGCAGGAACCCGATATGGCGGCCCACGCGGCCATTGTCGATGCCATCGAGACAGGCGACCCGGAACTGGCCGAGGCCGCTGTCCGGCGGTTCATGGCCCCTGTCCTGAGAGACCTGGAGCGACTGCTCGGCTCATGACTCAGGCATCTGAAATCGATCCCGGCTCGATCGAACTGATCGATGCCGAAGACATTGACGTTTCCGCTGAGCAATCCCAGCCGGCGACGCAGAGCGGACTGGTGCGGTTTCTGCTGGGCGCAAGCCTGGTACTGATCGCCTTCAACCTGCGTCCGGTCTTTTCCAGCGCGTCGGCTTTGCTTCTGGAAATCCGCGAAAATTTTGGCCTCACGCCAACGGGCGCAAGCCTTCTGACGACACTGCCCGTTGTATGTCTCGGCCTGTTCTCCCCGCTGGCTCCACGCCTTGCCCGCCGCATCGGCACGGAACGCACATTGCTTGCTGTCGTGGTTTTGCTGGCCATTGGAACGGCAGCAAGAGGAACGTCCTCCGTGCCGTTGCTGTTTCTTGGAACAGCGTTGGCGGGTGCCTGTATCGCGGTTGGCAACGTACTTCTGCCGGGGCTCGTCAAGCGCGATTTCCCCGACAAGGCCGCGCTGGTGACCGGGTGGTACACCATGGCACTTTGCGCGGGCGCTGCCGCCGGCGCAGGATTGACCATTCCGTTTGAAGCGGCCCTGGGTGGTTCTATCGAGGGCGCGCTTGCGATCTGGGCCGTGCCGGCACTCGTGGTGGCCGTCCTGTGGTTTCCGCAGGTCATGGCGACGCGCAAACGTCCCAAGGGCCCGACTTATGTGGTGAAGGGCATGTGGGGTGACAGGCTGGCCTGGCACGTGACCCTGTTCATGGGTCTGCAATCCGCACTTGCCTATTGCGTCTTCGGCTGGCTGGTACCGATCCTCCGCGCCCGCGGGCTGGACGGCGTCACTGCCGGCGCAATCGTGTCGGTGTCGGTGATGGTGCAGGCTGCCGCCTGCCTGATAGCACCGCATCTTGCCGTTCGCGGCAAGGACCAGCGGCTGATCAACGTCGCACTTTGCGCCATAGCGGTTATAGCCCTGCTCGGCCTGCAATTCGCGCCACTGTCCACCGTCTGGATCTGGGCGGTGCTGCAGGGCATCGGCCAGGGCGGACTGATTGCGGTGGCGCTTACGGTCATCGTGTTGCGGACACAGGATTCCCATTCCGCTGCGCAGCTTTCGGGCATGGCCCAATGCGTCGGCTATACGCTTGCCGCCATCGGCCCACTGATCGTCGGCCTCATCCGAAGCTGGACGGGAAGCTTTGCCTGGAGTGCGGTGCTGTTCGTGGCGCTTGGCCTTGGCGCCGCCATCAACGGCTGGTTCGCCGGAAAGGCAAGTCACGTCAATGTGGAGACGGTCAAGCTGTCCGGCTGACCGCGCCAACGGGGCCTGATGTTTCCAGCCGGTATTTCAGGAAACGCGTGCCGTCATAATCGGTCTCGCCGATGAAACGTGCCCCCATCCGACGCAGTGCACCGAGGTTCCGTCGGGACGGCGGCAGCAGGAAGGTGACGAATGGAATGCGCGGGTCTTCACTGGCAAAGGCCAGCGCCTTTCTGGTGATCGGCATACCGAGGCCAAAGGCTGCCGGGTGCAGCACCAGCCCGAAATCCCACTCCTCGCCTTCTTTCTGAAAACCACCCCAGCCGACATAGCGGCCATCTGCCAGAAAGGCCCAGTGGCCAAGTCCGTCGCGTTGCCAGCAGGCTTCCTTGGCCGCGACGAACTTCGCAGCCATCTCGAGATCCCATGAGAAGGTCAGAAGCGGCATATGCGTGCCGACACGCGGGTCGGACATATGCGCGACAAACTCTTCCAGCGGGATGTCCGGCAGGCGCACAAACTCGATTATCGGCTGACTTGATCTGGGCATGGGCTGGCATCTCCTGAAACTGGCCAGCGCTTCTTGCACCCAAAATGGCCGGCCCGATCAAGACAACTCCTTTGCCCGATGATCAACACTGCGTGTTCAGGCGCTACTGCTGTTTTCCTGGCTGACGGAGACATTCAGCTTGTTACCGTCGAGATCACGCACATAAGCACCGAAATAATCCGGGTGATAGGAACGAGGGCCGGGTGCGCCTTCATCACGTCCACCACACCGCAGTGCGGCAGCATGAAACGCCCTGACGGCCTCCGCATCCGGCGCATAGAACATGACCTGCGTACCATTGCCCGATGTGGCTGCCCGCCCGTCAAACGGCAACAAGACAAATAACGATATACGACCATCGGCACCTGCATAGCCAAGCTCGCGGGGATCGGAAAAAACCCGCTTCATGCCAATAGTCGCAAGCACTTCGTCGTAAAACCGGCCGGCAGCCGAAAGATCGTTGGCGCCGATACAAACCCCTGACAACATTTTTGAAAATTAACCCGCGCTGAAGGTGTGGCCCGTCTCGGCCAGGCCGTCTGGCCCGCTCATATCACAGTTCCTCCCGCTTGCCAGAGCCGCAACGCAACAGTGCGCACACTTACCTCACCAACCGCAGCGGAGCCGCAGCGAGACGGCTCCTCGCTGGAACAGCGCGACGAGCCTGGCCATACACGTCAGTGATATGGAACCACCGTTACCGGCGGTAGGTCGCGGCGATGCGGGATATCTCTTCGTAGATGCCCGCCAGGATATTGAGGCTTTGACCTGCTTCTTTCAGGCGCTTGTCAAATTCGGGCAGACTTGAGATCTGCTCAATCAGCAGCCGTTTGCGCACAGCGCCGTAATCATCGGTGATCTTCTTGCCTTCCGGTGTCGCCTGATAGGTCACGCCCGTGCGGCCTGAGCCCTGCTTTTCAATCAGCCCCGCCGCCACGAGTTTTCGCATCGAATACTGGATGTTCGGAATGTCGTCGCGGTTGGTAAGCCGGGCCAGTTCCTTGATGCTTTTGGCCCGGTCGTTCATGCGCACGATATGCAGCAGTGCGTTTTCCGGGCCGGTCGCCCCAACGTCGCTGACAGACGCCAGGCATTCTGTCTGCCATCGCCCGAACGCCTCGAAACAGCGCATCAACGCGAATTCCAGCTCGGTGCAGACGACCTCCGCATCGTTTTCCGAAAGGTGCCAGTGATAGTTGAGCTTCTGATCGTCCGACTTGCCGGTCATCGGTCCCTCTTCGTTTTTTCAGATCGAATATAGCTGCGATTCAGTTTGACGTAAGGGCGTTCTTGCACATAGTTTTAAATAAAAAATACAATTGAAAATCTATCCTAAATGGAGGGGATCCATGCCTACCAACATGATGAAAGACAAGAACGGCTTCAAACTCGGGACGTTTTCGTCCAATTGCTCGTCCGGGATGACGGTCACCAAATCGCCGTCCAGATGGGTCAATAGCTGGGAAAACAACCTGAAACTCGGCCAGATGCTGGATGATGCCGGCATCGACTTCATGCTGCCGATCGCCCGCTGGATCGGTTACGGCGGCGAGACCGACTTTCACGGCAGCGTGCTGGAAACGGTCACCTGGGCAACTGCGCTGCTGGCCTCAACGAAAAACATCACTGTGTTCGCCACGGTGCATACAGCTGCAAACAATCCGGTGGTCGTCGCCAAGCAGATTGCCACGATGGATCAGGTGGGCAATGGCCGCGCGGGTCTGAACATTGTCGCGGGCTGGAACAAGCCGGAATACGAAGCCCTGGGCCTGACCCTGCCCGACGATCACGAAACCCGCTACGGCTACGCCCAGGAATGGTTCGATGTGGTCGAGAAGCTCTGGACCTCGAAGGAGTATTTCGACTGGGAGGGCAAATACTTCAACCTGAAGCACGTTGCTGGCGACCCCAAGCCCGTCAACGGCCGGCCACCAATCCTGAACGCGGCAGGTTCGGCAACCGGACGGACCTTTGCCACCGACAATGCCGACTACCTGTTCACGCCGGCCATCGATCTCAACCGGTCCGTCGATGAAATCAAGGAACTGAAAGCGCAGGCGGCGGAGAAGGGGCGCGATGTGGGTGTTCTGACCTTCAGCCACGTCATCTGCCGGGAAACTGAGGAAGAGGCGACCGCCCTCCGAGACCGACTGATGGGCGATCTGGCAGACTGGGAAGCGGTGGACAATCTGGTCAATCTGCAGTTCGCGCATGCGCAGTCGTTTCCGCACGACCTGCTGGCCCAGATCAAGAACCTGTTCGCCATGGGCCACGGCGGGTTCCCGCTGGTTGGAACTCCGCGGCAGGTGGCCGACGGCATCCTAAAACTGCACGAAACAGGCTTTGCCGGAACGACGCTCTCCTTTGTCGACTATGTCGAGGAGTTCCCGTATTTCCGTGACAATGTTCTGCCGCTGCTTGCGGAAGCCGGTATCCGGTGATGGACCCCGTGCCGTCCAGAGAATTCACCAACGCCATGCGGGCGTTGGTGGGCAATTGTTCCGTCATCACAGTCGGTGAGGGAGAGGACATTTCAGGCCTCCTCGTCACATCGGCAATGTCTCTCAGCGCCGATCCGCCGCTGGTGCTTGCCTGCGTCAACAAGGCTTCCTCCAGTTGGCCCTTGCTGAAGAAGTATCCGAAATTCGGCTGGTCTTCGCTTGGACCCGAGCACCGCAAGGTTGCCGAAAACTTTTCGGGGTTCGGCGGCGTCAAGGGAGCGGAACGTTATGCCGGAGCCACATGGCGCACGGCGGAAACCGGGGCTCTTCTGCTGGAAGATGCTCCGGCCGCTTTCGATTGCGAGGTCGAGGAGATGATCGACCGGGCGACCCATTCGATTGTCATCGGCAAGGTGCGTGCAATCCGGCAAAGCCAGTCATCGGGCGCGCTGGTTTACTGGAACGGAGCGTTCCAACCGTTGTAAACGGCCTTTTGCCGAGAGACGCAGCTTCTTGAGGAGCTGCGTCTCTCCATCCCGCGACTTAAATTTTCCGCAAAAAATTTGCCTGGAACACAAACCGTCCAGACAGCCCGCTTTTTCGCGATTTACAGAGTTTCTGTCCGTCCAGAAATCCGTTCCGCCGCTCCCCTCTCCGGGCTGGAGAAGGAACCATCCTGTGTGCGCTCCGTTTATTCCATGGACCCATAACCAACACAGGAGGACCAGATGGACCTTTCCATGAACGACCTCAGCCCGAAGCTTCGCAAGGAAGCCGAACAGGAGGCAGAAAAGATCAAGCGGGTCGCTGACAAGTCCAACGCCGGCGGACAGCTTGGTGGAACGTTTTTCGGACAGGAACAAGATGACGGCATGGCACCGCCGAGATCAGTTGCAGCCGGCCGGTCCTGATACCGGGTTTCACTTCAGGGCGGGCTGACACAGCCTGCCTGTGAACCGACCGGCGGCCGTGAGGCGCACGAAAACAAGAACGACCCATAAAAAACGGTCGCGCCCGGCCGCCGGGTCGGTTTCACATCCAACCATACCCCGTCAACCAGCGCGTTTTCGGCAATCAGCTTTCCAGAATGACATGCGGCACAAACCGCGACAGGTCTTGCGTCACCGGTGCCTTGTCCTCACGCAGGCAGATGCCCGATGCCTGGCCGCCAATAATCCATGAACCGATCATGACGTAGTCGTCGCCGAATTTCGGCGGTTCCGCATAGGCCTGCAGGATGTGGCCTTCCGCGCCATACCCGCCGGGTGTGCTGAGTTCTTCAGATCCGAGACCGCGCACCGTGATGTTGGCACCCTCCCGACTGAAGAACGGTTTGCGCACATGCGGGCCTTTCAGGAATGCCTCATCCGCCTCCCCCTCGAAGCAGGACGGCAGCAGGTTCGGATGGTCCGGAAACATCTGCCAGAGCAGCGGCAGGATTGCCTTGTTCGACAGCACGGCCTTCCAGGGTGGCTCAAGCAACTGTATCGGCGCATCGGGCAGATAGGGGCCGTAATCCTCGCGCAGCATGTCTTCGTAGGGATACAGCTTGAACAGGGCGTCGATCACGAAACTGTCGGCGTCGGCAAACCGGCCCTCGCCGTCGAGCCCGATCTCTTCCACAGCAACAAAATGCGGTATCAGCCCCGCCTGCCGCGCGCAATCTTCCAGATAGCGCACGGTTGCACGATCTTCGTCGTGATCCTTCGATGAGGCGAAGTGAATGTGATAGCCGGGCGCGAACATGGCGGCGAACCGCTCGATCAGGCGATCCTGAACGGAGTTGAACTGATCGCTGTCGGTCGGCAGAACGCCAGCCGCCATCTGCTGCTCCAGCCAGATCCACTGAAAGAAGCCGGTTTCGTAAAGCGCTGTCGGCGTATCGGCATTGAATTCGAGAAGCTTCGCAGGCCCGCTGCCGTCGTAGAAGAAATCGAAGCGGCCATAAAGCGAGGGCTGTTGCTGCTCCCAGGAATTGCGGATCCAGGAGCGGTACTTTTCCGGGATCGCCATCTTGTCCATGAGACTGTCGTCACGGACTGCCCGATCAACCAGATCGAGGCACATGCCGTAGAGCTCCTGCGAGGGATCCTCGAGGTCGTCCTCGATCTCGCGCAGAGTGAACTGATAGGCGTGGGTCTCGTCCCAGTACGGTGCGCCGTACATGGTGTGAAAGCCGAAGCCGAGGCGCTCGGCTTCTTCCTTCCACCCCGGTCTTTCAGGAACTGCGATCCGCTTCATGGTGCAGGCGGGGCGTCAGAGTTTCGCCAGAAGAGCCTGCACGTCGTTGCGGGCCGGATTTTCCAGGGCCTTGATCTTGGCTTCCAGATCGGCGCCGCTTTCCAGGCGAGCGTCTTCTTCAGCCGCTTCGAGCATCGCCTGCTGTTCCGCCTGGCGCTGTTCCAGGCGTGCGAGGCTGTCGACCGCACTGGCCAGCCGGCCGTCGGAAGCCGTGGTGTTGGTGGACGCCGCCTTCTGGGCCTTGATCAACGCTTCGTTGGCCTTTGCGCTTTCCATCTTGCGCTGCAGGGTCTCGATCTTGTTCATCGACTGGCGAATGGTGCTGTCCATGCGCTCTTCGGTGGACTTGTACTGATCGAACAGAGCCTGGTCGGCTTCCGCCTTGTCCCGCAGTTTCAGCACGCTCTCGATGATCTCGATGGCTAGCGGCTCGTCGCCCTGTGCCTTGGCACTGCGGGCTGCTTCCGTGCGCCGCTCGATTTCGGTCATCAGTTCGGCGACGGATTTTTCCTTCAGCTTGCGGTTGGCCGCCATGCGCGCCTTTTCGTCCTTGGCTGCACCGATCGCCTGTTTTGCTTCGCGGATTTCCTGTTCCAGGATCGTCATCAGGTTGGCGTCCTGAACGGATTCCGCGGCATTGTGGGCGTGGCCCTTGAACGCCGTAATCAATTTGCCCCAAACACTCATTTTCAAATGTCCTTCTTCAAATTGGCGGCGGGATCAGGCAGCGGCCTTGGGACCGACGTCGGCGGCCAGCTCCAGAGCGCTGTTGGCGATGGTGCGCAATTCCGTCTCGACCGAATCCAGTGTCGAGCGCACGGACATGGCGCCGAAGAGCTCGTAATATTCGCGTCCGTCGATCATATCGATGGACAGGGCGCAGAGCGGCAGCAGCTTCTTGTGATTGCGCAGCATCATCGCCTCGAAGGAGGCCGGGTCCTCCTGGGCATCGCAAGGCCACAGAACCGTGGACGTCAGGATCTGGGTTTCGCCGACAACCATGAACAGTGTGATTTCACCGGCCGAGTGAAGCTGGACTTCCAGCACGCCGGCCTGATCGGAACTCACCGTGCAGCTGATTTCACCTGCCGCGAAGGAATCCGATTGCTCCAGAGCTTCCTTCAGCTCCGCAAGTGTCCAGGGAGATTGCCGCGTACTCATCCAAAGCCCTCCATTTCAAATCCGGTGCCGGGATCCGGCCTCGAACAAGTAGAAGCCCCGTCTAGCCGTTTCAAGCGATTATTCGGAAAGCTATGCCGAATTGACAATAGGGCGGGCTCTGGTCAGAGTAGCCGGCGACCGAAACAGGGGGCAAATTTCAGCGGTGCCAATCCTGCAACTCATCATTTCTCGGCTCTACCAACACGTCCTCGAGCTCAAGCTCTGGCTGCTTGCGACGCTGATATGCGCCTATATGGTGATCTCGTGGATCCTGTTTTTCCTGGCTGGTGAAACAGGCCTGACGGGCAATCCGCTGACCTTCATCTATTTTGCCGCGACAACCGCCTCGACGGTCGGTTACGGCGACCTGTCTCCGTCGACGGAAGCAGGCCGGATGGTGGCCGCCTTCTGGTTCTTTCCGGGTGCGTTGCTGATTTTCTCGGCCGTCCTGGGCCGGTTGACGGGTGTCCTTGTGGAAGGAGTGAGGCGTATGGCTGACGGCAACGGAAACTATGAGCGCGTGCAGAACGCCACGGTGATTGTCGGCTATCACCGGGACAAGACACCCTTGATGGTGGAGAACCTGGTTGCCGGCCAGGACGGAGACGACAAGATCATTCTGCTTGCGGACTCCAAGAACGTGGAAGTGCCGGAGGGCGTGCGGCTGATCCGGGCCGAACGCATGGACGCCCTGCAGTCGCTGCGCCGTGCGGCCATTCCAGGCGCGCAGAAAGTGCTGGTCTACGCCGGCTCGGATGCAGAAACCTTCAACACCTGCCTTGCCATTCGCGAACTTAACGAGACCGTTCACATTGCGGCCTATTTCGAGGACCGTGACACCGCCCGGCGCGCAGGCAACCTTGCGCGAATCGAACCGGTGGTGTCGAACGCCTGCGAAGCACTGGTACGCGCTGCGCAGGACCCCGGCGCGGGTCAGATCCTGATGGCCCTTTCCACAGCGGGCCTCGGCGCGACCATTTATTCGGCCATCGTCCAAAGCGGTGGCGGCACCGAAACCGACAAACTGGAACAGGCCCTTTCAGGCGCTGAAGGTACGCTGATTGCGGTTTCCCAGCCGGACGATCCGGATTTCCTGTTCAGACCTTTCCCCAAGACGTTGAAGACAGGCGGCTCGATCTATTATCTCGCCAACAAACGTCTCGCGGCGGGCGAGATCACGGCCGGTCTGGGGGGAGCTGATGTTCGGATCACTGTTTAACAAGAAGGACAAAGGCTGGCAGCCGCCGGAAGTTCTCGGTCTGACCATCGGCAGAGGCATTTCCTTCGATCCGATCGCGCTTCGCCTGCTGCCTGCCGACAGTCTGATCGAACGTCCCGACACCACTCTGATGATCACCGCCCAGGGGCATTGCGACCTTGGCGAACAATCGCACATGCATCGTTTCTATCCTGACGACGACCGCTTCCTGATCCAGTTTCAGGGCGGCGACGGCAAGAACGACGAGCGGGTTGACGAGATCATGCTGTGGTACTTCTATGACGTGCAGTACCCGACCGGCGACACCGAGTGGAACCGGGTGAAATCCGCGATCCGCCAGACGAGTTTTTCACTGCCGGGCGAAGATCGCGACTACCGTTTCGAGCGGGCCTGGTTCGATACGTCGACTGCGCCGGAAGATCCGATGACTTACTGGGAGGAAGTGTGCGACGACCGCGAAGGCCGCGGAAGGCGCAAGATATTCCAGACCGCCATGCTTTTTGCCCGCCCCCTGCAGGACGGCCGGGACGAAATGCTGCTCGTCAACATGGAAGAGCCGGAAAATGCGGAACGCAGCGTTGCGTTCATGCTAGGCTTCCCGCTTGAGCGGCACAATTTTTCTGTCTGAACTGAATAGTGGAGACCAATATGGCAGACCTTCAGGCGTCCCTTTCAGGCATCGTTCCTTTTATTGCCTATTTCATTACAGCTATCATCATGCTGCTGATTTTCATGAAAATCTATACCGTCATGACCCCGCATGACGAAATGGCGTTGATCAAGGAAAACAACGTTGCCGCTTCGGTGGTCTTCAGCGCTGCCTTCCTCGGCTTTTCGCTGCCGCTGGCCAGCGCCGCGGCGAATTCCGTGAGCATCATCGACTTCATCATCTGGGGCATCATCGCCTGTGCCGCACAGCTTGTGGTCTACCAGGTCTTCCGCCGGTTCTTCCCGAAGGTCACGGACCGGATCAAGGGTGGTGAAATGGCGATCAGCACCAATCTTGCTGCCATTTCGCTGACAGTCGGCCTGCTGAACGCCGCCTGCATCACCTACTGACCGAGGCGGTACGGGCCGCCCTGCGCTGATGCCCCGAACCGTATCACGCAAAGCATTTCATCAGACCGTTTGAAGGTCGGGAGAAAATTCATGAAACGCTCCAAGTCGATCAAGCTGGTGGTCATGGCAACGACGACCGTGACCATTGCAGGCTGCTCGGACGAACCGACGCTGGATGGCCGGGTCTACAAGACCGAGGCGGAATGTGTCGCCGACAGCTACGTCCCGGACGAGGTTTGTGTCGAGGCAATTACCGCCGGCAAGTCAATCCACAAGGCCTCCGGACCACGCTATGACACCGTCAACCTGTGTAACGAGCAACACGGCAACAACGTTTGCGCCTATGACAGTGCCACCGACGGATCTTCCTACTACACGCCGTTTCCGGCAGGTTATTTCCTGGCAGGGGCACTGACTGGCGCCGTTACCAACCAACTGATCCAGAGCAACGTGCGCCCGGTCTATCCGGAACGCGGCAGCAAACGCTACTACACATCCGGCGGCTATTACGTCGGCAGTTATGGCGGCGGCAGCTGGCGTACCTATGACGATGCGGTGAAGACGCCACCCAAGCCGGCAAAAGTCCAGACAAGGACTTCCGTCGCTTCACGTGGCGGGTTCGGCAGCCGGTCGAGTTCCGGGTTCCGCGGCGGGTAACGGCCGACAGAAGGCAACCGGCATTCAGGTACTGCGGCACACACGCGGTGATCTGTTGCCAGCCCCGGCGCGTACCATTGCCAAAGCGTGAGGGTGTTGAAATGTACCGGCTTCTTTCTTTCGTCTGGTGTCTGGCGGCAACGTGCCTTTGTGCCGTTGCTCAAGCCAAGGATCTCGAGGGCCAAGGCGAAGCAGCTCAGTCGGCCCATGCCTTCACCTTCGAAATGCCCTATGGCGAACCGATTGCGCTAAAGGATTATGCCGGCAAGGCCATTCTGATCGTCAACACGGCAACGGAATGCGGCTTCAGCGGGCAACTGGCCGGCTTGCAGAAGCTGCATGAAACCTATTCGGACCGCGGCTTGCTTGTGCTCGGGGTTCCGTCCAACGATTTCGGCGGCCAGGAACCGCGTGCCGACGGCGACATCGCAAAGTTCTGCGAAGCCAAGTACGGTGCCGAATTTCCACTTGCCGCCAAGACGGTCGTGAAAGGCGAAAAGGCCCATCCTTTTTATCGATGGGCCGCAAGCGAGCTTGGCCCCACGGCACGCCCCTACTGGAACTTCCACAAGTATCTCGTCGGGCCAGACGGCAGCATCCTTGCCTGGTTCCCGACGCCTGTGCCGCCGACTTCATCGGACGTGACCGCCGCGATCGAGAAGGCCCTGCCCGGATCCTGATCCCCGGAAGCGATCTACAGCACCTTTTCAAACGAAGCGAACAACTCGCTATCAGGCGTGTACGCCCTGTTGCGGACGGCTGTCCTTCAGAAGGCGCGTCTTCCCAAGAAGAACACCCCGCTCTTTCCCCCTTCTGATTATCTCCCACTCCGCGGCGTGGCTGCTTGTCTGGCTGGCTGGCTGGCTGGCTGGAAATTGTAACTTTGACATTGCCTGGCCACGTGGATTGCGTTAGGCAGTTTTAGTAATGTAATAACATTACGAATCATTTTGATACTTTCCCTCCCCCAATCAGCAGAGGATCAGATCCATGCAATCACGGTTTGGCAGGCTGGCAGGCGCATGTGCGCTCATAGCGTCGTTTCTCGTGGCAGCTCCCATCCAGGCGCAGGAAGCCAAGGACAACTCGGCTAAACACGACCATTCGCACAAGCATTCACATGATCACTCGAGTGATGCCGAGCGGCAGATTTACAAGGGTTACTTCGAGGACAGCCAGATCCAGCCGCGTCAGCTCACCGATTGGCAAGGCGAATGGCAATCCGTCTATCCATACCTTCAGGATGGAACGCTCGATCCTGTCATGGCCCACAAGGCCGAACACGGCAGCAAGTCGGCTGAAGAGTACAAAGCCTACTACGAGACGGGCTATCGCACCGATGTCGACCGGATCGTGATCGGCGCGGACAGCGTGACCTTCCAGACCGAAGCCGGTGCCTTCGAAGGGCAGTACATTGCCGATGGCTTCGAGATCCTGAACTACGAAAAAGGCAATCGCGGCGTCCGCTTCATTTTCAGGAAAACCGCAGGTGATGATAGTGCCCCGACCTTCATCCAGTTCAGCGATCACCGGATCGCACCGTCGAAGTCCGATCACTATCATCTTTACTGGGGTGAAGACCGGCAGGAAATCCTCAAGGAACTGACCAACTGGCCGACCTATTATCCGGCGGCATTGAACGGAGACGAGATCGTCCATGAGATGACGGCTCACTGAGACTGCGCATGAGCTGAAATTTACGATGGGCGCCGTCTGGTCACCAACATCGGCTCCGCGCCCATCGCTTCGTCCCGGTTTCCGGCAGCGTTTGCTGTCTGGCTGACAAAGTCATTCTCTGCCAACCAAAGCTTGAGCCACATCAACGCCTGTATTGCGGTCCGCGCCTAGGCTGCCTGACGTGATTTCCGGCAACATGGAGATGAAGTATGGCCGTTTCCGACTGGAACGAATTCGT
This sequence comes from Labrenzia sp. PO1, assembly GCF_012273635.1. Classification (NCBI taxonomy): domain Bacteria; kingdom Pseudomonadati; phylum Pseudomonadota; class Alphaproteobacteria; order Hyphomicrobiales; family Stappiaceae; genus Labrenzia; species Labrenzia sp. PO1. Next base: position 1,133,243 of record NZ_JAAXCR010000002.1, read on the forward strand.
TGCACAAACCGATGAACGCATGGCCGCCGTGCGCAAAGGCATTCCGGAGGTCGCAAAAGGCTTCGGATCCCTGGCGAAAGCCGCGACTGCTCCCGGCGCGCTCGACGCAAAAACCAAGGAACTGATCGCGCTGGCCATCGGCATTACCGCGCGCTGCGACGGCTGCCTTGCCTACCACGCTCGTGCCGCAGCACGCCTCGGCGCGAACAGGGACGAGATCCTCGAAGTGATCGGCGTCTCGGTCTATATGGGCGGAGGTCCGTCCATGATCTACGGCGCTGAAGCGTTGGCGGCTTTTGACGGGCTGAAGGACGACGACTGAACGATGCCTGTCCTGTGCGTTCAGGACATCCGTTCATCTCGTTTTCACCTCCCCTTCCAGGAGGGCTGTTGCAAGGGCTTCACAAGCTCTGGATTCAGCCCGTTTGCTGCGTACCAGGATGATGTCCAGCGGCTCCAGTGGCGGCAGACCTCGATCCTGATCGACATGTTCCACTGTTGAGGGAACCGCCATCTGCACGACGGCGGCAACGGCAAGGCCCGCCTCGACAAGCGTGACCAGCGCTGAATGGCTGAAACTGGAATAGGCGGAGCGGTATCGCAGGCCGCTGCGGCCCAGCGCCGCCAGGGTCACTGTCCGAGCCTGGCTGCCAGGCTCGTAAAGGGCTACGGGGAGCGGGTCTCGCTCCAGCGCCTGACCATCGCGAGAGCTGATCCAGACCATCGGCTCCCGGCGGATCAGACGCCCTTCCGTGCCTCCCGTACGCGTAACGATCGCCAGGTCGATCTTGCCGTCATCGACCTGCGGCAGCAGTGCCGTCGACTGGGCACAGACGACATTCAGCTCCACACGTGGAAACAGGCTTGCGAACCGTCGCAAAACATCCGGCAGCATGGCGGCAATGTAATCGTCCGGCGCACCGATGGTGACCGAGCCTTCCATGTCGGGCCTGCGAAAGGCTTCCACCGCCTCATCATGCAGGCGCAGGATCCGTCTGGCGTAACCTTCCAGTTCCTCTCCAGCGGGCGTGAGCGCGAGGTTGCGTGTATCGCGCACAAACAACGGCTTGCCGATGCGGTCTTCCAGCCGCTGGATCTGCATGGACACGGTCGCAGGTGACTTGTGCACGCGCGTTGCCGCGCGAGAGAAGCTCATCGCGTCGACACAGGCGAGAAAGGTTCGCAGAAGAGCGTGATCGAGCTGCATTATTCTTCAATTTTTTCAACAAGTATCTTCAGATTATATCGTTTGACCAAACAATGAAAGAGGCCTCAATTTACAGACCAGCGGCGGAAATGCGTCGATGTTGTATCAGTTTGCGGTGTGCAATCGCCGCCAGTCAGGACACGTCCCATGACCAGACAGACGGAAGGCGTGATCGGCCTTATCGCGGCGCAGACCTTGCTTGGTACAATCGGACTGTGTGTTCTGGAAAGTGGTGCGGACCCCGTTACCGTCGCCTTCTATCGATGTGCGATCGGAGGCCTGGCCCTGGCTCTCTACTGCTGGTATCGGGGTGATCTTGCCCGGCTTGCCAGACTATCGCCGCGCATCCTGGCCATGGCTGTTGCCAGCGGCGTTCTGATGGCAGGCAATTGGGTGTTGTTCTTCGAAGGAATTCAGAGAACCGGTATTGCCGTTGCCACCATCACGTTCCACATCCAACCGTTTCTCGTGGTGGTTCTGGGCGCCTTCGTATTTCGGGAAAGGCTACAGGCGGCCACTCTCCTGTGGATCGGTCTCGCTCTGGTCGGCCTTGCACTGGCCACCGGGCTGAGCGGAATGGAACTGACGGCAGACCGGTCCTATTTCCTTGGCCTCGCCGCAACCCTGGCGGCCGCATTTCTTTATGCCGGCGTGACAATCATCGCCAAGGGACTGACGGGAATTTCCGCTCCACAACTTGCCATCGTTCAGTTTGCCACCGGTACCTTGATGCTGGCAGCCTTCAGCCCGGCCGGTCCACTGGCCTTGTCGGCAGACCAATGGGGATGGCTGGCGATCATCGGCCTCGTTCATACAGGCGGTGTTTATGTCGTACTCTACAAGGCCTTGCCGAAACTGACGACGCCTGTCATTGCCGTGCTGCTGTTCCTTTATCCGGCCAGTGCGGTTCTGGTGGATGCTCTTGCCTACGGCCATCTGATCAGCGCACTGCAACTTGTCGGCCTGGGGCTCATCATCCTGTCCAGCCTTGCGGTTACGCTGCGGTGGGGCGTCCGGAGACTGACCACAGCCGCCGATGCACAGCTTGTGCCGCCCACCACCCGCTAGCGCTCGCGCACCTGTCCCGTCACGGCTCGTATTTCCCATAGGCAAAGCGCCTGCTGTCCGGGGCCCAGGAGGGAACATTGAGCGTTCCCTGCCCGCCGAAGAGTGACCGCAGGATACGCGGAGTACCACCGTCGGCAGACATCAGGCGAAGTTCAACCGGCCGATTGGCCGGGTGTCCCGTCGTGCCAGCCTCATAAGCAAGATAGGCAACAAACCTGCCGTCGGGCGAAGGATGCGGAAACCAGTTGACCCGCTCGTCGCTTGTCATCTGCTGCAAATCGCTGCCGTCCGGCCTGATGCGCCAGAGCTGAACAGATCCCGATCTTTCACCGTTGAACCAGATCCACTTGCCGTCAGGCGTATAGTCCGGTCCGTCGCAATGGTCGAAGTCACGGGTGACCTGTTTTTCCGCGCCACCGTTCAGGCCAACCGTGAAAACCTGGAAGGTGTCGCCGGTTTCCGGCCTTTTGCCGACGTAGGCAAGTGTCGCTCCGTCCGGTGACCAGCCATGCCAGTAGGATGGTGTCTGCGAAGTAATCCGCCGCGGCACGCCACCCGTTACCGGTAACGTGTAGATGCAGCTTTCCCCTGTCTCTGTCCCGTCGCTGACCGCCAGCATCGTTCCATCCGGTGATAGGCCGTGGTCATTGTTGAGGGCTTTGGCAAAGCCTGTGTCGATCTCGATCAACGCCGGATTGTCGAGCGGGAAGCGGTAGAGCCGGCCACCACCGTTCACAATCAGTGCGGCCCCGTCAGGCGTCCAGTTGGGCGCTTCCAGATGGCGGTCCGTTTCGTACAAAACGGTTTCCGTCCCGGTTTCAATATCGATCGTTGCAAGAATGCTTTTCATCATCTGCTCCAGATTTCTCCGGAGCTTGGCACGGGACAGCCCTTCGGAGAAAGGCCGGATATGGCGCCCAACAGCTGACCGGCGCTGCTAATCCAATAGGCTGTTGGGCAGCAGCAGTTCAATTGGTGCACCTGAACCAGCACCTCGCTCAATCGCCGGCTGGCCCCCGGGTGGTTGCCCGCTGAACGAGATGTACGTCGCATACCCTGACCTGCTGCGGCAGGTCCGGGTTTTCCAAACGTTGCATCAGCAGATCGAGCGTCGCCTCACACAGGTCATGACGGCTCTGGGAGAAGGTGGTCAGGTCGTAAGCCTTCCACGCGGCTTGCGGAATGTCATCGTAGCCGACCACCTGAATGTCCTGCGGCACGCGCAGCCCGTGGATGTGGCGCAGGCCGTCAAGTACCCCCAGCGCCAGGTAGTCAGCTGTACAAAAGACGCCGTCGACCTCGCTGCGCACCCGGTGAACGAATTCCGCGGCCGCCAGTCCGCCGTCATAGGTCTGTGCGCCCCAGGCGATCCGTATCACCGGCACACCACCGTCATTGGCCGCCTGTTCGAATGCGAGCGCGCGGCCGTTGATGGAGAAGGACGAGCGTTCCGGCGTGACGACCGCCAGCTTTCGACAACCGCTTGCGATCAGGTGTTCATACGCTTTCCGGCCACCGTCCTCGAAGGCGGTCACGACCCGGTCGACCGGGGCTCCCGGGTCACGCTTGTTGACCACCACCAGAGGCACACCGTTTTCGAGACATTCGATGCAGATCTCTTCCGGCGGAGTATCGGACGTGACGATGACCCCGGCGACACTGTATTGCAGCAGGGACCCGATCAGGTCGGCTACATCCGTTGATTTTTCTCCCCGCAGCAGGATCGGCCTGAACCCGCATTCCAGCAGCCCCTTTGACAGAAGGTCTATCTGCTCCGAGCGGAAGGGATTGTCGAGATCGGCGGCGACGACGCCCACCAGGTCGGACTTCTGCTTGTGCAGCGAGCGGGCCAGCACGTTGACCCGATAACCGAGTTGACGCGCGGCTGCGATCACCTTGTCCCGGGTTTCCTTGGAGACGCTGGCACCGTCGGTGAAGGTTCTGGAAACAGCCGACCGTGACACGCCCGCCAGGCGAGCGACGTCGAAGGAATTGACTGTTTTCTTGTGACCAGGAGCGTCAGGCATGTTTCTTCCGTTTATAAGCTTTTACCGAGCATCCGGGCGACGAGAAAGGGCTCATTCACGTTGAAGAGATCCGGCTTCAAGGCCAGCAGGCGTTTGATCTCGGAAGGGTCGTTGCCCATGTAGGCGATCATCGCCTTGCGCCCGGTCGCCCTCACCGCGTCAAAGGCTGCCGGACCGGCATTCGTCGCATTGAATTCGACAATCCCGGAACGGAAGGTGGAGAGGCACGTGTCGAGGGACTCGAAATCCTCCGCCCGCACCATCAGTTTCGCTTGCGGAAAGGCATCGTGAATGGCTCGCAGTCTCCCGACATCATGAGCCCAGAAGAACACGTCCTCGGCCGCCATCATTCGCAGTACCTTGGACACCGTATGGTGCGGATCCGCCTGTTTCAGCTCGACATAGAGCTTGCCGCCCATTCGCAGTGCCGTTTCCAGAACCGCACACAGGGGCGGGATGCTTTCTCCTTCGAAAAACGGATCGAACTTGCGGCCGGCATCCAGCAATGCCAACTCCGCACCCGTCTTTTCCGTGATTGCACCACTGCCACTGGTGGTTCGGTCCAGCGTAGCGTCATGATGGACAACAAGCTGTCCGTCCGCCGTTTCCTGGACATCGATCTCGACATAGTCGAAGCCTGCTGCCCAGGCTGCCTTTGCCGAAGCCAGCGTGTTTTCCGGAGCCACCTTGCAGGCCCCCCGATGGCAGACGATTTCCGGGCTTGTGACAGCCGAGCGGGCGAACCTTGCGACCATTTCCGGCTGATCCGAACAGATACCGAGGATCGGCATCTTCACCAGAGCTTCGACCACATCGACACGCTCTTCATGCCAGGTCACGACCGGCAGTCCGCGCTCTCTTGCCCTGGCAAAGAACGCTTCATCCAGCAAACGGTCCGGCCGTTGCCCCGCGCGCTCCCAGCAGGGATGGACGATTTCGGCGCCGCACTGATCGGCAATCGGAAAAGGATCCTTGCCCACCCCGACCAGGATGGACACGGGATAGGGACAGCCGCCAGCGATCAGTTCGGATGCATAGTCAGGCGTGTTTGCGCCAACGATTACCCGCTCGATCCGGTGGTCCAGAAGCTCCGCGATGGCCAGCGAGGCCGCCTTGCCTTCCTTGGCATCCAGATAGATGCCCGCGCCGAGACGGGCTGCAAGCCCGGCAATCTGCGAGAACAGGGGGGCTTCTCGGCCAGACTCGGCGGTCAGAGCCTGCAGCCGGGCGGCGGTCACGTCGGCAACCTTGAGGTCAAGTCCGCAGATTGCCTTGAGGTCTTCATCGTGAAAGGCAACCGGGATCCTGTCCACGGTCAGCCGAACATCAACTTCCCACATGTCCGCCCCAAGCTCATGGGCGATTTCATATGCCCGCAACGTGTTGTCGAAGGCATAGGCGCTGGCACCTCGGTGGGCGATGGAAAGCGGAACGGATCTCGGTTCGCCGAGCCAGGCGCGGCCTGGCCTGAAAGCTTGCAATGCCGTTTCCATCAGAGCCTGCCGCCGTCCGGACCAAAGGCAAGAATGCGGTCTTCCGCAATGCCCCAGGTGACCTCGTCACCCAGCTTGTAATTGCCGCCATGCGGCTGGATCGACCGCAGCACGGCACCGTTTTCCAGGGTAACGTCGTAAAGCTCTTCCCGGCCCTGGATCTCGACGAAGCTGACCTTGCCGGTCACCTTCAGCGGGTGGTCCGGCTGAAAGAACTCCGGACGAATGCCGAGACGCATCGGTGCGCCGTGACCGGGCGCCGCAATGCCGGACGGGATCGGCAGTTTGACCTTCGAGTTTGCCAGGCGGAAACCACCATCTTCCGTTGCCCCGTCCAGAAACGCGATCGGCGGATTGCCGAGGAAGCCTGCGACGAAGTCCGACGAGGGATTGTCATACATTTCCGAGGGGCTGGACAGTTGGACGATCTCGCCCTTCTTCATGATCGCGATCCGGTCGCACATGGACATGGCTTCGACCTGATCGTGTGTGACAAGCACCGCGGTAATGCCGGTTTCCTGCTGAATGCGCCGGATCTCCGAGCGCATTTCCAGACGCAGTTTCGCATCGAGGTTTGCCAGAGGCTCGTCGAGCAACAGAATGTCAGGCTCACGGACCAGTGCCCGTGCCAGGGCCACGCGCTGCTGCTGTCCACCGGACAGCTGCACGGGGCGGCGCGCCATCAACTCTCCGATCTGGACGAGACTGGCGATCTCCTGGACCTTGCGGTCAATATCGGCCTTGTTCTCCCGGCGCACCTTCAGCGGAAACGCGATGTTCTCGTGGACGGTCATGTGCGGGTAGAGCGCATAGTTCTGGAATACGACGCCGACGTTGCGTTGCTGCGAGGGAACGGTCGTGACGTCCCTTTCGCCAAACAGAAGACGGCCACCGTCCATGCGGTGAATGCCGCACACGGCAAACAGCGTCGTGGATTTGCCGCAGCCGGAAGGCCCGAGCAGGGCCAGCATCTCGCCGCTGTCGATCGTCAGGGACATGTTGTCGATGACGGTGGTCTCACCAAATTTCTTGGTGAAGTTTTCAAGTGCGATACGCATCAGCCTTTCGTGCCTCCGCCGTAGATGTTCATGAGTTTGCGGTTGAAAACCACGTAGATGAAAATGACCGGAAGGGCGTAGAACAGCCCGATGGACTTGAAGAGGTTGAAGTCCGGCTTGCGGTCGTCCGCGATGATGTTCTGGAGATAGGTCGCCAGCACCTGCGACGCACCACTGGGGGCCAGAACCTGCGGCAGGATGAATTCCTTCCAGGCTTCCAGGAAGGAGAACAGCGCCAGAGCAGCGATGCCGGGCTGCACCTGGGGCAGAACCAGTTTCCACCACACGGTGAAGCGGCTGGCGCCGTCGGTGATGCCCGCCATTTCGATTTCCCATGGCACGGTGTCGTAAAAGCCCTTCATGATCCAGATGCCAAGCGGCAGCTCCAGAGCCGTCTTCACCAGGATCACGCCGATCAGCGTGTTGTAGAGGCCGCTCATCTGCAGCATCAGGAAGATGGCGATGATCAGGGTCACTGTCGGGAAGGCGTGCAGGGTCAGGACGCCGCCAAGGAAGAACTTGCGGAACGGCATGTTCAATCGGGACAGAGCGTAGCCTGCCGTCAGCGACACCATCACCACGATCAGGCTGGTGGAACCGGCAAACAGGAAGGTGTTGGCCGTGACCGGCCAGATGCTTGCCCGTCCGGTTTCAGGCGTTTCGAACAGGAATTTCCAGTGTTCGAGGGTGAAGCTGTCCGGCAGGAGTGAACCTGCCGTGGTGTCGGTGAATGTGTCCACCACCAGGTAGAAATACATTAGCACCAGTGGCAGCGACAGGATGCTGAGCAGCACCAGGACAGGCCAGACGCGGAAGTTGGGTCTCATGTCCGTCTCTCCCCTATTGCTCGATACGCGGCTTGGCCACGAGTTCGTTGAAATTGAAGAGGCGCAGATAGATCAACGATGCGGCAATGCCGATGACGACCAGGACCATCGCCAGCGCAGCCCCGAGACCGTATTGCAGAACGCCGCCATAGTTGTTCAGCGCGGTGTGGAAAGTGTAGAGCGCCCACACTTCGGTAGCCTTGCCCGGTCCGCCGTCCGTCGACAGGTAGATGTAGTCGAAGGACGTCAGCAACGAGAGCGTCTGATAGGCGGTGGTGAACAGGATCGGCCATCTGAGTTGCGGCAGGATGATGTAGCGGATCTGCTGGAGGCGATTGGCGCCATCCACCTCGCTTGCATGCAGCATGGTTTCGGGGATCGCCTTGATGGCGCTGGAAAACAGGATCATGCCGAGCGACGCCCCGACGAAACCGTTGATGAGGATGACAACCACCCAGGCATTGATGTCCGAATGCAGCATCCAGTTTCGCGGCGGTACGCCGAAATTGGCCAGAAAGCTGGACAGGAAACCGGTGTCCCAGGCCATCCACTTCCACATCATCACGTAGATGACGGGCGGCAGGATGCGCGGCAGGAACCAGATCGTCCGGAATGTGGTTGCGGCCGCGGCTGGCAGATAGAAGGTCGTCACAGCCAGGAAGAGACCGAATCCGATGTTGAAGGACAGCGTCAGCGATACGTAGATCAGCGTGTTGCCGGCCGCCCGGAGCGAAGACGGCAGCGAGGCGATCAGGCTGTAGTTTTCCGTCGTCCAGACCCAGCCGGTGTAGGCGGTCCTGGCAAGCTGGTCGGTTTCGCTTTCCGGAAGGCCGAGCCCCAGCTCGCCAATGCCCGTCAAGAAGGCTTCTTCCGTTTCAAAGCGCGTGTTGAGGATCGAGCGCTTGAAGAGATCGGCGGCTTTCTTCAGGTCGCGTGTCGAGCGCGGGCGTTCCTTCAGGCGCTTCAGTTCGCGCTCCAGGTCACGCCGGCCGGCAAAACTCTTGCCGGACAAACTGGCTTCGATCTCCTGCGCGAAAGCCTTGCCGTATTCGGCTTCAACGGCTGCGATACCGGCCGCGTCGATCTTGTAGGTGTCCTCGGCCAGACGATCTGCCGTGGCTTCCGGAAAGCCCTGGTCCTTGAGCATCCGGATCGTGCGTTCCGTAACCTCATAGGCACCGCCGGATGAAATGCCGGTACCGGAACTCATGCTGGTGAAGGAAAACATCATTGTCAGCGCCACCGGCGCCAGAAACAGAAACACAATGATGAAGAGCGCAGGGGCCATGAACCCCAGCCCGAGCAGGTGCGCGCGTCGCATCTTGTCCCCTTGAAATGTGAGCCGGGCGGCGGACCGCCCGGCAAGGCAGATGGAGGATGGATGGCTTAGCGGACGATCAGGTCGTCGCCGAGCACGGCCGTCATTTCCGCTTCCACTTCGGCAACTGCGTCAGCCGGAGACTTCGTGCCGGTCCAGGCTGTTTCCAGACCCTTGAACATGATCTCCGAGAACTTGCCGTAGTTCGGGTTGTTCGGCTGGGCATTGGCGTGCGGCAGCAGGCGACGGGTCGCTTCGGCTGCCCAACGGTCATTGGCGTAAAGCTCGATGTTGGACTGCTCCCGGGCGATGCCCAGGTGTGCAGACTTGATCGCGTGCAGCGTGTTGATGCGCGGTTCGGACGCGATCTTGATCAGCTGTGCGGCGATCTCGATATCGTCTTCGTCATCCTGCTTGGTGAGCAGATAGGCCAACGGATGGGTGATGGTGTTGGCCTGGCCGTTTTCATTGCCTGCCGGAATGAGCGAGAACTGGATGTTGCCGAAGAAATCGTCCAGGCCTTCCTTACCGGTGTAGCGGGCATAGTGCCAGGTGCCGCCGTGCCACAGGGCCGCCTTGCCGGATGCCACTTCCGCATACCACTGGTCCCACTCGGTGCCGATGTGGTTCTTGCGGGTCACCTTCGCTTCGACAGCGTCCACGAAGAACTGGTAGAAATCGGTCATCGCCTGTTTGTCGAGGATCAGTTTGCCGGTTTCGCTGTCCATCAGTTCGCCGCCGAAGGACTGGTAAAACTGGGCATAATCCGGACCGTTGGAAACGCGCGGATAAAAGCCGTAGCCTTCTTCGACGATTTCCATGTCGACAGCTTTCTTGGCGTCTTCCAGTACGTTCTGGAGCGTATATTCGCCGGCTTCGACCTTGGCCGGAAGCGCGTCGATCTCTTCATCCGTGTAACCGATCTTCTTCATGGTTTCGCGCCAGAAGAAGAACGGACGGCTTTCGGCATCCTGCGGCAGACCGTAGACGACGCCGTTGTAGGTCGTGATATCGAGCAGATTTTCGTAGATGTTGTTGATCGGCCAGGTGTCCATGTCGACATAATCCTCGACAGGAACGATCAGACCGGACTGGCTCCAGGGAGCGATATCCAGGTGGCTGGTCACAACAATATTCGGGGCGCTGCCGGCTTCAGCGGCCAGGGTCACGGCCTGCTTGAATTCCTCCCAACCGGCAAAGTCACGCTTCTTTTCGACAGTGATGTTCAGGTCTTCACCAGCAATCGCATATTCGCGGGACAGGATGTCAGCTGCCATCTCGATAGCATCGAGACGGTAGACGTCGCTGTCGTTGGAACCGCCTGCCCAGACGGTGATGGTGAGGTCTTTTGCCAGGGCGTCTCCGGCAAAAGCCGCGGTGGTGAGAGCCAGGACGGCAGCCGCTGTGGACTGGCGCAGTTTGGAAACGAGAATGCTCATCGTATTTCGCCTGCTGTCTGTGTTGCGACACCTCCCTCCCGGAAGTGCCATGTGGAAAGAATAAACATGTTTTGCACACGTGTGCAAAGCGGGTTCTAGCGGGCGGGTATTACGGGCATGTGACAGCGTTGCGAATTTAAGGTGCCGGACTATGCGACAACCCTGGCTTCATCTTGATCATAAAAGCCGATCACGACGGCGAGACGACAGACGGTAGGCGCTTTACTCGGCCTTGATGATTTTTGGCTATAGCAACACCCCGAACAACAATTTTCATGACCTTCCGGCTTCTGAGAAGCCGGACCAGCGGGGAGTTGAACCCATAAAGCGCCTTGTTATCGATTTGGACGGAACCCTGACCCTGGCAGACACGTCCGACTACAGGAACGTCTCACCGAACCTGCCCCTCATCAAGAAGCTGCGGGAGTACAAGGAACAGGGCTTCGAGATCGTGATCCAGACCGCACGCAACATGCGGACACATGAGAACAATGTCGGCAAGATCACGGCACACACGGTGCCGATCATCATCGAGTGGCTGCAAAAGCACGACATTCCCTACGACGAGATCTTCGTCGGCAAGCCCTGGTGCGGACATGAAGGATTTTACGTAGACGACCGCGCCATCCGGCCGGACGAGTTCGTCCGCATGTCAAAATCGGAGATCGACACCCTGCTCGACAACGCACCGAAAAACTGACGTCAAAACAGGCTTCGCAGCCGGCTGACCGCGAAGCCTGTCTATCTTTTAGCCGGCCGATTTATCGGTGTTACAGGTTCTGACCGTCCTGACCTTTCTTTCGGTAGACCGTCCAGGAAGGGCTGCTGGCAGCTTCTTCGTAGTGCTCCTGCACATAAGGCCGGTAGATTTCCCAAAGCGCTTCTCCGGACGGGTCGCCATGACCCAGGATCACGAACTCCGCATCGGAGAAGAACTCTTCTTCCGGCTGGTGGATCTCATTCGAAAAGGTTCTGCCATTGTGGAACCAGATCGGCACCCTGGCGGGTGAAGGCTTGTTGAGAAGGGCCGGAAACGGATTGGCGAAGTTGAGTGCCAGTACCGGCCCGGCATCCGGATCTGCAGCCCCGACTTCCTGCAGCAGGCTGAAACCATCCAGCATCCTGTTGTAGTCGACGGTTACTTCCTCATCAGGTTGCTCGAGCCAGCGCGGATGCAGCACGAAGCCTGCCTGCCCGGTATTGGCCAGCCGTTCGTCTGCCGGATACTGCCGGCTTTGCAGGAATTGCGCGACCATGGCACCGCCATCACGGGCCGGATAGATGAGGGCGATTGCAATGGTGAGGACCGACAGGATCTTCAGCGTCAGGGCCTTCGACTGTCTTTCGACGGAGACCGCCGCTGTTTCCCCCTTGCGGAAAAGTCCGGCCCACTGTGCGGCGATGATCGGAAGCATGGCATAGACCGGGCTTTCCGACAGCCAATGGTTCTGCATGAGAATGACGCAGGCCATGGCAGCGGCGACCAGGATCAGGACCACGGGTGTGAAGCGTTTGGGTTCAGCGCTGTTTTCGCACAGCAGGAGATAAAGCACAGCGCTGCCGATGGCCCAGACCGCAGCCTCCCCAAGCTGGGTAATCAGCTTGATGATGCGCCAGGTTTCCTTGGCAAATCCGGAGACGGTCTTGATGTCCGCAAGGTTCGCGCTGACCTGGCCCGTCACCAGCTCTGCGGCCGTAAGCGACGCCGCAAGGCCGATCAAGACCACAACAGCATGCTTGATCGAGACGTTCCGGAACACCGTTGCCGCGACCAGCAAGCCCACGAGGGCGGCACCGAATGTGACCTTGATCAGAAAGACGACGGCAATCGAAAAGCCCAGCAGAAAAGCCTCCGGCACACCCCTGCGTCCCGGAGGACAGCAAAAGGCCACGGTTACAACAGCTGCAAGGGCCGCCGCCCAACGGTTATAGGGGGCAAGCCAGCTCATGCTCGTCTGGGCAAAGATCATGTCCGGTTCGCGCGGTGTCACGACTGTCGCGACCGCGACCAGCAGAACGAGGCCAAGCGTGCCGAAACTCACCTGTCGCGTCAGAGTGAGAACCGCCAGAACGAAGGTTCCAAGCCCGAATATGGCACTTGCCAGGGGAACCGAAGTCGCATCCTGCGGGCGCAGCTCGACAGCGATCCGGAAAACCCAGTCATAGACCGGTCCGATCGGACTGAAATAATCAACGCTGGAGGCCTGACCATAGGCAGATTTGTTTGCCGTATCGAAGGCGGTCCAAAGGTCGTGCAGGTAACGCTCGTGATCAAAGAACAGGTGCGGCAGCGTCGCGCTGACGGCAATCAGCACACCCGCGGCCAACAGGCCAAGCAAGCCGATAAAGCCGGAGGCATAGTCCTTTCGCAAATACCAGACTGCGACAAGTACCGGAAACAGCAAGATGGCAAAGGCATAAGTCGAAAGGGCAATCATTTGGCAATCGTCCACTTTGCTGCGGAAGGCGGCGGTGAGGCAATGAATGCCTCCAGTTGCTCCGGCGTACCGAGCATTCCGACATCCTCGAACGCCAGCTGACTGATGGAGACAGCCGCCCCGTCCGCGATGATCTGGTTGTACATCGGCGCGATGTAGCGCTCGCCCTTCTCCTCGCCGCTGTTGCGGAAGAAGCGGGCATAGACGTCCCGGTAGCGGGCGACGCTGTCGAACCAGTAGAGGCCGACGGTCGCATGATCGGAAATGCGTTCCTTTTCGCGAAGCTCCACCACACGTCCATCCGCATCGGTGCGTGCGAAGGACCAGCCGTTACCCGGTCCGGGAAAACACGGCACATGGCCGGCACAAACCGCCGGGTCTGCCGGCTTCATCGCACCCGGCGCCACGTAAGTGTCGATGTTGAAGATGGCGAGTGGCTGGTTTTCCGAAGCCGTGGCAACCAGTTCCAGAGCTGTTGTCGCCTGGCCGTCGGTGAGTTCGTCAAGCTCGACGATGCCGTCAACCTGAATACCGAGCGCCTTGCAGCGGGCTGTCAGGAAATCCGGCGCGTTCAATCCGCTGCGCACGGCAAAGCAGAACGACCAGCCCGCCTCGCGGTAGGCCTCCATCGAGAGCATGGACCAGTCGAACAGGGGCCGGCCGAGCGCCTCGATTTCATACTTCGGACGGTCGTAGCCCGCCTTGGTGAAACGGCTGCCCATCCCGGCCATCGTAATCGCTACTACGCCGCTCATCAGCTGGCCTTTCTCTGCCGTTTCTGTCCGCTTTCAAGCTGATCGAGGATCGAGGCCGCGATCAGCGCAAAACCGACAAGTTTGTCGGGGTGGTCGGTGTGAAGCGGCAGCATCGACAGGAACAGTGACAGTTCGACCGCACGTACATGGGCGATGTCGAGGCCTTCCGCCTCCAGCCTGTCGCAGAAATGCCGCTCGGCCCAATCCGCGGGAGGCGCGATCGACCAGTCGAGTTCCAACCGCAGTTCCTTGTTCAGATAGACGCGGAACAGGCCGTTGTTGACGTAGTCATAGCAGCCCAGAATGGAGTGACTGATCTTGGCGACATCATAAAGCGGATGCATCATCGCATCATCCGCGGACAACGCTCCGCGCGGATCGATCAGCCGCATCAGCCCGATCCGCCTGTCAAACAGGACGTTGGAAAAGCACGGATCGCCGTGGGAAAACACCAGCTGATCCGTCGTGCCGACCGCCTTTCGAATGAAGGGGCGCGCCTGCTCCAGCATGTCGGGCAAACCACCGCGCGGGCCGGCTTTTTCCAGAATCTGGTTGGTCTGTCTGCCGCGCTCCGTCTCCAGGAACCCCGCAAGCCGCTTGTCCAGTTTTTCCAGGATCTGGGTTTCGGCCCGCGCCCGGTCTTTCTTTCCCGGCGTTCTTGCGTTCAGGTAGTTGAAGATCTGATCGAGCAGGACCTTGAAATCGCCTTCCGTGAACGAGTGATGCACCCATTGCAACGCCGCATCCGGGATCGCCAGATGCTCCATCTGGTAGCCGGCCGTCTTGCCGTCTTCCCAGAACCCGAACGTGGGCAGCAGGAAACGTTGCAGTTCAGGCGGTGCGGCATGGAAGAAGCCGTGCTCGGCACGCATTTTTGCAATGTCGGTGGACTGCTTGTGAAAGACGCTGTCTTCCGAACGGGCGGAATTAAAATGCCGAAGTTCCGTCGCACCGGACAGAAACAGCATCAGGTTGCGCGGCTCGCGGATATCGATGAAGCGGGCGTGGTCCGTGATGATCTCGGTACGATCGCGCAACGACAGCAGCAGGAGACGGCGGGCCTCAGGCGTTTCCGCGCATAGAAGCGACGCGGCTTCAGCGTGGAACAGAACGGCGACGGCCTCATCATCGATGACCGGGCTGGCGAGCATGGTCTTCAAGGCGTATCCGGCCTTGCGCACCAGCACCGAAAAGCCTTCCGGATCGAGCGGCGGCAGACAGAGCGGCACGCGCAGATAGATTGCGGCGTCGCCCCGGTCGCGGATGCGGTCTGCAAGCTCGACACCGCTTTCAGGCGACATCAGGTGTTCCACCGTTTCCGCACCGGCCTCCAGGGACATGGCCGTCAGTTCCTTCGCCAGTGTCTGGCGGCGGCGCATGATGTCGGAGAACCGGACTTCGCCAAGCGCGGCCCGCACGCTTTCTGCCGGCGGATCCCGGTCGTCTAGGATTACGGAAAGTGCTTTCGTCATAAGGCACCGGTCCTGTTCTGGGCACGTAGCGGTTCGTTGCGCACTCGCGGAAGGTAGATCCACATGGCGAGCGGCCAGACCAGCGCAAGGGACAGAAGACACAGGCTGCTCCAGGCGCCGATGGCGCCCTGGAAACTGGCAACTGGCCCCTCGAACACCCGCTCGGCCAGAAGCACGATCCCGCTGGTTTCGACAAAATTGGCGGAGGTGTATGCCAGCACAGTCGCCGCCAGGGCTTCCAGGCCCCAGATGACCATGGACATGACCAGCAGCACCGGTCCCTGTACGCGGAAAAGATCGGCCCCACGTGTCGTGATCTGACGCAATCCGTCCAGCTGACCCAGGTGCCGCAGGGAATTCGGGTTCCGGTGGTTCAGAACCACATAATGTTGCACGGCCCGCAGGATGCCGGGGCCAAGCACGAAGACGACAAGGCCCGCCAGCACTGCAAGGCTGGTGACGGCCAGAAGGACCATCGGCCCGGTGGCCAGCGGACCGTGGTAGGCATAAACGACGACGAGCAGGACGAGGATCATCAATCCGTCGAAAAACCGCTCCAGAAGGATGATGATCAGCGCACCGGGAAAGCTTTTGCCCAGATACCAGAGCTGGTGCAGCCTCAGGATCTCGCCAAGCTTGAACGGAATGACGAGGGCACCCGGGCTGGTCACCAGATGCAGCAGCGCGCTGGAGCGCCCGGAAATGCCGAGCAGCCGCGAGGCCATGATCGCAAGACGAACAGCCCGCACACAATGCGAGCCGAGATAGATGCCGCCTGCAACAAAGAGCGCCTGCCACGGCTTGCCCGCAAGCTCACCCAGCCCCTGCTCGGCCAGCCACCAGATCGCGAGACCGAACGGCAGGAACAGGACCGCGTAATGCAGGGCAAGGCCGGCCGGCAACCTGGCCTGCCGCAAGCGTGAGGATGTCCGCACAGACCTCACCTCAGGCAATCCGTGTCGAGGGATAGGCGGCACGCGGTGTCTGCCGGTGATCGGTCGCAAAGAAAGCGGCCGGCTTGAACAGACGGAAGCTGACAATGCGCAGAAGCTGAAAGCCCATCTTGCTCAGCTTGGCATTGGATATCTGGTCGTCTTCACGCCAGGTGAGCGGAAAGAACCCCAGCCGGAACCGGTTCCGGACAACACCCAGGATCAGGTAATAGTTGAACGTCAGGTCGTCGGCGTATTTCAGGTGAAAGCCGGACTTGAAGGCCTCTACCTTGAACAGGTTCAGTCCGGAGCCGAGGTCGAAGAGACGCTGGCCGCTGATTGCCGAAAAGATCAGGTTGAAGGTGTGGTTGGCCGCCGTGCGCAGCAAGGAATAGCCCTCCAGCTTGGAGCCTTTCATGAAGCGCGCGCCCATCAGGAAATCGAGATCCTTGTGACGGCCGGCCGCGATATGCGGCACCAGATCGGCAATCGCGCCCTGATCGTCACCATGCAGCACCACAAGATAGTCGTAGCCGTTCACCATCGCGAAATTGATCGCGACCTTGTGCGAACCGCCGAGACCGTAATTGTCGTCGTTGTGCAGCAAGGCCGTTTCGGCGTATCCGAGTTTCGCCAACCCCGCCTGTGCCGCCTCGCGCGTGCCGTCCGTCGACCGGTTGTCGACACACAGGACACCATTAACGACAGCCTGAACTTCCGGTGCCTCCAGTTGCTTCAGCACACGCGGGATCTGCGCTTCGCAATTGTAGCAGGGAATGAAAACGAGAACCCGGCCGGTCATGAAGGCCACCTCAATCTGACTTGCGGTGTTCGAGCAGAAACCGCATGAAAAAGAAATTCGCGACAAGGGTGAAAGGCGTGACCAGCATCTTGGCCGTGACCCCGCACAAGGTCACTGGCTTCAGTCCCAAACCGGTAACGAAGGCAGTGCCGTCAACTGTGACCAGCAACGACATCAAAGCCCAGCTCAACCCGGCCGTCAGAGCCGAGGCAGCGGTTACCGCGACAACCTGCCAGATCCAGTAGAGCGCCAGGAGCACTGTCGTCGACCTGTTGCCCGCCTTCTCGAAGATGTGCTTGCCGGCAACGAAGAAAACGAAGGTCACGCCGCAGAAGGCACCGATGAAGTTTGCCCAGAACACGGGCAGGCCACTTTGCGTGAGCGTTGCCATGGTCAGGAAATCCAGGCACCAGCCTATGCCGGAGATCAGGGCAAATCCCGAGAAGCGCTTTGCGATCGCATTGAAACGGTTCAAGGAAGACGACCCTGACTTTTGTTTGCCGTCGCGTTCCACGACAGTAGATGCGCTCCCGGCGTCCTTCATGAAACCACCGTCAGCAACCGCTGGAAAGACGGTCGATCCATATGCTGAAATTGCGCTCGGCCGGCATCGGGAAAACCTGTTCACATCCTGAAAACAAAGAAGCCGTTTCCGTCGAACTGTCTGACCGAAACGACCTTATCTCATGCCGGGAAACACTAGCGGTGAATTGTTTCAATGCCGTTAATCGGCGAATCTGACAATGGGTCTGGATATGTGGAAGGTGTCCGTGCCAACGCCCGCTGGGATGCGATGCAAGGGTTCGGGGACAGCTTCCCGGTGGCGGCAGAACAGTCAATCGGCGATCGCTCGCGGCAAAGACAAACCGCACACGGCCCACTGCCTGGTCGGCTCAAAATGCAAATTTTTCGAAGAAAGACTGGAATGGTGGAGCCAAGGGGAATCGAACCCCTGACCTCTACAATGCCATTGTAGCGCTCTCCCAACTGAGCTATGGCCCCATGTTCCATATGAGAGCCGGTTTGGGTGCCGGCGTCGATGGAGGCGGGTTATAGTCACACCTCCACACAAGATCAAGCAGAAAATATCAGGATCTTTTCTGCCGCTTGTGGAAAAGCCCGGACAGACTGAAAAGCCTGTCCGGACAATAGCTTAGCGATCCGTATCTTCGTCGATTTCGACGCGGATGCCCGGGACGGATTCTTCGTCTTCATCTTCATCGTCGATAAAGACGTCGTCGTCGTCGTCACTATTTTCGTCGTCGTCGAGATCGACGTCCGTATCTTCCAGATCCGGCACATCGTCGTCGTCGCCTTCCGCTTCCGCATCGGCCTCTTCCAAGGTCACGATTTCCGGAGCTGCGACGTCGTCTTCTTCTTCATCGTCTTCCGGCGTCTCTTCGACCTTCGCAGCCTTCGCGGCACGGGAGGTCATGACCGCCTCGAACACCGTGCCGCATTTCGGGCAGGTGACCGGGTTCCGGTTGAGATCGTAGTATTTGGCGCCGCAGCTCGGGCAGAGCCGCTTTGTGCCAAGTTCAGGTTTTGCCACTGTGCTCACCCTTCTTCGTTATGCAATCGACTTGAATTCGTGGGCCGCCCCATAGCCTCAAGCCGTTCCGGTGTCAAAGGCAAATCAATCGAAAAACATTCTTCGGATTATTGTTCTGCACGTTGTGACTCAAATTTCAAGCACCTGACCGCGTTACCCACACGCCCTGCAGACCGGCACACGTTTGAATCTGCTTGTCGTTCTGCCAATGCCGGGAAATTTTGCGAAGTTCGGATTCGGGCGGTCTGAACGGATGACGCAGGCGCATCCACATGATAGGACGTGTCACCTTTTGACAACCGATCCAATTTGCGGACATTGAAAATGTCACACGATTCTGCGCCCAAGCCTCTGACTTCCAGCCTGGGCAGCCCCTTGACCGGCACGATCCGCGTGCCCGGCGACAAGTCCATCTCCCACAGATCCCTGATGTTCGGCGCGCTTGCCGTCGGCCGCACCACCGTGAAGGGTCTGCTTGAATCGGAAGACGTGCTGGCCACGGCTGACGCCATGCGTGCTGTCGGCGCAACCATCACCAAGCTCGAGGACGGCAGCTATACCGTCGACGGGATCGGCCTCGGCAGCCTGCTTGAGCCGGAGCATGTCATCGACTTCGGCAATGCCGGCACCGGCGTGCGCCTGACGATGGGCATCTTCGGAAGCCACAACATCGCCGCTACATTTGTCGGCGACGCTTCCCTGTCCAAACGACCGATGGGCCGTGTGCTCAATCCGCTGCGCGACATGGGTACCAACGTGATTGCCCGCGACGGCGACCGTCTGCCGGCGTCCATCCGCGGCCCGGAGCAGGCACTGCCGATCACCTACCGGGTGCCCATGCCTTCGGCGCAGGTCAAATCGGCCGTTCTGCTGGCCGGCCTCAATGCCGCCGGCGAAACCACCGTCATCGAACCGATCCCGACACGCGACCACACGGAAAAGATGCTGAAGGGTTTCGGCGCCGACATTTCCGTATCCGTGAACGAGGCCGGCGAGCGCGTGATCAAGCTTCAGGGCCAGCCTGAACTGAAGCCGCAGGACATTGACGTGCCTGGCGATCCCTCCTCCGCGGGCTTCCCCCTGGTGGCGGCATTGATCGTGCCGGGTTCGGACGTCGTCATCGAAAACGTTCTCCTGAACGAGCACCGCACCGGTCTCATCACCACCCTGATTGAAATGGGCGGCGACATCTCGATCGTCAATCGCCGCGAGACGGGCGGCGAGGAAGTGGGCGATCTGCATGTGAAGGCCAGCAAGCTGAAGGGCATCACTGTTCCGGCCGACCGGGCGCCGTCGATGATCGACGAATATCCGGTGCTGGCCATTGCTGCCGCATTTGCCGAAGGCGATACGTTCATGCCGGGGCTCGAGGAGCTGCGCGTGAAGGAATCCGACCGCCTGGCCGCTGTTGCCCGCGGGCTGGAAGCCAACGGCATCCCTTGCGTTGAAACCGAGGATACGCTGACCGTGACCGGTGGTGCCGATGCGATCGGCGGCGGCACGGTGGTGACCCATCTCGACCACCGCATCGCCATGTCCTTCCTGGTGCTGGGCATGGCTGCTCACAAGCCGGTGACGGTTGATGACGGCGCTGTGATCGCGACCAGCTTTCCGACCTTCACCGGTCTCTTCGACCGCCTTGGCGCTAAGATTTCCGCAAACACCAGCGAGGCCGCATGATCATCGCAATCGACGGACCGGCGGCTTCCGGCAAGGGGACCCTCTCCCGCCGGCTAGCAGATCATTTCGGACTGCGGCACCTGGACACCGGGTTGACCTATCGCGCGGTTGCGGCCGCGCTTCTGGCCAATGGCCTGCCGCTTGGCGACGAAGGTGTTGCCATCGAGATTGCCCATAACCTCGATCTGGCCCAGATGGACAAGTCCGTCCTGTCGGCTCACGAGATCGGCGAAGCGGCGTCACGCATCGCGGTTCTCGGCGGCCTTCGCGACGAATTGGTGAAGCTGCAGCGGCGTTTCGCCCAGACGCCTCCCGGCGCCGTTCTCGACGGTCGCGACATCGGCACGGTGGTGTGCCCCGATGCAACAGTGAAGCTGTTCGTAACCGCCTCTCCCGAGGCCCGCGCAAAGCGCCGGACCGACGAGATGGTCTCCAAGGGGCAGGACGCGCAATATGCCGCCGTTCTGGAGGATCTCAAGCGCCGGGACGAGCGCGATTCCAAGCGAACCGTGGCTCCAATGCGCCAGGCGGACGATGCGGTCTTGCTTGATACGACAGAAATGGATATAGAGACCGCGTTCCAGGCGGCTGTGGATATCATCTCCCGCGCCAGGGGTGCCTGATAAGGACAAGGGGTTCACCACCGGTGCGCCCCTGTTTGTGCATCCGGAACGCATGTGGCCTCAGGCCATCAGTTCTTTACGGAACGACCAGAGAATTTCGGCAGGGCGCCTTTTCCGGCGACCTGTGACGAGACCGGATTTTCCGCCTCTCGCCCCGCCGGCCCGCTTTCGATAGCGGCAGGATCAGCGGAAACCGCGATCCCGGGAGAAGGACAGATCCGGAGTGCAACACCAACCCGCCGGCGGCGCGCCTGAAGGCGCCAGGAGCATATATGTCTGATTACAATCCCTCCATGGAGGATTTCTCCGCTCTTCTCGAAGAGTCCTTCGTTCAGAACGACCTGTATGAAGGTGCCGTCGTAAAGGGCACCGTCGTCGCGATCGAAAAAGACCTGGCAGTCATCGACGTCGGTCTGAAGGTCGAAGGCCGCGTGCCGCTGAAGGAATTCGGCGCAAAAGGCCGTGACGGCGAAATGAAGGTCGGCGACGAAGTCGAGGTTTACCTGGAGCGCGTTGAAAACGCTCTTGGCGAAGCTGTTCTGTCGCGCGAAAAAGCTCGCCGCGAAGAAAGCTGGGTCCGCCTGGAAGTTGCTTTCGAAGCAAACGAAAAGGTCAACGGCCAGATCTTCAACCAGGTCAAGGGTGGTTTCACCGTCGATCTGGATGGCGCAGTTGCCTTCCTGCCGCGTTCGCAGGTCGATATCCGTCCGGTTCGCGACGTGACCCCGCTGATGCACACCCCGCAGCCGTTCCAGATCCTGAAGATGGACAAGCGCCGCGGCAACATCGTCGTGTCTCGCCGTGTCGTTCTGGAAGAAACCCGCGCCGAACAGCGTTCGGAACTGGTCCAGAGCCTGGAAGAAGGTCATACCGTGGAAGGTGTGGTCAAGAACATCACCGATTACGGTGCGTTCGTCGACCTCGGCGGTATCGATGGCCTGCTGCACGTCACCGACATCGCGTGGCGCCGCATCAACCATCCGTCGGAAGTTCTCACCATCGGCCAGACCGTCAAGGTGCAGATCATCCGCGTCAACCAGGACACGCATCGCATCAGCCTCGGCATGAAGCAGCTTGAAACCGATCCGTGGGATGGCATCGAAGCCAAGTACCCGATCGAAGCCAAGTTCACTGGCCGCGTGACCAACATCACCGACTACGGCGCATTCGTGGAACTGGAGCCGGGCATCGAAGGCCTGATCCACGTTTCCGAAATGTCCTGGACCAAGAAGAACGTCCATCCGGGCAAGATCGTTTCCACTTCTCAGGAAGTCGAAGTGATGATCCTGGAAGTCGACCCGGTCAAGCGCCGCATCTCCCTGGGCCTCAAGCAGACCCTGCAGAACCCGTGGGATGCATTTGCCGAGCAATTCCCGATCGGCACCGAAGTCGAAGGCGAAGTCAAGAACAAGACCGAATTCGGCCTGTTCATCGGCCTCGACGGCGACGTGGACGGCATGGTTCACCTCTCCGACCTCGACTGGAACCGCCCGGGCGAGCAGGTTATCGAAGAGTTCAAGAAGGGCGACATGGTCAAGGCCGTCGTTCTGGATGTTGACGTCGACAAGGAGCGTATCTCCCTCGGCATCAAGCAGCTTTCCGGCGATCCGATGGAATCGGGTGCAGCTGGCGAACTGCGCAAGAACTCCGTCGTGACCTGTGAAGTCATCGAAATCAAAGACGGCGGCCTGGACGTCAAGATCGCAGACAGCGACCTGACTGCCTTCATCCGTCGCGCCGACCTGTCCCGCGATCGCGAGGAACAGCGTCCGGAGCGTTACTCCGTTGGCGACAAGTTCGATGCCCGCATCACCCAGTTCGACAAGAAGACCCGTCGGGTCACCGTGTCGATCAAGGCTCTCGAGATCGCAGAAGAGAAGGAAGCTGTCGCTCAGTACGGCTCTTCCGACAGCGGTGCGTCCCTCGGCGACATCCTCGGTGCAGCTCTGAAGCAGCAGTCCGAAGACTAAGATTTTCGTCTCTCTCACGAGAGTTGAAAGCGAAAAGCCCGGCAGCAATGCCGGGCTTTTTTGTTTCTGCGTTGCGAGGGGGTTAGTGTAGGTAACGCGCCCCTCAATTTACGCCCCAAATGGGGAATGCGGCCAGCTCCACCGTGCACTAGCTTCCTGCCATGCCATCACCTGGAGGAAGAGCATGTTCGACTGGTATGACCTGCGTAATTTCCTGGAAGACAATCTGATAGTCAGCATATTCGTCGGCATTGCCTTCGCAATTGCCATTGTCTGGGCGGTGGTCGTGTTCGTCCAGGCCCGCGGCGGCGGGTTCAAGGCTGTTTCAGCCAGCCTCTTTGCGACAATCGTTTCCCTGTTCTATCTCGTGATGGCCTTCGCTCTGGGCTCGTTTGCCGAGCCTCTGGTCATCATGCCCTATTTCGCCGTTCTCGCCGCGCTCAAGTCCATGGCCGTCGCCTGGCGTATCGGCGCACGTTGATACCAAGTTCCCAGGCGGATGACGTCAAACCGGCCTGGCGCGTTACGCCTGTGCTGAGAAACGCAGACTTAGCGCCGCTCTTTCAGAATGCCCTGGAAATAGCCCGACAATGCTTCATGGGCATCCAGCGGCAATACCTGGGCGACGTATTGATCCGGCCGGACGATGACCAAACAGCCTTTATCCCGGTCAATGCCACGCATTTCGAAAATGTCGTTGCCGCTTTTGAGATCCGGGCAGAACATCTTTTCATAGTCCCTCAACCCGTAGCGGCCTTTTGCCGGTAGCAGCAGTGACGGCATGCGCCCAAGGGCCAGATCGCGATGGTTTTGCTGGAAGACTGCGCGAAGATCGATAACCGCATCGATATCTTCACCCGCCGCCGTATGACGCAAAACCGGTGAGCCCTGATCGTCTTGCAGAAAGTTGCAAAGACGACGGATGGCCGACGTTTCCGCTGCCGGGTCGCCTTTATCGGCAAAGGCGAAGATCCGCCAGCGACCGTCCGCCTTTACGACATGGCCCAGCTGTACCGGCTTGGCGTCGGCAAGACGAACGACAGGGGCGGAATGAAACCGCATGCCGATCTGGAAACCTTCCGCCAATTGCTGATGCGCGCCGTCCCCCGTCAACAGGGACGGGAGATAGCGCGAGGCCGTGCCGGCGGTATAACGGCCATGCTGCACAAAGTATTTCTGAACTTCAGCCGGTTCGACGCCATCGGGATTGCTTTCCGATCTCACCGGCGCGCTGACAAGCTTTGCCCATTCCCGGTCGAAATCGATCAGGTTCTGCGCAATCGCCTGGCGTTCGGCCGAATAGCTGGCAAGCAGCTGCGGTTCGCTCAGTCCCTTC
This sequence comes from Labrenzia sp. PO1, assembly GCF_012273635.1. Taxonomy (NCBI): domain Bacteria; kingdom Pseudomonadati; phylum Pseudomonadota; class Alphaproteobacteria; order Hyphomicrobiales; family Stappiaceae; genus Labrenzia; species Labrenzia sp. PO1. The sequence goes on from NZ_JAAXCR010000002.1 coordinate 1,157,240, forward strand.
AGTACGTGGGCGAGTTTCCAGCCAAGATTGAACGTGTCCTGCATGGAGACGTTCATGCCCTGCCCTGCCTTCGGGCTGTGCGTGTGGCAGGCATCGCCCGCAATAAAAACGTTAGGCAAGCGACCTGGAGCGCCTCCTGCCGGAACATCATCGAACTTGTCGCAAAGCCGCTGACCGATTTCGTAGACCGACCACCAGGCGACTTCCTTCACGTCGAGCGAATAGGGATGAAGGATGCGTCCGGCTGCGGCGATCAGATGATCGACCGTAATGTTCCGGTTCGCGACCCGTTCGTCCGGCCGCAGCTTGTCGAGTTCGACATAGATGCGGACCAGATATCCGCCTTCACGCGGAATGATCAGGATGCTGCCTTCACTGGCCGACTGCACCAACGCCTTGAAGCGAATATCCGGGAAGTCCGTCACGGCAAGAACGTCCATCACGCCCCAGGCCTGATTGGCACTGTCGCCCTTCAACTCGCGGCCCAGCGCCCTGCGCACGGAACTGCGGGCGCCGTCGCAACCGACCACGTATCTTGCGCGTACCGTTTCCGTTTCACCTTGGTGTCCGGGGTCCATGCGTTCCAGCTGAACCGTAACTGGCCACTCCCGCCCTGCTTCGGCCGCCATATCCAGATCGACCAGCCGGCGGGAGTAGTTGGGCTCCAACCTGTTTGGCGAATTGCGCATGATCTCGAGATAAAAGTCGTGAACGCGCGCCTGGTTCAAAATGACATGCGGAAACTCGGACAGGCCGTCCTCGACATCCTGAACCCTGCCGCTGCGGGCGATCGTGTCCGGAGACGCCGGGGCCGGTTTCCAGAAAGTGGTCTCGTTGACCCAGTAAGCTTCCTTTTCCAGTCGCTCGGCAAAGCCGAACGCCTCGAACATTTCCATTGTCCGGCAGGCGACACCATCCGCCTGGCCAAGCTGCAAGGGGCCGGCTTTCTGCTCCACGATACGGGTTCGGATATCCGGGAAAGCCGCAAGTTGAGCGGCAAGCGTCAGGCCCGCGGGACCGCAACCGACAATGAGGACATCGACTTCTTCCGGCAGGCTGTCTGTGTTGGCCAGGGCAGTGGCGTCGGCATTAGGTTCATGAATGACCGGATCACCGGTCTTGAAGCCGTCGAGATGAAATTGCATGAAACCGTCTCCTCCGCCACATTCCGGCAGTTTGGCAACCGGCCCTCCTTCTTGGGAGAGGCCGGCGCCAGCATGATGGGGCCACGCGAAAGCTGCCGGTGTTCAAGCCCGGACTTCCTTGCCGCATTGCGGGTCTTTCGCGTTTGACAATTCCGCCGTGATGTCCAAACAAACATCGACAACGGATTAATTAGAAAGCATACTGATTATCAGCATGCTGTCAAATATAATCAGCATACTTCCTTTTTTGAACTCCCTGGAGGCGGCGATGCGAAACCTTGAACAGATGCCCGGACACCTGATCCGCCGTTTGCAGCAGATCGCAGTGGCGGTGTTTCATACGGAAGTGGATGCCGTCGGATTCGACATGACGCCGGTGCAATTCGCGGCGCTGGTCCGGGTGGCGGAAAACCCGGGCATCGACCAGATAACGCTGGCAGGCCTGATTGCCTATGACCGGACCACGATAGCCGGCGTTGTCGACCGGCTGGTGCAGAAGGGCTTCCTGTCACGCGCCGTGAGCGAAAAGGACAGGCGCGCAAAGGTGCTTCACATGACAGACGCCGGAACCGATGCGCTGTCGCGGCTTGGCCCTGCGGTGGAAAAGGCGCAACAGGTGATGCTCAGTGGGCTCGACCGCCAAGAGGCTGACGATTTCATGCGGCTCTTGCAAAAGGCAACAGAGGCGGTCAACGACCTCAGCCGCGCGCCACTGCGTTCCGGTTCCAAGGCCGCGGAAAAAGACTGACTGGCCTGCGAAGGTTCGGCATCAAGCCCGCAACAAGCGGTGACTATTTCCCTGCCCAGAAATCCGCCTGCAGGCCGGCCGCTTCCTCTTCCAGAAGCGGACCGACAACCTCCACCTTGCGTTGCCCCGCCGCAAACACCGTCCTGCAGGGCAGATCGAGTGTCGGATTTTCCTCGTGATCGCCGGTCTGTTCCTTCAGGGACTTTTCGGTCTGGCCAAAGACGACCCGACCAATGCCCGCCCAGTAGACAGCACCGGAGCACATGGCGCACGGCTCTGCCGACGTGTACATGGTGCAGCTTTCCAGAAAATCCGGGCGCCAGCGCTTGCTTGCCCGTGTCGCCAGCAGCCTTTCGGCGTGGGCGGTCATGTCCTGCCCTTCGGCGGAATAACCGTTACCCTGTTCCATCAGAACCTCACCGTCCGGACCTGCCAGCAGGCAGCCAAATGGATGATCGCCCGTTTCCCGCGCCTGCCGCGCGATTTCGAATGCCCGGCGCAACAGCGCGATATCTTTGTCGTCATGAGTATCAGTCACGCAAGGCTCCTTTGATTTCTTCCCCCTGAAGGGAGCATGAACACGCTCACCCCGCAAGACTTTGCAAACAGTCAGTCACGTTGAACAGAAACACATCAAAAGACTGGCAATTTAAAAGGCAACTGCTGAAATATTGGCCTCTTGATCACTATTCTCGCGGTTTCATCTTGAGGCTTTCTTGACAAAAATCGCGCACCGGTTTCCCGTAGAGGTCGAGTAGAAGCGGTGGAGCCCAACGGTTCCGACATTGCTCATCTTTCAGTTGATCGACGATGCCCGGCACGAACGCGCCCGCATCCAAGACCAGGAGATGAGAATGCCGGCCGAAGACAACAAAACGCTCCCGCCACTCGAAAACCTTCCAGAGAAAGTACAGCGAAAGGGTGTGCCGATGCGCATGTTTGACGGTAAGTCGTTGGTTGTTGCCATGGCGGCAATGGTTGGGTCGTTTCCGGCGGCTGCGGCCGATCTCGTGACCTATCAGCTCGACTGGTTGCCCGGCGGTGACAAGGCGCCGATCTATGTCTGCATTCAGGAAGGCTTCTGCGAAGAAGCCGGTCTCGAGATCAAGATCGAACCGGGGCGCGGGTCTTCCGAGGCCATCACAAAGATCGCCACGGGGGCATCGGACATCGGTTCCGCGGGCATGGGCGCCCTGATGGCAGCCAAGGCGACCGAAGGCGTGCCGGTGACCGCCGTCATGACCATCTTCAACATGGGACCGCACGCCTTCTACACCACCAAGGACAGCGGCATCGCCTCGATCAAGGATGTCAAAGGCAAGAAGATCGCGACTTCGCCTTTCACCTCCTCCAACGTGTTCCTGCCGCTGGTTCTGGCCGACAACGGATTGTCGGAAGAAGATATCACCCTGACCAAATCCGACCCTGGCGCGTTGGGGCCGCTGCTGATGACCGGCCAGTCGGACGCGATCATCGCCTGGCTGACCGATGTCTCCCGCTATTCCGGCCAGGCGGCGGAGGCCGGCAAGGAACTGGTCGTGCTGCCCTGGGCTGACGCAGGTCTTGAGCTTTATTCCGCATCGCTTGTCGCGGGCGACACGTTCCTGGAGGAGCGCCCGGACGTCGCCAAGCGCTTCGTTGCGGCCTTCAAGAAGTCCCTCGAATTTGCCTATGAAAACCCGGACAAGGCAGCCGCAGCTGTTTCCGCACAAGTGCCGGAACTTTCGGCGGAAGACGTCAAGGGATCCTGGCTGGATGCGTCCAAGCTCGCGTTCAACGATGTCACCGAAAAATTCCCGCTCGGCACAATCGATGCCGACAGGCTGGCGGCGACATGGACCCGCGTTGCAGCGGCGCAGGATCTGGACCCGGCATCCCTGAAACCTGAAGACGCTGTCAACCGCTCGTTCCTGCCGGCAGCGGAGTAACCCTCAAGTGGCACTCACCAACAACGCGATCAGCTTTTCCTCGGTCGGTCAGACATTTCTGACCGGCTCGGGATCCGTCACCGCCCTGGACGGGGTCACCGTCACCATTGCGCAGCATGAGTTTGTAGCAGTGCTCGGTCCATCCGGATGCGGAAAATCGACCTTGCTGAGGCTGACCGCCGGACTGATGAAACCTTCAAAGGGAACGGTGAGTGTCTTCGGCAAAGAGGTGACGATGCCGAGGGACGATGTCGGCATCGTCTTCCAGAAACCGACATTGCTTCCCTGGGCGAACGTAGAGGACAACGTCGTCTTTCCGGTTCGCCACAAATACGGACGGGTGACGACGGAGGACCGCGAACAGGCCCGCACCATCATCGAGACCGTCGGCCTGAAAGGATTTGAAAAGCGGCTGCCGTCAGAACTTTCCGGCGGCATGCAGCAACGGGTCGGCATTGCCCGGGCTCTGTTTCTCAATCCGGACATTCTTCTGATGGATGAACCGTTTTCAGCGCTTGATGCACTGACCCGCGATGCCATGGGCTTTGAACTTCTTCGGTTGTGGCAAGCAAGTCCGAAGACAGTCCTTTTCATCACCCATTCGATCCCGGAAGCCGCGCTGCTGGCCGACAGGATCCTTGTGCTCAGCGAGCGCCCCGGCCGCATCATCGCGGACCTGCAGGTGCCGACCGCCCGTCCGAGAGACGAAAGCGCGCTGAGAACGCCGGAGATGCAGGATTTCTCGGCCGAACTCCGCGCGCTGCTGATCAGAAAGGAGGCCGCCTGATGACTGTCAGCGAAACACAGGACACTGCCGCGGCGAAGACCACCCCAAAGCCCGAGCGTCTGGAACGGCCGTTGCCGGTTTCCGAAAAATTGCTCCGGATGCCTGTCGTACTTCCCCTGATCACCTTCCTCCTGATCCTGATTGTCTGGGAGGCCGGGACACGGCTGTTTTCCGTTCCCTCATTCGTGTTGCCCGCCCCTTCAAGCATTTTGGGCGGATTTGAGAGCGTTACAGCCGGACGCTGGATGGAGCATATCTGGGCAACACTTCGGGTCGCCCTCATCGGCTATGCCGTTTCGTTTGTCATCTCGCTTCCGATTGCCGTCGGCCTGGCAAAGTCGCGTCTGCTTTCGGGAGCATTCTATCCCTTGCTCGTGGTCATCCAGTCCGTTCCTGTGGTCGCCGTTGCCCCGATCATCATCGTGGTGCTGGGCACCGGTGATGCTCCACGCGTCGTGATCACCTTCATGATCTCCTTCTTTCCGCTGGTCGTTTCCATGACGACGGGTCTGGCCGCCACGCCGCCGGAACTGATCGAATTGTCCAGGTCGCTGCGCGCGCCGTCCTTCCGGGAGATCACGCAAATCCGCTTGCCCTATGCGACGCCTTACATCTTCTCGGGCATGAAGATTTCGATCACGCTTTCGGTCATCGGCGCTGTCGTTTCCGAATTCGTCGCCGCCGAAAAAGGCATCGGCTACTTCATCCAGTTCTCCACGTCGATGTTCAAACTGCCCCAGGCCTGGGCCGGGCTTGTCATCCTCGTCGTGATGTCTCTTGTCCTGTTCCAGTTGGTCAGCCTCGCGCAGCGGATCTTCTTTCCCTGGTCACTGCCGAAGGGACAGAAATGACGAGCTTCCTGATCAACAACATTGACTACGGCCTCACCGGAACCCGGGAGGGAGCGCGCCTCAGTGGTGCAATCCGCGTTCACGACGGCAGGATTGCGGAAATCGGCCACCTGCAGCCCAGGCAAGGCGAACGGATTGTCGATGCAAGTGGATGCGTGGTCACACCGGGTCTGGTCAACACCCATCACCATCTATTCCAGTCTGTCCTGAAGGCCGTACCGGAAGGCATGAATGCGCCACTAGACGACTGGCTCATGAACGTTCCCTACAGCTACTGGCCGCTGATCGACGAGGAAACCCTTCGCGTATCGGCCAGGATCGGACTGGCAGAACTGCTTCTCACCGGAACGACAACGGTCTGCGATCATCACTACGTCTATTCCGACCACTATGACTACGATCCGGCGGACGTGCTTTTTGAAGAGGCGGAAGCGCTTAGCATCCGTTTCGTCCTGGCCCGGGGTGGTGGAACGAAAGGCCGATCTTTTCCCGATCCGAGCCTGCCACCGTCACCAAGCGAGCCACTGGACAAATTTCTGGCCAGCATCGAGCGGACTGCAAACCGCTGGCATGACCCCTCCCCAGGTTCCAGCAGGCGGGTTGCCGTCGCACCGACCACGCCGACGTTCAATGTCGATGCGGGTGAGCTTGCCGACGTCGCCCGCTTTGCCCGCGGCAAGGGCCTGCGCCTTCATTCGCATCTTTCGGAAAATCGGACCTACGTCGACTTCACCCTGGCGAAATACGGCAAGCGACCGGTTGATTGGCTTGCCGAGCAGCAGTGGCTCGGGCCGGATGTCTGGTTTGCCCATCTGGTGGAATGCGACCGGGACGAGGTGCGCATGCTCGCAGAAACCGGAACCGGGATGGCGCACTGTCCGCAAGCAAATGCAAGGCTTGGCTCAGGCATTGCTCCAGCTGACGCCCTGCACGACCTCGGCGGCAGAGTTTCGCTGGCGGTAGATGGCGCGGGTGCGAACGAGGCCGCCGACATGGGCGCTGCCCTCTACAGTGCCTTCGCACTGCACCGAGCGACAAAGGGCGTGCAGGCATTGCAAGCCGAAAGCTTGCTCAACTGGGCAACCGAAGGCGGCGCCAAGGTGCTCGGCTTTGAGGAGATCGGCGTGCTGCGTCCCGGCATGATCGCCGACATTGCCGTTTTCGACATTTCCGCCCCTCGCAACATGGGTCTTCACGATCCGGCCCTTGCTCCCGTGCTGACGGGTGCCGCAAGCCTGCGCCACAGCTTTGTCGGCGGGCAGCAGATCGTCCAGGACGGTTCCATCCCCGGACTGGACCTGGCAGGGCTCGGTTCGGACGCAAGGCGTGTTACCCGGCAACTGATCGAACGCAGAAAGGAAATGACGGCGCCTCACCGGGTCCGCGCCGCCCAGGCCTGATGGCAAATCGCCTGCATCGGGCAGGCACATTCTTATGTGGAGTAGAAGCTGTCAGTGCCCATGAGCACGGGTCATTGCTCCCGGACCTCTTTCTCAAGGAGAACGGAAATATGAGCACCTCTGCATCTTATGGTCTCGTTGAACTGGAAAAGGAAAAAGGCTTCGGCGGCGTCGGTGAGACGGTCGACCGGTCAATTCCCCAGGTCGACATGTCGGACTTCTTTTCGCGCAAGGCAGAAATCACCGAGGATCTGTGGGCCGCGGCGACGGACATCGGCTTTTTCCAGCTGAGCAACCACGGCATCCCGCAGGAACTGATCGACGAGGCTTTTCGACTGTCGGCCGGCTTCTTCGATCTGCCGGCCGAGACGAAAGAACAATATCCGCTTCGGCCCGGAACCAATGCAGGCTGGGAGTTCAAGGCGCAGGTCCGCCCTTCAACCGGTACTGCCGACCAGAAGGAAAGCTACCAGATCACCCTGCCGCGCATGACAGGTCTCTGGCCGACCGGCGAAGAACTGTCCGGCTTCAAGGCGACCATGCTGGCATTCGAGCGGCACAACTGGGCGCTGGCGATGAAGGTTCTGTCCTGCTTCGCCGACAAGCTGCAGTTTCCGCCGGACTTCTTCACCGACGGGCACGACCCGCTGACACCGGAATACCAGTCGACCCTCCGGCTGATCCATTATCTGGGCATGGAAGATGCCAAGCCAGAGGACTTCAAGTTCTGGCGCGCCGGAGCCCACACCGACTTCGACTGCCTGACACTGCTGCACCAGAAGGCAGGCCAGGGCGGGCTACAGCTTTGCCCGGGCAAGGACAGCCAGGGCCGGGCGATTGCCTGGACCGACGTACCCCCGCTGGAAGGCGTTATCACCTGCAACATCGGCGACATGCTGATGCGCTGGTCGGACGACAAGCTTCTGTCAAACCTTCACCGGGTGCGCATGCCCAAGCCGCAGGAATATCTCGGCCCTCGCTACTCGATGGCCTATTTCGCCCAGGCCAACATGGATACGGTGCTTGCAGGGCCGGAAGGCAAGTATGAGCCGATGACGGCGCATGACTATATCCAGATGCGGCTAGGTGCGAATTTCGGCAAGAAATAGCGGCGCAATCGCCATCCGACGAAGTAGAACCACGGCACCGGGGCCATCGTTTGAAACGATCGGCGCCGGGGCTGCACCATTTCAGTCATGATTTGTCCGCGAAACTATCCAGAAGCTGACGATCCGGCAGACTTTACTTTTGCTGCCCGTCCTTTAGGCTTGGTTTCACGACGAGCACCCGCCAACCAAACGCGGCCTCAAAACTCACCCAACAGACAGAATTGCGAAACGCTCCATGACCGAAGCCAAAAGCGGCGACACGGTTCGTCTTCATTATAAGGGCACGCTGGACGACGGCTCCGTCTTCGACAGCTCCGAAGGACGCGACCCGCTGGAATTCACCGTTGGATCCGGCCAGATCATTCCGGGTCTCGACCAGGCCATTCCCGGCATGAAGGTTGGCGACGAGAAGACGGTCCGCATCGAACCCGACAGCGCCTACGGTCCCCACAATCCGGCCGCACGCCAGGCTGTTCCGCGGACCAACATTCCGGCCAACATCCCGCTGGAAGTCGGCATGCAGCTGCAGGCGCAGACAGAGAACGGCCAGATGATGACCGTGACCGTGATCGAGATTTCTGAAAACGAAGTCATTCTGGACGCCAACCACCCGTTGGCCGGCAAGGTGCTGACGTTCGAGATCCAGCTGACAGGGATCAACTGAGGCCCACCGGTTCCGGTTTGGCTGGCGGTGGTAAAGTCAGAAGCCGATTTCGGCTCGCTGATGAGGTCTGAACGCTGAAAAGACAAAAGCCCCGCGGTTCGCCGCGGGGCTTCTTTTTTCACGCACCGGCGCTGCAAGCCGGCGCGCGAAAATGTCAGACCATGCTTCAGTCCATATAGACGCTGTCGTTGGCTTTCTGGACCTCGGTCTTGAACAGGCCAAGCAGTTCGTTGGCTTTCGGGTCGAGGTTTTCAGCCACGTGCGTTTCGAAAGCCGGCTGGGCCGCTGCTGCCATGGACGCGCGCTGGTCGGCGGTGAGAGCGGTCACTTCCATCTTGTCCATCAGGCCCGCCAATCCCCTGTCGGAGGCTTCGATGATGCGCGACAGGCCACGGCTGGCGGTTACGCAGCTTTCCGCGGCATAGCGCAGGGTCTTCTGCTGCTCTTCGCTCAATCCTTCGAAGAAGTCCCGATTGACCATGAACGTGTAGGGCGAGAACAGGTGGTTGGTCAGCGTCATGTACTTCTGAACCTCGGAGAAGTTCGCGAAGGAAATGATCGGCACCGGGTTCATCTGACCGTCGATGACGCCGGTCTGCAGGCCGGAATAGACCTCGCCCCAGGATAACGGATAGGCCTGCGCGCCAAGTGCCTGAATGATGGTCTGGTGAGACGGCAGCGTCATGGTGCGGATGCGGATGCCGTCAAAATCGTCGAGCGACGCGATCGGATGCTTGGAATTGGTAACAGCGAAGAACCCGCCCGTGTCCGGGAAACCGAGCACCACAACATCTCCAAGGGCTTCCTCGATGTCGGCAGCCAGAGCCTTGCCGAAATCACCGTCGAAAACCGCGTAGGTGGCGGCGTTGTCGGCGAAGGCGAACGGCAGGTTCAAAACGTCGATGCGTGGGTAGTAGCTAGCCAGCGCGCCGGTGGACGTCAGTGTTGCCTGGATGATGCCGTCGCGCACATGCTGCACATGCTCGGCAGCCGAACCGAGCTGGTTGGAACCGAAGACCTCCACTTCGACGGCACCGTTGGTGTCTGCGTTGACGATGTTGGAGAACACCGCGGTGCAGGCATGAGCCGGATTTTCGAACGGATCGGTCTTGTTGTCGTGTCCAAACTTCAACACCTTTCCATCTGCCAGCGCGCTGCCGGCCATAAGCGCAGCGGTCAGCCCGACCGCCAGTCCCTTTGCGAACTTCTTCATGATTTTCTCCATTCCTCTGTCAGGTTGTTTTTTTGTTATTGGGCAAACCCGAGAGCACGCGGCAGCATCATCGCCGCGCTTTCCCAGAAGGCGAACAGGAACAGCACAGCCACCTCTGCGACCAGGAACGGCCCCAGCTTGATGGCAATCCGTTCCAGTTTCTCACCGGTGACCGATGAGAGAACGAACAGGCACGCGCCGACAGGCGGCGTCATCAACGAGATGTTGAGTGCCAGAACGAAGATGATCCCCGCATGGATCGGCTCCAGACCCACCTGAGCGGTGAGCGGAACAAGAACCGGTGCCAGGATGATCAGGATGGCGGTGATATCCATGACCATGCCGACGATCAGCAGAAGTCCGATGATGATGGCGATGACCGCATAGCGGTTGTCGGCCAGACCCAGGATGGTCTCGGCCAGCATCTGGGGGATTTTTTCAAAGCTCATCCACCAGCCGAGGATGCCGGCAAAGGCGATGATGACGAAGATCACGCCGGTGATGCGCGCTGTGCGCACGAGCATCTGGTAAAGCGCGGGCAAGGTCAGCGTGCGGTAGACGAATGCACCGATGAAGAGTGCATAGGCGACTGCAATGGAAGCAGCTTCCGTCGGCGTGACGACACCGCCGAGAATACCTCCCAGAATGATCACCGGCATCAGCAGTGCGGTAATTGAGGAAACGAAGACCTGCCAGATTTCCTTCAGGTTGGCCCGGCGCTCCGCCTTGGGCAGGCTGTTGCGGGCCGCACCAAGGGTAATGACGGCCATGCAGACACCACAGATGACGAGACCCGGCAGAATGCCTGCGGCGAACAACCCACCAATGGAAACGCCCATGAGCGAGCCGTAGACAACCATCAGACCGGACGGCGGGATGGTCGGTCCGATGATCGAACCGGCCGCCGTTACGGCGCACGCGTAATCGCGCTTGTAGCCTTCCTTGACCATGGCGGGCACCAATGTGCGCCCGAAGGCCGCCGCATCCGCCGTTGCCGAACCCGTTAGCCCCGCAAAGAACACGGAGGCGAGCATATTTGTGTGGGCCAGCCCACCCCGGAAATGGCCGACCAGCACCTGGGCCAGCTTCACCAGCCGGTCGGTGATACCCGTCTGGTTCATGATTTCGCCGGCCAGAATGAAGAACGGCATCGCCAGAAAGGGGAAGATGTTCAACCCGTTGAAGATACGGCTCGGCCCGATGGCCAGGAACTGGTCACCGCCCATATGAATGAGGCCGATGACGCCGGCCGCGCCAATGGCAAAGCCGATAGGCATGCCGAGCAGGACAAATCCGATGAAGACAGCGGCAACGATCATGCTGCGGCCTCCGCAAACGGGGGATTGTCGAGATGGGTGCCGTTGTCCCGGATCATCGCCAGAACGGTCTGGATCGAGGCAAGGGCTGCGGCAGCCGGGATTGCCGCATAGAACGGCTGCAGACTGATACCGAAGATCATGGCCTGCCGCTTGGCGCCGCTTTGCGCGAAACCGAGCCCGTACCACAGCACGTAGAGAAACAGCGCCAGGACGCAGAGATCAATCGCCATCAGCACAATGCGGCGCAACGACACCGGCACGCGCATGATGGCAGCCGTCAGTCCGATATGGTCCCGTCTGGCGATGCCGGATGAGACGGCCAGCATGGCTGCCCAGATCATCAGGTAGCGCGCCAGGATCTCCGGCCAGGGCAACTGCCAATGAAAGAAGTAGCGATCAACCACGCCAAGCCAGACATCAAGCACAAGCAGTGCCATCAGCAAGGCTATTACAGCCTCGACGCCCGTATTCAGCCTGGCACTGGTTCTGGCAGCCCACTCGCGCATAATCCCTCCACCGAAATGTACCTTAATTACATTTTCAGAGCAGAAACTGCGTTTCGTCAAGCGTATTTTGTTTTTAAATTACATTTCTCGCGTAAATGAGGCTATGATCAGGCGCTGATTGACGATTTTGTGTAATCAAATTACAAATCCCGCAACCAGGGAGACATGTGTGCAGGCAAAGATCCGAACCCCGACCGGCGACAATACAAACGGCCATGCCGCTATCGATCTCATTTCCGCACTCCGCGATCACGCCGGCCAGTTTCCGGCGCGGGAACAAAAGGTTGCGGACTACGTGCAAAAGCATCTGTCCGCGATTTCGGACATGACGATCGCCGAACTGGCAAAAGCCTGTGGCGTCAGCACACCGACCGTCGTTCGCTTTTGCAGGACACTCGGCTGTGACGGTTTCCGGGAATTCAAGCTGCGTCTGGCGCAAAACCTGGCCGTCAGCCTGCAGTATATTTCCGCGCCATCGACCACCGAGCAGGTTGCCAGCGAAACGGCGATCGACCGCGTTCTGGGCGCGCTTTATGCGACCGCCAATGTCATGCGGCAGCAGGTCGATCCGGCCGTTATCGAGCGGGCCGTCGAAAAGATCGCCAAATGCCGGCAGCTTCTCACCGCCGGGATCGGCGGTGGGTCGACGATGGTGGCCGGTGAAGCGGCAAGCCGCTTTTTCCGCCTTGGCATCCCGTCCGTCGCCCTGCACGACAGCTATCTCCTGCAGATGCGCGCGGCGACGCTCGGGCCTGAAGACGTTCTGCTGTGTGTCTCCGCCAGCGGCGAAGCGGATGAACTGGTCAGTGCGGCCGAAATTGCCGGCGGCTATGGGGCCACCACGATCGCGATCGCACCGAAAGGCTCCCGCCTTGCAATGATTTCCAAGATCCCCATCCTGGTCGATCTTCCCGAGGACCCGGACATCTTCAAGCCCACCGCCTCGCGATACGCACACCTGGTGATTGTCGACGCCATCGCCATGACGGTCGCGCAAGTCCGGGCCGCCACCACAAGCGAAAACCTGCGCCGGATCCGCTCTTCCCTGACCGCCTTCCATGGCCGTACCGGACCTCAACCTCTGGGCGATTAAGCCTTATGAACACACGAAACTGCGCCGGCTTGCCAGAAACCGCCGCAATCTGATGTGAAACTTAGAGAAGCCGATTGCATTTCTTACAACGGTCACCCTATGTATGTTATTGGTTTTCATAAGCTCTTGTCGGGGACATCGTATTCATGTCGGTAGATGTTGACGCGCTGGTAGACAGACGGCGCCTCAGACGCAAAGTGACCTTCTGGCGGATCGCGACTTTTGTCGTCATCGCCGCGGCACTGATCGGGGGGCTTATCTACGTCTCCGGGGCTTCGGAATTGTCCAAGCGGACGGCGCATATCGCACGCATCCCGATCGAAGGCGTCATCCTCGAAAGCCGCAAGACCCTGCAGATGATCGAGAAGATCGGCAAGTCCGATGCGGTCAAGGGCGTGGTGATCTCCATCAACTCTCCAGGTGGCAGCACAACCGGCGGCGAAGCGCTGTATGAAGCGCTGCGCAAGCTTTCCGAAAAGAAGCCGGTGGTCGCCGAAATCCGCACCATCGGAACCTCCGCGGGCTACATGATCGCCCTTGCCTCCGATCACATCGTCGCGAGATACAATTCCATCACCGGCTCCATCGGCGTGCTGTTCCAGTTCGGCAATATCAGCAAACTGATGGAAACGGTCGGCGTGGAAATGGATGCGGTCAAGAGTGCTCCGCTGAAGGCCGAGCCCGACTTCTATTCCCAGACGAGCCCCGAGGCACGCGCCATGCTGCAAAAGCTCGTCGACAATTCCTACGACTGGTTCGTTTCACTGGTCGCCGAGCGGCGATCTCTCGACATGCCCAGGGCCAAGGAACTTGCAGACGGCCGCATTCTGACGGGCCACGATGCCCAGACGGAAAAGCTGATCGATGCCATTGGCGGCGAAGATGTCGCAATCGACTGGCTAGTAAGCGAGAAGGGCGTTCCGAAAGATCTTCCAGTCGTCACCTGGAGCGCCAACGAAAATCTGGAAGAGCTGCCGTTTTCCTCCCGGGTCTCGCGAGAGTTCGGAAAAGGCATCGGATCGGCCCTTCTGGAGCCGGTTAGTGAAGCTAAGGGGCTGATTCCACGAGGGCTTACGCTTGACGGGCTCGTATCCGTTTGGCAGGCTTCTGACGCGGCAGACAATAATCCGTAAGCGAGGGGGCACTTCATGATCAAATCTGAGCTGGTTCAGCATATCGCCGAACAAAATCCGCATCTCTATCAGCGGGACGTTGAGAACATCGTCAACGCCATCTTGGATGAGGTTACCGAAGCGCTCATGCGCGGCGACCGGGTGGAGTTGCGCGGCTTCGGCGCGTTTTCCGTCAAGAACCGCCCCGCTCGCGTCGGCCGCAATCCGCGAACCGGTCAAAAGGTGGAAGTGGACGAAAAGTTCGTGCCCTTCTTCAAAACCGGCAAGGAAATGCGTATACGGTTGAACGATGGTGTGGACCACGGCGACGACTGATTGCGTTTGCCACGGCACGCCATTTAAAATCGACTTCTGATCTGGCCAAAACCGGGAGAACCCAGTGACCCGTTTCCTCAAGAACGTGATCTTGTTCGTTATCGCGGTTGTCCTGATCCCGTTGTCGGTGGCGAACCGGCACACGGTCTCCCTGTCGCTCAATCCCCTCGACCCGCAGGACCCGCGCCTGACGATCCCGGACATTCCGCTGTTCTGGATCATCTTCGCAAGTCTGGGTGTCGGCATCATCGTCGGTGGACTTGGCGCATGGGCCAAACAAGGCCGCTGGCGCAAGGAAGCACGCGTGAAGCGCCGGGAAGCCGCGAAATGGCACAAGGAAGCCGACCAGCTGCGGGAAATGAACACCGCAGGTCAGCCGGCATCCAATCTCAAGGGACTGGCAGGACCGGGCAACCGCAACGCCGCCTGACCGGCCGACATTACCATGCGTATTATCTCCAGCGACGAGATCGATGCCTGCCTGGAAGACAGGGCCGTTCTTGAAACGCTGCGCCGGGCCTATCGCTCCAGCACAGTCGCCCCCAAGGCATCCCCCTTGCCCATCGGCCGGCTGAACCAGCAGCAAGGCGCGCTTACCGTACAGCCGGCCTGGACTGACTTTACCCAACAAGGCGACGTCAAGCGCGGCTATATCGGCTGCTCCCTGGCGCTGGATCTACCCGAACAAACGGGCCTGTCCTCAAGTCTCTACCTATTGTTTTCCGGTTCCGGCGGACAACCGATCGCCCTTCTGGATGGCATGCGCCTTACAGTCTGGCGCACGGCCGGTCTGCATGCGCTCGGCGCAAGTTACCTGTCCCGCGAAGACACGTCCCGCCTGCTGGTCATCGGCGACGACCCGAGGTTGCCCCGGCTGGTGTGCGGCTATGCGGCCGTGCGCAACCTGACGTCGATCCTTCTGGCCGGCGTGTCGCCGGAAATCCAGAAAAGGATCGCCGCCTTGCCCGCGCTCAAGGGGGTCAATGTCGGCATCACGAACGAGATCTATGCCGCGCAGGAAGGCGCGGACATGATCTGCATTGCCGGTCCGGAAAACGAAACAGGCACCCATCACGCCCTCACCTACCTGGATCCTCCTGCGGGCTGTCACGTAGATGTGCTGGATCCGGAAGCACAATTGCCGACAGAACTGCTGCAGGAAGCACGGCTGTTCACCACCGACCTGAGCGAACCGCCGCGGCCGGATCTTGAATGGGCTGCCGACCTGAAGGACCTCACACAGGGCACGAAAGCCGGCCGGCGTTACTACGGCCAGCGCACGCTGTTTTTGCCTGCCCCGCGCACCGGGCTCGCAGACTACGCACTGGCTGCACACGTTTTTTTGAGGACGTGACCTCTGGAACTCGTGCCTGCGCACACCATATCCCGGAACAGCAGGGGGAATCCATGAAAGCGAGCGCCCGAAAGGGGTCGCCCGGATGACGGCTTGGCCGCCATGGGTTTCTCGTTGGTATCTTGAAGGAGCAAATCATGCTGACGACGCTTGCCTATTCGGCAAGCCTTCCGGCAATCGCAATTGGGCTGATGTACTATGTGTCGGCCTGCTCGGGGCTTGTCTACTAGTGCCTTGATGGCACCCTGGCCGTTCGACCCTACGGGCGAGACCGGCTGCCTCCAAGGGTTTGGCACGTTCTGCCAATCGCGCCAAACCCGTTATACGATAATCGTGAAGCCGGTTCCCCGTGGGCCGGCTTTTGTCGTTCCCGGACTGTCCGCTGAGGCCAAGGGACGGAAAGCCATCCCGGCTTAGCTGGGATCTGAACCTGTTCCAAAACGGTGTCCGGGCAAGGTCCAGCCACGCAGGATCGCTCCGCCGCGCAAGATCAGCGCAAAGCTTGCGGCAAGGATCGCGGCAAGGATTTGCGGCGCACCCAATTGCACCAGCACAACAAATCCACCCGCACCGGCAAAAGCCGCACCGACATAGATTTCCGGCTTCACGATGGAGGAAGGTTCACGGGCGATGGTGTCCCGCAGGATGCCGCCGAAAGTTGCCGTCGAGACACCCATCAGGATCGCCACCAGGATCGTGTCACCGACAGTCAGGGCCTTGGCAGCTCCCATGACAGAATAGGCCGCAATACCGATGGCATCGGCCCATCTCAAGGGTTTGCTGAGCTTTTCGATCCACTCGGCAAAATACCAGACCAGCGCGCTGACGACGAAGCACACCAGCAGATACCATTCGTTCTCCACCCAGAAGACCGGTACACCCAGCAAAAGGTCACGCAGGGTACCACCACCGATCCCCGTCAGCGTGGCAAAGAACAGCAGGGCAACGATATCCAGCTGCTTGCGCGAAGCGACGATGCCGCCGGTAATGGCGAATACCGCCACCCCGAGATAGTCCAGCATTTGCAGCAGCATTCCGTCCCCCATGGCCACTTTCTTTCCGAAGGCAGTACCTGAGGTCCGGGTCTTTGTCATCCCGTAGCATGCCACGCCGGCGCTCGGCCCTACGTCTGAGGGGCTGCATATCTCGCTCAAGGGATTAGGAAAGTCCGACCAGACCGCTTTCTGGAAAACACTGATCGTTGGGCTGTCATCCTCGCGCGTCGCGTCGACAGCAGGACTGGCTCCGGTTGGCTGTGTTGACGAAAGGGTTGCCCCAAAGAAAAGGGGCCACTTCGCTGGATGCGGAGCAGCCCCTTCAAAGCTCTGGGGTCGGTTGAACTCAGGCGTTCTTGTCGACTGTCTGTCCGGCTTCAGCCGACGCCGCAACATCCTTCGGGCCACCCTTGGAAACGCCGACCATGGCCGGGCGCAGCACGCGGTCGCCAATGACGTAGCCGGCCTGCATGACCTGTACAACCGTGTTGTTCGGCACTGCGGTGTTCGGCACCTCGAACATGGCCTGGTGGAAGTTCGGGTCGAACTTCTGGCCTTCCGGGTCCAGTTTCTTGACGCCATTCTTTTCAAGCTGGTTGAGCAGATCGCGCTCGATCATCTCGACGCCTTCGATCAGCGAAGCAACACCCGCATCGGCGTTCTTGCGGTCATCTTCCGGCAACGCCTCAAGTGCGCGGCGCAGGTTGTCGGAAACCGTCAGCATGTCACGGGCGAAACCTGACACGGCGTACTGGCGGGCGTCCTTGACTTCCTTTTCCGTGCGGCGGCGCAGGTTTTCCATTTCCGCCATGACGCGAAGCGCGCGATCCTTCAGATCCGCGTTTTCGGCTTTCAGAACTTCGATCGGATCGACACCGGCCGCCTCGACAGCTTCCGGCTGTTCCGCTGCTGCGGTTTCCGGCGTTGCTTCTGCCGGCTGCTCTTCCGGGGTTTTGTTTTCGTCGCTCATGAATGATCCGTTTGCTCAGACTGTTTGCGGGTGCTTATACGACCGGTTGGCGTTTTTTCAAAGAGCATCGGCGGATAGGCTTTCGCTTACCCGCCGGATGCGCTCATATGAACCGCAGCCGGTCAGCCGCAGATATATTTCGGAATTAAAGGGCGCTCTTGATCCAGTCGGAGAGTTTGCCCTTCGGCGCTGCACCGATCTGGGTTGCCATCGGCTCGCCGTCCTTGAACAGGATCAGCATCGGAATGGACCGAACGCCGTATTTCATCGCCATGTCCTGGTTCTCGTCGATGTTGAGCTTGGTGATCTTCACCTGGCCGTTCATCTCTTCGGAGATTTCTTCAAGAGCCGGAGCGATCATCTTACACGGACCGCACCATTCGGCCCAGAAGTCGACCACGACCGGGCCGTCGGATTTCAGGACTTCGGCTTCAAACGAAGAGTCGGTAACTTGTGTGGTAGCCATAACTAGATCTCGTAGGTCTCAGGATCGCGCCTACCCGATGTAAGCGCGTCAGTTGGCAAGAACGTAGGAAGCCGAGGGCCTGCCGTCAAGCCGATGTGCCGTCAGGACGCAGTCCGGCGAAGGTTTCTTCCAGCACCTTTTCGGGGATTTCCATCAGGCTCGGCACCGCGGTCCACAGAAGCTGGGCGGAAATCTCCCTGTCCGGATAAATCTGCTTCAGCATTTCCCTGTAAACACAAAGCTGTGCGCGGTACTCGAGCGGGATTTCGGCAACTGATGCCGGCGGATGGAAATTGGTCTTGTAATCCACAATCACCACCCGGTTATCCTCAACCACCAGCCGGTCGATCTGTCCGGATATCTCGACTTCCGTACCGTCGCTTGCCCGAATCGTCCCGACCAGCGGAACTTCGGCGCGGGCATGACCGCAAAACAACGTCTCGAATTCCGGCATCTCGAGAATCGCAGCCACTTCACGCAGAAGGTGAGGCATGCGCTCGGCAAATTCCGGCTTGAGCGCCTGCTTGAGGTAGGCTTCCGACGCTGTCATGCGGGCGTCTTCAGCCAAGTCCGGCGACAGCTCCAGAAGCCGGTGGATCAGTCGACCGCGCTCCAGGGGCCAAGACGCAAGATCCCTGCCCGCCTGCAAGCGAGACACCGCAGGCACCGGTTCGATGCCTTCCTTTTCCTCCATCGCCTCGAATGCCCGTGAGGGCTGAAGGCGTTTCTTCCTGGCAAGCGGACGGACGGGACTGGAGAGCCAGTCCGGCAACGGCGGTTCTTCGCTGCGCGGCTCTGCGGAGGTATGCGGCGCCGCGCCTGCCTCGGGCTCGGCGATGACGCCGTCCTTCTGCCAGCGCCAGGCGGAGACGGATCCATCCGTCGCTGTCAGTTCACGCGCCTCAGGCTTCAACGCCCGCGAGACCATCGAATACCAGCAGTTCTCGTGGGCACCGCGTTTCGGTTCCCAGCCGCAGACGATCAGCCGGTCTTCGGCGCGGGTCAGAGCCACGTACAACAGGCGCCGGTATTCTTCCTCCTGCGCGTCCCGCAGGGCTTCCACCGCCGCGTCGTGCCAGGGCGTCCGGTCCGCCTTGGGCGGCAGCCAGACCAGAGCCGGTGGCAGAAGATCGTTTTCCAGACGCTTGCGCGGCAGGAAGGCCGGATCGTGGATTGCGCTGACAGGGGCTGCCCCCGGATCGACCAGAACGACGATCCGCGCTTCCAGCCCCTTGGAACCATGCACGGTCATGATGCGGACCATACCTTTGGTATTGGTCAACTCACGCTTGATCTCGGTCGGTGCCGCTGCCATCCAGGCAAGGAACCCTTCCAGGCCCGGCGTGCCGGATTGCTCATAGGCAATGGTGAGCGCCAGGAACTCGTCCAGAACGTCATCGACTTCCACGCCGAGGCGAGCGCGAAATGCTTTCCGGCCACCATCAGCCCCCAGCAGCCGGGCATAGAATTCGTAAGGCGGCACGAAGTCGGCGCGTGCGCGCCAGTCTTCCAGCCTTGCGCGCACGGCCTTCCATTTGTCCGAACTGTCCGACCGTTTCACCAGCATCTGCCACAGCGTTCCGGGGCGCACCTTTTCCGGCGTTTCCCGGGCAACCTCCAGCAGGTCGTCGTCCGTCAGGTCGAACAGCGGGCTCTTCAGCACGCAGGCAAGCGACAGGTCGTCTTCCGGCAGCAACAGGAACCTGCCGAGAGCGGCAAGATCCTGAACAGCGATATGGTCCGTCAGAACAAGGCGGTCACTGCCGGCAGCCGGGATGTCCAGCTCCTTCAGTTCCCGGTTGAGCGCTTCGACAAAAGGCCCGCGCTTGCGCACGAGGATCATCACGTCGCCGGGATTTGCCGTGCCATCGCGCATCCATTGGGCGATCTCTGCCGCGATGCGCCTGGCCACCTTCAGCATCGGGCTGCCTGAACCGACGTGGTCGATCGGCTGGCGCCAGTCGTCCGGCTCCTCGATCTCCGCCTCGGCCTCCAGTGGCCACAGATCAACGATCCCCGGATCGCGGCGGATGGCTTCATGGACCGGCGCTTTCACGTCCTGCGACAGGCCTTTGTGGGCGCTTTCGTCGTGAAACACCTTGTCGACCGCTCCAAGAACATCCGGCGTGGAGCGGAAGGAGAGCTGTAGATTGACGGAATGAAACTCAAGCTCGGCCGCCTCGGCCTTTCCGGAAAAGGCCCGGCGCATGGCATCGAAATAGGCCGGAACAGCGCCCTGGAACGAATAGATCGACTGTTTTTCGTCGCCCACCGCAAACAGCGTGCGGACCCGGTCTCTTGCACCAGTCCCGGCGAAGAACTCGGAGGCAAGCGAAGTCACCACTTCCCATTGGCGCGGGCTGGTGTCCTGGGCCTCGTCAACGAGGATATGATCAAGCCCCTGGTCGAGCTTGTATTGCACCCAGAGTGCGGCGTCCGACTTCTGCAGCAGTGTTGCCGTCTTGACCACCAGATCCTCGAAATCGAGATACCCGCGGGCGGTCTTGGCGCGCTCATAATGACCGATCACCGCGTCGGCGAGACGCAGCAGGGCTGTGGTTCCCTCATAGGTCGCCACCTTCCGGCGCTGGTCCAGCAGCTCCAGCAGGCGATGTTGTTCCGCCTCCAGCGCCTCGAGCATCTGGGGGAACGTTTCAGCGACCTTCTTGGTGGCGAGCGACTTTCGCGGCTCAAGCTTGGCTGTCAGGAAAATCGCCTGCCAGGCCTCGCGGAAAGCGGTTATGTCCGTGAGCCTCGCGGCGGCAACCAGATCGTCCGCACGCGCCTGATCGGTCTTGGTGCCGGTTCGCAGTGCCTCGGCATAGGCAAGACAGGTGTTCAGATCAAACGGGCATGCGGACCGAAACTGCTCGTCGAAATCCGCGAGCCTCAGAGCCGGGTCGGTTTCCAGAAGATCGGCAAGCTCGGCAAGCGCGGTTTCCAGATCGCCGGCATCAACCGTCCAGCGGCGGAAGGCGTCGCGGCTCTGGATCAACTCGTCCAGCGCCTTCTGGGCGCCGCCGTCGCTCATCAGATCAATGACAGATGCCAGCGCCCTGCCAAAGGCGCTTTCCGGCTCGGTTTCGGCAACATGAAGCACGGTCGCGCGCGAGGCCGCCATGAGTTCCGCCGCCACCCGGTCGTCGAGTACGGCAAAATGGCCCGCGACGTTTGCTTCCAGCGGAAACTGGTGCAGCAGGGATTCGCAGAAACCGTGAATGGTCTGGATCTTCAACCCGCCCGGTGTTTCCAGTGCCCGGGCAAAGAGGCGACGCGCCATCGCCAGGCGCGCGGCATCTGGTTTGCGGCCTTCAATATCCTGCAATTCGGCCGCGAGCGCGGCATCATCCTTGGTGACCCATTCGCCGAGAATCTTGAAAACGCGGGTCGCCATTTCGGCAGCGGCGGCCTTGGTGAAGGTCAGCGCAAGAATACGAGAGGGATCGGTGCCATCCAGCAGCAGCCGCACCACCCTGCGGGACAGAACGAAGGTCTTGCCCGATCCGGCATTGGCACTCACCCAGGCCGAGGCCCGTGGGCGGGAGGCAAGGTCCTGCCGTTGCCTGGTCACTTCAGGGATCTGAAAGCTCACGACGCCTCCTCCGATCCAAGCGCCCATTCCTGCGTTCTGGCAAGATGATCATAGTCACCGCCCATCTGCCGTTCGCGCATGACGCGGGCACGGGACAGGTAACCAATGTCTTCTCTGACATAGTGGGCGATCAATTGTTCCAGTCGCGTCCAGGCGTCTTCCACCAGATCTTCCAGCGGCGTGTCCTTCGGGTTTCGCGGCGCTTCGATCACCGGTTCGCTGCCGCCTTTCAGCTGCAGATACAATAGCTCGGATATGGGCGCGTCAGCTGGCACATCCTTGAACCCGAACCGCCGGACCATCGCGGCCTCCAGCGGCAATTGCGGCGACAGGAGCGCGTCGACCTGCTTTTGCGAGGGCACCTGCCCTGTCTTGTAATCGACCACGGACAGCCCGCCGCCACTCAGAAGGTCGATCCGGTCTGCCCGGCCGCGCAGGCGGAAATCGAAGCCGGGCAACTTCAATTCCACACCGCCCCCGATTTCCAGGAACCGCTGACTGACGTGTTGTGACCGCCTCGCTTCGTAGGCAACGAAGCCAGCCGCAATTTTCTGGAAACGCGGCCACCAGAGCGCCCGGATCGCCGGAAACGCATCAAGAGGCTCAAACAGCTCCTCGCCGATCTCTGTCAGGGCCTTTACGGCACTGTCGTCGAATGCGCCGGTCCAGGTCAGCAGGAAATCTGCCAGCGCATCGTGAATGAGGTTGCCCTTGTCGGCCGCACCGGGTTCGCCGCCGATCGGGTCGACCGGCTGCAGCTCGAGCACATGACGGGCAAAGATCGCGTAGGGATCGCGGATCAGGCGTTCGATTTCGGTGATGGAGAGCGATTTCGGGCGCGCTGCCAAGGGCGGACGAGGGTGAGGCCGGGACGCGGGCCGCACCGCACCTTCCGGCCGGTCGAGCTGTGCTGCAAGGGCGGAATATACCGCCCCTTGCGCTTCCAGTTTCTTCGTCAGGTCAGGCCCGGCAAGCGTGGTCAGGCGCTGCAGCCAGCGCGATGCGACAGTGGGAGCGCCGTCGGAGCGTGCGGCACGCGACAGAAGGACCCGCCGTGCACCCATGCCTTGCGCAAAGTCATGTGCGGCCGCACCGAGCCGGCGTTCCGGGGGTTCCAGCCCCATGTCGCGCTTCATCGGCCGGTTCAGCCACGGATCATTGCGCGTGCGTTGAGGCCACACGCCCTCATTGAGGCCACCCAGGATCGCAAAATCAAAGGCCTGAAGCCGTGCTTCCATGGGACCGAGGATCTGCACCCGCTGGTCGCCCGGCAGCCTGCGCCGTACGGCCTGACCGGACATCAGCGCAGGCAGTACCGACGGCCATTCGCCGGCGGGAATTTCCAGTCCGCTGGAGCTTGCTTCCAGAAGACCGGTCAGGAACTGGGCCAGCGCCTCGCCCGCCTCACCGGTGTAAAGTTCGGCCACCGAACCTTCGTGATCGATCGAGATCGCCTCGATCACATCGACATGCCGCCGTGCGAGGTCGGTCAGAAGGATCGTGCCGCCTTCTGCGGCAAGTTCTTCCAGCGGTTTCAGTGCGTTCGCCAGCCGGTCGACAAGGTTCGCAATCACATCCCAGTCTTCGTCGTGGATCTTTTTCCAGCGTGGCGTATGTGCCTTGCCCGCATCTTCCCGGCTCGCCTCGACAGCCAGCCGCAAACCTGCCGTTCCCGGCCGGGCGCGCGGTCCGCGAACCACGCCACGCTCCAGCGCGCGGGCGGCAGACCGGATGTCCTTCACCGGCAGGCCCAACCGTGTCAGCGGATGCTTCAGAAGCGCCAGAAGATCAATAGGCTCGCAGCCACCAAGGGCGAGTTTTGCTGCCAGGATTGCCAGGATCGCCGGTGCGGTCTGGTCGAGCGGGCGGCCGGCACTGTCGTCCACCTGGATGTTCCAGCGGGCAAGCTCTGCCGCAACCCGGCGCGTCAACATACGGTCCGGCGAAATGAGGGCCGCACTTTCCTGCCGCTCGATCGCTTCGCGCAAGGCAATCGCGACGCTCAAGGCTTCATCCGCCTCGTTGCGGGCAGTCATGATCGAGACACCATCCAATGCCTCCGCCCTGTCCGTTTCGGGACGGGCGTCCAGATAGGCTGTCCAGCCATCGGAGGTATCGGCGGGACGCAAAGCTTCGGAGACAAGTTCCTCACGCAGCAGGAGCCCACGGTCCGGGTCCGGCCCGAGTGTTGCAACCTCTTCCCGCCCGGCACCCAGCCGATCAAGCAACTGCTTCAGAGAATACTGCGGATGTGAAGGCAGGGTTGCCGCGTCTTTCTGCATCACACCCTTGCGGGTCGAGGCCTTGCCCGTCTTTTCTCCCAATACGGCCCAGGAGCGGCTGTCCAGATAGCGGTCCAGCCCAGGCAGCACGACGACACCGGATTCAAGCCGGGAGACAACCTTCAGCAATTCGGCGGTGGCCGGAACCGAGCCGGTGACACCCGCAACAATGACCGGGCCACGAGGAGGTGTCCGTTCCAGGCGCTCGGCCTCGCGCCGGATAAGGGCCGAGCGGCGTGCCTTCGGGTCCATCATTTTCAGTTCGGCCAGATGCGCGGGCCAGGCCTCCCGCACGATCTGCAGGAAATCGAGCGTGATCTGCCAGTACCGGGCGTGGTCCTCCGGCACCAGACCGGACAGTTCCGTCCAGTCGGCTTCTTCCGTTTCAACCTCGTCCATCAGCGTCAGCAGGTCTGCCGCCAACCAGGCTGCATCGGCCGTCGACGCCGGAAGGCCGAGAGGTTCGTCGGACCTGAGACTGAGCGCTTCCCGGCGCAGCATGCCCTTCCAGGCCTTTACCAGCCGCGTCATCGCAAGATGACGTTCCAGAAGGGGCATTGCCGGCGGCAGAGGTTCCAGATCCGCATTGGCGGTCAGGCTCTGCGCATCCTCGTCGGCATCGCCCACCGGGCGGATGGCAGGCAGGAGAACCGGCCGGCCACCAAACCGCTGCTGGAAAAGCTCCGGCAGCAGGCGTGCGGCGCGGCGTGTCGGCAGATACAGCGTGACCGACGGCAGCAGCAGTGGATCGTCCAGCGGGCGAAAGCCGGGGATCAAGCTCCCGTCGACCAGTGTGTCGACCAGCGTTTTCAGGAAAGGGACGGACGGCGGGACAGACCAGAGGCGCGCGCTGCGGGCCATCCTCAGGCGGCACTCTCGCGAACGGCATATTCGGCGGCACGGATGGCCTCCGGGGTACCGATATGCAGCCACAGGCCTTCCATCTGAACGCCGTAGAGACGTCCGGCTTCAATCGCCCTGTCGAAAAGCCTGTTCATGGAGAACGGCCCGTCCGGGGCATCTTCGAACAGGCGTGGGTGCAAAATGGTTGCACCTGCATAGGCAAAGGGCGTCACGCCCTTTTCCTGCCGCCGGGTCAACGCGCCGTCCTTTGCCATGTCGAAATCACCACGGCCGGAATAGCCGACCGCTTTCACGGTTTCGGCAACCAGAAGCAGGGCGTCCATGCGGCTCTCGTCCCAGGCTTCGATCATGTGTTCCAGGTTGGGTTTGACGCCTTCGATCCAGTAGCAGGTGTCGGCATTGAGCTGAAAGAACGGCTCTTCGCCCAATAGCGGCAGCGCTTTCTTGATACCGCCCCCGGTTTCCAGAAGCTGATCGCGTTCGTCGGAAATCAGGATTTCCATATCAGGGCGGCGACGGACATGAACCTCCACCAGATCGGCAAGGTAGTGCACGTTGACCACACAGGTCTTCACGCCGGCTGCTGCGAGCCGGTCCATGCCATGGTCGATCAGGGCCTGACCGTTGACCTCGATCAGGGGCTTGGGCGTCGTTGCCGTCAGCGGGCGCATGCGCTTGCCGAGGCCTGCGGCCAGGATCATGGCTTTGGAAGGGCGAAACCGCTTGTCTGTCATCATCTGTCTCAAATGTGCGACCGGTTGAACGCGGCGCGTTCAGTGCCGGTAGCGTGCGTACCAGTCTTTCAAATCCGACAGGAACGGCCTGTCAAGCACCCGGTCGAGATAGCCTAGCATGCGCGGCAAATGGCTCAAGTAAGCCGGCTTACCATCGCGCTCGGCCAGACGGACGAAGATGCCGAGGATCTTGGAGATCCGCTGCGCCGCCATGACCGCATAGGCTTTCGAAAAACCAACTTCATCGAACTCTGCGGACTGCATTTTTCTTGCCGAGAGATAAGCATCGTAGAGCGCCGTTTCCAGAGCTTCGTCCATGTCCGTGCGGGCGTCCAGCAGCAGGGATGCAACATCATAGGCAACCGGGCCATAGACTGTGTCCTGGAAATCGATCAGGCCGATCCTGTCGGTTCCTTCAGCACCCGCCTGCCAAAGGAGGTTCGGCGAATGAAAATCGCGCAGCACCCAACCTGTCTGGGCCTCGCTTATGTCTTCAAGTGCCTCGCGCCATAACCGTTCGAATTCCGAGCGCGTGCTCTCGCCGGCCGGCTTTCCGGACACCTTCGGGACATACCAGTCCAGAAACAGCGCCGCTTCGGCAACAAGCGCGTCCGCTGAGAAGTCGGGGACCTGATACAGCCCACCATCGGCGAGCGAGACCGTTTTTGGCCAGGCCTCACCATGCATCTTCGCCAGGACATCGACGGCGGCAAAATATCTTTCGCGCACCGGTTTGCCGTCTACCACGATGGTATCCCGGCCAAGATCGGACGAGAGGATCAGTCCGTTTTCCAGGTCGCTCGCCATAAGATCGGGCGCGCGAAGACCATGGTTCCTGAGTTCCGTTCCCACCGCGACAATCGCCCGGCAGTCGCGCGCCAGATGCACCTTTTCCATGTAGGCGCGGACAGCTTCCGGCACCGCGTCCCCCTGGAAAGGCCAGCGCATCAGAACAGCTGTCGAAGACCCTGTTGCAACCGTCTCGAACGTTCGCAGGGAGGCATCGCCTGCCAGGAAACGGCGCTCGGCATCCGGAAGACCAGCGGTCCCCAGAAAGGACCGCGTTGCCAGCGATTGCCCGATCCGGTTCTGCCAGTGCGGGGCGTCCGAATAGAGGCTGAACCGGCGATGGTCATCGCTGTCAGTCGGCTGGGTGATCTGGATCCAGAGGGCATTGCCGGGCAGCAGCTCGTTCGCCTTCTCCGGCCATTCGATCAGCGCGGCTCCCGTTTCCAGAAGGTCATCCAGCCCGAGCTCTTCCAGTTCTTCGGGCTCTTCAAGCCGGTAAAGATCGAAGTGGGACAGGTCGAAACGCGGCAAATCGTAGGTCTGCACGAGCGTGAAGGTCGGGCTCGGCACTTCCAGCTCCGGCTCACCGGCAAAGGCCCGGATCAGCGCCCTGGTGAACGTGGACTTCCCGGCGCCCAGATCACCCGACAGGCAAATGACATCGCCGGGCTTCAGGACCATCGCGATGTCGTTGGCAAGTCGCCGCGTGCCGTGTTCGTCGGTAATTTCGATTGTCTGAAAGGCGCCCGACAGGGCTTGCAGCTGGTGGTCTGCCATCCGGCGTCCTACTCGGCCGCCGCCTGGTCCGCCAGTTCGGGCCGTGCGGGGAAAACGCAGGTCACCGTCGTGCCCTTGCCTTCGGCGGACTGAATGTCGACCGTGCCGCCATGCAGTTCGACAAAGCTCTTGACGATGGCAAGGCCGAGACCTGCGCCCTGACGGCGCGATCCTGTGTCATGCCCGACAAAGCGGTTGAACACCTGGGTGAGGATTTCAGCTGGAATGCCATAGCCATGATCCTGAACGACGAAGGTCACCTTGTCGTCTTCGCGGCTGCAGCTGACATCGACCACGCCGTCGGGCTCGGAATAGCGCACGGCATTGGAGATGAGATTGAACAGGACCTGACGCAGGCGTTTTTCGTCGGCAACCATCATGCCGACATCACCCGGCACATGGGTCCGCAGGTTGATGCGTGCTTCGGCGATCCGGTCCTTCAGCCCTTCGACGGCGGCCGCAACGGTCGGCGCGACGTCGACTTCACCCAGGTCCAGTTCCATGATGCCGGCATCCAACGTTGCCAGATCCAGAATGTCGTTGATGATGGCAAGCAACGCCGACGAGGACGACTGGATGTAGTCCGCATATTCACTCTGCTTGTCGGAGAGCTCTCCGAATTTCGGATCTGCCAGCAATTGGGCGAAGCCGATGATGTTGGTCAGCGGCGAGCGCAGCTCGTAGGAAACATGCTGGATGAAGGCGTTCTTGATCTGGTCTGCCTGTTCCAGTGCCTCGTTCTTTTCCAGAAGCGCCCGCTCGACGTTGACGCTGTCCGTTACGTCGACAAAGGTCACCAGCGTACCGCCGTCGGGCAGCGGAACAGTGGCATAGTCGACGACATCGCCGTTGTGGCGTTCCAGACGGCTGACCTTCTGGGTGCGGTTGTCGAGAAGTCCCGTTACATTGCCGGCAAGCTGTTCCCAGGCATCGCGCTCGGTTTCATTGAGCGTGCAGGCGGAGACGACTTCCTTGACGTGCGGCAGTTCGGAAAGCTGATCCTCTTCCAGACCCCAGATGCGACCGAAAGCCGGGTTCCAAAGGCGCAGGCGCCCGTCTGACCCGAACACGGCAACGGCTTCCGACAGATTGTCGAGGGTTTCCCCCTGGACACGGGTCAGCGCGTTGTAGCGGCTTTCCAGATCGAGCTGCTCGGTGACGTTTTCATAGATATAGGTGACGCCGCCTTGCGGGTGCGGATTGGCAATGACGCGCAGGGTGCGGCCATCGGGAAGATGCCACCAGCTTTCGCGAGCTTCCAGAGACTGGTAGCTCTCCATCATCTTGTTGCGCCAGACGCGATAGTCCGCCTGTTCCGGGATCTTGCGCGCCGCGCGCAAGGCATCCAGAACCGCGCTGTCTTCCGGCCGGCTTTCCAGGAAAGCGGGATCGAGATCCCACAACTGGCGGAAGGCCGCGTTGTAGAATTGTAGCTTGCGATCGGCGCTGTAGATGGCAACCGCAGCTGCCAGCTGGTCCAGCGTGCGGCCGTGGAAGTCCTCGGCGCGGCCGAGTTCCTTCTGGGCCTGTTCCAGTTCGCTGATGTCCACGGCAATGCCGGCTCCGCCGACATTGGCATTGACATCGGTCACTTCGAACACCCGGCGTTCACCGGAGGCAACGATGGGAATACGTGCGTTGAAACAGCCGTCTTCGTTACGCTGGACGGCCATGGCGGTGCGCGCAGCAGCGTCGAGGAAGGTTGCCCCTTCCTTGATCGCAAGATCGGCGTCGGTCATGTCGACCGCTTCTGCATAGGCCTGGTTGGCCCAGATGAGATTTCCTTCCGCATCGCGCTGCCAGGCCGGTGCCGGCATGGCGTCCAGCAGCGCGTGCAGCATATGCAGTTCGCCCGAGATCTTGGCATTGCGGGCAGCAAGTTCCGCCTGCATCTGACGTTCGCCGGTCAGATCGCGCAGACGCAGGACCACAGCACCGCCGGTGGTGCGCCCCAGCGCTTCCACATAGGTTCCGGTGCGGGTCTTCAAGGTGGTGGTGAAGGCTTCGCCGGTACGGAACAGCATGTCCAGATGACGTTCCAGGTCGCCGGCGCATTTTGCCGTCAGCCAGCTGCCGAAGGCAAGCAGTTGCGCCGGGGGCCGCGGCACGCCAGATTTTTCGGGAAGGATGCCCCAGATCTGCGGCATGGCGCCGTTACCGGTCCAGACGATGACGCGTTGCTCGTCGGTATTGAGCATCGCCTCCAGGCGGTCGACCCGGAATTTGAGATCGCTCTTTTCCTTTTCCAGCGCGTCGGTCAGCAATCCGGATTGTTTGCGATGACGCACAAGAGCGACAGATGCGGTGACGGCAAAGGCGCACATTCCGCCTAACGCACCAAAAAGAATCATGTTATCGGGGGAAATGGCGGCAGTCGTGTCGGCGAGCATGTCGGCTGCCGCTGAACCGCAAGACAGGCTCCAGCCTGCCAGCGCCGTTCCGCCGAGCTTCACCGATTTCAGACTCCAATCTCGCCACGCCGCGCGTGGCCGCGCGTCGTTCCTGCCGCTTATCGGCATATTGTGATCCCCTTGTGCCGCCTTGCCCTGTTCTTGCGGGCCGCAGCTCCCGGTTTCTGGGAGCAAATCAAAGACATCCGCCTCGTGGCCTTTGATTCGCCTAAACCATAACCTTTTTGAGAATCACGCAGAAGAGTCCGTTATTGAAAAGTTAACAGGACCCTTAAAATTAAAGGGTCCTGCATTTTTTTGTTCACAGACCCGAATCGAGGCGATCACCACATCTAGTGGGCCACCTCGCCGGAATCAGTATTTGTAGTGTTCCGACTTGAACGGACCAGCCTTATTAATCCCCAGATATTGAGATTGCTCGTCCGACAATTCGGTTAACGTGACGCCCAGCTTCTCCAGGTGAAGGCGGGCAACCTTCTCATCCAGATGCTTCGGCAGCACGTAGACTTCGTTCTTGTACTGATCGCCCTTGGTGAAGAGTTCGATCTGCGCCAGAACCTGGTTGGTAAAGCTTGCGGACATCACGAAGCTCGGGTGGCCGGTAGCATTGCCGAGGTTCACCAGACGGCCCTGCGAGAGCAGGATCATGCGCTTGCCATCCGGGAACACATACATGTCGACCTGGTCCTTGACCGGGCGGCACTTGGTGTTCTTGAGGGCAGCAACCTGGATCTCGTTGTCGAAGTGGCCGATGTTACAGACGATCGCCATGTCCTTCATGCCACGCATGTGGTCGAAGGTGATGATGTCCTTGTTGCCGGTCGCGGTGACGTAGATATCGCCTTCCGGAAGAGCCTGCTCGATGGTCTTGACCTCGAAACCGTCCATGGAAGCCTGCAGGGCGCAGATCGGGTCGATTTCGGTGACGATCACGCGGGCACCGGCACCAGCCAGGGACTGAGCGGAACCTTTGCCGACGTCGCCGTAACCACAGACAACGGCAACCTTGCCGGACATCATCACGTCGGTGCCGCGGCGGATACCGTCGACCAGGGACTCACGGCAGCCATAACGGTTGTCGAACTTGGACTTGGTGACGCTGTCGTTGACGTTGATCGCCGGGAACGGCAGGTCGCCCTTCTTCTGCATTTCATAAAGACGCAGAACGCCAGTGGTGGTTTCTTCCGAAACGCCCTGGATCAGCTCTTTCTGCTTGGTGAACCAGCCCGGGTTGGCGGCCATGCGCTTCTTGATCTGCGCGAACAGGCACACTTCCTCGTCCGACTTCGGGTTATCGATCAGACCGGTTTCACCGGCTTCGACCCGTGCACCGAGCAGGATGTAGAGCGTGGCGTCGCCGCCATCGTCCAGGATCATGTTCGCACCTTCGGGGAAGTCGAAGATCTTGTCGGCATAATCCCAGTATTCTTCCAGGGTTTCGCCCTTGGTTGCGAAAACCGGAATGCCTGCAGCTGCAATCGCAGCGGCTGCCTGATCCTGCGTGGAATAGATGTTGCAGGACGCCCAACGGACTTCCGCACCCAGTGCAACCAGCGTTTCGATCAGAACGGCGGTCTGAATGGTCATGTGCAGGGAACCGGCAATGCGGGCGCCCTTGAGCGGCTTGGAGTCACCGAATTCGGCGCGGCAGGCCATCAGGCCCGGCATTTCGTGTTCGGCGATCTCGATTTCGGTGCGGCCCCAGTCTGCGAGCCCGATGTCTTTAACGATGTAGTCGGTCATGAATAAGTCCTGCTGTTTTGAGCCAGCTTCAGGCGCAAGGCCCCTTGAGTGTCGCCGCCATCTCGTGAACCAGTGCCAAAACGGCACCAGGGGCGGGCGACAGCCGAAATCCGGAAGGCTCCGGAAATCGTTGGAAGGGGTTATAGCGTCAGCAGGGTCATCACGCAATAAAGATATAAAGAATTCTTTATATCATATGTCCCAATCACGTCCGGTAGAGATCCGCGCGTGACGGCGGCATGCCTGACGGCCCCTTGGTGCGACGCGTCGCGACCGTCTGGAAGATGCCAATGGAGCCGCGTTCGAAGCCAAGCGAGACGCCAATGAGATAGGCCAGCCACAGACGATATTTGTGCTCGCCTATTTCCGCGACAGCCGCGTCCTTTACCTTCATCAGGTTTTCCGCCCACAGCCGTGTCGTGCGGGCATAGTGCTCGCGCCAGGCTTCCACGTCGTGAACCTCAAAGCCGTGCGCTTCCAGATTGGTCAGCGTCCAGCCAATGTGGTCGACCTCCCCTCCCGGGAAGATGTAGCGTACCAGCGCCTGGTATTCCGGCTTCTTGCGGCGGAACGCCTTCAGATCCTTTTTTCCGCGGCGGGTGATCGCATGGTGCAGGTAGACACCCCGCGGTTTCAGCAGGCGGTGCACGCTCTGGAAGTAATTGTCGTAATTGTCCAGCCCGACCGCCTCGAACATGCCGATGGATGAGATCTTGTCGAACTTGCCGTCCATGTCGCGATAGTCGATCAGCTTGACCGAGACCTTGTCTTCAAGGCCACGCGCCTTGATCCGCTCCTCGGCAAGCTTCAGCTGTTCTTCCGCCAGTGTGACCCCAACGGCTGTCACGCCATAATGTTCGGCGGCGTGGCAAATCAGGGCGCCCCAGCCGCAACCGATATCGAGCATCCGGTCGCCCGGCTTCAGCCGCAACTTGCGGCAGATCATGTCGAGCTTGTCTTTCTGCGCCGTTGCCAGATCGTTCGACCAGTCGGAGAAATAGGCGCAGGTGTAGACCATCTCCGGGTCGAGAAAGAGCCGATAGAAGTCGTTGGAAACGTCGTAATGGAACGCGATGTCGTCCTTGCGGCTGCCGGAGCTTCGGTCCGCTGACTGACCGGCATCAAGCCCGTCCGGGTTGGCTTCAGCCTTGCGGCCAGAGCCGCGCCAAAGCGAAAATCCGGTTTTCAGAAGCAGGGTCTTGTTGAGGCGCTTGCGAATTTCCCGGCTTTTGAGTGTCGGCCGCTTTTCGGCAAAGTCGAAAATGCTGCCACCGCGCGGGTCGACGTCGCCATTTGCATAGAGATCGATCAGCGTCTTGATGCCGGGACGGCGAAGAAGACGCGTCAGCGCCGTTTCGGAAAGCGCAAGCCGCAGACCGTCCGCCGGCGCATCGGCAGGTACCCGGGATCCGTCCCAGAGTTCGAACGCGAATTGAAGTTCCAACGCCTCATGGACATGTATAAGTGCAGTGCGCGCGGCGGAAATCAGTCGGTCCTGAGTGTGGCTCGCCATGTCGGCCCCCGGTTCGGTTTGGAAGGGTGTGGCCGATGCCCGGAATTCACTCGATCGACCGCAGCAGGAATGTGCACCGCAAGGTGGCGGCACGAAATGTCAAAATCAATCTTCTTCGCCAAAGCCGCTTTCGACGAGTTCGGCAATCGCCGCCATGGCGTCTCCTGCATCAGAGCCGGTGACGCTGACAGTGATAAAGCAACCCGGGCTGGCAGCGAGCATCATGAGACCCATGATCGACGTTCCGCCGACGGTCTGGCCGTCCTTGGAAACCTGGACATCTGCGTCAAACGTCTCCACCAGCTTCACCAGCTTTGCGGAAGCCCTGGCATGCAGGCCACGGCGGTTGACGATTGTCAGGTCTTTTTCCAACACGGTCTGCGCTGTCATTGTTGTTTTAGTTCTGTCCCGACAGCACCTGGCTGGCAACCGAGATGTATTTCTGGCCGGCCTGACGGGCTTCGTCGACAGCATCGGCCAGTTCGCGATCTGCGCGCACGCTGGCAAGCTTGATCAGCATCGGCAGATTGACACCGGCCACCACTTCAACGGATTTGCTGTCCATCACGGAAATTGCGAGGTTGGAAGGTGTGCCACCGAACATGTCCGTCAGAAGCACCACACCCTTGCCGGAATTGGCAGCTTCAACAGCGGCCAGAATGTCCTGGCGCCGCTGTTCCATGTCGTCATCCGGACCAATGGAGATGGTTTCAACCTGTTCCTGTGGACCGACAACATGTTCCAGCGCCGCTTTGAATTCCTCAGCAAGGCGCCCGTGCGTAACAAGTACAAGTCCGATCATGCGTCAGTTAGCCTGATTATCGAGTGCGTTAAGCTCAGGATCCCAAAAGAGATCCGGAAAGAGCCGGGCGTTTATCAGTCTGATGCACTCTCTTCAACCGCTTCGTCAGTTGCAAGCAAAAAACGCCCCTGCTGCCTCAAATATAATCCGGTCCTTTGGGGAAAAGGTGCCGTAACGCCCAACGGATCAGGCGCAGGCTGTGCTCAGGGTCGTTTTGCGGGCACATAACCACCGGCAAATGCACGCCTTCCAGGCAGGTTGTCGCAAGAGCCTGCTCCGGCATCCTCTCGATGGCGTCGGCTTGCTTCAGTTCGACCAACAGATGCACTTGCGCATGCGGCAGAAAACGCGTTTCGACAACACCGAAGCCGCGTACTTCCATGCGGCCTTCTATCGTCCGCGGCGCATGCGCCTCGAGCCGTCCATCGGCTGCAGCAACATGCGTGTAGTCGTCAGCCACCAGAAGGCCGAGATTGCCTTTGGCCCGTGCCGCCTCGATGAGAATATCCGAAAGGGTTGTCTTGCCACTTCCGGCACCACCCCGGATCAGAAGGCCGGCAGTGCCCACCACCACGCAGTTGGCATGAACCGCCGGAGGCGTCACTTGCTCCGCCCTGCCGGCAGATAGATGGTGAAACGAGCACCTGCAATCTTCTGCTTGCCGTCCCGACCGGGCACCAGCCGGTTGGTGGCAACTATGGTCCCGCCATGGGCTTCGATGATCTGCCGGGAGATCGACAGACCCAGACCGGAATTGTTGCCGAAGCCTTCGCCTTCCGGCCTGTCGGTATAGAAGCGTTCAAAAATGCGCTCGGTGTTTTCAGCACGGATGCCGGGACCGTCATCATCCACGATGATCTTGATCATCCGGCCGTCCCGGCTGAGATCCACCCGAACCGTTCCGTCGGCGGGCGAAAAGGACCTGGCGTTGTCCAGAAGGTTGCTGACGACCTGTCCGAGGCGAATATCATGGCCTTGCATCTGATAAGGCTTGCTGCCCTGAGCATCTGCAACGGCCAGCTTGACACTTGCCTCTTCCGCTCCGGACCGCTGGTTGGCGGCATCGGCCATGTTGCGCAGCAGTTCGGCCAGGTCGATCGGCTCGGCCTGGATGCGGGCCAGTTCCGCATCAAGGCGGGAAGCATCGGAGATGTCGCTGATCAGACGATCGAGGCGGCGCACGTCATGCTGGATCACTTCCATCAACCGGTCCTGCGAATTCTTGGACTTGGCCAGCGGCAGGGTTTCCACGGCGCTGCGCAGCGATGTCAGCGGGTTCTTCAATTCGTGCGCGACATCGGCGGCAAACTGCTCGATCGCATCGATCTTGTTGTAGAGCGCGTGGGTCATTTCCCGGAACGAACGCGCCAGATGGCCGATCTCGTCCTGCCGATCCGAAAAGTCCGGTATCTCCTCACGA
Organism: Labrenzia sp. PO1; assembly: GCF_012273635.1. Classification (NCBI taxonomy): domain Bacteria; kingdom Pseudomonadati; phylum Pseudomonadota; class Alphaproteobacteria; order Hyphomicrobiales; family Stappiaceae; genus Labrenzia; species Labrenzia sp. PO1. The sequence continues at coordinate 1,192,163 of NZ_JAAXCR010000002.1, forward strand.
GAGGTCGAGCCTCGCCGCACCCGATCCGCGGCAGCCGCCAGGCGCCTGACCGGACCGGCAATCGTCCCGGCCAGAAGGATCGACAGAAGGATAGTCACTGTGGCGGCAAACAGGAACACGCGAATGATGGCGATACGTTCGGCCCGCACGATGGCGTCGATGTCACCGCCCTGTGTCGACAGGAGCAAGGCCCCAAGGACCGCGCGGAACCGCTGGATCGGCACGGCAACGGAAACGATCAGCTCGCCCCGTTGCGAGATCCGCGTCACGCTGGCCGGGGATCCGGCAAGCGCCGCCTCCACTTCCGGATAGGCGCGGCCATCGCCGCCGCCTACGTCCTGATAGATCGGCAGGTCACCCTGGCGCAGCCAGCGCTTGACCCATTGCCAGGTCGAATCCCAGAAGCCTTCCTCCTCCGCCGTCGGAGGCGGCAGGTCGAAGCGCAGGATCTGGGCGCTGGTATAAAGGTGGCGGCTGTCGAGGATGAGAATGCCTTCCGGATCATAGATCCGCGCCCGAGTCTTGGTCGGCGAAATCAGGCGGCGCAGCACGGGACCGACCCGTTCCGGGTTGATCGGAAAGTCGAGACTGTCGAGATCTTCCTGGGTCGGGGTAATGCTCTCGCCTGCCTGCAACTGCAACAGGCGTTCGGGGTCGACGGTGATCGTGCCCGTATCGACGGTGGCGGAAGCGGCAATGGCGCCAGCAATGATTTCGCCCTGGGTCAGAAGGCTCTGCACCCGTGCATCGATCAGGCCCGCGCGAAACTGGTTGAGGTACAGAATACCGATCACCAGTGCCAGCAGACCCACAAGGTTGATGGCGATGATCCGCCGCGTCAGCGACGAGAGAACATACGTTCCGAAGATACGGCCCAACTGGCTGAGCAGACGGCGACGGATGCGCTTGTTGCCAAGTCGGCGCAGACGGGAGCGATCCGAACCGTTCTGAGGTTCAGAGGCACCAATCTCTTCCGCGCTCTCGCTTTCCACCGCCATTCGGGCTCACATTAGATCAAAGGCTGTTCAATCGAAACCGACTGAACAGCCAAAAGCAGATCGTTTCCAGGTTTTACCGGGACAGCCGCTCTACCGGTCCGTTTCAGACTTCCCGGAAACGATACCCGACGCCGTAGAGGGTTTCGATCATGTCGAAGTCGTCATCAACAACCTTGAACTTCTTGCGCAGCCGCTTGATGTGGCTATCGATGGTGCGGTCATCCACATAGACCTGATCGTCATAGGCCGCGTCCATGAGCGCGTTACGGCTCTTGACGACACCGGGCCGCTGCGCGAGCGCGGACAGGATCAGGAATTCGGTCACGGTCAGCGTGACGGGTTTGCCGTTCCAGGTGCAGGTGTGACGCTCCTGGTCCATCACAAGCTGGCCACGTTCCAGCAGTTTGTCGGCATCGTCGCGCGGCGTGGATGCGTCACGCGGTTGCGCCCGGCGCAGCACCGCGCGCACACGCTCGACCAGAAGCCGCTGCGAAAAGGGTTTGCGGATGAAATCGTCGGCGCCCATCTTCAGGCCGAAGAGTTCGTCGATCTCGTCATCCTTGGAGGTCAGGAAGATTACCGGCAGATCGGAGTTCTGGCGCAGGCGGCGCAGCAGTTCCATGCCGTCCATACGTGGCATCTTGATATCGAAAATCGCGAGTTCCGGCGGGTCGCTCTGCAGGCCGTCGAGCGCCGATGTACCGTCGGTGTAGGTTTGAACGCGATAGCCTTCCGCTTCCAATGCGATAGAGACCGAAGTCAAAATGTTGCGGTCGTCATCGACCAGGGCAATTGTCGGCATGCTTTGTTTTTCCATTTCCGGCAACGCACCGATGGCGCGCATCGGCATTAATGTAACACACAGCCTTTGGCCTGCTAAATGCGCATAAATTAAGGCAATCCGCCTCCGGATATGCTTGCATGACACAAAGACCGCCCAGCCGGCTGCATTGGTGGGGATCACTGTAAAAGATTTCAAGAGACCAACTTAACGTCAAGTCTCGTACATTGGTGGCAGGGCTCAGTCGAGTCTCTACTACAAGTGCGAAATGAACGCACTTTCTTTCGATTCAATCAACATTTCGAACATTCCGAAAGTTTCGAATTTTAGTTCGACGTCCAAATTAATCATTGGCAATTTAATGGTGATTTTTAATCGATTAAACAATTACATAGCACCTTTGGTAGTCTTGCTGCCGTTTAGTCATTCCACTACGTTCGCAGCCCTCACAGCCAGATTTAGCTTTTCTTAACTTTCTCCGGCCGTGACAAAACTAGCCCCCATCACGAGGACTGCGGGAACATGCAAGAAGTAGGTGTCAGGAATCCCTCAATTGGTTGCGAAACTTTCGGCTTCAAAGGCCTGAAAGCGCTCTATTGGAACCAGAACGAGCCTGCTCTTTATGAATATTCCCTCTCCCGCGGCGAAGCGCAGCTAGCTGCCGGCGGCGCGATTGTTGCCGAAACCGGTGTTCACACCGGCCGTTCGCCGAAAGACAAGTTCGTGGTTCTGGACGACGAGACCCGCGACACAGTGTGGTGGGACAACAACTCCCAGATGTCGAAAGCCAATTTCGACCTGCTGCTGTCCGATTTCCTTGCCCACGCCGAGGGCATGGAGCTGTTCGCACAGGACCTTTACGGCGGCGCTGACAAGACCCATCGCCTGCCGGTGCGCGTCTATACGGAATATGCCTGGCATTCGCTGTTCATCCGCAACCTCCTTCTCCGGCCCGAGACTTCCGAGCTGGAAGGTTTTGCTCCGGACATGACAATCATCGATCTGCCGAGCTTCAAAGCGGATCCGGAACGCTACGGCTGCCGGACAGAAACCGTGATCGCCTGCGACCTGACCCGCAAGATCGTTCTGATCGGCGGAACCTCCTATGCAGGCGAAATGAAGAAGTCCGTCTTCACCATGCTGAACCACCTGCTGCCGGCAAAGGGCGTCATGTCCATGCACTGCTCGGCGAACTTGGGCGATGGAGGCGATACCGCAGTGTTCTTTGGCCTGTCCGGCACCGGCAAGACCACGCTCTCCGCCGACCCGTCCCGCACGCTGATCGGCGACGACGAGCACGGCTGGGGTGAAAGCGGCGTCTTCAACTTCGAAGGCGGCTGCTACGCCAAGACCATCAAGCTTTCCGCGGAAGCCGAGCCGGAGATCTACTCCACCACCCAGCGCTTCGGCACGGTTCTGGAAAATGTGGTTCTGGACGAGAACCGGGTGCCGGATTTCGACGACGGTTCGAAAACCGAAAACACCCGCGCTGCCTATCCAATCCACTTCATTTCCAATGCCAGCGACACCGGTTGCGCGCCAATGCCGAAGACCATCATCATGCTGACGGCCGATGCCTTCGGCGTGATGCCGCCGATCGCGCGTCTGACACCAGCCCAGGCAATGTATCACTTCCTGTCCGGGTACACCGCCAAGGTGGCCGGCACCGAAAAGGGTGTTACCGAGCCGCAGGCAACCTTCTCGACCTGCTTCGGCGCGCCGTTCCTGCCGAGGCATCCGTCCGAATACGGCAACCTGTTGAAGGACCTCATTGCCAAGCACAATGTGGATTGCTGGCTGGTCAACACCGGCTGGACCGGCGGTGCATACGGTACCGGGCAGCGCATGCCGATCAAGGCAACCCGCACGCTGCTCACTTCCGCACTGAACGGCAGCCTGAAAGACGCCGAGTTCCGCACCGATGCGAACTTCGGCTTCGATGTGCCGGTTTCCGTCGAAGGTGTCGACGATACGATCCTGACCCCGCGCGAAACCTGGACGGACAAGGATGCCTATGACGTTCAGGCCGCCAAGCTGGTGCAAATGTTCGTCAAGAACTTCGCGACCTTTGAAGCCCATGTCGACGGTGCCGTGCTGAATGCCGCTCCCGCCGTGCGTATGGCTGCCGAATAAGCCCGAAAATAATACCCCGCAAAACCTGAACGGCTCCTCCCCCTCGAGGAGCCGTTTTTTCGTGGGTAGACAACGCTCTTGCGCTTCCCGATCACGACGTCCCGCCGGATGGATGATCGCTGAGAAAGTCCGGCGGCGGCGCGAGGAGCACAGGGTGATGCTGCGCTTGCTTTCCCTCGCCTGCTCTCTTTCATCAAATTCAGAAAGATCTATATTGAAGGTCCTACCTTGAAGGGGCGACCTCATGACGGCCACAGAGACGACTTCCATTCCCGACGTTTTGAAGACCGCCGAAAGCTGGCGCGGTGCGGGACGTTCCGTTGCACTGGCGACCGTGGTCGAGACCTGGGGTTCCGCGCCACGCCCGGTCGGGTCCCATCTTGTCATTGATGCCGAAGGCAACTTCGAAGGCTCCGTCTCCGGCGGCTGTGTCGAAGGGGCGGTAGTGTCCGAGGCAATCGACGTCATCGAGACCGGCAAGCCGACCACGCTGGAATTTGGCGTTGCCGATGAGACAGCCTGGCGTGTCGGTCTTTCGTGCGGCGGCCGCATTCGCGTCTACGTCGAGCCCGTCACCTGATCCCGGATCTGATTTCGATGACCACGGAAACCCTGCTTGCCTTCGTCGCCGCTACGGCTCTTTTTGCCTATATGCCTGGCCCGGCCCTGCTTTATACCGCCGCACAGACGATCGCCCGCGGACAGCGGGCCGGTTTCATGGCTGCCGCGGGTATTCACCTGGGCTGTTATGTGCATGTCTTTGCCGCAGCCTTTGGCCTGTCGGCGATCTTCAGCGTCGTGCCGACACTCTATTTTGCGCTGAAGCTGGTTGGCGGGCTTTACCTGATCTTTCTCGGCATCCAGATGATCCGGACCCGCGTAGTGGCCGGACCGACACCCAATCTGCCCCAAAAATCCGAAAAGCGAGCCTTTGCAGACAGCGTGCTGGTGGAGGTTCTCAATCCCAAGGTCGCCATCTTCTTCATCGCCTTCCTGCCCCAGTTCGTCACCCCTGACGCAAGCCTGCCGATCTGGGCGCAGTTCCTGATCCTGGGAACGTTCGTCAACTTTGCTTTCACCTCGGCAGATATCGTCACCGTTCTTTTTGCAAGCCAAGTGAAGAAACGGCTGACCAGGACATCGAAGTTCCAGAGCCTCACACGCTGGCTCGGAGGATCGCTTCTGGTGGGACTTGGACTGAAACTGGCAACGGACCGCGCATAGACCATGGACTTTTCCCTGCTAAGTGACCTCAACAAGGACCGTGCCGCGCGCCGTGCGGCGATCCTGGTGACCGACATGGTGGACGGGCAGCAACGCCTCGTCCGAAAATCCGACGATTTTTCCGGCGATCCCCTGGCTGAGGAACTTGCAAGGCGTTTCCGCTCAGGTAAATCCGGCATGATCACCGCAGAAAGTGGCGAAGTCTTCCTGAACGTATCCTTGCCTGCGCCGCGTCTGGTCATCATCGGCGCAGTGCACATCAGCCAGGCGCTTGTTCCGATGGCGGAGATTGCGGGGCTTGATGTGACCGTCATTGATCCGCGCACGGCCTTTGCCACCGAAGACCGCTTTCCCGGAAGCACACTCAAGGCGGACTGGCCCGAAGAGGTCTTGAAGGACGCGCCCCTTGATGCCTTCACGGCCGTTGCCGCTGTCACTCATGATCCGAAGATAGACGACTTCCCCCTGATGGAAGCGCTGAAGACGGGATGTTTCTATGTCGGGGCGCTCGGCAGCCGCAAGACCCACGGCAAGCGTCTGGAACGCTTTACCGAAGCCGGCCTGGCACCTGAGCTGTTTGACCGGATCGATGCTCCGATCGGCCTTGATATCGGAGCAGCTTCGCCGGAGGAAATTGCGGTGGCCGTGCTGGGCTCCATCATCAAGGCGTTACGGACCGCTTCGGGAGCTGCCGCATGATATTCGGCCCATGTCCGCCGGAAAATGCCGAAGGCTGTATTCTCGCGCACCGGACAGCCCTGCCGAACCGTGTACTGAAAAAAGGCCGCCGCCTGACGGGACAAGACTGCGCCGAGATTGCCGCCGCCGGTATCGACAGCCTCATGGTTGCCCGGATAGAACCCGGCGACACCGGAGAGGATGCCGCGGCCGAGCAGCTCGCCACGGCTGCTGCAGGTGCAGGTCTTGAGACCGACACCGCCTTTACGGGGCGCATGAACCTCTATGCCGCCACCAACGGCGTCCTGGTGGTCGATGCGGATGCGGTTACCGCAGCCAACCGGATTGATCCGGCCATCACCTTCGCGACGCTGCCGAACTACAGCAAGGTTCTGGCCGGCCGAATGGTTGCAACCGCGAAGATCATTTCCTTTGCCGTTCCAGAAGAACAACTGGGAGCCGCCGAAAGCGCTCTCAGGGGTGCAGTCCGTGTTGCCGGTTTCAGTCCGCGCAAAGTTGGCCTTGTCGCAACGCAACTGCCGCATCTCAAGCCCTCGACCATGGACAAGACCCGCCGCGTGCTGGAAGACAGGCTGTTGCCGAGCGGATCAACCATCCTGAGCGAGCACAGGGTCGCCCACAGCAGGGAGGCCGTCGCCGAAGCCTTGCGGTCACTGAAGGAAGAAGGCGCTGATTTTCTGATCCTGTTCGGGGCTTCTGCCGTTGTCGACAGGCAGGACGTGCTGCCTGCGGGTCTGGATCTTGCCGGCGGGACGGTGCACCACCTGGGCATGCCGGTGGACCCCGGCAACCTGCTGATGCTCGGAAGTCTCGACGGCATTCCCGTGCTGGGCGCACCGGGCTGCGCCCGAAGCCCGAAGGAGAACGGTTTCGACTGGGTTCTGGACCGCCTGCTTGCCGGACTGGAAGTACACCCCGACGACATTACCGCAATGGGTGTTGGAGGCCTTTTGATGGAAATCGGGACACGGCCGCAGCCCCGCGAAGGCAAACGCAAGGGCGAAGCTGCCAGGATTGCGGCGCTGATCCTTGGCGCAGGCAAGTCGTCCCGCATGGGCGGTCCGAACAAGCTGCTTGCGACGCTGGACGGCAAGACCCTGATCCGGCATGCCGCGGAAGCTGCCGCCGGCGCCGGTCTGTCACAGACCGTTCTGGTAACCGGGCATCTGGCTGAAGAAGTCGGCGCTCAGGTCGAAGATCTGGATGTTACGCTGGTGCACAACCCGGATTTTGCAGACGGCATGGCCGGGTCCATCCGCACCGGCATGAATGCTCTCGCCGCAGATACCGATGCGGTGATCGTTCTTCTGGGCGACATGCCACGCATCGGCAGCGATGTTCTGAAGAGGCTGATCGGCACTTACCGCGAAAACGACAACAGTCTGATCGTCACCGCAACGGCGGATGGGAAACGGGGCAATCCGGTCTTGTGGGACCGGCGCTTCTTCGAAGCTCTGAAATCCTTGAGCGGCGACGTTGGAGCGCGCCACATCATTGGCGAAAACCCAGGGTTCGTGGCCGAAGTCGAGATCGGATCCGCCGCAAGACTGGATCTTGATACACCCGATGCGCTTCGGCAGGCTGGAGGCAAGTTGCCTGAGCCAAAAGGCTAAACCTTTGGCCTGGTAAAGTAAGCCGAAGCAATAAAGCCAAACGATAACATTACATTAACCCGGTATGCACTGAGTGCAGGCCGGAATTGCCAGCTATTCTATTGCAATTTTGTGACATGCCGCTTATGTAATGCCTGCGCTTGCTGAAGGGCACCCAATTGGGTTGGACAACGGATGACGTCCCGGGCGCCGCTTACATCCGATTCCTGTCGAAAGCTGTTCGGATCCTCCCTCCCGAGGATGCTCGAGCGCTTTTGTCGCTTGGTTAAAAGAAGAACGAAGGAAAACGTCATGGCTGACTTGTCTCTCCCGCGCCCGGGCTGCTGCAAATGGGCAGAAGGTGATTCTGGTAACTACATCTTCCCGTGCAGCACGCGCGTCGAAGCAGGTGTCTCCTATTGCACCGAACATAGCGCCATCGTCTACATCCCGCCGGAAGAGCGCCGCCGCAACCGTTCCGGTGGTGGCATGAGCCTGTCCTTCCGCCGCGCGGCATAAGAATACAAGCTGCTTGAACTAAAAAAGCAGACATTCCGTGGAACACCACGTACCTCGAAACCCGGCCTCCGGCCGGGTTTTTTGTTGCCCGATCGTCAAGGAGATCTGCATAGCCCCGTCCTAGCGAGCTCCTAAGGCAATAGGCAGCCAGCAACCTGCGGCTGAGCAGAAGATGTATTTCTATTTTTTCTTTCTACGCAAATATTCTTATCCAATATTACCTAGAGGCCGTTTCTTCTTTAAAAACAATCGCGCCTTCCAGTCGGAACAACCCTGCCTTAGTAGACAATTTAACTAAATCTCGCGAAGTTAATACTTTGTTTTGGTTCCAAGGGTAGGTGTAAACGACCTAGAACCGAAACAGTGACGCGTTCGGCAGGGAGGCGCAGCGCACAATGAACCCTGTGCAAGGACACAGCGAACGGGAACGCCTGAGTGCGCTAGCTACCCTTCAGATTCTGAACTCTGAGCGCCTGCCTGAATATGATGATCTCGTAGCAACTCTTGCAACGATTTTCGACGCCCCGATGGCGTTCATTTCCATCGTTGGCGAAGATAATCTCTGGTTCAAGGCCAAGATCGGTATCGCTGTGGACAGCACCCCCCGAAAAGGGACCTTCTGCGACCAGGCGATCCTTTCACGCGACGTGATGGTCGTGACAGATGCTCTTGAAGACGAGCGTTTCCGCGATACCAGCCTCGTTGTCGGCCCTCCTTACACGCGCTTTTACGCCGGTTTTCCGCTTTCCATGGATGGTATCCACATCCTGGGGACCCTATGTGTCGTCGATACCAAGCCCAGACACCCCACCGAAACGCAGCTCCAGCAGTTGCGGCGGATGGGAACCATCGTGCTTGGCCTGATGAAGTCTCATCGCTCCCAGAGCGAAACGCAGTCTGCCCTTCGGGCAACCGAAGAACAGCAACAGCTTGCAATGCGCAAGAGTGACCTGCTGGAGGAGATTACCACCGTCTCCGGTGTTGGCGGCTGGGAAGTCGATATAGATACCGATACCGTGACCTGGACGGATAAAACCCGCGAAATCCACGAAGTGGATGATGACTTCGTTCCAACTGTCGATATGGCGCTTTCCTTCTACGCACCGGATTGCCGTCGCCAAATCTCGGATGCCGTCATCAAGAGTATCAAGGAAGGTGTCGCCTGGGATCTTGAACTCCCGTTCGTGACCGCCAGGGGTCGTGAAATCTGGGTTCGCACCGCGGGCAGGCCCATCATCGAAGATGGTCGCACGACCCGTTTGATCGGTGCCTTCCAGGACATTACAGAACGCAAGCAATCCGAACAGGCCGTGCTTCATTCCGAAGCGGTCCATCGCACCACCCTGGAATCCCTGAGTGAAGGGATTCTCCTCGTCAACAGAGCCGGACAGATCCAGTCCTTCAATCCTGCAGCAGCTGCATTGCTCGGCTACACCGTCGGGGAAATGAAAGGTCAAAAGCTTCAGGATCTCGACCTCGATATCGAATGTGAAGAAGACGGCCACGTTTCCGGCTGCAATCCCCTGCAACAGGCAGCGGTCAATCCGGACAAGGTTTGTAACGTCGTTGCAAACGTGACCCGTCGCGGGACCGACCAATCCGTCTGGCTGCGGCTGAATGCGAAATCGATTGGCGACGACAATGCGTATGGCCTCGACGGCGTTGTCCTTTCCCTGACCGACGTCACCGCGACCAAGCGGCAGCTCATCGCTCTGCAAGCCATTTTCGACAACCTGCCGGGTGGTCTCGTCTATTATGACCCCGACAGACGGCTTGCGGTCTGCAACAAAGATTTTCAGCGCCTTCTGCAATTGCCGCAGGAATTTATTGATCGCAAGGCGCCGTTGCTGGAAGTGGCGACATATCTGGCAAAGCGGGGAGACTACGGTCCGGGAGACCCGGACAAGCTTCTGGAAGAACGGTTCAGGTATTTCAATGATCCCAAACCGCATATTTACGAGCGCGTCAGCCCCGATGGGACACATCTGGAAGTCCGTGGTATCCCTCTGCCGAGCGGCGGCCTTATCACCAGTTTCTTTGATATTTCGGAGCGCAAGCGGGCAGAGAACATCTTGCGGTATTCCGAGGCCGTCCAACGGACAACGCTCGAGTCTCTCAGCGAAGGTATTCTTCTGCTGACACATACCGGCGAGATCCAGTCAGCCAATCCTGCTGCGATTGACCTGCTGGGCGTGACCGGCAGGGAGCTGGTCGGGGTGAACGTAACCGACATTGATTTTGGCCTTCGCTGTGACCTTGAAGGCAAGGGTCCGTGCGATGCACCGCTGGAGCTTGCTGCCCGCGACCCGGGATCACTGAGGGACGTCATCGCCCGTCTCTCCCCCACCAACGGGCATCCGAGGAAGTGGCTTCGCCTGAGCGCCATGCCAATCGACGACGATCAGGAGTTCGATCTGGACGGTGTCGTCGTCTCCCTGACGGACATTACCGAGACCAAGCAACAGGCCGACACGCTGCAAAGCATCTTCGACAACTTTCCGGGTGGGATCGTTCACTACGATGAAACGCTCCGGCTCGCATCGAGCAATCAGCAGTTCCGTGACCTTCTCGAATATTCTGATGAGTTGATTGAAGATCGGCCTTATCTTTACGACTTCTTTCTCTTCAACGCTCGAAGAGGTGACTATGGCCCTGGCGACCCAGAGGCTCTCGCTCTGGAGCGGTTTAGGAAGTACGACCTGAAAAAATCGCAGGTGTTCGAACGGCGTGCAGCAAACGGCACGTACATCGAAACCCGGAGCACGCCACTGCCGTCAGGTGGTCTGATCCATAATTTTTACGACATCACCGACCGCAAGAACCTGGAAGAACAACTTGCCGCGAACGAACGGCTGGCACGGCATCGCTCGCAGGAACTCGAAGCCATTCTCGCCAATATGCGCCAGGGGGTCAGCGTCTTCGATGCGCGTGGCCGACTGTCATTGTGGAACCGGCAGTACATCGAAATCTTCAACAAACCTGAGGGCGATGTTTACGAGGGTGTCAGCCTCATCGAATTGATCCAGGCCGAGAAGGATCGCGGCGAATTCGAAGGCGACGTTAAGGAACACGTCATGGATCTGATGATCCGTCTTTCGGCAGGCGAAGTGGTCCGTTCCAAGTTCAAACATCCCAACGGCAGGATTGTCAGCGCGGTCCATGCGCCCTTGCCGGCGGGCGGCTGGATCGGTACGCATGAAGATGTCACGTCCCGTGAACTGGCGGCTGAAAAGATCCAGTTTGCCGCTCACCATGACACCTTGACCGGGCTCGCCAACCGAACGCTATTCAATGCAAAGCTGGACGAAGCCCTGAATGCGGCATCGGCCAATGGCATTGCAGGCGACCTGATGCTGCTTGATCTCGACAAGTTCAAACCGGTGAATGACAGCTTCGGTCATGATGTCGGTGACGAACTTCTTAAAACAGTCGCACAGCGACTGCGCGAGTGTGTCCGGTCCTCAGATCTGGTCGCTCGTCTCGGCGGCGACGAATTCGGGATCATCCTGACCGGAACCGGTTCCGGCAACGCCAGTACAGCCGAGATTGCCGATCGTATCGTCCGCAAGATCGGGGCACCGTTCGCTGTCCAGGATCACATTATTTCGGTTGGCGTCAGCGTCGGAATTTCTCCGATTACGGGCACGGAACTGGATCCTCGTCCAGTGATAAAGCGCGCTGATATGGCGCTATACGAGGTCAAGCATAACGGGCGTAACGGGTTCAAGTTCTTCGAAGAAGAAGACGTCGCGCGGTTTGCTCGCGCCTGACGTTCGGCCTTCTGATCGAGAGCCGACTGTTTGAGAGGCAGCCTGCCAGGCACGTCAGAACCGCGCCTCTTGCATACTTGACCGATCGCTTCCCCCCAAGAACAAAAAACGCGGCCCGTTGCCGGACCGCGTCATTGAATGAAGCTGGAGGGGGTCGTATCAGGCCTTGGTGAGGGCTTCTGCGACGTCCTTGAGCTGAGCCAGTGTCATTTCGGCTTTCTGCCGCGAGGCATCGTCCTTGGCGTCGGAAACATCTTCCTGCGCATCCTGGATTGCCTGGTCGAGCTGCTCACGGCTGATCTCGCCAACCGGAACGGCCTGTTCGGCCAGAACGGTGAGACCGCCTGCTGCAACATCGGCAAAACCACCGCGGACGAAGTATTCGTCCCAGCCACCATTTTCGCTGCTGCGCACCTTCAGGATGCCCGGCAGGATGGTGGAGATGAACGGGGCATGGTTCTTCAGAACGCCAAACTCGCCTTCGGCGCCCGGTACAACGACCTCTGCGACCTGTTCGGAGAGGAGCTGGCGCTCCGGCGAGACCAACTCAAACTGGAAAAGTTCAGCCATTTGGCGTCTTCCTTGTCAGTCTAATTCTGATGGCAAGCCATCAAGCATGAAGAAGACGGACGCCCGATAACGGGCGTCCGGTCAATTCGCCGATCAAGCGGCTTCAGCAGCCAGGCGCTGTGCTTTCTCGATGGCTTCATCGATGGAGCCAACCATGTAGAAAGCAGCTTCCGGCAGGTGGTCGTATTCGCCTTCGACCAGACCCTTGAAGCCCTTGATGGTGTCTTCGAGGGCAACCAGCTTGCCCGGAGAACCGGTGAAGACTTCAGCCACGAAGAACGGCTGGGACAGGAAGCGCTCGATCTTACGTGCGCGGGCAACGGTGAGTTTGTCTTCTTCAGACAGTTCGTCCATGCCCAGGATGGCGATGATGTCCTGCAGAGCCTTGTAGCGCTGCAAAGTAACCTGAACCGCACGAGCCGTTTCGTAGTGCTCTTCACCGATGATGCGGGCATCAAGCATACGGGAAGTGGAGTCCAGCGGATCCACAGCCGGGTAGATGCCTTTTTCAGCGATCGAACGGTTAAGAACCGTCGTTGCGTCCAAGTGAGCAAAGGTCGAAGCCGGTGCCGGGTCGGTCAAGTCATCGGCCGGAACGTACACGGCCTGCACGGACGTGATCGAGCCCTTGTTCGTGGTGGTGATGCGCTCCTGCATGCCGCCCATGTCGGTGGCCAGCGTCGGCTGGTAGCCCACAGCGGACGGGATACGGCCGAGAAGTGCGGACACTTCGGAACCTGCCTGGGTGAAGCGGAAGATGTTGTCCACGAAGAACAGCACGTCCTGGCCCTGGTCACGGAAGTGTTCTGCAACGGTCAGACCGGTCAGAGCAACACGTGCACGGGCTCCCGGGGGCTCGTTCATCTGGCCGTAAACCAGAGCAGCCTTGGAGCCTTCTCCGCCGCCTTCCTTGTTCACGCCGGATTCGATCATTTCCCAGTAAAGGTCGTTACCTTCACGAGTACGCTCGCCAACACCTGCGAACACGGAGTAACCGCCGTGCGCCTTGGCGACGTTGTTGATCAGTTCCATGATGAGAACGGTCTTGCCCACGCCGGCGCCGCCGAACAGGCCGATCTTACCGCCCTTTGCGTACGGAGCCAGAAGGTCAACGACCTTGATGCCCGTCACAAGGATTTCAGCTTCGGTGGACTGTTCGATGAACTCCGGAGCGTCCTGGTGGATCGCACGCTTGCTTTCGTGCGGGATCTCACCGGCTTCGTCGACCGGCTCGCCGATCACGTTCATGATACGGCCCAGGGTGCCGTCGCCAACCGGCACCACGATCGGTGCATCGGTGTCGACCACTTCCTGACCGCGCACCAGACCCTCGGTGGAGTCCATCGCGATGGTACGTACCGTGTTTTCGCCAAGGTGCTGAGCAACTTCAAGCACAAGACGCGTGCCCTGGTTGTCAACTTCAAGAGCGTTCAGGATCAGCGGCAGGTGGTCATCGAACTTGACGTCGACAACGGCGCCGATGACCTGGGTGATCCGTCCGACCTTTTTGTCAGCCATATCCCTAATCCTCGTCTCGATCCCGTTAGAGCGCTTCCGCGCCCGAGATAATTTCAATCAGTTCCGTCGTAATCTGAGCCTGGCGCTGGCGGTTGTAGTTGATCGTCAGTTTGTCGATCATCTCGCCGGCGTTGCGGGTCGCGTTGTCCATTGCGGACATACGTGCACCCTGTTCAGACGCAGCATTTTCCAGAAGTGCCCGGAAAATCTGAACGGAGATGTTGCGCGGCAGCAGATCCGCAAGGATCTCTGTCTCTTCCGGTTCATATTCGTAAACCGCGTTGGCACCTGCGCCTGCATCAGTGCTGCCAGCCTCGAAATGGGCCGGGATCAGCTGAGTTGCAGTCGGTTCCTGCGCGATCACGGATTTGAAAGTCGAATAGAACAGCGTGCAAACGTCGAACTCGCCATTGTCGTACATGGAGAGCACTTCGCGGCCGATGTCGTCCGCGTTGTTGAAGCCAACGTTCTTAACACTGCGCAGGTCGATGGTCTTGATTATGTGCTGGCCGAGCTCGCGCTTCAGAGCGTCGTAGCCCTTCTTGCCGACACAGATGATCTTGACCGTCTTGCCCTGCTTCAGCAGGCTGCGCGCTTTTTCACGCGCAAGCTTGGCAATGTTGGTGTTGAAGCCCCCACACAGCCCACGTTCGGCCGTGGCAACGAGCAGGAGATGAACCTGGTCATTGCCGGTGCCGGACATGAGCTTCGGAGCGTCGTCGCGCCCCTCGAAGGCCACCGCGAGGTTGGCCAGCACCGCACCCATGCGTTCCGCATAGGGGCGAGCGGCCTCCGCAGCTTCCTGAGCACGACGCAGCTTCGCCGCGGCCACCATTTGCATGGCCTTGGTGATTTTCTGCGTCGCCTTAACGGAAGCGATGCGGTTTCGTAAGTCCTTCAGGCTCGGCATGGCCGCCCCTGCTCCTTATCCCGGCGTGGTCTTAAGCGAAGTTCTTGGCGAACGCGTCGATGGCAGCTTTCAGCTTGCCAGTCAGCTCGTCGTCGAGTGCCTTCTTCTCCCAGATGGCGTCGAGCAGCGCTTTGTGCTCGCCACGAAGGAACAGAAGCAGGCCTTCTTCGAAGTCCTTCACGCGGTTGACCGGGATTGCATCCAGGTAGCCGTTCACGCCGGCATAGATGACTGCAACCTGTTCTTCGGTCTTCAGCGGCGAGAACTGCGGCTGCTTCAGAAGTTCGGTCAGACGTGCACCACGGTTCAGGAGGCGCTGGGTCGTGGCGTCGAGGTCGGAGCCGAACTGGGCAAAGGCCGCCATTTCGCGGTACTGAGCCAGTTCACCCTTAATCGGGCCGGCAACCTGTTTCATCGCCTTGATCTGAGCGGAGGAACCCACGCGGGACACCGACAGACCAACGTTCACGGCCGGGCGGATACCCTGGTAGAACAGATCCGTTTCCAGGAAGATCTGACCGTCGGTGATCGAGATCACGTTGGTCGGAATAAACGCGGACACGTCGTTGCCCTGGGTTTCAATAACCGGCAGTGCGGTCAGAGAGCCCTTGCCATGGTCTTCGTTCAGCTTCGCAGCACGTTCCAGCAGACGGGAGTGCAGGTAGAAAACGTCACCCGGGAAAGCTTCACGTCCCGGCGGACGACGGAGCAGCAGGGACATCTGACGGTAGGCCACAGCCTGCTTGGTCAGATCGTCGTAGCCGATCACGGCGTGCATGGAGTTGTCACGGAAGAACTCGCCCATCGCGCAGCCGGCAAACGGTGCCAGGAACTGCAGCGGAGCAGCGTCGGAAGCGGTAGCTGCAACGACGATGGAGTATTCCAGCGCGCCGGCGTCTTCCAGGGTCTTCACGAACTGAGCGACGGTGGAGCGCTTCTGGCCGACAGCAACGTAGATGCAGTACAGCTTGGCGTCTTCGTCGTCAGAAGCATGCAGCGGCTTCTGGTTCAGGAAGGTGTCGAGAATGATCGCGGTCTTGCCGGTCTGACGGTCACCGATGACCAGCTCGCGCTGACCACGGCCAACCGGGATCAGGGCGTCGATGGCTTTCAGGCCGGTAGACATCGGCTCATGCACGGACTTGCGCGGCAGAATGCCCGGCGCCTTGACGTCCACGCGGCGCTTTTCGGTTGCCTCGATCGGGCCTTTGCCGTCGATCGGGTTGCCGAGCGGGTCAACAACGCGGCCCAGGAGGCCCTTGCCGACCGGCACTTCCACGATGGCGCCGGTCCGCTTGACGGTGTCGCCTTCTTTAATGTCACGGTCGGAGCCGAAGATAACGACACCAACGTTGTCGGTTTCCAGGTTCAGGGCCATGCCCTTGATACCACCCGGGAATTCGACCATTTCACCAGCCTGGACTTTGTCCAGACCATAAACACGGGCGATACCGTCACCGACGGAGAGCACCTGACCGACTTCAGAAACTTCGGCTTCCTGGCCAAAGCTCTTGATCTGGTCCTTGAGGATTGCGGAGATTTCCGCGGCCCGAATATCCATCAGCCGACCTCTTTCATCGCGAACTTGAGTGAATTGAGCTTGGTACGCAGCGATGTGTCGATCATGCGGGAGCCGACCTTGACCACGAGGCCACCGATCAGGGCAGGATCAACCTTTGCCACGATGTTTACAGATTTGCCCGTGGAAGCCGAGAGAGCTTCTTTCAGGGCAGCGACATGATCGTCGGAAAGGGCAGCTGCGGAGGTTACCTCAGCCGTTTCCTCACCACGCTTTTGCGCAAGCAGGGTGCGGAATGCCTTGATCATGCCGGGAAGAACGAAGAGGCGCCGGTTACGGGCTGCCAGCTTCACGAAATTAGCAGCCAGGCCTTTGATGCCTGCCTTGTCGAGAAGTGCGGTAAGCGCTGCAAGCTGCTCCTCCACACTGAATACCGGGCTTTTCACGAGACGGACGAGATCTTCGCTTTCGGCAAGCATGCCTTCGAAAGCTGTCAGATCCCGCTCCACGTCAGCCGTTACACCTTCGCCTTCGGCGAGGTCGAGAAGGGCGGACGCATAACGCTGTGCCACGCCGGATACGAGAGATACGTTGTCAGTCACCAGGTCCGTGCTCTCTGACGTTTTTCATGCCCACGAAACGGCTAGCGCTCGCAAAGCATTGAAAAAATGAATGATTTCAAGGTCAGAAGGTATGACGGTTAAACCGCTGCCCCCAAAGCCGCGCCTCAATTAGCACAGGGTTTCTCAGTGTGCAACTTCGCCTAAAGACTGTTATTGCCGATTCCTCGGTGTTTTTTGTCAAAGGTCGATAAAAAACGTTTCAGATCAACGTCTCCGCACCGTCATAAACCTTTAGACGGTTTTCTGCAGAGCGGGCGAAAAGGCCTTTGCACAGGGCTGAAAGGGGCAAGCCAGGAGGGCGTTTTTGCCGCAGCTGCGCGGAAGGCGGGATTATTGCCGTCAGCAGCGTTGCCACAATTGCAAACAATGCCCCTGCGGTTCCACCCGATTCTCCCACGCCGAACTCGTATGAACGGCAGGCGCTTTTTCCGATGAACGCAAAAACCACCTAGAGAAAATGCTGCGGGTCGATGTCTACTTGCAGGCGCAGCCCCTTCGTGGGCTTCGGGCCGATGCTCAGCCAATGCCGCAGATAGGCCTGCAGATCGTACTGGCGGGGGGCCATTGCCAGCAGGCGGAAACGATAGCGTCCGCGCACCATGGCAAGGGCGGCTTCCGCAGGCCCAAGGAGCGTGACGGCCTGATCCGGCGGTGCGGCACGGGCAAGGGCCCTCGAGAAGCCTTCTGCAAATCCTCTGTCTGGTCCGGAGACGATGACGGCGGCAAGACGCCCGAACGGCGGCAGACCTGCTCCCCGCCTTGCCTCGATCTCGGCCTGGTAGAACGCCTTCTTGTCGCTTGAAAGCAGCGCCTTGATGACGGGATGATCGGCATTGTAGGTCTGCAGGAAACCTTTGCCGCCGCCGGTGACGCGGCCCGCACGGCCCGTCACCTGGGCAAGCAGCTGGAAGGTTTTTTCCGCAGCTCTCGGATCGCCATGGGCAAGGCCAAGGTCCGCATCCACCACGCCAACCAGTTTCATCAGCGGGAAGTTATGCCCCTTGGCGACCAGCTGCGTGCCGATGACGATGTCGGCCCCGCCTTCCTCGACAATCTTCATTTCGCGCTTCAGCCGATCCGGCCCGCCGGCAATATCCGACGAAAGCACGAGCACACGCGCCTGCGGAAAGAGCTCGGTCACTTCCTCGGCGATTCTTTCCACGCCGGGACCGCAGGCAACCAGACTGTCTACCGACTGGCAGGACGGACAGGCCTTGGGAACCGGCTCCTGATGGCCGCAGTGGTGACAGACGAGTTTTTTCTGAAAACGATGCTCCACCAGCCAGGCGCTGCAATGAGCGCATTGGAACCTGTGGCCGCAGGTACGGCAAAGGGTCAGCGGTGCATAACCGCGCCGATTGAGAAACAGTAGCGACTGCCCCCCTTCGGCGAAGGTGCCGGCGATGCCGTGGACCAGGCCAGGTGCCAGCCAGCGTCCGCGTTCCGGCCCGTCCTGGCGCATATCGATGGCCATGAGGTCCGGCAGGGCAGCACCGGATGCCCGTTCGGGCAGCTCAAACAGCTTGTAGCGGCCGACCTCTGCGTTGACGATGCTTTCCACGGATGGCGTGGCCGAAGCCAATACAACAGGGAAGCCGGAGAGATGGCCGCGGACAACAGCCATGTCGCGTGCGCTGTAAGGCACCCGGTCGTCCTGCTTGAAGGCCGCATCGTGTTCTTCGTCCACGATGATCAGGCCCAGTTCCTTGAACGGCAGAAACAGCGAGGAGCGGGCCCCTATCACCACCCGCACATCTCCGGAGGCCACCCCGCGCCAGACCCGCGAGCGGTTCTTGACCGTGATCTGGGAATGCCACTCGGCCGGATAGACCCCGAAGCGTTGTTCGAAGCGCCGCAGGAACTGTTCGGTGAGTGCGATTTCAGGCAGCAGCACCAGCGCCTGCTTTCCCCGGCGCAAGGCTTCGGCAATCGCCTCGAAATAGACTTCCGTCTTGCCCGAGCCGGTGACACCGTCGATCAGGGCAACGGCCCCACCCTTGCCGAAACAGGCCGTCAGGCCGTCTGCCGCGGCCTGCTGCGCCGGGGTCAGCGGTTTTTGCGCGTAGTCCAGTTGCGGTTTCGGCGGCGGAGGAGCCGCCGGCATCAGGACGGTTTCCAGGACATCTTGCTGAAGCAGGCCGTCGATGACGGAAGCGGACACGCCGGCAGCATGGGCAAGGCCGCTTTTCGTCCAGGCAAAGCCGTCTTCCATGGTCGCCAGAACGCGCCCGCGTGCCGGCGTCAGACGATCCGGCTCGGCACCTTCGATACGGCGGACACCGGGAACGGGTGCCTCCGGCTCCAGCGCTTCTTCGGACCGCAACACCATGCGCAGCACCATCCCCGGAGCGCCAAGTGTCCAGTTCGCTACCCAGTCGACGAACCGGCGCAGATCATCATCAAGCGGCGGCGTCTTGTCGTAGACATGGGAAATGGTCTTCAGTTTCTTTGGATTGATGGCCGCGTCCGGCTCGATATCCCAGACAGCGCCGATCACCTCGCGCGGGCCGAGCGGCACCTTGACGATGGTGCCCGGAACCACGGACTGGCCGGGCGGCACCTTGTAGGTATAGGCCCCCGCAACCGCGACCGGCACCAGCACGCTGGCAATGGTTTCCTGGAAGTCTGGATCGTCGAACAGCACTGGGTGTCAGGTCCTCATCGCTCCGGGAACGGCCGCGAAACCATGCGCCTGGCACGGCTCGAACCCTAGCGTGACATTGCCCGTCCGGTCGCCGGGATCAAGCCTCGCCATTCTTGAGGTACGTACCGCAAAAATTTCGTCCACCAGAGAATCAGGGGTTCTTCTTGTCATCATCCTAGGGTAAAGAGAGCCCAGCTGACCACGCAATCGTTTTGTCCCGCTAGCCGGGACCAGGTTTCCGGCGACGCTCCGGTAGCCCTACAGGGAGTAAAGACAGATGAAATTCTTCGTCGATACGGCCGACACGGCTGAAATCAAGGAACTGGAAGCAACCGGCCTCCTTGACGGTGTCACCACCAACCCCTCGCTGATCGCAAAGTCCGGTCGGGACTTCAAGGAAGTCATCGCAGAAATCTGCGCCATCACCGAAGGCGATGTTTCCGCCGAAGTGGCCGCAACCGATTTCGACACGATCATGAAGGAAGCGCACGTCCTTGGCGCGATCGCAAACAACGTGGTCATCAAGCTGCCGTTGACGTTCGATGGCCTGAAGGCGTGCAAGCAGCTGACCGAAGAAGGCACCAAGACCAACGTCACCCTGTGCTTCTCGGCCAACCAGGCCCTGCTCGCAGCCAAGGCCGGCGCAACCTACATTTCGCCGTTCATCGGCCGTCTGGATGATATTCATGCCGACGGGCTTGAGCTGATCCGCGAAATCCGCGTGATCTACGACAACTACGGCTTCGACACGGAAATTCTGGCTGCGTCGATCCGCACGCCGAACCACGTGAAGGATTGCGCCATCATCGGCGCCGACGTCGCGACCGTACCGCCGGCAACGCTGAAGGCACTGGTCAAGCATCCGCTGACCGACAAGGGCCTTGAAGCTTTCCTGGCCGATTGGGCCAAGACCGGCCAGAGCATTCTCTGATCATCGACCTTTAAGACAAACGAACGGCCCGGATTTCCGGGCCGTTTTTGTTTGCCGTTCCTGGCGCCTGCCAAGGGCAACAGGACGTTCCAATACCTTTTGCCTGGTGTTGGGGGACAAGTCGGTCCTGTTCACCTCCTGGTGGGAGTGGGACCACCTGTCGGCCGGTTTGACGAAAAATAGCCGCCATGTGGCGCGATGTTAACGGAACCGTTGGGGATCCGGCATCACATTGGCACCATGTGTGCCGCATCCTCCAAATCCGAATCGCTGCTCGTCACCGCCCGGCCGGAGCTCAACCGCCGCATCGACCAGTGGCTTGACCACCTGTCCGATGAGCGACGCCTTTCCGACAAGACCCTGCTTGCCTACGAACGCGACCTGCGCCAGTTCCTGCGGTTCCTGACCAACCATCTGGGCGGGGCACCGGACCTCAAGGAAATTGCAGCGCTCCGCCCGGCCGACTTTCGAGGCTTTCTGGCAAGCCGCCGCCGTGATGGTGCCCAGAGCCGATCGCTCGCCCGCGGCCTTGCCGGGATCCGGTCGTTCCTCAGGTACCTGGAGCGGCGCGGAGAAGTGAACGCCGCGGCGTCTTCCGCCGTGCGGCCACCACGGCAGGCCCGATCCCTGCCGAAACCCGTCTCCTCCAAGGACGCCATCGACGTGACCAGCGGAGACCTGGCGATGGAACGCGAACCGTGGCTGGAAGCCCGCAACGCCGCCGTCCTGACCCTGCTCTACGGCTGCGGCCTGCGGATTTCGGAAGCGCTGTCGCTAACCGGTGCCATGGCCCCCAAAACCGGGACGAAGACACTTCGTGTCGTCGGCAAAGGCGGCAAGGAGCGGATTGTCCCGATCCTGCCGGCGGTCTGCCAGGCGGTGGAGCACTATCTGAAACTTTGCCCTTATGCGATTTCGCCCGATGGCCCCCTGTTTCTCGGTGCCCGCGGCGGTCCGCTGAACCCGCGCATGATCCAGCTGGCCATGGCACGCCTGCGCGGTGCATTGGGCCTGCCGGACAGCGCGACCCCGCATGCCCTGCGCCATTCCTTTGCCACACATCTGCTGGCTGGCGGCGGAGATCTCAGGACTATCCAGGAACTGCTCGGCCACGCCAGTCTTGCCTCAACGCAGATCTATACGGAAATCGACAGCGCCCATCTCCTGTCTGCCTACGACAGGGCTCATCCGCGCCGTTAGGATCCGTCAGGTTTCGGAAATCCGTAGACTGTCCGTTCCTTGCCATCAGGAAACATCTCGCGCGCAATCGGCTCGCCGCCAAGTTTGCGCACCAGTCCCCTTGCTGCCTCGTTGTCATCCTTCATATGCGTTTCGACCAGTGGCCAGCCATAGACTTCGTAAGCATGGCGGATTGCCGCCTGCGAGACTTCCACGGCTGCACCGGTGCCGCGTGCCTGGGGCATCAGCCACCAGGTCAGCTCCCGTCTTGGCCAGCCTTCGGGCCAAACGAAGCCGCAACCACCGATGATATCTGCCCCCGTTTTCGGTTCGATAACCCACATGCCATAGCCGCGCAGTTGCCAGTGGCCGAGGTGGCTTGCCAGCACGCGCCAGGCAGAGTCCGCACGCAACGGCCCACCATAGAAGTGTGAGGCCTCGCCGTTCTCGAAGAACGCCTTGTAGACTGGAAAGTCCGGTTCTTCCGGCAAGCGCAGACGAAACCGCGACGTTTCGAGTGATTGCATGATAAGTCTCTGTTGTTTGCGGGAAATTTCGTTCGATTCCCATGTTAGTTCCAACTCCGTTGTAGCCGCTTCCGCCACAAACGGTTAGGTTGCTGAAACAGCCTGTTTCGCCGGGAGATAACGAATGCGTCTGATACTACTCGCAGCCGGTCTTCTTCTACTGTCGGCAGCGCCCTCGCTGGCGCAGCGCGTCTACTGTCCACTTCCCGAAGACGGCGTCTGGGTCAATGCGAATGCCAAGCCGAAGGAGATCTCGCGCGTCGAGGTGGAAAGCCGCTGCGAGAATGAAGCGGTGCATGTGCGCGTACGCGCATTCACCTCCTGCATCCCGCGTGACTGCAAGTGGGGCTGGACCAAAGGGGAAATGCGCTCAGATGGTGCCATCCAGGTGCTGCTGATCGGTTTCTTGAGCAGCAAGCAACTGACATTGCGGGCCTTTGGCGAGCTTCTGGATGTTCACGTGATCAACGTCGTCAACGATCTGTCCGAACCGCGAACCGAGACCACCTACAATCTCCAGCGCGAGTAACCGGTCAGGGGAGTGCGACGACAATCGCCTTTCGCTTTTTCCTTGTCAGACCTCCGTTTTTCCTTACCTTACGTAAGACTGCGCAAGTGTAGCGCAGGCCAACGGACGGAGATGTAACATGCGCCTATTGAGCACCGGCATTGCGGCCCTTGCCGTAACCGCGTTTGCAATTGCACCGGCCGCTGCATGCAGCTGGAACAAGACAGCCCAGTCCAAACAGATGACAGTGGCGGAAACGCCCGTCCTCCCGGACACCGACTCGGATGTGGCTATCGCCACCAACGATCTCAGCGATGCAATCGTAAGCGAGACCGTAATTCAGCCGACCACCGGCGAAGCCGTGTCGGAGTGACCCCCACCGGTAAACAAGCTCCAGACCAAGACCCGCTGCTACGCAGCGGGCTTTTTTTCGGCTGAATACCGTCTGCACGAAATCTGCTGAAACCTGCCTTCATCGGGCCGTATCGACGCCTCAATAACCCGGTTCACTCGGGATTATCCTGAAGAACCGGTTGATACAGTCTCATGATTTCCAGACGCCGTTTCCTGCAAACCTGTGGCATCGCAATGCTGGGTGCCGTTTCCGCTCCTGCCTATGCGATTGGCGTTGAGCCTTTTCGGCTCAGCCTGAAGCATTATCACCTGACGCCTCCACGATGGCCCAGAGGGCTGAACCTGAAAGCCGCGCTGATAGCCGACCCGCATGTCTGCGATCCCTGGATGGGGCTGGAGCGGGTTCGCTCCATCGTCCGGCAGACCAACGCTCTGAAGCCCGACATCATCCTGATGCTGGGCGACTATGTGGCCAGCCACAAATGGCAATATGACCCGATCCCGCCACAGGCGTGGGCTGATCTCTTCGGTGATCTGTCGGCCCCGCTCGGGACCCACGCCATTCTCGGCAATCACGACTGGTGGGACGACGCGGACGCGCAGCTGACTGGCGGTGGGCCGACCAGATATGGTCAGGCGTTGCTGAACGCCGGCATTCCCCTTTACCAGAACCGGGCTCAACGGTTCGAGAAGGACGGCCAGGCTTTCTGGCTTGCCGGCGTCGACGACCAGTTGGCGCTGAGACCGCACCGCAAGATCAAACGGCACCGCTGGAAAGGTTTGGATGACCTGACCGGCACGCTTGCCCAGGTGACGGACGATGCGCCCGTGCTGCTGATGGCACATGAGCCCGACATCATCCGCGAAGTGCCGGGCCGCATCAGCCTGACGCTCAGCGGTCACACCCATGGCGGGCAGGTCAACTGTTTCGGTTACAAACCTGCCTTTCCCAAACGCAGCGTCAAAAGCTACGCCTATGGCCACATCGTTGAAACGGAAGGGACGAGGCTGGCAAGGCACCTGGGCCTTGAAACGGAGCCCCGCCACCTCATCGTTTCCGGAGGTCTTGGCTGCTCGATCCTGCCGGTCCGATTCGGTGTTCCTCCGGAAATAACGGTGGTGCATCTGGGAAGCACCACCACTTGAGTCATGTTCCGGAAAGGGCGAATTATTCAGCCGCCACTTCGTGCTCCGTCTTGTGCCGGTATTCCTTTATGGCCTGACTCAGGATCTGGACCGAGGAACTGACGAAGAGAGCCGCCATGAGACCGGCGACAATCAGGTCCGGCCAGGCGCTTGCCGTTCCCCAGACACCGGCGGCCGCCAGCATGACGGCGACGTTGCCTATGGCATCGTTGCGCGAACACAGCCAGACGGAGCGCACATTGGCATCACCATCCTTGTATCGGACCAGCAGCAGGACACTGGCAAGGTTTACGGCCAGTGCCAGAAAGCCGATGGAGCCCATCACCGCGGCCTGCGGCACGCCAAGCACGAACACCTGATAGAGCGTGGTGGCAGCCACCCAGACGCCCATCAGAAACAGGCTTGTGCCCTTTGCAATCGCAGCCAGGGCCCGGGTCTTCAGCGATGCGCCAATGACAGCCAATGATATGCCGTAGGTGACCGCGTCGCCGAAGAAATCGAGGGCGTCGGCCTGCAGCGCCTTTGAGCCGGCTGCCTGTCCGGCAATCATCTCGACGATGAACATGCCACCGTTCAACGCGATCACCAGCCAGAGCCGGCGGCGATAGTCCTTCGACATTCCGTCAAATGTTCCGTGGGAATGTCCGCAACAGGCACCCATGATGCACTCCTTGTTCGAGTCGCTTGATTTTCGGTTCCTGTCCCTTGTAATTGCTATAGCGACTAGAGCTTCAAGAGGCTTTTTATGGATTTCTCAATTGGTGACCTTTCAAGACGGACCGGCGTGAAGGTTCCGACGATTCGTTATTACGAAAAGGAAGGCCTGCTGGAAGCGCCGATCCGCAGCGAGGGCAACCAGAGGCGCTACCGGTCCAGCGACCTGGAAAGGCTTGGCTTCATCAAGCATTGCCGCGACCTCGGCCTGCCAATGCCGGCCATCCGCGATCTGATAGACCTCAGCCAGCATCCGGACAAACCGTGCGAAACCGCCAACCGGATTGCCGAAGATCAGTTGAAGGCAGTGCGCCAGCGGATTGCCCACCTGCGCAAATTGGAGGCGGAGTTGAAGCGCATCGCAACAAGCTGCGAAGGCGACCACACGGTGACCGAATGCAACGTTCTGAAGGCTTTCGGCGACCATGGCCTCTGCCTGAAGGAGCACTGACAAGCCTTTTTGCCCGGCTTCAGGCAAGCATTGTCCAGTCCCGTGTCTCCCCTACGGCACGCATGTTCGTTCCGGTGGCAGCCGCCAGGGAATGTGCTGCTAGCTTTCGTCTATCGGTCTTGGTCCGGCGCCTGAGCCGAGTTCCGTTGCCATCACCGTTCCCCCTAGCCTTTCCAGGCGCATCATTGTCCAGCGTTTGGCAGGCAGATTACAGGAATGACGGCCCAGAATGCAGGAGAACTGGAGGACGTGGGGATAGTCGTTCTTCGGCCAAACCCTTTCAGCAACGTCATGCCTGCCCTTCAGGTATCCGAGCAGGGTATATTCGCTGACATACCAGACGTCGCCTTCCTTCAGGTCTGCCATACTGGTCGGCCGCCCCTTGGGAAATGTGCCTCCCCAGGTCCAGGACAGGGCACCGGACGTTTTCTGATCCAGAAAATGGTGGGCCATCGTTTCGTCGATAAAGACCCGCTTTCCGTCCGCCAGATCCTGCCGGTAAGCCTCGACCACAGCTTGCCTGTTCGGCAACGGTTCCGACAGCACATAGAAAACGATGAAGTTGGAGGAAAGCGCCAGCACCAATGCGGCGCAAAGGCCAAGCTTCACCCTGTACCAGCGGTCTTTCAACAGCACGTCGACCGCCAGCAGAAACAACATTGCGGCCGCAAGATTCCGGATCAGCGGCCGGTCATGCACGAAGGCGCCGAAGAATTGTCCAACGGCAAGGCAAAAGCCGATTATCCCGGCGGTGCGGGACTTGCGGAAAACAACCCAAGATACGCCTGCAAACATGGCAGCCCGGAAGATCGCTTCGACATTGAACTTGCCGGAGCCATGTGACCGGCTGGAGTGATAGGCGATCTGCCGGAAGAACTCGGCGAACTCGAAGTTCACCGAGACCGCAAACAGGGCAACGGCAATCGCGAGGGCGACAAGGCCTTCACTCAGCACACGAACGAGGCTTGCCTGCCGCGTCCTGAGCCTCCAGATCTGAAGAACGGCAATGACGCCAACACTCCAGGCAAGCATGGACAGTGCAGTCAGCGGAGCAATTCCCAAAAGCGCGGTACCCGCAACGCCGGCAACGGTTTCCGGACCGGTCTGCCGTGTGTCACCCGTACCTGCCCTGACTGCAACCGGCAGGACCAGCAGCAGCCCGAGCATCCAGATGAATGAACCCGTCAGTTCCAGCCGGAAGCCGGAAACGACATACATGGGCGCAAAGATCAACGGTGTGAAAAGCGCAGCGGTGCGAAGGTTCAATCTGAGGCAGAACACCACGAAGACCAGGCTGGTCGCCACGTAACAGAGGAATTCGTACAGGACGATTGTCGCGGTGCTGATCCCCGCGGCTTTCAAAAACCATCCGGACAGAATGAAATGAAGCCTTGGCTGGAGATGATAGGATTCCAGCCCCGGGAACTGGACCGCAAGAAGCGGATTCAAGTGACGGCCCGTTTGCGCAAATTCGGATGCCCAGGGAATAAAGAAGAGGTCATCCACGTAGGGAATGGTTCGCTCCGGCCAGAAAAACACCAGGCCGCAAACCAACGGCAATACGCCCCCTGCAACGACTGGCAGCCAGCCGCGGGTGAGATTCAGATTTTGATTGTTGCCCCGTTGCCTTTCAAGCAAAGCATCTCCTGCCTTTTGTTGAAATGCACCACCCCTGACAGGACAACACCTTAGCGCATTAGTTGCAGATGCGCGGCATTTTTTACGTTTACTTGCAGAACTTCAAACTTGAATGGCGTCTGCCGGTCCGCAGGACGGCAGATCCAACAAAAATGTTACGGGGCACCCGGTGACCGGATGCCCCGACCGATATCGAAAAGACATCGTTCAAGCGTTGATTACGCGTGGATCGACTTCGCAAATGCGCCGAGGGCTGCTTCCTTGACCGCTTCCGACATGGTCGGGTGGGCGTGGCAGGTGCGTGCAAGGTCTTCGGAAGATCCACCGAACTCCATCAGGACAGCAGCTTCGTGGATCATCTCACCGGCACCGAAGCCGACGATGTGAACACCAAGCACGCGGTCGGTCTTTGCGTCCGCCAGAACCTTGGCAAAGCCGTCGGTCTTGTTCATGGCGCGCGCGCGACCGTTTGCGGAGAAGACGAATTTGCCGGTCTTGTACTCGACGCCGGCCGCCTTCAGTTCTTCCTCGGTCTTGCCGACGGAAGCGACTTCCGGCTGGGTGTAGACAACACCCGGGATGACATCATAGTTCACGTGACCAGCCTGGCCTGCCAGCATTTCGGCAACGGCAACGCCTTCGTCCTCGGCCTTGTGGGCCAGCATCGGACCGACGACCACATCGCCGATGGCGTAGATGCCGTCGACATTGGTCTTGTAGTGGGTGTCGATCTTGACGCGGCCGCGCTCGTCCAGGGCAACACCTGCCCCATCAAGGCCCAGGCCTTCCGTGTATGGACGGCGACCGATGGCAACCAGAACGATGTCGGCCTCGAGAACCTGCGCATCGCCGCCCTTTGCCGGCTCTACAGTCACGGCAAGGCCCTTGCCTTTCTTCTCGACACCCGTGACCTTGGAGGACAGCTTGAATTCCATGCCCTGCTTTTTCAGCATGCGCTGGAAGTTCTTGGAAACGTCACCGTCCATCGGTCCGAGGATCTTGTCCATGAACTCGACCACGGTCACTTCCGACCCGAGACGATTCCAGACGGAGCCGAGCTCAAGGCCGATGACACCACCACCGACGACGAGCAGCTTGCCGGGCACCTTGTCCAGTTCCAGAGCGCCGGTGGAAGAGACCACCTGCTTCTCATCGATCTCGACACCCGGCAGCGGCATGACGTCGGAACCGGTGGCAATCACGATGTTCTTCGTTTCCAGTACGCTTGCCTTGCCGTCGGCATCGGTAACCTCGACCTTGCCTTTGGCCAGGATCTTGCCGGTACCGGTGTGAACGTCGATCTTGTTCTTCTTCATTAGGAAGGCAACGCCGTTCACATTGGCATCGACCACGCCGGTCTTGTGTTCCATCATCGCCGGCAGATCGAGCTTGGGCTTTGCGACCTTGATGCCGAGTTTTTCGAAACCGTGGCCGGCTTCCTCGAACATTTCCGAGGCATGCAGCAGCGCCTTGGACGGAATGCAGCCGATGTTGAGGCAGGTGCCGCCAAGCGTTGCGCGTTTTTCGACGACAGCCGTTTTCAGGCCGAGCTGCGCAGCCTTGATCGCGCAGACGTAGCCGCCAGGACCGGTTCCGATGACGACGAGATCATATTGGGACATTTTGGTCGCCTTTGCCTCTTTCATTTCTGGTTTGAATGCGGGTTAGGGAAGGATTGCCCGGCCGCCGGAGACATCGAGGATGGCACCGGTCGTATAGCTGGACTGGTCGGAGAGAAGCCACAGAATCGCTTCGGCCACCTCGTCGGCGGTTCCGGCACGTTTCATCGGCAGTTTGGACCTGAGCTGGGCCACCCGGTCAGGATGGCCCCCCGAGGCATGGATATCGGTGTCGATAATGCCGGGACGAATACCGTTGACGCGAACACCTTCGTCGGCAACTTCCAGCGCCAAGCCGACTGTCATGGTATCGATAGCCCCCTTGGAGGCCGCGTAGTCGACATATTGGGAAGGTGACCCCAACTTGGAGGCTGCAGACCCGAGATTGACGATCACGCCACCGGTGCCGCCATGCTTGGTCGACATGCGCCTGACCGCTTCGCGGGCACACAGGAAGGCGCCGATCACGTTGATGGAGAACATTCGTGTCAGACGTTCCAGGGTCATTTCATCGACGCGCTGGGAATAGTCGACAACACCGGCATTGTTGACCAGGCCCTTGAGGGTGCCGAGCTTGTCGGCTTCGGCGAAAAGATGCAGCACGTCGGCTTCGTTCTGGACGTCACCCTGAACTGCCACGGCCTCGCCGCCGGCCGCCTTGATTTCCTCGACGAGAGCATCAGCGGCAGCCTGGTTGTGCGTGTAGTTGACGATCACCTTGTGACCGAGCGCCGCAACCTTGCGGCTGACGGCAGCGCCGATCCCCCGGCTCCCGCCCGTTACCAATACAACCGTGTCAGTCATGAATTCCCACCGGCTCCCGTTCCTATTGCCCTTGAATGCGCGTCAGTTCTTCAGCGCCGCGGCCCGCGGCCCAGAGGCCTTTCAAATGCCCGTCCGCCATGACCGCGTAAACCACCGGCGTCTTGTCGCCCCAGTCCACTGTCAGCACGTTGCCATCCAGTTCACCCACGCCGCGATAGCTGTCGGTGCCGACTGTCCAGATCAGCGTGAATGTCCGGCCCTGCTGCGTCAACACGACCGTACCGTCATATGTCGTGCCGTCCGGGTTTCGGCCGGCAACCGAATAGTTGCCAGTCAGCCCTTCCGCCTCGACCGGTGCAGTGCGCGAATAGAGCGTCAGCTTTTCGCTGGCCGAGCCGTCCGCCCATTCACCGTCCAGCGTTTCCGCGCCAGTGAAGGAATAGACGACAGGGTGCTTGTCTCCCCAGTTGACCACCAGCATGCGGCCGGCGAACTCGCCGACGCCGGTGAAGACGTCGGTTCCGATCCACCAGGTGAGTCGCACATTCCGGTCTTCCGGCGTGATTGCCAGCATGCCGTCGTAGGTCGTTCCGTTCGGGTTGGTTCCCTCGACCCGGTAGACACCCGAGATCTGGCGGGCCGGACCGGTGCGCGCGGTGCTCTCCTTGAGCGCGGTTCCGATGGCCGCAAGAGCGGCCATCTTGGGCACCGATCCTGCCGGATTATCCGTGCCGCCGTCAACGAAGGTGAAATCTCCGAAGAAGGACGAGGAAATCCAGGGCGTTTGCTGGCCGTTCGTTTCCTGGAAGACGCCCTTCAGCGTGCGCTTGAAGGTTTCTTCCAGATTGAGCGCCGGGGTCGCGATGGCGCTGGCAAGATGCTTGGTGAAGGGGCTGTTGCTGCCCTGCCCGTCCAGAGCCACGGAGCCAGGTGACGTCGAATATGAGACGAACAGGCGCGCGTTGCTGTCGATCCGCGACAGGCCGGACGATGCCCCACCGAGGGGATTGTTGCGGCAAGCGTCCAGCACGACGATGTTGAGCCCGTCATGGGACGACGTCATTACTTCCACGGCCTCGCTGACCGCGACCGACTGCTGCTGCAGGACCTCGTCCGCCGGCGCATCCCCTGCCACAGGCAGCAGGTAGTTTTCGCCCTTAATCTGGATACCGTGGCCGGCGTAATAGAACAGGCCGACGCCACCCTCCTTTTTCAGCCGATCACCGAAGGCCCGGATCGCCTGTTCCATGGCATCACGGTTGGCGTCAGTCTGAAGGATGACCTCGAAGCCGGCCTTGTCGAGGGCGCGGGCGATGGCCAGAGCGTCATTGACCGGATTGGCGAGCGGGCCATAGCCATATTGCGCGTTTCCGATCACAAGCGCAGTGCGTTGTTCGCTTGCATGCGAAGCGACTATCAGTCCGAGGACGGTCCAGACGACAAGAACAACCGAAAGGGCATAACGCTTTATGGCGTTCATATTCCTGTTCCTCCTGACCGTCTCACACCGTGTCGGCGATGATCCGATTATTGCTCCGCCAGAGCCAGTCGCAAACCGAACCCGGCGAAGGTTGCAGCCACGGTCCGGCGCATCCAGACCATCACGCGATCACTCTTCAACACCTTCTCGCCGACCAGTGAAGCAAACGCGCCATAGATGACAAAGACAACGAAGGTCATTGCCATGAAGACGCCGCCCATCAGCAGCATGTCGAGCGTTGGATTGACGGCATCATGGCTGACGAATTGCGGCAGGAAGGCGAGGAAGAATACCGTCAGCTTGGGATTGAGGATGTTGATCAGGAAGCCGGTGCGCGCCGTTGCAAGGAAACTCTTGCGCGATCCCCTGTCGGCTTTCAGGTCCATCGGTCCGCTGTCTTTCAGCGTCTGCCAGGCAAGGTAGAGAAGATAGGCGACACCGGCGTATTTCACGCCCTGGAATACCAGAGCACTGGTGTGCATCAGCGCCGCCAGGCCCACGACGGACGCCAGAATTGCGGGAATGATACCGAGGGTGCAGCCGAAGGCCGCGGCAACGGATGCCTGACGGCCTCTGCCAAGTCCGACGGCAACCGTATAAACAACACCGGTGCCCGGAACGAGCACCACGACAAGAGCAGTAATCAGAAATTCCAGGCTCACAATGCGGCTCCTCCTGGGCCAGACCGACGGGCATTCAACCGCGAGAGCTGGAACGCCGCTGGCCAGGCAACCTTAAAATGTCCGGGCACCCTGCCGGGGCGTTCCCGGCAAGGCACTCGCAAGGCACTGAACCGGATCAGAGATCCAGAACCAGACGCTGCGGATCTTCCAGGCTTTCCTTGACGCGAACCAGGAAGGTCACGGCTTCCTTACCGTCGACAATCCGGTGGTCATAGGAGAGCGCCAGATACATCATCGGGCGGATCACCACCTGGCCGTTCACAGCCATCGGACGTTCCTGGATCTTGTGCATGCCCAGGATACCGGACTGCGGCGCGTTCAGGATCGGCGAAGACATCAGCGAACCATACACCCCGCCATTGGAGATAGTGAAGGTGCCGCCGGACATATCAGCCATGCCCAGCTTGCCGTCGCGTGCCTTGCGGCCGAGATTGCCGATTTCCTGCTCGATCTCTGCGATGGACATCTGGTCGGCGTCACGCACAACCGGAACCACAAGGCCCTTGTCCGTGCCAACGGCGACGCCGATGTGGCAGAAGTTCTTGTAGATGATGTCGGTGCCGTCGATCTCGGCATTGACTGCCGGGATCTCTTTCAGCGCATGGGTCACCGCCTTGGTGAAGAAGCCCATGAAGCCGAGCTTGACGCCGTGTTTCTTCTCAAACAGGTCCTTGTACTGCTTGCGCAGTTCCATGACCGGGCCCATGTCCACTTCGTTGTAGGTGGTAAGCATGGCCGCGGAGTTCTGTGCGTCCTTCAGGCGGCGCGCAATGGTCTGGCGCAGCTTGGTCATGCGAACGCGTTCTTCGCGAATTTCGTCCTGGGCGGCAACCGGGCCACGGGCAACGGGAGCAGCCGACGGGGCTGACGACGACGAGGTTGCACCGGAGGCGATCGCGTTGATGACGTCTTCCTTCAGCACCTGACCACGCTTGCCGGACCCGGCAACCTGGTCGGCGGAAAGGTTGTTTTCAGCCATCATCTTCTGAGCAGACGGAGCCGGCGGCATGGAAGACCCGCCGCTTGCGGCCGGAGCGGACGCAGCCGGTGCCGGTGCAGCGGCTGCCGGAGCAGCACCTTCGCCTGACGGATCGATCTGGCAGAGCAGAACGCCGGGTTCCACGGTCGTACCGGTTTCGACTGCGATCTTGACGATGGTGCCGGCAACCGGCGCCGGAACTTCCTGGGCTGCCTTGTCGGTTTCCAGTTCCACCAGCGTGTCGTCGGCCTTGACGACATCACCGACCTTCACGCTCCATTCGCCGACTTCCGCCTCGGTGACGGATTCGCCCGCGCTCGGCGTGACGACATCGACCAGCTGGGCCTTTTCGGATTTGGTTTCGGCCTTGGCATCAGCCTTTGCCGGAGCCGCTTCAGCCTTCGCGGCCGGAGCACCGGCGCCTTCTGCGATCTGACCGAGCAGGGCGCCGACCTCAACGGTGTCGCCTTCCTTGACCACGATGCTTTCCAGCGTGCCCGCGGCCGGTGCCGGAACTTCGACGGTTACCTTGTCGGTTTCCAGTTCCACAAGGGGCTCGTCCTGGCTGACGGCGTCGCCCGGTTTCTTGAACCACTGCGCAATAGTCGCTTCGGAAACGGATTCACCCAGCGTGGGGACGCGAATTTCGGTTGCCATGGTCGCCTTCTCTTAAAATTACCTGGCCAAATTTTTGAAAGAGGGCCCGAAGGCCCTCTTGTGACTAACTTCCCAGAGCCTCTTCGAGGAACGCCTGCAACTGCGCCAGATGCGAGGACATCAGGCCGGTTGCGGTCGATGCCATCGCATTGCGGCCAGCATAGCGCGGGCGCTTGTGCTTGGCGTCGATCTGCTCCAGGACCCATTCGATGTAGGACTCGACGAAGAACCAGCTGCCCATGTTCTTGGGCTCTTCCTGACACCAGACCATTTCGGCCTGCGGGAAGCGCGCCAGTTCCAGCATCAGCGCCTTTTTCGGGAACGGATAGAGCTGTTCGACGCGGAGCAGGTAGACGTCGTTGACGCCGCGCTTTTCACGCTCTTCGAACAGATCGTAGTAGACCTTGCCCGAGCACATCACGACGCGCCGGATCTTGTCGTCTGAAACCAGCTTGCCT
Organism: Labrenzia sp. PO1; assembly: GCF_012273635.1. Lineage (NCBI taxonomy): Bacteria > Pseudomonadati > Pseudomonadota > Alphaproteobacteria > Hyphomicrobiales > Stappiaceae > Labrenzia > Labrenzia sp. PO1. The sequence goes on from NZ_JAAXCR010000002.1 coordinate 1,225,752, forward strand.
TCCGAATTCAGGTTCGGCCCCCAGTCGTCCCACAACAGACGGTGGAAGGAGGACTCTGGACCGAGTTCCTGCAGCGTGGATACCGCCTTCTTGTGACGCAGCAAGGATTTCGGCGTCATGAGGATAAGCGGCTTGCGGATATCGCGGCGCAGCTGACGACGCAGGATGTGGAAGTAGTTCGACGGCGTCGAACAGTTCGCAACCTGCATGTTGTCTTCAGCGCAAAGCTGGAGGTAACGCTCCAGACGGGCGGAAGAGTGCTCAGGTCCCTGACCTTCGTAGCCATGCGGCAGCAGGCAGACGAGACCGGACATGCGCAGCCACTTGCGCTCACCCGAAGAGATGAACTGGTCGAAGACCACCTGGGCGCCGTTGGCGAAGTCGCCGAACTGGGCTTCCCAAAGGGTCAGAGCACGCGGCTCTGCCAGCGAGTAGCCATATTCGAAGCCGAGCACGGCTTCTTCCGAGAGCATCGAGTTGATGACCTCGTAGCGCTGCTGATCGGGAGAGACGTTGTTGAGCGGAATGTACCGGCTCTCGTCTTCCTGATCGTACAGGACCGAATGGCGCTGCGAGAACGTGCCGCGTTCGCAATCCTGACCGGACAGGCGCACCGGGTGGCCTTCCTTCAGCAGCGAACCGAAGGCAAGCGCTTCAGCGGTTGCCCAGTCGATACCCTCGCCGGTCTCGATCATCCGCTCGCGCTGGTTCATGAAGCGCGCGATCGTGCGGTGGATGTTGAAACCGTCCGGCACGTGGGTCAGAGCCCGGCCGATCGACTTCAGTTCATCCATCGGCAGACCGGTTTCACCGCGACGCGGATCGTCTTCGTCGTCGGCCCGTTTCATGCCTGCCCACTTGCCGTCCAGCCAGTCGGCCTTGTTCGGCTTGAAGGCCTGGCCAGCATCGAACTCGTCGTCCAGATGCTTGCGCCAGTCGGCTTTCATGTGCTCGACTTCGTCCTGCGTCAGAACACCTTCCTTGATCAGGCGTTCCGAGTAGAGCTGCAGCGTCGTCGCATGCTTGCGGATCTTGCGGTACATGATCGGCTGCGTGAACGCCGGCTCGTCGCCCTCGTTGTGGCCGAAGCGGCGATAGCAGATCATGTCGATGACCACCGGACGATGGAACGTCTGGCGATATTCAATCGCGATCTTGGCTGCAAAGACGACGGCTTCCGGATCATCCGCGTTGACGTGGAAGATCGGCGCTTCGATCACCTTCGCCATATCCGACGGATAGGGCGAAGACCGCGAGAAGCGCGGATTGGTGGTGAAGCCGATCTGGTTGTTGATGATCACATGGACCGAACCGCCGGTGCGGTGGCCACGCAGCGCGGACAGGCCAAAGCATTCCGCAACAACACCCTGGCCGGCGAATGCGGCGTCGCCGTGCAGCAGCAGCGGCAGAACCGTGCCGCGGTCGATTTCGGTCGTGTCGACGAAGTTGCCGTTCTCGTCGGCAGCCAGCTGATCCTGCTTGGCGCGCGCCTTGCCCAGAACCACCGGGTTGACGATTTCCAGGTGCGAGGGGTTTGCCGTCAGCGACAGGTGCACGTCGTTGCCGTCGAACGTCCGGTCGGAAGACGCGCCGAGGTGATACTTCACGTCGCCGGAGCCTTCCACATCGTCCGGCGCGTAGGAGCCGCCCTTGAACTCGTGGAAGATTGCCCGGTGCGGCTTGGCCATCACCTGGGAAAGCACGTTCAGGCGGCCGCGGTGGGCCATGCCGAACACGATTTCCTTAAGGCCCATCGAGCCGCCGCGTTTGATGATCTGTTCCAGCGCCGGGATCAGCGCTTCACCGCCGTCCAGGCCGAAGCGCTTGGTGCCGGTGTATTTGACGTCCAGAAACTTTTCGAAACCTTCGGCTTCGACCAGCTTGTTCAGGATCGCCTTCTTGCCTTCCGTGGTGAAGGCAACCTGCTTGTCCGGACCTTCAATGCGCTCCTGGATCCAGGCCTTGGCCGCCGGATCGGAGATATGCATGAACTCGACACCCAGCGTCGAGCAATAGGTCCGCTTCAGGATGTCCATCATCTCGCGGATGGTGGCGTATTCCAGACCCAGCACGTGGTCGATGAAGATCTTGTGGTCCCAGTCGGCTTCGGTAAAGCCGTAGGAGGAGGGATGCAGCTCCTCGTGATCGCCCTTGCCGGCCAGGCCGAGGGGGTCGAGATCTGCATGAAGATGGCCGCGCATGCGATAGGCGCGGATCATCATCAGGGCGCGAACGGAATCGCGGGTCGCCTGATGAACTTCCTGATCCGAAACCGGCTCGCCCTTGGCTTCAGCCTTCTTCTTCAGTTTGTCGCCGAGCTTCTGCTCAATCGGGCCCCAGTTGCCGTCGAATGCATTGACGAGGTCGCCATTGGCCTCGATCGGCCAGTCCTTGCGTTTCCAGGTCGCCCCGCGAGCCTCTTTCAGCACTGCTTCCTTCTCGTCCTGGAAGGCTGCAAAGAAGTCCTGCCACTCGGCGTCGACCGAGCTCGGATCTGTCTTGTACTGTGCGTAGAGGTCTTCGATATAGGCTGCGTTGGCGCCGTAAAGCAACGACGTCAGTGCGAATACGTTGTTCGCTTCCTGCCGTGCCATGTCCTTTAGCGGAGGTATCCTCCGCCCTTTTGTTTAGGCGGGCCCGAAAAATTGACCCGCGGCCGGTTTCCCTACAATGGCCGATGGTTTCCACCGACCCCTCGAAAAATGGTTACGGCACGTCAACCGCGCCGGAACCCATCCTTTCATCATGCGACAGGAAACGTAAACAGTTTCCGTCCCCATCGCTAAAGATTCTTGCAGAATCAGCCCTTCAAGACTTCGAGAAGGGTCTCGCCGAGCTTCGCAGGAGACGGTGACACCTTGATGCCAGCAGCTTCCATCGCAGCGATCTTGTCTTCTGCACCGCCCTTGCCGCCTGAAATAACGGCACCGGCGTGGCCCATGGTGCGACCCGGAGGCGCTGTTCGTCCGGCGATGAAACCAGCCATCGGCTTGGACCGGCCGCGCTTGGCTTCGTCCTTCAGGAACTGCGCCGCGTCTTCTTCCGCGGAGCCACCGATTTCGCCGATCATGATGATCGACTGGGTTTCGTCGTCGGCCAGGAACATTTCCAGGACGTCGATGAACTCGGTGCCCTTGACCGGGTCGCCACCGATGCCGACAGCCGTCGTCTGGCCGAGGCCGGCATTGGTGGTCTGGAAGACAGCTTCATAAGTAAGGGTGCCGGAGCGGGAAACAACACCGACGGAGCCTTTCTTGAAGATGGAGCCCGGCATGATGCCGATCTTGCATTCTTCCGGGGTCAGGATACCGGGGCAGTTAGGGCCGAGGAGGCGCGACTTGGATTTCTCCAGCTTGGCCTTGACCTTGACCATGTCGGCAACCGGGATGCCTTCGGTGATGCAGACGATGAACGGAACTTCCGCTTCGATAGCTTCGATGATCGCGGCGCCCGCGCCTGCCGGCGGAACGTAGATCACGGAGGCGTCGGCACCGGTTGCTTCCCTGGCTTCGCCTACGGTCGCATAGATCGGCAGGGATGCAGCGCTGTCGACACCGGAAGACCAGGTCTCGCCACCCTTTTTCGGGTGCACGCCGGCGACCATCTTGGTGCCGTAATACTCAAGCGCCTGTTCCGTGTGGAACGTGCCGGTCTTGCCGGTCAGGCCCTGAACGATGATTTTCGTGTCTTTATTGACGAGGATCGACATATTTTAGTTTCCTCAGCTCGAAATCGCAGGGTCAAAGCTCTTTGCCGTCCGTCGGAAAAATCAGATCAAACCGCACAATCTCAACGATTTCGCCATCAACAATCGTACAGGTGAAGCCTGGTCTCTTGTTGGTGGAGGGATAGTTGATTTGAACGGAACGGCCTGAGGTGCCGGAAAACGAACGGTAACCGTACTCATCACCTCGGACACCTACACTGCCGTGTTTGAGAATTCCCTGAGCACAAGCTGATAGCTCTTCCGTAGTTGGTGACAATTCACCGCTACAGGCCGTCAGCAAAATCCCCAGACCAAACAGGGCAGCAATTGGTGCCAGTTTGAACATTAACCCTTGACCGCTTTCACGATTTTCTGGGCGGCGTCGTCGAGATCGTCAGCGGCGATCACGTTCAGACCGCTTTCGTTGATGATCTTCTTGCCGAGTTCCACGTTGGTGCCTTCCAGGCGAACAACGAGCGGAACCTGCAGGCCGACTTCCTTGACGGCTGCAACCACGCCTTCCGCGATCACGTCGCAGCGCATGATGCCGCCGAAGATGTTGACCAGGATGCCCTTCACGTTCGGATCGGACGTGATGATCTTGAACGCGGCCGTCACCTTCTCCTTGGAAGCACCCCCGCCAACATCAAGGAAGTTGGCCGGCTCGGCGCCGTAGAGCTTGATGATGTCCATGGTCGCCATGGCAAGGCCGGCACCGTTGACCATGCAGCCGATGTCACCGTCGAGAGCGACATAGGCGAGGTCGTACTTGGAGGCCTCGATTTCCTTGTCGTCTTCCTCGGTGACGTCGCGCAGCTCCATGATGTCCGGATGACGGAACAGAGCGTTGCCGTCGAAGGAAACCTTGGCGTCCAGTACGCGCAGGCGGCCGTCCTTCATGACGATCAGCGGGTTGACTTCCAGAAGGCTCATGTCCTTCTCGACGAAAGCCGTGTGCAGGATCGGGAACAGCTTCATGCCGTCTTCGCGTGCCGCACCGGTCAGTTCCAGCGCGTCGCACAGCTTGGCGGCATCGGCTTCGGTCACACCGGTTTCCGGATCGATCGGCAGGGTGACGATCTTTTCGGGGGTTTCTTCGGCAACCGCTTCAATGTCCATGCCACCTTCGGTGGAGACAACGAAAGCCGGGCGACCAACGGTCCGGTCGACCAGAATGGAGAGGTAAAGCTCACGCTCGATGTCGGCGCCGTCTTCGATGTAGAGACGGTTGACCACCTTGCCGGCGGCACCGGTCTGTTTGGTGACCAGCGTGTTGCCAAGCATTTCCTTGGCGTTGGACGTGACTTCGTCCAGCGAGAAAGCCAGACGGACACCGCCCTTGGCATCAGCGGACAGTTCCTTGAACTTGCCCTTGCCGCGGCCACCAGCGTGGATCTGCGACTTCACGACCCAGAGCGGGCCCGGAAGGCTCTTGGCGGCTGCTTCGGCTTCGTCGGCGGAGAAGATGGCAACGCCTTCGGCCACCGGTGCACCGTATTCCTTCAGAACGGCCTTGGCCTGGTATTCATGAATGTTCATGTGTTTCCCCCGTTGTCGGAGGACCGTTCTTCCCGGCAGGAAGAACGGCCGCAAATTCCCTTAGGCGGGCCCGGTTCAGGCGAGCGCCGGCTGAATTTTCTTGCAGGCCTCGACCAGACCGTCGACGGAAGCGACAGACTTGTCGAAGTTGGCCTTTTCGTCGCCCTGCAGGTCGATCTCGATGATGCGCTCGACGCCATCGGCGCCGATCACGACCGGAACGCCCACATAGGTGTCCTTCAGGCCGTACTGGCCGTCGAGAGCAGCAGCACACGGCAGAACGCGCTTCTTGTCCTTCAAGTAGCTTTCGGCCATTGCGATGGCGGAAGCCGCCGGAGCGTAGAAAGCGGAGCCGGTCTTCAGGAGGCCGACGATCTCCGCGCCGCCGTCACGGGTGCGCTGGACGATTTCTTCCAGACGCTCGGCAGTGCACCAGCCCATCTTGACCAGGTCGGTGAGCGGGATGCCGGCAACGGTGGAGTAGCGGGTCAGCGGCACCATGGTGTCGCCGTGACCGCCGAGAACGAATGCGGTCACATCTTCGATGGAGACGTTGAACTCGTCTGCCAGGAAGTAACGGAAACGGGCGCTATCCAGTACGCCTGCCATGCCGACGACCTTGTTCTTCGGCAGACCGGAGAACTTCTGCAGGGCCCAGACCATCGCGTCGAGCGGGTTGGTGATGCAGATGACAAATGCGTTCGGGGCATACTTTGCGATGCCGGCGCCAACCTGCTCCATAACCTTCAGGTTGATTTCCAGAAGGTCGTCGCGGCTCATGCCGGGTTTACGCGGAACACCGGCGGTAACGATGACAACGTCCGAGCCTTCGATGGCTTCGTAGCTGTTGGCACCCGCCATTTTGGCATCGAAGCCATCGACCGGGGAGGACTCGGCCAGGTCGAGCGCCTTACCCTGCGGAACACCTTCCGCGATGTCGAAGAGCACGATGTCTCCCAGTTCCTTCAAACCTGCCAGATGTGCGAGCGTGCCGCCGATCTGACCAGAGCCGATCAAGGCAATCTTGTTCCGCGCCATTTCGAAAGTTTCCCTTTACGTAAGATGGAACTCCATGCCATCCTCTGATGACTGAGGATGGCACTACTCCCTTTGATCCGCCCGCGCAACCTCGCCAAAAGAATATTGCGCGATGCCGGACAAATTTTCTCAGATCTTCCCGTCTGCATAATTCACCTATAGGGAATGCAGACCTATGCGTGTACTTGTCGTCTTTCTCCCGCAAGGTACGCCTCGGACCGCATCTCGATCAACCGGGAGGCTGTCCGGTCGAATTCAAAGGCTTCCGTGCCGTCCTCGCCGACGTAAAGATCCTGCGGCTCGGCCTCAGCCGATACCACCAGCTTGATGCCGTTATCGTAAAGCGTATCGATCAGATTGATGAAGCGCTTGGCTTCGTTGCGTCGCGCCTTGGACAGCACGGGCACGTTGTCCAGAAACACCGTGCCGAAGGCATGAGCGATGCGCAGATAATCACTTGCCCCCAACGGCTGCATGCACAGGTCGTCGAAGGTGAACCTGGCCGCTCCCGCCGCAACACAGGGAACGGCAATCTTGCGGCCCTTGTTCTCCAGCTCTTCGGAATGCGGTGTCATGCCGTGCGTCAGCTTGGCAAAGAGCTCATCCATCTGGGCGTTTGCACTCTCGCCCAGAGGCGTGACATAGACCGGCGCACCAGCAAGCTTCTCCAGCCGGTAATCCGTCGGACTGTCCAGATGCAGCACTTCCACCTTGGAGGTCAGCATCTTGATGAAGGGCAGGAACAGCTGGCGGTTGAGCCCGTCCTTGTAGAGGAGAGACGGCTCGACGTTGGACGTGGCGACAACGATGACGCCGCGCTCGAAAAGCTGGGTGAACAGGCGGCCGAGGATCATGGCATCGGCAATGTCGGTCACCGAGAACTCATCAAACAGCAGCAGCCGCGTTTCTTCGGCAATCTGGCTCGCCACGGGCGGGATCGGATCGTCACCCTTGACCTCGCCGCGCTTGTGCGCCTGGCGGTGGGCATGAATGCGCTCGTGCACATCGGTCATGAATTCGTGGAAATGCACACGCCTTTTGCGGCGGATGACCGTGACCTCGTAAAAGAGGTCCATCAGCATCGTCTTGCCGCGCCCGACACCGCCCCACATGTACAGCCCCTGTACGGAGGCCCAGAGCTGGTTCTTCTTGTTGGCGAACAGCCAGCCAAGTGAACTCTTCTTGGAGGCCAGGCGGGTTTCGGCAAGACGGGTGTTCAGGAGATCGAGCTGGCGCACCGCCTCCCGTTGCACGGGGTCTTCCTTGATCTCACCCGACGCGATGAGCGCGTCGTAGCGGGCGCTCAGGGCGCGGTTGACCGGCAGTTCCATCTTCAAGGGTGCTGCTCCCTCCATGAGAATTCATGGGGTCTTGGACGTATCTATTTGCACGGCGGAATAAGGTCAAAACGTCGCAGATGCAAGTCATGATATGGTTGCATACGATCACACATTCTTACGGATTTGTTTTTCAACCGTTTGAAATTTAAGGATTTCAGACCTCATGTCCATTCCGTTGCTCCCACATAATCCGGACTGGTTTCGCCAGGCTGACCTGCTGATCGACGACCTCGGACATCTCCTAGGAGCAAGGGCCCTGCGCCTGGACCATGTCGGGTCCACGGCCGTCTCTGGGCTGATTGCCAAACCCAAACTTCATATCGATGTAACGCTGGCTCCCGGATTTTCACCGGCTGCACTCAGCAACGACCTCCTGCTGTATGGCTACCATGATCTCGGCGCCCGCTTTCGGGAAGACGAAGTGCAAATGACCCGGCCAGCCGGGCCAGGCCCCCGGTCGAACGAGAGGGAAAATCAAGAGCTGATTATCGCGCATCGGCTGTGTCTGTGTGCATCCGATTGCCCCTCACCTGAGCAGAGGCGCAAGTTTCGAGACGCCTTGCGCGGCGATGCCAGCCTTGCCGGGCGCTACGCCGCCCTGAAACGGAACCTTGCCCTCAAGGCCGGTTCGCCCTCCGACTGGGAAACATACAATTCCGGCAAGACATCCTTCATCGAAGGCGTACTCTCAGGGGAAGGTATGCGACTGATCCAGCGATGACGCTCCTTCCGGCCCCGCCATCACGGCCCACATTGACGGAACACTGCACCCAGCAGCCCGGTTCGGAATTCACTGATAATGGGCAGAAAAACACAGGCCAAGCCTTGAGGAACTCGAAACAGGAACGCAGCACGCCCTCTGAACAAACAGCGCCCGCAACCGGTGGGAGGGTTACGGGCGCAGGGCACAGGGAGGGGTCCTGTGCGGGAGGAACGCAATCATGAACGCCCAAACGGCTCGGCCTGACTGGACCCGGCCATCATGCCTGTGCCCGGCTGAGCGCAAAAAGCACTCAGACAACGCTTAGCGCAGGTAAAGGGCCGTCTTGCGACCGTTCTGGACTTCCTGAAGATAGAGCAGCTGGGCAACCAGATAACACTCGGACTGGTCGTCCAGATTGGCCTTGCGGCCACGACCGTCGGTCAGCAGCCAGGCATTGCCGGACTTGACCACATCACATTCGATTGGTGCGGCAGCATCGAAACCGGCCTTCTTGAACAGCTCCGTACCGACACGGCTGCCGGTATCGTCGTCCAGACCCTTCATCGCCATGCGCAGGCTGCGATAGGCCTTGTGAACCGACAAGGTTGCGACGATGGCAGTGACGACTTCGTCGCCTTCCATGGCCGCGAAGCGCACAACGCCGCCTTCCTGCGGAATGATGGAATTGGAACAGGGCGTGCGCTGGACATCGCCAAGCGTGGTCCATTCGGAGCGCAACGTCACGGTTGCAGGCTGACGAAGGGCTGCCATTTCCTTGGTGAGCCGCTTTTCTGCAGTTTTTTGCGGATTCTTGGCGGTCCGATCCATACGGGCGGACACCCCGGCCACGGTTCCGCCGATGCGCAACCGGCGGAAGACAATGACATCGCGCATGAGATCGGTTCGCTCTACCCGCCAGCCGGCATCAAGCCAGGCGTTCTGGTGAACGAGGCTGCCGCCGGAATTTGCCCACCATGTCCGGTGTTCCCGGGCGCTCTTGGGCAGCGACGAGCCTATGATATCTTCGACTTCGTTCAGCTTGGCCGCCCAGACAACATCTTCCAGTCGTGCCAAGTGTTCCCGCAGTGGTTCATATTTTGACATTTGCACAGCCTTTCCGGTAGCTATGCAAATATACACCTATAGCGCGAGCTGTCCAGCATAAATACGGAGGGGCCTTAACGGTACAGCGAGATCGGCGATCCGGTAGAGGTCTGACCGTTGAACTGGCCGGAAGCGCTGGAGTAAAGCTGTGCAACGATCAGGCCGGTGCCGTCCTTCAGGACCACCTGATTGCCGCTCAGGTCCCATGCAGAGATCCCGGACAGCACAGGCGAAGCACAACCTCTGGTATTTGCACGGTAGCCGCCGGACCATGTTGTCAGCGTCATGAAGGCCATGCAGTTGTCGCCAGCGGAGGTGATTTTCCAGCCACCCAGAAGGTCTGTCCGGCCAACTTCCTTGGCATCGGCAGGCGCTGCAACCGGGTTGCTGGCCAGGTCGGTCGGCTGAGCCGACGGATCGTTGAGACCGCCGGCCGGCGCGTTGGGATCAAGCGGTGCAAGCTGTCCCGAGCCTACGGGTGTAGTCGGGGTCGCCGGCAGCGGTTCGGCATAATTCCGGCCTCCGGACAATCTCTGGCAACCAGCTGCCAGGACCACCAGGCCGACGATCAAAACAAACTTTCCCGCGCGCATCATGACGAATCAATCCCTCACCTTCGTCCCAATATGGGAGCAACTCTTAGCCCACAATTTGTCGAAAATCCAAAATCCTGAGAATCGACCGTTTTCTGATCGCTCAGGCAACCCTGTTCGAGACGGCCTTGCCTGCTGTTTTTGGCGGCTCCACAAGCCTGTCGATCGCCTCCGCAATCTTCTCGAAATAAGTGGCGCAGGCACCAAAACCATCCGGAAAAGGCGGTTTTGCGGCAATGTTCCACCAATGGCTCGATGTGGTGGTCTTCCACTGCGGCGGCAGGGCTACCGGCGCTTGGTCAGCGAGATAGACGACCCTGTCGGGAATTTCAGCATGCGGCATCAGGAAAATGTCGATCGGCTTGGGCGCAAGCCCTTTGGCATCAATTCCCCGTGCCGACAGTATCCGGCGCACATGCCGGCTCAGTTCCTGGGAAGGAGCCACACCGGCGGAGAACGCCCGCATCAGACCACCTGCCCGAAAATTCAGATAGGCTTCGGCCAGGGGAGACAGCAGGCTGTTGTCCGGACAGACGAACAGAACGGTTGTTTTCGACAAGGGGCATTCCTTCGCGGCTGCAGCCCATGCCAATCACGCCATGGGCGGCCTCCCCCTAGCGCCGGGACGGGAAGACTTTATGACAAACCCGGGGCAACATCGAAAATCATGAGGATATCTTCCACGAGCCTGATAGATATGCGCACAAACGCTCGCGTGCAGCCCGGCGCTCTGCTGCAGCCACATTCGGGGTATTCGCGCGCAAGACCTGCAACACGTTCCTGAGGAGCCCACATGCCCGTCGCCTTCTGGTGTGTCCTTGCCGCCGCCATCCTGCCGCTGCTTTCCGTCTTTCCGGCAAAACTGGACAAGTCCTTCGACAACGCCCGCCCACGTGACCCGGACTATTGGCGAGACGGTTTCCGCGCCCGCGCACAGGGGGCACAGGCGAATGGCTTCGAGGCATTTCCCCTGTTTGCGGTTGCCGTTTTCGTTGGCCTCAACCAAGGCGGCGACCCGCACTGGATCGACAGGCTCGCCGTGCTTTTCGTGTTACTGAGGATCATTTATATCGGCTGCTACTGGGCCGACCGCGCCTCGCCGCGCTCGCTTGCCTGGGCAGCCTCCTTCTTGACATCGCTGGCAATTTTCACCAGTTCCCTATGGAGCTGAGCCGCCGATGGGCGGATTCCGATCCTGAAATTCGTACAACGATCATTTGCACCAAGAGGCTGATTTCGTTAACGATGCATCGGAGTGAGGCAGTAATCTCGTGGGCAGAGGTGCATTGTGCGGACGACCGACCAGACGACAGACACCTTGCCGACGCGCCGTCAGGCCGCGGCACAGAGGCAGATTTCTGAGCAGCATATCGTCGACCTTCTGATAGCCGAACGGGGCAAGCTGGTGATGGCCAGCCCGTGGTGGCCCTTCATCAGACCCTTCGCTCACAAGATCCTTCGCTACAAGTCCGCCGTCGAAATGGCCGACACCATTGCGCAGATGGAAGCGCTGGAGGTTTTTGCCCATTTGAGCGGATTGCTGTCGCTTGACGTCACCACGCTTGGCCTTGAACGGGTTCCGCAGGAAGGCCCCGTCGTTCTGGTGTCCAACCACCCGACCGGCATTGCCGACGGCATCGTCCTTTATGATGCGATCAAGTCCCGCCGGAACGATCTAGCGATCTTTGCCAACCGCGATGCCATCCGCATCAACCCGCGCCTTGCCGACATGATCATTCCGGTCGAATGGCGTGCTGACTTCAAGACCCGCGAAAAATCCAAGGAAACGATCAAGCTCGCCTCCTCCGCCTTTGCCAAGGAGCGGGTGGTGGTGCTGTTTCCCTCCGGGCGCCTGGCCTATTGGCATGACGGCAAGCTGACAGAACGGCCCTGGATGACGTCAGCCCTGGCGCTGGCACGCAAGAACAAGGCCCCGATCATTCCCATGCACATGGGCGGGCGCAATTCCGGTCTGTTCTATTTCCTTGCGAGAGTGTCTACCGAATTGCGCGACATGACGGTCTTCAACGAATTGCTCAACAAGGAACATGCCAAGTTCAACGTGCATTTCGGCAAGCCGATCCGGCCGGAAAAACTTGAAGGCGACCTTGGCGATCTGACCGAACAGATGCGCATTCACTGCGCCGAAACGCTGGCGACGGATCCGGACGCCGAGTTCTAGGTGCCAACGCACCGCCTCCACGCGTCTCCTAAGCATCTGATTTTTTGATGCTCTGACCAGGGCCTGCACGTCATCCACAGGCGCGGTTCCGCCTTCATTGCCCTTCTTCCGCGAATAAGACATTGTGCGGGAGAATCAAAGGACCCGTCTCACCCATGCCCGTTTCGCCCGCTGTTGCCGCGGAGGAAGTCATTCCAGTGCAGCATGCCGTTGCTCCGACCGTGCGTCCGGAGCCGAAGCCGCTTGCGGTTCTGCAGAAGGTTTTCGGCTACAGCAGCTTCAGGGGCAAGCAGCAGGCGGTGATCGAAACGCTTGTGGACGGCAACGACGCTGTCGTTCTGTTTCCCACCGGCGCAGGCAAGTCGCTCTGTTACCAGATCCCGGCACTGTGCCGGCGTGGGGTGGGCATTGTCGTCTCGCCGCTGATCGCGCTGATGAAAGACCAGGTCGGTGCGCTTCGCGCCGCTGGCGTTCAGGCCGCGGCCCTCAATTCCACGCTGTCACCTGAAGAACAGGACGGCATTCGCAGTGCCCTGCGCCGCGGTGAAATCGACCTGCTCTACGTGACACCGGAGCGGCTGGGCACCGAGAGCTTCCGCAAGTTCCTGGACACGCTGCAGATTGCCCTTTTTGCCATCGATGAAGCGCATTGCGTCAGCCAGTGGGGACATGACTTCCGTCCGGAGTACATGTCGCTGTCCTGTCTGCGCGACCGCTATCCGGGCGTGCCGCGTGTGGCGTTGACCGCGACTGCCGACCCGCACACCCAAAAAGACATTCTGGCCCGCCTGCAGCTGGAAGACGCCGCCGTCTTTTCCACCAGCTTCGACCGGCCCAACATCCGCTACGAGATTGTCGAGCGCACCAACCAGCGCCAGCAGCTGCTGGATTTCCTGAAGAAGCACTCCGGCGAGAGCGGCATCGTCTATTGCCTGTCGCGGGCAAAGGTCGAGGACATCGCCGAATGGCTGACCTCTAAGGGCATCAGGGCCCTGCCCTATCACGCCGGATTGCCCGCGGAACAGCGCTCCGCCAACCAGGATGCGTTTCTGCTGGAAGAAGGGCTGTGCCTGGTGGCGACGGTTGCCTTCGGCATGGGTATCGACAAGCCGGATGTGCGCTATGTCGCGCATCTGGATCTGCCCTCTTCGGTCGAGGCCTATTACCAGGAAACCGGCCGTGCAGGCCGCGACGGCGCTCCATCCGAAGCCTTCATGGCTTACGGCATGGCCGATCTGGTGCAGCGCCGGCGCATGATTGCCGAAGGCGATGCTCCCGAGGAGGTCAAGCGCGCGGAAAATGCCAAGCTGAACGCGCTTCTCGGCATCTGCGAAACGGCCGGTTGCCGTCGTCAGGCCCTGCTGGCCCATTTCGGCGAGACCTACCCCAAACCCTGTGGCAACTGCGACACCTGCCTGTCCCCGGTAGAGACCTGGGACGGCACGGAAGCTGCCCAAAAGCTGATGTCGGCGATCTATCGTACTGGTCAACGTTTCGGCACGGCGCATGTCATAGATGTGCTTCTGGGCAAGACCAACGAGAAAAGCACCCGCTTCGGCCATGACACGCTGTCGGTTTTCGGAATTGGCCAGGACGTGCCGCAGAAGACCTGGCAGTCGATTGCCCGTCAGCTTGTCGCCGCAGGCTACGTCGATGTCGACCATGCCCAGTTCGGTGCTCTGTTTCTGACGGAAAAAGCGCGGAGCGTCCTGCGCGGTGACGAGAAGCTCGCCTTGCGCAAGGACCGGAGCGCGGCAGGCCTGAAACGGACGAGTTCTTCACGTACGGCCTCCATCGCCGATGAACTGGACCATGAAGACAGGCTGCTGTTTGAACGCTTGCGCAGGCTGCGGACCCAGATTGCCCGCGATCAGGGCGTACCGCCCTATGTAGTGTTCACGGACGCGACGCTGGCCGGAATTTCCGCTGCGCGCCCGGTGACCGAAGATGCGCTGCTGGCCGTTTCCGGTGTCGGGCAGTCCAAACTTGAAAAATACGGCGAGGCGTTCCTCGAGCTGGTCGAGGCATTCGAAGCCGGCGTATGACCGCCAAGTTGGTTGCCGATGAAATCCGGTCAACCGTCCTGCTGCAGGCAGAGCTGATACACCCCGGCAAGATCCGACAAGGTTTCTTCATCAGGACGCGACAGGAAACTGTCGATGATATCCCTGAGCGCCAGATGCATGTTCCGGTGCTGGCGCAGACGCCTGTAGGACGAGCCGAGCTTGTAGATCTGTTCGATTTCCTCATGCGAGAAGAGGTCCAGACCCGCAATACCCAGCACGACACCAAGATCAGCATTGGTGCGGCGCGTCAGGTTATGGGCAATCAGGAACCCGAACAGGCCGGTGACAAATCGGTTTTCGAAGCACAGTTCGTCAAAGTCGCGCTCGACCACTTTCAGCACGAGCTTCATGATCGACACGGTGGCAGCTGCCGCAAATTCGGTCGGTGTGTTGGTGTCACAGATCTCCAACCCTGCTGCTTCCAGCATGGCGGCGGTGGATCTTCGAAGGCGGTCTTCCGTCTCGACGGCTCTCAATTCTGAAATAAATTCCGGCTCTGCTGTAACGCGACTTCCAAACAAGCTCAGCATGTTAGCGTCCTTTCAGACGTAAGCCCACTGAAAGTATGTAGTGTACACCTTACCCTACGGCAAATTGATGCCTGAAAATTCGACGAAAATGCTGTTCTTTTGGGCCGTTCCCCGCGGAAACGGCCCATTTTCGAATGTTATGATCCTGCCTTGGGCAGCCCCTTGAAGGCTTCGCTACCCCACACGGCCTTGACCTGTGCATCCCTGCCGCACCCTTTCCGGTAGCCTTTGTAGGCGTCGGCGCGGGTGACGTAGCCGAAGCGGGTGAGCGTACGAACCTGGCTCTTGTAATAGGCCTGATGGTAGTCCTCGGCGGGCCAGAAAACGGCCGGAGCCTCGACCGGCGTTACGATCTTTCCGCCGAGTGCCTTTTCCGCCTTCGCGATTTCCGCCCTGGCCTGTTTCGCCTGGGTTTCGTCCAGAGGATAGATGGCGGTGGAATAGGCATGTCCCCGGTCGCAGAATTGACCGCCGGCGTCCGTCACATCGACGGTGCGCAGGAATATCCCGACAAGTTCGGTGTAACTGATCTTGTTCTCGTCGAAATCGACCCTGACGACCTCCCGGTGACCGCCACGATCATAATCCTTGTAGGTAGGGTTCTGGGTCTCCCCGCCAGCATAGCCGGAAACGACATCGCGCACGCCGGGAAGTTTTTCGAGATCGGATTCAACGCACCAGAAGCATCCTCCGGCAAGCACCGCGGTTTCGGCCTGTGCGGTACCCGGTGGCATCGACGCCACGAGCGCGGCAAAGAAAGTGAGCGGGAGCAGGCGTTTCATGTCAGGTCCTCCGGGCAGCTGGTTGTGATCGACCTTTCCCGGGGGATCACCAACCTGGTGATGATTGCGAAACCCCGACCGGAAAGACGACCAGCGCGCTTGGGTTTCGAGCTGTGGTCTTCGACTTTGAAATGCACTTCATGGGTTGGAAGACCGGAGAAGGCATTTCGAATTCTACCCGAAAGAGGTAACGCGCCCGGCGGCTGAGACAAACTCAACTCCGCTCCCCAAACCAGCACATGCCCGTGAGCCTGGCGTGAGGCCCCTCGTTTCGGGCAGCCAAAGCCATGTCCGGTCAGGCCGTTCTCAGTCCTCCCAGGCCTTGGCAGCCTCCACAAAACCAGCGAGTTGCGGTTTGACGACGCAGAACCGGTGACCGCTGGTTGCCTGCATCACTGTCCAGCCGTCCAGTTTCTGAACGATGGTCGCGCCCAGACCTTCGAGCCGGGTAACTTCCTTTTCCGGATCGTCGGTTTCGATATCCAGGTGCACGCGGGAAGGATGCTCGACAGACTGGAGCAGGATGCCGATTTCATCTTCCGTGCCGATCAGACGGCGATAGCGTGGGTTTTTCGGCTCAGCTTCAACAGTGCGCCCGAGCGCACCGGCCCAGAATTCCGCATGGCGGTCGATATCACCACCTTCACAGTCGATCACCAGATCTCCCAGCCGGCTCTTGTGCATTTTATTCTCCAAATTGAAATCAGGAAACAAAGACTTATTCAGGCAGGTGACAGACCGCCTCGATATTCAGACCATCCGGGTCGAGTACGAAAGCACCGTAGTAATTTTCGTGGTACTGCGGCCGCAGGCCCGGTGCGCCGTTATCCTTGCCGCCGGCTGCGATCGCAGCCTCGTAGAAGGCATCGACGAGCGCCCGGTTCGAAGCAGCAAAGGCGACATGCACCGGTGTTCCGGGGGCTTTGCCTTCACCAATCCAGAAGTCCGGCTTGTCCTTGCCGAAACCGCAATAGGCGGGTCCACTCGTCATTTCAGCGGTGACTTCCATCAACACCTTGATGCCAAGTGGCGCCAGGGCCTTTTCGTAGAACGTACGAGACGCCGGAAAATCGCTGACCGCAAAACCGATATGATCAAGAATGGACATCACGTCCTCCCACTCACCTCAATAGAACAAAATAAGAACATTCAAGGAGAAATTGCAAGCCTCGTTTTAGAGCTGCGATGCGCTCAACCGGCAAATGCCAAGCAAAATCGGCGGCGCAGCGAAGCCACACCGCCGACCGGATTGGCGACATGCCGGAATGACAGAATGACCGTCAGACCGCTTCGGCTTGCGGCCTCGTGCCGACCTGTTGTTGCCCGGACCAGTCGATCCGCTGGGTGGCAAACATGGTAACGGCAAGTGACAGGAACCCGATCATCGAACCGATCAGGAGCGCGTAGTCCTGCTCCTGCATGAGCGCATAAAGCACGCCGAATATCGCAGCCAGGACCGCAAGCATCACGCTTCCGGCAAGACGGCTTTTGAGCGAAGTCCCGATATAGAGCGCATTCAGCAGCGTCGCGGCGGCAGCGGCGACAAGATAGGCCAGGCCGTAGCCAACATGCTCTGCAAAGGCGAGCAGCATGACGTAGAAGACGATCAGGGACAATCCGACCAGGCCATACTGGATCCAATGGACCCGCCATCCGGAGCGCATTTCCAGAACGAAGACCGCCAGGAAGGTCAGACTGATGAAGCAGACTGCGTATTTCAACGACCTGGAAATGTTCTGATAGAAATTGACGGGTTCAACGAACTGCACTCCCAGAACCTTGTTTTGCAACGGCATTTGCGGGCCGAGCACCAGTTTGGGAATGCCGCGGGCAAGATAGGGGATGGTCCAGGATGCGTTGAAACCGGCATCACCGATTTCTCGGGCTTCCGGCAGGAATGCGCCGGTAAAGCCGGGATGCGGCCAGTCGGATTGAAGGGATACGCTGGTCGTTTGACCGGCCGGGGCAACGTAGAAGGCGGTGGAGCCGTTCAGCTGCATCGGGATGTCGAAAGAAAACCCGTTTCGCCACAAACCCGCAGCGACAGGTGCGTTGATACCGGACGCGTTGATCGTGGCAACAGACCGCCGTATCGGCTCCATGGTCAGCGGCCCGAGTCCAGGCTCGAACGGCACGGAACCACTGTCGTTCAAGACCAGTGCGACCTCGCTTTTCAGCGCTGCGATGTCGCCGATGCCGACCACAAGAACCGCCTTGTCCCCGGCAATGTCGATTTGCCCACCGAACTGCGGCTGAAAGTTTTCGGACGACGTTGCGGCGAACCGTCCTTTCAATGTCACGCTGCCATGATAGACGGGCAGCGAATAGATCGATTTCCTGCGCTCCTGAACGGAGATGTCGCCACTCACATCCAGCTTTTCCGGAAACAGGATGGCAGTGTGCCAGCGAATTTCGGTCTTGGCGTTTTCTCCGGTGGAAACAGTGAAGGTCTCGCTGAACGGAACAACCAGGTAGGGTCCGTTGATCTCCTGGATGCCGCCCCAGGACCGGGCGATGTCCTGAGCGACATCCCGGGCTCTTTCGGCCCGTTCTTCCACCAACACCCAGACGAACAGGCTCGGCACCAGCAGCATCACGGTCAACATCCCGATGATCACGAACTTGACTGCCGGAGACCCAAGAAAAGACGTTCGGCGCACCGGTTGTTCACGGGGTGAGCGGGGCTGCGAAAATTGAGGTCGCTCCTGCGGTTGTTCAATGGTGTCGTTTTCAGTATCGCTTGTCATGCAAATCAACCCTCTGCCAGAAGGATGTCCCGTCAGGCGGGCACCCGGTCAACAGGGCGATCATTGAAGACAGAACAGGACACAAAAGGGCGTGGCCGAGCGGCTTTTCAGTATTGTTTGTGCAGTTCCTGTGCAGTGGCTCAAAAGTTGTTGGATTGCTGCCTCATTTTTCCTGTCTATTTCACAACTCGCACTTGTGCGTACCGGCGGCGCAGTGCCAGAATGGCAGAACCCTCGGAATAACTAACAATGCATCCATTAAGCGACATATCTACCGCGGCCGCGCCCGCCTATGCCCGACGTGCGGACTATCTGCCGGCGCTGGTCAAGCGGCTCGATCTCTTCAAGAGTGAAGCGCACCGGTATCTGCTGGTGGCGCATCTGTTTGACGACACAAGGCGCATGATCGATGCGCTGGAAGGGGTCATGGATTTCGATGCAATCATCGGCATCCCGTATTCCTCCGGCAGTGATGTGACACGTCTGAAATGGCAGGCCGTATACGGCGACAAGGTCCAGTGCCCGAAGACCGAGCCAGAATTCAAAGAGGTCCTGGCCATCGCCTTGCAGAAGAGCCTGGACGCCTGCCGGGCCTCCGATCAGAAGCTCGTCATTCAGGAAGTCGGCGGTTATGCCGTCGAATTGCTGCACGAGCGGTTTCAAGATCAGCTGCACCTTGTCGAAGGCGTGGTGGAGATCACCAAGCAAGGCGTCTGGCGGGCCGGGCAGACGCGGTTGCGGGTGCCTGTGCTCCACTGTGCCGACAGCGAACTGAAGCGCCTGGAAGCGGTACGTTGCGGCGAGACCATTGCCCGGTGCCTGGATGGGCTCATGCGCGATCTCGGCAACTCCCTGGCCGGCCGGCGCGCTGCTGTCTTCGGAGCGGGCTGGATCGGCTTCGGCGTGGCCAAGGCCCTGCGCCGGTTGGATGTCATCGTCTCGCTGATCGATGTCGACCCGCTGAAAATCGCAGAAGCAAGGTTGTCAGGTTATCCGGCGACCCTTCATCCCACGGATCTCGAGCAATGCGACCTGGTTGTCGGGGCGGCAGGGCGCTTATCGATAACCGGGGACGTGCTGCAGCAGCTTCGCAACGGCTGCCTGGTGGCGAGCGCCAGTTCCCGGCGTATCGAAATCGACGTCGATTTTCTGGAACAGTCGCCAGCCTGCGACATTCATCCGTCGATCAAGGCTTTCCAGCTTTCCGGCCAACAGGGGGCGGACAAGCAGATCTGCCTCGTCAACGACGGCTACCCGGCCAATTTCATTCCCGGCTCCGGCAGCGTTGCCGATGAAGTGGTCGAGCTGATCCTCGGCGAACTGATCGTGCTGATGGCCGACCTGACCACCTACACCTACGAACCCGGCATTCACCGCTTGGCGACAGAAGGAGAGGCAGTGTGCACCAAACTCTGGATCGAACAGAGAGACCAGACCTAGCGGATGATGAGCAATCCGAAGTTACGGTCCATTCGCAGTATCTGGTCAAGAAGCTCGCGAACGCCCAGAGGAACCTGTACGGAACGGTGAAGTTCGACATTGTCGCCCGCACCATCCGGGACTGGGCGCAAGACCTTGGTCGGCCGCCGCGCATTCTCGATATCGGTTGCTCGACCTCGATTTCGAAAGAATATCTCGCCGACACCGGCCTGGATTTCGACTATTGCGGTGCCGATTATGAAGCGGCGTTCGAACCGGACATCGTGCTGGACGCCACCCGTCTTTCCGAACACCGCGACGACCTGCCCTGGCAACCGGATGTGATCGCCCTTCTGGACGTGCTGGAGCATCTGCCAGGCCGTGGGCCGGCGATCGAGTCCGTGATGCGTCAATGTGGTGAGGTCATTGCGCCGGGTGGGCTGATCCTTGCCGTGGTCCCGCAGCTTTACCGCCTCGACCGGCTAAAGCTGAGCCACCTGCACTACGCCGAGCACCAGGTCCGCATGACCTTGAACGAATGGTCGGAGATCATCGGCCGCGCGGTCACGATCGAGTCGGTGCACGGCATCGGCTATCTCTCGTGCCTACCCTATCTGCCGATGCTCAGCCCCTGGTACGAGGAAACCAACCGCCACGGGAAACTGTTCCACCACCTGCGTGGCAAGACCTTCGAATGGGGTCCGCTGAAACCCGCTGAAATCGCCCTTACCCGCACGCTTGGTCGTGTTCCCGGGTTCCGGGGCTGGTGCAACAGCTCGCTTCTGGTGTGCCGGGCGAAGGTATGATGCCGGTGGAGCTTTTCTTGAGAACGCGGTAATCCCGGCTCAGCTTCGGTCCGACCAGAACTGGGCACCGGGAAACGCAAAAGCGTTTTCCCGCGTCATCCCGGACAAGGAAGGCGCAGCCGACCGCCGATCCGGAATCCAGAAATATGCTGCGCGAATAGCGCTGCCTTATCTTTCCAGAGTGTTCGCTCCGCTCACGCTGATGTCTGGATTCCGGATCGGTGCGCAGCTTCACTGCGCTTGTCCGGAATGACGGTGGCAAGGTCCTTCGGAACCAATACAAAAAAGGCCGCCCCCCGGGACGGCCTTTCGATTTTCCGGCGACGCGCAACTTACACCCGGCGTTCGACCATCATCTTCTTGATCTCGGCAATGGCCTTCGCCGGGTTCAGGCCCTTCGGGCAGGCTTGCGAGCAGTTCATGATGGTGTGGCAGCGATAAAGCCGGAAGGGGTCTTCCAGATTGTCCAGACGCTCGCCGGTGGCCTCGTCACGGCTGTCGATCAGCCAGCGATAGGCCTGCAGAAGGACGGCCGGGCCGAGATAGCGGTCCCCGTTCCACCAGTAACTCGGGCAGGAGGTGGAGCAGCAGGCACACAGAATGCATTCATACAGGCCATCAAGCTTCACCCGGTCTTCATGCGACTGGCGCCATTCCTTTTCCGGCGCTGGCGATACTGTCTTCAACCACGGCTCGATCGAGCGGTGCTGGGCATAGAAATTGGTCAGATCCGGCACAAGGTCCTTGACCACCGGCATGTGCGGCAGCGGGTAAATCTTGACGACGTCGCCGGCAATCTCGTCCATGCCCTTGGTGCAGGCCAGAGTATTGGTGCCATCAATGTTCATCGCGCAGGACCCGCAGATACCTTCGCGGCAGGACCGGCGGAAGGTCAGTGTCGGATCGATCTTGTTCTTGATGTAGATGAGGCCGTCGAGCACCATCGGCCCGCAATCGTCCGCATTGATGAAATAGGTATCGACGCGCGGGTTGCGGCCATCGTCCGGGTTCCAGCGATAGATGCGGTATTCACGCAGGTTGGTGGCGCCTTCCGGCTTGTCCCACACCTTGCCTTCCGTCACCTGGGAGTTCCGGGGAAGCGTCAGCTGAACCATCTCGTTACTGCTCCGCGTTGGGCCCTTGGTTTCGCGTCCAGGGCCAAATCGTCTTTCGCTCAGGCAGAGAGCTCAAAGACCATGTTGTCATTCGTCTGGCCGGTTACCCCGTAGCCGCGGTTTGCCAGTTCACTCAGGCAATCCTCGGTCCAGTAGGGCCGGCAATTGGTTTCAAGCAGGATCACGCGGGGCCAGAGGCTCCGGTCCGCGTGCCTCAGGAAAGGCAGGACCACACGGTCCTCGAAGCCTTCCACATCAACTTTCAAAACATCGATCCGGGTGAGGCCCTGATCGTCGGCTATGGCCGTCAGCGGACGAACCTTGACGAAGGTCGGTGTCCAGTCGCCAGCCCATTCGCCGGTGGTCAGGTCCTTCACGAAGGTGGCAAAGCCGCAGTTGCTCGGTTCCTGCCACAGCGGCAGCGTATCGTCGCGCGGGCCAACGGCCGAATTGACCACCGTCACGGTGTCCAGGTCGTTTGCACGTACGTTGAAACCGAGCTTCGTTGCCGTCTGCGGGTTGGCCTCGATTGCAACAACCTCCGCGCCGAGACCGGCGGCAAAGATCGAATAGGAGCCAATGTTGGCGCCTATATCGACAAACACCTTGCCCTTGCCCAGATGCGGTTCGATCAGCTTGTGCTCTTCGCGCTCCGGCAGGCGGCCCTTGGCCAGGATCTTGCGGTCGTCATAGTTTTCACCCGGATAGATCCGGAACTTCAGACCGTCGGCTTCCAGGTCGTAAGGGCCCTTGAAGAACCGCGCCACCAGGGAGCGGATACGCTTGCGCAGGCCCTTGGAAAGGTCGTGCCGGTCGGCAAGACGCCAGGCAGTCCGGACCATCCGCTCGGCGGGATATGTGCCGAACGGACTTCTCGTGTCCAAAAGGGTTGCCACCTGGCTCACCGTGCCGTCTCCTTAGTAGACGCGCGCTTTCGGCGCGATCTTCTTCGGATCGATGCCACCCTCTTCAAGGGTGGTCAGCGGATCGAGCACCACCGGACGGTAGTCCAGCTTGACGTTGCCGGCTTCGTCGACCCACGAGAGCGTGTGCTTGCGCCAGTTCTCGTCGTCGCGGCCGGCGAACGGACCGTCCTTGTAGTCCTCGCGGGCATGGGCGCCGCGGCTTTCCTTGCGGGCTTCCGCGCCGTAGACCGTGGTGATGGCGTTGGCCATCAGGTTCTCCAGCTCCAGTGTTTCCACCAGATCGGAGTTCCAGATCAGCGAACGGTCGGAGACCTTGAGGTCCTTCATTTCGCCCCAGATCTCGGTCAGACGCTTGCAGCCCTGCTCCAGGCTTTCCTGGGTCCGGAAGACGGCAGCATCTTCCTGCATGGCGCGCTGCATCTTGTCGCGAAGATCAGCGGTCGGGATGGAACCGGAAGCGTTCCGCAGCTTGTCGAAGCGGTCCATGATCTTTTCACAGGAAGCTTCGTTCGGCGCCGGCACGGCCGATTTCGGATCGACGACCTCGCCTGCCTTGATCGCCGCCGCGCGGCCGAAGACCACAAGGTCGATCAGCGAGTTGGAGCCGAGACGGTTGGCACCGTGAACCGATGCACAGCCGGCTTCCCCGACGGCCATCAGGCCTTCCTGAATGCGGTTCGGATTGTTGCCGTCCGCGTTCAGCACTTCGCCCCAGTAGTTGGTCGGAATGCCGCCCATGTTGTAGTGAACGGTCGGCAGGACCGGGATCGGATCCTTGGTCACATCCACGCCGGCGAAGATGCGGGCGCTTTCGGAAATGCCCGGCAGACGTTCGGCCAGCAGAGCCGGATCGAGGTGATCCAGGTGCAGGAAGATGTGGTCCTTGTCCTTGCCGACGCCGCGGCCTTCGCGGATTTCCATGGTCATGCAGCGCGAGACCACGTCACGGGAGGCAAGGTCCTTGGCCGACGGTGCGTAGCGCTCCATGAAGCGTTCGCCCTCGGAGTTGACCAGATAGCCGCCTTCGCCGCGTGCCCCTTCGGTGATCAGGCAGCCGGAGCCGTAGATACCGGTCGGGTGGAACTGGACGAATTCCATGTCCTGAAGCGGCAGGCCCGCACGGGCCACCATGCCGCCACCATCACCGGTGCAGGTGTGGGCGGAGGTTGCCGAGAAGAAGGCGCGGCCGTAACCGCCGGTCGCCAGAACCACCATCTTGGCGGCAAAACGGTGCATGGTGCCGTCATCGAGGTTCCACGCGATCACGCCCTGGCACACGCCGTCTTCGGACATGATCAGGTCGAGTGCGAAATACTCGATGTAGAATTCGGCATTGTTGCGCAGGGACTGGCCGTACAGCGTGTGCAGGATGGCGTGTCCGGTCCGGTCGGCTGCAGCGCAAGTGCGTTGCACGGGAGGGCCTTCGCCATAGTTCTGCATGTGACCGCCGAACGGGCGCTGATAGATGCGGCCGTCTTCGGTCCGGGAGAACGGCACACCGTAGTGTTCCAGTTCGTAGACCGCCTTCGGCGCTTCACGGGCCAGGTATTCCATGGCGTCGGTATCGCCGAGCCAGTCGGATCCCTTCACCGTGTCGTACATGTGCCATTCCCAGCAGTCCGGCGTCATGTTCTTGAGCGACGCGGCAATGCCGCCCTGGGCAGCAACCGTGTGGGAGCGGGTCGGGAACACCTTGGTGATGCAGGCCGTTCTCAGGCCCTGCTCGGCCATGCCGAGCGTGGCCCGCAGGCCTGCGCCACCGGCGCCGACGACCACCACATCATAGGTGTGGTCGACAAATTCATAGGTCTTGGCCATTCGGGTCAGCCTCCAAAGCCAATCTTGAGCACTGCGAAGACGCAGCCGAAACCGATAAAGGCGCAGAAGAAGGTGTTCGCCATCAACGTGAGGAACTTGATGCCTTCGCCATGCACATAGTCTTCGATGATCACCTGCATGCCGAGCTTCATGTGATAGACGCCGGAGAGGATAACCAGGAGCAGGATGATCGAAACGAGCGGGTTCTTGAGGGTCTCGACCACGTCACCGTGGGAGGAGCCCTGCATCGCGATCACCAGGATCACGAAGAACGAGATCAGGAACACGTTGGCGACAGCGGTCAGACGCTGCTTCCAGAAGTGATCGGTGCCTTCCTTGGCAGATCCAAGGCCGCGTACCTTGTTCAGGGGTGTGCGCATATCTGTCATGACACTCTCCTTAGCGAACCGCGTAGCCGATGATCCAGAGGATCAGCGTGACGGCAACGGACCCGATGATGGTCGCCTTGGCGAGCCACTCGCGCGCTTCCTTGCCGAAGCCCGCACCCATGTCCCAGATGAAGTGGCGCAGGCCGCCGAGCATGTGATGCACAAGCGCCCAGGTGAAGCCGAACAGGATCAGTCGGCCGATGATCGAGCCGTAGATGCCGTTGACGAAATCGAAGTAGCTGGGGCCCGCCGCAGCGGCGATCAGCCACCAGGCCAGCAGGACGGTGCCGAAGTAAAGCGCCGCGCCAGTGATGCGGTGCAGAATCGACATGACCATCGTCAGAATGGGCTTGTAAATCTGAAGATGGGGCGACAGCGGGCGGTTGCCCCGCAGATCGGCGTTCGACATGGAATTCCTCTCCCGTACGACGCTAGAGCGAAATGCGCTTAAGATGACCCGTTTGAACCTGGTTCCGACCCCGGACGAACCGGCGCAGCCTCCTGGCCAAACGACCCAACCTCAACTCACCTCACCCCAGTTTACGTTTACGCAAACGTAAGCAAATCAAAGCGTTGTCTAGGTGCGTAATAGCGCCAACGCTTCAAAAGGTCAAAATATCCTATAGGCCTAATTGCAAGGAAACTACTTCTATATCGTTTAAATTCATCCGGTGACAGAAAGTGACCTAAACGTGAGCCCCTTCGCCCCCGTGGGGAACGCCGAACACCGACCAGCCGGTTTTGTGTGCAAAATGCTCCATTGCTTCCGTGCCCAGCTTGGAATTGCCGTACTTGTTGAGACCCGGCGACCAGACGGCGATAGACGCCCGGCTTGGCGAAATCACGAGAATGCCGCCGCCGACACCACTTTTCCCCGGCATGCCGACACGAAAGGCGAAATCGCCCGAACCGTCGTAATGGCCACAAGTCATCATGAGGGCATTGATCCGCCTCCGGCGCTCGATCGAAACAAGGCCCGGCATCCGGGGCGCATCCACCAGAAAGCGGCCGGCAAGCGCAAGCTGCCGGCAGGACATCTCAATGGCGCATTGATGGCAGTAGGTGCCAAGCACCTTGTCGACAGAAGCCCGCAGATTGCCGTAGGACGCCAGATAATGGGCAAGGGAGAAATTGCGGTGTCCGGTGGCGAGTTCCGACTTCGCGACCTTCTCGTTCATGTGGATGCTGTCGTCGTCGCAGGCGGCGCGAATAAAGCGCAGCAGTTCGCCCAGAGCTTCCCGTGGCGTTGATCCGGCCAGATAGGTATCCGTCGTCACCAGCGCCCCAGCATTGATGAACGGATTGCGGGGAATGCCGTCTTCCCGCTCCAGAAGCAGGATCGAATCGAAGGACAGCCCGGAGGGTTCGCGCCCAACCCTGTACCAGAGCTGATCTCCGACCCGGCCGAGCGCCAGAGCAAGGGCAAAAATCTTGGAGACGGACTGGATGGAGAACGGCACATCGGCATTGCCGGCTGTGAATACCCTGCCATCGGCCAGGGCGACGGCTATGCCGAACTGGTTGGGATCGATGCCTGCCAGTTCGGGAATATAGGTCGCGACATTGCCTTTGTCGGGATTGGCCGCAGCGGCTTCCGCGATTTCCGTCAGCAATTCCTGCATGTGCTCCTCCGGTTCGGAGGGGCACTTGGTCAGATTGCCATGGGATATGCAAGTGTCGGGTGACGTGGCGCCATCCTGGCAGCCTCAATTGCAGGGTGCCGTCTCCCGCCTCGCAAGAGCGAGACAATCTTCAGGCGCGCGCCACATTCTGTCGCTGCGCTGCCAGCAGCTTGAAAAGGTGCAGCATGAAGATGGTCGCAAAGATCGGTGTCACCAGGTTGAGAATCGGCACGGCAAGCAAGCCGGCGATGATCAGTCCACCGAGAAAAACGGTTCCGCCCCGTGCCTTGCGGAATGCCTTCGCCTCGGCCGCCGGAAGAAACCGCATGGCGGCGAATTCGAAGAATTCCCGGCCGAGCAGGTAACCGTTCACGATGAAGAAGGCGACCAGATTGACACCGGGCACAAGCAGCAGCACCAGGGCAAACAGGTTGCCTAAAATCACGACGCCGGTGAACTTGATTGTCTGCACGATCGACTGCGACAGCGGCAGTGCGCGGCCCGGCTGGTCGTGCGGATAGTCCTTCTTGTCGACGATATCCGCGATCTCGTCCTGAAAGAGGCCGGCGAAAAGCGCTGAAATAGGCGCAATCAGGAAGCCGAGTACGAAAATTGCGCCAATGCCCGTCAGAACGGAAATTGCCGTGTCCATCCAGGCATAGGGCAGCGCGACGAAGGCCGCGATCACGCCCTGAAGGGCGATCCAGATGACAACCAGCACGCCAAGTGTAAAGCCAAGCATCTTCCAGAAAATTGCCCGGAACGGCGGTTCGAACACCTCGGACATGGCGCGGGAAGCAGCTTGGAACATGACACCTTCAAATTTCTCGTGAACGACCGCCTCGACATAAGTGCAGCGCCGATCATGTGCAAGCCCGCGGACGATAGGCGACCGAAAACTAAACTTATTGTTGTGCAAACCAGCTTCTGAAACTAGCATTTGGTAAACGGTTGTTCGTTGCCGGTACTTTACACCCCAGGTTCGGACCGCACGATGCTGCATCTTGATTTCGCCCCCGACACCGACATCACCAAGGGGCTAGCACCCGAAGCCCTGAAAATGTTCCAGTTCGAGTGGAACATCTATCACAAGCTGGTGCGTGCCAACGAAATGCACCACCGGGAAATCGGCCAGCTCTTGCGCGACGAGATCGGCAAACGTTTTGACAGGCCTTTCGCTTTTCTGGATCTGGCCTGCGGCGACGCCAGTCTTGCGCAGACGGTGCTTCAGGACAGCAAGGTTGCGACCTACGAGGGCCTCGACCTGTCACGCCCGGCGCTGCAATGCGCCGCCCGGGTGATGAAGGACGTGCCGTATGATGTGGAACTTGCCGAAGAGGACATGGTGGAAGGCATCGTGAGCCGTCCGGCCAGCGCCAACTTCATCTGGTGCGGTTATTCCATCCATCATCTTCAGCGCGCGCAAAAGCAGGAAATGCTGTCAGCGGTCCGCAACGCGCTCAAGCCGGGCGGCGTCTTCGTCTGCGCGGAGCCTGTGTGCCTGCCCGGCGAAACACGAGCCGATTATACACACCGCTGGCAGGAAGAACTGCGCCACCGGTTTCGTTCACTTACCGACGCCGAATATGACCACCTCTGGGAGCACATCAGCACGCACGACTTTCCCGAGACCCCGGAAGACTGGTTGGCGATGGGCGAGACAGCTGATTTTACATCAAGCCGGGAGATCTTCCGGTTTCCCGGCGATCTATTTTGCGCCGCGTTTTTGTATGAGAAGTGAGGCTATCGGCTTCGGCAGTTTGCCAGGTGCCTGGTTTCCAGCGTGTTTCTAGAACCTCGTCCGGGCGCGCAGCGCCTGCGCCAGCGTGCCTTCGTCCAGATAGTCCAGTTCGCCGCCGACGGGCACCCCATGGGCGAGGCGAGTGACATTGACCTCAAGATGGGACAGCTGGTCCATGATGTAGTGGGCCGTTGTCTGCCCCTCGACGGTGGCGTTGATCGCCAGAATGACTTCCGAAAAGCCTTCCGACCCGCAACGGTCGATCAGCGAGGCGAGATTGAGATCCTCCGGGCCGATGCCGTCGAGAGGCGACAGGGTACCGCCCAGGACGTGATACCGGGCATTGACCGCACCGGCACGTTCCAGCGCCCACAGATCGGCAACATCCTCGACCACCACCAGAACACTCTGGTCGCGTTTCGGATCTGAACAGATGGTGCAGGGATCGGACGTATCGACAGTGCCACAAGTCGAGCAGATGCCGATTTCGCGAACCGCAATGCCCATGGCGTCCGCCAGCGGTACCAGCAGCTGATCCTTTTTCTTGATCAGATGCAGCGCGGCACGGCGCGCCGAACGCGGGCCAAGCCCCGGCAATTTCGCCAGGAGCTGGATCAGCCGTTCGATTTCCGGTCCTGCCACACTTTTCTGTGCCATGGTTTTCTCTTCAGCGCGCGTTGACGACCACCTGAAAGACCTGCTGCGTCAAACCGGCCGGATCGCTCCCCTGATTTCCAGGACGCGACCAAGTGGCCGGCTTACGAGGCATGGCGCGAGGCTCTTACAGCCGCCACGCACTTCAGTTGGTATCAGAACGGCAGTTTCATGCCGGCGGGCAGGCCCAGACCACCCATCAGTTCCTGGGTCTTTTCCTGAATTGCCTGCTCGACCTTGGCACGGGCTTCGGTGTGGGCGGCAATCAGCAGATCCTCAAGGATCTCCTTTTCCTCTTCCTTCAGAAGAGACGGATCGATCGACAGCGACTTCAGATCGCTCTTGCCGTTGAGACGTACGGTGACCAGGCCGCCACCGGCCGAGCCTTCGGCCTCGATCTCAACGATCTGCTCCTGCAGCGAGCCCATCTGCTCCTGCATTTGCTTGGCCTGTTTCATCATCTTGAGGAAATCCATGGAACGACTCCTTCCAAACCCTCACATGGCGCGGATTTCCGCGACCTTACCTATCTGGGAACTGCATTTAGAAGAACAAGAAGCGCGGATCAATCGTCTTCGTCATCCCCGAGCGCTTCGCTCAGGAGCGGATCGCTGACCATCGGGTCGGCCAGAGCAGCGTCGTCTTCTTCGGTAACCTGAACCTTCACGTCGACAACACGGGCACCCGGGAACTGCGCCAGCAGGGCAGCAACGGTTGGGTGCGACTTCGCGTCGGACAGGAGTTGCTGCTGGTTGGCCTCCTGCTCCTCGTGGATGGTCGGGCGTCCCTGAGTGCGGGAAACCACGACAAACCAGCGCTGTCCGGTCCATTCGGTCAGTTTGCGGCCGAACTCGCCGGCGATATCGGCCGGGGCGTCGTCCGTCGGCTGGATCTCGATCTTGCCGGGTTCGAATTTCACCAGACGCATGAGGCGCTGGATCTTGACCTTGAACGGAATGTCGCCCTTCTCGGAAGCAAGGGCGGCGCAATCGTAGAGGCTCTTGAGATTATACGCCGGCTGAGCCTGCGGCTCGGGCGCGGCTTGCGGCACTCCCTGAGGCGCGGGCCTGCCGCCCTGGATGGCCGAGAGCTGAGGGCGGGCGCTTGCCTGCATAGTCGGGCCACTGCCCGAACTGCCGGGCGCGTAGTTCATGCCGACAGCCATGGCAGATGTACCACCGCCACCACCGGCAGGTGCTCCGCCGCCACCAGATGGTGCCGCACCGCCAAACGGGTTCTGGCCGTTCTTGATCTGTGCCATCAGGTCGCCCGGATCCGGCAGGTCCGCGGCATAGGCAAGGCGCACCAACACCATGTCGGCAGCGGCCAGTGGCTTGGACGCAGCCTGAACTTCCTGGACACCCTTCAAGAGGATCTGCCATGCACGGGACAGAAGCCGAACGGAAATCTGCTCTGCAAACTCCCGGCCGCGCGCCCGTTCAGCTTCGGTCACCGACGCTTCGTCAGCCGATTTCGGCGCAACCTTCATGCGCGTGACAAGATGCGTGAAATCCGCCAGGTCCGTCAGCACGATGGCCGGATCCGCACCGACCTCATATTGCGCCTGCAGTTCGCCCAGAGCGTCCTCGATCCGGCCGGCCATGATGTGACCGAAGAGGTCAATCACCCGGGCACGGTCCGCAAGACCCAGCATCTGACGCAGGTCTTCCGCCTCGATGGCGCCGGCGCCATGGGCCATGGCCTGATCGAGCAGGGACAGGGAATCGCGCGCCGACCCCTCCCCCGCACGGGCAATCAGCATCAGGGCTTCGTCGGAAATCTGGATGCCCTCGGCATCGGAAATCCGGCGCAGCAGACCGATCAGCTTGGATTGTTCGATCCGGCGCAGGTCGAAACGCTGGCAGCGCGACAGGACCGTGATCGGCACCTTGCGGATCTCCGTCGTCGCGAAGATGAACTTCACGTGCTCCGGCGGCTCTTCAAGGGTCTTCAGCAGACCGTTGAAGGCGGCGTTCGAAAGCATGTGCACTTCGTCGATGATGTAGACCTTGTAGCGCGCCGTTGCCGGGCGGTAGCGGGCCGCATCGATGATTTCGCGAATGTCGTTGATGCCGGTGTGGGAGGCGGCGTCCATCTCGATGACGTCGACATGGCGGCCTTCCATGATGGCCTTGCAGTGCGTGCCTTCCTGGGTGAGCTTCACCGTCGGCTTGTCGGCAACGCCCGGCACTTCGTAGTTTAGGCCCCGCGCGAGGATGCGGGCGGTGGTGGTCTTGCCGACGCCGCGCACCCCGGTCAGCATCCAGGCCTGCGCAATCCGCCCGGTTTCAAACGCATTTTCCAGCGTCTGCACCATCGGCTCCTGGCCGACCAGATCCTCAAACGTCTTCGGCCGGTACTTGCGCGCAAGAACGCGGTAAGCACCATCGTCGGTCGCCGGTTTCACCGCGCCCTGATCCGCCATCAACCCCGGCGTCTGCCCGCCGTCACTTTCGGAAAAGCCTGTCTCATCCATGAGCCGCACCATAACCATTTTTTCGAAAAGTGGGACGGGCTTTTGAAAGTTTTTGTGCGTCGGACTGCCCCGGGCCGCAATACCTTCAGGGAACCCTTTGCCCAAGCCACGCATTGAGTAACTGCCGGCCGTTATTTTCAGCCGGTTTTCATCAGGGAGACGATATGTCTGGAAAACTCTCGCACGACCTGTTCAGCCTCTGGTTCCAGGCGCCTGTCGTCATCGCCCTGCGCTGCCAGGACTGGACCGCAAACCTTGCGGCGGGCACGGCCTGGACCAATCCGGAGCTTCATCGGATGATCAGCGAAAAGGCTGCAGCTGCGACGGAAAGCGCGTTTGCCATGAACAGGGCGCTGCTACGTGATGGAATGACGTCGTTTCAGCGGTACTGGCTGGGTGGGCAATCAATCGCGGCAAAGGGCACACGGCCCTATGCGAAGCGTGTTCGCGCAAACGCCAAGCGCCTGAGCAGGAAACCGCGGTAGTTATCCGATTTCCTCAGCCCTGATATCTGTCCGGCAACAAAAACCGTTGCCTTGCGCCTGGCGACCCAAGCCGCGCGTCCGAATACCACGTTGCCATCAACGCCCTTGAGCTGAGATCCGGGTTCTTGGCAAGAAATTCGCCGAAGGTTTCATGCGGCGTCTCGGCCATCCGCTCCGACAGGATGCCCAGGAAGGCCAGGGTGATGGTGGTGTTGTATTTCTCCGGCACGCCTGCTCTGGAGGCGAGGCCACGCAAGGCGTTGCCATATCGGCAAGCCGCTTCCAGAAACTCGTACTTCTGCAGCATCTGGCAGGCAACGCCGATATGGTCCACATGGCTGAAGCCTTTTGCATCCAGCTGGCCAGCTTCGAAGCGATCGGAAAGCTGCGCGTAATCCCTAAGCTCCGGCATTTGTTTCGTCCTTCAGTTTGTGGCTGTCGGCCGCGCTCAGATCGAGGTCGTAAACGCTCTTGAGTTGCCGGATCTTGTCCAGCGTCTCCTTCGAAAACGGCGGCTTGTTCTCAAAAGCATGCAGCGCCATGCCCTCGATCAGGTCGCCAAGACTGATGTCCAGATGTTCGGCGAGCCCTTTCAGGACCTTCAGCAACCGTTTTTCCAGGCGCACACCGGTTTGAACGCGCTCAACTGATTTTTCCATGCTGTTATCATGGTACCAATGTACCAGATAAGTCAACTTGTCGATTTGAGATGCGGAGAGCCCGAGCCCGAAAACAAAAAAGCACCGCGGAGAACCGGCGGTGCTTTTTGGTAAAGCTGATGCTTTGGATAGGGTGGGAGGCTGGCACGGCGACCCGTGCCGAGGCTCGTTAGGGCTGCTTCCTTCCGGACCTGACCCGGTTGGCGAGTGGCTCGTCCACCACCAACCTCCCGAGGGCCTTATATCAGAAGAAGGATGGGGTTTGGCAAGAGGGCAACACGGTTTTTTGTTCGCCGGGAAATCACACTCCCAAACCCGCCAGGAAGCGTGTAGCCTTCGGGAAATTCTGCCCGGAGTGTTTCATGTCATCCTTTGCCCTCAATGCCCGTCTCGAAGGCGACAGCTACTTCGTCAGCGATCTGACGCTGTGCACCGTCCGTCTGCTGAAAGATGCCAACTATCCCTGGCTGCTGCTCATTCCGCGCCAGTCGGACCTCGTCGAGATCATCGATCTGGAGGAGGCCGACCAGATGCAGTTGATGCGAGAAATCGCCCTGGCCAGCCGGGTGCTGCGCGAAGTGACCGACTGCGAGAAGCTGAATGTCGGCGCTCTCGGCAATCAGGTGTCCCAACTGCATGTCCACGTGATCGCCCGTTACCGGGACGATCCGGCCTGGCCCGGGCCGGTCTGGGGAGCGGTTCCGGCGCAGGAGTATTCCCACGACAGGGTGGAAACCCTGATCGAGAAGTTGCGGGATACCCTTGCCGGTGACGACGACTGATTGCCGGACCGGTCCAACATCCTGCCTCGTAGCTGTTTCAATCTGCATTCAGATGTGATCGGCGGCACCGGCAGGAAGCGGTTTCTCAGAACTGGAAAATGCACTACGTGAAGAACCAGCACCTATTGACCTCCCGCCCCTTTCTCTTCCAAGGACTTTGACATGAACGCCAACCCCGCCGGTTCCCTGGCCATGGAAATGAGTTTCCTCGGCAACACGCTTGACCGGCAATCGACACGGCGTGGCGATACCGCCTATCTGGCAAGTCTTCTGGAAAAGCCCGATACGCGCATCGTGCTGTCGACGGACCGGACATTGGTCTTTGCCGCGGGCGAAAACCTTGCCGTCGGGCATCGTCTGGAGGTCGCCCTTTCGCTCGGGGCCGTGCGGGAGGAGATGATTTTCCTGGGACTGCGCCCGGAAAACGGCGAGGCCCTGTTCGCAACGGCCTTGCCCGCGACAGATGAAGACCTTGCGGATCGCACGGACCTTCAGCTTATCGACTTGCGCACCCTTGCCCTGCAGAACGCATTTGCACCGCAGGACATGGGCGCACTTGCCCAGGCCCGCGCCCTGATCCACTGGCATCGCACGCATCAGTTCTGCTCGCGCTGCGGCGAGAAAAGCCATCTGTCCGAAGCCGGATACCGTCGGGATTGCCCATCCTGCGGCGGCCAGCATTTTCCGCGCACAGACCCCTGTGTGATCATGCTGATTACCGACGAGAGCGGAGACAAGGCCCTGCTGGGCCGCCCGGCCCGACTTCCGGAGGGCATTTACACCACTCTTGCCGGCTTCATGGAACCGGGAGAAACAATCGAGCAGGCCGTGCGGCGCGAAACGCTGGAGGAAAGCGGGATCATTGTTGGCGACGTCCGTCTGATTGCCAACCAGCCCTGGCCGTTTCCGGCGAACCTCATGCTCGGCTGTATCGGCAAGGCGACCTCCTTCGACATCGCCATCGAGGACGACGAGCTTGAAGCCTGCAAGTGGTGCGGCCGGGACGAAGTGCGGCAAATGCTGGCCGATACGCATCCCGAGGGTCACAAGATACCGCCTTCGATTTCCATCGCCTTTGAACTGATCATGGGCTGGCTCGACGGAACGCTCTGATGACCTGGTGCGCTTACCTGACCCATCCGGAAGTCCTTATCGATCCGGACGTTCCTGTTCCCGAGTGGGGCCTGTCGGATACGGGCCGGGAGCGTGCGGCGAAAGCCACCGTCCTGCCGTTTGCCAAGGACATCCGACAGGTAATCTCCAGTGCCGAAAAGAAGGCGCTTGATACCGCGCAGGTCTTCTCCGGCCGCCTCCGCGTCTTTCAGCGGTCGCTTCCGTTCCTGCACGAGAATGACCGGAGTGCGACCGGCTTTCTGCCACCAGAAGAGTTCGAGCGGACCGCAGATCTTTTCTTTGCCGATCCGCATCATTCCGTTCGCGGCTGGGAACGTGCGATCGACGCCCAGGACCGGATCGTCAATGGTGTCAAAAGTGCCCTGCGCCACATTCCCGAGGAAGCCCCGGTCCTGTTCGTCGGCCATGGCGCCGTCGGCACCTTGCTGATGTGCCATCTGATGGCCGCACCGATTTCCCGCCATCACAACCAGAGACGCGGCGGCAGCTGGTACCGCTTCGAGAAATCCTGGCTGATGAGCCAGGCCGGGCGCAATTTGGCTTGGACAGTCCTTTAAGCACGGTCGGAGGAAGACCCGGAACATGTTAGGCTGCCCCGACCTGTCGTGATCCGGGAGCCCGATGTGATCTGCCGTTTGCCGAAGCTTGTTCTTGCGACCCTGAGCTGCCTCGCCGTTACATTCCTGCCCGCCAACGCGGGCCAGTATGATGCCCAATTCCGGCAGTTCCTGTCTTCAGAAGTTGCTCCGGCGGCGCGCCAGCAAGGCATCTCCCAGGCAACTCTCGACCGGGAACTGAAAGGTCTGACACCCGACACCTCCCTGCCGGGGCTGGTCGGGCCGGGCGGCAAGGGCACGCCGCCCAAGATCAACTTTCAGGCCGAGTTCGGTTCCCCAAGCCGCTACTTCCGGGACAGCCAATTCAACGCCCTTGTGCCGCGCGGGCGATCGCTGATGCAGAAACACGCGGCCGTGCTGTCGCGGATCGAAGCGAAATACGGCGTACCCAGCCGGATCATCCTGGCCATCTGGGCAAGGGAATCGGGCTATGGCGGGGCCAAGATCCCCTATGACGCGATCCGCGTTCTGGCGACGCAGGCCTTCATGGGCCAGAGGCCGGACTTCTTCAAAGGCGAATTGATCGCCGGATTGAAGATCCTGCAAAATGGCGACGTATCCAGGCAGGGCATGAAAAGTTCCTGGGGTGGAGCCATGGGTCAACCACAGTTCCTGCCGTCTTCCTTCTGGAAGTATGCGGTCGATTTCGACGGTGACGGCAAGCGCAACATCTGGACCTCCGACATCGACACGATGGCCTCCATTGCCCATTATCTCTCGGCACATGGCTGGGTAGCTGACCGCGACTGGGGATATGAAGTCCATCTTCCCGACAACGTCTCATGTACGCGGGAAGGTCCGGACAACCGCCAGAAGATTTCCGACTTCGTGCGTGAAGGCGTCAAGCGCGTCAGCGGCAAGCCTTTTCCGGCCAACGAGGTCAACCGGCCGGGGAACATCCTGCTGCCTGCCGGCCGCTACGGCCCAGCCTTCATTGCTACGGAAAACTTCTACGTCATCAAGGACTACAACGAGAGTGACACCTATGCGCTCTTCGTCGGTCACCTGGCAGACCGCTATGGCAACAACAGCGGTTTTGTCGGCGACTGGAAACCGATGAAGGAAACAACCAGAGGCGCGGTACGGAACCTTCAGCAGAGGCTTGAGGGACTGGGGCATGACGTTGGCGGCGCCGATGGCCTGATCGGCTTCAAGACCCGTCGATCCATCGGCAAGGACCAGGAGAAGAACGGCTTCTTCGCGACTTGCTGGGTCGGCTAGAACACACCCTGGCCGCTCTCCTGGGTTGTGTTTCAAGGTGCCCGCAAAACTGCTGTTTCCAGGTAGAAGTATCCCGTGACCAAGCGCCGCGGGATGCCCGTTTCAACAAACAGTTGATTTTGGGCGTGCAGTGCGGAAGACTGTGTCCACATCCTTCCTTACTGCTTCTCCGGTGCCTTCATGCGGCTCCCCAAGATCGTTACCACATTGCAGGATTATTCCCTGCCGCTCTTCCGTGCCGACCTCGTCGCCGGGATCACCGTTGCAATGGTTGCCCTGCCGCTCAGCCTGGCGATCGCCATTGCTTCGGGGGCCGATCCTGCGAAAGGGCTGGTGACGGCGATTGTCGGCGGGTTCTTCATCTCGCTTCTTGGCGGCAGCCGGGTGCAGATTGGCGGGCCGACCGGCGCTTTCATCGTGGTGGTTTACGGCGTCATTGCCGATCACGGGTACGACGGGCTGGTGCTGGCAACCTTCATGGCGGGCATACTGCTATTGATCGGCGGGTATTTCCGGATCGGCAGACTGATCCGCTATGTGCCGGAAGCCGTGGTCAACGGGTTCACCATCGGCATCGCGATCATCATCGCCTCCAGCCAGATCAAGGATTTCTTCGGCCTTCAGATCACCGAGGTACCAGCGGACTTTCTGGAAAAGCTTCCCGTTCTCTGGGAAGCACGTGACACCGCTTCGCTGGCCGCCAGCGGACTTGCCCTGGTCACGCTGGTAATGATCGTCGTCCTGCGCCGGATGGCTCCGGCCTTTCCGGGGCTGATCGTTGCCGTGTCGTTAGCCTCGCTGGCTGTCGTTCTGGCCACCCTGCCGGTAGAGACCATAGCCTCGCGCTTCGGTGCCCTGCCCAACACGCTGCCAGTTCCGGCACTGCCGAGCGTCACTGTCGAGCGGGTCGTGGAGCTGTTTCCCTCCGCCATCGTGATCGCGTTCCTTGCCGGAGTGGAATCGCTTCTGTCCGCGATGGTGGCCGACAGGATGATCGAAGGAAGCCACCGCCCAAACGCCGAGATGCTGGCACAGGGAACCGCGAATATCGCGTCTGCCCTTTTCGGCGGCCTTCCGGCCACCGGTGCCATTGCCCGCACGGCCACAAACGTCCGTGCCGGTGGCAAGACGCCTGTTTCGGGGCTGGTGCATGCGCTTGCCATCTTGCTGATCATGCTGGTTGCGGCCCCCCTGGCCGGATACCTTGCCTTGCCCGCCATGGCAGCCTTGCTGGTTCTCACAGCCTGGAGCATGAGCGAACCGCACAAGTGGAAATCCTATCTGAGCGCCCCGATGGCCGACCGCATGTTGCTGTTGACCACGCTGATCCTGACGGTCCTGATCGATCTGACCGTTGCCATCGGCGTGGGCGTTTCAATCGGTCTTGCCCTCAGGCTGCGCGAACGCAAGAAGCAGCCGGACGACTGGTCGATGCCGGAACGCTGACACGGCCGGTCCCCGCCTGCAGGACATTCAAAACGCAAGGTTTTCAGCTGGAATTCCCAATTTCCCCTTTGGTTGCGACCAGCCAAAGGCCTGATGCCGTGTGCGCGGCATATATTTTCTGCTTTTATTTTTTATTGTTTTACGATAATTAATCGCTGCAACTTAAATTGGAGCCACTCCACATGTCTGTTTTGTCGTCTTGCGGCGCGAACCCTCGGGTGCGCGCGAGAACCCTTCTTATTGCTCTTTTTCTGACGGCCTTTGGCACAGCATCGTCCTATGCGGACCCACTCGACCGGTTCAATCCCGCCACGACCGACCCTGACCTCTTCCGGCTAGCGGTCCGTTATCCCGACAGAATGAAGGTTCCGGATGGAGCCGCAACGGTTCATGTTGTCCTGTCCGACAAGGAAACCGGGCGCGTTGTCCAGGAAAAGCGGATCGAGCTGCAAAGGACCACAACCGGCGAACAGGCAGCTGAAGTGCGTACGGAGGCACCGGAAAACGTGGTGACTGTGTATCGGATCCCGGCAAAACAGGTGGCTGAATTGCGAGCACTGCAGGCCAAGTATCTGGCCATGCCCCAGTCTCGTCAGCAAACGATTGGCGGATCCCTGTCGATCGACGTCACCGGCTGCAAGCTCGATGCGGCCGACACCGGCGAAATGCTGATTTCGACTTATCTCAAGACATCGGAACTGGAGACCTTCGTGGCTCTGGCGGAGAATTTCGACCTGCGAAACACGCAGGCTTCAAGCCGCAACGACCTTGAGAGCTCGATCCCGCCCTGTTCATGACCGGGGAAGCGGGCAAGGCCTCCCCAGACCTTGCCCACCCCTGCCACGGACAATCACACTCTCCTGTCTTCGGATCGAAACGCACTTCCCATGTCGCCCCCCTTTTCAAGCCGCTCGCTGCATGCGGTTATGCTTTGCCTGCCCCTGTTTCTTTTGGCTGCATGCAGTCATGTTCCAGTTGCCACCATGGTCAAACTGGCAAACTTCGACCTTCTGAAAACCAACCCGGCAGGCTTGCGGGTTGCCGTCAGATATCCGGCCAGCATCCGTATCCCGGAAGGCGGAGCACGCATGATGCTGACGGTGAAGGACAAGAAGACCGGCAAACTGGTTATGGAGGAGAAACTTGCTTTCGTCCGCGTATCGTCCAAAGCCGAGCGGGCGGAGCTGAGCGCCGAACTGCAGGAAGGCCGGCGGATTGCGATCTACCGGCTACCGGACGACAGAATCCCCGCCTTCAAGGCCTTTCAGACGTACCTTCTGACAATGGACAAGGCGGAACGGGACAAGATCGAAGGCAATATGGAAGTCGGCGTCGACGGCTGCCTTGCTTTCGAGCACCGGCCCGCGCGTATCCTGGTCAGCACCTATCTGAAAGCGGATGAGCTGGGCGGCTACATACCACTGCTGCGCGATGTCGATCTTGAGGAACAGATGGCTGACGGCAAGAACGACGTCGATGGTGGCCTGCCGCGTTGTACGGACGCCCGCGCCGCTACTGAAGAATAACGGCTCAAGCGAGCGCACTGTCCGTCCGTCGAGACCGGCAGACGGCACACCTTTGGACGAGGCAGCGCATGTGCCCTGCCCGGTCCAACAGGATTACGCGCTCACCACACCTTCCGGTGCTGCTTCCAGGCGGAAGGCGGCAGCCATCAGGGCCTTGGTGTAATCGGTCCGGGGCGCATCGAAGATCTGTTCGGAAGCGCCCTGTTCCACCACCTTGCCCTGACGCATGACGATAACCTCGTTGGCCAGGGCGCGGACAACCTTCAGGTCGTGGGAAATGAACAGATAGGCAAGACCGTGCGCCTTCTGCAGATCTCGCAACAGATCGACCACCTGGGCCTGGACACTCATGTCGAGGGCTGAAGTCGGCTCGTCCAGCATGACGAACTTCGGCTCAAGAACCATGGCCCGTGCGATGGAGATGCGCTGACGCTGGCCTCCTGAGAATTCATGCGGATAGCGATGCCGGGTGGACGCATCGAGCCCGACTTCCTCCAGGGCCTTGGCGACCTTGCGGTCGCGCTCATCGGCCGAAATACCGGGGAAATGCACCTGCAGGCCTTCACCGACGATTTCAGCCACCGACATGCGCGGGCTCAGCGCACCAAAGGGATCCTGAAACACGATCTGCATGTCCCGGCGCAGCGGGCGCATTTCCTTCCAGGAATTCTTCTGGATTTCGGCACCGTTGAAGGCAATCCGCCCGGTGGAGGAAATCATGCGCAGGATCGCAAGACCGAGTGTCGTCTTGCCCGATCCGCTTTCGCCGACGATCCCGAGCGTCTGGCCCTGCCGCACTTCCACATCGATCCCGTCCACCGCCTTGATGTGGTCGACGGTCTTGCGCAGGAAGCCCCGCTTTACCGGGAACCACACCTTCAGATCGTCTGCCTGAACGACAATCGGCTTGCTCTTGTCCGTCGCCGGTGGTTCGCCCTTGGGCTCCGCGGTGAGAAGGTGCTTGGTGTAGGCGTGCTGCGGCCGGTCGAAGATATCGGCAACCGGTCCCTGCTCGACGATCTTGCCCTTGGTCATCACGCAGACCCGGTCGGCGAACTTGCGCACGATCCCAAGGTCGTGGGTAATGAACAGCATCGCCATGCCGTGGCGACGCTGAAGGTCCTTCAGCAACTCCAGGATCTGCGCCTGAACTGTGACGTCGAGCGCCGTGGTCGGTTCGTCGGCAATCAGCAGATCCGGTTCGTTGGCCAACGACATGGCAATCATCACGCGCTGGCGCTGGCCGCCGGAAAGCTGGTGGGGATAGGAGTTGAGACGTTTTTCAGGATCGCGGATGCCCACCTGGTTGAGCAGTTCCAGCACGCGCTCACGTGCCTTTGTATCGCTCATGCCCCGGTGGATCTTCAGAATTTCCGAAACCTGCTTTTCCACCGAGTGCAGCGGATTGAGCGAGGTCATCGGTTCCTGGAAAATCATCGAGATGCCGTTGCCGCGCACCTTGCGCAGTTCGGCTTCCTCAACCGCCAGAAGATCCTGACCATTCATCAGGATCCTGCCGGAGGGGTGCGAGGCTGCGGGATAAGGCAGAAGCCGCAGGACCGACTGAGCGGTTACGGACTTACCCGAGCCGCTTTCCCCCACCAGTGCGACGGTCTCGCCTTTCTTGATGTCGAAGGTGATCCGGTCGACGGCAAGGTTCTTGCTGCCGCCTTGGGAAAAGGCGACGGACAGGTCTTCGACGGAGAGGAGCGTTTCTTTTGTCATCTTGTGTTCCTCACCCCAGACTTTTACGCGGGTCGAACGCATCACGCACCGCCTCGCCGATAAAGATCAACAGGCTCAACATCAGTGAAATGACCATGAAGCCGGTGATCCCGAGCCAGGGCGCCTGAAGGTTGTTCTTGCCCTGCGCCAGCAGTTCGCCAAGTGATGCCGACCCTGGCGGCAGGCCGAAGCCGAGGAAATCCAGCGCCGTCAGGGTGGAAATCGAACCGTTGAGAATGAACGGCATGAAGGTAAGCGTCGCCACCATGGCGTTGGGAAGCAGGTGCCGCCACATGATCACCGGATTGGAAACGCCGAGTGCCCGGGCTGCGGATATGTATTCCAGGTTCCGGCCGCGCAGGAATTCCGCGCGCACGACACCCACGAGCGCCACCCAGGAAAACGCCAGCAGGATGGTGAAAAGGGTCCAGAAGCCGGGCACCAGAAACGACGACACGATCAGGATGAGGTAAAGCGTCGGCACCGCTGTCCAGATCTCGATGAAACGCTGGAACAGGAGATCGGTCCAGCCGCCATAATAGCCCTGCACGGCCCCTGCCGCGATGCCGATGACGGAGGATGCCAGCGTCAGCGCCAGGCCGAACAGCACGGAAATCCGGAAGCCGTAGACGAGACGCGCAAGCACATCCCGGCCCTGATCGTCCGTACCGAGCCAGTTCCAGTTACCCATGACGCAATTGGGGTCTTCCGCGCCAAGCGGATAGCGCGAACAACGCTTTTCCTTGTCCATCGTCCAGGAGGGAGGTGCAGGTGCCGGGACCGGAATGTCATTGTTGACCGATCGGTAGGAATAACGCACCGGCGGCCACAGCATCCAGCCGTTGGCGCTGATCTCTTCCTGGATGAACGGATCGCGGTAGTCGGTCACCGCCAGGAAGCCGCCGAACTTTTCTTCCGGGTAATCGACGAAGACCGGCGCCAGCAATTCGCCGTTGTAGGAAACAAGGATCGGCCGATCATTGGTCAGGAATTCTGCCAGCATCGCCATGACGAACAGCACCAGGAAGATCCAGAGCGACCAGTATCCGCGCCTGTTGGCCTTGAAGTTCACCAGCCGCCGCTGATTTATCGGCGAGAGGCGTGCCTTGGAACCCTTTGCCGGGACGACAAACGCTTCGCGATCATCCGTTACAGCTGCCTCGAAGTAGGCCGCCCTGGATCGCTCGCGGCTTTCGGCTTCATATCCGCCAGCCTCATGTCCGCCACTGCCGGTCTCGTAGTTTGCACTTCCTGCATCACTGTCTGAATCGGT
This sequence comes from Labrenzia sp. PO1, assembly GCF_012273635.1. Classification (NCBI taxonomy): domain Bacteria; kingdom Pseudomonadati; phylum Pseudomonadota; class Alphaproteobacteria; order Hyphomicrobiales; family Stappiaceae; genus Labrenzia; species Labrenzia sp. PO1. The sequence continues at coordinate 1,267,916 of NZ_JAAXCR010000002.1, forward strand.
CGCCATCGATCAGACCTCCCTGCTTTCGAAGTCGATCCGGGGATCGATCCAGGTGTAGGTCAGGTCGGAAATGAGGTTCACCAGAAGTCCCATGAGCGAGAAGATGTAGAGGGTTGCGAAAACAACCGCGTAGTCGCGATTGATCACCGATTCAAAACTGAGCAATCCCAGGCCATCGAGCGAGAAGATCGTCTCGATGAGGAGCGAGCCGGCAAAGAAGGACGAGATGAAGGCCCCCGGGAAACCGGCCACCACGATCAACATGGCGTTGCGGAACACATGTCCGTAAAGCACCTGGCTTTCCGTCAGTCCCTTTGCCCTTGCGGTGATCACGTATTGCTTGCGAATTTCATCCAGGAACGAGTTCTTGGTCAGCAAGGTGGTGGTGGCAAAGGCCGACAGAGCCATGGCCGTCAAGGGCAGGGCAAGGTGCCAGAAATAGTCGGCGATCCGGGCAGGCCACGAGAGCTGTTCCCAATTGTCAGACACCAGCCCCCGCAAGGGAAAGATATCCCAGAAGGACCCGCCGGCGAAAAGCACGATCAAGAGAACCGCAAAGAGAAAGCCCGGTATGGCGTAAGCCACGACGATGACACCGGAGGTCCAGACGTCGAACCGCGAACCGTCCGAAACGGCCTTGCGGATCCCGAGCGGTATCGACACCGCATAGGATATCAACGTCATCCAGAGGCCGAGCGAGATTGAAACCGGCAGTTTTTCGGCAATCAGATCGATGATCTTGATGTCGCGGAAATAGCTTTCACCGAAATCGAAGCGGGCATAGTCGCCCAGCATCTTCAGGAAGCGTTCCAGCGGCGGCTTGTCGAAACCGAACTGCGCTTCCAGTTCCTTGATGAATTCCGGGTCAAGCCCCTGGGCACCGCGATATTTCGAACTGGCCGAGTCTGCAGTTGCGCCACCACTGCCACCGGAGGCGTCGTTGCCGCCCCCCAGCATGTCGCTGCCACCACCGCTGATGCGTGATGTCGCCGAAACGTCCGTTCCCTGCAACTGGGCAATGACCCGCTCGACCGGACCACCTGGCGCAAACTGGATGATAACGAAGTTGATTGCCATGATCCCGACCAGCGTCGGTATCATCAGCAGCAAGCGGCGGAGGATGTAGGCGCCCATGGAGTGTGTGCAGTCCCTTTTGTCTTGGCCTTCTGGAGCGGGCCCGAGGTTTCGCTGGAAATATTACCCGGCTTTGCCGAGTTTTTCCGCCTTTTCCTTGTCTATCCACCACAGTTCTTCAACCGGGAAGAAGTAGCGCGGAGTTTCTTCGGGAAAGCCGTAGACATCCCACATGGCAACAGTGTGGACGTTCTTGAACCATTGCGGGATCCAGTAATGACCGGCCCGCAACACGCGGTCGAGGGCCCGCGCCGCGTTGGTCATCTCATCGCGCGTTGTCGCCGCGATGGCCTTGTCGATCAGTGCATCGACAACCGGGCTGGATATGCCGGATGTGTTGTAGGTGCCCGGAATTGTCGCCGCCTTGGAGCCCCACATCTCGCGAATGGTATCCGACAGTGTCGGCGAAAGGCTGAGCCTGCGGCTGGCGATATCAAAGTCGTAGTCGTTGAGCCTGGCCTCATATTGCGCCGGATCGACGATCCGCAGGCTCGCCTTGATGCCGAGCCGTTCCAGGTTCTTGATCATCGGATTGACGATCCGTTCGTAAGCGGCGGTGTTGTTCAGGAACTCGATCGTCAGCTGATTTCCGTCCGGGCCGATCAGGTCGGTCCCCTTCCGGGTAAACCCGGCTTCGGCCAGAAGTTCGCTCGCCCGTTTCAGCAGCTTGCGGTCATTGCCGGATCCATCGCTGACGGGCTGCATCACCGCTTCGCCGAAGACAGCCTCCGGCAACTGGTCCCGGAAGGGCTCCAGCAATGCAAGTTCCGCAGCCGAGGGCATCCCCTCCGCCTTCATGTCGGAGTTTTCGAAGAAGGACTGAGTTCTCGTATAAAGCCCGTAGAACAGGTTCTGGTTCGACCATTCGAAATCGAAGGCGTATCCAAGAGCCTCGCGCACACGCGGGTCCTTGAACTTGTCGAGCCGGGTGTTGATGAACCAGCCCTGCGCCCCTGACGGCCGGCCATCGGGAAACTCGCGGCGGATGACCTTGCCTTCTTCCACAGCCGGAAAATTGTACTCCGTCGCCCAGTTCTTGGACGTGAATTCCTCGCGGTAGAACGTCTTGCCCTTCTTGAAGGCTTCGAATGCCGTTTGGCGTTCGCGGTAGAACTCCACCCGTATAACCGCGAAATTGCAGTGCCCTACCCTGACCGGCAGATCCTTTGCCCAGTAGTTTTCGACCTGGTGGTATTCGACATAGTGACCGACGGCATGTTTTCCGACCTTGTAGGGACCGGAGGACAGGGGCGGTGTCAGGGTCGATTGCTTGAAATCGTAGGCGGTGTAATACCGCTTGGAAAAGATCGGATAATCGGCCGCAACGACGAGCGGCAGGTTGCGCGACTGCGAGCCGTCGAACTGCAGCGCGACCTTGTGATCGTCCAGAATGACCGCGTCCTTCAATGACGACAGCGGCTGGCTGAGCATGGGGTGACCGTCGGCCTTCAGAAGCAGAAGCGAAAAGGCGACGTCCTCTGCAGTCAGTTTGGAGCCGTCGTGAAATCTGGCTTCAGGCCTGAGATTGAACGTGAAGACGTTGCCGTCCTCCGACACCTTGACCGTTTCCGCCAGCAGGCCGTAGACCGCGTCCGGCTCATCGTAAGCGCGCACCATCAAGGTGTCGAAACACAGCTCCATGCGGGGCGGGGCATCGCCTTTCAGGATGAAGGCATTGAAAGTGTTGTAGGTCAGGACATTCTGGTTGAAGTACCAGTAGGGCGCCTGAAACGAGAAGGTCCCGCCTTTCGGAGCCAGCCGGTTGACATAGTCGAACTGGGTGAAATCCGGGCCGTATTTCAGATCGCCGAACACGGACAGGCCGTGAACGGGGCCATCCGGATAGGCGGTTTGTGACGCGAAGGCCGTGGACACTGGCCAGGGCGCTGCCGACGCAAACGCCGCGGCGCTGCTCATTTGCAGGAAACGGCGCCGGGAAGTCGTCAGAGCCCCACTCATCGCGCGGCTCCCGTCTTGGCGGCCAGGGCCTCGTCGTACCACCAGATAGTCGGGAACCCGGTGCTGTATTCCGGCATCTGTTGCGGATGGCCGAAGCGGTTCCAGCGTGCCGTGCGAGTTTCGTCGGAATAGAACTGCGGCACCACATAATGGTTCCACAGCAACACGCGGTCGAGCGCGCGGGTGGCAGCCACCAGCGTTTCCCGGTCTTCGGCAAAGATGACCTTGTCGATCAGCTTGTCGATCGCGGGGTTCTTGATGCCGGCATAGTTGGCCGAACTTTCGTTATCAGCAGATTCAGACCCCCAGTACTCCCGCTGCTCGTTTCCGGGCGACAGGGACTGGCCGATCGCCAGGACCACGGTGTCGAAATCACGGCTGCGGACACGATTGACGAACTGCGAGGTATCGACCAGACGCAGGATCGGCTTGATGCCAATGGCTTCCAGGTTCTGCGAATACGGCAGAAGAGTGCGTTCGCTGGCCTTGTCACGGTAGAGGAATTCGATGCTGAGCTGTTCGCCGGTTTTCGGATCGACCATCTTGCGGTCTTTCAGCTCATAGCCGGCCTTGCGCAGCAACTTGACGGCTTCACGCAGGTTCGCGCGCACGTTCTGCGGATTGCCGCCAACCGGGTTCTTGAATTCTTCCGTGAAGACTTCGGGCGGCACCATGTCCCGCACTTCCTCCAGGATCTCCAACTCCTTGCCCTGCGGCAGACCGCTGGATGCCAGCTCCGTGCCGGCGAAATAGGAATTGACCCTCTTGAGAAGATTGGCGGAAACGATCTCGTTGGTGGTTTCGAAATCGTAGGCATAGTTCAATGCCTGACGGACATCAGGGTTCTGGAATTTTTCACGGCGCTGGTTCAGGAAGAACCCCTGCATGACGCCCCTGGACTTGTCCGGGAAGATTTCCTTCACCACCCGGCCATCCTTGATGGCTGGGAAGTCGTAGCGCTTGGCCCACTGGCTCGAGCTGCGCTCGGTATGGAAGTCGTACTGGTCACCCTTGAAGGCTTCGAACTGCACGGAATCATCGAGGAAGGAGATGTAACGGATCTCCTCGAAATTATCGGTGCCGACGCGGATCGGCAGGTCCTTTCCCCAATAGTCCGGCACACGCTCGTAGATCACCTGACGGTTGGGCGAGAACTCTTTCATCTTGTAGGCACCGGAACCGAGTGGCGGCTCCAGGGTGGTGCGGGAGATGTCACGCTGTTCTCCCTTGCTATTCGTGCCTTCCCACCAGTGTCTGGGCAGGACAGTCAGCTGGCCCATGATCTTGGGAAGCTCGCGGTTTCCGCTGACATCAAAGGTGAAACGCACGGTGCCATCGCCGACAATCTCGGACTTCTGGACATTCTGGAAGTAGTACTTGCGCTGCGGGTCCAGCTCGATGGACTTTTCAAACGACCAGATGACATCGTCGGCGGTTACCGGCTCGCCGTCATGCCACCTTGCATCCGGGTTGAGCCTATATTCGACCCAGGAATAGTCGCCGGGAAAGCGGACCGCTTCGGCCAGGACACCGTATTGGGCACTGATGTCCTCTTCGTCCAGAGAGGGCTCCATCAGGCTTTCGTAGATATTCAGGATGCCAGGGGCGATATTGCCCTTCTGCGCCAGAATGTTGAACGTATCGAAACCGCCGCTGGCGGCTAGCCGAACCGTGCCGCCTTTGGGGGCATCGGGATTGACGTAATCGAAATGCTTGGCGTCAGCGCCGTATTTGGGTGTTCCGTTGAGGGCGGCCGCATGATGCCATTCCGGTTCAGCCGCGAAAGCCGGTACGGATCCGATCCCCGACATCACCACCACACTTGCCAGTGCAAGCCCAGCTGCGGCCCGCTTCCCTACATGCCATTTGAACACCATCGGCTTCTCCGTCCCCTTCCGGTTCCTGAACCCAAATCACGGGTTTAGAGAATCAGTGTAGGGACCTGTTGGCCCTGCGTCACCTGCTGGCTGTCGAGATGACAGAAATTTAACCTGTCTGGGGGAGGCCGTTTCCGGGAATATCCTGTGAATTTCTCTTGGACTTTGCCTTTTGCGCGTACATTCTACCGTCAGCAACCCTAAGTAAATCTTCCACCGTAGCGGCATCGCCGGGATAGCTTGCAGAACCAATACTGGCCTTCACGTCGATACGGGCACCCGAATACTCGAAAGCCTCGGTCACACGCTCACCAAGTCGATTGAGAAAGGTGTCCTTCTCCTGGCGCCGCATGTTGCCTGGCGTCAACACGATGAACTCGTCGCCACCGACCCTGGCGACGGTATCCGTCTGCCGGATCTGGTTCTGCAGCCGCTGCCCGACCTCGATCAGAAGCTGATCGCCAACTGCGTGACCATAGTTGTCGTTGACCGGCTTGAAGGCATCCAGATCGACGTAAAAAATCTCGAAGCCCGCGCCACTGCGCTCGCACATGGCGGCAAGCTGGTGCATGCGGTCTTCCAGCAGGCGCCGGTTCGCCAGTCCTGTCAGCGGGTCATGCAGCGCCATGGAGCGAACCTTGTAGACCTCGCTGATCAACAGAAACGCCATGGCGCCAAAGACGAGCGAGATCAGACTGCCGACGAGTTGCGTGATCCAGACCTGGTTGCCCGTGCTCGACCAGCCGGCCTCCGGAAGGCCGACAAGCTCCCAGTTCAGACCGCCGGGAAGATGCAGAGGCAGGGACACATGGTCCTTTTCAAGGAGAGACTGGCTGCCGAAAATCATGTTGTTGGAGGCAACCGCGCTCCGGTTCACAAGGCCGATGCGGATGCCGTTGATGACATCCGTGATGCCGGCAGTCTTCATCATGCCCTCTTCGTCCAGCACCAGGGTGGCGACACCCCAGTAACTGCGCTCCTTGAGCGGTTGCCCTAGGAAGCTGGCTGGAAAGATGGGAATTCGGATCAGGAGGGCCCTGCCCCCCTGCACAAGTTCCAGTGGGCCTGCAATAACGACTTCACGCGTCACCATCGCCTGCTGGATTGCGGGCCACTGCGCCGTGTTCATGCGGTAGTTCAGACCGAGCGCCGCCTGGTTTGGCTCCAGCGGAAACACTGCGCGAAGAATGTTGTTGGGCGCCAGGCCGATAGAGCGGATGGACGGATTTTCCTCGATCAGTTCGACCGCGATTTCCCGGTAGTCTTCCATATCGAATGGCTGTTCGACGAACTGGGACACATAGGCCCGGATCCCGAGACCGTGGGCCACTGTCCGGTTGATTTCGCCTTCAAGGCGCGCCCGCGCTTCGGAGAGCGAGGCGACGGCCTGACGTTTGTGCTGGGAAACAAGTTCGTTGCGGACCAGTTGACCGACGTGCGCAGTGACGGCGATACCAGCGAGAAAACAGACGGCAGCAACGATGGAAGCGATCCACGTTCCATTCGACTTAGAAAATACATTCCTCGTCAAGTTGATGCCCATAGGGTCCTTGCCCGACCTTAGCCCACTTTTAACAGAACTACGTAACGTAAGATTTGTTAATTTTTCTTATAAATCAAATAAAAAAGCCGGGTAGTTAACCCGGCTTCTCTACAATTCAAGTCACGTCTGCGATGTCGACGAGATTTTACTCGGTCGGCAGCGGTGCAGGCGAATCGGCCTGTTCACGCAGGTAGGCAATCAGGTCTGCCCGGTCTTCCGGTTTACGCAGACCGGCAAAACCCATCGTGGTGCCGGAGATGAAGTTCTTCGGGGACTCCAAGAAGTGATCCAGCTCTTCGTAGGTCCACTCCGGATTTTCTTCACCGAATGCGGTCATTGCGGAAGAATAGCCGAAACCTTCGTGGGAACCAGGCTTGCGGCCGACGACATCCCAAAGACCCGGGCCAACCTTGTTGGCACCGCCCTGCGTGAAGTCGTGGCAGGCGGCGCATTTCTTGGCCACCTTCGCGCCGTCTTCAGCAGATGCTTCGACCAGACGCTCGGAGATCGGCACCACTTCCGGAACCGCGCCGACTTCCGAGGTGCTATCCTCTGCAGACGCCACGACGATTTCATAACCCGGTTTACCCGGGATCGTCGGATGGAAGATGATGTCGGAGACAATGCCGACACCCATAGTCAGAATCAGAACCATCAGTACCGCACCAGCGGCCTTGTTCAGCGTGAAGGAATCCATTCTCTCCGGCTCCAAGCTCATACGCGTCCGGGCCCGCAGCGTCGCTGCGACCCCTATCAGCTTTTCGAATTTTGCCGGAACCTACAAATTTTTTGACCTTGCTGTCCATAGCTTTAAAAGGGCATCTGATACGACAAACGGACGCGGCACGTGTTTTTTTGCATTTCTTCCGCCCGTCCGGCTCCATGGAGACCCGATTGACCGCTGCTCTTGTGATTATCCCGGCCCGCCTCGCTGCCACCCGACTGCCGCGCAAACCGCTTGCCGACATCTGCGGAAAACCCATGATCGTGCGTGTTCTGGAACAGGCCCGCAACGCGGATATCGGCCCGGTGGCCGTTGCATGTGACGACAAGGACATTTTCGAAGCGGTGCAGGACCATGGCGGCAAGGCAGTCATGACGCGTGCCGACCACGCTTCCGGATCTGATCGCATTCACGAGGCAGCGGGACTGATCGATCCGGACGGAAAGCACGATGTCATCCTGAACGTGCAGGGCGATGTGCCGCTGATCGCACCGGAAGCCATCCGGGCGGCCTTTGCACCGCTCGCCATTGCCGATGTCGACCTGGGCACCATCATGACCGAGTTCACCAATACCGCCTTCCGGGACGATCCGAATTTCGTCAAGGCAGTCACCACGCCCAACGGCCACGGCCATCATCGCGCGCTTTACTTTACCAGAGCCGTCGCCCCGCACGGTGACGGCCCGTACTACCACCACATCGGCATCTATGCCTACCGCAGGGCAGCCCTGGCGAAATTCGTCCAGCTGCCGCCTTCGCCGCTGGAACAGCGTGAAAAGCTGGAGCAGTTGCGGGCCCTGGAAGCGGGTATGCGGATTGATGCCTCCGTCATCGACAGCGCGCCGATGGACGTGAACACGCCCGAAGATCTGGAACGAGCCCGGGCGGCCTATCAGACAAACTGACGAAAGACTGCCGAAAGGCGGAAAGACATATGACCGACAGAAAAAGAATCGTGTTCCAGGGAGAAACCGGTGCCAATTCGCACATGGCCTGCCGGAGCGTTTATCCCGATTACGAAGCCATCCCCTGCGCCACCTTCGAGGACTGCTTTTCGGCCATGGCCGACGGGTCGGCAGACCTTGCCATGATCCCGATCGAGAACTCCGTTGCCGGCCGCGTCGCGGACATTCATCATCTGCTGCCCAAATCGGACCTGCACATCATCGGCGAATATTTCATGCCGATCCGGTTTCAGCTCATGGCGGTCAAGGGCGCAAAGATCGAAGACCTGAAAAAGGTGCAAAGCCATGTGCATGCCCTTGGCCAGTGCCGGAACGTGATCCGTGAACTCGGCCTGACGGCCGTCGTCGGCGGCGATACCGCGGGCTCCGCCCGGCAGATCGCCGAGCTGGGTGATCCCAGCGTCGGCGCTCTTGCGCCGGAAATGGCCGCCGAAATCTACGGTCTGGACATTCTGCGCCGGGATGTGGAGGATGAGGCGCACAACACGACCCGCTTCGTCATTCTCTCGCGCGACAAGATGGAGGCCGCGCACAACGGCCAGCCGGTCATCACGACCTTCATCTTCCGGGTTCGCAACGTCCCGGCAGCGCTCTACAAGGCCCTGGGAGGATTTGCCACCAACGGGGTCAACATGACCAAGCTGGAATCCTATCAGCTTGAAGGGCAGTTTTTCGCGTCGATGTTCTATGCGGACGTCGAAGGCCATCCGGAAGATCCGAAGGTGGCCCTGGCGCTCGAGGAGCTGGCCTTCTTCTGTGCCGAGCTGAACATGCTCGGCGTCTACCGGGCAAGCCCGTTCAGGGACAAGATCAGGGAGCCGGAATCCAACCGTGCTCTCCGGCCCAATCCCTACTCGTAACGGCGGCTACCCGACACCACCAGAGGAACTCTATGACTGAAACAAGATTTGATGCCCTGTGCATCGGCAATGCCATTTGCGACGTCTTCGCCCATGTCGAAGAGGATTTCCTGCTTCAGGAAAACCTCGTCAAAGGCTCCATGCGCCTGATCGACACCGACGAGGCAGTACGCCTGTTCGACAAGATGGGACAGACCGTCCGCATTTCCGGCGGCAGCGCCGGCAACACGGCGGCTGGCATTGCCTCGCTCGGCGGACGCCCTGCCTATTTCGGCAAGGTTGCCGAGGACGAACTGGGCGACAGCTATTATCATGACATGAACGGCACCGGCGTCTATTTCAACACGCCCCGCCTCAAGGTAGGCAAGCCGACCGCCCGGTCGATGATCCTGATCACGCCGGACGGCGAACGCACGATGAACACCTATCTGGGTGCATGCACCGAATTCGGCATCGCCGATGTTGACGAGGAAGTCGTTGCCGCCGCAGCCGTCACCTACATGGAAGGCTATCTGTGGGACCCGGCAGACGCCAAGAAGGCGTTCCTGAAAGCTGCGGAAATCGCGCATACTAACGGGCGTCAGGTGGCGATCACTCTGTCCGACTCGTTCTGTGTCGACCGCTACCGCAGCGAATTTCAGGCCCTTCTGACCGATGGTGTCGTCGACCTGATGTTTGCCAACGAGCATGAGCTGAAAGCCCTTTACGAAACATCGGATCTGGACAGTGCGGTAAATGCGGCCCGGGACTCCGGTGCCCTGACCGCCCTGACCCTCGGCGAGAACGGCGCGATGGCAATCAGCCGCGAGGAAACCGTCAAGGTTCCTGCGCAGACTGTCGACAACGTGGTTGACCTGACAGGCGCCGGCGATCTGTTCGCCTCCGGCTTCCTGTTCGGCCTTGCCCGCGACTACAAGCTCGCGGAAGCCACCGAGCTTGGTTGCCTGTGCGCCGCGAGCGTCATCAGCCACGTCGGCGCCCGGCCGGAACGGGCCTTGAAAAACATCGCCGGCCAGAGCGGCTTCGAGATCTGAACCTTTTCAGGGGCGGCCTTCGGGCCGCCCTTTTCAGAACCGGCAACTGCTACCGACGCATGCCGTGTTCCTTCGATTGCATTGCTTCAATCGCCGCCGCGATTGCCAGCACCTTTCGATCTGCCCCCGGTAGCCCATCGATTTCCAGGCCTGCGGGTACTCCGCGAACACTCCGTGCCATTGGCAAACTCACGCCAGGGGCGCCAAAGAATGTCGCCGGCACCGTGTTGCGCATGGTCTTCCAGACAGACACTTCCTTGCCGTCAACGACGACACGCCCTTCTTCACCAAGTGCCGTTGCCGCAATCGGTGTCGTTGGAAAAATGATCGCGTCAAGTTTGTACTGCTCCAAATGCGCGCAGTATTGCTTGCGACACCGGGGGAGCGACACGGAAATCACATGCTCGTATCGTGCTGCCAGGTCCTTGGCGTCCGCACCACGCAAAGCCTCGTCGAATTCCTCACGAACGTATTGCCCGGCTATGCCGGCAACGAGCGACCGAACATCGACGGCAGCGCCAGAAACCGACAAGTACGCTTCCAGCGATCTTTCCAGCTCCCACGCACGGATTGGCTCCGAGATTTCGCCAAGCCAGCTTGAAACCTCCGGCATCTCTGCCTCAACCACCGTGACACCCCAAGAGACAAGCTGGTCAACGGTTTCCTCAAACGCCTGGGCGACGCCGCTTTCCAGGCCGGACAGGAAATACTTTCCGGGAAGGCCAAGCCGCAGGCTTCGAAGGTCGATGGCAGGCCGCTCACTCTGCTCACACAAAACGGCATCCAGAAGCAGCAGATCTTCTGCAGATCGCGCAAATGAACCAGGCACATCGCGCGTTGGAAACAAGGGCATGACACCGTCAGTCTTGTAGCGACCACTTGTGGGGCGAAAGCCGAAAACCCCGCAAAATGATGCCGGAATTCGCACCGAACCTGCCGTGTCCGTGCCAAGAGCAGCCGGAACCAGACCCGCGGCCACGGCAGCGGCAGAACCACTGCTGCTTCCCCCCGCTGAGCGAGAAGGATCGTGCGGGTTTCGAACGGGGCCAGTGTGATCGTTGTTGCTGGTGATGCCGAAGGCGAGCTCGTACATGTTTGTCTTGCCGAAGACCAATGCCCCGGCGTTTTCCAGTTTCGTGACCACCGATGCGGTCCTGTTGACCACGTGATCTTTCAGGCTTGGCGTTGCAGCAGTCGTCGCCATGCCGGCAACGTCGATGCAGTCCTTGATGGCAACGGGAATGCCATGCAGCGGCCCCAAAGGTCCACCGTTCGCCTGGTGCTCATCGGCCTTGCGCGCAGCGCTGCGGATGTTTTCCGGGGCAAACTGGGTGAAGGCATTCAGGTCAACGAACCGTTCTGATCTTTCAATCAACACCTCGACATAGTCTCGGCAGGACATTCTGCGGCCACGAAACATCTCCACTGCTTCAACAACTGTCAGCCGCCAAAAATCCATGTCGGTTTCACCCCAAGCATCGGAACCTTCGTATCATCGCTGGTTTGCAGCCCTTGTCACTTGCTGTTCTCAAAAATAATGAAGTTGGCCTACCCGGTTAGGCGGCAGCTTCAATCGCGTCTGTAACGCGCAAAATTTCCCTGACAAGCAACTCGAGGTCATCGCTTCGTGTGCGATGGTTGCAAATGGCGACGCGAAGGCTGTGACGACCCCTGACAGTGGTATCCGAGAGCGCTGCAATGCCTTCCTCCTGAAGGCGAAGCATGATTTCCGTATTCAGAGCTTTCAGCGAAGCTTCGTCCATTCCGCCCGGGTCGTACCGAAAATTCACGATATTGATCACGGTCGGGGCCATGAGCTGCAGCCGCGGTTCGTTTTCGATCCTTGCCGAGAGCTCTTTTGCCTGAGAGATGTTCTGATCGATCAGGCGTCCGAATTTTTCGACGCCGTTTTCCTTCAACGCCATCCAGATCTTCAGTGCTGCAAATCCCGCGGATGTGCCCATGTTGAGATCGTGCAGAAACGGCGCACCGGCGATCCCGCGAGGTTTCTCCTCCAGGTATTCCGGCGACAGGGTAAAGGCCTTTCGGTGAGCCTGGGCATCGCGCACCAGCGCGCACCCTGCAGTAAACGGAACATGCAGCCATTTGTGCGGATCGAGCGCCAATGAATCCGCGGTCTCCAGTCCGGCAACAAGCCCGCGGCTTTCCGGAGCAATCGCGATCAGGGCACCGATGCAGCCGTCGACATGAAACCAGAGCCCCTCGCGTTTGCACAAGGCACCGATTGCATTCAGGTCATCAATGGCGCCCGTGTTTACGGTGCCTGCAGTCGCGATCACGCAAGCAGGCTTCTTCCCGCCGGCACGATCGCCGGCTATCGCTTTTTCCAGTGCTGAAAGATCAATGTTTCCATCAGGTCCGGTTGCGACACGAACCAGCGCCTTGTTGCCAAGCCCCAAGGCTTCAAGCGACTTCTGGTGGCAAGAGTGGACCTGATCGGATGCGTAGAAACGCAACTGCGAGGGGATTGCCGCCACCCCTTCGCTTCGAACATCCACACCCGCCATCTGGTTGCGGGCAATGGTCAGGCCGATCATGTTCGCCATGGATCCACCGCTGACGATCGTACCACTTGCCCCTTCGGGAAACCCGACCATCTGCTTGAGCCAACCGACGACCTGTCTGTCGACGAGGGCAGCCGCCGTGTCGCCGCCACCAAGATTGGAACCGTCGATAGCAGCCAGGAAGTCCGCGAGTGCACCTGTAAAGCTGCCCGATCCCATGAACCACATCCAGAAGCGCGGATGCAGGTTTCCCATCGAGTAGGGAAGCAGGTCTTCCTTGAGTTCCTCCAGGACGTTGTCGAGCGACGTAGGTGCTTGGGGCGCGCCTCCGGTAAATCTGGCGCGCACCTCGGGCGGCAGCTGGCGCCAGAGTGGTCTGGAGCGAACGTTGCGGATATGCGCGAGCGAATACGCAAGCGCCTTTTGCGCCGTGGCTTCCATCCGGTCCCAATCATCGGGATCAAGCGTTTCCTCGGCCTTGCGGGATACGGCGCCTGCCTCGTTTATCATTACTGCTCTCCCTCGATTGGAACGAACGCACGGAATGCGAATTGCGACCGCGATGATCATCGGCCCAGCTGATGCCTGCGACTTTCAACGCGGGCGGTGCTGCTCGTTTGACCTTCCGCCTTTCGTGGCCTGGAAGCTTGGAGAGAACCTTCAGAAAAACTTTAGAACCCCCGATTTTTTGATAATCTCGAGGGATGCTATTCCGTTTTGACACTTTCGAACTGGATACGGATCGGGTTGAGTTGAGAAGATCCGACGGCACGGCTGTGCCTCTGGAACGGCAAGTCTACCAATTGCTTCTGTTGCTGGTTTCCAACGGCGATCGGTTGACGACACGTGACGAGATCGTCGAAAGCATATGGGATGGTCGGCCCATCTCCGACGCCGCGATCGACAGCCGCATCAGCGCCGTGCGTGCCGCCGTCGGTGATGCTGGGCGCGAACAACGGCTGGTGCGCACCGTTCACGGCAAAGGTTTTCGCTTTCTGGGACGTGTCACTTTCGGGCAGGCAGGTCCTGAGCGCACCGAGCGAGGCCCGCCCTCGATCGGCATCCTGCCGCTTCAGACCTACGAACCGGATCCGGACCTTCAGCTTCTGGCCGAAGCCTTGCCGCACGAACTCATCCTGCAGCTGTCGCGCTTGCGCTGGCTGACCGTCATTTCACGTGGCACGACATTTCGCTTCCGGTCCCTGCCGGAGGCAAAGGCGGAGACGATCGGCGCAGCCCTGGATGCCCGCTACCTTCTGTTCGGTCAGCTTGAAAGAGACGGTACACACTTTGCGGCTACGGTTCAGTTGCTCGATACGGACTGCGACACCGTCGTCTGGGCGGAACGGTACCTGCTTGCGAAAGATGATCTTCTTCATGCGCGGGCTGTCATTGCGAGTGCGATCACTGCGGAAATTGATCTCAGAATTCATACGCTCGAAGCTGCCCACGCCCAGAAAACGGGAACGGACCAGCTCGACGCCTGGTCGTCCTATCACCTTGGCCTGCAGCAGATGTACCGCTTCAACGCGAATGCCAATGCGGTTGCCGCAACGCATTTCCGCAGGGCCGTCGAACTCGACCCCAAGTTCGCCCGTGCGCATGCAGGCCTGTCGTTCACCCGGTTCCAGGACGCATTTGCACACTACGACGGCGACCGAGAGGCGGCCCTCACACAGGCCAAGACCCATGCGGCAAAAGCGATGGAAGCGGATTCCTTCGATCCGTTTTCGAATTATGTCTGGGGACGGACATTCTGGCTGGATGGTGAGCTGGATACCGGCATCGTGCACATCGAGCGTGCCGTATCCCTCAACCCGAATTACGCGCAAGGACACTATGCGCTCGGCTTTCTTCAGGGGTTGTCGGGAAACGCGGAAGAGGCGATTTCGCGCGGCCGTCTTTCCTACCGCCTGAGCCCTCTTGACCCGCTGGCCTACGGAACATTCGGCACGCAGGCCATGGGTTTCCTGCATCAGCACAGGCTTGCCGAGGCTGCCGAAATGGCCGAACGCAGTGCGCTGACACCGGGAGCCCACTACCTCGTCAGCATGATCGTCGTTTCATTTGCAACCCTGGCCGGACAAACCGAACGGGCCGAGCGTTGGGCGAAAGATGTACGGTCCCGACGTGCCGACGCGACCAGGCAAATGTTTCTGGAGGCTTTTCCCTTCAAGGACCCGCAATGGCGTGCCCGTATCGATGCCTCATTGGATGCGCATGGTTTTTAACCGCGTGTGAGACCGGTGACGGCAGCGTAAATTTGCCGCCGCCACCGGTCATTTCACCGGGTCTTACCAGGGCTGATTGGCCGGACCGACGGTGAATTCGTTGACCGTCGTGTCCTCCGGCAGCGACACTGCAAACTCGACGACCGCCGCGATCCGGTCGGCGGAGATGCCGTACTGGTCGTAAAGGGCCTGGAACGCTTCGGAACTGCCCTTGTCGCTGATCGTATTCAGAAGTTCGGTGTTGATTGCCGCCGGGTAGATGGTTGCCGTGCGGATGTTGGTGCCTTCCATGGCAGATTCCATCCGCAGGACTTCCATGAACGAGCGCACGAACCACTTGGTACCGCAATAGACCGCACCGCCAGGATAAGCCTTCAGACCAGCAACGGAAGAGGTCGCGATGACATGGCCGGACTTCTGTTCGGCAAAGGTGGGCATGACGGCTGCAACACCGTTCAGCACGCCCTTGACGTTGACGTCTACCATCTGCTCCCACTCGTTCGTCTTGAGTGCGGAAATCGGCGAGGACGGCATGAGCCCCGCATTCAGGAAAATGACGTCGAGTTTTCCGTAAGTGTCCTTCGCCAGTTTGACGATAGCCTCGTTTTCAGCCGGCACGGTGACGTCCAGCGCCTGATAGATGGCTTCGCCGCCAGCAGCCTTGATCTCGTTCGCGATGGTTTCCAGCTTGTCGGTGCGCCGTGCACCCAGCACGATCTTCGCCCCCTTGCTGGCCAGCAGCTTTGCGGTTGCTTCGCCGATGCCGGAGGAGGCTCCGGTAATGATGACGACTTTTCCCTTGATGTTGTCGGACATGATAGTCTCCTTGGGTTCTGAGTGTTCTTGTTCAGGCAGAGGAATGGCCCGGTTCACCGGGTCCAGACAGATCCGTTCTGCCGAAGCGAAAGCGTTTTCGAAGGTGTCGAAAATGAAGACACCTGCAGTCAGGCAATCCCGACGGGTGGACAGCCCGTTCCAGAATTTGCCGATCTTTGGCCGTATCAGTCGGCCGCTTCGATGCGGACCGAAAGCGGTCCATCACCCAGAAGGGCATCGATCGACCCGTCGAATACGCCGAGCCTCACGAGGCCCCGGGAATTCTGAAACGGCTTGTAGAAGATCGCGATGTTTCCCCAGGGCGCGTAGTGCGTGATGTCGCCCTTTCGCGGCGTGTAGCTTGCCGGGGCTTCGGAGATATCGAGCTTGCGTGGCAGGTCCGCGACCTTTTCTGTCCCGTGATAGTCGGTCAGGGTCAGGTCGAGTGGCAACTGGGCCGCGAAGTCCCTGCCGGCGAGCGTATCGTCAAGCGTCGCCGGAAGCACAACGTCTTCTACGATCACCTTGATGCGGATCATGCGAGCCTCGTTCGATGGTTCGGTTGCGTTTCCGGAAGCCCCCGCCCCGGCGCAAAACAGTGTCATTGCCAAGGAGAGCAATCTTGACCTGAAAGCGGGCATAGCGGGGTTCCTCCGTTCTGTTGCTTCCAATCTAGGCGTCAGACCGACAAGGATTAAGCCCCCTCCAGGTACTGCCTCTCATGAGCAGCACTCATTAATCCGCACCCAGGTCACACCGGAAGGAGTGGAGCTCGTGAACAGACGGACAGCTCCACCGGGTTCATGAGTGATCCTCATGACTGCTTCCGACAGAGCCACCATTATCCACGCGTGCGTCTTGCCTACGTTCTTGAGGAAGGCCGAAAGGCCGCCTCACGACTGATGGAGACGACCTGAGATGAAACGCACCCTTGCAACGCTCGCACTCGTTCTTGCGGCTCCGGCTGCATTTGCACAATCCATGGAAATAACCCGCTCCGAAACCCTGGCGGGCCAATTGGGAAGCGGCGACTATTTTACCGGTACAGCCTATGTCGCCCCTGTTTTCCCGCCCGTCATGAACGATGTCAGCGCCGGTCACGTCACGTTTCTGCCCGGAGCCCGCTCCGCCTGGCACACGCATCCTGCGGGCCAGATGCTGGTCGTGACATCGGGGACCGGCTGGGTGCAGGAGCGCGGTCAGGAAAAGCAGATCATGCAGGCAGGTGATGTGGTCTGGTGCCCGCCTGATGTCGAGCATTGGCACGGCGCGACCGACACCACGTCCGTTTCCCATTACGCAATTCAGGCGACGGTTGACGGGTCCGCCGTTGCCTGGGGCGATCATGTGACGGACGAAGAATATGGCCAGTAAGCTTGCCGTCCACTTTTGTGGCGTCTTGTTTGCGATGCTGGCACCGGTGTCCGCCTCTGCAGCGGACACCGTGCTGAACGGCCTCGACTATCCCTGGGATATCGAAGCCCATGGCGGCAAGATCTATGTGACAGAGAAGAGCGGAACAGTCGGCATTCTTGCCGAAGGTTCCTTCACGCGCCTTCCCGTCGAGACCAGTCAGCCGATCCTGGATGACCGCGGCGGCGGCCTGCTTGGTCTTGCCATCAGCCCGGACTTCCCGGACACCGGCCGCATCGTGCTCTACCAGCACTACGGCACCCCGGACGCCCGGATGAACCGTGTCATCGAGGCCGAGCGTCTCGGGGATCGATGGAAAGAGACACGTGTTCTTATCGACGCCATTCCGGGCCACCCGCTTTACAACGGCGGACGCGTGGCCTTCGGTCCCGACGGCATGCTTTATGTCACCACCGGCTGGACCGAAAACCGGGAGCGTCCGCAAGACCTCGGCAGCCTTGCCGGGAAGATATTGCGTGTGACGCCGGACGGCGAAATCCCTTCGGACAATCCGTTCGCGGGTTCACCGGTCTGGTCGCTCGGCCATCGCAATCCCCAGGGCCTTGCCTGGGACGCCTCCGGGCAGCTCTTCGCAGCCGAGCACGGCCAGTCCGGCCATGACGAGGTGAACCGGATTGAGCGGGGCGGCAACTACGGCTGGCCGCTGATCCAGGGCGATGAAACCCGCGACGGCCTGCTCGCACCGCTGGCGCATTCGGGCCAGAGCACCTGGGCGCCTTCCGGCCTGACCTCGGACGGTGACCGGCTGCTTCTTGCGGGCTTGAGAGTGAACGGCATTCTGGAAGTGAGCACCGATGGCCGGGTATCCGAAGCCTACCAGGCCGGAGAACGTATCCGGGACGTGCTTGTGTCGGATAGCGTGATCTATGCAATCACCACAAACCGGTCTCCCCGGCGGGAAGGGGCTTCTGAAGACAGGCTGATCCGGCTGGATCCCTGATTGCATAATCGATGGACCTCATGAGCCCGGCACATATATGTGGGAGAGACAGTGATGATTCTGGATGATCAGAACGGGACCTCCCACATGCTCCGAGAAAATATCAATGATCTCATCGCGCTTGCGGCTGTTGCGGAGGAACGCAGTTTCACGCGGGCCGCAGCGCGGTTGAACGTGTCTCAGTCCGCCCTGAGCCACACGATCAAGGGACTGGAGCAACGCCTGGGCCTGAGGCTTTTGACGCGGACGACCCGCTCCGTCGCTCCCACGATCGAAGGCGAAGACCTTCTGGCTACCCTGACACCGTGCCTCGAAAAGATCGAAGCCCGGCTTCAGGCACTCAACGATGCACGTGACCAGCCCACCGGAACAGTGAGGATCGTCGCCACGGAATACGCCATAGAAAGCCTCCTCTGGCCAAAGCTGTCTCCGGTTCTCAAGGCCCATCCGCTGGTCAATGTCGAATTCGTCATGGACTACGGCTACACGGACCTTGCCGATTCCCAATGTGACGCAGGTGTGCGGTATGGCGAACAGGTCAGCGAGGGCATGATCTCGATGCGTATCGGTCCGGACGAGCGCATGGTCTGTGTCGGATCACCCGACTATCTGGACAGGGTTGGCGAGCCGGAAACACCCCAGGATCTCGCGGACCATAGTTGCATCAACCTGCGGCTTTCCACCCATGGCGCACTCTATGCCTGGGAGTTCGAAGACAAGGACGGCAACGAAATCCGGGTGAAGGTAAAGGGACAAGCCTGCTTCAATACGATCAACCCGGTCATGCGTGCGGCCGTGGACGGTCATGGACTGGCACTGGTTCCCGAAAGGCTGGCGCAGGAACATCTTGCGGCCGGAACCTTGCGCACATGTCTTTATGACTTCAGCCCGTCGTTTCCCGGTTTTCACCTTTATTACCCCAGCCGGCAAAAGCCCTCGTTCGCCTTCCAGGTCGTCCTGGATGCCCTGCGGGATCGTGGTTGAGCCCACTCATGAGGTGACGTCATGAGTGGCTTGAAAGACCCGGTTATTAAGATACGTTTTTTGCGCTCCAGATTAGCAGGGTAATTGCCCACTTGCCGAAAGGGAGCTCCCGATGAAATCCATTCTCACCGCAGCCGGTCTGGCGTTGATGGCCACGACTGCAGCCGCTCAGGACGCGGCAGGAACCTTGCCTGCAGCCGTTGGCCGCGTTGCCCCGGCACTTGAAGCCTATGCGAAGGACGATCTATTCGGTGCGGAATGGAACGGGGCAGGCCTTTCCAAGAGAGACCGGGCACTGGTCACCTTTGCCGCCCTCATGACGCGGCACGAAACCGGAAATCTTGCAAGCCATGTATCGTTGGCTCTCGATTCAGGCGTTACCCCGGCAGAGATCTCCGAAACCATCACCCACCTCGCCTTCTATACAGGCTGGGGCAATGCCACCGCGGCCGCCGAAGCAGCCGCGCCGGTGTTTGAGGAAAGGGAGATCACCATTGAAGACCTGCCGGCCTCCGACCCGGACCTGCTGCCGCTCAACGAAGAGGCCGAAGCTGCCCGTGAAAACCTCGTACGCGGCAACTATGCGGATGTGAGCATGGGTGTCGTGGACAACACGCGTGAGCTGCTGTTCCGCGACCTCTGGCTGCGTCCCGACCTCGCGCCCCGCGACCGGAGCCTCGTGACGGTGGCCGCCTTGATTGCAGCCGGTCAGCCCGAACAGATGACATTTCACCTCAACCGCGCAATGGACAATGGCCTGACACAGGAAGAAGCCGGTGCCATGCTTTCTCACCTGGCATTCTATGCCGGTTGGCCGAAGGTGTTTTCGGCATTGCCGGTTGCCAAGGCCGTGTTCGAAAAACGCGCGCAGTAACCGGTACCCGCCGGAGCCGGCCTTGCCGCATGAAAGATCGGAACTGAGACATGAAGATAGGCATTCTGGGGTCAGGTCTGATGGGCGCCAAGCTCGGACAGCTCTGGGCGCGTTGCGGCCATGATGTGACCTTCGCCTATTCCCGCAGCCGCTCGAAGCTCGAGCGTCTCGCCCAGGCGGCAGGCGCCTCGTACGGGTCGGTGGCGGATGCGGTCGAGAATTCGGACGCGCTGCTGCTGGCCGTACACTGGTCGCGGGTGAACGACGTCCTCGCGCAAGCCGGGGATCTATCCGGAGCCGTGGTCCTGAACTGCTGCGTGCCCCTTGATCCGACGAACACGGATCTGGTGGTCGGTATCCAGTCGTCCGGAGCCGAAGAGCTGGCCGCCATGCGCCCGCAGGCCCGCTGGGTTTCCTGTTTCAACACGGTTCCCTCCGAGGCTTTCATGCCGGTTTTTTCGCAAAAGGAACGGACACCAAGGCCGCAAGTCCTGGTTTATGGGGACGATGCCGGTGCGAAGGAAGTCGCCGGTCTCCTGATCCGGGATATCGGTTTCGATCCTCTTGAAGCCGGCCCACTTCGCACGGCCCGCTTCGCGGAGCCCTTTGCCATGGTCACCGCCGAGTTGGCTTACAGCCAACCCGGTGGGCCTGCCTTAACCTACCGTTTTGAAAAGCTGCGCGGCTGACCGCGCAACAAGCAACAGGGAGTTGAAAATGAAAATCATCCGTTCCGGGACTGCTTCGTCCGTCAAGGGGCCCGACGACTGGTTCACTGGCACTGTGCGCATCGACCCGCTTTTCCAGGCCGAAGAACCCGGTCGGACCGGCGGTGCCCATGTCACCTTCGAGCCCGGCGCACGCACGGCCTGGCACACCCATCCGGCCGGACAGACGCTGATCGTGACCTTCGGCCGTGGCCGGGTTCAGCGCGAAGGCGGCCCCGTGGAAGAGATTTCCCAGGGTGACGTCGTCTGGTTTCCCGCAGGAGAAAAGCATTGGCACGGTGCCGCACCCGACACAGCCATGAGCCACATCGCCATTCAGGAAAGCATCGACGGCTCCCCCGTCACCTGGATGGAGAAGGTCTCGGACGAAGATTACACCGGCTGACCAACCGCCAGCCGGGCCCAAAGGCCCGGCTGCCATGCCTCGGAGAATGTCCGTTTTCCGACACCTGCGACTGACGTCCCCCGTGCTGTTCACCAACGGTTGGAGGACCTTCACGAATTCACACCGATTGCCGGCTGTTCCCGTCAGGCAATTCCTCGTCGTCGGCACTCCGGGGAGTGGAATTGGCGGCCTTGGACCTGCGGCCGAAGAGCTTCGAAACGACGACGTAGAATGTCGGCACCAAAAGCACTGCAAGCACCGTTGCCGATATCATTCCTCCAAGAACACCCGTACCGATTGCTCGCTGGCTGGCCGAACTGGCACCCGTCGCAAAAGCAAGCGGAACCACGCCGAGAATGAAGGCGAATGACGTCATCAGGATCGGCCGGAAGCGCAGTTTCGACGCTTCGACCGTTGCTTCCAGCAGGGAACGCCCCTCGTTCCTGAGATCCCGGGCAAACTCGATGATCAGGATGGCGTTCTTGGCAGACAGTCCGATGATCGTGATCAGCCCCACCGTGAAATAGATGTCGTTGGGCAGGTTTCGCATGGTGACCGCAACGATGGCCCCGACTGCGCCAAGCGGAACGACAAGCATGACGGCGATTGGAACCGACCAGCTTTCGTAGAGCGCGGCAAGGCACAGGAACACGAAGACGAGCGACAGGCCGAGCAGGAAGGGAGCTGCGTTGCCTGAAGCCTTTTCCTGGTACGACAAGCCCGTCCATTCGTAGCCGAAACCATGCGGCAAAGACTGGAAAAGCCGTTCCATTTCTGCCATCGCCTCGCCACTGGTGTGGCCGGGCGCAGGGCTGCCGCTGATCTTGATCGCCTGGAGACCGTTGTACCCGACCACTTGCGTCGGCCCCAGTTCCCAGCGCGCACTCGCGAAGGCGGAGAGCGGCACCATCTCGCCGCGGCTGTTGCGGGCGTTCAGGTCAAGCAGGCTCGCAACGTCCATCCGCTCGGCCGCTTCGGCCTGAACGATGACACGCTGCATCCGGCCAGCGTTTGGAAAGTCCGCGACATAGCTCGATCCGATCGACGTGGACAAGACCGCATTGATTTCATCGAAGGCGACCCCGTAGGCGTTCGCCTGCCGGCGATCGATATCGAGCATGATCTGCGGAGCAGGCGGCAGACCTTCGATGTAAGGGTATTGCAGGATCGGGCTTTGCCAGGCCATGCCCAACAGGGCGCTGGCAGCCTGCACAAGCGCGTCATTTCCGTGATTGGCACGGTCCTGCAAACGGAAACTGAACCCGCTGGCATTGCCGAGCGCTGCAATGGGCGGCGGCGTCAGGGTGAACACGGAGCCTTCCGGAATGCCAGCAAGTGCTCCCAGGGCCGAACCGACGATGGCTTCGGAAGAATCCCCCGGTCCTCTTTCCGCCCAGTCCTCGTAGGTTGCGAAGGAGATCCCCGCGTTCTGGCCGTTGCCGTTGAACCCGAAGCCAAGGATCGAGACGATTTTCCTGACGCCTGACCTGTTCATGAAGAAGTCATCGACCTGATCAAGAACACCGGCGGTCCGCTGCGCGGTAGACCCGGCCGGCAATTGCGTCGCGGCGATAGCATATCCCTGATCTTCCACCGGCAGAAAGCCCGAAGGCAGGCGAACATAGGTGTAACCCAGGCCCGCCAGGATCGCCATGTAGATCACCATCATGCGGTAATTGCGTTTCACGGCCCCGCCGACGACGCGGCCGTAGCCATTCGTCGTCTTGCCGATCAACCAGTCGAACCCACGGAAGAACCAGTTCTTGTGATGGGCATGGCCTTCGGGGATTGGTTTCAGGATCGTCGCGCACAGCGCCGGCGTAAGGGTCAGAGCCATGAAGGCCGAAAACACCATCGACATGACGATCGTCACGGAGAACTGCTTGTAGATGATCCCGATGGCCCCGGGAAAGAACGCCATCGGCACAAACACCGCAATCAGGACGACCGTGATGCCGATGACGGCACCCGTGATTTGCTTCATAGCCTTGACGGTGGCCTCCTTGGGTGGAAGACCTTCCTCGGCCATGATGCGCTCGACGTTTTCGACAACCACGATCGCATCATCGACCAGGATACCGATCGCAAGCACCATCGCGAACATGGTCAACACGTTGATCGAGAACCCGAATAGCTGCAGCGCGGCACATGTTCCCAGCAAGGCGATCGGCACGACAAGCGACGGGATCAGCGTGTAGCGGAGGTTCTGCAAGAACAGGAACATGATGACGAAGACCAGCACCACCGCCTCGATCAGCGTGTGAATGACCTTCTCGATGGAAATCGAAACAAAGGGCGTGGTGTCATAAGGGATCTCGAAACTGACGCCCTGGGGAAAGTTTGCCGCCAGTTCCGCCATCCTCGATTTGACAGCGTCGGCGGTCACCAGCGCGTTTCCACTCGCATTCAGCTGGATGCCGATCATCGCGGCTTCCTGACCGTTGATACTCGAGGAGATCGCATAACTTTGCGCGCCGAATTCCACGCGCGCCACGTCTCCGAGGCGCACCACGGATCCATCGGGGTTGGCCCGCAGTACGATTTCCGCAAACTCCTCGGTGGTCGACAACTGACCCGTGGTCGAGACGGTGGCCGTAATTTCCTGGCCAGCCGCACTCGGCTGGGCTCCAATGCTGCCGGACGACACCTGTGCGTTCTGTCCAGCAATCGCACCAGTCACGTCCCTGGCTGTCAGGTTGAGGCCGACGAGCTTTTTCGTGTCGATCCAGACGCGCATCGCCCGTTCTGTTGCGAACAGTTGCGCCTTGCCGACACCAGGCAAACGCCGCAATTCATCAATCACATTCCTGGCTGCGAACTCGCCCAGGTCGACAGCGTTCAAACGGCCATCCGTCGAGACAAGGCCGACAAAGAGCAGAAAGGAGCTGCTGGTTTCCTCGACCCGCACCCCTTGCTGGCGAACCGAAGGCGGCAAGCGCGCCTCCACACGGCTGATCCGGTTCTGCACATCCACGGTCGCGACCTGCGGATCGGTGCCCGCTTCGAACGTGATGTTGATGGTCACGCTGCCTTGCGCATCGCTGACGGAATCGAAATAGAGCATCCCCGTCGCGCCGTTCATCTCCTGTTCGATGAGCTTGGTGACACTGTCATAGAGATTTTCCGGTGTGGCGCCGGGATAGCTGGTTGTCACCGCAATCGTGGTTGGTGCCACGTTCGGATATTGGGAGATGGGCAGGAACGGAATTGCGATCGCACCTGCCAGGGCAATGGCAAGTGCGATGACCCAGGCAAAAACGGGCCGTTCGATGAAATACTGCGGCATTTGGAAGGACCTGTTCTAGCTCGGGATATCGCACGGTTCTGCGGCACTGCAGTCTGATACCGTGCCGCGTTCGGCGGCCTTTTCTGCAGCCGCCTTTGCCGGAGCGGCCGAGACGGGCTGACCGGGCATCGCACGATCGAGGCCGTCGACGATCACCTGATCGCCTGACTTCAGTCCCTGGGTGACAAGCCAACGGTTGCCGACGGAACGACTTGTCAGGATAGGCTGAGCGGCCGCCTTGCCGTCCCTGACTGTCATCACGCTCGCCTGGCCCAACGTGTCCCACTGGACGGCCCTTTGCGGAACGAGCACTGCCTGGTGAGCGACGCCTTCCGTCACACGGACGCGGACATAGGTGCCTGGCAACAGTTTGCCCTGCGGATTTTCGAACTCGGCGCGGAGCAGAACCTGACCCGTGGTTTCATCGACCACGGCAGACGAAAACAGCAGTCGGCCCGGATGTTCATAGGTGCTGCCGTCGTCAAGGATCAGCTCGATGGCATTGCTGCTTTCGACCGGCTGCATGTCGCCTGCATCGATTTCGCGGCGGACCCTGGACAGTTCCGCGAGCGGCGCGATGAAGTCCACATAGAGTGAACTGATATCCCGCACGATCGCCATTTGCGTTCCGTCCTCCTGGCGAACCAGAGCGCCTTCGGACACCAGCGCAGCGCCAATATGACCGTCAATTGGTGAGCGGACCGAGGCATAGCTGAGTTCAAGTTCCGCGGTCTGGAGATTGGCCTTGGCAACGGCAACTTCCGCCTGGGCCTGCTTGCGGTCCGCCAGCGCAACATCGTGCTGTTCCGTGCTGGCGACATTTCGCGCGAGCAGACGCTTCACCCGGTCTGCCCGCTGGTTCGCCAGGCTGAGCGCTGCTTCCGCCCGCGAAAGCTGCGCCTTTGCGGAAGCGACGGCGGCCGCGAATTTGGCCGGGTCGATTTCAAACAGCACGTCGCCCTTGTGGACGTCGCTACCTTGTTCGAATTGCCGTTCCAGTACGATGCCGGAAACCCGCGCCCTGACTTCGGCCAGACGAATGGGCACCAGTCGACCCGGATAATCTTTCTTGAGCGGCATGTCCTCGCCGGCCACCGTGATCGTCTTCACGGCCGGCGGTGGGAAACTGGCATGCGAAGTTTCTTCGGAAGGACTGCAGCCACTGAGTATTATCAGAACCGCAAGGAGCGGGAGTAAGTCGGGAAAGAGCCTGACGTGCATTGGTTATCCGGTAATGAGTACGAGGTACCGGCGGCAGGTTTTGGCACGCCGATGAGCCTGTAGACGCAGACCCGGACGCCTTCTTAAGACCTCAACCTAAGTTGAGGTCAAGGGCAAATTTCGGCTTCTTCAAATCCGTCACTTTCCGCATGCCACATCACCGTGCAAAGGCTGGACTTCGCCAAGTTCCGGGTCACTCATCGATTGACAAGTACGATCCCGGCGACGACGAATGCCGCTCCTGCAAGAAGTGAAAATGTCAGCTGCTCCCCCAGCAGGAGCACTGCCAGGATGCTGCCGAAGATCGGCATCAGGTGGACAAATTGCCCGCCGCGTTCCGGGCCGATGATGCCAATGCCGTAGGACCAGAGCAGAAACCCGATCGCCGACGCAAAAACCGCAATATAGGCGACAGCCAGCAGCGACTCTTCGGTGAACTCAGGCCGTTCCACCCCGCGCACGAGGAGGAAAGCCGCCATCACGCAAAGCGCCACCAGAATGCTTGCCACCAGCGTCACGCTCTGCGGCACGGCGGACGGCTTGTGGCGCAGCAAAAGCGTATACCAGGCCCAGATCAAAATCGCGCCGAGCATCCAGACCTTGCCGGTATCAACCTGAAGAAGGGACACGCCGACGGTTCCGCCAGCCAGGACCAGAACCGAGGCACCCAGCAGCGACACAAGCAGCCCGGCGATCTGGAACAAGGTCGGCCGGAACCCGCTCCAGATCATTCCACCGGCAACTGTCGCGACCGGAGCCAGCGCCAGGATCAGGAGACAGTTCACCGCGGCAGTCTGTGAGAGCGCCTGGTAGACCATCGTGTGAAACGCGGCGATGCCGGTGATCCCAAGCAATGCGACCACGCGCCATGAGGCAACAAGCTCCCGGCGATAGGAGACCAGGCCTCGCAACGTGAAAGGCAGCATCATCGCCAGGCAAAGGCCCCATCGGATCGTGTTGAGTTCCAGGGGCGTGATCTCACCGCGGATCGCACGTCCGGCGATAAAGTTTCCCGACCAGAACAGGGTCGCAAAAACGAGCGCGGCAATTGCCGCCGTGGTGTCTTTTTGGATTGCTTGTCTCATCTTTCGGTCATCCTTCGGCTTGATCTGTGGAGATCAGACGCCAAAACCGACCGGCGCACATGAGATCGATGTCCCGCTGCGCTTGATAAAGTGACGTATTGCCTAGGGTGTTTGTCCCGTCTGTGCCGACAGAACGCGCACGATCAACTCGGAACGGGTGTGCACCCCAACCTTGTCGAAGAGCGAAGAGACCTGATTTCTCACGGTCTTTTCGCTCTTGTCCAGAAGCTCCGCAATTTCCGAATTGCTCAGCCCCTTCGCCACCAAAGTCAGCACCTGTTCCTCCGCGGTGGTGAGACCGAAGTCCGCGTCGGATACCGCGAGGTCGGCGCTGGTTCCGAGGAAATCCTGCAAAGAAGAAAGAAGAACGTTCCACGCAGGTTCCGTGTCCAGCAATACGTGATTGTTGCTGTCCAGGGGCACGAATTTGGCGTCGGGGATGGTCATGGCAAGCTCGCGTCCCTGAGCGAAGGGAACGCGTGCGTCGCCATTTGCATGCAGCACCAGCGTCGGCACTTTCAATTGCGCAGCCAGATTCAGGACGTCGATACGATGAAGCGTTTCCATCGTGCGGGCTGCAATGTCTGCAGATGCGGTGTCTTGTTCAAGAGACCGCCACCATTTGTGCTGCGCAAGCGTTCCGTCCGGAATGAAGAGATGCGTAAAAACCTGATTGAAAGCAGAATCGTCCCTGCCCCACCCCAGCCGCATCAGGTTGGTCAGCGTGGCCGCTTCCAGTCTCGCCCTGTCGCTGGTGTCGCGAGCCAACAGTCCGCGCGCGTAACCGCCGATCAAGACCAGTCGTTCCACCTTGTCCGGATGGCGAAGCGCGTAAGCGATGGAAAGCGCGGCACCTTGAGACATGCCGAGCAGGGTAAAGGGTTCGTCGATTGCTTCGGTCACGGCTTCCAGGTCCGACAGCCAGGCCTCGAAGCTGATCTCGGAGATGTTTCGCGAAGAAAGACCGCAGCCGCGAAGGTCGTATCGCACGAGACGTCCGAAGCCAGTCAACTCGGCAAGCCAGTGTTGCCAGACGGGACTGTCAAGATCGCGGGAAATATGGGTCAGCCAGTGCGCGGCTCGAACGATGGTCGGCCCACGCCCTGACGAGGCGCAGGCAATGCGCGCACCATCTTTGGCGGTGACAAAGAAGATGTCTTGTTTTGGAACTCCACGCCGCATCATGGGCAGGAGTATGACATCTCTTCGCATGGGGGCACAGTATTGCCTTGGCGCGATTGCTGTTCATTTCACACCCCATTGCACCCGGCACAAACGCGCACGGCCTCCGGGATGGGCGGAGGCCGTGAAGCGTTTTTCAGTTTTTACAGGGACGCGATTACTGCAGTCGATTTCCGATCCGGGCATCGACGCTAAAGCGGCCGGCGCCACAGGCTACGATCTGCAACAGTCCACCGGCGATCGATATGTTCTTGAAGAAGTGGATGAACTGGTTCTGATCACCGAGCTGATTGTGGAAGGCCAGAGCTGCTGCCACAGTAAAGAGTGCCATGACTGCGGCAACGAGACGGGTCTGATAACCCGCGATCAGAGCAAGACTGCCGATGATTTCAACCGCAACTGCGCCGATATAGGCGAGCGTTGCGAAGGGCAGGCCTGCTGCATCGATCCAGGCGATGGTAGCTTCTGCAGACCCAAGTTTGGAAATGCCGGAAAGCAGAAACAAAGGGGCGATCAGCAGGCGTGCGGCCAGCGGCACGGCGCCGTCCAGACTGCGGGTGAGTGCGGAGCCGCCTTCAGGTGCGGCCGATACATCGAGATTTGCCATTTTCAGTACTCCTGTTTTGCCGGACCTTTCCTTATTCGTCCGGGCCTGGTTAAAAGATATCGTCTACTTTTCTGATTATAAGCCATCAAAATCAGATAACATTGTAATCGATTATTGAACAATCCAATCCGACCTGCCGTAAGCGGCGGGATGAAATCTGTGCGCCCGGGAGATTCAGCGACGGCAATTTCGAACCGAAATCTGCCGGCGCCGAAGTTTCAACCTTCATCAGGCGTTGCGGACAAAACTGGCGATGATATCCGCCGTCAGTTCAGGATGCTGATGCTGGGGCCCATGGCCTGCGCTGGGGTAAGTCACCAGTGTGACTGTCGGCAGGCCCCCGTTCAGCGCGTACCAGTTCTCGACCGGGAAGATGATGTCGTGATCTCCGCCGATATGCAGGATCGGCACGCTGGTCGTCTTCAGCATCTCCATCACCGGCGGAGCGGGGAAAGCCGGATTGGCCGGACCACCGGCAATGCGAGCCCGCGCAAAATCTATCGGAACCGCCGGGCTGGTATCGCCCTCACGCGCTTCGATGCGTGCCTGGGACCGGCTTGCGGCCGCGCGGCTTGAAGCCGATTTCGGTTCGAAGAAAAGGGCAACCACGTCTTCGAAGTCGTTCACGTCCTTGCCGGCAAGGTCGTAAAAAAGCTGCTCTGCCGGTTTCACCAGATCGCCGGGAGGTGTCGAGCCCAAGAGCACAAGGTGGCTGATCTCCTGCGGATAAAGCGTCAGCGCCACCTGGGCCGCCATGCCGCCGATCGACCAACCGAGCAGGATCACGTCCTTCAGGCCCAGCGCCTGGATAAGATCACGCGGATCTGCGGCCATCTCCAGGGGATTGTAACTGGGTGTGCCGGTGGACAGGCCAAGGCGCGGTCATCTGGCTTGTTCCCCTGATTTCTTCCACCGTGGCGGGGGTCGGTTGCATAACGATGGATACGGCCCCGCCGATCGCGGGGGCCGATGCCAGTCCTTCAAGAACGAAGCGTCGCGTGACAGATTTCATGGACATGTTGTTCCCCGTAGCTGATGCAGGCGGTGCCTGCGGTGACGTCATCAGCCTGCGGGAAAGCGCACCGTGGAACCATTGTACGGCAGGTCGTACCGCTCATACATCGGTATGGTTGTATTGAGCCCCGTGTTTGATTGAAGCTGGTGTCGAGCCAATTTCGTCAACGAAAGCCGGCTTGTTTCATGAGTCCCTCTCATCAGTGCAAGCTGGGCTCAGTGCATATTTTCCAACCGGTCTGCGGGGTAATGTGTCAGTTCCAAATTCGACTTGCCTCCCAGGCGCCTTGAAACCGGAAGCAACGCATCAAATGCAACGACCTTTCATCATCTGCCACATGATCACCTCTCTCGACGGCCGCCTCCTTCCCGGTCGCTGGCCGGCCAGCGAGGAAGAAGTCATGACAGCCTATGAAAGCGCTGCCGAACGTCTGGACAATGACGGCTGGATTGTCGGTCGGCGCACAATGGAAGATTTCATTGCCTCAGCTGAACCCTGCATCTCCGCAGGTCCGGTTCCGCGTCCGGATCTCATAGCCAGCTCTTCTGGAAACAAGGTCGCAATCTGCTTTGACCGCTCCGGACGTCTACGCCCCGAAACCGGAGACCTCGAAGGCGAACATCTCGTGATCGTGCTCTCGGAAAGAGTTGCGGACGACCATGTCCAGGACCTGTACGCCCGCGGTATTTCCGTTTTCTTTGCCGGTGCGGAGGGAACCGACCTGTCCGGTGCGCTGACAAGGATTTCGGAAGCCTTCGATTGCCGGCGCCTGTTGCTGGAAGGCGGCGGTACTCTCAACGGCGCGTTTCTGGCAGCCGACATGATCGATGAAACCAGCACACTCGTCTTCCCGGTTATTGATGGACAGAGCGGCATTCCAGCCATTTACGAGCATACGCAACCGTGTGATGCCCGCAGGCTCGAACTCATCTCCTCCAGCACATTCGACGACGGAACCATCTGGATCCGCCACAAGGTGATCCGGGACACGTCCCATCGAGACCGGAATGACAGTGACATCTGAATCTCATCCCCCTGCCGCGGCCCTGATCATCATAGCCTTCGCGACGTTCCTTGCACTCGTCGTCTTCACCGCGCCGCTGACGACGCTGGAAGCGATGACACGTGAACTGAACCTGTCGTCGGCCGGTCAGGCGTGGGTCATGGGCGGCATGCCACTGGGTGCGGCCTGCGGCCTGCTGACCGCAGGCGCCCTCGGCGATACACTCGGCCGGCGAATGACGTTCACCGGCGGATTGTGGCTCACGGTTCTGTCGTCGGTTGCCGCAGCGCTTGCCACCAGCGGCCTGTTTCTGATCCTCATGCGCATCGTACAGGGCCTTGGAAGTGCCGGTATCATGGCCTGTGGCCTAGGGTTGCTCGGACAGATCTACCAGGGCGAAGCTCGCCGGCACGCAGCGGCAATCTGGGCGGCGGCACTTGGCGGCGGTGTGGCTGCAGGTCCGATCATCGCATCGCTCCTGCTCGGGGTTTCGGGCTGGGCCGCGATACACTGGCTGATAGCGGTGACCTCGGCCCTGCTCGCCCTCGCGGCCCGGGCACGCCTTCCGGAAAGCCAACCCAGCGGTCAGAAGGTCGATCTGGCCGGAAGCGTCGTTCTGATGGCCGGGCTCGGGTGCCTTCTTTCGGCATTGACCGAGGCGCGGGTCGGGTCCGCGATGACGGTCGTAACCCTTTCGGCTTCCGGTCTTCTGCTCGTCGCGATTTTCGTGGCGATCGAAAAACGGGTCAGAAATCCGATCCTGACACTGGATCTTTTCGGCGATGCCAATTTCGCGGGAGCCACAATTGCGGCCTTCGCCTCGGGCGCAGGTGTGCTTGCCCTTATGTCCATGGTTCCGACTGTTCTGGTCCGCGGCCTTGGAATGGAACCGCTGTTTGCTGCCGTTGTTCTTGTCGCCTGGTCCGGGGTCACCGTTATCGCCGCTCTTGCGGCACGCCTGCTGCCGGATCGGTTCACTTCTAGACAAAGGGTTATCTGGGCCATTCTCGGTTGTGCACTTGCCCAGTTCCTGATGATTGCCGCTGATGCCGATACGACCTGGGCGGCCGTTCTTCCCGGTCTGTTCATCGCCGGGCTGGCCAATGGCGTCCTGAACGCTTCCCTGGGCCACGAAGCTGTGCAGACGGTCCCCCCAGAACGCAGTGCCATGGGGTCCGCCGCCAACAACACGGCCCGCTACCTCGGTTCGGCCATCGGCATTGCACTTGTCTCCCTTCTGATTGCAGAACCGACGGACGAGGGCTTTTTTGCCGGCTGGCATGGGGCGGTCATTGTCAGCACCGTCAGCAGCCTGATCGGCGTTGCAGCCATGCTGTTTGTCAGTCGTCGTGGTACCCGACCGACAGTGTGACGCTGGCGGCAGAAGCGCCCTCGACATCGCTCAATGACCAGACCTTGTCTGCTTTGTCAGTGGGCTGTCGCCGTGTGCAGGCCAGGGACATCCACTTGGTTCGCCCGGTTCGTTTCATGAGGCCAGATCATAACTCGTTTCAAGAGACGCGCCTTAATCCCCCGGCCTGATGACTTCATATTACCCGTGACGCGCCGGGCATGACGCTGCCTGAAGCGAAACGGACGCAAGCATGCTGCCGCGTTGCGCAATCAGCCGTCGGCACGCCTTCATGAAAGCTCGAGGAGAGGCACCATGGAACTGAACATCAATGGATCCCGGCACGAGGTTGACGTTGAACCCGACACCCCGTTGCTGTGGGTATTGCGGGACACGCTCGGAATGACCGGTACCAAATACGGATGTGGCCTTGCTCAATGCGGAGCCTGCACGGTGCTTGTCAACGGTTACGCGACCCGTACCTGTGTCACTCCGGTCGAAAGTGTCGCCGGTTCCGAGATCACGACCATCGAAGCAATTGAACAAGATCCGATCGGCAGGAAAGTGGTCGACGCCTGGGTGGAAAACCAGGTGCCGCAATGCGGCTATTGCCAGTCTGGCCAGGTCATGGCTGCCACGTCCCTTCTCAAGGAAAACGCCAGCCCATCGGAAGACGACATTGCCGCAGCAATGACCAATCTGTGCCGATGCGGCACTTACAATGCGATTTCGAAAGCCGTGCGTCAGGCTGCGGAAGCTTAAGGAGGCGCTCCCATGAATATTGATGAAAATTCCGGTTTCACGCGCGCCGATATAAACACAGCGCGCCCGCTGAACGTCTCACGCCGCGGCTTTCTCGCCGGTTCTATCAGCGCGCTGGTTCTGACCGTATCTCTTCCTGCTGGAACCGGGCGGGCGATTGCGCAGGCCGGCCAGACCACGCCGGGTACCCGGATCGATGCCTACCTGGAAATTCTGGCCGACAGCACGGTGAAATTCCGCAGCGCTTTTGTGGAAGGTGGGCAGGGTATCTACACCGCAATGGCCCAGATCGTCGGTGAGGAACTGGATGTCGAGCCGGGCAACTTTCAAGTTGAAACGGCGCCCCCGGGACCCGACTACCTGCTGATCGGCGGGCAAATTCGCTTTACCGGCGGCAGCATGTCCGTGCGCATGAGCTATGACGCCATGCGCAAGCTTGGTGCGACTGCCCGTCAGATGCTGCTGCAAGCCGCCTCTGGGCGCCTTGGCGTGCCCATTGAAACCCTCACGACCGAACCCGGGAAAGTGGTTCATCCGGCCTCCGGGCAATCGATCCCCTATGGAGACCTTGCGACAGCTGCGGCGGACCTTCCGGTGCCGGAAACAGTCGAATTGCGGTCGAAGGATGAATTCCGCTGGATCGGAAAGCCGCACGACAGGCTGGACGTTCTCGACAAGTCCACGGGACGGGCGCAATACGCGATCGATCTTTCGGTCGATGGTATGCTCTACGGTGCGGTACAACATGCGCCGCGTCTTGGCCAGCAATCTGGCGCATTCGCCAATGAGGCAGACGTCGCGGCGATGCCAGGCGTGCATTCCCTTCACAAATTGCCCGGTGCCGTTGCGGTTCTGGCCGACAGCTGGTGGCGCGCCCGGATGGCCGTTGAGAAGCTGGAAGTCGAGTGGACAGAAGCTCCCGCAGGTACCGCTCGCGCCATGCCGGACACCTTCTCCTCCGAAGCGCACAAGGAAATGCTCAAGGCGACGGCCGGTCAAGGGATCGCGTTTGAAGCCGAAGGAGATGCCGATGCCGCGCTAGCATCCTCCGCCAAGGTGATCGAAGCCGCCTATGACGCCCCCTATCTGGCGCACGGTCAGCTTGAGCCGCCCTCTGCACTTGTGCGCTGGAACGACGACGGCACCCTGGAAATGTGGGTCCCGAACCAGGCTCCCGAGATGTTCCAGGCCGATGCCGCGAAGGTGGCCGGGATATCTGCGGACAAGGTCATTGTTCATTCCCCGATGCTCGGGGGTTTCTTCGGCCGTCATTTCCTCTATCAGACGGCAAATCCCTATCCGCAGGCGATCCTGCTGTCCAAGGCGGCTGGCCGCCCGGTAAAACTCCTTTGGAGCCGCGAGGAAGAATTCCTGCGCGACGCTCTTCGGCCAATTGGCACGGTGCGGTTCAGGGCTGCGATCGGCCCGGATGGCCATCCCCTGGCTTTCGATGCGGTTGCCGTCGGCGAAGGCCCCACCGGACGCTGGTACGGTCGTCAGCCGGACAAGGTCGACAGCTCATCGGTCGAGGGAATTGCCGGCAAGCCCTACGCGATCGCAAACAAGCGCGTGGGTCAGATCCATGTCGATGATCCGGCCATTATCGGGTTCTGGCGTTCCGTCGGTCATTCGATGAATGATTTCTTCTATGAGTCCTTTTTCGACGAAATGGCTGATGCCGGCGAGCAGGATCCCTTTGAACTGCGTCTCAAGTTGCTGGACCACAGCCCACGCCACAAGACACTGTTGCAGACGGTTGGTGACTTGTCCGGGGGTTGGAAAAGAGGGCCCTTTGAGGCGGAAGACGGAACGCGGCGCGCCCGCGGCGTTGCAATGGCCTCTCCTTTCGGCAGCGAGGTGGCAACGATTGCAGAAGTCTCCCTGGATGGCGGCGAAGTGGTCGTTCACGATGTCTGGGTCGCGATCGATCCGGGCAGCATCGTCAATCCAGCGATTATCGAAGCTCAGGTAAACTCCGCCGTGGCACTCGGTCTTTCTTCCGCATTGCTGGAAGAGGTCGTTTACACCGATGGTATGCCCGAAGCCCGCAATTACGACATGTATCCGATCCTGCCTCCTGAGCGCATGCCGCGCGTTCATGTCCGTATCGTGGAGAGCGGTGCGCCGATGGGAGGTGTCGGTGAACCCGGGCTTCCAGGCGTGCCGCCGGCAGTCGCAAATGCCGTAGCTGTTCTCACCGGCGAACGGATCCGGAGCCTGCCGCTTTCCAGGTTTGATTTTTCGGGAGCAAACGGATGATCAGCAAGATTATTGCAGCCATCGGCATTTCGCTGATGATTTATGGTGCTCCCTGCGCTTTTGCGCAGGGAGGTGAACTTTCGGGACAACAAGCGCTCCTTGAAAAACAGGACCTTGGCCTTCAAGCTGGCAGGAGCTGATTGCTGCGAACCATGAACGCTCGTCAGCACCCTTCAGACGACGCCTTGAAGGACAATGTGCTGGTTCTCGCCTTGCCGCTTTTCCCGACATATTTGACCTTCGCCCGCATGAAGGCGGGATAACCGGCCCCAATCGTCTTGGTCGAGAACCCGTAACTGTTCGTCACGGTGACCGCTCCATTGATCCGGCTTGAATAGAATTCTCCCGTAGCTGTGTTCAGGCTCAGTTTCTCCGTGCGCGTGAAACATTTGCGCCCTTCGGGGCAGACCTGCGTATGAACCCCGCACCGGTTTTGCTTGTAGTCGTTGAAGAAGTAGACGGACTTCACCGGCCCCTTGGAACCGGTCTTGATGAAGCAACCAACAGGATGGTTGAACGGACAGGCTTGTGGTTGACCTGTCACTCCCTCATTGGAGCGCGACTGTGCTGTCGCAAATTCTGCCGGCAGACCCAGCAGAAGGCCAGCTGCAAGAGCGTAGGCGTATTTCATCAGATTGTCTCCTTTGAGCCGAAACTCGGGAAGGAGTAGGCGATCCTTGCAGACCGCAAATGTCCCATATGGGAGAGCTTGAGCGGAAACCGAAGATACTTAGGCGGCGAAGCATCAAGCTCTCGCGTCTCTTTCAGCAACCTTGCGAAGCGCCAGGGACTGGCCCGGGGCAAAGCGTGACACTGCCCCATACAGCAGCCAGGACAGAAGACAGCCGACCAACGCCGCGGAATTCAGGTCCACCGTTGTCAGCAGCACGGTGACCGCGATCCCGACGTTCAGCGACACGATCGCCGCCGGCGCGCTCACACGCCGGCCGCGAACCGACGCCCAGACAACCGGCAAGAACACCGCCAGCGAACTGAAGGCGGAAATGATCGAGTTCAGGACATCCGCGAACAAGGCCGCTGAAAGACCGAGCAACGTGAACAGCGCGGCAACGATCAACTGCAATCTCCCCAGCGACAGTTCTGTCCGCTCCAGACCGGCCATCAGCGGCATCACGAACGTGTCCATCGTCGACATCACCACGGCGATGAGCATCAGGTCGACAAGCCATATCCAGGTCTGCGGCACCGACGTGTGCAGGATCTGCATCACGTCCCCGCCAGGCATGCTGTGCAGCCCAAGCCAGACAATAATGAGGTATCCCGCGAGGCATATCGGGGCACCGAGCAGGAATGCGCGCCGGGCGACCGACGGCTCCCGTGCGGTCGCCATCCGCTGCCAGTTGTCGACAGCCAGAACCGCGCTTGCCGGTATGAACAGCCAGATGCCGATCAGGATCGGAAAGCGGTAGGGACCAAGGTCGAAAAACACGAGCTCCCGCGAAGGCGCTTCCATGTTCCACATCCCGAGGATCGCAATGCCGACGAGAATGACCACAGCCTGCGGAATGTCGGTTTCCGTTGCCACCCTGTAGCCGCCAATCGCCGTATAGGCCCCTGCAACGAATGTTGCGAGCACGACTGCCGCAAGAGGGGGAATTGGAAGGACAGCCGTCAGGATAACGGCCAGGGCAATCAATTGTACCGAGGCCCGCAGAAGAAAGACAAAGGCAACCGGCACCCATATCAGGATCGGGTGCCGCACCTTGTGGGTGACCACGATGAGGTCGATCAGTCCCCTCACCCCGTATTTTTGCGACAACCTGTGCACACCCGGAGCGACAAGGGCACACATCATCAGCCCGGAGCCATAGGCCAGCGCGAGCGACAGGCCGATGACCGGGCTTGCCGCGGAAAACAGCACCAGGGCAACGAATGTACCGATGCCGATATTGCCGCAAATGATACCGGCGACCGTGGCCAGCAACCCCGTGCGACCCGAGTTGAAAATGTAATCGGCTCGCGTCCCCTTGCGGCTGCGCCAGAAGGCGTAAACCAGCGGCCCCAACAGAAACGTTCCAAGGACGATTGTCTGTGATCCCGTACCTGTCACGTCAGAAGCGGCCCCTCGAAAACGTGTTCCGTCCGACGGGCCCTGGTCAGGTAAAAATCCCCGTGAACTCTAACCGTTGTCCGATGTAACCCGGCACCCTATGATCTCCAATATATGGAAAACCATAGTTTATGCTTGGACAGACGCAGTGCCGCCCAGTTTGATCGAGAAATTGCCTGAAGGAATTTCTTCCAACAGTGCCTGGACAGCCAGTGCGCAATTCTTCGAATCCTTTGGCTTCGACAAGC
Organism: Labrenzia sp. PO1; assembly: GCF_012273635.1. NCBI lineage: Bacteria > Pseudomonadati > Pseudomonadota > Alphaproteobacteria > Hyphomicrobiales > Stappiaceae > Labrenzia > Labrenzia sp. PO1. The sequence continues at coordinate 1,305,019 of NZ_JAAXCR010000002.1, forward strand.
TCATTTACATCGACCGCACGATGGCGGGTCTCTCGATGTTCACCACCTTTCCGGAAAGCTGGACCTCTCATTACCGCGCCGCCGCCTATGAGCGGATCGACCCCTTTTTTGCCTATTGCTGCACCTCGACTACTCCTATGGGGACAGGCATCGACTATCTTTCGGACTACCCGTATCTGTGCAATGCCCAGCGCCAACTCATTCAGGAAGCTGGAGAAACCGGCATGCGTGCCGGCATGTCCTGTATCGTGCGGCAAGCGGGCCCTGGTGGAGCTGGTGGCTGGAACCTCGGATCAAGCCTGCCGCGCCACGAAATCGAGAAGATATTTTCAGAACATGCCGACCTGCTCCGGCTGACAGCCTTCTTTGCGCACCAGCGCCTGCAGGCCGCGCTGGAAAACGAGCACAGGGACATCGCGCTGAGCCCAAGGGAAAAGGAATGCCTCCTTTGGGTCGCGCAAGGCCTGCGCAGCAAGCAGATTGCAGACAAGCTCGGCCTCCGACCGGTTACCGTCGAACTTCATCTCAAGAACGCCCGCACGAAACTTCGCGCCGCGACCCGCGAACAGGCAATTGCCATCGCGCTGCTCAACGGGCTGATTTCCCCTTAGTCAGGAATGTGGAAAAGGTGTCCTGTGCCTTTCACGTGTTCAAGCTCCCTTAAATGGGAGAGGGCGCGTACCACCCCAACTGTTCTGTTGTCTTCCGGACATGGGTTTTCCGGAGACATGCATGACGACGCTTTTCATCCTACTGATCATGAGCCTTGGCGGGTTCGTCTACCTGCAGAATCGCCTGGCAGCGGCCAGAAATGCCGTTGCGAACGGGCGTTCGGGCATTCAGGTTCAACTCAAGCGGCGGCATGACCTTGTTCCCGGGCTGGTGAGTGCGGTCCGCTCCGCCATCCGTCAGGAAAACCATGTCTTCGACCGTCTTCTGGACGTGCGGGAGAAGGCGATTGCGGTTCGGCAGGGCAGCCTGGAAGATATCGAACGGGCCGAAGGCGACCTGACCGCGGGGCTGAGCACCTTCCTTGGCTACGCGGAACATCATCCTGATGTGACTTCGACGGAAAACATCCTTCAACTGCAAAAACAGCTGGAGGAAACTGAAGACCAGATCAGTGCCGCGCGCCGGCTCTATAACGGCAATGTGGATCGCTACAACACGCTGCTGGATGCCATCCCTTCGTGTTGGGTCGGCTCGCTCCTCGGCTTCGAACGGGCAGCGTTTTTCGCACTCGATGCAGACCAATTGAAATCCGCTGAAGCCGTACCGCCAATCGACCTGACAAGAGCGCCGTCATGAGTGGGCGCGTCACGCACTGGGACCCGATCAAGGGTGAAATCTCCGTGGAGACTCCCGACGTCTCCGACATCCGATCAGGTGTTGTTCTGCCTGCTCCGGTCCGGCGCATGCTGCCGATAGGGGCGATCCTTGCCCTTTTGTGGACCATGGTGCAGGGCTTCTGGACGGACGGCTTTCCGTTTGTGCCTGTTGCGGTCACGACCGTGATGTTCGCGCTCATGTTTCTGGCGGGGGAGCTTGAAAACAGGGACGGCCGACAGTTGAAGCGCCGGGTCGAACTCGCACACAGGAAAGGCTGGAGCTACACCGGCAAGCTCATGGAGCGCGTGCGCGAATTCGGCACCGTCATGACATCGGACGGCGCGGATCGCCGAACGCGCCTGGTCAAATCCGAAAGGGCGCTTGCCGTGGAAGACCGCGTCCCCGAACTGACCAGGCTTCAGGTCGGATCCTTTGTCGGTGCCCAATTCGATGGCGAATTCTGGGGCACAAGCAGCAGCGACGGATTGCCGTTCTGGGTCGCAATCGGTGCCATGGAAATGGAAGCCGGCCTTGCGGCGAACCCTGCCCTGAGGCGTGACGCCCGTGGCGGCAGAGGGGGCTTCGGCGTGTTCTACTCCCTTTTGGGAGCTTATAAACTTGACCGCAAGACAGGCGTCCGGGCCGCAGTGCGACCGGAGAACCTCTTCCACAAGGGCCCTCTGGATCGGGACGTCAAGACGGAGTCCATCGCCTTCAACGAGGCATTCCATGTCTCCTGTTCAAACGATGTCGGAGCGGATGCGGACCTTGCCGTTCTCAGCATCCTGACGCCTGCTACTCAGACCACCCTGCTCGATCTGCTTGAGCGGTATCATACTGTCGGCTTCGTAATTGACGACGATGTCCTGTTCTTTCTGGCACAGGACAAGCTTGTCGGCGCCAACGCGCACCCGGACCGGGTCGATGCACATCTCGCCGACCTGCTCACCGAGTTCGAGGCCGCAAAGTTCTCTCTCAAGAATACCGTCGAATAGGGGCACTCGGCATGAAACGCCGCTTTTGCAGCCAGACCCTATGGATTTTCATAGATTTGCAACGGCGGCTTTCTGCTGCAGTCTCGCGGCGGGCGTCTGCAAGGGGACTTTTGACACATTGGGCAGATGTGGTTCTGAGACGAGATCTGCGCATGGAAGCAAAATACCTACCGAGACCTGACGGGCCTTCGCTTTATTACCGTCATTGGCCCGTCAACATGACGCGCCGTCTCTATTCGGGAAAAAGAACCGTTTTCCTGGGCCACAGCCAACCAACGCATTCAGGAATGCTGCAGCCACTCGCAGCGGGATTCCGCGCCTCCGGCTGGGACGTCCACTCCGGTGATATCCGGGGACACGGCAAGAGTTTCGACAAGACCTCGGTTGCCGGGCACCTGGATCCGCGAGACGGCTGGAAATCCGCTGTAGAAGACATGCGGCACCTGCTGGAGCGGAGCTTTGAGGACACGCCCTGGCAGGACCGGTTGATCGTCGTTCCCAATATCACCGCCCTGCTGACCTTGGAAGTCATGAAGACCTGGCCGGACCTTGCCCGGCACATCGTGTTCATCTCGCCGCCGCCCAACCAGAAGACGCTGGCGTTGTTCGGCAAGACTTTTTCCGAGGTTCGAATCCGCCTGAAAGGCGCGGATACGCCCGACGAACAGACCCTGCACCATCTCTATTCCTTCCTTGGCGCGCACCTGAAGGATCGCAGGCACCTTGCTGATGTCATGAGTACGGATCACCGCGTCATTCAGCAGGTCCTGGAAGACCCGCACGGCTGGCCGACACCGACACCCGCATATTGGAAGCAGATCTTCGAAGGCATGCTCAGTGCGTGGTCGTGGCCGCGTGACGCTCAGATGAAACCGGGCACGCGGTGCCTTGTCGTCTTCGGCGGCGAAGATGCAATGCTCCGCGACGGCGGTTTCCTGCCGCCCATCGAGCGCTTCCTGTCGCGGATTGGCATTGAGGACGTTGCCTCCGAACGTGTCGACGGAGCCCGGTCGGCGCTGTTTCTGGAAGAGGACAAATTCTCGATCAGCGGACGGATCCTGGACTGGGTCCAGAAAAACAGACGCCCTGAGGCCGATATCAGGGAAGTCGGCGTGGAAGAGCTTGCCTCGGACATCCTCAACCGGATCAGCGAAACCGGCGCACGGCAGCTGGAGCCGGATGAACTTGTCGAGCTCTGTTACAACGCCATCGACGACGACAGCCGATGGACGGAAATCATCTACCGGATGATCCATGAGGCAGAACTCTCCGGGAACGTCAACGAGGAAGAACTGCACGAGCGCATCAGCCGGCTGATGCCGCACTGGGAACGGGCGTTCAACCTGAACAAGCAGGTCATGATGAGCGCGACGCTCGGCGTTCTTCTGGAAAGCGTGATCGAGCGGCTGCAGATCGGTGTTGCCCTGCTGGACAGGCAAAACGACCTCCTGCATTGCAACGGCGCCTTCGAAACTTCGCTCTCGGGCCTGTTGCCGCAGGACGACGCTTGTCAAATTCAAGAAACCGCGAAGGCGCGGGTAAAGTCGCTGCTGGCAGAAAACGAAGCGGCAGTCATTTCTCGCCAGAACGGGGAAAGACTGATTGTCCATGAGGGCAAGCCTGTCGGCTTTCAGTTTTTTCCTGCCGCCCTCAAACAGACCAGCCTTCAGAGGCACGGGCCTGCCAGCTTGTTGTTGTTGAGGGTGCAGACCGGCGAAGACACCTCCGAAACCCGAAAGACCCTGATCGAACTGGCCTATGGCCTGACCGGCAAGGAAGCGGAGATTGCCCTCGAGATCGCCGAAGGACGATCGCTGGACCAGATTGCAGACAACCAGGGAATTCTGGTCAGCACGGCACGCGGGCATCTTAAAAAGAGTTTCCAGAAGATCGGCGTGCACAGTCAGTCGGAGCTTGTGGCCCGGCTGATGGCCGGGCCTGTCGGCTGGTTGAAATAGACCGTCCGCACGCATTCCATTCGGGAAGTATTCCTACCGCCTGTCACCTGCCAGCGGCGTAGACGGAACATCCCTGCTTCAAGGCGGCGCGACGGTCGCTCTGGCACTCGCAGGAAGGGGTGATCCCGGTGCCGGTGAGGCAGGAAACGCCTTTGACGTAGCAACCCTGGGCGCGAACCACCACCCTGTGGTTAAACCGGGTGCCATCGAACTTGGGATAGCCTTTTGTCACCCGGGCCATGGAAACGGCAAACCGGCGGCCATGGCTGTTCCTCATCTTGCCTTGCCAGTTTACCCAGGCTCTTGCCTCGGCACCGGCCCGGGTCTTGTGACCCTTGCTGAAAGCGCTCTCCGCCTGGATCGTGCAGATCGTTTTGGCCTGCGCCGAAAAGGTTGGCAGCAGGAAACTCGTCCCCAGTGCCAGAAAAAGTATCATCCAAATCTTCCGCATTTTCAGTCTCCGGTCTTGTTGGCGAGACATGTCGATGACGCAAGACTGACGTTTCGATCCGGCTGAAGCCTCTCCCATTTGGGTGAGCATCGATGCGGTTCCGGCACCGGACGGCGCTTATTTGCAGACAACGAAACCAAAAGCGGGACACTCGCCGGTTTCACAATAGGCGTCGACAGTGGCGGCCTTGCCGACGAGCTTGATGTCGCCGAAGCAGGCAACGTCCGGCAGACCGAATTTCAAACAATAGGCACGGGCGGGTGCCTTGCCGCATTCGCTGTAGCGATTGTCCGCTCCCTTGAAACAGGCGAGCACCCGGATGTCCGGTTGCCCCTGCACGAAGATCGGATCGACGGACACATTGCCCGGACATGGTGTCTCGGAAAATCCGTCGAGACTTGCGAAGTCGGGCAAGGCTTGTGCACCGCTGTCATTCGGCGATGCGCCGGTGTCCTCGGTACCCGAATTTGAAAGGCTGCCCGCGCCGATGCCTATACCGGAACCGGCAGCCTGCAAGCATTCGGATGGTGGCAAGGCTACGTTTCTTGCCACCTCCGTAAACCGTGCGGGATAAGCCTGGGCGAACAGGTCCCGGGCCTCTCCCGTCGTCATCAAGCCCAGCATCGCCAGGACGTCGCATTGCGAAGACGAAACGCCTTGGCAGCCATATCCCGCCGCACAAGCGAGGTCTTCGACCCCTGGGGCCTGGACGCCGGGACCTTGCGCGAAAACCGCTTCCAACAGGAACCAGGGGATTACAAAGGCCAGACAAGCACGGCGAGGACGAATCCTCATTGCGAAACCAGCTCGATTGCAAACCTGTCGAACTCGAAATGGCTCTCTTGCGACTTTGCCTTGTTCCACTGACCGGCGAGCACGCTCGGCTTGCCGGCAAGGCGCAGCACGGTAACCGGATCGGTCTCAAGAACGTAGGGGCCGCCCTCCTGACCGTCAGCAGCGGGCAATTCCAGTTCGATGGCAGCGGAGAGCGCACGTCCTCGCCGTTTCAGACGCAGCAGAGCACCATCGGTCGAAAGCGATTCCAGAACCTTGTTGCCATAGGCCCTGCCCGCCTTGTCGCACACGGTCTTGACGATCTGCTTGCCGAACAGATTGACATCGAAACGCGAGACTTCAGGCTTGCCTTCGGGATCTCCGGAGAGGCGGGTCAAGGACAGGTTCAGATAAGAACCGCAGCCTTTTGTCCAGATCCAGGCCATTGCGCCAATCTGGTTGTTCGTATCCTCCAGCAGCGACAACGATACGCTTTCATGACCGCTTTGTTCATGCAGCTTGAACTTGAGACTCAGGTCGAAATCACCGTCAGGCAGCGGCTCGTCAAGAACGAGGCGGTTCAGCGCGTTCTTGTTGTCGTAGATCGTGTCGCCCCCCAGTGCGGAGACAAACAGGGTGCCGCTTCCGGTAAACCTGGCCAGCCTGTCGGTTCCATTCAGTGTCTGCCAGCTGGCTGCCAGCTCCGGGCCGTCAAACGTTTCCTCAAACACAAGGGTGCTGGCCGGAACGACCTCTTCGGCTTCCGGCGCCGGTGCGGGAGGTTCCGCTGCCTTGCCTGTGTCCGCGACAGCCTGCTTGACGGCCTCGGTGAAGCTTTCGGCATTGTTGGCGGCGTAATAGTTGCCGCCGCCATTTTCGGCGATGCACTGAAGGGCCTGGTTCTCCTCCTGCGTCAGGTCAAACCCGACCACATGGACGCGGGTGTTGATACCGCGCTCGGCCAATGCCTTCGCCGCGGCGCATGGGTCACCGCCGCAGGTTTCCAGCCCGTCTGAAATCAGAAGCACGTTTGCCGGCCGGTTGGAGGCGGGCATGGCGGAAGCCGCCTGTTGCAGGGCGGCTGCGATGGGGGTTTTTCCACGAGGCGTAATCGCGTCGATAACCGGCTTCAGACGTTCGGTATCGAAGTTGGAAACCGGATACAGGATCTCGGTGTCTCCGCAATCCCCCTCCCGGCGGTGTCCGTAGGCCATGAGGCCGACGTTGGTCTGAGCCGGCAGGTCACCGATAAGGCCTGTCAGCGCCTGCTTCGCAGTGGTGATCTTGGCAACACCGTCGACCTGCCCCCACATGGAGCCTGAACCGTCCAGAACGAACAGAAGGTCGCTCCCTTCAGAGGACAGGCCGTTTCCGGGAAGGTCCCCTTCTTCCATGCCGGGTATTACCGCGTCTCCGCCGTTTGCAGCCTGTGTCTGCCCCGATCCAACGGTGGACCCGGCCGCTGAACTGCCCTTGAGCGTGATCTCGGAACCTGGATCCGATCTGATGTCCACACCGGCGGACTGCAGGAGATCAGACAACGACCAGTCGTTTGTTTCGGAATAGATGTCGTTGATCTGCCAGGAACCGTCCGGCACGGTTATCAGCGTGTAGATGTGCCGGATCGGCATTCCGAAGTTGGTAAAAGTCACCTTTATCCGGGCAGCGCCCTGCAAGAGGGGTGCGTCCGGATCGGGCTGAATGCTGAGATCGGAAATGCTCGCGTCCTGTGCATCATAGACCGGATCGAATTGCAAAATCCCCTGAAGCTCCCCTTGCACGAGGCCGTCGACGAGGAACTCCTTTGCGGCCGGAGCGTCGTTCAGGAGCGGCGTATCGCCGTCGTTGAACCGCTTGGAATGTTCGGCATAAAACAGCCGCACGAGGTTCTCTGCGGCGGCGACATCACCTTGCTGAGCATGAGAAGGTAAAGCTGCACAAAGGGCGAGCGAGAAAGGAACCACGAGCCGCAGTACGCGCGCCCGAGTGGGAAGAGCAGACATGGGAAACTCCGGGCTCATTGTTGCGGACGGCGGATGCTGAAGTGGTCGAACTCGGCCAGCGTTTCACCGCTGCCGGCGCGGCTGCCCTGGCCAAGCAGGAAAACCGGTTTGCCGAAAGGCGCCATGCGGGCAATCCAGTTGGTGTGAATGGTCTCGAGACCGGCGGGCTTTTGCGCCCCTCTGTCCGGAACGGTCAATGTCAGGGAGGTCCGGTAGCGCAACCCTCTTCTGGAGAGGGTCAGCTCAAAACCTTCTGCAAACAGGTTCGACAAGATCTGATCCCCGAGGGGCCGGCCGGCCTTGTCGCAAACGGACTTGATGATGGGACCGTCAAACAGGCTGTGGTTGGCGGCGGTCAAAACCGGCTCGCCTTCCGGCATTACCGGCTGATTGGCGACAGTCCGCAGGAACAGTGCAGGACCGCACCCCTTGGTGAGCACATAAAGATGGGCTGCAATAAAATTGTCCGGACTTTCCCGAAGTCCCAGCCAGACTTCGTCGTAACCGGTTTTCGGATCGAGCTTGCCCTTGATAGCAAGATCGAAGTCTCCCTCAGGCGGCACGCCTTGCAGCTCGAAGATGTTGCTCGTATCCGCATTTCGCAGACTGTTCTTGCCGCCGCTCGTGAGCGCAAGCAGGATGCCGTTCTCTACAACGAAGGAGTCCTTGTCAGCATTCAGGATTTGCCAGTGCCCGGCCAGATCCTTGCCGTCAAACGGCTCTTCAAAGGGAAGTTCGATCGCGGTGGCAGTCGGTGCCAGGCCGCCGTCGGCTGCGGCCAGCCTGGCCTGTTCTTCAGCTGTCAGGTTTGTCTGGGCCTGCGCCGAAACCGCGCCGAGCAGAAAAACTGCAGTTGCCTGAAATAGCGAACGTCCCGATTTTCCTGATCTGCGCGCCAGCTTCTGCAAGCGGGAAGAAACTTTCGTGCATACGGCCATCTAAAAATGCTCCAACCGTGGTCGACGGCTGGAAGCCTATAGAGGCGTGGCAGATCGGCCCTCCCTCAAATGGGAGAGACACTGAATGCAAATCACTATTCAGGACTGTTTTTGCAAAGAAATTGCCGGGGGATTGCAGACGGTACATGCCCGCTTCAAAGGCTCATTCGATAACGCCGCGGGCAACGCAGGCACCTGGCGGGCTGCCTTTCAAAAACAAGTCCCGCTGCCTCCTGGAAGCAGCGGGACATGAATTTCGGCAATGCAGACTGGTCTCAGTCGGCGAGATCCTGGACGCTGACCACGCCGCCGTTTTCATCGAGGCGATAGATGATCGGCGTTCCGGTGCCCAGTTCACGCTTCAGGATTTCTTCCGGTGAAAGATCTTCCAGATCCATGATCAGCGACCGCAGCGAGTTGCCGTGCGCGGCAACGATCGTGCGGCTGCCAGCCAGGACGCGCGGCAGAATTTCCGACTTGTAGTAAGGCAGAACGCGCTCTGCGGTCATCTTCAGGCTTTCACCGCCCGGAGGCGGAATGTCGTAGGAGCGGCGCCAGATATGGACCTGCTCTTCGCCGAACTTCTCGCGCGCTTCGTCCTTGTTCATGCCGGTGATGTCACCGTAGTCACGCTCGTTGAGAGCCTGATCCTTGAAGGTTTCAAGGCCGGTCTGGCCCAGTTCTTCCAGGATGATGTCCAGCGTCTTCTGTGCACGCGACAGATCGGAGGTGAAAGCAACGTCGAAGGACAGCTTCAGATCCCTGAGCTGCTCGCCGGCCTTGTGAGCCTCCGCCACGCCCTGCTCGGTCAGGTCCGGGTTTTTCCAGCCGGTGAACAGGTTCTTCAAATTCCAGTCGCTCTGTCCGTGACGGACAAGCACAAGAAGGCGGTCCATGCCATTCTCCTCAAGCTAAATGCGTATCTTCAAGAATCCAGGCCGAGGACATCGGCCATCGAATAAAACCCGGGCTTCTGGTCAAATCCCCACAGTGCCGCCTTGACGGCCCCGCGGGCGAACAGTTGCCGGTCTTCCGCCCGGTGAGTGAGTTCGATGCGCTCGCCTTCACCTGCAAAAATCACTGAATGCTCCCCGATGACCGACCCGCCCCGCAGGGTTGCAAAGCCTATGTCGCCGGTCTTGCGAGGGTCCATGATACCGTCGCGCGAACGGACCGAATGGGCGGCCAGATCCAGGCCCCGGCCCTGTGCAGCCGCTTCGCCAAGCAACAGCGCCGTGCCCGAGGGGGCATCCACCTTGTGCTTGTGATGCATTTCCAGAACCTCGATGTCGAAATCCGCGTCAAGCGCGGCGGCAGCCTTGCGCACCAGGCTCGCCAGCAGATTGACACCCAGGCTCATGTTTCCGGATTTGACGATCCGGGCATGGCGGGCAGCTGCCTTCAGAGGTTCGTCCTGCCCTTCAGCCCAACCGGTGGTGCCGATGACATGGACGATGCGAGCCTGCGCGGCCAGCTCGGCAAACCAGAGGCTTGCCGCCGGCGCCGTGAAATCCAGGACGCCGTCAGAGGCGGCAAAGGCGGTCAAGGGATCGTCGGTGACAGGAACGCCCAAGGAACCTGTTCCAGCCAGGTCGCCCACATCCTTGCCAAGAAACTCGGAGCCCTCGCGTTCGATCGCCGCGACGACGGTAGCACCTGTTGTTTCCGTGACCGCCCGCGTCAATGCCCGGCCCATTCGGCCACCGGCTCCAACGACTACCAAGCGCATCTGCCCCATCAAGTGGCTCCGTCTTCCTCAATAGGCCAATCGACCCCAATTCACTTCACGATGGGGGTATACCAGTTTCACCGGGGGAGGCAAACGCCCGATCATGCGAGAGGACAGCAGCGCTAAATAGAAATGGCTCCTGTCAAATATTACCATATTCAACCGCGACATTATTAATGAACAGCAAGTTAAATTGACAATAAAGTCGCAACATCTTCACCATTCCAATTCACCAAAGGTAAACCTCGAGCAGTTACGTTTAAGTCTGCAAGTGTTTTTTCTTACAATTGCAAAACGAGGACCAGGTTTCATGATACTGTGCTTATGGACGCATCGGTTCGTCACAAGCTGTCTTTTCCCGAAGCTGTCCATACCCGCCGCCGGGTGCCTTGTACTTGCAAGACCAGCAACAACCTGTTGTTCCAACCGAGAAGGACCCCGCCCCGCCTTGCTTCCCGTCACGTCCCATTATCCTGTCAGATGATGCCCGCCGGTTCAGGAGCGCTTCGTTGAAGGCCAGTTTTTCCATTCCCTTCAGCCGCCTTGTCATGGCTCTGTTTGCGTTCGGCCTCATGGGAACGGCGATCGCACTCTTCTGGATTACGTACCTTGGCAGCCTGTCGATTGCCGAACATGAAATTGCCCGCAGCGCGAAATCCAAGGCAACACTCGCAAGGCTCGTCTTCACCCAGCATCTGGACAAACTCGAAACGCAGATCCGCGCGGTCGCGGCCAACCCGGATATCCGGCAGGCTCTTTTGGACAACGACAAGGAGACCGCCAAGGTCATCATTGAACGCGCTTCCGAAGGTATGACCAGCGCGGTTCTGGACATTCTCCTGATCGATCTTCCAGGTGAAAACGGCTGGGTAAACGGCAGTCTCGGCCTGATCGACCTGAGCCACCAATTGCCGGTGAAGATACGTGCGGCCATGCCGCCCGACATCTGGGTAACTTACGCGGACCATGATTCCGATCCCATACAGATCACTGCAGCGCTCTCTGTTCTGGTTCTCGATCCCGATACCGGCCGAGTCCTCGGCAGGATTTATGGCGGGACGACTATCACCGATTCCTTCTCCCTGCCGGGTGTCCTCGCCAAGGCGCTACGGGTGGAAGATATCGCCTTCTATCACCATGAGGATGTTGTGGCGGGCATCGGCGACCTGACCACGGAAGTGCTTCCCGAACGGCTCTACGCTACACCTGACGACGTCAATTACGCGCTGAACGGAGAGAACCTTTTCGTTTTTGCTCCGCTGATGCAGGGTCTGGACGGCCACATGCTTGCGACCGTGATCAAGCAGCCCGTGGACACCCTGCAAAAGGTCGAGGAAACCTACAGCCAGCTGTTCACGCCTTTCCTGCTTTATACCGCGATACTGGCAATCGGTGCTGCGCTTCTGGTCAATCGCATCACCACGGCCGGCCTGGGCAGGCTGCTGAACTACGCGATGAGCCTGCGGCAGGACAAGGTGGTGTCGCCGCCGCCGCCCGGGCTGATCTTCGAATTCAACAAACTGGCGACCATGTTCCAGGCGGCGTTTGAATCCGTTCGTGACCGCGATGCCCAGTTCAAGGACATGATCGACGGCTCGATGCACGGCGTGCTGGTTCATGCCAATCATCGCATCCTTTATGTGAACGACGCCCTGCTGAAAATGTGCGGTTACGCCCCCGGTGAACCCGAGCAGCTTGTCGAGTCCCCCACACTGGTGATCTACGCGCCGGAAGAGCACAGCCGGCTGCGCAGCTATTACAACATGCGTGAAAACGGCGAAGGCGCTCCGCGCGCCTATGAGGTCAAGGGCATCCGCAAGGATGGAGAGACCATATGGCTGGAGCAGCATGTTCGGTTGACGGAATGGCGCGGGGAACGCGCCTATTACGCTACCATCACGGACATCAGCGAGCGCAAGCGCCAGGAAGAACTGGCAACCAAGAATGCCAACTTCGACATTCTGACCGGTCTGCCGAACCGGCGTCTGTTCATGGACCGTTTGCGCCAGGCCATCCAGCGCGGCAAACATATGGGCGACCTGACGGCGCTGATGATCCTCGACCTCGACAGGTTCAAGACCGTCAACGAAACCTATGGCCCCAAGGCCGGGGACAAAGTCATCGAAACCGTAGCTGCGCGTCTGACCAGGACCCTTGGTCCGGACCAGACCGTGGCCCGCATGGGCGGCGACGAATTCGCCATTATCCTGTCGAACCCGGAAGACCGCTGGCAGATCGAACAGACCGCCCGTGACATTCTGAAGGCGATCGGTGACCCGATCGAACTGGAAGACGGCAATGAAGCCGTGCTTGCCGGCAGTCTCGGCATTACCGTCTGTCCGCACGACGGCACACACGAGGAAGCGCTGCTGATGCAGGCCGACACCAGCATGCTGCAGGCCAAGGCCGATAGCGGTGCCAGTTACCGGTTCTTTGCCACGCGTATGAATGAACAGGCCGCCCGCGCAAGCCAGATCGAGATCTGCCTCCGGCAAGCCATCGAGAAGGGTGAGCTGCACCTGAATTTCCAGCCGATCATGGACTATCAAAAGAACCGCGTGGTGAGCTGCGAAACCCTGGCACGCTGGACCGATCCCAAGTTGGGCGTCGTTCCGCCGACCGAATTCATCAAGGTGGCCGAAGACTGTGGGCTCATCGTGCCGCTTGGTGAACAGGTGCTGCGCGAGGCCTGCGAATTCTTCCAGTCCTGCAACCGTAACGGCCTGCAGCTCGACGGGATCAGCGTCAACATCTCGCCGCGCCAGTGCAGGGACGCGGATTTCCTGCCTCGGCTGAGAGAAATCCTCGACGAGACCGGCATGGACCCGACACGTCTGCAACTGGAAGTCACCGAAAGCGTGATGTTCGACGACCAGCGCGTCAACCCGGTCGAAATTCTGGAAGCCATCAGCAACCTCGGCATCAAGATCTCCCTGGATGATTTCGGCACCGGCTATTCGTCGCTCAGCTACCTGAAGCGCCTGCCGATCGACACGCTCAAAATCGACCGGACCTTCATCATGGGCCTGGAGCGGGATGTGGACGGCCAGGCACTGGTTCAGGCGATCATTTCAATGGCCGGCTCGCTGCATATCGAAGTCGTGTGCGAGGGAGCCGAAACGCACGAACAATGTGAGCTGATCCATTCCTTCGGCTGCTCGCTCATCCAGGGGTACAGCTTTTCGCGCCCGCTTTCCGGCGTCGACTTCCACCGCTATCTCGCCAAGATGAACGGCGTCGATTCAGTTGCCGCCCGGGCCGGCTGACCAGCCTTTCTCGCTTCAAGACAAACAAAAAACGGGGACCTTTCGGTCCCCGTTTCATATCTTGCGTCAGTCGGACGGAAGCTTATTCAGCTTCTTCCTTCTTTTCGATTTCCTTGCCGGTTTCCTGGTCGACAACCTTCATGGACAGGCGGACCTTGCCGCGCTCGTCGAAGCCCATGAGCTTGACCCAAACCTTGTCGCCTTCCTTGATCACGTCGGTGACCTTGGCAACTTTCTTCGGAGCCAGCTGGGAGATGTGGACCAGACCGTCCTTCGCACCGAAGAAGTTCACGAATGCGCCGAAATCAACGCATTTGACGACGGTGCCTTCGTAGATCATGCCCACTTCCGGCTCAGCGGCGATGGAGTTGATCCAGTTGACGGCAGCCTTGATCGCCTTGCCGTCGGCAGATGCGATCTTGACGGTGCCGTCGTCTTCGATGTTGACCTTCGCGCCGGTCTTTTCCACGATTTCGCGGATGACCTTGCCGCCCGAACCGATGACTTCACGGATCTTGTCGACCGGGATCTTCATCACTTCGATGCGCGGAGCATGTTCGCCGAGCTCGGCACGAGCCTCGGTGATGGCCTTGGACATTTCGCCGAGGATGTGGATACGGCCGTCCTTGGCCTGACCCAGAGCGACCTTCATGATCTCTTCGGTGATACCGTCGATCTTGATGTCCATCTGCAGCGAGGTGATGCCGTCCTGGGTACCGGCGACCTTGAAGTCCATGTCGCCGAGGTGATCTTCATCGCCCAGAATGTCGGACAGAACCGCAAAACGGTCGCCGTCCTTGATCAGGCCCATGGCGATACCGGCAACCGGTGCCTTCAGCGGAACGCCGGCATCCATCAGCGACAGCGAAGTGCCGCAGACGGTTGCCATGGAAGAAGACCCGTTGGATTCGGTGACTTCGGAAACGACGCGGACGGTGTACGGGAACTCGTGATGCGGAGGCATCATCGGGTTGATTGCACGCCATGCCAGCTTGCCGTGACCGATTTCGCGGCGTCCCGGGGAGCCCATGCGGCCGGTTTCACCGACGGAGTAAGGCGGGAAGTTGTAGTGCAGCATGAAGTGAGACTTCACGGTGCCTTCCAGAAGATCGATGAACTGCTCGTCTTCGCCGGTGCCGAGGGTGGCAACGACCAGGCCCTGGGTTTCACCACGGGTGAAGAGTGCGGAACCGTGCGCACGCGGCAGAATGCCGACTTCGGAAGAAATCGCACGGACGGTCGACAGGTCACGTCCGTCGATACGGGTGCCGGTGTCGAGGATCGCGCCACGAACGATTTCTGCTTCCAGTTTCTTGAACTGCTCGCCCAGAACGGTGCTTTCGACGGCTTCGCCTTCGGCAGCGTTGGTGATCAGCGCTTCAACGACCTTCGCCTTGGCAGCGTCGACTGCGTTCTTGCGGTCGGTCTTGGACGTGATCTTGTAAGCGGCAACAAGCTCGGCCTCGGCCAGAGCCTTGACCTTGCCGAACAGCTCGGAATGATCCGGCAGGACCAGCTCGCGCGGTTCCTTGGCAGCGGTTTCAGCCAGTTTGATGATCGCGTCGATCACCGGCTGGAAGCCCTTGTGGCCGAACATCACAGCGCCGAGCATGATGTCTTCGTTCAGTTCCTTGGCTTCGGATTCAACCATCAGAACGGCGTCATTGGTACCGGCAACAACCAGATCCAGCGAGGATTCCGGCATGTCGTCGACCAGCGGGTTCAGCACGTATTCGCCGTTGATGTAGCCAACGCGCGCGCCGCCGATCGGACCCATGAAGGGAACGCCCGACAGGGTCAGAGCAGCGGAAGAAGCCACCATCGCCAGGATGTCCGGAGCGTTTTCCAGATCGTGCGACAGAACGGTGATGACCACCTGGGTGTCGTTCTTGTAGCCGTCTGCGAACAGCGGGCGGATCGGACGGTCGATCAGGCGGGACGTCAGCGTCTCGTGCTCCGACGGACGGCCTTCACGCTTGAAGTAGCCGCCCGGGATCTTACCAGCGGCAAATGCCTTTTCCTGGTAGTTCACGGTGAGCGGGAAAAAATCCTGGCCCGGCTTCGGAGACTTGGCGGAAACAACCGTCGCCAGAACCTTCGTTTCGCCATAGGTCGCCATGACGGCGCCGTCGGCCTGACGGGCAACCTTGCCCGTTTCGAGGACGAGCGGGCGTCCGCCCCACTCGACTTCTACACGATGAATATCAAACATCATCTGTCCTTACAGCTTTGCCTGCCTTTGGCTGCTTTCGGTACAGCACGGTCATGGCAGACACATTCCCGGTCGGCCCCGTATGGGCCGGTTACCGGCGGACAGGTCACGGGCAAGACGACGAGCTGCTTTCGGCTCAAGACGGAAAGAAGCCGGCAATCCTGCCCCATGACGTGTCACGAGGTCTCTATAGAGCGTTCCACTCGAATTTGAAACACTCAAAGCTCTTTCGCGGAACAAAGACCCGAAGTGGATCAGTGTTTTGCCCGCAAGAGCTGCGTCCGGCAAATGCCGTCACGCAATACAAAAACGCGGCGGGTTCTCACCCACCGCGCTTTCAGGTTCTGAGTTCTTAGCGGCGAATGCCAAGACGCGTGATCAGCGACTTGTAGCGTTCTTCGCTCTTGCCGCGCGTGTAGTCCAGAAGGGACCGGCGCTGCGCAACCATTTTCAGAAGACCGCGGCGGGAGTGGTTATCCTTGCCATGACCCTTGAAGTGTTCGGTCAGGTTGTTGATCCGCTCGGTGAGGATCGCGACCTGTACTTCCGGGGAACCGGTGTCGCCTTCTTTGATGGCGTATTCCTTGATGAGCTCAGCTTTGCGCTCTGCAGTAATCGACATCGCTCTTTCCTTTCAAAGAGTGGGGTCCGTTGACCGGACACGTTGAAATGCCGGAGACCGGCCTGATCCGGACGTTTCCAGAGCCGAGATGTCGTTCAGCAAAGGATCCTTCCGGACGAATTGGGCATCAGTGCCCAATGGCGGCGGAATATGGCGGAAAACCCTTCGAAAATCCAGAGGTTTCTCAGGTTTTTTCGCCACACCAGAATTTACAGGTGAAACACCCTGGTCGGCTGGAACCGGCCCTTGTCAATTGAGCCGATGGCAACCGGCACGCTGGCGTGGCTGGCAAAGGCGACTTCCGTGTTGAGCGGAGCATCCCGGCCGCGCAGCAGCACGGCCATGCCCTTGCGGATCCTGGCCGCGTCATCGAGCGAAACCGGTACCTCGATCAGATTGTCCATCGCCTCGCGAACCGGCAGAACGAACTCCTCGACCAGAGCCTCAATGCCGGCGCCTTCCTCAAGCGCCTCGGCTGCTTCCTGGATTTCGTCCAGCCCGATCAGGTCCTCTTCGCCGAACGGACCGACCAGCAAACGGCGCAACTCGGTCACGTGACCGCGGCTGCCGAGCCGGCGGCCGAGATCGCGTGCGATGGCCCGCACATAGGTGCCCTTGCCGCATTCAGCCTCGAAGACGGCGCGGTTCTCATCCGGACATTCAACCAGATCCAGCCGGTGCACGTCGATCGGGCGGGCTTCCAGTTCGACTTCCTCACCGTCGCGGGCCAAATCATATGCCCGTTCACCGGCAACCTTGATGGCGGAGAATTTCGGCGGGACCTGCATGATCGTGCCGACAAACTCGCCAAGGACTGCCGAGATTTCATCCGCACTCGGCCGCACGTCGGACGTTGCAACCGCTTCGCCTTCAGTGTCGTCGGTATTGGTTTCCACGCCCCAGGTCACCTCGAAACGGTAGACCTTGCGGCCATCCATGACGAAGGGCACGGTTTTCGTGGCTTCGCCGAAGGCAACCGGCAGGAGGCCGGACGCGCGCGGATCAAGCGTTCCGGCATGGCCGACCTTTTCCGGCGAGAAGATCCGCTTGATCTTGCCAAGCGCCTCGTTGGAGGAGATGCCATATGGCTTGTCCAGCACCAGCCATCCGTTGATTGCGTTCTTTTTTCTTTTGAATTGTTTTTGGCGTGCCATGAGTGCGTTTCAATACGATTGCAATTGTTTTACGGCGACAAAAGAAACACTGACTGTCGGCCCCACCATCCATGCGCAACAGCGAGACCCTGAAGACATCAGCTTTCGTCAGCGATCATTCTCGAGTTTTTCAAGTCTGTTGTGGTCACAGTAAGTCACCTGGTTTCCAACTTTATGCGCCTTCGCCAAGTCGCATGCCCCACTTATCTTTGAAGGGACACTTCCTGTTCCACTATCAGAGAAGCCTATCAACTCGGTGCTCCCAGCCCTGATAACGAGATAGTACCCAAGTAGTTCGTCGCCATACACATGAACCGTTTTGATTCCTGACAGCGGCCCCACTTTGAATTTGCCATCTGCATCCGTTCTGGTGACTGCATGCCTTGACCCTGGCGGGTTATCTTTTGATGCGTCTGATGGAGCCAATGCTGCCACCAACTCAATCTCTGCATTTGCAACCGGCATACCATCGTTTAACAGCACGCCCGAAACCTCAGGCGCGAGGACGCGTGGAACGGGAAACACGACACATGCAGAGGTCGCTGCACCAAGTGCGATTGCTGCGATAGTTCTGAAGAGCGCCATCTTCTTTCACATCAAGTGACTTGCAGACACGGCACACATTCAAGTCGACCGACCAGACAAATTCAGTTTTCCATTTCCCGGCGAGGCTACAATTACCGAGGGCTAAGAACTCGAATTCACGCAATTTCAAATTGAACCGTGAATTGTGGTTTCAACGCGGCAATCAATCCTTGGCTGGGTCGCCGTCCTCTTCGTCCGCGTCGAGATCGCGGGACACTTCCGGAGAATGCAGCAGCGTGCCGATGCGGTCGTCGTCGTCGAACCGCGTATCTAGAACGAAGCGCAGGTCCGGCATGTATTTCATGGTCAGCCGGCGGGACACCTGGCCGCGCAGATATTTGGCGCT
Source organism: Labrenzia sp. PO1 (assembly GCF_012273635.1). NCBI lineage: Bacteria > Pseudomonadati > Pseudomonadota > Alphaproteobacteria > Hyphomicrobiales > Stappiaceae > Labrenzia > Labrenzia sp. PO1. Next base: position 1,323,381 of record NZ_JAAXCR010000002.1, read on the forward strand.
GCGGTTCAGGGCCTTTTCGACATTTTCAGCGTTGACACCCCCAAGCGGCATCACCAGGCAGGTGGCCAGGCGCAGGTCCGGCGTCATGCGCACTTCGGGGATCGTGACGATCACCCCGTCGAGATCAGGGTCGGAGAACCGTCCCCGGGTCAGAATATCGGACAGCTCCTTGCGAACCGTCTCGCCAACGCGCAACTGGCGCTGGGAGGGGCCGCGGCTGTCCTGTCCGTGTTGTCTTGCCATTTTGTTGTTCCTGCATCTCTGGCAGTGCAATGCGTCCCGACGTTTCGGGTGCCTTTGCCGGACCATTTCAGGCTATCCACGCCTTTGCCGTGCCCCAAGCACAGACATTGGCCAGACTGCCCGGATGGTGCGAATACCACGGCCGAGCCATGGCATGACGGCGTTACCTGCGACCAGATACGACGTCAGCGGCTTAATTGAATAAGCCGCTGACATCAGTTTCAAGTAGATTTCTGACTTCGATCAGAGTGTCCGTGCGATCTGCTCGACGCGGAAGCACTCGATGACGTCGCCCGGACGCATGTCCTGGTACTTGACGAAGTTCATGCCGCATTCCTGACCGGACTCGACAGACTTGACCTCGTCCTTGAAGCGCTTGAGCGTGCCCAGTTCGCCTTCGTGGATGACCACGTCGTCGCGAATGAGGCGAACGTTGGCGCCACGTTCCACGACACCTTCGGTGACCAGACAGCCTGCAACCTTGCCGACCTTGGAGATGTGGAAGATTTCCTTGATCTCCGCATTGCCGAGGAAGGTCTCGCGGCGCTCCGGCGACAGCATGCCCGACAGGGCCGCCTTGATGTCATCGACCAGGTCGTAGATCACGTTGTAGTAACGGATCTCGATGCCTTCGCGGCTTGCCGCTTCACGGGCCTGCTTGTTGGCACGCACGTTGAAGCCGATGATCGGAGCCTTGGAAGCGAGCGCCAGCGTGACGTCGCTTTCGGTGATGCCACCGACACCGGACAGCAGGATGCGTGCGCCGACTTCCTCGTTGCCGAGTTCGTTGAGCGCATGGGCAATCGCTTCCGCGGAGCCCTGCACGTCGGCCTTGAGCACCAGCGGGAACTCTTTTTTGCCGGTTTCCTGCAGACGGTTCATCATCTGCTCGAGCGAACCACGCGTACCGGAGGCGACCACGGAGGCCTTCTCGCGGATCTGGCGCTGACGGTAGTCGGTAATTTCACGGGCGCGGGCTTCGTTGTCGACGACCGCAACCATGTCACCGGCTTCCGGAGTGCCCTGGAAGCCCAGAACCTCGACCGGTTTGGCCGGACCGGCTTCCTTCACCTGGTTGCCATTCTCGTCGAGCATGGCGCGGACGCGGCCCCACTCGGCACCGGCAACAAGAATGTCGCCCGGCTTGAGAGTGCCCTTCTGCACCAGAACGGTGGCAACCGGACCGCGGCCCTTGTCGAGCTGCGCTTCGATGACGATACCTTCCGCCTTGCGGTCCGGATTTGCCTGGAGTTCCAGAACTTCGGACTGCAGCAGAATCATTTCCAGAAGCTTGTCGAGGCCCTGGCCACTCTTGGCCGAGACTTCCACATCGATCACGTCACCGCCCATGGATTCCACAACGAGGCTCTCGCTGAGAAGTTCGGTACGGACGCGGTTCGGATCGGCTTCCGGCTTGTCCATCTTGTTGATGGCCACGATGATCGGCACGTCGGCAGCCTTGGCGTGCGCAACGGCTTCCTTGGTCTGCGGCATGACGCCATCATCGGCAGCAACAACAAGGATCACGATATCGGTCGACTTTGCACCGCGAGCACGCATCTGCGAGAACGCAGCGTGGCCCGGGGTATCGATGAAGGTGATCTTGTTGCCGTCCTGATCGACCTGATAGGCGCCGATGTGCTGGGTAATGCCGCCGGCTTCGCCGGTGACAACCTTCGACTTGCGGATCGCATCGAGCAGCGAGGTCTTGCCGTGATCGACGTGACCCATGATGGTCACGACCGGAGGACGCGGCAGCAGGGTGGACGGTTCGTCTTCCGTGGTGAACAGACCTTCTTCGACGTCTGCTTCAGACACGCGCTTGACCGTGTGGCCCATTTCCTCGGCGATCAGTTCGGCGGTATCGGCGTCGATTACGTCGTTGATCTTGAGCATCTGGCCCTGCTTCATGAGAAGCTTGATCACGTCCACAGCTCGCTCTGCCATACGGTTGGCGAGTTCCTGGATCGTGATGGCTTCCGGCAGAACGACTTCACGCATGATCTTCTCACGCACGACCTGCTGCTGTCCGCGCTTCGCCTTTTCCTGGCGACGGCGCATGGAGGCCAGAGACCGCGCACGCTGGCCGTCGTCGCCACCGGTGGCGGCGGAGATGGTCAGCTTGGAGCGGCGGCGGTCGTCGCCGGTGCGCGGACGCGCGGCGGGAGCCGGAGCCTGCTTCGGGCGCTTGACCGCACGAACGCTCTTGTTGTTGCGATCGTCTTCTTCGGATTCTCCGCGCTCGGGTTTCGCACGTGCGGCCGGAGCTTCCGGCGCCTTGCGCTTGCCCATGTCGTCAAGGCTGGGCGGCTTGCCGCCGTCGGCGTGAGCCGGCTTGCGAACCACGGTGCGACCGGTTGCTTCCTTGCGCACAGGCGCAGCAGCTTCCGTTGCCGCTTCGGCGACAGGTTCGCTCTTCGGTTCGGCCTTGGCCTGTTCCGCAGCCTGGAGAGCTTCTTCGGCTTCACGCTTTGCGCGCTCTTCCGCTTCCACCTTGGCGCGGGCCTCTTCTTCGGCCTGACGCTGCGCGGCTTCAACAGCCCGGCGCTTGTCTTCTTCTTCGCGGCGCTTGCGGTCTTCCTCGTCGCGCACCTTCGCCATCTGAAGGGCTGCCGCACGGGCTGCCGCTTCTTCCTTGGTCAGGGTGCGCAGAACGTTGCCGTTGCCCTTCTGGCGTTGGCCGGAGGCAGACCGGCGGGCCTGCTTGGTCGCCTGTGGATCTGGCTGTGGCGGCGTACGCGGCGCTTCAGCCGGCCGCTCGAGGCGCTGTGTTGTCGGCGCAGGAGCTTCTGCTTTCGCTTCCTGCCCCGGGAGTACAACACGACGCTTCTTCTTTTCCACGACGACGGCTTTGGTCCGGCCATGCGAGAAGGACTGCCGAACAGTTCCCTGATCGCCACCGCCGCGCTTTAGGCCAAGCGTTTTGCCACGCTCAACGCTGATTGTCTTGTCGCCTGGATTTTTCGTATCGCTCATATTGCCTTCAGTCCTGCGCAACCGCCTTTTCAAGCGTTGCCATTATCGCTGCTTGCCCCGGAGGAGTTGCGAAAACGCTCCAGGTCACGCACCCGCGACAGGAAGTTTTCGCTCGCCTGCCCCGCAAGCAGTGCAGCATGTATCACATTTGACCGGCCCAATGCCAAATCCAATTGGTCCGAATCGAACAAACGGACGATTTGGCATCCGTTTGCGTGTTCCTGAGTGCCGGCAGCCAGTGCCGCCAGCTTCCTTACCCCGTCTTCTGCAGCGTCCGAGGCATGGACCAGCCCGGCGACATCTTCCTGCCGCAGAGCTGCTTCAACTTTCGCATATCCCGTCACCAGCTCGCCGGCCTTGCGCGTCATGGAGAGCGCTTGCAGCGCCGATCGTTCCATGAGCGCATCAACCCGATCCGCCAGTCCCGGCTCGACAGAGGCTTCCCCTTTAAAGCCCCTGCCGAAGACCTTTTTCCGGTCCTTTTCGGCAACAGCTACGACTTCTTTCGTGGCGGTTATCCAAACACCACGCCCTGGAAGAACCCGCTTCAGATCCGGAACCACCTCGCCTTGCGGGTCGAGGACGAACCGGATCAGCGCACTGACGGGCTGAACCTCCCGGGTCACGGCACATTGCCGTTCGGTCGGCTCACTCTTCCTGGGCACGCTGCCACTCCTTTAGATCAACCTGCTTTCCGGTGCGAACACCTTCGGCGCAGAAAAGTTGATCGAACTTGCGAATTCGAAGCTGCCGATCGGCCGGGGCCAGACCGGAAGCTTCATACAGGAGGCTTTTGCCTCTCTCGTTACCCGTTCAGGATCGCGCCGCCCTGCGGCTCTTCTCCAACGGTCTCGGCCATTTCGGCCTCGTCTTCTTCTTCGGCTTCTTCTGCCTCAGCTTGAGCTGCGAGTTCTTCCTCGGTGATCCAGCCGGCTGCCAGACGAGCGGCCATCACGACGTTTTCCGCTTCAGCGCGGGACATGTCGAATTCCGAAAGAGCACCTTCGAAGCGCTTGGTTTCGCCGTCCTTGCGTTCGGTCCAGCCGACGAGATCGTCAGCAGCGCAACCGGCGAGGTCTTCCATCGTCTTGATGTCGTCCTTGCCCAAGGCAACCAGCATAGCCGTTGTCAGGCCATCAATCGACCTCAAGTCGTCGGCAACACCGAGCGAAATACGCTCTTCGTCGAGTTTTGCTTCCAGTTCGGCCAGGTAATCCCGGGCACGTGCCTGGATTTCGACGGCGGTGTCGTCGTCGAAGCCTTCGATCATGGAGATCTCGTCGAGCTCCACATAGGCAACTTCCTCAACCGAGGTAAAGCCTTCGGTCGCCAGCAACTGTCCGACCATCTCGTCCACGTTGAGGGCTTCCATGAACAGCTGCGAGCGCTCCAGGAATTCCTTCTGGCGGCGGTCGCTTTCTTCCTGCTCGGTCATGATGTCGATGGCCCAGCCGGTCAGCTGTGAGGCCAGACGCACGTTCTGGCCGCGGCGGCCGATCGCCAGTGATAGTTGGTCATCAGGAACGACAACTTCAATACGTTCGGCGTCTTCGTCCAGAACAACCTTGGCAACTTCGGCCGGCTGCAGGGCGTTGACGATGAAGGTTGCCGCTTCTTCGTTCCACGGGATGATGTCGATCTTTTCGCCCTGGAGTTCGCCAACAACGGCCTGGACGCGGCTGCCGCGCATACCCACGCAGGCGCCGACCGGGTCGATGGAGCTGTCCTTGGAGATCACGGCGATCTTCGCGCGCGAACCCGGGTCACGGGCAACGGACTTGATCTCGATGACGCCGTCGTAGATTTCCGGAACTTCCTGGGCAAACAGCTTCGCCATGAACTGCGGATGCGTGCGCGACAGGAAGATCTGCGGGCCGCGCTGCTCGCGGCGAACGTCGTAAATGATGGCGCGGATGCGGTCGCCCGTGCGGAAGATTTCGCGCGGGATCAGCTCGTCGCGGCGGACGATGCCTTCGCCGCGGCCAAGATCGACGATGACGTTGCCGTATTCGGCGCGCTTGACGACACCGTTGACGACTTCGCCGACACGGTCCTTGAATTCTTCGTACTGACGGTCACGCTCGGCTTCGCGCACTTTCTGCACGATAACCTGCTTGGCGGACTGGGCGGCGATACGGCCGAAATCGAGCGGCGGCAGCGGCTCGGCAATGAAGTCGCCGATGCTGGCTTCCGGATTGCGGGCCTGCGCATCATCAAGAGAGATGTCGGTGGAAACGTTCTCGACAGTGTCAACGACCTGAAGCAGGCGCTGCAAACGGATCTCGCCGGTCTTCGGATTGATTTCGGCGCGGACTTCCGTTTCCGTACCATAGCGGGAGCGGGCTGCCTTCTGGATCGCGTCTTCCATTGCATTGATGACGATCATCCGGTCGATGGATTTTTCCCGTGCGACCGCGTCAGCGATTTGCAGCAGTTCCAGCCGGTTCGCGCTGATTGCCATATTCCACTCCTCTTGCGCCAAGGATCGGTTCGGGCGCGTTCTTCTTCTTTCCCTTAGAGCCTGTGGCTCAGTTGGGCATGTTGTCCTGCGACAGCTCGTCATCCTGGCCACGGGCGGCAAGCGCCGCCTTTTCCGCCTGAAGAGCTGCGGTAATCAAGTCATCGGTCAGAACCAGCTTGGCTTCGCCGATGTTCTCCAACGGCAGCGCCACGGTGTCCTCTTCGCCTTCCCGCACATCGGGCAGCCGAAGGTTGGCCTTGCCGTCTTCCGCGCCGAGGAGCTTGCCCCGGAATCGCTTGCGGCCATCCAGCATGACGGCCATCTCGACCTTCAGCTCATGGCCGGCCCAGCGATTGAAATCGCCGGCCCGCACGAGCGGACGGTCGATACCTGGAGATGAAACTTCTAGATGATATGCCCGGTTGATCGGGTCTTCGACGTCGAGCGCAGGCGAGACAGCCCGGCTGATGGTTTCGCAGTCCTCGACCGTCATGGTGCCGTCCGGGCGCTCCGCCATGATCTGCAGGGTGCAGCCGTTCTGAGCACTGATCTTCGTACGCACCAGTCGGTAGCCGAGGTCCTCGATGACCGGCTCCACAATTGCGGCAACACGGGCATCAAGACCCTGTTCCGTCACAATTCTCGGTTCGTGTGCGCTCACACTTGGCTCCTGTTGGCGGCCGTTACCGGCTCTTGAGCATCAGATGCACCTGATTGTCGATTTACATAGGGCAGTCCTGCTCGAACTCGTTGGTTTCCGGTTATGTAAGCAAAAAAGAGCGGGTCCCCGGCGGGCCCACTCTCAAAGTGCTCAGATAAGCCGTTTGAGGTGAAACACGGGCTGTATAACGCCAAAGGGGGCAAAAAGGCAAGAGGCCGGGCCAAATTCCTCAAAGAAGTTGGCGCCAGTCCGGAATCCCCCGATAAACGGCAGCAAACGCGCCATTCTCCGCGATGCGCCGCTACACCCTGCGGAAAGTCAGGTACCGTCCGATACGCCCCTCGCGGATGGCCTTCGCCTCGTAGCGTGTACTCGGCCAGCCTTCCCAGGGTGTTTTCCAGTCGGACGCTGTTTCCGCCGCCCATTCGAACGCCGCATGGTCGCGGCAATGGCGCAGTGTCCAGTCGACGTAGGTATCGATGTCGCTGGCAAAACGGAATTCGTGGCCGGGCTTGATGGCCCGGGCATAGCGATCGAGATTCTGTTCGTTGATGAACCGGCGCTTCCAGTGGCGCTTTTTCGGCCAGGGATCCGGATAGAGCTGATAGGCCAGGTCGAGACTTGCCTCGGGCAACCAGTCCAGAACATTGACGGCATCATCATCGTAAAGGCGGATATTGCGGAACCCCTCCCCCACGACGGCATTCACGGCCTTGGCCATGCTGCCGACGAAAGGTTCGACGCCGATGAAGCCGACACGCGGATTGGTTCTGGCCCGGTGAAGCAGATGCTCACCGCCACCAAAGCCGACCTCCAGACACACCTCGTCGACATCCGCATCAAAGAGGGTCTTCAGATCCTCCGGAGCGGGTGTTGCCAGGTCCAGCGCCAGGCGCGGCAGTTCGTTTTCCATCAGCGCCTCACGGCGCGGGCTCAACGGCTTGCCCTTGCGGCGGCCGTAAAAGGAACCTTCGTAGCGGTCAGTCATAATTCAACTTCAAAACGACAGATCGCCGGCACTGAACCGGCGATCTGCTTCACTTCTTCCATGTTCAGCGTAGGCGCAGCTTATCCCGCAAGCGGGCGCAGCGCGTCAACCAGATCCGTCTTTTCCCAGCTGAAGCCGCCATCGGCCTCAGGTTCGCGGCCGAAGTGGCCGTAAGCGGCGGTGCGCTCATAGATCGGGTTGTTCAGCTTCAGGTGCTGGCGGATGCCGCGCGGGCTGAGGCCCATGACATCGCGCAACGCTTTTTCCAGCTTGGCTTCATCGCAACGGCCGGTGCCATGCAGGTCGACGTAGACCGACAGCGGCTCCGGAACGCCGATGGCGTAGGAAAGCTGAATGGTGCAGCGGTCGGACAGATCGGCTGCAACAACGTTCTTGGCAAGATAGCGCGCCGCGTAGGCTGCCGAACGGTCCACCTTGGTCGGGTCCTTGCCGGAGAATGCGCCGCCGCCATGCGGAGCCGCACCACCGTAGGTGTCGACAATGATCTTGCGGCCGGTCAGGCCGGCATCGCCGTCAGGGCCGCCGATGACGAAGGCACCGGTCGGGTTGACGTGCCAGACGGTGTCGCCGGTGATGAAGCCTTCCGGCAGTGCAGTGCGGATGTAAGGCTCGACAATGGCGCGTACGTCGGAGGAGGTCAGGGCCGGATCCAGATGCTGGGTCGACAGAACGATCGAGGTTGCCTCGACCGGCTTGCCGTCGACGTAGCGGACGGTTACCTGGCTCTTCGCGTCCGGGCCGAGCGCAGGCTCCTGACCGGATTTGCGGACGTCGGCCAGAAGACGCAGGATCTTGTGCGAAAACAGGATCGGAGCCGGCATCAACTCTTCGGTTTCACGGCAGGCGTAACCGAACATGATGCCCTGATCGCCAGCACCTTCGTCCTTGTTGTCGGCGGCATCAACGCCCTGGGCGATGTGTGCGGACTGCGCGTGAAGGTGAACGGCGATATCGCAGTTTTCCCAATGGAAACCGTCTTGCTCGTAGCCGATATCTTTCACTGCCATGCGGGCAAGATGAGCGATGTAATCGTTGGTGATGGTTGACGGACCGCGGGTTTCGCCGGCGATCACGATACGGTTGGTCGTTGCCAGGGTTTCACAGGCAACGCGCGCTTCCGGCATTTCCTTGAGGTAGGCATCTACAACCGCATCGGATATACGGTCGCATACTTTATCCGGATGCCCTTCGGAGACGGACTCGGAGGTAAACAGGTAATTCTGACGTGCCATTGGCGATCGTCCTTCTGGGAATGAATATGACAGGAGCGGCGATTGTCATCGCCGCTCCGTCTGCATCAATCTTAGAAGTTCTTCGCCGCGTCAAGCGCGCGCGTGAATTTTGTCAGTCGTCGCCAGCCAGAGACCGGACCAGATCGACGATCCGGCGGCGTACTTTCGGGTCTTCAATCCGCACGAATGCCTTGTTCAGGGACAGGCCTTCGGAAGAAGACAGGAAGTCGACGACATAAGAGGTCGGCTGCGTTTCGCCGAAGCCTTCCGCCTCTTCAGGCGTACCGGGCGCATCTTCGAAGAAAAAGGAAACCGGGACTTTCAGAACGGTTGCGATGTGTTGCAACCGGCTGGCACCGATACGGTTGGTGCCTTTTTCGTATTTCTGGATCTGCTGGAAGGTGATGCCCAGACTTTCGCCAAGCTTTTCCTGACTCATGCCTAGCATCATGCGGCGAAGCCGGACGCGGCTGCCAACATGAATATCGATCGGATTCGGAGACTTTTTACTGGGCATCTGTGTCGCTCTTTCTTTTTCTCGCGGAAAAAGCCCGCTCGTTTTCGTTTGCACAAGCTCTCCTGACATCCCCCCACAGGCTCAAGAGACCGAAGTTTGCCCGCAACCTTTCACTTGTACATGAAGCAGCCTTCAATCGGCTATTTCACGGTTGTATCACAGTTCCTTCACTCAACTCAAACAAAAAATATCAATTTACACGCGAATCGCGGTTGTATTGGTAAAACCCGGCAAATACTACGATAAGAAACGAGATAACGAGCACGGGCAGATCGCCAAAAATGCCGTAGAGAGTATTGTCTAGTCTCTGCGGAAGCTTGGAATCGATCAGACCTTTTTCGAATATCGCGAGTTTCGCGACCACCTGACCTTTGGCATCAATCACCGCTGAAATGCCTGTATTTGCAGCTCTAATCAGCGGCAGGCCGGTTTCGATGGCACGTAAACGAGCCTGCGCGAGATGCTGATAAGGGCCGGGCGTCCGGCCAAACCAGGCGTCGTTGGTAACGTTCAGCAGAAAGTCCGGCCTTCTGGAAACACCGTTCAGAGATCCCGGAAAAATTGCCTCATAGCAAATCATGGGTAGAAAACTAAAACTTTCGGAGGTGGTCAGTACACGCGGTTGATACCCGGCCTCGAACCCATCCATGGGGCCCGCAAGGTTAGAAATTCCCAGTGATTCAAGCAGAGGTTTAAACGGAACGTATTCGCCGAAAGGCACGAGCCGAACCTTGTCGTAGATGCCCTGGACGGTGCCCTCGGTGCCGATGACGAAGACGCTGTTAAAGTAATCAGCCCCTCTCATGCCGGGCTCGGCCCGGATCGCGCCGGTCACCAGTTCGGTCTTGTCACCGAGCGACTGACCGATCCGGAACAAGGCTCCCGGCTCCTGTGTCAGCAGGAAGGGAACAGCCGATTCCGGCCAGACCACCATGCGCGGCTGTCCGACGCGCGCGGCACCGCCAAGCGGCGCTTCGGTCATGTCGAGGAAGGTCTGAAAGATCTCGTCGCGCAGCTCCGGCCGCCATTTGTCTTTCTGATCGATCGATGGCTGTACAATTCGGATGTCGAGATCGGCAACGGGCAATGCCGTCTGCCAGAGCCTGACGGCGCCATAACCCGCAACCGCGGCCAGGGCAACCGCCGCAACGACAACGGCCGTCGCACGCTGGCGAAACGGGCGAGCGTCTGCCAGAACGGCCGGCGTCGAAAAGACCGCAACCACGAAGAAGCTGAGACCATAAAGCCCGACGAGACTTGCCGCCTGCGACACGCTCAGCGATCCGGACACGCCATAACCGAAGGCATTCCAGGGAAACCCGGTCAGGACATGGCCGCGCAACCAGTCCGTCAGGGTCAGGCCGGCAGCAAGCACCAGGATGCGGCGAAACTGGTCACTCCAGAATATCGCGGCCAGCCCCACCCCAAGGCCCGTGAACAGCGCCAGTCCGACAGGCATTGCCAGCACGGCAAAGGGCATCAGCCAGGCAAAGCGCTCCGCTTCCACCAGAAACGCCGCGCCGATCCACCAAAGACCCGAGAGAAAATAGCCGAAGCCGAACAACCAGCCGAGCGCGAAGCCCGTGCGAAACCGCTGAACCCGCTTGCCGGGTGCGGAATCGACCGCTCCGTCCAGCATCCAGACCAGACAGGGAAACGTGACCAGAAGCACGAAGGTGAAGTCATAAGGGGGAAGCGCAAAGGCCGTCAGCGCACCGCAGGCGGCGCACAAGAGACGGCGCTGCCAGCCCCACGCCAGAAGAAAGGTATTTGGCAGGGCCGACAGGCGGTGTGACAACCATTGCATCAAAGAGCTTCCCCATACTTGCGGTCAGGAGATTTGTCGGCTCGCCGCAGTGGGGTCAAGGGTTAATACCAACGGCGCGCGAAGAAGTCGCTTCGAGACGACGGGCCATCGGCACCGTTGGCAAGCATCCTTTTGGCTGGTTTCAGCGTCCGGCCGCTCATCCGTTTCCGCTGGACGCAGCAACCTTGGTCTTGGTGCTTTCGCTGTCCTGGCTGCTCTCGCCGGAAACGGAATCGGTCCGCTTTGGACGGCGGCGAAGGTCCGGCGGGCGCGCGTCGGCGCGGCGGCGGCGGATCTTCAGGCGCTTGATGCGGCGCGGATCCGCATCCATTATCTCGAATTCGAACCCGGGCACTTCATCCGGCACCAGCAGCAGCTCTCCGCGGACCGGTACGCGGCCAACGGAGACATAGAGCAGACCACCGAGCGTATCGACGTCCTCGGAAATCTCGCCGTCGTTCAGCTGCGTGCCGAGCGCTTCGTCGAGTTCCTCAAGCGGCAGACGCGGATCTGCGATCCACACGCCCTCGCCGGCGGCAGCCAACATGGCTTCCTCGTCCTCGTCGTGTTCGTCTTCGATATCACCGACAACTTCCTCGACAAGATCTTCCAGCGACACAAGTCCGTCGGTTCCGCCGTATTCGTCGATCACCAGCGCCATCTGGATACGATCGGCCTGCATTTTCGCCATCAGGTCCGTCGCCGGCATGGACGGCGGCACGAACAAGAGATTGCGCAGCAGATCCGTGTCCTTCAGCGAGACCGACAGGTCGACGCAGGACAGGTCCAGGTCGGGCATGTTGTGACCGTTCCGCGCAGGCGCATTCGAATTGGACGGTTGAAAGCCGGTTGTATCGTTTTCATTGTCCACAGAAGTTGCAGGACGGTTCGAAGCGCCACGTTCCGCGATATAGGCCATCAAATCCTTGATGTGGACCATGCCCCGCGGATCGTCGAGCGTCTCTTCGTAAACCGGCATGCGCGAATGCCCGCTCGTCTGGAACAGTTCCATGACGCGGCTCAGGCTGGTTTCCAGATCGACCGCGTCGATATCCGCACGCGGGATCATGACGTCGTCGACGCGCAATTCACGCAGTCTCAGAATGTTTCCGAGGAGCATTCGCTCCTCCGGCGAGAAGGCAGCATCACCACCCTCCCGAGCAAGCTCGTCCTCCAAGTTCTCGCGCAAGCTCGAAGACTGGCGGCCCAAGCGCAGGAAGCGTTTGAGAAGATCGAGAAAGGCCGCAGGTTTCTGCGGCTTCAGCTGTTGCGGGTCTTCCCCGTCCTGGTCCTGTCCGGTGCTGGCAGGCTTCTGCCCGGTTGCCGGACTTTGCGGTTCAATTGAGTTCATCATCCATCAATCAAGAACATCACGTCCCATGATGCCACTTAACCGCCGTCGGCCACAAGTGGCCTGTCCGCGTAAGGGTCATCGATGCCAAGAGACGCCAGAATGGACTTCTCAAGGCTTTCCATCAGTTCCGCCTCTTCACTTTCCTGATGATCATAATCGAAAAGGTGAAGCAAACCATGAACAGTCAGATGGGTAAGGTGATCGGAAAATTCAATTCCAAGGTCTGCAGCTTCCGCTGCGACGGTTTCATAGGCGAAAACGATGTCCCCCAGAAGGGGGCCATAAACGTCGCCTTGCGGATCACTGCCGGGAAAGGACAGGACGTTCGTTGCCTTGTCCTTGTCGCGCCATTTCGCGTTCAGCTGCCGGATCGACGCGTCGTCGGTAAACAGCAGCGAGACTTCCGTTCCCTCCAGCACTTCCAGATCCGCCCCTGCAAAGGCAGCGGTGATGGCCTTTGCAGTTATTGCATCCAACTGGCTTTCCGCCGGCCAATCGCCTGCTTCTATCGACAGGTCTATCTGAAAACTATCAGGCAATCGGTCTGGCATCGTCGGCAAGGGCTTTTCAGGAATTTGCGGCTTCACGAGGGCGCGCAGAGGCACCGTCGCGGTCCGCACCACGTTGTCGCTCGGCAAAGCGGCGCTCGCGCGCTTCCGATTCTTCCCGAGAGGCGTTGTCGTAAGCGGTCACGATCCGTCCGACCAGCTCGTGACGGACAACGTCCTTCTCGTTGAAGCGGATATGGGCAACTTCAGGAATGTCCGTCAAAAGCCCCAGCGCTTCGCGCAGACCGGACATCTGTCCTGACGGCAGGTCGATCTGGCTCGGATCGCCGGTGACGATCATCTTCGAGCCTTCCCCAAGACGCGTCAGGAACATCTTCATCTGCATGGAGGTCGTGTTCTGCGCCTCATCAAGCAGGACCACCGCGTTGGAGAGCGTGCGGCCGCGCATGAAGGCGAGCGGCGCCACTTCAATCATGCCGGACTGCAAGCCACGATCGACCTTCTCGGCCGGCATCATCTCGTAAAGCGCATCGTAGATCGGCCGCAGGTACGGATCGACCTTGTCCTTCATTTCACCCGGCAGGAAGCCGAGGCGCTCACCGGCTTCCACGGCAGGACGGGACAGGATCAGTCGGGCCACATCGCCGCGCTCCAGAAGAGCTGCTGCATAGGCAACCGCCAGAAAGGTCTTGCCGGTACCGGCCGGGCCGGTTCCGAAAATCAGGTCGGCCCGATCCATCGACCGGATATAGGCATCCTGGGTCGGTGTGCGGGCGACGATCGTTTTCCGGCGGGTCGCGATCTGGGCGAAGGCCAGCCGGGACTTCGGCTCCAGCGTCGGCAACGGCAGCTGCGCTTCCGCAGCCGCTGCCATGCGCAGCGCGCCATCGACATCACCCGGGTGGATTTCCTGCCCCTGCAGCAAACGCTGATACATGGCTTCCAGAGCCGTGCGCGCCTGGGCGCAGCCAACCTGGCTGCCTTTCAGTGTCACCTGGTTGCCCCGGGCAATCGCGTCGATGCCGAGGCGCTGCTCGATCAGCGCAAGGTTCTGGTCGAATTGCCCAAACAGATCTCCGATCAGCCGGTTATCTTCAAAGGCAAGAACAATATGGGTCATGTCGGAGGCCGAACCGGCCGCAGAGGATTGTACCGAAGACTTGCGGGATGAAGAGTGGCTGTCGCGCGTCAAATGACGTCTCCTTTAGGCCGCCGGAGCCGGGATGCGTCCGGACCTTCCAAGATCATCTTGCCCCGCAATCAGCCGCCCGAACAGGGAATTGGACCCGATGTCGACGATTTCCACCGCTTGTATCGACCCGATGAGGTCTTCAGGTGCATCCAGCTGCACCGGCTGCAACCACGGCGACTTGCCGACCAGCTGTCCGGGATTGCGGCCGGTCTTCTCCAGAAGCACATCGCAGGTCATGCCCAGACGCGAGGCGTTGAACGCCTTCTGCTGCTCGGCAACCAGCGCCTGAAGCGCGGCCAGCCGTGCGGACTTGACGTCCTCCGGCACCTGTTCGTCCATGGTCGCGCCGGGCGTACCGGGCCTGGAACTGTATTTGAACGAGAAGGCCGAGCCGTAGCCGACCTGTCGAATCAGATCCATCGTGTCTTCGAAATCCTGGTCGCTCTCGCCCGGGAAACCGACGATGAAATCGCCTGAGAGCGCAATGTCGGGAGATACGTCGCGAATGCGGTCGATCAGGCGGAAATACTCATCGCGCGTGTGCCGGCGGTTCATCGCCTTCAGGATCTTGTCGGACCCGGACTGCACCGGCAGGTGCAGATACGGCATCAGGCTTTTCAGGTCCCGATGCGCCTCGATCAGGTCATCATCCATATCGCGCGGATGGCTGGTGGTGTAGCGCAGCCGGTCCAGACCGTCGATTTCCGCCAGACGACGCAGCAACCGGCCAAGACCCCAGACGGCACCATCCGGCGATGTGCCGTGATACGCGTTAACGTTCTGGCCCAGCAGCGTGATCTCGCGTACCCCGGCCGCGGCCATGCGTTCGGCTTCGCTGACGATCTGTTCGACAGAGCGGGAGACTTCGGCCCCGCGCGTGTAGGGAACGACGCAGAAGGTGCAGAACTTGTCGCAGCCTTCCTGCACGGTCAGGAAGGCGGATGGCGGGCGTTTGAGAACCTGCTTTTCGGCACGTTCCGACAGGTGATTGAACTTGGCGTCGATATCAAACTCGGTCTCGACAACCTTGGAGCCTGCGCGGGCCTTTTCCAGAAGGGACGGCAGCTGATGATAGCTCTGCGGGCCCACCACAAGATCAACAATCGGAGCCCGGCGAGAAATTTCCTCGCCCTCCGCCTGCGCAACGCAGCCGGCGACACCCACCATCATGTCCTTGCCGGATTTTGCCCGCTCTTCCTTGACCTTGCGGATGCGGCCAAGCTCCGAATAGACTTTCTCGGCAGCCTTTTCACGAATATGGCAGGTGTTCAGAATGACAAGATCCGCGTCTTCCAGATCGTCCGTCGCCTCGAATCCTTCCGGTGCCAGCACATCGGTCATGCGCTCGCTGTCGTAGACGTTCATCTGGCAGCCATAGGTACGCACGAACACCTTGCGGGTGTTTCCGCCCTTGCGGGCGTCTGTCATATCGGCGGCGGAAACGGCGGTGACGTTCGTTTCCATGTCTTGTTCAGGGCGGCTTGTCATTCGCTCCTCGTGGGGCTCCTCATGGCCTTGATACGCTGGCCTTTTTCAGGCGGCCGGATGTCGTGAATGTCGGTACCTTCATCGGGCAGTTCACCCGGCACAGGCACAGGATCGATCCGTCCTTCATGCCCGGGACCCGCGCCTGAGACCGGCGGCGGACGGCACCTTGCAAATTCAGGCGCCAGCTTTAGCGGTTTTTTCCGCGTTTGAGAAGAACTCGAGTGTCTCGATTTCGCTGAAATCTTCGGTGTCGACCGGCTTTTGCAGCAGCGAGGCTATCGTCATGGCCCGAACCTCCGTTTCCAGACGGCGGGTCAGGGCTTTCCGGTCCGTTGTCCGGTCAACCAGAACCGGCTCGCCCCAGCGCACCACCACGTCGAGCGCGCCGCGCGAAAAGATGCCCCACAGATGGCCGGCGAGTTCCATATCGCCATACCAGGCGACATGCGGCCGATGGGCCCGGCCCATCGGCAGGCCGTAGAAGCCCTGATAGGCGACCGAAAGCGGCTGCACCCAGACTTTCGAGGTTTCGTCCTCGCCGACCGCACGGGTGGCGGCGCCCAGTAGGGCCGAGCGAAACGGCAGGACGCAATTGCCGTCGTTGGAGGTACCTTCGGCAAACAGGACCATCGCGTCGCCGGCAGCCATGCGAACGGCGATGGCATCGGCAACCTGGGCGGTTTCCGTGCGCCGGGTGCGATTGACGAACACCGTGCGCTGAAGCTTGGCGAACAGACCGAAAATGGGCCAGCCGGAAACCTCGGACTTGGCGATGAAGGAGAGAGGCATCAGCGAGCCGACCACGGTGATATCGACCCAGGATGCGTGGTTGGAGGCGATCAGCAATGGCCGGTCCACTGCCGGGGCCCCGATCTGCTCGATCTTGATCCCCACGAGCCGGGTGGCGATCCGGTGCCAGAGCTGGGGCAGTTTTCGCTGCATCTTCAGCCCGAGCTTCACCGCCAGCCACTGAAGCGGGATCAGCACCAGCGAGACCAGCGTCAGAAGGAAGATGATAACCCCGGCCTTGAGCTCAGCCATCGCCCTGATTATCCTTCGGGACATCGAGTGGGACGCCATAAAGTTCCAGCCGGTGATCGACCAGACGGTAACCCAGCTTCTTGGCGATGAATTCCTGCAAGGCCTCGATTTCCTCGTTGCGGAATTCGATGACCTGGCCGGAGCGCAGATCGATCAGATGGTCGTGATGCTCGTCCGGAACGGTTTCATAACGCGACCGACCGTCACGAAAATCGTGCCGTTCGATCATGCCGGCGTCCTCGAACAGCTTCACCGTACGATAGACCGTCGAAATGGAAATGCCGGGATCGATCGCCACGGAGCGGCGGTAGAGTTCCTCAACGTCCGGGTGCTCGTCGGACGCGGCTTCGATGACGGAGGCAATGACGCGACGCTGTTCGGTCATGCGCATACCTTTTTCGATGCACAAGTCCGCTAGCGTTGATTGCCGCTCTTCCGCCATTGCGATGCCGTCCGCTGTCTGTTTCCGATACCGTATCCGTTTCCGCTACAGCGCTTAACCAAGATCGACGCGCATGACAAGCGCGGTGCCGTCTCCTCCACTGTCGCTGTAATAGCCTTTGCGGCTGCCGACTTCCTTGAAGCCGAGCGCCCGGTACAGCAGCAGAGCCGGTTCGTTGGCTGCGTCCACTTCCAGAAAAAGGTGTTTGCAACGTTCACCGTAGAGCCGAAACAGGCCGGCTTCCATCAGCTTCTTGCCGATGCCGCGGCCGCGCTGGCGCGGGTGAACCGCAATGGTGATGACCTCGGCTTCGTCGGCAACGGTGCGCACGATCAGGAAACCAAGCGGTGCGCGCGTGCCATAGGGGCTCGCCCGGCGTGCCACCAGAAACATCGTCCCCGCATGCGCTTTCATCCGCGCAAGCTCGTCCGTATTCCATTTGTGCTTGAAACAAAGCGCGTGGATGTCGGCAATCTTCGGTAGATCCTCGTCCAGCGCCTCTTCTATCACCGGCGGCTGGGTCCAGAACCACCAAAAGCTCATTGCCGTTCTATCCTTCCCTTCGTTTGCGGCGTCGCATCGGGCGGCCGCAAATAGAGTGGCGAAGGGGATGACCTCGAAGGATCGGCGGAGATCCCCAGTTCCGCGACATCCCGAATACCCGGGAAAGTGCTGCGGGACAATATCGCGCTTTCCGGAAGCTCAAGCTCCATCGCGATTTTTTCCGATGCCGATCCTGCCAATCTTATGTCCTTGGGCAGGTTCGCCGCAAGATCTGCGATGGTGCGGACACCGGCTTCATCGGCAGCGGTGCCGGACGCATGATAAAGCTGGCAGTAGACCTCGTCTGCCTTTCCTGTCAGCGCCACCAGCACGGGACCGCCATCATCTCCCGGCACGGCGGAACGGGCAATGGCTGCCAGGGTCGTTACGCCGACAACCGGCTTCCCGAGCACGAGACCAAAGCCGCGGGCAACCGCCAGTCCGACGCGAAGGCCGGTAAAGCTGCCGGGTCCGATGGTCACGGCAACGCGGTCAAGCTCGGAAAAGGTGGTGGACGACTCGGCCATGACCTCACCGATCATGTCCATCAGCTTCTCGGCATGGCCGCGGCCGATCTCCTCGCCGCACGCCTCGAAACACGCGGTTTCGACACCGTCGTCGAGAACGGCGGCGGCGCAATTGGCAAGGGCTGTATCGATGGCGAGGACGCGCATTCCGGTTTGGCTCATGGTTTTCGTGTCCCACATGCCACTACCCCGCCCCGGCCCGCGAGTCGAGCGGGGCTTTGGACCTAAGTCCAAAGGGGGGCTTGCCTTCCACAAAGAATGGGAGTCGAAAATATTAAAGGCCCGGACAAGAGGCCGGGCCTTTGAAATTCTTCAGGAATGCTCCGATCAGATCGGGCGGACTTCCTCGACTTCCGGAACGAAGTGACGCAGCAGGTTCTGGATGCCGTGCTGCAGTGTTGCCGTGGATGACGGGCAGCCGGCGCAGGCGCCGCGCATGGACAGATAGACCACGCCTTCCTTGAAGCCCTTGAAGGTGATGTCGCCACCATCCTGCGCCACAGCCGGACGCACCCGGGTTTCCAGGAGTTCCTTGATGGTGCTGACGGTGTCCGCGTCCCCTGCCTCGAAGAATTCGCCTTCCTCGATATTTTCCGCTTCGCTGGTGGCCATGACCGGCTGTCCGGACATGAACTGCTCCATGATCACGCCCAGGATGGCGGGTTTCATGTGCTGCCAGTCGGTTTCGTCCTTGGTCACGGTCACGAAGTCGTGGCCGAAGAAGACCGCGACCACGCCCGGCACGTCGAACAGTTTCTGTGCAAGAGGCGACACCCCGGCGTCGGTCCTGGAGCGGAAATCGTAGGTTCCCTCCGGCAGGACAACCCGTCCCGGCAGGAATTTCAGTGTCGCCGGATTGGGAGTGGCTTCGGTTTGAATGAACATCTTGTCTCGTCCTTGCGCTTCAGGTCGCGCCCATGTTGCCGGCTTCGTTTTGCGCCTCACCTCCATCGCAAAACGCCGATGAATGTTTCTAACGTATCTCTCGGCAGTTTGGAACCGTTAAAAACTAGATAGGTGCAGATCCTGCCTGGTCAAGCCGTCTTCTTGAATCCGGCCGCCCTGCGATCGCTCGTCAAGCCAGCGCGGCGATGGAATCATCATCCAGGTTACCCGGCACGATCGTCACTGGAATGGGGAAGGTTCCCGCGGATTTTCCGGCAATCGACGACACCAGCGGTCCCGGCCCTTCAGAGCCCGTGCTGGCGGCCAGGATCAGGATCGCGATGTCGGCATCCGCCTCGATCAGCTCCATGATCTCCTCGGCCTTTGTCCCTTCCCGCACCACCGATTCCGGTTCGGTACGGGCAACGGACCGCACGCGCTCGGCGGCTTTCGCAAGCGCTGCCTCGGCTTCTTCCTGGGCTTCCGCCCGCATGATGTCTTCAACCCCCAGCCAATGCTGGAAGTCGCCAGGCGCAATGATGAAGACCAGCGTCACGACGCCGCCGGTCCGGGCCGCCCGTTTCGCGGCATATACGATCGCCCGGTCACATTCGGGCGTCTCGTCGACCACGACCAGAAACTTCCGGCGGTGGCCTTCCTCGTTGCTTTTTCTGATAGCTACCATGGGCCGCATGCTGCCACCGGTCCGCGCACTCCGCAAGCGGCGAAATCGCCGCGCACGAAGCGCTCAACCGGTGTCTTTCCGCATGCCTCCTAGAGGATGAACTTCGACAGGTCGACGTTCTTGGCAAGGTCGCCGATGTTGTCGCGAACGAATTTGCCCGTGATCTCCACCTCTTCACCCGGACGGTCCGGCGCCGTGAAGGAAATCTCGTCGAGAATGCGCTCCATCACCGTCTGCAGACGGCGGGCACCGATGTTCTCGACAGAGGCATTGAGATCAACCGCAATCGAGGCGATCTCGTCGATGGCATCCTCTGTGAAGTTCAGCGTGACCTTTTCCGTTTCCATCAGCGCCACATACTGCTTGATGAGGCTGGCTTCCGGTTCGGTCAGGATCGCGCGGAAATCGTCCTTGTCGAGCGCACGCAGCTCGACCCGGATCGGCAGGCGGCCCTGCAGTTCCGGCAAAAGGTCCGAAGGCTTTGCGACGTGGAATGCACCGGAAGCGATGAACAGGATGTGGTCGGTCTTGACCGGTCCGTGCTTGGTGGAGACGACTGTTCCTTCGATCAGCGGCAGCAGGTCGCGCTGCACGCCTTCACGAGAGACATCGGCTCCCGCACGGCCTTCACGGGCACAGATCTTGTCGATCTCGTCCAAAAAGACGATGCCGGAATTCTCGACAAGTGAGATTGCTTCTTCCACCACCTTGTCGTCGTCGAGCAGCTTGTCAGATTCCTCGTTGATCAGGAGCTGGTAGCTGTCGCGAACGGTGGTGCGTTTGGTCTTGGTCTGGCCGCCGAACGCCTTGCCCAGCAGATCGGAGACATTCATCACCCCGACGCTGGCACCCGGCATACCCGGCAGATCAAAGCTCGGCATCTGTGCCTGGGCCCGGACCTCGACCTCGATTTCCTTCTCGTCCATCTCGCCATTGCGCAGCTTGGTGCGGAAGCTGTCCCGGGTTGCCGGGCTTGCGTTCTTGCCGACCAGCGCATCCAGCACGCGTTCCTCGGCCAGCATGTGTGCCTTGGCCTTCACCGCTTCGCGCTTCTGGTCGCGCACCAGCGTAATGCCGGCTTCCACCAGATCACGGACGATCTGCTCCACGTCGCGGCCGACATAGCCGACCTCTGTGAACTTGGTGGCTTCCACCTTGGTGAAGGGGGCATTTGCGAGCTTTGCCAGACGGCGGGAAATCTCGGTCTTGCCGACGCCGGTCGGGCCGATCATCAGGATGTTCTTCGGCAGAACTTCCTCGCGCATCTGGCCTTGCAGCTGCTGGCGGCGCCAGCGGTTGCGCAATGCAATTGCGACCGCGCGCTTGGCATCTTTCTGGCCGACGATGTAGCGGTCGAGTTCGGAAACGATCTCACGCGGAGAAAAATCGGACATTGTTTAAGACACGCCTTCTTTACTTACGAGTTCCATCAGCAGGCAGTCGCCGGTGCGTCCCAGAAGCGCTTCGATCTCCTGAAAGCCCGCCTTGCGATAGGCCTTCAGGGCCCTGAGATTGGCCGGATCCGGATCGATGATGATCCGCTCGTGACCTTCCTCGCGCAACTGGCGGACAAACGCCTGCAAAGTTCTAGTTCCAAGTCCCCGGGACAGATCTTCCTCGAATGCAATCGAGAGGTCGACACCGACAGCCTCTGCCGGCAGCCGCTCCAGCCAGGGATAATCCGCCGCAAATGCGCTTCCCTGCTGATCGCCGACACACCAGACCTGGATATAGCCCTTGTCGGTGCCGTCTTCCTGAAAGATGAAAGGCCGGGTCGTATCCCTGCCTTCGACCATGTCCCGGATGTTGCTCAACTCTTCGTCCGGATCGCCCCACCATTGCCGCCAGTGCGGCCGCGCCAACCAACTCGCCAACGTGGGCAAATCGTCGGCGGTGACGGGGCGAAACGAAATCATCGGCCCTTACTCGGACGTATCCAGCGACTCGACCGTCACGCTGGCGTTTGTGTAAACGCAGATTTCCGCCGCAACCGCCATCGCCTTGCGGGCTATGGTTTCTGCGTCAAAGTCGGTATCTGCCAGGGCACGTCCGGCCGCAAGTGCATAGTTGCCGCCAGACCCGATACCCATGACGCCCCCTTCGGGCTCCAGAACGTCGCCGGTACCGGTCAGCACCAGCGACACGTTCTTGTCGGCCACCAGCATCATCGCTTCCAGTCGGCGCAGATAGCGGTCGGTCCGCCAGTCCTTGGCAAGTTCCACGCAGGCGCGCATCAGCTGGCCGGGGTACTGTTCCAGCTTCGCTTCAAGGCGCTCGAACAGGGTGAAGGCATCGGCGGTTGCGCCGGCAAAACCGGCAATAACCTCGCCCTTGGCCAGCAGGCGTACCTTGCGGGCGGTGTGCTTGATCACGGTCTGGCCGAGGGAGACCTGGCCGTCACCGGCGATCACCACCTTGCCACCCTTGCGCACCATCATGATCGTCGTACCGTGCCACTGGGCCGGTTCGCGCGTTTCGCTCATTCAATCCTCTTGGCAATCTTCATGGTCATCTTGTCTGCCGCCCTATGTAGGCGGCAAATCCGGTATTTCCAAGCAGTCAATGGGATGCGGCCCTGTTAAACCCGGCTATGAAGCCGGCCGAAATCGGCTCAAGACACACAATTTCAGGGCGATTTCTGCCGGCAATTCGAAGCCTCAGTGCGACATCTCGATCCGGGTTGCCCGCAAAAGTGCGTCCACCAGCTTGTCGAGCTGGCCGCCTGCCCGTTCATCGGAAAGTTCGCCCTTGTCGTCGAACGCGCCCGCCGCCTTGGGTACGGCCACCATCTGCGGCAGGACCATTGCTCCAAGGCCGACTTCCAGAATGGTGCGCATGCCGATCAGACCGCGCATGCCGCCGAACGCGCCGGTCGAAGCTGCACCGAGTGCAAAGACCTTGGTCTTGTAGGGATCGCCCGGTTCCTTCACGCGGCTGACCCAGTCCAGGGTGTTTTTCAGCAGCGGCGAGATGCCGGCGTTATATTCCGGACAGGACAGAAAAATGCCATCCTGCGCCAGGAACAAGCGTTTGAGTTTCCTGGCATTTTCCGGAACGCCATTCGTATCCTCCAGATCGCCGTCGTAGATCGGCAACGGATAGTCTTTCAGCGACAGATGCGTCACCTGAGCATCCAGGATCGCAAGTTTCTTGGCGGCCAGCGCCGTCAGTCTGCCGTTGAAGGAACCGCTTCGGACCGAGCCCGAGCAAACGAGGATCTTCGGATTGCGCATCAGAACCTACCCTACAAGTGTCCGGCTCGCGCGTGGCACCGCGGTGAACCGCCTGAGAGCAAGTTTAAGGCGCTTTTCGGGAAATGGGAGTGCTTCCTGCCCGCTGTCCCCTGCCGTCTGAGCCCTCAATGGGCCTTGCGGTAAACCCAGACGCGTGCCGGAGGCAGGTTTTTCCAGACCCAGTCCGAACTGAAGACGGAGACAGAGCGGTTGTCCGGCTTAACCGGAGCGACCAGCCCGTAGGAAAACTGGATGAAGGGCGCGCCCGGTTTCAGAATTTCCAGAGCTTCCGCCAGCAGCGCCTTGCGGACCGTTTCCGGTCGCGTCAGCAGCGGCAGGGACGAGACGATGCCGTCAAGCGAATGGCGCTGGTCTTCCGCAGCCGACAGCGTATCGCCGGCGCGCGAGAGAGTGGCGCCAAGGGCGTAGGCATCACCCTGGACAATTTTCAGGCCGGGGTATCTGCGGGTCAGCAGTTCGCAAAATTCCGGGCAATACTCGATGAGCCTGAGCTGCTGGGAGGAAAATCCACGGTCCAGAATCGCCTTCGTGACGACGCCGGTTCCCGGTCCGAGTTCCACAACCCTTGAATGGGGACGCGGTGTCAGAAAGGACGCCATCTTGGCGGCGAGCTCTGGCCCGGAAGGGGCGACGGCACCGGTTCGAAGCGGGTTCTGAGCCCAGGAACGGATGAATTTGACTTCATCGAGCACCTTCGCCCGAACGGCACTTGCCTTCTCAAGCTTTTCCCGAAAAGCTTCCCGGCGCGAGCTATTGCGTTTCAGCATCTTTCCTCACTCACATCCCCCACGCGGGGAATATAGGAGTGATTGCAATAAGATGCCATGGGCAAGCGCACATATTGCACGCATACGTCACCCTTTGCAGACTGCTTATGCACCGAGATTATCGATGAAATCCTTCACCTTGGAGAAAAACCCAGCCGATTCCGGGTGGTTTTCACCGGAGGATTCCTTCTCGAATTCCGCCAGAAGCTCACGTTGGCGCCGGGTCAGATTGGTCGGTGTTTCGACCGTGACCTGAATATACATGTCGCCGTGCTGGCTGGAACGCATGATCGGCATGCCCTTGCCGCGCAACCGGAACTGCTTTCCGGTCTGGGTGCCTTCAGGCACCTTCACGCGGCTGGTCGCCCCTTCGACCGTCGGCACGTCGAACTGACCACCCAGGGTCGCGGTCGACATGGAAATCGGCACGCGGCAGTAAAGATCGGCGCCATCGCGCTGGAAAAGCTCGTGCGGCCTTATGGAGAGGAAGATATAGAGATCGCCCGCGGGGCCACCGCGCACGCCTGCTTCACCTTCACCTGCCAGCCGAATACGGGTTCCGTCCTCGATACCGGCCGGAATGTTGACCGACAGCGTGCGCTCCTGGGTCTTGCGTCCGGAGCCGCTACAGCTTTCGCACGGATCGGTAATCACCTGGCCGCGTCCCTGACAGCTCGGACAGGTGCGTTCCAGCGTGAAGAAGCCCTGCGCGGCACGCACGCGGCCTGCCCCGCCACAGGTGCGGCAGGTCGTCGGGCTGGTTCCGGGCTTTGCGCCCGAACCGGAGCAATCGTCGCAGGTAACGCTGGTGGGAACCTCTATCTCCACCGTCTTTCCGGTGAAGGCATCCTCCAGCGTGATATCCAGATTGTAGCGCAGGTCCGCGCCACGTTCGCGTCCGCCCGACCGGCGGCCACCGCCGCCACCCATGCCGAAGAATTCCTCGAAGATATCGGACATGGTGGAGGAAAAGTCGTGGGCACCGGCACCGCCGCCGCCAAAACCACCGTTTTCGAAGGCCGCATGGCCGAAACGGTCATAGGCCGCACGCTTCTGGCTGTCCTTCAGCGTGTCATAGGCCTCGTTGACTTCCTTGAACTTGGCTTCGGCGGCCTCGTCGCCCGGATTGCGGTCCGGGTGAAATTGCATGGCCATCTTGCGGTAGGCGCTTTTCAGCGCTTTTTCGTCCGCCTCACGCGAAACACCCAGCACCTCATAGAAATCACGTTTCGACATCAAGATCTTCCGGTCTTGTTGTTGCACCGCTGGCGGCCTGGCAAATGCCGGCGCCAATTACGGCGAAGGCGCCGCGCACAAGTGCCCTTTCATCAGGCAGTCGAGCGACCGGCGCCAGGATTGGACCAGCCAGCCGGAACACGGCTGGCTGGTATTTTTCGGTTATGCGGATTTTTTGTCGTCGTCTTCTTTGACTTCTTCAAAATCCGCATCAACGACATCGTCTTCGGCCTTGGCTTTCGGATCGGCTTCCTCGCCGTCTTCTGCCTGGGCGTCAGCCTGAGCTGCCTGATACATGGCTTCGCCAAGTTTCATGGAAGCTTCTGCCAGAGCCTGGGTCTTGGCCTTGATGTCTTCCAGGTCTTCACCTTCAAGAGCAGACTTCAGGGAGGCGAGCGCGGTCTCGATCGCGGACTTGTCGTCCTCGGAAACCTTGTCGCCGTAGTCCTTCAGGGACTTGTCGGTGGAATGGACCAGAGATTCACCCTGGTTCTTGGCTTCCACCAGTTCCTTCCGCTTCTTGTCCTCATCGGCGTGGGATTCAGCGTCCTTGATCATCTGGTCGATGTCGCTGTCGCTGAGGCCGCCGGAGGCCTGAATGCGGATCTGCTGTTCCTTGCCGGTGCCCTTGTCCTTCGCGGACACGTTGACGATACCGTTGGCGTCGATGTCGAAGGTGACTTCGATCTGCGGAACGCCGCGCGGTGCCGGCGGCAGGCCGACCAGGTCGAACTGACCGAGGATCTTGTTGTCCGCAGCCATTTCGCGCTCACCCTGGAAGACGCGGATGGTCACGGCCGTCTGATTGTCTTCAGCGGTCGAGAACACCTGGCTCTTCTTGGTCGGGATCGTCGTGTTGCGATCGATCAGACGGGTGAAGACACCGCCAAGCGTTTCGATGCCGAGCGACAGCGGGGTCACGTCGAGCAGCAGCACGTCCTTGACGTCGCCCTGCAGAACGCCGGCCTGGATCGCAGCGCCCATGGCCACGACTTCGTCCGGGTTCACACCCTTGTGCGGGTCCTTGCCGAAGAAGGTCTTCACGGTTTCCTGGATCTTCGGCATGCGGGTCATGCCGCCGACCAGAACCACTTCGTCGATTTCACCGGGAGCAAGACCTGCGTCCTTCAGAGCGGCTTTCATCGGCTCAATGGTGCGCTTGACCAGATCTTCAACCAGCGACTCGAACTTGGCGCGGGTGAGTTTCAGCGTCAGGTGCTTCGGACCGGAAGCGTCCGCCGTGATGAACGGCAGGTTGATTTCGGTCTGGGAAGAGGACGACAGTTCGATCTTCGCCTTTTCCGCAGCTTCCTTCAGGCGCTGCAGGGCCAGCTTGTCGTTCTTCAGGTCGATGCCCTGGTCCTTCTTGAACTCGGACGCGAGGTAGTCGACGAGAACCATGTCGAAGTCTTCACCGCCGAGGAAGGTGTCGCCGTTGGTGGACTTCACTTCGAAGACACCGTCGCCGATTTCCAGGACGGAAACGTCGAACGTACCGCCACCAAGGTCGTAGACCGCGATGGTTTTACCGTCGTTCTTGTCGAGACCGTAGGCAAGCGCTGCTGCCGTCGGCTCGTTGATGATGCGCAGGACTTCAAGACCCGCGATCTTGCCGGCATCCTTGGTTGCCTGGCGCTGCGCGTCGTTGAAGTATGCCGGAACGGTGATGACCGCCTGGGTCACTTTTTCGCCGAGATAGCTCTCCGCGGTTTCCTTCATCTTCTGAAGGATGAAAGCGGACACCTGGGACGGGGAGTATTTGTCGCCGTTGGCTTCCACCCATGCGTCGCCATTGTCGGCCTTGACGATTTCGAACGGGACAAGCTTCTTGTCCTTGTCGACGGTCGGATCGCTGTACCGGCGACCGATCAGGCGCTTGACTGCAAAAAGGGTGTTGGTCGGGTTCGTGACCGCCTGGCGTTTTGCCGGCTGGCCGACGAGACGCTCGCCATCGTCGGAGAAGGCCACCATCGACGGGGTGGTGCGGGCGCCTTCTGCGTTTTCAATTACCTTGGAATCCTTGCCGTCCATGACGGCGACGCACGAGTTCGTCGTGCCGAGGTCGATACCAATGACCTTTGCCATATCTGCCTCTCTTTCTAGCAAACCGGATAGACCCAAAAAGGCGTCATTCCGGCTCCTCTCAGTTGGGTTCCGGGTTCCCCCGGACATCGCGCCAGAACGCTAGGCTCATGATTTGGCGCGAAGCTTGACCGCTATATAGGTGGATGAAACTTTGCCTGCAAGACATCTGTCCACTGACATTTCACAGACCTTCCGTTCTTCGCCGATATTTCTTCCCAGATCGTTACCAGCATTGTCAGCTTTGCGAATTCCACATGCAATCGGCACATGAAGGCGAGGTTTTGCTCAAACCTTGCGGACAATACGGTTAACATCGCCCCGTCACCGCAATGGCAACGCGGAAAGGAGATCCGAATTGCAAGATCCCAGCCTCTGGAATCGGCTTCAAGCCTGCCACCCGGACGATGTGGAAGCGGATTTCCCGTTCTCCGCGCGCCTTGCCCGAGACAATGGCTGGAGCAAAAGCTTTGCGGGACGGGTCGTTGTCGAATATCTGCGGTTTGCCTATCTCAGTCGGCTTGGTGAAGGCATCGTGACGCCGAGCGACGAAGTGGACCAGGCCTGGCATCTGCATCTGACCTACACCAGACATTACTGGGGCCCATTCAAGGAAGCGCTCGAAGGTCCACTGCATCACATGCCGACAAAGGGCGGCCCGGAACAGGAAGTCCGGTTCCAGCAGGCCTATGCAAGAACGCTCCGGCTCTACCGGTCGGAATTCGGCGACCCGCCTGTGGACATCTGGCCACCGGAGGAAATCCGGTTCGGCAAGGCGCCGGGCTTTGTCCGCGTGAATGCGCAGGATGTGTGGATCATCCGCAAGCCGGACTGGCCGAGCCAGGTCGCAAGACTTGCCGGGAAGGTTGCGAATGCGCCCACCGCCGTCCACTGCGCCCTGCTGGCCGCCATGTCACTTCTTCTGGGCACCAGGCTGGCCTTTGCCCATGGCGAGGCGCAAGGCGATACCCTCATCGAGCGACTGCGCAACATGGTCTGGCACTGGGCCACCATGCACACGGCCGAATTCCTGATTTCCCTGTTTATCATCGCCGTGGTGCTGATCATCCTCTTCAAGAAATCGACCGGTGGAAGTTCTTCCGGGTGCAGCTCAGGCTGCGGTACCAGCAGCAGCGGTGACGGAGGCGGCGGTGGCAGCTCCGGCTGCAGCGGTTGCGGCGGGGGCGACTGACGACCGGCGACAATGACCATGCAGGAAATTCCCATAAACGGCCTGAGCGGGCTTTATTATCTGCCGGGTTATTTCGACCGCGAGGGCCAGGAACAGCTCCTGGCACACATTCGCGCGATCGTTGCCGAAGCGCCCTTGTTCCAGCCGGTAATGCCGAAAACCGGAAAGCCCTTTTCGGTGCGCATGAGCAACTGCGGGCCGCTCGGCTGGGTGTCGGATATCCGAGGCTATCGCTACCAGCCGGCGCACCCCGAAACCGGCCGGCCATGGCCAGCCATGCCGGATGCCTTGACGCACCTGTGGAAGGACGTTGCCGGAACGGCGCCACCACCCGAAGCCTGCCTGATCAATTTCTATGATCCCAGCGCCCGCATGGGTCTGCACCAGGACAGGGATGAACAGATGTTCGAAGCCCCGGTCGTCTCGGTTTCCCTGGGAGACACTGCGACCTTCCGTGTTGGCGGCGTGAACAGGAAGGATCCGACCAAATCCTTCCGCCTTCAATCCGGTGACGTCGTCGTACTCAGCGGTGAGGCGCGACTGGCCTTTCACGGCATCGACCGCGTGTTGAAGGGAACTTCGACGCTTCTGAAAAACGGCGGCCGGATCAACCTGACCCTTCGGCGCGTCACTCCGCCCTGAATTCCTACGTTTCCACGTAGGTTGCCTCGAAGCTCACCGGAAAATTCACCGAGCGGGCGATGAAGCAGACCTTGTGGATCTCGTGGTGGATCGCATCGGCCGTTGCCAGGTCCGTGCCCTTAGGCACGGTGATGACCGGCTTCAGCACAGCGCGCAGAAAACGGCCAGCACCCGAGGGCTCGGTTTCCCCCGTCGCTTCCGGCGCGTCCTCGTATCCCATGACGGCAATGCCTGCATCGCTTGCCAGATGCAGGTACCAGAGCATATGGCAGCTCGCCAGGGAGGACAGGAGCAAGTCCTCCGGATTGTGGAGCGCGGGATTTCCGCCCAGTAGCGGGTCGTTCGAACAGGAAACCGGAGGCTTTCCAGGTGTTCGTATCTCCCAGGTTCGGTCATAGGACCTGTAGCTCTTCGTCCCCTCGCCCCGGTTTCCCGTCCAGTGGATGAGGGATGTGTAGCCGTGCTCTTTGCTCATGCTTCCTCCGAAATGTATACATTTATACATTTTTGATTTACAGGCTGCTGTCAAGGCTCTATTGGAAATTTCGGGAGGCGCCATGTCCGCAGAAAAAATCGCAGCCACGCTTGAAACCGATATCGTCTCCGGGATCTTCCGGCCGGGTGAGGAACTGAAACAGGGAGAGCTTGCTGCCCGCTTTTCGGTCAGTCGCATTCCCGTGCGCGACGCCCTGCAGCTGATGGCTGCACGGGGCCTGATCGACCTTGAGCGCAATCGACGGGCTCGAGTGATCAGCCTTACCCCCGCGGAGATTGATGAGGTCTACCATCTGCGCGTGCTTCTGGAGACCGATTGCCTGCGGCAATCAATCCGGCGGCTGGAAGCAGACGATCTTGTGAAGATCGGAGCAGCCCTTGCCCACTCCAGCATCGACGCGGCAACCGACCGGTGGGCCGACGGCGACTGGGCCTTTCACAAGAGCCTTTATATGCCTGCAAGACGTCCAAGAGAGCTGGCGATGATCGAGGGTCTTCGGCGGACCTGCCGCATTCACATTGCCGGCTACGGCGTCCTGCCGACGCTCACCGACAGGTGGCTGAAGGACCATGAAGAGCTGGTGGCAGCGATGAAATCACGCGCGGAAGACCAGGCGGCAGACATTCTGGCCCGCCATATCGCGGACGCGCGGCAGACATTGCTGGACGCAATGCCCGGCTGAACCTTCAAAGTGCCAACCGAACCTCAGAAAAGCATGTAGGTCGCCACAACCGCACAGGCTGCAATGACCCACAAGGCAGCCCGCCCCGAGCGGGTGTGACGCGCCTCTGCACGGCCAATTGCTTCGGCGGTCCCGTCGTCGAACCTGAGGCCGCCCTGTGTCATCCTTTCCAGCTCTTCCGACATCCGACCGATCCTGTCGGCAAAGAGCGGCATGTCGTTGGCAATGCGCGCCAGTGCCGACAGTGCATCACCGGCATCACGCAGTTTTCCGACCGGACCAAGGTTGTCCTTGATCCAGGTGCCGACAACGGGTTCCGCCGTCCGCCACATGTCGAGATTGGGATTGAGCGAACGCGCCACGCCTTCGACCACAACCATGGTCTTCTGCAACATGATCAGCTGGGTCTGGGTGCTCATCTCGAAGAGTTCCGTCACTTCGAACAGCTGGGTCAGCAGGCGGGCCATGGAGATTTCGCTGGCATCGTGACCGTGGATCGGCTCGCCGATGGCACGGATCGCCTGGGCGAACATGTCGACATCCTGATGCGCGGGCACATAGCCGGCCTCGAAATGCACCTCCGCCACCCGTCTGTAGTTGCGGGTGATGAAGCCGAACAGAATTTCTGCCAGAAACCGGCGTTCGCGCTTGTTGAGACGGCCGATGATGCCGAAGTCGACTGCAACCAGGGTGCCGTCGGGCTCAACGAAGAGATTGCCCTGGTGCATGTCTGCATGAAAGAAGCCGTCGCGCAGCGTGTGGCGCAGGAAGCTCTGGATGACGGCAGCCCCAAGCGCTTCCAGGTCATGGCCATCTTCCTTGAGGCCCTCGACGTCCGACATCTTGCGGCCGTCGATCCATTCCATTGTCAACACGCCCTTGGCGGTGCGCAGCCACTCGACAGCCGGAACGCGGAACCCCGGATCGTCAGCGGTGTTCTCGGCCATTTCCGACAGGGCCGCGGCCTCCAGACGGAAGTCCATTTCCATCGCGACCGACTGGGCCAGCGTGTCCACGACCGCGACCGGCCGAAGGCGCCGCGAGGGCGGATGGAACCGTTCGGCCAGGCGGGCGACGAGGTAGTAGCTTTCGAGATCGCGCTGGAAGCGGCGGGAAACGCCCGGCCGCAGCACCTTGACCGCAACCTTTCGCTCCGTGCCGTCCTGATCGAGGATCACGGCGGGATGAACCTGGGCAATCGAGGCGGCGGCAACGGCTTCGCCGAACGACACGAAGACCTCATCGAGCGGCTTGCCGAGCTGCTCGGCTACCGCGGCGCAGGCCGCATCATGATCGAACGCCGGCAACCGGTCCTGAAGGGCTGACAGTTCGCGTGCGGCTTCCTTGCCGACTACATCGGCCCGGGTCGCCAGGAACTGGCCAAGCTTCACATAGGACGGTCCAAGCTTGTTCAGCGCGTCGGACAGGCGAAGGTCTGCCCGCTTGTTGCGAACCGACCGGCGCTCCAGAAGCCGCGCCATGGCAATGGCGAACCGAGGCCCGGCCGGCAGGTCCGGAAGCGAAACGAGGCCGAAAACGCCCTCGCGCGCCATCACGAAACCCGCCCGCGCCAGACGGAGAAAAGGCATCACGGGAAGGGCCATGTATCAGAGTTTCCAGCCGTAATGCAGGGCGGCGATACCGCCGGAATAGTTGCGGTAGCCGACACGCTCGAACCCGGCTTCGCGGATCATGTCCGCAAAGCGTTCCTGGTTCGGGAAATTACGGATCGATTCCACCAGATACTTGTAAGGGTCACCGTCCCCTGTCACCCAGCGGCCCATGGCCGGGATCGCGTTGAAGGAAAAGGTGTCATAGACCTTGTCGAGCATCGGCACGTCGACTTCGGAGAATTCCAGACACATGAAGCGGCCACCCCGCTTCAGGACCCTGCGCGCTTCCCGCAGTGCCTTGGGAATATCCGGGACGTTGCGGATGCCGAATGCGATCGTATAGGCATCGAAACTCTTGTCGGGAAACGGCAGCTCCTCGGCATTGCCCTGGCTGAAGGTGATGAGATCCGACAGACCGGCCTTTTCGGCCCGGTCGCGGCCGACGCCGAGCATGCTTTCGTTGATGTCGCACACCACGGCACGGGCCGTGTCGTTGGACCGGCGAACCACGCGGGTGGCGATGTCGCCGGTTCCGCCGGCCACATCCAGCAGCCGCCAGTTGGAGGCAGCTGTCTTGGGCGGTGCCAGGAACGAGACCATGGCATCCTTCCAGACCCGGTGAAGGCCGCCGGACATGAGGTCGTTCATGAGGTCGTAGCGCTCGGCAACCTTGTGAAACACATCGTCCACCAGTGCCTGCTTTTGCCCTTCGGCAACCTTGGTAAAGCCGAAACTGGTCGGCATTTCTTCCGGTGCGCGGTTCGACCTGGCCGAATGCCCCTGTGCCTGTTGCGTCATGAAAGCGCCTCCAAGATCACCCCGCGCCGCGACAAGACTGCCGGGCGGCGGCGGGTTCGATCACTTCTTACCCGTTGGACAAGCCACCTGTTGAAAGAGCTGGCGGATTGCCGTTTCGAAACTATCTTCAAAGTGCGCCGGACCATAGTACAAGCCATTGGCGAGCGCTATCTGTGCCGGCCACCAAAAACCATATGCCGCAGGCCTATAGCCTGCCATGACAGCGGATACCAGACCTCTCATGCCCGAACTCCCGGAAGTCGAAACCGTCAAGCGCGGCCTTGCCCCCACTTTCGAAGGGGCTCTGATTGCCAAGGTCGACCAGAACCGGCCGGACCTGCGCTTTCCTTTTCCGGACGGTTTCGCCGACCGATTGACCGGACGAAGGCTGACCGTGCTGTCTCGCCGGTCGAAATACCTGTTGGGCGATGTCGACAGCGGCGATGTGCTGGTCATGCACCTTGGCATGTCTGGATCGTTCCGGATCGAAAACGATCTTTCCGCGGATACGCCAGGCGCTTTTGCCCATGCGCGCAGCAAAGACCCCAAACACGACCACGTCGTCTTCCATCTGGAGACCGTTGACGGCGGGCGAGCCCGGATCGTCTACAACGACCCGCGCCGGTTCGGCTTCATGGATCTCATTGCCCGTCCCGTGCTCGCAGACCATCCCTTTTTCCGTGAGCTCGGCCTGGAGCCTCTCGGCAACGACCTTGGCGGCGAAACACTGGCGCGGCTTTTCAATGGCCGGAAGACGCCGCTGAAGGCGGCCCTGCTCAACCAGAAACTGATTGCGGGCCTCGGCAACATATATGTGTGCGAAGCGCTCTGGCGCACCGGGCTCAGCCCGGAACGGGCTGCCGGCACGCTGGTGACGAAAACAGGCAAGCCGACAAAAAAGGCGGAAGAACTGGCCGCCAATATCCGCGCCACCCTGGAAGACGCCATCCGGGCGGGCGGGTCCTCGCTGCGCGATCACACCCAGGCAGACGGCACACTTGGCTACTTTCAACACTCGTTTGCCGTCTACGACCGCGAAGGCCAGGCCTGCCGGACACCAGGCTGCAAGGGCACCGTCGCCCGGCTGGTCCAGTCCAACCGGTCAACCTTCCACTGCCCGGCCTGCCAGAGCTGACTTGTCCTATCGGTCAAGCTTGCCAGACCCGCCCGACCTCGGGTAGGCATTGCCGGTGAAGTACACGTCCAGGAAACCGCAGGCACCAGGAGCCGGGCTCGAGAAAGACCTGGTCATCCGGCCCGCCGCGGTTTCCAGCACTGGGAGCGGGCAACATGGGATATGAGAACATCCGCGTCGAAAAACGCGGAAAAGTCGGTCTGATCACTCTCGATCGG
Organism: Labrenzia sp. PO1; assembly: GCF_012273635.1. Lineage (NCBI taxonomy): Bacteria > Pseudomonadati > Pseudomonadota > Alphaproteobacteria > Hyphomicrobiales > Stappiaceae > Labrenzia > Labrenzia sp. PO1. The sequence continues at coordinate 1,357,068 of NZ_JAAXCR010000002.1, forward strand.
CCGAAAGCCTTGAATGCACTCAATTCGGCCCTGGTTGCCGAACTCGGCACGGCGCTTGACGGGTTCGATGCGGACGAGCGGATCGGCTGTATCGTCATCACCGGCTCGGAAAAGGCCTTTGCTGCCGGTGCCGACATCAAGGAAATGCAGCCGCACAATTTTTCGTCCGCCTATCAGACGGACCTGATCACGCCCTTCGACCGGGTATCGCGCAACCGCAAGCCGATCATCGCCGCCGTGGCGGGATATGCGCTTGGCGGCGGCTGCGAGCTGGCCATGCTGTGCGACTTCATCATTGCCGCGGACACGGCCAAGTTCGGCCAGCCGGAAATCACGCTCGGCGTTATTCCGGGTGCCGGCGGCACCCAGCGTCTGACGCGGTTCGTCGGCAAGTCCAAAGCCATGGAAATGGTCCTGACCGGCCGGATGATGGACGCGGAAGAAGCCGAGCGCAGCGGTCTCGTCAGCCGCATCGTACCGGCGGACGACCTGCTTGAAGAAGCGCTGAAGGCCGCTGAAAAGATCGCCGATTTCTCTCTGCCTGTCGTCATGATGGCCAAGGAAAGTGTCGACCGCGCCTATGAAACCACCCTGTCGGAAGGCGTTCGCTTCGAACGGCGCGTGTTCCAGGCCCTCTTTGCCCTGGAAGACCAGAACGAAGGCATGAGCGCCTTCACCGAGAAACGTACGCCGCAGTTCCGGAACAAATAAACTACGGCGTTCAACGATAAAGCCGTTGACGGCGTCCGAAAGCGCGATTATAAGCAGCGCCCAATCGGTGGCGGTTTTCCGCCGCCGTTGTTTTTTGATCGGGTCTTGCAGCTTTGGCTCCCTTGTCCCGATCGCCACCGGACACTAGTCCCAATTACCGATCAGGATAGAGCCCATGGCCAACACACCATCGGCCAAGAAGGCGGCCCGCAAGATTGCCCGCCGGACGGCCACGAACAAAGACCGCCGCAGCCGCGTGCGCACGTTCCTGCGCAAGGTTGAGGAGGCAATTGCTTCCGGCGATCAGGCCGCTGCAAACGAAGCCTTCAAGGTTGCGCAGCCGGAAATCATGCGCGCTGCCGGCAAAGGCACGATGCATGCCAACACGGCCTCCCGGAAGGTTTCCCGCCTCAATGCCCGTATCAAGGCACTCAGCGCGTAACCGAGCCGTCATACGACCGTTAAAAAGACCCGGCCACAGTGCCGGGTTTTTTTTAGCCACGCAATTTTGTGGATGACGAAATTTGACAACTCATACGCGCAATATTGCAATTTCTACCGAGTATAATAGTGTCAGGAAAAACGTTTATTTTTCAGATATTTACGCACATGTACCATTGAGAGAAGGTGATCAATCCGGATTCGATACGAGTCAAGCTATCAGTTCCGAAATTTTTTTTGAAATTGTTGTTTTTGAAATGTGACAGGGCACTTCAGAGCGAAAAGTCATTGCGGTAAAACACATTTGCTCGCTCGCCAGCAGGGGCCAAAAACACAGTGACGCGGGGGGAGAAACCGGCACTTTCCGCCATTCGCAAAAACCCGCTGTTGCCCCTTCGGTCGCGGTCTGTATATTAACAATACGGCTGGCGGGTAAGACCAGCGACCAACTTAAAAACGGTGCTTGGAAAACAATGAAAAAGTTAAACCGGACCATCGCTGAGCACATCAAATCCAGTTCACGGAATGAATACGTTAGCGTATTCGAACACTCAGGCATTTAGCCTGAAGTAACCTACTTCTTTCTCAAGAAAATCTTGAAGAATACTTTTGATCAATAGCGTCACGCTATTGAAGGGGGCGGCTTTGCAATTTCAGGGTGGATATGCAGGAAATGTGACTGCGCAGGAGGCCTTTGACGGTCTTGCCGAGCAGCAGGAAGCAACTCTTGTCGACGTGCGCACACAGGCCGAATGGTCCTTTGTCGGGGTGCCGGACCTTCGTCCGCTCGGCAAGGAGCCGATCCTGGCCGAATGGCAGAGCTTTCCGTCGACCGGACCCAATCCGGCATTCGCGGAATCGGTTTCTGATGTTCTCGTCAAAAAAGGACTTGACCGGAACGCGCCAATCTATTTCTTGTGCCGCTCCGGAGCACGGAGCCAGGCAGCTGCGATCGCCCTGACGCAGGCCGGCTTTACGCAGTGCTTCAATATCTCCGATGGTTTCGAGGGCCCACTCGGCCCGGATGGCCACCGTGGGACCCAGTCCGGCTGGAAGGCCGCCGGATTGCCCTGGATTCAAAGTTAGTTACCCTGCCCATCGACAGGGTCAGGTGAAGGGAGATTTTCCTTCGCCATATAAATAACCGTCCCAAAAGGGACATTATAATGCTGCAAAAGCAGCAAGGCGTCGAAGAACGGCTGTGGCGGACTGTTCTTCACATATACAGGAGGCAGATGACATGCAGGTTCAGGAGGCAGGCGGCTCCGAACAGTGGAAACGGGTGAAGAAGCAGCTTCGCGCAGAATTGGGCGATGATGTTTTTACCAGCTGGTTTGCACGTGTAGACCTCGAGGAACATCAGGACGGCACCGTTCGTCTGTCTGTTCCGACCCGGTTTTTGAAGCAGTGGATTCAGAACAATTACAACGATCAGCTGATGGGTCTCTGGCAGCGTGAATGTGACAACGTTCACCGCATCGAACTGACGGTACGCGGCGCAATCCGCCCACGTCAGACCCCGATTGCCAAGCCGAGCCTCGCAGCACCCCAGGGCAGCAAGCCGGCGGCTGCAGAAACCCGTTCCGACGCACTTTCCGACGCGGCACAGGTAACCCGGGCCCAGGCGGCAACCGCGGCTCTCGGCCGAGGTGAGACCAGCTCGGACAACGCTCGTGACGTCCTGCAAGGTGCGGCGCTCGATCCGAAATACACATTCGAGACCTTTGTCGAAGGCGAGTCCAACAATCTGGCCCTGGCTGCGGCCCGGCAGGTTGCTGCCGGCGGCGCGGTCACATTCAATCCGCTTTACCTGCATGCCTCCGTCGGTCTGGGCAAGACCCACCTGATGCAAGCCGTGGCCGCAAAGGCACGGGCGTCCGGTCGCAAGGTGCTCTACCTGACGGCCGAGCACTTCATGTACAAATTCGTTGCCGCCCTGAAGTCCCAGTCCGCACTGGCCTTCAAGGAGAACCTGCGCACGATCGATCTTCTGCTGATCGACGACATGCAGTTCCTGCACGGCAAGCAGGTGCAGCAGGAGTTCTGCCACACCCTCAACGCCCTCATCGACGGGGCCCGCCAGGTGATCGTGGCCGCAGACCGCGCGCCGTCCGAACTTGATACTCTCGACGACCGTGTCCGTTCACGCCTGTCCGGCGGCCTGGTGGTCGGCATTCAGGAACCGGATTTCGCACTGCGCCGGAACATCCTGGCCACGCGCGTCGATACGGCCCGCAAGACCTACCCGCAGTTCGACGTTCCGGAAGGAGTGCTGGATTACGTCGCGCGCCATGTTGCCTCCTCGGGCCGCGACCTTGAAGGCGCGCTCAACCGGCTGATCGCGCACAACCAGCTGACCAACCAGCCGATCACGCAGGAAATGGCCGAGATGACCCTGCGCGACCTGGTTCGCTCCAGCGAGCCGCGCCGGGTGAAGATCGAGGACATCCAGCGGGTGGTCTCCAAACACTACAATGTCACCAAGGCGGATCTGCTGTCGGCCCGGCGTACCCGGACCATCGTTCGCCCGCGCCAGATCGCCATGTATCTTGCCAAGGTGATGACCCCGCGCTCGCTGCCGGAAATCGGTCGCCGGTTCGGCAACCGGGACCACACAACGGTTCTGCACGCTGTCCGCAAGATCGAGGAAATGGCGCGTGCCGACTATGCCCTGGCGCAGGAGCTGGAACTGCTCAAGCGCATGCTTGACGCCTGAGGCGGCAAGCTTCGGAAACGGGCCTTTTGCGGATGCCTGCCTGAATTCAAACGGGCATCCGCCAGCCTGATCCCGGATCGCGCTAAACCAAGGTTAAAATACACGATATTCTACCAAAATTGGGGGCGTTCGGGCAGAACGCCCCCTTGCTTTTGGAGCCGGTTAAGGGCAGTGTCGTCCACCCCGCTCCACACCGGAGCCAAGAATATTCAATCAGCCCGGCAGTTCAGCCAGGCGCTTCATGAGTACGGAACGAGAGTATGAAAGCGACCCTCGAGCGGACCGACCTCCTCAAGTCCTTGACCCATGTTCACCGCGTGGTCGAACGCCGGAATACCATTCCGATCCTGTCGAACGTTCTTCTGCGCGCCGATGGCGGCGCGATCAACCTGAAGGCAACGGACCTCGATCTGGAAATCGTCGAAAGCGTTCCGGCCATGATTGAATTGCCGGGTGCGACCACCGTTCCGGCACACATGTTCTACGACATCGTTCGCAAGCTGCCGGAAGGCTCGCAGGTGGTTCTGGAAACCACCAGCGACAACGCCACGCTGGAAATCCGCGCCGGCCGCTCGAAGTTCACCCTGCAGATGCTGCCGGAAACCGACTTCCCGGACCTGACCGCGGGCGACTTCAGTCACGGTTTCGCACTGACAGGCGCCGATATCCGCAAGCTGATCGACGCGACCCAGTTCGCGATTTCGACCGAAGAGACCCGTTACTATCTGAACGGTATCTACCTGCACACGGTAGACGCGGGCTCCGGTCTCCAGTTCCGCGCTGTTGCCACAGATGGCCACCGTCTGGCCCAGGCAGAAGTGCCGGCGCCTTCCGGTTCGGCCGGCATGCCGGGCATCATCGTGCCGCGCAAGACCGTTGGCGAGATCCAGAAACTGCTCGAGAACCCGGAAGCCAATGTCCAGGTCGAGCTTTCCGATACCAAGATCCGCCTCACGACCGGCTCCGTCATCCTGACGTCCAAGCTGATTGACGGCACCTTCCCGGACTACGGCCGGGTGATCCCGCAGAACAACGACAAGGAAATGCGCGTCGACCGGGACGAGTTCAAGGAAGCTGTCGACCGCGTGTCGACGATCTCTTCCGAACGTGGCCGTGCCGTCAAGCTGTCGCTAACCGAAGGTCGCCTGGTGCTGACCGTGAACAACCCGGATTCGGGCAGCGCGACGGAAGAACTTGCCGTCGAATATGATGCCGATCCGTTGGAAATCGGCTTCAACTCCCGCTACCTGCTCGACATTGCCAACCAGCTGTCGAGCGATACGGCCCTGTTCCGTCTGGCGGACAGCGGCTCGCCGACCCTCATTCAGGACAACACGGTCGACGACTGCCTGTTCGTTCTCATGCCGATGCGGGTCTGATCTAGCCGGCACGCCCAAACAGTAGCGGAAGTGGGGTCATGACAGATTACCGGACGGCGCGGCTGACCCGTCTGTCGCTGACCGGCTTCCGCAACTACAACACGCTGACATTGCCGATGGCGGCCAGGATGGTCGCCTTCGTCGGCCCCAATGGCGCCGGCAAGACCAATATTCTGGAAGCCATATCCTTTCTGACTGCCGGCCGCGGCCTGCGCCGGGCGGCCCTTGCCGACATTGCGCGCAAGGACGGCGATGGCAGCTGGAGCGTTGCCGCAACAGTTCTCTTGGATGGGTTCGAAACCAAAATCGGCACAGGCTTGGTGGCCGGCACCTCCGGGCGCAAGGTGCGTATCGACGGCGAGGAAGTTCGCGGCTCGGAAAGTCTTCTGGACTACATGCGGGTGCTCTGGCTCGTGCCTTCAATGGACGGGCTGTTCACCGGCCCCGGCTCCGACCGTCGCCGTTTTCTTGACCGGCTGACGCTGGCGATCGACCCGACCCACGGCCGCCGGGTCAGCGACTTCGAAAACGCCCTTCGTCAACGCAATCGCCTTCTCGATCAGGGCGGCTCCGATGCCTTTCTCAGCGCGCTGGAACAGCAGGTCGCCGAGCTCGGCACCGCCGTCTCCATCGCCAGGGCAGAGACCGTCGACCTGCTCAGCCGGATGATTGCCGGCCAGGCGGCCCAGGACCTGCCGTTTCCCCATGCTTCAGTTTCCCTCGAAGGTGCCTTCGAGGCGGAAACTGCCGGTTTGAGCGCCTCCGACCGGGAGGACCGCTACCGCCAGATGCTGCAGGACGGCCGACACCGCGACCGGGCCGCCGGGCGCACGCTCAACGGACCGCATCTGAGCGATCTCACCGTTCATCACGCAGCCAAGGCGATGCCGGCTTCGCAATCCTCGACCGGGGAACAGAAAGCGCTGCTGATAGGCCTTATCCTTGCGCATGCCGAACTGACGGCAAAGGTGTCGGGAATGACGCCTGTCCTGCTGCTTGATGAAGTCGCCGCGCATCTCGATCCCGACCGTCGTTCGGCCCTGTTTTCGAAGCTGGATTCCCTTGGCGGACAAGTCTTCATGACCGGTACGGACGAGGCCCTTTTCGAGGCTTTGCCGGTGGAAGCCGAAGTGTTTGAGATCCGGGAGCACCAGGGGCGCCTGCTGAAGCGAGGCGAGGCCCCTTAAATCCGCCGGAATCTTATGGTTTTCCACCAGAATCCCTTCGCTGGCTTGGCTATGGCCGGCACGTGGTTGAACCCCCGCCGGAACCCCGTATAACGGGGGTGGAAAAGATAAATCGATTGGTGATTGATTCGCATGAGCGACACGTCCACGCCTGAGAGCAGCCCGACCCCCGAAACCAATGGCGGTGCCGAATATGGCGCCGACAGCATCAAGGTCCTCAAGGGCCTCGATGCCGTGCGCAAGCGGCCCGGCATGTATATCGGCGACACCGATGACGGCTCCGGTCTGCACCACATGGTCTACGAGGTGGTCGACAACGCCATCGACGAAGCGCTGGCCGGCCACGCCGACCATGTGACCGTGACGCTCAACCCGGACGGATCGGTTACGGTTTCCGACAACGGCCGCGGAATTCCGACGGACCTGCACCCGGAAGAAGGCGTGTCGGCTGCCGAGGTCATCATGACCCAGCTGCACGCGGGCGGTAAATTCGACCAGAACTCCTACAAGGTCTCCGGCGGCTTGCACGGCGTGGGCGTTTCCGTGGTCAATGCGCTGTCGACAAAGCTGGAACTGCGCATCTGGCGCAACGGCGAAGAACACTCCATGACCTTTGCCCATGGCGATGCCCAGGCACCGCTCAAGGTGGTTGGCCCGGCCAACGGTAGAAAAGGGACCGAGGTGACCTTCCTGCCGTCACCGGAAACCTTCACCAAGACCGAGTTCGATTTCAGCACGCTGGAACACCGGCTGCGCGAGCTGGCCTTCCTGAACTCCGGCGTCCGCATCATCCTGACGGACAAGCGCGGCGTTGAGGACAAGGTCGAGGAGCTGTTCTATGAAGGCGGCCTGGAAGCGTTCGTGCGCTATCTGGACCGTGCCAAACATCCGTTGATCGAAGAGCCGATCAACATGCGGGCCGAGCGTGACGGCATCACGGTCGAAGCCGCCATGTGGTGGAACGACAGCTATCATGAGCATGTGCTGTGCTTCACCAACAACATTCCGCAGCGCGATGGCGGTACCCACCTTGCCGGTTTCCGGGCTGCGCTGACCAGGCAGGTTACCGGCTATGCGGAAGCAACCGGACTGATGAAAAAGGAAAAGGTGAACCTTTCCGGCGATGACTGCCGCGAAGGCCTGACCTGCGTTCTTTCCGTCAAGGTGCCGGATCCGAAATTCTCGTCCCAGACCAAGGACAAGCTGGTTTCCTCCGAAGTGCGTCCGGTGGTCGAAAACCTGATCTCGCAGATCCTGAGCGAATGGCTCGAGGAAAACCCCGCGCCGGCCAAGACGATCGTCTCCAAGGTGGTGGAAGCGGCTTCCGCGCGTGAAGCCGCCCGCAAGGCACGCGAGCTGACGCGCCGCAAAGGGGCCCTCGACATCGCCTCCCTGCCCGGCAAGCTTGCCGATTGCCAGGAGCGCGACGCCTCCAAGGCCGAACTCTTCCTGGTGGAGGGTGATTCCGCAGGCGGCTCGGCCAAACAGGGCCGTCACCGCGAAAACCAGGCCGTGCTGCCTCTGCGCGGCAAGATCCTCAACGTAGAGCGGGCACGCTTCGACAAGATGCTGTCCTCGAACGAAATCGGCACGCTGATCACGGCGCTTGGCACCGGGATCGGCAAGGAAGAATTCAACGTCGAGAAGCTGCGCTATCACAAGATCATCATCATGACCGATGCTGACGTGGACGGCGCGCACATTCGCACCCTGCTGCTGACGTTCTTCTTCCGCCAGATGCCGGAGCTGATCGAAAACGGCTACATCTATATTGCGCAGCCACCGCTCTACAAGGTCAAGCGCGGCCAGTCCGAGCAGTACCTGAAAGACCAGAAGGCGCTGGAAGACTATCTGATCGGACAGGGTCTGGACGAAGCTTCGCTGACGCTTGCCAACGGCGAGGTTCGCACCGGCCAGGACCTTCGTGCCGTCGCCGAAACCGCACGGACCATTTCCGACATCTTCGACGGGTTGCATTCACGCTACAACCGCGATGTTGTCGAACAGGCCGCGATTGCGGGTGCGTTGACACCGGAGATCCTGGACGATCAGGGCAAGGCTGAGGAAGCTGCCGCCTATATCGCCCGCCGGATGGACATCTTGGCCGACGAATTCGAACGGGGCTGGACCGGCGAAGCGCGGGACGACGGCAGCCTTGTGTTCAAACGGATGGTTCGCGGCGTGCAGGAAGCCGCAACGATTGACGCTGCCCTGCTTGGCTCCACGGACGCACGCCGTCTTGCAGCACACGCAGCCCATCTGAACGAGATCTACGGCAAGGCCGCCGTCTTGCGGCGCAAGGATATCTCGACGGAAATTCGGGGGCCTCGCGCCTTGCTGAACCAGATCTACGCCGCCGGCCAGAAGGGTATCTCGCTGCAGCGCTACAAGGGTCTCGGCGAGATGAACCCGGAACAGCTCTGGGAAACGACGCTCGACCCGAATGTCCGCTCCCTGCTGCAGGTGAAGGTGCGCGAGGCGGACGACGCCGACGACATCTTCACCAAACTGATGGGAGACGAAGTCGATCCACGGCGCGAATTCATCCAGGAAAATGCCCTGGCCGTGGCCAACCTCGACATCTAAGGCCTTGGCAAACAAACAAAAAAGCGGCGCATAGCGCCGCTTTTTTTTACGATTTCAGGTTTCGTTCAACCGCCGGGCCAGGGTTCGGGCCTACCGAAAAAGAAGCCCTGTGCCGCCTCGATATCGAGCTCCCTCAGCAGACTGGCCTCTTCCGCCGTTTCCACATGTTTGGCGATCACCTTGATGCCGAGCTCGTGGGCGGCGCGTACCAGCCCGTTCAGGATGGCCGCCTTGGCGGGCTCTTCCACCACCTGCTGAGTGAGGCTCGATTCAAGCTTCAGCCATTCGACACGCAGGTTGGTCAACCGCGACAGAACCGGCCAGTGTCCGGCAAAGTCGTCAATGGCGGTCTGGCACCCCAGTTCGTTCACGAACTTGAAAAACGCCTGAACACTCGCCGGCTCCCGCAAAAAATCCTTTTCCGCGATTTCGAGGCACAGCTTGGATGCCAGCAGCGGATTGACCGACAAACGATGATAGAGCCCGTCACGGAAAATCGGATCGCGGGCGGATTCAGCCGAGACGTTCATCGTCAGGATGGTACGGTCGGGATTGCGTTCTGCCGCGTCCAGCACCTTGTCCAGCGTCCAGGCATCCACCTGTGCAATGAAACCGGAGCGTTCGGCAGCCGAGATCCAGGCACGTGAAGACAGGCCCCGGGCGCGGTCCCCCTGCAGGCGCAGAAGGATTTCAGATCCGCAGGCCCTGTTCCGTTTCAGGCAGACGATGGGCATCGCATAGAGTGTCAGCTCGTTGCCGCGGAAACTTCCCGGCTCGGGTAGATCCGCCAGCTCACCACCCGCCCCTTCGCAGTCCTGCGGCTGCACCGAATGAACCTGCACGGAACGGCCGCCAAATCGCTTGCCGCGCAAACATGCCCGGTCGGCCAGCCCCAGAAGAGCTGCCGCATCACCTTCACGCAGCTTCACATTGCTGTCGAGGAACGCCACACCGATGGACCCGCCAATGGTGAACACCCGGTCCCCCACCTCCAGACGGATACGGTCAAAACCGGCCAGAATTTCCTCGGCGATATCGAGAGCGGCTTCCTCGTTGACCACCGGCACCATGCCGGCAAATTCATCACCGCCGATCCTGGCGGCTGTCCCGAATTCACCCAAGGTCAGGCGCAGGCAAGCCGCGACCCGCTGGAGCATGTCATCACCCGCATCGTGGCCACCGAGATCATTGACCTTCTTGAACTCGTCGAGATCGATATAAAGAACGGCGAGGCCGATTTCATCTTCTGCGGCAAGCCGGGTCAGCTCACGTTTCAAGGCCTTGGTAAAGGCACGGCGGTTTTCCAGGCCCGTCAGCGGGTCGAGATAGGCCAGGCGCCTGTTTTCGGCGGTTTCCTGAGGGCAGTCGACATTGCGCCGGATAACCGCCATTGAGGCACCCATACCCGGCTTACTCTTCACCGAACCGGGAATGGGAACGAGCCGCACTTCGCACATCTGGCGATCGGTCACGTAACCTGCTGCCTGGAAGCTTCGATTTTCCGGAATATAGAAGGTCTGCGGCAGTTCGCCCTCCAGGTTTTCCAGGGCTTCGGCCAAGAGGTCCATTTCATAGTCGCTGTTGATCAGCTTCAGCAGCTTTCCCGCCATTTCATCGAGGCTTTCGGAACCGTCGAACACAAGAACGTCGTCCGGAAAATGCTCCAGAAGATCGAGATCTCTTGCGGACTTTGCGGAGCGGATTTCATTTCGCGCCGGCTCTGGCAGGGTAACGATCTCGTCCTGGCCGTGTTCTTCCAGATCGAACTGTACCAGGACGGCCTGGCGCTCGCCCGAGAGGGAGACAAAGGATGTGCAAATCATGTGGTGGCAGAAGGTTTCGCCCGACTGCAGCACGATGGCCCCGCTCGCCTGCGCGGGAACACCGCTGAAAGCCGCCGACAGAACCGCCTCGCACCGCCGCCAGCTTGTTTCCGACAAAAGCGACGGCAGGCTGACCGGCACCGGAAAGACGCCTTTTGCGGCGCAAAGCGCCTTCATCTGCTTGTTGTGAACAAGGACGCTGCCATCCTGCGCGACATAGGCCGCAGCATGGGGAAGAACCTCCAGCAGGGACGTGTGGAAGCCTGTAAGATTATTATTTTCCGCACGACCGGATTGTTCCAGCCGGTCGCTTAAGAACCGATGGCTGACTTGCACCAGACCGCCCTTTCAAATTGCCGTTAAAATGGCGCTAATCAATACACACATGCGCCGCTCCTATGTAAAAATTACTAACACAGTTCAGTTGGCAAAATCGAAACAGAAAAACTACCCACAACTCTTAGAATTTTTATAGTAAATCAAAATTTAATGCGACTCCTGCAAATGTATTTAAAATTTTATGTTTATTTTATACTAACGCCTCATTTGCCCCGAAAACTGCCACATTTTGATCACCCTGACGACGCAAAGGCGCCGCTACGGAATGTTACCAGCGTCGTCACGAAACTGTGTTCAAGATCGATCGGGGCGGGCTCACTTGCCCCAGGGGGACTATCATGAAGAGAATTGTTCTCGCGCGGCACTTATCGCGCGTTGCCTTGGCGGGTGCCTTGCTTGCAGCAGCAGGTGTCGTCAGCGGTGCTCAGGCGGGCGTCTATCAACAATGCGGGAAAGCGTCCTGGTACAAGCTCGGTGGCACCACCGCCAGTGGTGAACGCGCAAACCCCAACCAACTGACCGCAGCCCACAGGAGCCTCCCCTTCGGTACGCTGGTGGATGTGACCAATCTTGCCAACGGAAAGACTGTCACGGTCCGTATCAACGACCGGGGCCCCTTTGCCAAGGGCCGTGTTATAGATGTGACCTGGGCGGCAGCAAAAGAGCTCGGTTTTGTCCGCAGAGGCATCACGCGCGTAAAACTTTCCAGCAAAGCCGGGAAAATTTCTTCCGAATATAAGCAAATTTGCCAATAAATTTGCGGCAGGAAAGACAACATTTCCTTGCCGCAACGGCGCTTCTAAATTGTATGACAAATTTAAAGCGCTGAAATTAATGAATTAATTTGTACGACACATTATTTCATATATGACTCAGTATGAATAACGATCAGTCGCATTACAGTGAATCAAAAAATAAAATATTTTACGGTAATGACAATCGAGAAAGATGCCGCTAGAGTTGCCGCCGTGGTCGATGGGGCCACGTGCACAGTAACTTTATTCGCGCAGTCTAACGGCTGCGCGTTTTTTTTGTAACATTCCTCATCCCGCCGTAACCGGCTCGAAACTGCCCTCGATAGCCTCTGCTTTTGCTTACGCGGACGCGCCAGTTTCAGACCTCCTCCCCCTCAAACAGACGTTTCAGGAAGTCCGCAGCACTTTCCTTGAGTAACTGCTGTTTTTCCGGCCCCATCCTGTGCCAGGACGCGTAAGGCTGACCGAGCCGCGGATTGCCCTTGAGCACCTCCTTGTTGCGGTCCAGAAAGTCCCAGTAAAGCGCATTGAACGGACAGGCCTTCGGCCCCGTCTTCTGCTTCACGTCATAAGAGCATGCGCCGCAATAGTCCGACATCCGGTCGATATAGTTGCCGCTCGATACATAGGGTTTGGAGCCGAGAAGCCCGCCATCGGCAAACTGGCTCATGCCAATGGTGTTGGGCGCTTCCACCCATTCATAGGCGTCGGCGTAGACCATCAGATACCATTCATGCACTTCCTTCGGCCTGACGCCCGCCAGCAGGGCGAAATTGCCTGTCACCATCAGTCTTTGAATGTGGTGGGCATAGGCTTCTTCCAAGGTCTGGCCGATCGCTTCCGACAGGCAGCGCATGCGTGTCTGTCCGGTCCAGTAGAAATCGGGCAACGGACGGTCGGCGCCAAGTGCGTTGCTGTCGACATAGTCCGGCATCTTCAGCCAGTAGATCCCGCGCACATATTCCCGCCAGCCAAGGATCTGCCGGATGAACCCTTCGGCGGCATTGAGCGGAACCTTGTCCGCTTTCCATGCCTCTTCCACCTTCCGGCACAACACCTTGGCATCCAGCAGGCCGGCGTTCAAATAGGCCGACAGCACCGAGTGGAACAGAAACTTCCGGCCGCTCAGCATGGCATCCTGATAGGTTCCGAAATCGGCCAGCATGTCGGCCAGGAAGTGCTCACAGGCCTCTTCCGCGTCCTTGCGGGTCACTGCGAACCAGAATGGCTCAAGATCGCCTATGTGCCCGGAAAATCGACTGGCGACCAGGTCCAGCACCTCTCGCGTGATTGCGTCCGGCTTAAAGCGTTTCGGCTCTGGCATGAACAGGTCCGGCTGCGCGGGCTTGCGATTGTCCGCATCATAGTTCCATTTGCCCCCCGCAGGCTTGTCACCGTCCATCAGCAGGCCGGTGGAACGGCGCATCTCGCGGTAGAAATATTCCATGCGCAATTGCTTGCGTCCGTCCGCCCATGCCCGAAAATCCGCCACCGTTGAGAAGAACCGCGTGTCGGTCAGGATCTCCACCGGAAGGCTGAAAGCGTCGGACCAGGCGCGCATGTCCTCCAAGACCCGCCACTCGCCGGGTTCGGTAACCACCATCCGCTGTGGCCGCAGGTGTTCGCAGGCCCGCTTCACCTCGCCCTTGAAGCTGCCGCTGTTGGCAGGGTCATCCAGCTTGACGTAATCCACCGTCCAGCCGGCTTCCTTCAACTCTTCGGCGAAGTGGCGCATGGCGGAAAACAGGAAGGCAATCTTCTTCTTGTGATGGCGCACATAAGTGGCCTCCGCCATCACCTCGACCATCAGCACCCTGTCGTGGGCCGGATCGGCCCGCTTCAGGCTGGACAGGTCAAGGCTCAGCTGGTCTCCCAGCACAAGTACAAGCGAACGGCAGTGGTTGGTCTCGGTCATGGGGCTCTGTTTTATCCGGTCCTGGCCTTCCTACGCACAACCCCCGCCGCCCTATCACCTCTGCGGCCATTTTTTCCTCGCGCTCCCGCGTCAAACGCGGACCGCCCTACTCTGTCCGGCCAGTTTCTCCCTGACCAGCCAGGCTCGAGCACCCAAAAACCACCGGCAGCTGCGCAGATAACCCTGCGTTCATCCAGCCCCGACAACCCCGCCGATATCTTGTCCAAAATTTCAGAAAGCGATTGCCCCGGATCGCCGGATCTTGTATCAGACCCCTCTATCCGCCGCGCAGCCCTTGCGCGCGCGAAGAGCACCCGTAGCTCAGCTGGATAGAGCGCTGCCCTCCGAAGGCAGAGGTCACAGGTTCGAATCCTGTCGGGTGCGCCAATTTTCCTGACTTTCAGTATCGTAATCTGCCATTGGGCATTGGCTCGCTGCGATGGGCGTTTTTGCCTTTCTGTGAACACCCTTCTCTACCTGAATTTCAAAGCGACCAAATCGGGCGCTCAGAGGACCGGCCTGGGCAGGCAGGCTGCACGATATTTGTTCGAAAGACGGCTTTCTGTTCGTGGGCGGGGCCTGAGGGCACTTTGCAGCCCGTTTGCGGTTGACTGAAACGCAAACAGCCCCAGTGGTAACCGGGGCTGTGCAGGTTGATCCGCTGGAAAAGGCCTGGACCTAGAACTCCAGGGCGCGATCGCCGTTGGCGTCCTTGATGCGGGTCGGCAGGCCGATGCGGTTGAGGATGCCGAGGAAGGGATGCGGCGGCAGTTCTTCCACGTTGGCCATCTTCTTCACGTCCCATTCCCCGGTGGCTATCAGCATGGCGGCCGCGACCGGCGGAACGCCGGCGGTGTAGGAAATGCCCTGGCTGCCGACTTCCTCGTAGGCTTCCTTGTGGTCGGCAACATTGTAGATGAACACCTCGTGTTCCTTGCCGTCCTTGGTGCCCTTCACGAAATCACCGATGCAGGTCTTGCCGGTGTATTCAGGCGCCAGCGAAGACGGATCCGGCAGACACGCCTTGACCACCTTCAGCGGTACGACTTCCAGTCCTTCCGCCGTCTTGACCGGCTGCTCGGACAGGAGGCCGATGTTCTTCAGAACGGTGAAGACGTTGATGTAGTGCTCGCCGAAGCCCATCCAGAACCGGACGTCCGCGCCGTCCATGTTCTTTGCCAGGGAATGCACTTCGTCGTGGCCGCACAGATAGGCCATGCGCTTGCCGACCACCGGCAGGTCATATTCCTTGCCGATCTCGAACATCTTGTTTTCCTGCCACTTGCCCTGCTGCCAGGAATAGACCGTGCCGGTGAACTCCCGGAAGTTGATCTCCGGATCAAAGTTTGTGGCGAAATAGCGCTGGTGGCTGCCGGCGTTGATGTCGACGATATCGACCTCGGTCACCTTGTCGAGATAGTCGTCCTTGGCAAGGCGGGCATAGGCGTTGACGACGCCCGGGTCGAAACCGGCGCCCAGAATGGCGGTGACGCCCTTGGCGGCGCATTCCTCGGCCCGTTTCCATTCGTAGTTGCCATACCAGGGCGGGGTCTCGCAGATCTTGCCCGGCTCTTCATGAATGGCCGTGTCGATATAGGCCGCTCCCGTCTCCAGACAGGCGCTGAGGACGGACATGTTCAGGAAGGCGGTGCCGACATTGATGACGATCTGCGCACCGGTTTTGCGGATCAGCGCGCTGGTGGCGGCAATGTCCAGAGCGTTGAGTTCGTGTCCTTCCAGAACACCCGGCTGCTTCAGCGCCTTCTTGGCATGCACGGTTGCGATGATGTCGTCGCATTTGGATTTGGTGCGCGAGGCGATATGTATATCGCCGAGAACATCATTGTTCTGAGCGCACTTATGCGCCACCACCTGAGCGACACCTCCGGCGCCGATGATGAGAACAGTCTTTTTCATTTGATAAAGATACCTTCCTTGGACCTTGGGGGTGTTCGGGGTTCAAGTCTCAAGACAGACTTTGCTCGTAGTCCTGGTATGAAAACTCACGAGCAACGTGGACTGTTCCGTCCACTTCCTTGACCGCAATCGCGGGCATTTTCACGCCATTAAACCAGTTTTTCTTGACCATCGTGTAACCCGCCGCATCCTGAATGGAAACCCGGTCACCGGTCTTGAGTTCGGCAGGGAAGTTGAACTCGCCGAATATGTCGCCGGCAAGGCAGGACTTGCCACAGATCATGTAGCTGTGCGGCCCTTCGTTGGGGGTCACCTTCGCGGTCTCGCGGTAAATCAGCAGATCGAGCATATGAGCTTCGATGGACGCATCGACGATGGCCAGGTTCTTGCCGTTGAAGAGCGTGTCCAGCACCGTCGTCTCCAGTGTGGTCGACCGGGTGATCGAGGCTTCGCCCGGTTCCAGGTAGACCTGAACGCCGTATTTTTCGGCGAAGGCCTTGAGGCGGTCGGCGAAGAGGTCGAGTGGGTAGTCGTCCCCCGTGAAATGGATACCGCCCCCAAGGCTCACCCATTCCGCCCGGCTCAAAAGCCCGCCGAACTTTTCCTCGATATCGCCAAGCATGCGGTCGAACAGCGCAAAATCGGCATTTTCGCAGTTGTTATGGATCATGAAACCGCTGATCCGGTCCATGACCTTTTCAATCTTGGCCACGTCCCATTCTCCGAGGCGGGAGAAAGGCCGGGCCGGGTCGGCAAGGTCGAAACTGGAGGAGCTGACCATCGGGTTGAGGCGAAGCCCGCGCACGATGCCTGCGGATTTGTCCGCGAACCGTTCCAGCTGGCTGATGGAATTGAAGATGATCTTGTCGGCATGGGAGATCACTTCATCGATCTCGTAGTCGGCATAGGCCACGGAATAGGCGTGGGTTTCCTTGCCGAAGCGCTCATGCCCCAGCCGGACTTCGTTCAGCGACGACGAAGTGGTGCCGTCCATATACTCGCGCATGAAGTCGAAAACACACCAGGTGGCAAAGCACTTGAGCGCCAGCAAGGCCTTTGCGCCAGACCGCTCTCGAACGTAGGCGATCTTCTCCATGTTACGGAGCAGCTTCGCCTTGTCGATCAGATAGTAGGGTGTCTCGATCATCTGGTTCCGTCGCCATCTTTGCCTGCGACCGGTTCGGGCCGCGCGGACAGGTGATTGGGAGCGATTTCCGGTTGCCCGGTTGTCCGGACCGGCCGGTTCGCCACAAGGCGTTCCAGCTTCGCTGTCGGCGTGACGGATACCGTCTCCATGCAGGACCTTGCAAGGGCCCGAGGCGTCTTTCTTGCTACAGCCGGTCAGCCGGCTGAACCGCAATCTCCCGGTTTCACCGAGTTGCTATGCTTTACGTGAATGGAACGCAGAACAGTTATGCAAAAATAGGAGGGAGATTCGTGCTTTCACTCATTGAAATCTTAACTTTCCTCCCGTATTTGTCCGGCAGATCAAATATTCACCAGCCCGCTCAAGAGTTGGGCAAATTCTGGAGGTCGGCATGACCCGGGACGATCTCATTCGCGAATACAAGGCACAGAGCGGCTCCTGGCCGGCGCTTGTTGGCGTTTACGCCGTTATCGTGGGTGCGATGGCTCTTTCCGGCTACCTGATGGTCGGCTGATCCCGCACGCCTGACGAAAAGTCGGCAGAGTTTCAATCACCCCCGGAGCGACCTCCGGGGGTGATTGCATTTCAGGGCAGGCAAACCGCCTGCAATCAGACGTCGGCGGCTTCCCCAATGGCATCGGTGCCGCGCTCTTCCAGAAGCGTCGTCAGCCAGTTCGGGTCCATTTCGGGAACCGAAGACAGAAGCAGATCCGTGTAGGGATGATGCGGCGGCGTGAACATCTCGTCCTTCGGCCCCTGCTCCACCACCTTGCCGCGCTGCATCACCACAACCTCGTCCGCGATGGAGCGCACCGTCGCCAGGTCATGGGTAATGAACATGTAGGCCAGGTTGAACTCCTGCTGCAGCCGATCGAGCAGCTTCAGGATACCTTCCGCCACGAGCTGGTCGAGCGCGCTCGTCACCTCGTCACAGATGATGAAGGCCGGATCGGCCGCCAGGGCCCTGGCAATGCCCACACGCTGTTTCTGGCCGCCGGAAAGTTCCGGCGGATAACGATTGTAGAATTTTGACGGGTCCAGCTCGATCAGGTCCAAAAGCTCGTCGACACGGTTTTTCAGTTTCGCGCCGTGCAGCCCGCCATAGAACTGGGCAGGCCGGCCGATGATCTCGCTGATCCTGATCTTCGGGTTCAGTGCGGTATCGGCCATCTGGTAGATCATCTGCGCCTGGCGAAGCTGATCCTTGCTGCGGTCCTGATAGCGCGGCGGCAACGGCTCCCCCTTGAACAGGATCTGCCCCTTGGTGGGTGGCAACAGACCAGTGATGCAGCGCGCCGTTGTCGACTTGCCGGAACCGGATTCGCCGACAACCGCAACCGTCATGCCCGGATAGATGTCGAAGGAGACATCATCCAGCACCTTGGTCTTGCCGTAGGCCGCATCAATTCCCTGCACGGAAACGATCGGAATGGCACCTGCCTCGGTCGGCCGCTGCTTCTGCGGCCGCTGGAAGCTGCGGACGGCCCAAAGGCTCTTGGTGTAGTCTTCCTTTGGAGACCCGAGCATCTGCTCGGTCGGCGCCTCTTCGACTTCCTCGCCCTTGAGCAGCACCTTGATGGTGTCGGCCATCTGCGCCACCACCGCCAGATCGTGCGTGATGTAGATCGCCGCGGTGTTGAACTGATCGACAATGTCCCGGATCGCCGCCAGAACCTCGATCTGCGTGGTCACGTCCAGTGCGGTGGTCGGCTCATCGAAGATGATGAGATCCGGCCGGCACGCCATGGCCATGGCGGTCATCGCGCGCTGCAACTGGCCGCCAGAGACCTGGTGGGGATAGCGGAAGCCGATTTCGTTGGGGTTGGGAAGGCGCAGCCGCTCGTAAAGCTCCATGGCGTCTTCCTGCGCCTCGACCCGCTTTTGAATGCGGTACTGGATCGGCGCTTCCGTGTGCTGGTCGATAATCCGGTGTGCCGGATTGAACGAAGCAGCAGCCGACTGGGCGACATAGGCGATGCGCGATCCGCGCAACGCCCGGAGATCGCTCTCCGGCGTCGTCGTCAGTTCCATGCCGTCGAACTCGATGGAACCGCCGGAAATCCGGCAGCCGTCGCGGGCAAAGCCCATGGAGGCGAGGCCGATGGTCGATTTGCCGGCACCCGATTCTCCGATCAGCCCCAACACTTCCCCCTTGTGCAGGGTAAGATTGACGCCATGAACGATCTCGACCCATTTTTCGTCCGAGTACCCCTCGATCCGGAGATCGGTGACCCGAAGCAGTACGTCTTTTTTCGGCACCATTCTCAAACCTCCTTCAGGCCGGAAGACCGGAACAGCATCCAGTCGACGACGAAATTCACCGCGACAGTCAGAAGCGCAATGGCGGCCGCCGGGATCAGCGGCGTCATTTCGCCAAAGGAAATCAGTGTCGCGTTCTCACGCACCATGGAGCCCCAGTCGGCGGTCGGCGGCTGAATGCCGAGGCCAAGGAACGACAGGCCTGCGATGAGCAGGAACACGAAGCAGAATTCGAGACCGAATTCGGCGATCAATGGTGCTGTCGAGTTAGGCAGGATTTCCCGGCGGATCAGGTACCAGGTGCCCTCGCCGCGCAGCTTGGCCGCTTCGATGTAGTCCATCACCACCACGTTGCCGGCAACCGCCCGGGTAAGGCGGAAGACGCGTGGCGAATAGATGACGGCAACGACGATCACGATCACCACAAGGTTGGTGCCGAAGATACTGAGCATCAGCAGGGCGAAGATCAGTGACGGTACCGACATGATGACGTCTGCGACACGGCCGATGAGCTGATCGAACCAACCGCCCTTGGTGGCGGCAAGCAGGCCTGCAAATGCTCCCATGAAGAAGGCCAGCATGGTTGCCAGCAGCGCGAGGCCGACAGAGTTGCGCGCGCCGTAGATGATGCGGCTGAACATATCGCGGCCGAGCTGGTCGGCCCCCAGAAGCATGGTTTCATCCGGCGGTGCAAAGGCCGACGAAATGACCTGCGCTTCACCGAAAGGTGCAATCACGGGGGCAAAGACCCCTGCGATGGCGTAGGTGAAGATCACGAACATGCCGAAGGCGGCCGTGAGAGGTGCGGTCCGCAACTCCTTGGAGACACCGGCGGGCGTGATGATGATCAGGAACTCCCGGAACGCGAAGGATGTCCCGGCGGCCAGTGCCAGAAGACCGGCAGCCGTGGTGATGAACCGGAGCGCCGGAGCGCCGCCGATGATCCCCGCGATGAAGGAGATCATCGTCAGGGAAAAGACAAGAATGAAGATCTTGCGCTTGTTGAAATAGGCCGCCAGGCAGGAAGCCCCGATCAGCAGCGCATAGTAGCCAATAACGAATGTGCTCATGTCGCTGCCCTTACTTCGGATGCCGCAAACGCGGATTGGTCAGGATCGCGCCCACATCGGCTGCCAGGTTCAGCAGGATGAAGGTTGCCGCGAAGATCAGACAGCAGGCCTGCACGATCGGGAAATCGCGTTTGGCAACCGCGTCCACCAGAAGCTGGCCCACGCCCGGATAGACGAAGACCACTTCGACCAGAACCACGCCGGTAATGAGGTAGGCGAGATTGAGTGCGACGACGTTGATGATCGGCGCCCAGGCGTTGGGCAGAGCGTGTTTGACGATCACCTTCCAGGGCGGAACGCCTTTCAGCCGCGCCATCTCGATGTAGGGCGAGGCCAGTAGGTTGATGATCGCCGCGCGTGTCATGCGCATCATGTGGGCCGTCACCACCAGCACCAGGGTCAGCGCCGGCAGGAAGGTTCGATGCAACAGATCCCCGAAGCTCATGTCCGCGCTGAGGCTGGCAATGGCGGGGAAGTAGTTGGTCTTGACCGCCAGATAGAGAATGAGGATGTAGCCGAGAAAGAATTCCGGAGAGGAAATCGATGTCAGCGTGACCACGTTGGCGACCCTGTCGAACAGGGTATTGCGCAGGAGAGCGACAATCACGCCGAGAACGATGGAAACCGGCACCGCGATGACAGCCGCATAGGTCGCCAGGAAAAGCGTGTTGACGAACCGGTCGCTGATGGCAGCACTGACCCGCTCGCCAGAGACGAGCGAGACGCCGAAGTCACCGGTGAGTGCACCGCCGAGCCATTGGAAATATCGCAGGATCGCGGGCTGGTCGAGGCCGAGCTTCTCTCGCAGGGCGGCGACGGTTTCAGGCGTTGCTCCCTGTCCAAGAACGGCCTGGGCAATGTCGCCGGGCAGCAGTTCAACTGCAAAAAAGATCAGGATAGAGACCACTAGTAGCGTGATCGCACCTAAGCCAAGTCTCTTAAGGACCAGCTGTAGGATGTCCCCCATTTGTCCCTCCAGAATAGGAAAGCCCGGCACGGCACATAGCGCCGCCGGACACATATCGGGCAGGTTCCTGTCAGCTCTTTTTGCTTTGCGTTGGCAGGAGCCCTGTCCGTCCAGGTCGGCCCGTCCCGCGTCCGGGGCAGGGCCAAATTGCAGGCGGCGGCCTTAGCCGCCGCCTAACCCCTCAATCAGGACTCGAACCACCAGCGGCTGGCGGCGCGCGCGCCGTCATTTTCCCAGCTGGCAGCCAGTTTCTCGGGCGTGCCTACCTTCGCGCTGTTGGCGTAAACGAAGTTGTTGAAGAACGGGATGATGGTGCCGCCATCGTCCCGGGCCAGCATCGCCATCTCGCGGTACATTTCCGCGCGCCGGGTGTCGTCCAACTCGGCCTTGGCCTGAAGCAGAAGCTCGTTGAAGCGCGGGTTTTTCCAGTGAGACTCGTTCCAGGCCGCGTCGTTCTTGTAGGCCAGCGTGTACATGACATCAGGTGTCGGACGCGCGCCCCAGGACACGAGACAGAACGGCTTCTTCAGCCAGACGTCGGAATAATAACCGTCATTCGGTTCACGCACGACATTGATGTTGATACCCGCCGCCTTGGCGTGTTCGGCATAAAGCACCGCCATGTCGACTGCACCCGCATAGACGCTGTCCGCGGTGCTGAGGCTGACCGTGAGACCTTCCGCGCCCGCTTTCTTGAGCAGGGACTTGGCCTGGTCCGGATCGTAATCACGCTGCGGGATGTCGTCCGGCCAGTAAGGCTGGGCCGGCGAATGGTGGAAGTCATTGCCCTTGGTGGCTGCGCCGAAGGTGATCTTCTCGATGATGTCATCCCGGTTCATGGCCAGCTTAAGCGCGTTGCGCACGTCCGGATTGTCGAACGGTGCCGTGTCGCAGAACATCGGCAGCGTGATCGCGCCCGCGGACGGGATGTTGTGGATCTTGATGTTCGGATTGCGCTGCAGCAGACCCATGGTCTTCAGCTCGATCAGCGAGACCGCATCCACGTCGCCGGTCACAAGTGCCGTCTGACGAGCGTTCGGATCGTTCAGGGTGATCAGCTCGACCTTGTCGAAATAGGCGCCCTCACGGTGCCAGCCGTCATGCCGGCTGAGGCTGAACTGAACGCCGAACTCGCCGTTGTCGATCTTGTAGGGACCAGTGCCGTCGCCGGACTGCCAGTCGATCGTGCCGTCGTCGTTGGCCGGGCAGATCGCCATGTGATAGTCGGTCATCAGCCATGGGAAGTCGGCGTTGCCGCCGGACAGCTTCACGACAACGGTGTAGTCGCCATCCTTGGTGATGTCGGTGACATCCGTCAGCAGCGCCTTGGCTGCGGAAGTTGTCTTGTCGCCGCGGTGGTGGTTCAGCGATGCGATGACATCGTCAGCCGTCAGTTTCCTGCCGCTGTGGAACTCGGCGTTTTCAGTGATCTTGAAGGTCCATTCGGACGCATCCTCGCTGGCTTCCCAGCTGTCGGCCAGATCCGGCCCAAGCGACCCGTCGCCCATGATCATCGTCAGGTAGCTGCGGTGCGTGTGGGCGAGGAAAATCATCACGCGGGTCAGATAGGTGCCCGGATCGTGAGAATCTGAGGTGTTGCCGTCGTGGATCCCCCAGCGGAACGTCCCACCCTGCTTGGGCTGGGCTTTCGCCTCGGTCGACCACAGGCCTGTTGCGGTGCTTGCTGTCAGTCCGGCCAGCACGGAGTAGCGAAGGAAATCACGTTTACTGATCCCTCCCGTGCGGGCCGCTGCTTCAAGCCTTTCGAGCATCTCGGCATCTTTGGACTTCGTCATCTGTCTCCCCTTCCGGTTCTTCTTAAACAGTCACTTGCCAATTTCCCAAACGTAGCATCCGTTGTTTTTTTGTAACCATGATGCTCATTTGCGACATTTACATAGCAAAACACGAACTGCCCCTGCTCGGCCACCCCCATGGGTAAATTCCTCATTTAAAATGTTTAATGTTGACTGGTTGCCCAGATATTGTGCACAGCAACATTATTATGAATGATTTTTGATTTTCAGACAGGCACGGAAAATGCTACGCGCGTATATTCTGGTCTACTGATGCAGATCTCAGATAATTCTTTTAGATGAAAAACGATTATTCTCCAACAATGTCGGAAAATGCAGTGCCAGTTCGTATTTCGGCACTGTCGGGCGGTAAATCAGGCGCATTCTTCTTGTCAAAATAACCGATTACCGGAGAACAAGATGAGTGTTGCCCAACGCAGCCGCAGCGGCGGCCGTGCCGGCCGCCGGGCTATTCGCACCGCTCCCGACCATACCATGCTGCCCAGTCTGCGGCGCACGCTTCCCCTATGCGAACCCTTGGACGAAGAGCAGATCCGAAAGCTGGACGATGCCTCCATGGCAATCCTGGAAGAGGTTGGAATCGTCTTTCGCGATCCGATTGCCCTTGCAGACTGGAAGCGGGCCGGCGCCAAGGTCGAGGGTGAGAGGGTCTACCTGGACCGGGGGCTGGTGCGTGAGCTCATCAGTTCGATCCCATCCAGCTTCACCTATCATGCCCGCAATCCGGCAAAGAATGTCCCGCTTGGAGGAGATCGTTCGATCTTCGTGCCGATGACCGGGGCACCATTTCTGCGTGATCTCGACAATCAGCGGCGCAATCCCACGCTTGCGGACCTGGCCATGTTCCACAAGCTCAGCCACATGCTGCCGGCCCTGCATTCCAGCGCCCACCACATCGTGGAGCCCTACGACCACCCCATCAGCCACCGGCACCTGCGCATCACCTATTCTTCGATCAAGCATTCGGACAAGACCTTCATGGGCATGACGACAAGCCCGAAGAACGCCGAAGATGTCATGGAAATGTGCGCGATCCTGTTCGGTGAGGACTATCTGGAGACCCATCCGGTCACGACAGGAAACTGCAACGGCAATTCTCCGCTGGTTTGGGACGAGACCATGCTGGGAGCAATGCGGGCCTTTTCGAAACGGAACCAGCCCGTGCTCTGCTCCCCCTTCGTGCTTGGCGGTGCCAATACCCCGGCAAGCGTGGTCCCTGCCGTTGCCCAGCTCAACGCGGAAGCCCTGAGCGCCCTTGCCTACACGCAGGTGATCCGGAAGGGCGCACCTGCGATTTACGGGCATTATCTGTCGACGGTCTCGATGAAATCCGGTGCGCCGATGGCCGGCACCCCCGAGATCAGCCTGATGAACTTCATGATCGGGCAAATGGCGCGGTTCTACGATGTGCCCTGGCGGACCTCCGGATCGCTCGGCGGTGCCAAGACCTTTGACGCGCAAGCCGGGTATGAGAGCGCAGCAACGCTGAGCGCCGTTATCCATTCGGGTGCCAACTACATCTGGCACGCAGCCGGCTGGAACGAGGCCGGGATGCATTGCTCAGTTGCCAAGTTCATTGTCGACGCCGAGCAATGCGCAATGGCCTACCGCATGGCGGAGGGCCCGCGCTGGGATGATTTCGACGAAGGCCTTGCCGCCATTCGCGACGTCGGCCCCGGAGGCCACTACTTGGGGCACCCGCACACCCAGGAGAATTTCCAGCGGGCGTTCTTCATGCCGGAGACCTTCGACAACAATTCCATCGAGCAATGGAAGGCCGAGGGTGAAGTGGAGATCACCGAACGGGCGCTTGGCATCGCCCGCAAGCTTCTGTCCGAGTATCAGGAGCCTGCTCTCGAGACCGCCAAAAACGAGGCCCTTCTCGATTACATCGCGCGGCGCGAGCGTGAAATCCCGGCGGCAGATGCGCTGAACCAGGACTATTGAACCGCGGTACCGGCCAAAAACCGGGCTGCCCGTGCTTTCTCTTCTGCCCTGTGAGGCGGTTCATGAAAATCAAGTCTGTCGAGATCTTCCGCCATGACCTGCCGGTCAAGGGCGGCCCCTACAAGATGGCAAACGCCGAGGTCTGGTCTCTCCAGACCACCCTGGTCAAGCTGACCGCGGACAACGGGCTTACCGGCTGGGGGGAAACCTGCCCTGTCGGCCCGACTTACGCCGAAGCGCATTCCGGTGGAGCGCAGGCGGCGCTGCAGCAGATCGCCCCTGCACTGATAGGCCAGGACGTTCGGCCCCTGACGATCGGTCGTCTCATGAACGGCCAGCTCAACGGGCACAACTACGCAAAGGCGGCAATCGACATTGCCGTTCATGACCTGCTTGGCAAACATCTGGGTCTTAGGGTTGCCGACCTTCTCGGTGGTGTCGCCGCGGAACGCGTTCCTTCTTATTACGCAACCGGTGTCGGTGCTCCCGAAGAGATTGCCAGCATTGCCGCGGAGAAACGGGACGAAGGCTACCCGCGCCTGCAGATCAAGATGAGCGGGAAGGACGTCGAGCGCGATATCGAGACGATCCGCAGGGTCTGGGACAAGATCGCCGGGTCCGGCATGCGTCTTGCGGTCGACGGCAACCGAGGCTGGACCACAAGAGACGCGCTGCGCGTCAGTCGCGAATGCCCGGATATTCCGTTCATTCTGGAACAGCCCTGCAACCGGATCGAGGACCTGGAGAAGATCAGGCCGCAGATCCACCATGGACTTTACATGGACGAGAACGGTGTCGACCTGGCAACGGTCATCCGTGCCGCCGGGCGCGGACTGGTCGATGGATTCGGCATGAAAGTGACCCGGATCGGCGGACTGCAACAGATGGCTGCGTTCCGGGATATCTGCGAAGCCGTCTCGCTGCCGCATACCTGCGACGATGCCTGGGGCGGCGACATCATCGCCGCCGCCTGTACCCATGTTGCTGCCACGGTGAAGCCGTCTCTGCTGGAAGGGGTCTGGCTTGCGGAGCCCATGATCGAGGGCAGTTATTCCATCGGCGAAGGCGTGCGCATCCGGGACGGCCACATTGCCCTGCCACAAGGCCCGGGCCTTGGTGTCGAACCGGATGAGACCCTGTTCGGCACGGCGATAGCTACTTTCTGAACTGGAGGCCGATATGCGCTTTAAAGGCAAACGCGCCCTCGTGACGGGCGCCGCCGGTGGGATCGGCAAAGTCATTTCCGACATGCTGCGGGCAGAAGGGGCACGCCTGGCCGCAGCCGACCGGAATTGCGATGCCGTTGATGCGGAAGTCCGGATTTCGGGAAACCTGCTGGACCCGGTTTATGCAGACGCACTGCCCCGCACCGCGGCCAAGGCACTTGGCGGCCTCGACATCATCATCAACAACGCCGGCGTCATTACCCGTGGTCCCGTGACCGAGACCACCGATCAGGACTGGGCGCTGTCGATCGGGGTCAATGTCGAAGCTCCTTTCCGCATCTGCCGGGCGGGTATCCCGTTGCTGGCGGAGGCCGGAGGTGGGGCCATCGTCAACATCGCCTCTTGCTGGGGTGTTCACCCGGGCCCGAACCACGCTGTCTATTGCATGACCAAGGCGGCGGTCGCTTCGCTGACCCAGTGCATGGGCCGGGACCATGCCCACCAGGGCATCCACATCAACGCCGTCTGCCCGAACGAGGTCGACACACCGATGCTGCGGACCGGGTTCGAAAAGCGCGGCTTTGACC
The DNA here is from genome assembly GCF_012273635.1 of Labrenzia sp. PO1. Taxonomy (NCBI): domain Bacteria; kingdom Pseudomonadati; phylum Pseudomonadota; class Alphaproteobacteria; order Hyphomicrobiales; family Stappiaceae; genus Labrenzia; species Labrenzia sp. PO1. The sequence goes on from NZ_JAAXCR010000002.1 coordinate 1,383,797, forward strand.
CCGCAACGGCGATTGCCGAACTCGGCAGGACCGTTCCGCTTGGCCGGGTGGCGCGGCCGGATGATATCGCGGACGTCGTTCTGTTTCTTGCCTCCGATGCCGCGCGCTACATGTGCGGTTCGCTGGTTGAGGTCAACGGCGGGAAACCGGTGTCATGATGCGGTTCGAAGGGAAGATTGCCCTCGTCACGGGCGGGCGAAGCGGCATTGGTCGCGCCATTGCCCGGCGCTTGCAAAATGAAGGTGCCAGGGTCTTCACGGCCCAGCGCGGCGAGGATCCGGAGTTTGAGCATGTCCGGGCGGATTTTGCCGACATGGAAGCCCCTGCCAGCATTATCGAAGACGTGGTAACGAACGGCGGCAGGCTGGATGTGCTCGTCAACAATGCCGGCCTGATGCAGGAAGTGGCGATCGAAGATATGTCGCTCGCCGACTGGCAGCACTCGTTGGCGGTCAATCTGACCGCGCCTTTCCTGATGATCAAACATGCCTTGCCGCATTTGCGCCAGACACGCGGAACCATCGTCAATGTCGGCTCCATCGAAGGCATCGGCTGCAATCCGCTGCACGCGGCCTATTCCGCCTCCAAGGCCGGGCTTCACGGCCTGACGCGCGCCGTTGCGGTCGATCACGGCAAGGACGGCGTCCGCTGCAACGCAGTTGCACCAGGCTGGATCGATACGGAACTCAATCTCGAATTCATCAAGGCGACCCCGGATCCAGATGCCTTCCGGCGCGACATTGGCAAGATCCACCCGGCTGGCCGGACGGGCAAGCCGGAGGAAGTTGCCGCCTTGGTCGCTTTCCTGGCAGCGGAGGAAAGCGGTTTTGTCACCGGTCAGGTCTACACGGTCGACGGTGGCAGAATGACCCGGTTGAGCTTGCCCTGAAGGGCTTGGAGCGGTTCAAAATGCCTGCCGAATAGCGGACTTCATTGTCCTGACGAGATCCTGATTGGCGCTGGCTGCAACGCCGATGACAAGTTTCGACAGGGGTGTCGAGGCAAACCCCTGCTCGTTACCAAGCACCTTGAGGTGGCCCGCGAGAGTAGACCGACCCAGAAGCCCAATCGCAATACCCGCTTCCACGGCAGCCGTTACGCCCGCCACGCTCTGGCTTGAAAAGGCAATCCGGTAAGGCCTCCCTCTTGCCTCAAGCGATTTGAGGGCCGCCTCACGCCACCAGCAGGCGCGGTCGAAAAGGGCGACCGGAACCGGCTCTTCGGCCAGAAGATCCCGGTAACGCGACATTACCCAGCAGGTCGGGTCCTCGAAAACCACTTCTTCGTTTCTGCCGATCGTTTCCACCTCATAGACGGCAAGATCCAACCTTCCCCTGGACAGCAGTTCCGGGAAATCGGTGCTGATCGTACAGGTTACCTCAAGCTCCACCTGCGGGTGCGATTGTGCGAAGGCAGACAGGATCTTCGCAAGCTTTGCCTGGCCATGATCGTCAGGAATGCCGAGGCGTAGCTTTCCGCGCAAACCATCGGCGGTGATTTCCCTCAGGACGGCATCCAGCCGTTCTTTCACATCCCTTGCGACCGGCATCAGGCGCTGCCCGGTCTCCGTCAGCGTCACACCGCGGCCGGTCCGCTCGAACAGATCCCGCCCGATCACCTCTTCAAGGCGCATGATCTGAAGACTGGTTGCCGATTGTGACCGGCCGATCAGGCGGGCACCTTCCGTGACGCTGCCCGTCCCGGCGACCGCCAGAAAAGTTCGGAGGAGTTCACTGTCGAGGTTATTCATCCAATTTTTCAATATCTGACATTTAAGATATTCGTTTCACCAATATTTAGATCACGCCTAGTCTGAAGCCGTCAATCACTGGAGGCCTTCATGGAAGGACAGACGGCAACAGCCACGTTTTCTGGATCCCGAAGAATTGCCGCCGGAGCCGGAGCTGGCCTCCTCGCCGGACTTGTCTGGCTGTGGCCGCAGTTCTTCAAACAGGGAATCCTGTTCACCGGACAGGGTCTCCTTCAGGTTGCCCCGCTCGTCGTGCCGGGCATAGCCCTCACGGCCTGGATCATGGCCAGCGGTGCCGACAGGATCATCGGCCGCGCGTTTGAAGGACGGCTCATGCGCGCGGTCCTCGTGGCGTCTGCCATGGGGGCGATTACGCCGGTCTGCGGGGTGACGATCCTGCCTCTGATGGCCGGGTTGCTGGCAGCCGGGGTTCCCCTTGCCCCGGTCATGGCGTTCTGGCTGTCCTCGCCGATTACCGATCCGGCTATGCTGGCGACTACGGCGGCGACCCTCGGTATTACCTTTGCAGTCGGCAAGACCGTGGCGGCCTTCGCTCTGGGTGTATTTGGCGGATCCGTCACAGCAGCGCTCACGCGTGAGCAAAGCGGTGAAGCGGCGCTGCGGTCTGGTGGGCTCGCCGCGAAGTTGACGGCGCGGTGCTGTGACGGCGCGACATCGTTTGAACCGCGTGTCTGGCGCAACAGCAGCCGGCGCAAGGCCTTCGCGCGGCAGGCAGCAGCAACCACACGGCTGATCCTGATCTGCCTGATCCCGGCCTTCTTCGCCGAATATGCGCTGAATGCAGCTCTGACCCCGGGATCGCTTGCAGCCTATCTTGGCTCGAACACCTGGTGGGCCATACCCGCCGCCGTCTTCGTCGGCGCACCGGCCTATATCGACGGTTATGCGGCCTTGCCGCTGACCCGCGGTCTCATCGACAACGGCATGTCGCCCGGCGCGGCGATGGCGTTTCTGGTCTCCGGAGGCGTTGTCAGCATCTGGGGAGCGCTTGCGATATTTCCCGTGCTGAAACTGCGACCGTTTCTGCTTTACCTGGCGCTTGCCGTTACCGGGTCACTGATCTCGGGCTATGTGTTCGAATGGGTCTACTGACCCGGTCGGCCTCTGGCCGGGATCATTCCTCGGCCGCCCGCCATTCCTTCCAGCGCAGCACGGCATTGGCGCCGATTTCCCGGAATGGCTGTGGCGGCAGTTTTTTCGGTCGGGCTTCAGCACCGAAATGACGGGTGATGCTGCTGGTCTGTCCCAGCGCAAGATCAGCAGCGCCCATGCCGGTCAGGGTTCCGCGCGCGGTGCCGAGACCATTTTGCACGCAGCCGGAAAACAGGTCCTGCTCCAGTTCTCGCATGACCGCGACACCGTTCAGCGACAGGCAAAGGTGTCCTGCCCACTTGTATTCCATCTTCAACCCTGCCAACTGCGGAAAACGCCGGTCGAACTTGCGTTGCATGACACGGGCCGCACGTTCCACGCTTGCCGGTGTCAGCCGCATGTCGGGTTTCAAGACGGCGCAGGTTCTCGTAACGATCCTGTTTCCACCCTGACCGGCGTCGATCCGGCGCAAGGTCGTCCCCATCGGATCAGATGGCGTGATGCCCCAGCGGCTTTGGCCGCCAAGTTTCTTCAACGCCTCACTGTCCAGCTCGGGCGTCATGACGGCAAACAGGAACAGCTGCATCAGCCGGTCACGTTCGAAACCGAAACTCTCCAGATGACCATTGACCGTGAGGATGACTTTTGCCGTTGAAACGGATCCGGATCGCGTTTCCACCTTCCAGCTTTCGCCTTCCCTGGTGAAAGACAGGACCGGGCTTTTCTCGAAAACCTGCACGCCTTCCCGCCGAAGTCCGGCGGCAAGTCCGCGGATATATCCGGCGGGCTGCAGCATGACCGTACCGGGGGTATAAAGTCCGCCAACGTAGTGTCTGCTTCCGGTCAGGTCCGCCATCTGTTGGCGGTCGAGCAGCTCATATTTTTCACCGAGGCTCGTCAGATGGTCGGCATAACTGCGGTTATGAAGATCGGCCTTGATGCTAGCCGCACCGTTGATCTTGCCTGCCGGATCAAAATAGTGCCTGTCGATCCCGTAGTCCTCGACCGCGCCACGCGCAAAGCCGATTGCCTCTCGATTGAGGGCGATCAGGGACTTGTCGTCACCGTTACCGGCATAATCCTCCGATGTCAGTTCATGCGGCAGGTCGATCATGAATCCGGAATTGCGTCCGGCCGAGCCTTCCGCAACCCGGCAAGCGTCGAGCACGACAACCTTGAGATTTCGGTCTGACTGGAGCAGACGGCGAGCAGCCGACAGACCGGCAAAACCAGCGCCGATGATCGTGACATCCGCGCTGATCTGTTCGCTCAGCAGCTGCGCAGGCTGTTGCTTCGGCAGGATGGTGTTCCAGGCCGCCGGGCCTTGCAGGTTCGGCAGAGTGTCGGCGGCCCGTTTCGTCATCCGACGGCCTCGTCCTCGTCGTCGGACAGATCCAGCCAGATGGTCTTCAGCTGGGTGTACTGGTCGTGTGCCGCCAAACTGTTGTCCCGCCCACCGAAACCGGACTGCTTGAACCCTCCGAACGGCGTGGTGATGTCGCCTTCGCCAAAGCAATTGACGGTCACGGTGCCGGCCCGGATCGCCCGGGCACCACGCAGCGCCTTTCTGGCGTTGCCGGTGAAGATCGAGGCGGCAAGGCCGTACTGTGTATCATTGGCCAGCGCGATAGCCTCATCGAAGCTTCTTACGGTCAGAACGCTCAAGACCGGACCGAAAATTTCCTCCCGCGCGATGGTGGACCCCGGATCGGTTTCCAGAACGGTCGGTTCGACGAAGGCGCCATCGCGGCTGCCGCCGCCCATCAACACCTTTGCACCCTTGTCCAGATAGGAACTGACCTTGGCGAAATGATCGCTGGAGACGAGCGCACCGACACGATGCTCCGGATCAAGGGGATCTCCCATCGTCCATTCCCGCGCATGGGCCAGGATGCGCTCCAGCAGTGCTTCCTTGATGTCTTCTTCCACGATCAGGCGGGAACTTGCCGAACAGTTCTCGCCCATGTTCCAGAACGCGCCATTGACGACGTGAGCAGCCACCCGGTCGAGATTTTCCGCGTCCTTCAGGACAACGCTCGGGTTCTTGCCGCCCATTTCCAGAACGACCTCCTTCAGGTTGCTGTCGGCGGCATAGCGCAGGAACCGGCGGCCGGTTTCCGTTGAACCGGTGAAGGAGATCATGTCGACATCCATGTGCCGGCCAAGCGGTTCGCCGACGTCCGGACCGGAGCCTGGAACGACATTGAAGACACCCCGCGGAATGCCGGCTTCCATGGCAAGTTCCGCAATGCGCAGGGCGGTGAGCGATGTTTCTTCGGCCGGCTTGACGATGACCGAACATCCTGCCGCCAGCGCCGGACCGATTTTCCAGGCGAGCATCAGCAGCGGAAAGTTCCAGGGCAGAACCAGCCCGACGACGCCAACCGGTTCGCGCACGATCATGGCGATGTGATCATCGGAGGCGGGCGAGACCTGGTCGTAGATCTTGTCGATCGCCTCTGCGTGCCATTTCAGGCAATGGATCGTCTCCGGCACATCCACGGTTTCGCAATCGTAGATCGTCTTGCCGCTGTCGAGGCTCTCCATCACGGCCAGCTCCCGCCGGTTGCGGGTGATGAGCTTGGCAAAGCGGATCAGCGTGTCCTTGCGTTCCGACGGATGCAGCTTCGACCACCGGCCGTCCTCAAAGGCCTCCCGGGCCTTCAGCACGGCGAAATCGACATCCTCTGCACCACAGGCTGCCACGGAGGCAAGTGTCTCGCCGGTGGCGGGATTGACCGTCTCGAAGGTCTTGCCCGATGCCGCCGGGCGGTAAGAGCCGTCGATGAAAGCATTTGTCGGCAAGGTCAGGCCGGCAGCGAGCGCCTTGTATTCCTCGCGCGTCAGAAGGTCGGTCATGATCATTCTCCCGCCGTGATGTCTTGAATGGTGGATTTCAGAACCCGGACGACCTGATCGAGCTGGCGCTTGTCGTCCTTGTTGAGTGCCTTCAACGGCGGGCGCGGCGGACCGGCATAGAGCCCGCTCATTTCCACCCCGTGCTTGACGCATTGAATGAACTTGCCGCCCTGTTCCAGCACGCGCATCAGCGGCATCATTGCCGACATGATCCGCCGCCCCTTGCTGAAATTCCCTTCGACGGCGCAGGCCCGGTAAAGGGCAACATGTTCTTCGGGCAGGAAATTCGAGCCGGCGCACACCCAGCTGCGTGCCCCCCAGGCGAAGAACTCCAGCGCCTGATCGTCCATGCCGCAGGACATCTGGATGTGCGGGTAGTCGCGTGCCAGAAGGTGGACGCGGTTGATGTCGCCAGAGCTTTCCTTGATGGCGCAGACATTGCGCGAACGGCCAACCCGGTCGAGGAATTCCTCGCCCATGTTCACCCCCATCCGGCCCGGATAGTTATAGAGCATGATCGGAAGATCGGCGGCCCGGTCGATGGTCAGGACATTGAGCGCGTTTTCCCTCTCGGTCGGCACCGAGTAGGGCGGTGTTGCCACCAGAATGGCATCGGCCCCGATCTCCGCGGCCCCTTCCGCCAGCGCGATGGAATCCGGTGTCCTCATGGTTCCCGTTCCCACGATCAGAGGCAGGCGGCCTGCAAGCTTTTGCGCGGTAAAGCGCGCCAGTTCGAGACGTTCCTCAACGGTCTGGGCATAGTTTTCGCCCGTTGATCCACCGGAAATCAGGCCGTGCACACCACTGTCGACAAGATGGTCGACAACAGCGGCCAGGGCATCCCAGACCACGTTGCCTTCGCCATCATAGGGCGTGACCACGGGCGTGTAGATGCCTTCGAACTTCATGATTGGGGTCATCGCGGTGTCTGCCTCATGCGGATTTGAGTTTGGGTGGGATGCCGAGCGGAGCTTCCAGGCCTTCAGGCATGACAAACAGTTCGATCTGGTCACGCGAGAGAGCCCAGTGCTCCAGCGCCAGTTCCGCGGCGCGGTTGTCGTCGCCCTGCTCGATCGCCTCGATCATCTCGTCATGCTGGCGGCCGGCCAGCTCGAGGCGATCTTCCTTCGCACCGGACTTGGGGCGGAAAAAGGTCATACCGATCCGGGTATGGTCGATCAGCAACCGGTCAAGGCTCGCCAGCAGGTAGCTGTTGCCCGCCATGTGGCCGGTGATGCGGTGGAAACGGTCGTTTGTAAGTGCCCGTTCAATCACGTCGCCACTTGCCATGGCGGCCCGGAACTCTTTCTGCGCCTGACGCAGTTCCTCGATCTGTGCCGGCGTCGCGTTCTGCGCGGCGAGCCGAAGCACGGCGCTGTAGATCAGCGGTGCGGCAAGGAAAAAGTCCCGCAGCGTGTAGTGGGTCATGTCGGAAACGCGCGCACCCCGATTGAGCTGCAGCGTGACATAGCCTTCACCCGCCAGCTGCTGCAGCACCTCGCGCAAAGGGGTCCGGGAGAGGCCGTAGAGATCACACAGATCGGTTTCTTCCAGCGGGCTGCCGGGCTTGCGCTCCAACGTCAGGATCGCGCGTTTCAGATCCTCATAGGCATTCGACTTTGCCGTGCCGCGTACAGGGGGCATGTGACGCTCCATTCCGAATTCAGTTGACTCGTTTGTATACATGATGTGTACAATATCAACACAATAATAATACATGCGCCCGAAAGGCCCTGATCGGCCAGAGGCGACAGAGGCCGGAGAAAAGCGACATGTCCCGAACCACTGACGTCACCTTCCTGTTGCTTGAAGATTTTTCGCATATCGCCTTCGCCTGCGCGGTGGAGCCGCTGCGTATCGCCAACCTGCTTCAGGGAGAGGAAATCTACCGGTGGCGACTGGCCTCACCCGATGGTCAAAGGGCGGTCTGCTCCAACGGAACCGTGACGCTGGTGGATCAGGGCCTCGGTCCGTTGCCCGCGCGCTCCAGCCTGTTCCTGATCTCCGGTCAGAATGTCGGCGATCGGGCGGCGCCGGAGGTGCTGAGCTTCCTGCGGCGGGAGCGTGCCCGGGGCACCCAGATCGGTGCTATCTGTTCGGGCGCCTACATTCTTGCCAAGGCTGGCCTGTTGAACGACCGCCGCGCAGCCATTCACTGGTCGTTCCACGACAGTTTCGAGGAAACCTTTCCGGACGTGCAGTTGTGCAAGAATGTCTTCGTCACGGACGAGGCCTTCGTCACCGCATCCGGCGGCACCGCGGCGACCGACATGATGCTGCACCTGATCGGCGAAGCCCACGGTACGGACCTGGCGGTCGCGATTGCGGACATGATGGTCTATTCCGGTGTTCGGCCTGCCAACGCGGCCCAGCAGATTTCGCTACAGGCGCGGCACGGAATCCGGAACCCGCATATTGCAGAGGCAATTCGTCTGCTGAACGAAAGCGCACCCTATTACCTGCCGACATCCGAGATCGCCCGGAAGATCGGCATTTCCACGCGGCAGCTCGAGCGGTTGTTCCAGAAACACCTGAAGGTGTCGCCGAAACGATTTGCCATAGACCAGAAGCTCACGCGTGCCCGCAATCTTCTGCTGCAGACCGAACGGTCCGTGTCTGAGATCGCCCTGGCCTGCGGCTACGAATCCGCTTCGCATTTCATCCGCACCTATCAAAACAGGTTCGGCGTGACACCGCACAATCAGCGTCTTTGCTCCGCGGGAACACAGGCTGCGTTTCAAAGGGCATGACCGGGTCCTGGGGCTGCGATTTGCCCGCGTTTTGAAATGCGGCCCCTATTCCTGGCAAGCCGGTTCCGGCTTCTCCGCCTGGTACTATGCCCCATCCTCCTTGCGTGTCTTCGGCCCGTGACTTAGATCCTTGTCTGAAACCGGTCCGGACCGGAACGCAAACGGAGGCCGCATCCATTCTTCCCGTCAGAATTGCAGGCACTGGACATGCCTTGCCTGCAAAGTCCGTCACCTCGGAAACCCTCGATCTTCAGCTGGGCTTTCCTGCCGGACATCTTCAAAAACTGTCCGGCGTTTCAAGCCGGTTTGTCGCAGCAGAGGAAAGCCAGATAGATCTGGCGGTTGCGGCTTGCCAAGCCGCGCTTGAAAAGGCAGGCCAAACGCCTCGGGACGTCGATCTCGTCCTCGGTGCGTGCGGAATTCCCTACCAGACCCTGCCGGCAACTGCGCCGCTGGTGATGCAGAGACTGGGTTTTGCCGATGGCACGGCGGCGGCCTACGACGTCAATGCGACTTGTCTTTCCTTCCTGACCGCTTTCGAGCTTGCCGCCAACAAACTTGCGCTGGGGCAAGCAACGTCGGTGCTGGTGTTTGCTGCGGACATCGCCTCGCGCGCACTGCCCTGGGAAGACCAGCCCGATGTTGCCGCCTTGTTCGGCGACGGAGCGGCTGCAGCAGTCCTGACGACAGGAGGCGATGACGGCCCGGGCATTGCGGCCGCGCTGCTGCGCACCTACCCCTCCGCCTATGCAGCATGCGAGATCGGGGCCGGAGGCACTCGGTTCGATTTTCACAAGGACCGCGAGGCCTTCGCCCGGCATGCCGTGTTTCAAATGGACGGCAAGGACCTCTTCCGTGTCACGCACAAGCACTTTCCGCAGTTCGTCGACCAGTTGCTGTCGAAAGCCGGATGGGCCCGGCAGGATATCGACCTCGTCGTACCGCACCAGGCAAGCCCGCTCGCGCTGGAGCACATGATCCGGGAAACCGGCATGGAGCGCAGCCGGGTGGTCGACATCGGCTGCACCCACGGCAACCAGATTGCAGCATCTCTGCCAACCGCGCTCGACATTGCCTGGCGCCAGGGCCGGATCGAGCCCGGCATGCGCGTGCTGTTGCTCGGGACATCGGCCGGTGTGACCTTCGGCGGCATGGCCCTTGAGGTTTGACCATGGGGCGCTTGCTGGTCACTGGAGCAACGGGATTTCTGGGCGGAGCCCTGATCCGTCATTTGCGCGCCAAAGGCTCCAACCCGATCGCTTTTGGCCGCAGCGAGTTGCAGTGTCAGCACCTTGAGGCCGAGGGCTTCGACGTCGTTCGCATGGATCTTTCCAACCCCTGCGACAAGGATCAAATCGCGTCTTTTGGTCCGGTCGACGCCATAGTGCATTGCGCGGCGCTCTCCGCGCCCTGGGGACCACGAAGCGCCTTCGTGGCGGCGAATGTCACCGGGACAAAACACCTGCTTGATCTCGCGGAAAAGCTTGGCGTGCGGCGGTTCGTCAACATTTCCTCGCCCACCGTCTATTTCGAGATGAAGGACAAGGAGAACGTCCGGGAAGATGCGCTGTTGCCGCCGCCCATCAACGCTTATGCGGCGACAAAGGCCGAGGCCGAACAGCTGGTGCTGACCCGCACCGACCTTGGCCCAATCAACCTGCGTCCACGCGGCCTTTATGGTGCGGGGGACACGACACTCCTGCCGCGTTTGCTCGCCGCAGCCCAGAAGCGGCCCTTGCCGGTTTTCCGGAATGGAGCTGCCTCCATCGACCTGACCCATGTTGATGATCTGCTCTCAGCCGTCGAGACGGCCCTTGAAGCCTCTCCGGAATGCGAAGGCGAGACGTTCAACATTTCCGGCGGCGAACCTTTGCCGGTGCGTTTCATTGTCGAGCGTGTCTGTGCCGCCAAGGGCATTCCGGTTCGCTGGCAGAACCGCTCCCTGGCCCCGGCTGTCCTGGTGGCCAGGCTTCTGGAGACGGCAAGTCTGATTGTGCCCGGCACCGGCGAACCTCTGGCGACACCCTATACGCTCGGCCTCTTCGCCTTCCGGCAGAGCCTCGACATTTCCAAGGCGGAGCGGTTGCTGGGCTGGCGACCGCAGATCGACTTCGAAAGCGGTCTTGCAAAAACACTTGTCGAAGGGAACGCCCGTTGACCCCGGTGTTTGCAAACAGCGCTTTTGTTTCCGCGCCGGAGCGGTTGGTGGTCCGTAGTGGTGGGCGTCACCCGCTTCGCTTCAAGGTACGCTATGGGGTTCACCAGCACCCGACCGCCGGACTGGTGCTGATCGATACAGGTTACGGCCCCCGGGTCACGGAAGGTGCCGGGCGCAGTCTGCCGCTTCGGATCTATGCCAGTCTGCTCCGGCCGAAGTTGATCGAAGAGCACCAGCCAGCCCGTGTGCTTGATCGCCTGGGCGCAAGCACAGCAGATGTTGCAGCGATCGTGCTGACCCATTTTCACGCCGATCATGTTGCCGCGCTTCACCTATTCCCGAAGGCGAAGATCTATGCGAAGGCAACAGTGCACGCTCGTGTCGAGGCGCGCTCAAGGTTTTCCAATCTGCGCCACGGCGTCTTTGACGAGTTGCTGCCGCAGGATCTCTCCAGCCGGATCGTCGATATCGACCAACTCTCGGTCAAGCCCGCTCCCAATGGGCTTGGCGAAGGGGCTGATCTCTTTGGTGATGGTGAGACGCTGGCCGTCAATCTGCCCGGTCATGCGGAAGGCCATTTCGGCATCTGCTTTGCCGCACAGCCTGTGCCATTGCTTTATGCGGTCGATACCCAGTGGTGTGCGGCAGCGCTTGATCCCGGCAAGGCCCCCGGATTGCCCGCGACTCTTGTTGCTTCGGATCGCCGGGCACTTGCCGCAAGCAGCCGCCGGGTTGCCGCCTTCCGGGAGCAAGACGGCGATGTTCTGCTGTGCCATGATCCGTCCGACAGTCCATACGATTTGCCGGAGGCCCCGCAATGAACGGGCGTTTTCAGACTGGCATTGCCTTTGCCGAAACGCTCTGGACCGGCCGCAGTGGCCGATCTCGAAAGGCTTTCGAAGACTGGCAGAAACGTCGACTGGATGGCTGGTTGCGCCAGTCGCTTCCCAAGGTCGATTTCTACCGCGACGCGCCGCCACGCCTCGACCAACTGCCGGTGATCGACAAAGCCATCGTGATGAGCCGGTTCGAGGCCTTCAACAGGGCCCGGATCACCGCCGAGGCCGGATGGCAGGCATTGGAGGCGGGCGGCGAGATCGACGGGATCAACATCGGAGCCAGTACGGGCACCAGCGGCAACCGCGGCCTCTATGCCATTACCGCACCAGAGCGGTTCCGTTGGCTCGGCACTATTCTAGCCAAGACCTTACCCCGCTTTCTCTGGCATCCGGAACGGGTTGCGATCATCCTGCCGCAGTCCTCCTCGCTTTATCAAAGCCCGGCCAGACTTCGGCAATTGCAGTTGAGGTTCTTCGATCTGCGCCATGGCATCGCTTCCTGGCTGGACGAACTGGAAACTTTCAATCCGACGACCATCGTCGCGCCGCCGAGGGTGTTGCGGCACCTGGCGGAAACGTCCGGCCGTCTAGCCCCTCGCAAGCTTTATGCAGGTGCGGAAACGCTCGACCCGATCGACCGGGTCGTTGTCGAAAAGAGGTTCGGCATTCCCCTCGGGCAGATCTACATGGCAACCGAAGGCCTTTTCGCCGTGACGTGTGCCCATGGCCGCCTGCATCTTGCCGAGGACGCCAATTTTTTCGAGTTCGAGCCGGTTGCAAACGATCTCGTCACTCCGTTGGTGACAGGCTTTCGCCGCGATTTCCAGATCATTGCACGATACCGGATGAACGATCTCCTGCGCCTGTCGTCGACACCATGCTCCTGTGGCTCGCCGCTTCAGACGGTTGATGAAGTGATCGGACGGATGGACGATATCTTTCTCTTCACCAGGGAAGCGGGAACGGACGTACCGGTTACGCCAGACATCCTGCGCAATTCGGTTCTGGATGCCTCGCGCGAGATATCCGATTTTCGCCTTGTGCAGGAAGAAGATGGATCGGTGACCCTGCTACTGCCACCGGAGGTGGCGGAGACGAGCGCTGAAGCGGCCCTTGCGGCACTTGGCAAAACCCTGAGCGCACAGGGGCTTGTGCCTGCAATTTCGCTCCGCCGGGACAGGCTGCCCCTGGAAAGCACCCGCAAGCTGCGGCGGGTGGAAAGCCGGTTTAGGCGGCAGGCTCAATCATGACCACAGCGAAGGATACGGTCATGCGGGACACGTCGGCCAATGGAGGTGTGAGCAACGCCCCCGAGACTGTTCATGCCTTCGTGCGTTTGTGCAACGACTTTGCCATGCCTGATCTTGTTGCCAACCTCACGACGCGTGTCAGCTCGCTGGAGATTGCAGGGCGGTGTTTTCCGGTGACGATCAACGAACCGAGCCGTCCACCGACGTGCTACATCTGTTCACCCAGCGCTGCCTATATCGACTATGCAGTCGAGGAAACGCGCAATTTCCTGAAGTCGCCGCTGACCTACCATCTGGTGCGACCGCTGATCCGGGCCTGCGCACCGCTGATCGCGGCCAGCGGGCTTGATCGACAGGTGCAGGTGAACAACTGGCTGCTGTCGACCAATCCAGTTCCGGAAATCGATGCAGCCGCAGCCCGCGAGATCGCCAGAACCCTGTCTCAGCGCCATCCGGAGCATGCCATTGTCATCCGCTCGCTCAATGGCCGGGCGGACCGGTCATCGATGAACGCCCTCAGGCAAGCTGGGTTCAGGCTTCTAGCGGCGCGGCGGATCTATCTCTACTCCGGTGACCAAACACCAGGACGGCCGACGCAAAACCGCTGTTACGACACAAGGCTGATGCAACAGACGCCCTATCGGCTCGCGGAAAACGACAGCTTCGAGGCCTCGGATTTTGACCGTGCCGCGGAGCTCTACAAGATGCTCTATCTCGACAAGTACACACCGCTCAATCCGCAGTATACCGCAACCTACATCCGGGAATGCCACCGCAGAGGCCTGTTCCAACTGCTTGGTTATCGCGATGACAGCGGCCAGTTGGTGGCGGTAGCCGGTTTCTTTGCCAACGGCCGCACATTGACGCAGCCGCTGGTTGGATACGACACCCGCCTGCCGCTGAAGGAGGGTCTCTACCGGCTGGTCATGGCGGCAGGCCAGGACATTGCAGACCGGCACACTCTCTTTTTCAACATGAGCGCGGGCGCCGGCCACTTCAAACGGCTGCGCGGGGCAGAACCGGAAATCGAGTTCAACGCCGTCTATGCGGGCCATCTGTCCCGGCGCAGGCAACTGGCTGTGCGAAGCCTCGAAAAGCTTCTGTCGCGCATCGGCATTCCCCTTCTGGAGGCCTTCGACCTATGACTTCATCAAAGGATTTCTGGCAGGCCGCGGCGCTCGTGAAGGATTTGAAGCGCCGACCGGCCCGTGTCGAATTCGGCGGCGAACCTGTGGTGCTGTTCAAGAGCGCGTCGGGCATTTCGGCTCTGGCCGACCGTTGTCCGCACCGGCTGATGGAACTGTCGAAAGGAAAGGTCGTCCGAGGCGAGATCGAATGCCCCTATCACGGCTGGCGTTTTGACGGCGGCGGACGCTGCACCGCCATTCCGGGACACATGGGCGACGTGCCGGGGTACCGGATTCCCGGCCTCAAGACCTTCGTGAAGGACGGCGTGGTCTTTCTTTCCAAAGGAGACCCCGCAGGTGAACCCTACCTGCACCCGATGGAAGGCAGAAAGACAGTGGTGCGCCTCGTGCGCAGCAGCACCAACTCGACATTGATCGATGCTGCCGAAAACATCCTCGATGCGACCCACACCCATTTCACCCACAAGGGCCTGCTGCGCGGCCTCAGCAGCAAGCGGCACCGGGTTCGGGTCGATATCACCGGTGGGCCTGGCTGGGTCGAGGCCGTCTATACCGGGGAGGACCGGCAGCATGGCCTGATCAGCAGGCTGCTGGAAGCCGGGCGGGTGCGGACTGTCGGGCGGTATCGCTTTCCCGGTATCGCCGAGCTGGAATATTGGGGCGAAAACGGCCTTGCACTGGCAACCACCTTCCATTTGCGGCAGGCCGCCGACGGACTTGTTGAAGGTATCGGTTGCCTGATCGGACCGAACGAGGGACTGCTCGACCGGGTCAAGTCCTGGATGTTCCAGCCGATGTTCCGCATCGCTCTGGAACAAGACCGCCGCGTGCTGAAATCCTCACTTGAAAACGCGGCGCGCTTTCCGGACGCAAGGCCTCTGATCGGACCGCTCGACTATTTGCGCCGGGACATCGAAGCAATTGAAAAGGGCGAGCTACCGGGCGCCGCGCAATCCCCAAGGACCGCTTATATCGAGCTTTGATCCGGCCCGTTCCACTCGATGTCCCTTGTGGTGGCGCTTTGAAGGCTGATGCGATTGCGCAGGGCAATGGCCGCGATTTCCAGAAAGGCGGGTATTTGTGCACGCCCGGGCGACGGATCGTCCGCGGTTCCGAGGATCTCCTCGGCCGCACCGAGAACCTCCAGGAAACGGGTGAAATCTCGTGAGCGGAGCGCTGAAGGCAGACCGTAGCCCCACATGGCCAGCCGCACGGCCTGAATGCCCGTTACATCCGGCAAGACTTCGTCACCACCTTGCAAAAGCGTGCGGACAAACCGGGCCGCGTCCTTGAAAAAATGCAGGCCGCTGGTCGCGCGCGGATTGCATTCCAGCGGGCGCACAGAGCCGTCTTCAAGGCGCATCAGGTCAAACGAAACCTGCCCGGTCCAACCGGTGTTCCCGACGAATGTTTCGATTAAAGCCCGTGCTGCCGGGTCCGTTACCGGTTCAAAACAGATCCCTGCGCCAGCACCGGCCCGGTAAAGCGAACGGTACATCGACACTGCCAGCACCTTGCCGTCGCGCGCCAGGACGTAGGCACTGATCTCGCCTCCTTCCAACCGTTCCTGGGCAACCCAGGGCATTGCAGCGCTCGGCACCACTTGCTTCAACTTGCGGGACGCTGGCGACACAAGGACCTGACCGGCGAAGCGCGACCAGACGGGCTTGAACACAAGGCTTTCGGCCTGCTTGCCAAGGTTGGTGACATCTTGCCGAGACGTCAGCAGCCGTGTTTCGGGCACGGCGATCCCGAGCCTTTCACACAGCTTGATGAAGTCATGCTTGTTGTGGGACGTTTGAAGCAGGTCGAGACCTGGCGCGAACAGCTCCGCCCCAAGGCCGCGCCTTTCCCGAATTGCCGCCAGGTAGAAGATCTCCTCGCAGGTCGGGACAATCAGGGACGGCTTTTCGCGTTCGATCAGCGCCTCGAGCGCGTCAGTGAAATCTTCCGGATGAAACCTTGGCGATGGCAGACGCTGATAGAGTGCGCAGGCACGACTTGCCCGGGAGACTGGGCGCGCGGGCATATCGGCCAGAACAACACGCCAACCAGCGGCATGAAACAGCCGGGCGTGATGCAGGGCAACAGGCGCGCGAGCACCCGTTATCAGAACAGTCTGGCCGGAAGAGGCATGGCAGCCGGGCTGCATCGTCGTCAGATTCCCTTATCGAATGCAGATCCCGGCATCCGACGCCCCTCAGCGTTCGGCTTCGTAGCGCGCTTTGGTTTCCTCGTTCATCGGGTAAAGGCCCGGTAGCTTCGCACCTGCGTCGACCTGCTCGACGATCCAGGCCTCCATGCGTTCCTGTTCGGGGGCTTCTTTCAGCACGTCATCAAGCGTGGCTGCTGGGATCACGACCGCACCATCGCCGTCTGCCACGATGATATCGCCCGGAATGATCGCAACACCGCCGCAGCCGATGGTTTCCTGCCAGCCGACGAAGGTTAGACCGGCTACCGAAGGCGGGGCCGAGACACCGCTGCACCAGACCGGCAGATCCGACGCCAGCACGCCGGCCAGATCGCGCACTGTGCCGTCTGTGACCATGCCAGCGACATTGCGTTTGCGCATACGGGCACACAGGATATCGCCGAAGACACCGGCGTCGCGGATGCCCATCGCATCGATGACCGCGACGCATCCTTCCGGCATCTCCTCGATGGCCGCACGTGTTGAAATGGGAGAGCCCCAGGAAGCGGGCGTTGCCAGGTCTTCACGCGCAGGCACGAAACGAAGGGTAAATGCCGGCCCGACGATCCGAGGCCTGGAGCGATCGAGCGGCATTGCCCCGCGGATCCAGACGTTGCGCAGTCCCTTTTTCAGAAGGATCGTGGTGAGTGTCGCCGTGCTGACGGATTTCAGGATTTCGACGGCTTCAGCGGACAGGGTCATTAAGGCCTCCGGAAGATGGCGCTGACAAGAAGCAGCAGGTCAGAAACGGTATCCAAAAAAAGCGATACCGCCAGTCCTGCCAGGAGTGGGCTGCCCGCGGCACGGGAGCCGGCGGATCAACCGGCATATTCCGCCGGATCACATTGCCGGCCAAGGGATTTTTGAAACGGGAAAGTCAGGAACCGGCCTGGCGGATTACGAGCGGTGGAAAGCCCTGCACCGCCGCGACAGGAACTTCATGGCCTGAGGCTCTGAGCAGGATTGCAAACCCTGCCCGATCACTAGACCGACACTTTGCAGGCAACCTTCACGGCACTGATAGCGCCAGCTGCGGCCTGCGCCGTGATCAGGATGGCCTTGCCGAATTTTTCTCTATCAAGTCCGGGAGACTGGCGGGACGACTGAAAGCCTGTTGCAACGAGGACGGATATTAGGCCTGCGACATGCGCAATTCATCCGGCCTTCTTGAAACCGAGGCCGGAAGTCTGCGGGCATTTCCGTTGCGCTTGCATCAGCACGTCCTCACGCGCCTGTGTGCGGGATCAGGAAATCGTCAGTTCAAGCGCCGGGTGCAGACGCTGCAGGTTGCGGAGTGATTTCGACTGCCAGGGAATGGACTTGGAGCCCAGAACCCGAACGCCGACTTCCGGCTGCTTTCTGATTTCGATCGTGAACTTTGCGAGCAGGTTGATGCCGGAGCTGTTCAGGAATTCCAGGCTTGTCAGGTCCATGGTGATGAGTTCCGGCTTGGCCGCCAGAACGGAATTCATGATGTCCAGAATAGGTGCATAGGCATCTGTTCCTGAAAGCCGCATCGTTCCTTCGTAGTGGATGGCGGAGCCTTCAGTCCAAACGCGGTAATCGTTCGTGCTGATTTCCATTGTGATTTCTTCCTTTGGAATATGTCAGCGATCAGGAAAGTCGCAAAGAAGCATATGTCGTCAACTCAACGCCTTCACTTACACGCTCAGACGCGAAAGACCAGCCCAATTTGGCCTCGTAGTCGCTCATAAGTGTGAGCAAACCCAGGCCTGAGCCGGAGGAGTCCGGGTTGAGGGCGTTCTCCTCGATGCGTTCCAGGAGCAGCTCTCCCGGTTCGCGGTCGAGCAGGGCTTTTAGGTGCCCCTGAAACTTGACGGCCGTTTCCTGGTCGATCCGGTTCACGATCCGGATTTCAAACGTCTGTTCTTCCAGCGAGCTGTGAATCGCGATGTCGCCGCCGTGACGGAACTTGATCGCATTTTCCAGAATCTCGTTGATCATGTAACTGATGCTGTGGCGGGCATCGACAGGATCGATGCCTTTGCCGCAAGCCCTGCTGAAATATTCACCGATAAAATCCGATGTCAGGCCGCAATGATGCCAGCTCAGCTCCAGCGGCTCTGCCATCAGCGTGAGACAAAATTGTCTCGCGTCTCCGCCGTTCAAAGCAGCCGTCTCTCCAAAATCCTCGACCATGCCTTACCTATGCTTCAAGACAACAAGAGTGATGTCATCAAATACCTTGTAGTCGCCGATATGCGACTTCACATCATTAATGACCGCCGCGGCAATACCTTTAGCGGATTTTTCGCGATTTTCATGGGCGCTCTGGGCAAGCCGGTCGAGGCCATACATCTCGCCCTTCGCATTTTCCGCTTCCGTGATCCCGTCCGTATGCAGGATCAGGATGTCGTCGGGTCCGAACGCAAGATCCAGTGTGGCCACGAAGGGTGAAATATCGGCCTCGAGCCCAACCGGGAAACCGAGATCCATCGTGTCGATCCGCTCGGTTTCGCCATTGGCACGAATGATCAGCACTTCCTCGTGCTGGCCGGACAAGGTGACCTGTCCGTCCTCGTAGTCGACGAAGGCAAGAGTCAGGTGCTTGTCGGAATTGGTACGGGTGATGTTCTTGTAGACAGCACGGTTGAGCACATCCAGGAAGGCAATCGGATCCTTGTCCCCCTTCTCCTGAAGCGCACGGGCAACCGACTGCACCATGAGCATCAACACGCCGCTTTCCAGGCCGTGGCCGGTCACGTCGCCGATACCGACCTTGATGCGGCTGCCGTCGAACAGAACATCGTAGTAATCGCCGCCGACTTCGTCTGCCGGTTCCATGAAGGCGGCAATCTCGATCTGCGGGATGACTTCCAGTTCGCTCAACCGTGGCAGAACCATTTCCTGAATGCGCTTGGCGACATCCAGCTCGGCTCCGAGGCGCAGGTTTTCCGATTTCAGCCGCTTGTTGAGCTCGCCGATCTCGTGGTTCGCGGTTTCCAGCTTCCTGGTCCGCTCCTCGACGAGATTTTCAAGGTTCTCCGTATGATAGCTGATCTCTTCCGCCATCCGGTTAAACGCAAGCCCCACGGCCGCAACCTCGTCGCGGGTCGGAATAGCAACGCGAACCGAATAGTCCTTGTTCTGCAGCGCACGCGCTGCGGCGGCCAATTGCGACAAGCCCTTGGTGATACGGCCGGAAATGGCATAGACCGCAACGAACACAACGAAGATACTGACGCAGAAGGCAATCAGCTGGTAGTTCAGGATGCGGGCCGTCGCCTCGGAGATGTTGTTGGTGGCATCGATCAGCGACTGGTAGATCTCGCGTTCGGAAACGACAAAGCCCAGCGTCATCGTTTCCGAGGTGATGCCGGTTCCATCCCACAGGTTGGTCGGGTTGAGCTGCTTGAGGACCAGAAGATAGGGGACCTCTTCACCGTCATTTTCAAGGAAGATGTGCTTGATGACGGTCTCGTCCTTGGCACTGAGTTCAAGGGAAGAAATGGCGGGCTGGCTGCTTTCCTTGAGGTTCCGGTTCACGCCGGTAACACCCTGGCCGCTGACGTCGCTCGAAACCAGACCCAGTGTGGCCTCTCCGGCTTTCGGCGTTGCCACCACGTTGCCGTCGGACATCGTCAGGAAGCCGAAGCCGCTTTCCGAAATCTCAAGGCTTTCGACGAGCGAAGTCAGCTGTTCGAGCGTGATGTCGACCGCGACCATGCCCGCAACATCCTTGCGATCCTGCGTCCACAGGGGATGGAAGAAGCTGACGATCAGCTTGCCCGTGATCGCATCGATGTAGGGAGCTGTGGTGACGATATTGGATTCAACCGGCTTGGAAGACGGATCCTTGATCCAGCCTTGCCAACCTTCGTAGACCCCGGGAAAGAAGAAATCCCAGAAGTTCGCGCCCTCGTTATGACCGGGGTAAAGCAGGTCGAATGTCTGCGCCTGTTCCGAATAAGGGGTCGCGCGCATGATCGACGCGTCCTTGGGGCCGACATAATAGATCTGCAGCTTGGGAGCGCCCGTCGACATCATCGAAGGCCCGACAAGGCTGAGGAAGGAGCTGTTCTTCAGCTCATCTGCGGCCTTGGGAAGCGGGTTCTTGTCTTCATCGAGCAAGTAGCCCCAGACGCTGACTGCGGAAGGAACACCCTCGGTGTTCTGCGACCAACCACCTTTTTCGTCGTAGACCAGTCCGGAGGAAAACTCCGAACTGCCTTCAATCGTGTTGCCGACCGCTTCCTGGATATCCGGGTGGTCGATCAGCGTCTGCATCGACGAGGCAAGCGTCGCAAGTTCCGAATGAACGCGCTCGATCAGAAGGTCGGCGCGGAACGCAGTCGTATCGATGTAGGTTTCCAGATAGTCTTCGGTCGCGGTGGTCAGGCCTTCACCGACCTGCTCCGTTGCATCCCTGGACAGCTTCTGCACGTTCCAGATGCCGATGCCACCGGCAAGCGCCAGATCGAAAAGCACCGCCACGCCCACGACAAGAATGAACTTGGCGCGAAAGCTTCGCAGGGAAAAGCGACCTATCTGCTTTTCACTCTGAGGGCTCTTTACCGGTGCATTCATAGCGGCTTACGCCCCGAGGCAACCCAGATCGGCCAGCCCGCATACCCCTTGGGGTGGAGCGCTGCGAAAATATGATCGTCAAAACCCTTGGCGAAACGTTCGATGAACTCGGGGCTGTCGCCGCGTTCCTGCGCCATTTTGCCGGCAAAGAGATTTTTCCACGAGGCGATGACGTCTGCGAAATCCTGCGGGTCGCCGTCGGTGTTGGTGACCATGAAGGAGCCTATGGTGACGTTTTCAAAACCACCGTCGATCAGGAGGCGCCGGCATTTCGGGCCGATTTCGATATCCATATCGAAATGGTGCCAGAGTTTGGCGACCTCGTTATAGGTCCACTGGATAGACTCCGATCTCGGTTCGCCGAGGCAATGGGAGTTCTTTTCGTTGGTCACGTAAATGCGGCCGCCCGGCTTGCAGATACGATAGAGCTCCTTGAGGATCAGTTCCGGCTGATCGAACACCTGCAGGGAATGTCGGCAGGTCACGAAGTCGAACTGATTGTCCTCCAGCAGCATGTCCGCGGCATCGCCAAAGACATAGTCAATGCCCTTGATGCCGAAGTCGGCGGCGACACGGCGTGCGTAGTCGAGGCTGGATCTGGAATGGTCCAGCGCGACAAGCCGGTCCGGCTCGAACTCCTTTTGCAGAAGCACGGCGAAATCGCCGATGCCGCAGCAAATGTCGGCCACCTGCATCCCCGGCTTCAGGCCGTGGCGGCGAAGGAGTTCCTTCTCATGGCGCCAGGTAAGCTTGGTCTGTGTCCGCAGGACATGAATGAATTCACTGTCCTCGACGAAGGACTGTCCCGGGTAGAACTCGTTGTCGTATTCGCTGACGGTGATCTTGTCGGACATCGTTTCCAGCACGGCGAACTTGCGCGTTGCCCAGCCGACGACACTCGACGTCGTCACATGAACGCTCAGATCGCTGCGGTTGCGCACAAGATCCAGGATCTTGCCGGCAAATGCGTGGAAGGCGACGTTGTTCATGCGCACCAGGCGCCTGACGTTGACGTAGAATTTTCCGCTCACCTTGGCGACGGACTGTTCCATCGCGGAAAAGCAGCCATGCAGTTCCTCGGCCCGCTGGGGGCGCAAGCTGCCATGGAGCGAGAACTCCTGATCGTTCTCGTTGAAGGTCCATTGAAAGGCCTGTGTCATATTATCAGCGATCATTCTGTGTCGTCCTCAAGCACGAGCTCTGCAACCAGGCTCATGCGGCCGTCTTCGCTCCGTCCGATGGCGAGCCGGGCGCCGTAGTCGACGCCGAGTTCCAGGAGCCCCAGGCTCGCATCCGGTTCGGCGTCGGCAAACAGCGCTTCCAGATAAAGCGTTTCGGCGTCCTCGCCGTTGACCTTCGCAATGGCGGTCTCATAGATCTTGTAGGTTTCTTCGTCCGCAGGGAAAGTCAGTTCGATCCTGTCGACATTGCCGTCGCGCTGAACCGCGCATTGCAGTTTGCCGCCTGAGCCGTGCGTGCGGTACACCGCTTCCAGCAGCTCGTTCAAAGCCGACGAATAGAGATTGGAAAACAGGAGCGAATCCAGCCGGTTGTGGCTGACCATCCGGGCAATGTATCCCGACATGAGATCGCAATGGGTCCAGTCGGTGCAAAAATCCTTGATGTCCAAATCCAGGTGAATCATCTGCGGCAGACCGGAATTTGATGATATGCCTTCAGAAGGTGCCTGCATTTTTATTCCCCCGCTGGCGTGGTCAATTGCACCTCAAAGCGATGCACTTCTGTTATACGAGAAAGCTGGAAATTTTGGCCGATTGGACTCGTGTCATCGATAATTCATGTATTTAACAATACGGTGTCGCTCATTGCCAAGGATATATCAACCGCGATTGCTCCAATGTTTTCTGCTTCATTAACATAGCAGCAGAACTCTAAACTTTGGGTTTCCACCGCGCGTCCGTAAAGGCATCATATTTACAACATGACAAGCACCAGTAATTTTGGCGCCGCTGCCCAACCAGACACTTCCGCTGGCGAACTCGCGCGAGTGCGCAGAGAACTTGAGGAATTGCGCGCTGAACATGACGACCTCAAGCTGCTTTACGAGGCAACGATCGAACATGGCGAGGCCGTGGAAGACCAGTTGGCCGAATACAACATCCTGCTGACCCGCACCCAGGAACGCCTGGAAGCGGAGCTTCGTGATGCCGGCAATTATGTTTATTCCATCCTGCCGGAAAGGCGTCCCGAAGCCCCGAAAGCGGACTGGCTTCTGGTGCCGTCAACCGAACTCGGCGGTGATTCGTTCGGATATCACGACCTCGACGACGATCATTTCGCAATTTACCTGATCGACGTGTGTGGCCATGGTGTCGGGGCCGCATTGCTGTCTGTCGCGATCATCAACGTGCTGCGCTCGAATGCGCTTGGGGGCACCGATTTTCGTGACCCGGCAAACGTTCTTGCCAAACTGAACAATGCCTTTCCGATGGAACGGCAGAACAACATGTTCTTCACAATCTGGTATGGCGTCTATCGGCGCTCGACCCGGCAACTGGCCTATGCCTCCGGCGGCCACCCTGCTGCCATTCTCATGCGGCCTTCGGCATCGGGCCTGGACGTCATCGGCCTCGGAACGCCGGAGGGCATGGTTATCGGCGCCATCCCCGATATGGAATTCGATGGCGGTACATTCGACATTCGCCCGGGCGACCGATTGCTCGTCATCAGCGACGGCACCTACGAAATCGAGGATGCGAATGGCCGGACACTGACCTGGGCCGAGCTCGCGGACAAATCGAAATCCGTGGACGGAACCGTCCCTCAAGCCATCTACGACTGGCTGGCCACATTCCACGACAATGCGCCCCTGCCGGACGATTTCTCCATGATGGAATTTGCCTTCTGAGGGAACCGCCTTGCAGCAAAGTGCCCGTCAATCCTTGGCGCGAGGCACCAGAACCGTGGTGTGGTTGACGTTTCCGATCCGTTGGGTCGCAACGTCATCGGCCAGCTGGTGCACCAGATAAAGTCCCAGACCGCCAATGCCCATGTCCTCGACTGTGTCCGCTTCCGGTGGACCGGACGGCATGCCGCTGTTGTCGAATGGTCTCGCCCTGTCGGACAGGACGAGCTTGACGTGTGTCGGCCCAAGCGCCGCCGTGACCGCGATCTGGTCCTTGCCGCCATCCGGATAGCCGTAGGCAACGGTATTGGCGAACAGCTCTTCAACGACCAGGCACAGGGTACGGCGGACCGCGTCGGACAGGCCCGCTCCTGTGCAGAACCGCTCCAGCACGGTATAGACCGCCGGCAGGTCCTCCAGGTCGTTTCGAACTGTCACCGTCTCGAGATCCACCATCCCGTTCCCTGCCGGACGTTGTTCAATTCAAGCTGCCGGGTGTGAGCTTCGTTCAACCCGCCAGCGCCTTTGCGTCTTCCCAGCTTTCCGCCACCTGCATGATCTTCAGAAAGCCGGAGATCTTGAGGACGTCGACCACGGACTGGTTCACCTGGAACAGCACCAGCTTGTCTCCGGAGGGAGCCAGAAGCTTGGCAACGATCAACAGTGATCTCAGCCCGAAACTGGTGACGTAGTCCACTTGCTCCATGTCGATCAGCAAGGTTGCCGGCTTTTCCGAGATCAGGTCCTTCAGGTAGGTTTCGAAGGTTTTTGCGCTGAGCGTGTCCAGCTTGCCGACAGGACGAACAACGATCAGGTCGCCGTCCGTCTCGTGGCCGATGGTGATTTCTGCGACGTCTGCGGTCATTGCCATTTCCCAAATCTGCATCGGTGCCCGGAGTGCAAAAAGCCGACAGCCTCCGGTTTCAACCGATGAAAGCATCTGCCACGCAATTTCGGCGTGAAACTTGTACATTTTATAAAGGCGCACCACGCGAAAGGCTACGAGACCAGGGATAAGCAAATTTTGCATGCTTCCCAGCCACTCTCGATCCGGCTCGCGTTCGGTCTGCTTGTCGGGGACAGCTATCGGGGCCCTGCGACGGGTCACCTCATCCAGAGGAGCATGACCGGCGCCTGGCTGGAAACCGGAGACTTCTTTTCCGGAGAATGACTGCGCGTTAAGATCGAACCCGGACTGGTCCTGCGGCCCTTACTCGGGAGAACGTGCGTTTGAATACGGTCGACACTTCTGCCGCTGTTGCGTTGCTGCGATCCGAAGCAGCGACCCGGCGCGGACGCCGACACAAGGTCAACCAGGACAGCCACTTTGCGGCCCCGTCGCATGGGCTCTTCACGATTGCCGATGGCATGGGCGGTCACAGAGAGGGTGACGTCGCCAGCCGTGCGACGGTTCACGCAATCTCGCAACTGACCAACATGCCGCCGAGCAGCCACGAAGCCCGGCAGATTGCCCTGGAAGCCAAGCTCAACCACGTCAATCACGGTCTTTACGCCGGTTTTCTCGCTCTCCCCGAACAAGACATTTCAGGCACGACAAGTCTCAGCCTGATCGTCAGCGGCACACAAGCCAGCTGCATCTGGGCCGGAGATTCGCGTCTTTACCTTTTGCGCCAGCAGCAACTGTTCCTCATCTCGGAGGACCATGCCGACAAAGCCGGGCGGCTGACTGCCGCTGTCGGCATCCACAACACGCTTCAGCTTGACCGCCGAACGCTGGAGATGATGCCCGACGATGTTTTCGTACTTTGCACCGACGGACTGTTGAAAGGCATGGACGAAACCACGCTGGCCAGGATGGCCACCGAGGGGACCTTCGGTCTTGCTGACCGGCTTGTTTCGCGCGCTGTGGCCGGCGGATCCTCGGATGACATCACGGTGATAACCGTTTGGACGGAAACAGATGCTCAGCCGCCGGAAGCCGGCAGATAGAAGGAATGCTGCTGGCCCGAGGCCCAGCCATTCCGCACGACTGCCGTTACGCCGATCAGATCCTGATCTTCCACCGCCATTCGTTCCACTTCGAAAGTGACCTTGTCTGAGAGGGATCTGCTCAGGACTTCCAGGCTCGTTGCGACCGCAGCCTCGCGCTCGTCAGCATCCTGCCCTGCAAACACCGCCTCCCCGAGAGCTTCCTGGAACAGGGAAAACAGGCGAGACACCAGTAGGGCCTGATCCAGCGCGCCCCGACCGTCCTCGCCAGGCTGGACCGTCACGGCCCGACGGAATACGAGGCTGGTTCTGTTGGCGACGCCCTCCAGCACGTTGATGCCGGCAAGTGCGAGCGACGATGCCGTGTCCGAACCGACGGCAAACCGTGTTGCCATGGCAACTTCGCCGCCCATCGACCGGCTTTCGACAAGCTCCAGCGCATCATAATCCTTCGGCATGCCGACGGGGAGCCGCGGAAACACTTCAGTTTCAAGCTGGACCAGTATTTCGGAAAGGGCGACAAAAGCACCCGACACAAACAACGCCGGCGCACCGTCCTCTTCGGCGGTCAACCGGGCATCGTTCCAGAACAGTGCCAGGTGAGAGGCGGTATCGCTGGCCCTCAGGCCTGCAAAACCTTCGAAGCCCGGCTTGTCGAGCAACTGATGCGGCGTTTCGATGTCGGCAACTTCCTCACCCGGTACTCCGGCAAAGTGCCCGGCAAGCGCGGCAAGCCCGACCGTGTCACTTTCGGCGCATTCCCGCGCAAGCACCTTCAGCCGTTCCGTGTCGCGTGGGCCAAGGCCGATTTCGTTCGCAAACAGGGCGATATCGTAGAGTTCTGCCTGCAGGGCCTCGCCGGTTTCGCCCAGAACCTCCTGCAGGTCGACGGCATCAAGATCATGATCGAGCTGAAGGAGGTGAAGTTCCAGCGGCAGGTCGAGCGGAACTTCACTCAGGAGCAGGTTCAATCCATGCCAGTTCAGCAGCACCTTGCTCAGTTTCGGGCTTTCGAAGAAGAGACGCGCCTGTGCCTGTTGCAGCGTATCGGCTGGCGCATCCTTCTTTTTTCCCTCGACGGGTGCACTTGAAGTCTGGCCCGTTTCCTGGAGCGTCTTTTGAATGAAGGCGTCCACGGCGGTTTTCGCAGCACTGCCGCTTTCGCCAGGAGCAGCCTTTTCCTCCGGACTGCGGATCATCGACAGGAGGGCGTCGAGCCCCTCGGTTCCCTTGCTGCTGCTCGAGGCATCGTTTTCCTTACGCTTGCCTTGCTCTGAAGTCGGCAATTCGTCGTCTTTCAGCAGTCTTTCCAGCAATGACTTCTGCTCATCCAGTGCCGACTTGCCGATCTTGTCGTAACGCTGGTCATGAACGGCAAGCTGAACCTGGTCACCGGAAGCCGCCTCAAGATCCCGCACAAAGCGAAATCCGCGCAGCAGTTTTGTCGGATGCAGATCTTTCAGGCGCGCGAAGGAGACCTGTTCTTCCAGCTCGGGTGGATGCGAACCGAGCATATTGGCCGCCGAGACGGAAAAGGATGGTGTTTTCTGTTCCAGGATTTCCTCGACGTCCTGGCCGGTAATATTGAAAGCCACGCCGGTTGCCGCAAGGCCGAAGTCTCCTGCGATCAGCACCCTGAAAGGCGGTGCCGGCTTGATCTGGACTGCACTGTGACCCTTGTTTCCGAGGCCAATCGAGAAGCTGGCGATCCCGCCTTTGATGTCGTCTTCCCCGGTCATTTCGATCAACCCCTATTGATGATTGTAAGTTTCACTCAAATTGACATGAAGGCGAATACGGCTTGCGCGATCACGATATTGCCGTCAGTCTCATACCATTGGTCTCAACACACCGTTGCAGCGGGTCAGGGTGTAGCAGAGCCGGTTTCAAGGTTGCGCGCAGTCAATTCCTCTTCCATCCCTTGCCAATAAATCACCTGCCGTCAGGGTAATCTATCAGGGGTGGATAGGCGTTTCAAAATTGCCCCCGGTTCGTTCGACGATCCGATCAACGCCCAGGTCATCCAAGCAAAAATGCGCGAAGCCAACTGGAACAAAACGACTGCAGCGCGCATACTGAGCGTCGGCTGGCAAACCATACCCCACGCGTTTTCCCAGCTCTACCTTTGTCGCCCCAACGGCTTGCGCTGCTCCTGTTCCGGGGCCAAGAGAAGCTTCGGGCCGAATTGTCGCCAGGGATCCTGCAGATTTGACGTCAGACACGACCTCCGACACGCACACGCTGATAACCGCCTTCGTGTCCGGCAAGCTGTCTTATGACGCCTTGTCGAAGCAGCTGCGGACCGGTGCACAGCAATCAGCGAACGCCCTTGATGAAACGCGGCAGGCAATTCGGGATTTTGTCGAAGCGGGCCACCTTCCGAACGAGCTCGGCCAGAGGCTTCTGAAACAGTTGCCGGCGGGCGATGCCAAACATTCCGGTTACGACGTGAAAGACAATCCGCCACGTCCACATGCTGTTCACGGCACACAGCAGGAACCGGTATCGGCACCCGCACCTGAGCAGGCAGCAACGCCCCCTGCAAACCTGCCGCCATTGCCATTGTTGAACGAGCCAGCCGGGGTAACGGGTGACGAGACACGGGGTAAGATGGACGAGGCCATTTTGACCTCACTCGTTTCGGGCTACGCCGGCTTTCGCAGTCGACGCGCAAATGCCGCCGAAGAACCACCACCTCCAGCCGACAGCGGCAAACTGGACAAATATCTGGCCGAATTCAAAAGTGCCCGGTTTCGTTCCGACGCGCGCCGCGTTTCCGGCGGCGGACAAAGAGACAGTCTCGACGTCAACAAGCTGGCGACACCCCAGGTGAAACGCGCCGGTGTCGGCTCCATTTTGCGTGACCGGTTCATTCTGGACACCGAGATCGGGAGCGGCGGCATGGGGCACGTTTATTCAGCCGTTGATCGCCGGCGCCTGGAGGCAGCTCACGACCAGCCTTATGTCGCCATCAAACTTCTGAACGAGAACTATCGCAACGACACCGAAGCCGTGCGGCTTCTGGAGGCCGAGGCGCGCAAGTCTCAGGCACTCGCACATCCGAATATCACCACCGTGTACGACTTCGATCGCGACAAGGCCGATGTGTTTATCGTCATGGAGCAGCTAAACGGCGTCGGACTGGACCGCCGGATCGGGCGGGCCCTTGGCAAACCCCTGCCTCTGGGCGAATGCGCCCGGGTCCTGCGCGGCACCTGTGCAGGTCTGTCCCATGCGCACAGCCGGGGCGTCGTTCATTCCGATCTGAAGCCCGGCAACATCTTTCTGCTGACAGATGGCACGATCAAGCTCCTTGATTTCGGCTTGGCGGCAGCGGCAAGCGCCAGTGCGGACCATCCGATCCGGGATAGCCTGACCTCGGCCTACGCAAGCCCCGAGCAATTCCGGCGCGCGGACCGTGACCCCCGAGACGATGTCTTTGCGCTTGGCTGCATCACGTACCAGATCCTGACCGGCGGCCATCCGTTCCAGTTCCGGCCGATAGACGAGGTCGCGCGGGAAGGTCTCGTGCCGGCGCCTGTCGAGGGGCTCTCCCCGCAAGCCTGGAACACCTTGCGCCAGGCGCTCGAGTTCGACCGCAACAAACGCCTTGGAGACGTCGACAGTTTCCTGAAGGGCCTGTTTGAAATGCAGGACTGAGCCGAGACCACCCGGCAACCTGGCCTGCAACTGTAATCACTCGATGGAATTGACGATCGTCTCGATTGCCCGCGTGAAACCGTGATCCGGCTGCTGGGTGCTGATCAGGCCTGTGCTGCCGATCTGGATGAGATCCGTCGACAGCGGCAGGACAGCTGCCACCGGCGTGCGGTAGTTGGAAAAGATGCGCTGTGCCAACTCGTTGAAATCGAAGGTTTCCAGAGCCTTGTTGACCACCAGAAACAGCTGCGGCACCTCAAGCTTGCGCGCCAGTTCCAATGTGACTGCGGTGCCCTGATAGTCCTGGATGTCAGGGCGAAGGATCAAAAGCAGCGCGTCGGAGATAGCGATGGAAAGCAGTGTTTCCTCGTTGACGCCCGGGTGGGTATCGATCAGCAGATAGTCGAGTTCCAGGCCCCGGCAGAGGTCCACAAAACCCCGGTTCAGATCCTCGACATCATATTTTTCCTTCAGGATCCGTGCGATCTCACCGGTCTTGATCGATGAAGGCACCAGAAAGACCTTGCCACCGTCCGGCACCGTTGGGTTGCCGTCGCCATCGACCACGTTTTCCGTGACATCGACCGCCGTATCAGTCACCGAACAATGCCCCCACAGGTAGTTGTTCAGCGTGTTGTTGACCGTGTTGAGATCGACCTTGAAGAGGGTGTGGATGCCTGGGGACTGGATATCCGTATCGACAATGCCGACCCTGTGACCACGCAGGGCAAGCACCGCGGCCAGGTTGGCCGTGACGTTGGATTTGCCCGTGCCGCCGCGATAGGAATGAGTGGAAATGATTTTGGTCACGGATCAATCTCGAAGGATGTTTTGAAAGTTCAGGACTTGTACCGGGATCGAAGATCCTTGGCGCGGGACTGCAGGGAACGGAAATAGTCGGAATCGCTCACCTGTTCGATTTCAGCCTGCGCCTGTTCCTTGTCGTAGGTGACTTCGAACTTGTCCAGCCGGGTTTTCAGCTCGGCATTTTCCTTGCGCAGCTTCGCTTCGGCCGCTTCCAGCTGGCGCTTGGTTTCCGTCAATTCCGCAATGAGCTGGCTGGAATGGAATTCGCGTGCCTCTACCTGCACGACCATGCCAGAAAAGGTTTCCGCCAAAGCGCGAATATCGGCTTCGACACCCTCGTCCGTGATCACCTGATAAAGCTCCTCGACCTCGTCGAAGCGCCCGTTGGCGATCGCTTCACAGGTCCGGGCCAGACTGGCCAGAGCAGGTTTCATGGTGTCGGATGAGGTCATTCAGCCCTCCGCAGGCGCTCGAAGATAGCCCGGTTAAATCATGCCTTGCCGGGTAACCCAAGATGTTTGTTGAAGGGTCCTGCGATCGCCCCGGAGCATTCGTTGGATTGCGACGGGTTCCTTACAAGACCGTCACTGGCGGCAAGATGCACGCACCTTGCCGCCAGGGTTCTTCCCAACACCGGAAAGTTTGCCGCCTTATCGTTTCGGCAGGATGTTGTGCTCCGGTCCAAACGGGAAACCGGTAATGTTCTCAGCCCCGGTTTCCGAAACGATCAGAATGTCGTGTTCCCGGTAACCGCCTGCTCCGGCTTCGCCTTCCGGGATCATGATCATCGGCTCCATGGAGACGACCATGCCCGGTTGAAGCACCGTGTCGACATCCTCACGCAACTCCACTGAAGCTTCACGGCCGTAGTAGTGGCTGAGCACACCGAAGGAATGGCCGTAGCCGAAGCTGCGGTACTTCAGGAGATCGTGGCTACGGTAGATGTCATTCAGCTCGCTTGCGATATCGCAGCACCGCGCACCCGGCTTGATCAGCTTCAGTCCCTCGCGGTGGACATGGCAGTTGATCTCCCAAAGCCGCAGGTGCTCGTCGGAGGCATATTCGCAGAACAGGGTCCGCTCCAGTGCCGTGTAATATCCGAAGATCATCGGGAAACAGTTGAGGCTGAGGATATCGCCGGCCTCCACCTTCTTGTTTGTGACCGGGTTGTGCGCTCCGTCGGTGTTGATGCCGGACTGAAACCAGGTCCAGGTGTCCATCAGCTCGACGAACGGGAAGGACTTCGCGATTTCCCGGATCATGGCATTGGTCGAGGCCATGGCGACTTCGTGCTCGGGAACGCCGGCCTGAACCGCCTCCACCAGAGCCGCGCCGCCGACGTCGCAGATGCGGGTGCCTTCGCGGATCAGCACGTGCTCCTCGGCGCTCTTGATCGTGCGCTGCGCCATTGCGTCGGCGGCAATGTCGACCAGCTCCACGCCCGGAAGCGCGGCTTCCAGAAGCTTCAGCATGTCGAGGGAGACGTGGTCGAACTCGATGCCGATGCGCTTGACCGCAGGATTGGGCATCCCAAGCAACGCCTGGATGGCGTGGAAGTAATTGTCCCGGCGCCAGTCGGTGTAGATCACGGTGTCGCCGTGGGTCCTGCGCCAGGGCTGACCACCGTCGATACCGGCCGCAATCGTGGTTGCCTTGTCCTGCGTGACCAGAAAGCCGTATTTGCGGCCGAAGTAACAATAGAGGAAGCCGGAGTAGTAGCAGATGTTGTGATAGGAGGTGAACAGGGCGGCATCGATCTGCCGGTCCGCCATCAGCTTGCGGAGTTTTGCCTGGCGGCTGTCCATTTCGGCAGCCGAGAAGGGCGAAAACGCCTTCTCGCCGTTGTTCATTTCATAAATGCGGATCATGTCGTTGCTCATTGAAGGCTCCTTCCGTTCGTTCGAGCTTCGGTTTCCGGGGGCCTGAAACGCAAAACGGGCCGGCTTCCGCGAAGAAGCCGGCCCGCCAGGCCCAAATTCAAAATGTCTTGCTACCGGGAGACCCTGTCTCCACCCGGTGACTGGCGTTCCGCCACCGGCTCACCTTGAAAGCAGCGGGGCGCTCCTCGAGCCCGCCCGGGATCAGCCCGGGGACAGACCTCTCAGGCGTTCGGACCTGCGGCGCAGCAGCTCCAGTACGGTCAACAGGCAGATGGAAATGGCCACCATCAGGGATGCCACCGCCAGGATGGTCGGCGAGATCTGTTCGCGAAGGCCGGTGAACATCTGCCAGGGCAATGTCTTCTGCCCGGCGGATCCTAGGAACAGCACCACCACCACTTCATCGAAGGAGGTGATGAAGGCAAACAGCGCTCCGGAGACGACACCTGGAATGATCAGGGGCATCTGCACCTTGAAGAAGGTGGTAACCGGGTTGGCGCCCAGGCTGGCCGACGCCCGCACGAGACTGCGGTCGAAACCGACCAGTGTCGCCGTCACCGTGATGATGACGAAGGGCGTTCCAAGCGCGGCATGGGCCAGAACAACCCCCCAATAGGTGCCCTGCAGGCCGATGCGCGAATAGAAGAAATACATGCCTGCCGCCGAGATGATCAGCGGCACGATCATCGGCGAAATCAGCACTGCCATGATCGCGGACTTGTAGGGCACATGGGACTGGGACAGGCCGATGGCCGCCAGGGTGCCGAAGCCCGTCGCCAAGATGGTGGCGACAGGTGCGATCAGCACCGAATTGGTCAGCGCCTGCTGCCAGTCCGGATTGGTGAAGAAGTCCTGGTAGTGCTTGAAGGAATAGCCTGCCGGGTCGAGCGCCAGCATCGCCTTGGTGAAGGTGAAGAAGTTCTCCGCGTTGAAGCTGAGCGGCAGGATTACCAGGATCGGGAAGATCAGGAAGAAGAAGATCAGCCCGCAGATCACCCGGAACGTATAGTACCAGGTCCGCTGGAGAGGAGACGCGTAGGGAGGAAGTGCACTCATGCCGCCACCTATCCGAGTTTCACGTTATCGATGCCGACGATCTTGTCGTAGACAACAAAGAGCACCAGAACCGCGACGAGCAACAACGTGCCGAGCGCTGCGCCCAGACCCCAGTTGAGCGACGACGAGATGTGGTAGGCAATCCGGTTGGAAATGAAGATGCCCGACGTTCCGCCCACCAGTTCCGGTGTGATGTAGTAACCGATCGACAGAATGAAGACGAGCACGGCACCCGCGCCGATGCCCGGCACGGTCTGCGGGAAATACACCCGCCAGAACGCGGTCCAGTCGTTGGCGCCAAGGCTCTTGGCCGCGCGCACATAGGACGGCGAAATGGTTTTCATGACCGAATACAGCGGCAGGATCATGAACGGCAGCAGGATATGCGTCATGGCGATGATGGTGCCGGTCTGGTTGTTGATCATGACCAGGCGTCCGGCGTCGCTGATGATGCCTGTCCAGACAAGGAAGTCGTTGATCACCCCCTGTTGCTGCAACAGCACCTTCCAGGCCGACGTCCGCACCAGAAGCGATGTCCAGAACGGCAGAAGCACAAGGATCATCAGCAGGTTGGAGGAGCGCAGCGGCAACGCCGACAAGAGGAACGCGATCGGATAGCCAAGAAGCAGGCACGACACGGTGATCGCGATAGACAGGAACAGGGTGCGGCCGAACAGGAACATGTAGATCCGTTCGTCTTCCGGCTTCAGTTCGATCCCGTTCGCGGTCTGCTGCGCGTCGAAGGCATTCAGGAAATAGCCGGCCGTATAGCGCGGCGAGAACCGTTTGAGGACCTGCCAGGTCTCGACATTGCCCCAGTCCTTGTCGAGGTCAATGAACTGTTCCTTGTAGGGACCGGCTTCGTCCATGCGCTTGACGCCGCGCCCTGTCTTGCGGAACAGGCTGGAAACGCCGGTTTCCTCGTAGTTGAGGCGTGAGCCGAGGCGGGTATGGGTCTTTTCTTCGACGGCGACGACCAGGTCGTCGTAAAGCGCCGCGAAGACAACCTCATCGGGCACATTGCCGGAGGTTGGATCCCACTCCTGAAGAGCGATGACGGTCTTGGGAAGCGTGTCTTCCACGATCCCGTTTTCGACCGAGCGGAACAGCATGTCCACGATCGGGGCAACGAAGGTGAGCAGGACAAAAATCAGCAGGGGCGCAATCAGCGCCAGGGCGCGCAGCTTCTCGCGGCGCAGCGCCTTGGCAAGGGCTGCCTTCAGCGGCTTGCCGTCTTGCGTCGTCAGAACCTCGCCCGCGTGGGTATCGCTCATGAAACAGTCTTCCGCAAATCCGTTGGGAGATCCGGGTGAGGCATCGCCTCACCCGGACCGGTTTCTCATCTGTCCGCGTTCATCCGAACGCGAACAGCATCAGTTGATTACTGGGCCAGCCACGCCTGGAATTTGGCGTCGATGTCGTCCCGGTAATCCGCCCACCACTCGTAGTTATAGAGGAAGGTGTTCTTGGCGTTGTTCGGGTCGGTCGGCATGTGCGGAGCCATTTCGATGCCGAGGTCGGCGTGCTTGCCAACCAGCGGTGCCGAGGACTTGCGAGCCGGGCCGTAGGAGATGTACTTCGCCTGATCCGCCAGACGCTGGGTGTCGGTGGCGTATTTGACGAAGTCCTTCACCATGGCGAGGCGGTCTTCCGGCAGACCGGCCGGAATGATCCAGCCGTCAAGGTCGAACACCTGAGCGTCCCACAGCATCTTGACCGGCTGCTTCTGCTCTTCGATCAGGGAGAACAGGCGGCCGTTGTATGTGGAGCCGATCACGACTTCCTTGTCGGCCAGAAGCTGCGGGGTTTCCGCACCAGCAGACCACCACACGACGTTGTCCTTGATGGTGTCGAGCTTCTTGAATGCCTGCTCCTGACCTTCTTCGGTCTCAAGAACGTTGTAGACTTCTTCCTTCGGCACGCCGTCGCACAGAAGAGCCCATTCCATGTTGTTGATCGGGCGCTTTTCCAGCGAGCGCTTGCCCGGGAATGTTTCCAGATCGAACACGTCACAGATGTCGTCCGGCTCCTTGCCGTTCCATTCCGCGATGTCGGAACGATAGCCGAAGGTGGTGGAGTAGACGATCTGCGGAATGAAGCACTCGGAGACCAGCAGGTCGCCGAAGTCTTCGGAAGCCTTGGTACCGTCCGGTGCATCGGCAAGGTCGGTGTCCGGATCGATTTCCAGTGCCAGGCCTTCGTCGCACAGACGGATCGCGTCGGAAGCAACCACGTCGACCAGATCCCACGTGATGTTGCCGGCTTCGTTCATGGCGCGCAGCTTGGCGACAGCCTCGTTCGAAGACTCGTCCCAGATCACGTTGATGTCGGAGTTTTCCGCGACATACGGATCGGCGTAGGCGTTTTTCTGGGAGGCCTGATAGGCGCCGCCCCAGGAAACGATGGTCATGTCCTTCGCCATGGCCGCGCTGCCGGCAAATGCCAGAGCGGTGCCTGCGAGAATTACAGTTTTGAGCTTCATGTGAGTTAGCTCCCTCTTTTAGGATTTAACGGATTTTTCCGTTGTGGTCGCTGGCGGCCGGTTGCCGGCCGCCGGGCGATTTCAGACAACCGCATCGAGCGCTTTACAGTCGTTCAGCGCCCAGCCGACGCGGACTGTCTCGCCGACGGCGAGTTTGCGCTTTTCTCCGCGGTTGCGAACCTTGACGATGAACTCGTCGTTGCCGCCCACGTTCATGCGAACGCGGATATGGTCACCGAGGTAGATGAGTTCCTCGATCCGGCCGTTGACCAGATTGTCCATCGTGTCGTGGGTGTCGAACTCCACCCGTTCCGGCCGCAGGGACAGGGTCGTCCTGTCGCCGACGGCGGACACGTTGACCTTGTCAGCCTTAAGCTTAGTGCCGTCATCGAGTTCAACAAGGCACTCAGAGCCGTTGATCTCGACGACCTTGCCGTTCAACTTGTTGTTTTCACCGATGAACTGGGCGACGAAGGAATTCTTCGGATCTTCATAGAGATCGTCCGGCGTCGACAATTGCTGGATGACACCATCGTTGAACACAGCCACGCGGTCCGACATGGTCAGCGCTTCGGTCTGGTCGTGGGTCACGTAGACGACGGTGACGCCCAGGTTCTCGTGAATGTGCTTGATCTCGTACTGCATCTGCTCGCGCAGCTGCTTGTCGAGCGCACCGAGCGGCTCGTCCATCAGTACCAGCTCCGGATCGAACACCAGGGCACGGGCGACTGCGACGCGCTGCTGCTGTCCACCGGAGAGCTGTGCCGGACGGCGATTGCCGAACGAACCGAGCTCGACCATCTCGAGAGCCCGCTTGACCTTTTCCTGCTGGTCAGCCTTGCCGACACCGCGCACCTGAAGCGGAAAGGCGAGGTTCTCGGCCACCGTCATGTGCGGAAACAGGGCGTAGTTCTGGAACACCATGCCGATGCCGCGCTTGTGCGGGGGCACGTTGTTGATCGGACGGTCGTTCAGGTAGATTTCGCCATGCGTTGCCGGTTCGAAACCGGCCAGCATCATCAGGCAGGTGGTTTTGCCGGAACCGGACGGGCCGAGCATTGTCAGGAATTCGCCCGGCGGAATATCGAGATTGAGGTTCTTTACGACCAGGGTTTCCCCGTCATAGCTCTTTTGAACGCTGTCATACTTAACAGCAGCGCCCCGTGTGTTCGCCATTGTGTCCCCAAGTCAGCTTCTATCATTATTATTAGACGCACGACCAATAACCTCCAGGTAACCTCTGTTCCTGAAGAGCTATCGATGTGTGCGAACGCGCATAGAAAAACAAAATTACTGCCTTTTGGAAAGGGGTTATGAAAAAAATTTGGATATTTTTTAGTCAGGCGCCGACTTAATATTTTGCAGCGCGGTATGAAGCCGTATTTTTTACTCAAGAAGAAGCGCCCGAAGAAAGAAATATCTTTCTCCGGGTTCGGCAATCTTTACTACACAACGATGTTCTTTGTTGTGCCTCTAGAAGAGTTTCGCGCAAGCCAACTTGCACCAATAGCCGTAGAACGTCACGGAATGCTCTGGCTGCGTCATGCGGAAAATAGCGCGACAAGGGAGACGCGGGCACCGTGCGGGCAACAAAAAACCCCGCCCGGCAACTGCCGGACGGGGCCTGACGCTAAGCATCAACCTTGCAGCGTATACGACTTATTTGTAGTCGTACTGGCCGTCTTTCCACTCGTACCAGACGTAGCCCGGCAGGGTGACGTCGCCCTTGTCGTCAAAGGAGAGGTCGCCGAGAACGGTCTTGAAGTCGCCGTCGTTCAGGGCGCCGACAACGTCGTCATACTCGGTGGAGCCGGCAGCTGCGGCAGCTGCTGCCCAAGCCTGGATGGCGGCGTAGGTGTAGAGCGCGTAGCCTTCAGCGGTCTTGCCGGCGTCTTCAAGTGCCTTCACGACCGGAGCAGCTTCCGGGTTCTTGCGCGGGTCCGGAGAGAAGGTCATCAGAGTGCCTTCGCCAGCCGGGCCGGTGATCGACCAATATTCGTCGGTCACGAGTGCATCGCCGGAAACGAGAACGGTGCTCATGCCCTGGTCGACCATCTGACGCTTCATCAGGCCGGCTTCGGTGTGGTAACCGCCGACGTAGAGAACGTCGATGTTTTCCGACTTCAGCTTGGAAACCAGCGCGGTGTAGTCCTTTTCACCGGCAGTGTAGGCTTCGTAGAGAGTTTCGTTCTTGCCGGCAGCGTTCATGACTTCCTTGGTGGCATCGGCGAGGCCTTTGCCATAGGCAGTCTTGTCGTGAACAATGGCGATGTTCTTGTCGCCGAATTCCTCTGCCAGATAGGTACCGGCAACCTGACCCTGCTGGTCGTCTCGACCGCAAACGCGGAAGGTGCCCGGGCCCGGACGTTCGTCGGTGAACTTCGGGTTGGTGGAAGCCGGAGAAATCTGGACGATACCTTCTTCCGCGTAAACGGCGGATGCCGGGATGGAAGAGCCCGAGCAGAAGTGACCGGCCATGAAGACCACGCCCTTACCGACCATCTGGTTGGCAACGGCAACAGCCTGTTTCGGGTCGCAGGCATCGTCGCCCACTTCCAGCACCAGCTGTTCACCATTGACGCCGCCAGCTGCGTTGATGTCCGCCACGGCCTGCTCGGCACCGGCTTTCATCTGCGCGCCGAAGGAGGCGTACTGGCCGGTCATCGGGCCTGCAGTTGCGATCACGATGTCTGCAAAAGCGGCGGTGGACATGGCCACACCGGCAACTGCAGCAACGCTAGCCAAAAGATACTTTTTCATCATCAACTCCCCTGGTTCCAGTTATCTGGACCACTTGGAATGGAAGCCCGTGCTTCCGTTTTGGCCGGGCCAGGGACGATTCTTGTTGTTTTTCGTCCATTCCCAGCCGGTTCCCCATCGGTGCGGAAAACGCACCTCCGGAATTCTCAATCCTTGGCGTATTTGTCCGTCTGGCCGGTCTTCAACCGCCAACTGAAGGGACTCGTCTTTTCGTAAAGCCAGACATACTGCGTC
The DNA here is from genome assembly GCF_012273635.1 of Labrenzia sp. PO1. Taxonomy (NCBI): domain Bacteria; kingdom Pseudomonadati; phylum Pseudomonadota; class Alphaproteobacteria; order Hyphomicrobiales; family Stappiaceae; genus Labrenzia; species Labrenzia sp. PO1. The sequence continues at coordinate 1,422,101 of NZ_JAAXCR010000002.1, forward strand.
GTCATCTGGTTGGTGCGTGTATACCGCCATCCCGCCAGGCCGATTGCAAGCAGAATGAGATAGTCTACAACCAGATAGTGCACCGACAGTAGCGTTCCGTCGAACAGGGCGAAGGTCAGGAACCTGATCGCCAGGCTCAACAGGAACACGAACCAGAACAGCACATAAAGCGGCCGCCAGGTGTTGGCACAGGCACGTCCCGTCATCCAGGCCGCGCCGCCGCCAAGGCAGCACAGCAGGACGAGAAACACGCCGAAACTGGTCTGATAAAGAATACCCATAGCGCGCTCCTAGTGTCTTCCGCCTTCGAGATAGGCCGCCTGCACGTCCTCGCGGGCGAGCAGTTCCTTGCCGGAACCCGACATGGTGATCTTGCCGTTCACCATCACGTAGGCCCGGTGTGCCAGTTTCAGCGCATGATAGGCGTTCTGCTCCACCAGGAAGACGGTGAGACCGTCGCTCTGGTTGAGATCCCGGATTGCATCGAAGATCTGTTTCACGATCAGCGGTGCAAGGCCGAGAGACGGTTCGTCCAGAAGCAGAAGACGCGGGTTGGACATCAGGGCCCGAGCGATCGCCAGCATCTGCTGCTCACCACCCGAAAGCGTGCCGCCGCGCTGGTTCCGGCGCTCCTTGAGGCGCGGAAACAGGTCGAAGGCGCGCTGAAGTCCGGCTTCCAGATCGTGGTTGCCGGCCATTTCCGCACCCATGATCAGATTTTCCATCACGCTCATGCGCGGGAAGATCCGCCGCCCTTCCGGAGACTGCGCAATCGACTTGCGCATGATCTGGTGGGTGGGCATGCGGGTGATGTCTTCGCCGTCGTAGATAACCTGGCCGGAACTGGCCTGCGGCGTGCCGCAGATGGTCATCATCAGCGTCGACTTGCCGGCGCCGTTGGCCCCGATCAGGGAGACGATCTCGCCCCGGTCGACGGTCAGATCGACACCGCGCAGCGCGATGATCTTGCCGTAGTGGGTCTCGACGTTCCTGACTTCCAGGAGGTGGTTGGAGGTTGTCATATGCCGACCTCCTCTTCCACGGCGTCGACTTCCTCGTCCGGTACGCCCAGATAGGCGGCGATCACCTTCGGATCGTCCTTCACTGCGGCCGCCGTGCCGTCGGAGATCTTCTCGCCATAGTCCAGAACCACGACGTGATCCGAAATTTCCATCACAACGCTCATGTCGTGTTCAATCAGAAGGATAGAGGTGCCGTGCTCCTTGCGGATGTACTGCAGGAGCGCGTTCAGTTCGCCACTTTCCTTGGGGTTCAGGCCCGCAGCCGGTTCGTCCAGACACAGCAGCTCCGGACCGGAGCACATGGCCCGGGCAATTTCCAGACGGCGCTGGTCGCCGTAAGGCAAGTCAGCGGCCGGGGCGTCCGCCCGGTCGATGAGCGCTGTCTTTTCCAGCCAGTAACGCGCCTTTTCGACTGCCTGACGCTCTGCCTTGCGGAAGGTTGCCAGACCGAAGATACCCGCAAGCGAATAGCCCGAAGCCAGCATCAGCGGATTGTGCTGCGCGACCATCAGGTTCTCCAGAAGGGTCATGCCGCCGAACAGGCGGATGTTCTGGAAGGTACGGGCGACCTTGGCTTTCGCAGAGATCTGGAAATCCGCCATGCGCTCGAGCAGGTAATGCTCGCCGTTGGTGCGGTTCATCACGACCCGCCCTTCGGTCGGCTTGTAGAAGCCGGTAACGCAGTTGAAGACGGTGGTCTTGCCGGCGCCGTTCGGGCCGATGAGGGCGGTAATGTCACCGCGCCCGACATTGAACGACAGATCGTCGATGGCGACCAGGCCGCCAAAGCGCATGGTCAGATGCTCGATCGTCAGGACAGGGTTTGTATCCCAGGAGCTCATCCGTGGCCCTCCTGAACGAGGTCGGCACTGATGCCCTTGGCCTTCTTGCCGCTGAGGGTTATCGACGGCATGCGGGTGGAGATGAGGCCGCGCGGTTTCCAGACCATGATGACGACCATCAGAAGCCCGAACACCAGCATGCGGTATTCTTCCAGTCCGCGGAAGAACTCGAAACCACCGATCATCACGACTGCGGCGATGACGACACCGATCTGGCTGCCGAGACCGCCGAGAACGACGATCGCCAGGATGACCGCGGATTCGATGAAGGTGAAGCTTTCCGGCGAGATGAAGCCTTGCCGGGTGGCGAAGAACGAACCCGCGAAACCGCCGAACATCGCACCGAGCGCAAAAGCGGTCAGCTTGGTGTTGGTGGTGTTGATGCCGAGCGAGCGGCAGGCGATTTCATCCTCGCGCAGGGCTTCCCAAGCCCGCCCGACCGGCAGCTTGCGCAGACGCATGGTCACGAAGTTGGTGACCAGAGCCATGATCAGGATCAGGTAGTAGAGGAAGATGATGCGGTGAATGGAATTGTATTCCAGACCGAAGGTGTCGGCGAAGCCGCCCGGGCCGCGCTCGAATTCGATACCGAAAAAGCTCGGCCGCGGAATGCCGGAGATACCGTCCGGGCCACCGGTGAAGTCATACCAGTTGAGCAGGACCACCCGGATGATTTCCCCGAAGGCCAGCGTCACGATGGCAAGATAGTCCCCCCTGAGACGCAGCACCGGGAAGCCCAGGATGATACCCCAGAAAGCGGCCAGGATGCCGGCGAGCGGCAGACAGATCCAGAAGGAGAAGCCTAAATACTGGGCCAGCAGCGCGTAGGAATAAGCACCGACCGCGTAGAAGGCGACGTATCCCAGATCAAGCAGGCCGGCGAGGCCGACCACGATGTTCAGGCCCCAGCCGAGCATCACGTAGGTGGTCACCAGAATGGCAAGGTCGAGATACTGGCGCGACCCGCGCGATCCATAGGCCGACATCAGCAGAAACGGCAGGACCACAGCCAGGATCAGAAACACCGGCATCGCGAACTTGCCGAGTTTGGCCAGGGGCTTGGCGCTCGGCAGGAAACCTTTCGCCGTTTCGGTGACCGGCTTGTCGGCCTTCCAGACGAACAGGTTGAGGAGCAGCCGCCCACCGAAGACGATGGCGACTGCAATGGCAACGGCTGCCCAGCGGTATTCAATGCCGAGCTGACCGCCAAGGCCGCTTGCGACCTCGGCTTTCATGCCGATCAGGACACCGAACAGGGCAAGCGCGATCGCACCCCCGGCCGCCGCATCCTTGAGCGACACCATGAAGAGGTTCTCAGATTTTGCTGACATGGATCAGACCTTCTCCACTTCCGGCTTGCCGAGCAGGCCTTCGGGCATGAAGATCAGCACGATCGCCAGGATCGAGAAGGCGGCAACGTCCTTGTACTCGACCGAGAAATAGCCGGACCAGAAGGTCTCGATGAGGCCGATCAACAACCCGCCGAGCATGGCACCCGGCAGCGAGCCGATACCGCCAAGAACCGCAGCGGTAAAGGCTTTCACACCGGCCAGGAAGCCGATGTAGAAGTCGATCACGCCGTAGTAGAGCAGGAACATCAGACCTGCGACGGACGCAAGGCCTGCACCCATGACGAAGGTCAGCGAAATCGTCCGATCGACGTTGACACCGACGAGCGACGCCATCTTGCGATCCTGCTCGCAGGCGCGCTGCGCACGGCCCAGAGAGGTCTTGTTGATCAGGAAGGTGAAGCCGACCATCAGAACGACGGTCACCACGATGATCAGGATCTGCGTGTAGGACAGCTGCACGATGAAGCCGGTTCCGTCCGGTCCGCCGTCGCTCAGCGTGAAGCCGCCGGAGATCAAGGGCTGCAGAGGCTTGTTGCGCGCGCCCTGCGAGATCTGAACGAAGTTCTGAAGCGTGATGGAAGCGCCGATCGCCGTGATCAGCGGTGCCAGGCGGAAGGAGCCGCGCAGAGGGCGGTAGGCGATCCGCTCGACCGTCCATCCCCAGGCCGCCGTCAGGGCCATCGAAATGACCAGGACACCGATCAGCGCCAGAATGAGGAGCGCCACTGGCAGGCCTGCCGTGATGCCGAAAGCGACGATGAAGATCAGCGCGATGAAGGCGCCGACCATGAAGATGTCACCATGGGCGAAGTTGATCATCCCGATGATGCCGTACACCATCGTGTAGCCAATGGCGATCAGGCCGTAGATCGACCCTAGCGTCACGCCGTTGATCAGCTGCTGTAGAAAGTAATCCATATTCTTTTTGTTACCCCCGGAAGCCATTGCTGCTTCTTTGAACGAGGCATTTTTGCCTTCATTAAAGCTTCATTAGCAAGTCACGCGAGGTGAGACAATTCCTCTCGTATCCGGCAAAAGATAAAAATAAAAGATTTCCTCTTTTCGAACTTTGAGGAAATTTATTCCACTTTTTAAAAAATCAGGTCAGAAAAATCCGGCCCGGGCGGTACGGTTTCCTTTATCCGTCAAACCGACCAGACGAAGTCTTTCCGGACAGTCTTGTCTCTCCGGAAGTTCCTCCGATAATGTCCCTAGAATCAATCATGGGCAACACCTTGCACGACACCGGCACACAGCAGCTTCAGTTCCTGACCACGAAGGAAGTGGCCGACCTTTTGCGGGTCAAGGAACGCAAGGTTTACGACCTTGCCGCCGCCAACGAGATCCCGCATCGGCGAATCACGGGCAAACTCCTGTTTCCCGCAGCCGAACTGCGGTCCTGGATCGAAGGTCCGACTGCCGCCGCGACACCGGAACGCCCGGGCGTTCTGGCCGGATCACACGACCCCCTGCTGGACTGGGCGGTTCATGCTTCCGGTTGCGGACTGGCCATGCTGTGCAACGGCAGCGCGGACGGTCTGAACCGCTTTGCCGCCGGAGACGCCGCCCTTGCCGGCCTGCATCTGCCGGAAGAAAACGGCTGGAATGTCGCGTCAATCAGCGAGCTGGGCCTGAAGGACGCGGTCTTGATCAGCTGGGCATCCCGCAAACGCGGCCTTCTGGTTTCCCGGGAGGCTGCGCCGACTGTTCGATCCGTTGCCGATCTGAAAGGCAGGCGCGTTGCCATGCGCCAGCCGGGCACCGGCACTGCCCTCCTGTTTTCCAGATTGCTTGCCGATGCCGGCCTGAGCGAAGCAGATCTGACCACCGGCCCTGCCACCGCCCACACGGAAAACGATGCGGCGTCGGCCGTTGCCGCCGGTGAAGCCGATGCCGCGCTCGGCATCGAAACCGCGGCAAGACCTTTCAAGCTGGCCTTCGTGCCGCTGGCCGAGGAATGCTTCGACCTGCTTATCGACCGGCGCTCCTTTTTCACCCCGCCTGTTCAGATGCTGTTCGAATTTGCACGAACGTCAGAGTTCCGGGACAAGGCCGCGGCGCTCGGCGGTTATGACCTGGCCGGCCACGGCTCCGTCCGCTGGTTGTCCGCTTGACCCGCGCCGCCTTCAGTGTTCCGGCATATATTCAGGAAAGACAACGATGAGCGATATCCGCCCGCATGAAATTTCGGTTCCGATCCAGGAACCGGACGATGCAAGGCTCTTCTTCATCGGCAGGATCCACACTCCTTGGAAAGACCGCAAGGATTGCCCGCGTCAGGGCAAGGTGGACGGACCAGAGTGCCGGATCGAGATTTTCGAGCCCTGGGTCCCGGCACTGAAGGGCATCGAAGAATACGACAAGATTGAACTGCTTTACTGGCTCGACAAGGCCCGGCGGGACCTCATCGTCCAGAACCCGGCACATAGCGACAACATTTTCGGTACCTTTGCCCTGCGCTCGCCCGTCCGGCCGAACCCGATCGGCACCGTTCTGGCAAAACTCGTTTCCGTCGATGGTCCGAACCTGATCGTGCGCGGGCTTGACTGCCTCGACGGCACCCCGCTTATCGACCTGAAACCTGACCGCTGTGCTTTCACACCGAAAGCACCGCCGAAGGACTGAACACTTCGCTTGCCCTCTTCGGTCACCTTGACAAGCTCTGCCCGGACCTGACAATCCGGCCCAAAATTCGCGCCCCGACTGGCGCCCTGGGAGGAATTCATGCCTACGGAAACCCCTGCCGGCGAAACCGGTATCAACGACGTCGTCTCGATCGAGATCAACGGCTCTGTCGGCCTCATCGCTCTCGACAATCCGCCGGTGAATGCTGCCTCCCACGCGATCCGCTCCGGCTTGTGGCAGGCAGTGGAAACCCTGCAGCAGACCGACGGCGTTGAGGTGATCGCGCTTTATGCGAAGGGACGGACCTTCATTGCCGGTGCCGACATTCGCGAATTCGGCAAGCCGCCGCTCGACCCGTGGTTGCCCGAACTGTGCAACTTCATCGAAAGCGCCTCCACGCCGATCGTCTGCGTCCTGCACGGCACCACGCTTGGCGGCGGCCTGGAAGTTGCCATGTCGTGCCACGCGCGCGTCGCCTTGACGGGATCCAAGGTGGGCTTGCCCGAAGTGACGCTCGGCATTCTGCCGGGCGCCGGCGGCACCCAGCGTGCCCCCCGGCTTGCGGGCATCGCGACGGCTCTCGACATGATTACCAGTGGCAAGCCGATGAGCGCCGACGAGGCCCTGGCCAACGGCCTGATCGACCGGATCGTTGAAGGCGATCCGCGTGACGTTGCCCTCTCCTCCGCCAAGGATCTTCTGGCCGGTGATCTGCCGAACCGCAAGACGGGTGATCTGACCGCCGAACCGGATCCCGCCGCCATCGAGGCGATGCGGGCAAAGCTCGCCAAGAGCCAGCCGCTGCTGTTTTCGCCGCACAAATGCGTCGATGCCGTCGAAGCCTGCCACCTGCCGATCCGCGACGGCATGAAGGAAGAGCGCCGGCTCTACGAGGAATGCATGGCAAGCCCCCAGCGGGCCGGCCTGATCCACGCCTTCTTTTCCGAACGCGCCGTCACCAAGATCCCCGAAGCCACCGCGACCGCGCGCGAGATCAACTCTGTCGGCGTCATCGGCGGCGGCACCATGGGCTCCGGCATCGCAACTGCCATCTTGCTGGCCGGCCTGCCCGTAACCTTGACCGAACGCGACCAGGACGGACTTGACCGCGGTGTTGCGACGATCACCAGGAACCTTGACGGTGCGGTCAAACGCGGCAAGCTTTCGGAAGCTGGCCGCGACGACATTCTGGCCGCAAAACTCGGCACCTCGACGGATCTTGGCGCGTTATCGGATGCAGATCTCGTCATCGAGGCTGTTTTTGAGGACATGGGCGTCAAGCGCGACATCTTCCAGACGCTGGACAAGGTCTGCAAGGCAGGCACCGTGCTTGCCTCGAACACGTCCTATCTCGACATCAACGAGATCGCCGCGACGACCTCCCGTCCGCAGGATGTCATCGGCCTTCACTTCTTCTCGCCCGCCCACGTAATGCGGCTTCTGGAAGTGGTGGTTGCCGACAAGACCGGCGACGACGTGGTTGCGACTGGCTTCGCACTGGCCAGGAAACTGAAAAAGATCGCCGTGCGCTCGGGCGTCTGCGATGGCTTCATCGGCAACCGCATCATGACCTTCTACAAGAAGGCCGCCGATTACATGATGATGGATGGCGCCTCGCCGGAACAGATCGACACGGCCATGCGCGGCTTCGGCTTTGCCATGGGGCCCTATCAGGTGGCCGACCTTGCCGGGCTCGACATCAGCTGGGCCGCCAACAAGCGCCGCGCCGCCACCCGCCCAGCCGAGGAACGCTATATTCCAATTGCCGACCGACTTTGCGAGAACGGCTGGTTCGGGCGCAAGACCGGTCAGGGTTTCTACATCTACGATGATCAGGGTTCCCGGCCGAACCCGGAAGCACTCGCGATCATCGATGCGGAACGGGAAAAGGCCGGTGTCACACCGCGCAGCTTCACCGAAGACGAAATCGTCAGCCGCTTCATGACCGCGATGATTTCCGAAGCCGTGCGCGTTCTGGAGGAAGGCATCGCGCTTCGCCCCATCGACATCGACGCCGTCTTTCTCAACGGCTACGGCTTCCCGCGTTTCCGCGGCGGCCCGCTGCACACGGCAGATGTCATCGGCGCGGGTGAACTGGTTCGCCGGATCGAAGAGTATGCCAAGGAAGACGCCTACTACTGGAAAGTCCCGGCTCTCCTGCGGCAGATCGCCGAAACTGGTGGAACCTTTGCGGAGATGAACGCGAAGGGGTGACCAAGGGCGGCAAACCGCGCCGCTGCGCGCGGTGTTGATGGGGAAAAGCATACGCCACCACACAAGATGTCACCCCGGACGAGCCTCTTGCGGCTTTCTGGAGGGTGTCTAGCCTTGTCGGGCCGCCTTCAAGCCGCCAGCGGCGTAGTGCGGAACGCTCTCGCCCAGCTTCAGACCGAGCTCCGGATTGGAGGCATTTCCGTCGAGGGCGCGTTTCTTGACGCCCTGAAGGATCGCCCCCATTCGGAAGAAGGCGAAGGCCAGGTAGAAACCGAAACCCGGAATGCCGGTGAGCCCCATGCGGGCGCAGTATGCGTCGATGAAGTCCTGGTCTTCCGGAATGCCCAGCGACTTCCGGTCAACGCCAGCCAGCCCCCGGCCTTCGGTGCCGGGCGGGTGCTGCCACTGCATGATCAAGGCTGCCAGATCCGCAAAAGGATGGCCGATGGTGGACAGTTCCCAATCGAGCACGGCAACACAGGCTGGCCCATCTACCGCGAACAAGAGGTTGTCGATGCGATAGTCGCCATGCACCAGCGTGCGCCGTCCGTCGTCTTCGGGCACATTGGCGTCTAGCCAGGCAATGAGTTCGTCCATCGCGGGAATAGGGCCGGTTTCACTTGCCCGGTATTGCTTGGTCCAGCGGTCGATCTGGCGGCGGTAGTAATTCCCGCCGGGGCCGTAGTCGGCAAGCTCGCGCGCTTCCAGATCAATGCCATGGATGGCCGCCAGGACGCGGTTCAGCTCGTCGTAAATGCCGCGCCGTGTTTGCGGATCCAGATCCGGCAATCGCGGTTCATCGAAATTGCGGCCCCGGACGAGATCCATGACGTAGAACGCAGACCCGATCACGCTGTCGTCCTCGCACAGGACATGCATGCGTGCGACCGGCACATCCGACCCGGCCAGCGCCTTTTGCACACGGAACTCACGCTCGACCGCGTGCGCTGATTTCAGCAGCACGCCGGGTGGTTTGCGGCGAAGGACATAGTCACCAGACGCTGCGCTGAGCCGGAACGTGGGGTTGGACTGCCCCCGGTTGAACTTCTCGGCCTTGAGCGGGCCCTTGAAGCCGGGAAGGGCCCCTTCCAGCCAGCTACTGAGGGCCGTGAGGTCGAGGTCCGTGCCCGGGGTCATGAGCGGGACGCCCATGTGGTGAAACCCATTCCTTGAACCAGTCCATCGGCCGCTTTCCTCCCCACCTCTTCATCCTGAGGAAGCGCGCAGCGCTGTCTCGAAGGATGGGCGGCAAACTCTGGAGCAAGGGGCCCATCCTTCGAGATGCCGCAAGGGCGGCTCCTCAGGATGAGGAGATGGGGCGGTAAGGCGTCGTGGCAGTCGCTCCTGATTGAAAGCTGAAGAAAGTCCATCCTCAAAGCTTCCCGTTGGAATATTTCCGCAGCTCCGTGCGCGCTACCTGGCGACGGTGGACGGCGTCGGGGCCGTCGGCAAAGCGAAGAGTGCGCAGGTGTGTCCACATGGCCGCCAACGGAAAGTCCTGGCTGATGCCGGCGGCGCCATGCACCTGCATGGCCTCGTCGACCACCTTCAGGGCGGTGAGGGGCGCCACCACCTTGATCTGGCTGATCCACGGCTGCGCCGCACGGGTGCCCTGTGTGTCCATCACCCAGGCTGCCTTGAGGCAGAGCAGACGGGCCATTTCAATTTCCATGCGCGCATTGGCGATGATGTCGTAATTGGCGCCAAGATCCATCAGCTTCTTGCCGAAGGCCTCCCGGCCCATGGCTCGCTTGCACAGAAGTTCCAGCGCCTTTTCCGCCTGGCCGATGGCCCGCATGCAGTGGTGAATGCGGCCCGGACCGAGGCGTCCTTGTGCAACCTCGAAACCCCGACCTTCACCCAGCACGAGGTCTTCCTGCGGCACCTGCACATTGGTGAAACGGATATGCATGTGGCCGTGCGGCGCATCGTCGGCGCCGAAGACATGCATCGGCCGCAGCACTTCGATGCCCTCGGCATCCGCCGGGATCAGGAACATGGAATGGCGGCTGTGCTTGTGGGCGTCCGGATCGGTTGCAGCCATGACTATGTAGAGCGCGCAGCGCGGATCGCCCGCACCCGTTGCCCACCACTTGTCGCCATTCAGCACCCAGGCATCGCCATCGCGCACAGCCGTCAGCGCGATGTTGGTGGCATCCGAGGAGGCAACATCGGGTTCCGTCATCAGATAGGCCGAGCGGATATCGCCCCGAAGCAGAGGCTTCAGCCACTTTTCCTTGTGACCCTCGGTGCCGTAGCGCTCCAGCACTTCCATATTGCCCGTGTCGGGGGCATTGCAGTTGAAGACTTCCGCGGCAATGCCGACCTTGCCCATTTCCTCGGCCAGATAGGCATATTCCACGGTCGTCAGGCCGAAGCCTTTTTCGCTGTCCGTCAGCCAGAAATTCCAGAGGCCGCGTTCCTTGGCCGTGGCCTTGAGGCTGTTCAGAATTTCAAGCTGGCGCTCCGTCATCCGGAACCGATCACCGGACGGGTGACGGCCGACTTCCTCGTGATATTCCCGGTCGAGAGGGGCGATTTCGGTTTCCACCATCTGGCGCACCTGCTCGATCAGCGGCCGCACCCGTTCGGTCATTCCAAGATCCATCACTTCCCCCTAACAGATATCGGCGCGCAGCCGCTCAATGGCGGCGCGGTATTCGGTTTCCAGGCGCTCGACCACGGCGGCTGCCGGTCCAACGGACTTGATCGCGCCGATGCCCTGGCCAGCGCCCCAGATTTCCCGCCAGGCCTTCGGCTTGGGACTGTCGTCCGGCATGACGCTGACATCCCACTCGTCCGGCAGATGATCGGGATCAAGACCGACCTTGCGAATGGAGCCTTTCAGGTAGTTGGCCGGATGCCCGGTAAAGAGCGAGGACGTCAGCACGTCCTCGGCCCCGCCTGCGACCATCATGTCCTTGTAGGTCCGGTCCGCGTTGGCTTCCTCCGTCGCAACGAAAGGCGAGCCGACATAGCCAAAATCGGCGCCCAGAACGCGTGCCGCCAGCAGCGCTTCGCCGGTGGAGATGGCCCCGCCCAGAAGCAGCGGACCGTCGAACCATTCCCGGATCTCGCGCACCAGCGCGAAAGGTGACTGCGGGCCACCGTGACCACCTGCCCCTGCCGCCACCGCAATCAGCCCGTCGGCGCCTTTTTCGACGGCCTTTTTTGCGTAAGTGTTGTTGATGACATCATGCAGGGCGATACCGCCGCAGGAATGGGCCGCCTCGTTCACCTCGACCCGCGCGCCCATGGACGTGATCCAGACGGGCACCTTCCACCGCGTGCAGATCTCGACATCCCGCTCCAGTCGCTCATTGGACCGGTGGACGATCTGGTTGACCGCGAAAGGCGCGGCAGGCCGATCCGGATTTTCCTGGTTGTGCCGGTCCAGCGCTTCGGTGATCTCCTTCAGCCAGGCTTCCAGAACAACCGGACCGCCAGGCTCGTCCCTTGCGTTGAGGGCCGGAAAACTGCCGACAATCCCGGCCTTGCACTGGGCGATCACCAGCTTCGGACAGGAGACGATAAAGAGTGGTGCCGCGACAGCCGGAAGCCTCAAACCCTGCAAAGCCTTGGGAAGGGATCTTGCCTTCAACATGATTTGTCCGCCTCTTCTTCCAGGTAGAACCTGTTCAGCCATTCGGCGACCAGCGCAGGCCGCTTGCCGTTCTCGATCTCCACCGTCGACTGCCAGACGATATCAACCTCTTGCGGTTTCGGCCTTGAAAGACGGGCGAGGACAAACCGCCCGCGGACCCGGCTGCCCACCTTTACGGGTGCAAGAAAACGCACCTTGTCGAAACCGTAATTGATGCCCATCGTTGCGCCCTTGATCTTCGGCTGGGCTTCAACACCCATCGCGGAGAGGAGCGACAGCGTCAGAAACCCGTGCGCGATCGTACCTTCGAAAGGTGTTTCCGCCGCCCTTTCAGGATCAACATGGATGAACTGGTGGTCCTGCGTCACCTCGGCAAAAGCGTCTATCCTGGCCTGGTCGATCAGGTACCAGGAGGACACGCCGACCTCCGTTCCGACAAGCGTTTCCAGCTCGCTTGCGGCAAGGGTGCGTGACAGCGTATCAGTGCTCACTCAATAGGCCTCCTGGAAGAGGTCTGGCCCGGTTTCCACATTGATACCGCCGCTGATGGGCAGAATGGCGCCGGTGATATAGGCCCCGCCTCGCCCGCACAGATATTGCATGGCAGCTGCGATATCCTCCGGCCGGCCGACACGGCCGAGTGGCACCTGGGCCCCCACACGCGAGCGGACATCCTCGTCCGCCGTTGCAAAGGCCGTCATGTTGCTGACGAAAGGTCCCGGGGCCAGCGCATTGACTGTGATGCGCCGTTCCGCCAGCTCCTTGGCAAGGATCCGCGTCAGATGATGAACAGCAGCCTTGGAGGCCGCATAGCTGTAGGCCCTGTCGCCATGGGCCGTTTCCCCCATGACCGAGCCGACGTTGACGACCCGTGCAGGATCGTCGTCGCTCGCGCCAGCTTCCAGAAGCGGCAAAAGGCCTTGCGTCAGCTGGAACAACCCGGTGACATTCACCCGCATCACCCGTTCCCAGGCGTGATAGGGAAAGTCGCCAAGCGGCTGGCCCCAGCTTGTGCCGGCATTGTTCATCAGAATTTCCAGGCTGCCGGTGCGCTTGCCGATTTCGCCCACCAGCGCCGCAACACCTTCTTCCGTTGCAACGTCCCCGGCAAAGCCTTCCGCCTTTCCGGAATAGCCGAGCGCGTTCAGCTCTTCGGCAGCCGCCTGGCAGGCTTCCAACTTGCGGCTGGCGATCATCACCCGCGCACCCGCGGCTATCAGCCCCTCGGCGGCCATGCGGCCGACCCCGGTCGCACCGCCGGTGACCAGTGCCGTTTTGCCGCCAAGGCCGAACAAGTGATCAGGCGTCATGCGGTGCCTCCGGGAACTGTTTTCTTAAGGTGAGTTTCGACACCTTGCCCGTTGCCGTCATCGGCAACGCATCGACGAAGACGACGTCATCCGGCACCTGCCACTTGGCGACCCGTTCCGCCAGATGGCAGAGGATCTCCTCCTTCTGCGGCTGCGCCTCGTCCGACGGCTGAACGATGAGCAGCGGACGCTCGTCCCACTTGGCGTCGGGTACCGCGATCACCGCACAATTCGCCACACTGGGATGGGACATGACGATGTTTTCCAGGTCGAGCGAGCTGATCCATTCGCCGCCCGACTTGATGAGGTCCTTGGAACGGTCCGTGATCGTCAGGAAGCCTTCAGGACTGATGGCGGCGATATCGCCGGTGCAGAACCAGCCTTCCTTGTCGAACACGGGTTTCGAGGCTTCCGGATCCTCGTAATAGCCGGAAGTGATCGTGTTGCCGCGCACATAGAGATGGCCCGGGGTCGTTCCGTCATGCGGCAGGCGATTGCCGGCATCATCGACGATCTTCATGTCGACACCGAAGATCCGCCGCCCTTGGCTCTGCTTCCTGTCGATGCGCTGGTCGAACGGCAGATCCGCCATCTCTGGCGGCAGGTTGCACTGGGTGCCGAGCGGGCTCATTTCCGTCATGCCCCAGGCATGGCAGACATTGATGCCCTGTTTTTCGAAGGCCTCGATCAGAGAGCGCGAGGCAGCCGATCCGCCAACGACGATATCGCCGAAGCCTTCGGGAATGCGGCCGCGCTGGCGGATCTCGTTCATGAGACCTATCCAGACAGTCGGCACACCCCAGGCGGAGAAGACCTTTTCGCGGTCCATCAGGTCGAACAGGCTTTTGCCGTCCAGTGCTCCGCCCGGAAAAATCAGGCTGGAGCCGGAAAGAGGCGCGCCATAAGGCAGGCCCCAGGCATTGACGTGAAACAGCGGCACCACCGGCAGGATGCGCGAGCCCTCGTTGAGGACCCGGGGAATGGTGACGCACATGTCGTAGGCATGCAGCACCGTGGAGCGATGCGAATAGAGCGTGCCCTTCGGATTGCCTGTCGTGCCGGAAGTGTAACAAAGCCCGGCGGCCTGGTCCTCGTCGAAATCCGGCCAGTCGATTTCACCCGGCTGTCCGTCAAGGATTTCCTCGTAACAGAGCACACCTTCCAGTGTCGTTTCGGGCATATGCGCACGATCCGTCATGATGACGATCCGCAGATCTGCCGGAAAATGCGGCCGAAGTTTTTCAACGATCGGCACGAAGGTAAGATCAACGAACAGCACCCGGTCCTGGGCGTGATTGACGATATAGATCATCTGTTCCGCTGAAAGCCGCGGATTGATGGTGTGGCAGATGGCGCCGATGCCGGAAATTGCATAATAGAGCTCGAAATGGCGGTAGCCATTCCAGGCAAGTGTCGCCACCCGGTCGCTTTCAGCGATGCCGAGTGCCTTCAGGCCATGTGCCAGCCGGGCGATCCGGCCGGCGGTTTCCTTATAGGTGGTGCGGTGAATATCGCCTTCCGTCCTCACGGACACGATCTCACCGGCCGGATAGGTATCCGCTGCAAAGGTGATGAGGTCCGCGATTTTCAGCGGACGGTGCATCATCATTCCCTTCATGTGTTTCCTCCCAGAACACGGCCGCTTCATACGGTCCCTCAAAGGGTTGAAGGAGAAGCCTAGCGCGCGGCTGACGCGCTGGAAAGGTCAATTTCCTCGGATGGCTTTTCCCGAAACCCTTTGACAGCGGCAGGCACATGCGCCAAACCCTGCCCAACCCAAGAGGAATGGTTGAGACCCCTTCATGACCCAGAAACTGGTCATTGCCGTTTGCACCGCGCAGCGGCCGAAAATGCTGCAGGCGTGCCTGGATAGCCTCGACAATCTAATCGCCCCCGCGAACACGGAGATGGCGATCGTCGTTGTGGAAAACGATCCCGTGCCGCATTTCACAGGTGCTGCAGCAGAAGATGTGAAGAAGAGGCTGTCTCTGCCGGTCTTCTTCCATCACGAAAAACGCAAGGGCATCCCCTTTGCCCGCAACACGGCCTTGGAAGCGGCACTGGAACACGCCCCGGACTGGGTGGCGCTGATCGATGACGACGAACGCGCGGAACCGGACTGGATCGAGAAACTTCTGGCCGCCTGCCTGGAACACAAGGCCGAAGTCGCCAACGGCCCCGTTCGCCGGATTTATGAAAAGCCGGCCCCGCACTGGTGGAAATCGCAGCTCCTGAAGCCACGGCCGACCGGCTCGATCATCACCGAAGCACCGACCAACAACGTGTTGCTGAGCGGCCGTATCATCTCTCGGGACGGTCTTGGCCTGCGGTTCGACGAACGCCTGACCTTCGGCAGCGAGGATATCGACTTCTTCCGCCGCACCCATGCGGCCGGCGCAAAGATGATCTGGGTGGATGATGCCTTCGTCGAGGAGGACATTCCGGCTTCGCGCGTCACCACCGGCCGCCTGCTGAGCCGTATGCACATGGCGGCAACCTCCGGCGCGTTCAACATCGTGCTGCGCGAAGGCCGGCTGAAAGCTGCCCTGCATTTCATTCCCAAAAGCCTGCGGCGCATGTTCTTCGGCCTCTTGGCGACAATCGTCGGTTTCGTGCTGAAACCCTTCGCCAGAAAGCGCGGCGAGAAACTCTTCTACTATGGCCTGATCCGTCTCATGAAAGGCTCCGGCAACCTGCGCGGACTTCTGGGCCGGGCGCATAACTACTACGATGTGATCGATGGTCACTGACACGCAGATGCAGCCTAAAAAACTCGCGCACATTCATCTTGGCGTTGATGGCGGGGCAGAACGGTTCTTCGTGCGCCTGACAGGCGCCCTTGCCCGGCGGGGCGTGGAGCAGATCGCCTTCATCCGAAAGGACCGGCCTTGGCGCGACGACCTTGCCAGACACTGTGATGTGCGCGAGATGACCTTCAGCCGCTCGCACCTGAAACGCCATGTCATCCGCTGGGACATTGCCCGCCAGATCAAGGCATTCGGCGCGCGTTCCACCATGGGCTGGATGAGCCCGGCCAGCAAATGGATGCCGAAACCCGGCCCCAGCATGCGCACCTTCCTGCGTCTTGGCGACTGGCCGGACGGCTTTCACACCTATGGCAATGTCGAGGACCTGATCGGCAACACGCCGGAGATCATCCGTCAGGCCATCGAAATGGGCTGGCCTGCGGAACGCGCCCATGTGATCAGCAACTTTGTCGATCCGTTGCCCGCGGATCTGAAGCCGGTCGACCGGGCAGACTACAACACGCCCGAAGACGCCACGGTGCTGATCCACCTTGGCCGCTTCGTCGAACGCAAGCGCTTCGACCTTGCCATTCAAACGGTCGCCGGCCTGCCGGCGACCGTTCATGCCTGGCTGATCGGCGACGGCGAGCTGATGTCCGACATGAAGGCCCTGGCATCAAACCTCGGCGTTCAGGACCGCGTCCACTTTCTCGGCTGGCAACGCGACCCCTCGCCTTTCCTGAAAGCTGCCGATATCCTGCTGTGCCCGACCGACGAAGAACCGCTCGGCAACGTTGTCCTGGAAGGCTGGACCGCCGGGCTGCCCGTTGTCGCAACCGCCTCGCCCGGCCCAAGCTGGCTGATCGACCACGGCAAGACCGGGCTGCTGTCGCCCTGCGGGGATGTCGACGGGCTGGTGGGGTCGGTCAAACAGCTGCTCGGCAAGCCGGATCAGGAAAATGCATTGGTTGACGGTGGCAAACGCCGCCTTGAAAGCCAGTTTTCCGAAGACGCCATTTGCAAGACCTATTCCACGCTGCTTTTCGAGAGCTGACACCGATTACCGCAAGGCAACCCACGCAGGCGCGAACATGAAAAAGAAAAAAAGATTATACAATTTCATCGTCCGTCACCCGAACCGGCAGACCTTCGCAAAGCTTTTCAATTGGTATGTCACGTTCTCGAATGCGCTGCGGAGCAAGAAGCGCTGGAACATCAAGGTTGTTTCAGATGAACCGGTCTTCCGCGTTCTGGACGATAAGGGCAAGGAGATCTCCTTTCTTCACAGCGAGCGCGTCGGCTTTTACCGTTACGGCGTTCAGCCGAGAACCAAGGGCCTTCTGGACGACTATTTCATCGACCCGGCAATGATTTCAGACGGCGACGTTGTCATCGATTGCGGCGCGAACATAGGCGAGATCGGCCTCGGATTGCGCCTTGAAGGCAAGTCCGTCCGCTATATCGCCTTCGAGCCCGGCCGGGACGAGGCCGCCTGCTGCAAGCTCAACAACCCGGGTGGCACTGTCGAACAACGCGCCCTGTGGCACGAAAAGACGACACTCAAATTCTATGAGAAATCGGACACGGCCGATTCCTCCCTCATCGAATTTTCCGGCTACGGCTCTGTTGTTGAGGTGGAAACGACGACTCTCAACGACTACTGCGAAGAAAACGACATCCGCTCGATCAAACTCTTGAAGATCGAAGGCGAAGGCGCCGAGCCGGAAATCCTGAAAGGTGCCGACAAGATCCTGGACCGCGTCCACTACATCTGCGTCGACTGCGGCCCCGAACGCGGCCTCACCAAAGACCCCACCCTGCCAGCCGTGTGCCATTTTCTGGTCGAGCAGGGGTTCCGGTTTGAGAAGATTTCAACGAAGAGATTGACGGCGTTGTTTGTGAGACACTAGCAATAAGATAAACAGATATTGAAGTATACATTAGCGATGACATCTGATCTAAAGGCGTTCCCAGCCAGTTGGGATCAAGTCTATGGTTTTCATCGATTGGGAATTAAACCATTTGTGAGGCACAATTACGCGCTTATCCTTATTAGGGTTTAACCACGCGCCCCACCAGCTGAATGTACTATTTGCAGTAATATGGTTTTGGCAGACTGACATTAGGTACATGTCCTCGAAGTCATGGCCGTCTTCATTGGGCTCAACCCAAATGACATTGCAATCTAATTCAATATTTTTCTTAACCCAATCAATGTCATCGGAAAAAACAACTGGTGTAATCTCCGCTGAATTTTTTCTAATTTCTTGTATTGCCTTTGCGTACCATTCAGGTTCGCACGTTCCATGAAATGCGTTTGCCTTCGCGTTACTAACGTAATCACCCCGTCTAACGTGAATAGAAACAGGTTTTCTGGAAGCCCGTATTTCTTTACGGATTTTCTCTCGGCTTTGAGCAAGTTCTTTTTTAAGCACAAACTCCTTTCGGATATGGGTTTCGATATTTTTAAAATATTTCTCACTTTGCCAATATCCAGAAAAATAAGTCGATGTTTTCAAATTCAACACTTCGGGATTGAATGTGAACCCCTCTTCTTTCACATAATTTATTGATCTGCGATTTGTAAATGGAAACTTAAATTCTCTCTTTTTCTTCTTTACTTCATGAATTTCTTCTCTGGAAGCAATCTCAGCTTTTATGTTTAACCTATCAAGTAAAAATGAATGAGGTTTATAATTCTCGTAACTTGAAATATCCAATTTCAATGGCATGCTAGACTGCTCAGACAGTGATCGTCCCATAGCATACTGAAACATCTGATTGCCTAGCCCACCAGTTATTTGAACAATAATCAACTGACTTATACTTTCTCTGATACGTCTCTTTCCAGATATTTCGAAAAACTATTTATGTTTCCAACGACCTATATATGGAATGTTTACAAAAAATCGCCGCAAAGAGTCATTCAAACGAATGAAGCGAGTATTTTTCTTGAATTCTTTTGGACGACTACCGCGCCGTTTTCCTTGCCAAATTTCGGAATCAGCCTCCGAAGTAGCAACGTGCGAGACAGGGAAGGGTTGAATCCCGAAACTCTCAACGCCGTGACTCCAAAATCTATCCAAATGAACATCAACCGGTTCGTACCAAACTTCAGCCTTACTAATCAGCTTCTTTGCTGCAAGAGGTGAAAGTGCATATGACGATGTCCCGTGCGGACCTCGCTTAAAACGAACGATTTTTAGTTCTCTTATTTGCTCGCAGATCGCATATTTTCTGATTTTGTGTCCGGATAAACGGAGGAGACCGTATTCGTGAACTTTTTGAACAGCAAGCTCATATGCTGAATTGAAATTAAAGTTGAACTCAATGTCATCTTCTAAAATCAGAATTGGCTTATCTTTTTCAACGCAGAGCTGCCAAAGAAGGAAATGACTGGCATAACAACCAAGTTCCCCAGGCGCGAGTTCGAACCCATAATGCTTTAGCGCAGAACGCTCACTATATCTTACAAACAGGGGGTGATTTTCGATTCGACCATCAACCGCATCAAAAAACTCATAGGGAATGTTCAATGCATCAAGTTTCGTAGACATTTCAGATCTACGTTTTTCTGATCGCTCCAAGTTTACAACATAGGTGTCTATTGTTTTGAGCTGTTTCATTCGATGCGACCGTGCCATTTCGTTAATTGCTACCAACTAATACCTGTCGACAACGGCTCATACATACCACTTTCTTCACATTAAGGTTACACTGAAATACGGATGTCACCAAATAGCGCTCGCATTCGAAACATTTGTTGAAAAGGCCATTTTAACGCGGCGTATAATGGATAGTTGATCATATTTCTTGGTTATGTATAAAATTTGCAGTCGCACTAAGGCCTATTCTAGGCAATTGCTTCAGGCTTTAGTTGTGTGCAATTATCCTCCGATAATAACATTAAGCTCAACGCTAGGAAGATTTTTCGCAATGCTAAGCTGGATAAAACGTCTATTTCTTTTCCGTAAACAATCTTCACTTCAAAACTCGGAGAATGAAGCGCCCCTTACAGAAGTAAAACGGTGGTTTCGGGATAAGGGAGATGAGACATTGAGATTATCATATCCACTTAATGAGGATTCAACCGTATTTGATTTGGGAGGGTTTCAAGGTGACTTTGCAAACCAAATCAACATTCGGTACCGTTGCAACGTTTATTTGTTCGAGCCTAGCGTTGAGTTTTTTGAGAAATGTGAAAAAAGGTTTACTCAAAACTCAAAAGTACATTGTTTTAATTTTGGACTATCTGACGAGAACGGTCGATTTACACTCTCCAATGAAGGTGACGGCTCATCCATACTACATAAATCTGACGCTAATGGCATCGAAACTGTGACTGTTAAGAAATTTTCAGATGTTTTCGACTCTTTACATATCAAGAATGTCGATCTTATCAAGATAAATATAGAAGGTTCTGAATATCAACTCCTAGATCACATGATTTCGTCGGGGTTAATTGAAAAATTTGAAAATATACAAGTACAGTTTCATGATTTTGTAGATAATGCAAAAGAACTTCGGAACACGCTCACAGAGAAACTCTCGAAAACACATCATAGAACATGGTGCTATGAGTTTGTTTGGGAAAATTGGCAGAAAAACTCCAACTAATCTAATCGAACTGTTTTCTGCAAACAACAATTGGCTACTCGCCTAATAAATTTACAATCCTACGCGATAGGCGTTTCCGATATCGCTTGAGAGTTGAGGTATTCTTTATGAAAAACTTTTCCGACTCAATTTTTTTGTAACCTCCGTATTTATCTTGATTTAATGAGATGGCTATTTTGGCCAGAACAGAAAACAAATTGTGTTCAAACAAGACTCTTCGTCTACTTTCTTTTAATAGACTTTCGGATTCTTCAGCTAAACTCGAGTTAATAATATGCTCTATTTTAGAAATAGATTCTTCCGTATCACGAATGTCGATTTTTGATAGTGCGCCTTCTGGAAAGTAGTCATCTACGTTTGGACAACCGTGATATATTGGGTATGTCAGAGTTAAGAAAGGGTCTGAGAGTTTTTCGGTCCAATAATCTAAGATTGCGCAGTTTTCTAATGAGATATGATATTTATACTGTGAAAGAGTTTCCATTTTATCTGTAAACGAGCAAATGTTTCGGCCGAAATAGTCAATTCTATCTCCGAAATGACACTTAAGAGCGTCCACAAAGCGCAATCTCGCTCTATGTTCCTCCGTAAACGCCTTATCTGACGAAATTACAGAGATCAATTTAGATTTCTTAGGTTGGTAGTCCCTGAAAAAATCGAAGGTAAGTGGAAGATTACTTAATCGGTTGAATTCGCTCCAAACACCGACATGCCAAGGCAATCCAGGCTGCTGATAGACAGCATTTGGGTGTTGGCTAGTCTTGTCAGTCGTCACGATAAGGTCAAATTGTCTCAAGAAATTCGAAGAATATACTTTCACGTTCTGCGGTTCTGAAGCTATAAACACGCATTTTCGAGCTTTAATTTTGCCGCAATATGTTATTGGTAATGCATCAAACACAAAGAGTATATCACAATTTTCCAAATTATTGGAAAAATCAAAATAAACATTGTTCCAGATTGGTTCTAGATTGGGAAATTGACGCGTCCAAACCCAATTTTCCGACGAAGACACAAAAGCTGCTTTTATCAACAATATCTCCGCAAAGGTTTGAGGACAAAACCGCTACGATAGTTCGCGGACAATTCGATTAGCTGTTTAATATTACGATTCTCAAACATATCCAGCGAACCAAATCTCATTTCTTGAATTGCAAATTACAACTCTCTGCAAGAATAAACTAAATTTGACCGTTAACAACCGCAGTCAGAACCCGATCCAATACTTCAAATTCATCCGATAGCGAGAAGTGATGATTTCCAATGAAGAACCCATTTTGGTCAAGATCATTTGCATTTTTGAGATCGCCATAAATTGAATAGTCAAACCACTTCATCGTTTGGTTTTTTGTAAAATTACCGGCGACGATAGGGCGTACTTCGATACCTGACTTGTTCAGTGCAGCAATGATCTGCCCTCTATCATAGCCCATGTCTGATTTGACGGTGAATGCGAACCCAAACCAGCTGCTCTGGCCAATTTCCCGTTGAATTCTCAGAAATGGGTATTTTTCCATCAAATCACGAAACTTTTCAGCATTCCTCCGACGCTCAAGCACCATATCTGGAAGCTTCTTGAGTTGTTCTATCCCTATTGCGCCACTCATCTCCAAAGGGCGTACATTGTAACCAGGTAAAATGAACCGGAACGATTCCTCGAAAGGATTATCGCTCATTGGGGCGACATGATTTTCTTTAGGTAAGTTACGCGTCCAACCGTGTGCACGAAGGCAAAGAAGAATATGATACAATTCTTCGTCGTCGGTTGTGATCAAGCCACCTTCCATTGTGGAGATGTGATGGCTGAAGAACGAACTGTAGCTTCCCATCAGTCCGAACGTACCAGCTTGTTTGCCACCAAAAAGTGCACCTAAAGACTCGCAGTTGTCTTCTAGGAGCAAGATGTCCCTGCCTTCGACAATTTTGTTTATAGCTGCGAAGTCATTGGGATTTCCGAGTAGGTTTACAACCATGATGACTTTAGTTGCGGGCGTGATTGCCCCTTCCAACTGTTCCAGGTCGTAATTCAGAGTTTCGGCATCGACGTCAACGAACCTAAGTTTAAGCCCATACTGATAAAGGGGATAATAGGTGGTACTCCAGGACACTGCCGGGACAATTACTTCCGTGCCCGGCAGAATGGGTGCGTTAGACCTATATCGCAATGCCGCAACCATGAGCAAATTTGCTGAAGAGCCGGAATTGACCATGACTGCATGATTGCTGCCTACAAATCTTGCAAATTCCTGTTCAAACTCAGCGACTTTCTTCCCCATTGTGAAAATGCCGGACTCAATTACTCGCTGAAGCGCCTCATATTCACGCTCGTCCCAAGTTGTACTTGCAAGTGGGTAATTCATTTTATTCTCCAAGGGACAGGAAATATTCGTAGGTCTGGCGAATACCGTCATTCAGGCTAGTCTTGGGCTTCCAGCCCATTTCGGACTGCAAGCTGACATCTAGCAATTTTCGCTTCATGCCTACCGGCTTGGTCAAATCATGCGTAAATTTGCCGGAAAAGCCTATAACATTAGATGTTATCTCGTAGTATTCATTAATGGTGAAGTCTTTCCCAACACCAACATTTGCTACCGTAGGCAGCTTCTCAAACTTACCCAAAAAGAAAACGATTGCGTCCGCCAAGTCCTCTGCAAACATGAATTCTCTGCGCGCTTCTCCTGTTCCCCAGATCTCAACCGTTTTGTTTTTGGCAAGTGTTGCCTGATGGATTTTGCGTATGACAGCAGGGACCAAATGGGAGACAGCAGGATCAAATTTGTCGAAGCGTCCATACAAGTTGCATGGAATTATCGTTTTATATTGAAACTCTGGCGTTTCACGAACGATGTATTCGCAAAGCCTTGCAACGGCACATTTGGCAAGAGCGTAGCCCTCATTGGTGGGTTCCAATGAGGCGCTGAGAACTTGAGCTTCTTTAAGGGGCGTGTCCTGATCCTTGGGATACATACAAGAACTGCCGATATTCAGGAGTTGAGGAACCCCTGCAGACCGAGCAGCCGTAATCAAGTTGCTGCCCATATTCCAATTGTCGGTCAAAAAGCGGACTGGGCTCGCGATATTGGCTTGAATCCCGCCAACGACGCCGGCGGCGTGCACAATGATGTCCGGCTTCTCTCGCTTCAGAAAAGCTTCGGTTTGGTCGAAATTCAGAAGATTGAGTTTCGAGCTGTCAGGAGCAATAAACTCAAAGTTGTCGGGGCGCTCATGCGCGAGCAAATTCTTCCCAACCATACCGGAACCGCCGGTCAGCAAAACTCTTGGCATTACAGTCCGAATCCCTGAAGCATTTAAGGCTAAGGCTTCATTTCCCGCAGATCGCTTGTGACCATTTCCGAAATGAGATCGCGAACACTTCGATCATGCTTCCAGCCCAGTTTTTCGAATGCTTTCGTGGCATCACCAAGCAGTAGATCGACTTCTGTCGGACGGAAGTACCGAGGGTCGATCTCAACAACAACCTTTCCGGTTGCCGCATCGACCCCTTTTTCATCTACACCGAAACCTTGCCACTCTAACGCGATATCTACTTCAGAGAATGACCAATTAACAAAATCACGTACCGAGGTAGTCTTGCCTGTCGCCAGAACATAATCATCCGCCTTGTCCTGCTGCAGCATCAGCCACATGCCGCGGACGTAGTCTTTTGCATGCCCCCAGTCACGTTCGGCGTCCAGGTTGCCAAGGTAGAGCTTGTCCTGAAGACCCAGTTTGATCGCGGCGGCGGCGCGAGTGATCTTGCGGGTCACGAAGGTTTCGCCGCGGATCGGGCTTTCGTGGTTGAAGAGGATGCCGTTGCTGGCGTGCATGCCGTAGGCTTCGCGGTAGTTGACGACGATCCAATAGGCGTAGAGCTTTGCTGCGGCATAGGGGCTTCTTGGATAGAAAGGTGTGGTTTCCGACTGCGGAACTTCCTGTACCTTGCCGTAGAGCTCAGACGTGGATGCTTGGTAGAAGCGCGTTTTCTCGCTCAATCCGAGAAGCCGGATGGCCTCGAGCAGGCGCAGGGTACCGAGGGCGTCCGCGTTTCCCGTATATTCCGGGGTCTCAAAGGATACCTGAACGTGGCTCTGCGCGGCGAGGTTATATACTTCGTCCGGCTGCGTTTCCTGCATGATGCGGATGAGGTTCGTTGAATCCGTCATGTCACCATAGTGCAGGTGCAGCTTCACATCACGGTCGTGCGGGTCCTGATAGAGATGATCGATCCGTCCTGTGTTGAACGACGATGACCGTCTCTTGATGCCGTGAACCGTATAGCCTTTCTCTAGCAGCAGTTCTGCGAGATAGGCGCCGTCCTGGCCAGTGATCCCCGTGATGAGAGCTGTTTTTTGCATCGGACTCTTTTGTCTCAATCCAGTTCCGTGAGAGCTTCTTCAAGAAGCAATGCGGACGTGAGTTTCATTTCTGCGGCGCTGGTGTTTGACAGAGTTCGCAAACGGTGGGTCATTCGCTGGCGTGCGACCGGCACCTCAATTCGCACCGAAGATTCCGGGCGTTATAGTCGGTTCCAAAATCAAAAGAAAGAGAACCCTGACCTCCGAGTGCGTTGAACATGCACTGGCAACAGCAAAAGTCATAATGATATGGCAGCGTGCAGGTCAAAGATCGCTGGCGTTCGGGCTGATGGCTTGGCATAACCGCGACGGCAACGAGCCGCCAGGCGAATTCAGGCGATTTCAAGCACGGGTGGATTAAAGATGGTCACTTCCGGCTTCATTTGCAGACAGGTTTGATGACAGACGCAGTGAAAATCGACGTACTCCTCGTTTCGGGGGCAAGGCCTGCGCTGTTGGAGAAAACTCTGGCAAGCTTTTCACAGCGGTTGTTCAGGCATTTCGAGATCGGAACGCTTTACGTCAACATCGATCCCTTTGAAGGCGGACTGGTGGAGGTTGAGGCCTGCGAGGAGATCTGCAAACAGTATTTCGCCAATGTCGTCACCCGCAAGCCTGACAAGCCTCACTTTACAAAAGCAATCCGCTGGCTCTGGCGACAGCCGGCTGCGGACTGGTGCTTCCACCTGGAAGACGACTGGGTGCTGAACCGGGAGGTCCGCCCAGAAGAAGTCAGTAAGGCAATGACACGCAACGTTCGCCAGATCAGCCTGATGACGCGGGAAAAGAACTGGGGCTACCGGTCCTTCTATCATTATGAACCCGACCGCAGGACATTCCTCGGAATGGATCTCGGCAAGGGTCTCAACAAGAAGCGGCCGATCTTCGGAACCAGCCCCTCCTTCCTGCGCAGTGATTTCGCCGCAAGATGTGCCGAGCTGATGGATGAGACACTCGATCCGGAAAAACAGCTGAACTACATGAACCCAGACCTGAATGCCTTTACCGCACAATTCAGGAACAGGTTCATCGGCGCGCGGCGGGAATATGTGGCAATCGACATCGGCCGGGAACACCGCGATGCACTTGGGATAACCAAGGAAGTTATCGATGGAAACAGTGTCTGGAGCCGGACAGAGTAAGGCGCATCTTCAAGCACACAAAATACTGTCGCACTTGAGGTCAGCTGAAAAAGACGTTCCGTGTTGCCGGCGTATCGAAATCGAAGCCGAACAGTTCGATTTCGGTTTTGTACCAGTCGGCGACGATCCCGATATTCCTGTCGGTGTAGAATTTTCGCTGGTCGGCACGGGCATTGCGGGAGATATTGCGCTGTTCGAGCGTGTCATCTGCCCCAAGATATCTTGCCAGTTCCGGACCCAGTTTTTCCTGACGCAGGATATTGACCGCCACCTGCCCCCTCTCGTCGATCACATAGTCGCTTTGCGGGTACCAGCCAAGCGAGGCGCGGTGCCAGAAAAAATCAACCTTGCCCCACTCGTGGCGTGTCTCCAGAAATTCCTCGAACCCCTTAACTGTCAGATCGAATTCCGCCTCGTGGGATCCGCTTGTCTGCAGGTAGAACTTGAATCTGGAAAAAGTCCGTGCCCAGGGGTTGCGCACGACCGCAAAAGGCACCGTGCCAGCACGCACCGAAAGGTCGATATCCCGCAGCCGGGCATGTTCGTAGCCCGGATGAAGCCCGCGCTCCTTCATGAAGGTCATCAGCGCGTTTGCATAAGCCTTGCTTTTCAGGCGGCGCCGGTTGGCAAGAACCAGATTGCCTTCCAGCGCCTTGGCATGGCGCACCGACATGCCGCCGTTCTTGGGAATGTGGACGAGCAGGTGTTTTTTCGGCACCAGCCCCAGCCTGGCAGGCGCGAACTTGAGGAAATTCTTGAGCTGGTATTCGTCCATGCTGTCCATCTCTTGAAAGCCGTGCACTGCGCCTTCCCGCACCTTGCACGGCTGACGGACAGACGTCGTTTCAGCCTGCTGCCGGGCGCGGCGACCGTCAGCGCCTGAGGTCGATCTGGTGGTGCCTTATCCCAATCTGCCAGGACTGTCCATTCATCGGCTCGCCGTCCAGATTGAACTGCACGGGCTGCTGGGTCTCGATTTTCAGATTGCGCACCTTGCGCTGGATCGGGCCGCCGTTGATGTCGTCAACGCCGCTGTCCAGCAGCACCGACAAAAGGTCGATGACCTTGCCCGACTGCGGGAAGGGAACGATGGTCAGATCGAGGAAGCCGTCATCGAGCTTGGCATCGGGGCACAACCGAATGCCGCCACCGGCGCGGCGGCCATTGCCCACGGCGAGGGCCAGGAACGAGCCCTCCCAGGAGAAATCATCCGCCTCGATACGGGCTTCACAGGCCGAAAGTTCCGAAAACCGCTGCAGACCTGTGAAGAGATAGGCAGCCCCGCCAAGAACGCGCTTCAGGTTCGGGTCGGTCTGTGATGTCACCTGTGAACCAAAGCCGCCGGTTGCCATGTTGATGAACACACAGCCGTTGACCTCGCCAATGTCGGTCGGTTTGGCGGATGCGCGCACGGCAAACCTCAGGCAGGAGGTGATGTCCGCCGGATCAAGGCCAATGTGATTGGCAAAGTCATTTGCCGTTCCAAGAGGTAGAACCGCAAATGAAAAGGGAGGCTTTTCCCCTTCGGGCAAATCATGCAGGGCCGCATCCAGAACCTCGTTCAATGTGCCATCACCTCCGCCGCTGACAAGCGTGTCGATCCGCTCGCTCTCGTGATCGCGCAGGGCATCGCGAACCAGTCTCTCGACATCGCCGGCCTCATAGGTCACGCGAACGGAGACATTGTGGCCCATGGACCGTACGGCCTCCACCGCACTGCGGACATCGTCGCGGCCGGCGGACTTGCCATTGAGGATCAGGCGCAGATGGTGCTTTTCCAATTACGTCTCCTTGTCCCTGCTGCTTTCCTACACGAGCAGGGAAAATTGCCATCAGGCATGGCAGCAGATCATAACCCGGGGCGGGGCTATGGCAGTTTGAAAGCGGGACTGGTCTCTCCGAATGGTGCCTTTGAGCAAAACGCCGGCAAGGTGCAATCGTTCCGCTGAAAAGTGGGCCATGTGCCCGCCGGTTTCAATTTCTGCCGATCGCTAAAAAGTCGGGTCCAGGGGAACCGTCGTGCCGGACGCACTGTCTTGACGCCTGCTTCAGCCCGGCAGCATGGTTTCCCGGCGCGTCCGTGCGGTGCGGGCTTCCTCCATCAGCCATTTTCGGAATGCAGACACCACCGGCCGCATCGTCCGGCCCTCCGGATAGACGAAATAATACGCCGTCTGCTGTGACACGGAGAGGTCGAAAAGCCGGACGAGACGTCCTGAGGCCAGTTCCGCCTCGACGAAAAATCGCGGGATCAGCGCGGCTCCGGCGTGGTGGATCGCAGCCTCGGAGATCATGACGAATTGTTCGAAACGTGCGCCTTGGAAGGCGGCATCTGTTTCCACGCCTGCAAGATCAAACCACTGCCGCCAGGCAAGCGGGCGTGTTGCAAGCTGCAGGCGCGGCACGCGGGCAAGATCGGCAGGTGTGCGGATCTGGTGCCGATCGCGAAAGACGCGTGAGGCAACGGGGATGACTTCCTCGTCGAACAGCCGTTCGGCGATCGCCCCCGCCCAGACCGGGTCGCCGTGGTGAATGGCGCCGTCAAACGGCTCCTCGTCAAAATCGAACGGCTGCAGGCGCACACTCAGATTGAGGCCTGCGTCCGGATACCGGCGCCCGAAATCGGCAATCCGCGGAGCCAGCCAGCGGGTACCAAAGGTCGGCAGAACCGCAAGGTTGAGGACGTCCGCACTGCCGGCATAGGACATCACCTGCCGCGTGGCTGCGGTCATCTGTTCCAGCGCCCCTCGGATATCGTGAAGGTAGATCCGGCCTGCGTCGGTCAGGACAATGCGCTGGCGAACCCGCCGAAACAGCTCGACGCCCAGCCTGTCTTCCAGCTGGCGAACCTGCTTGGACACTGCGCCCTGCGTCAGGTGCAGTTCCTCCGCGGCGCGGGTAAAGCTCAAATGCCGGGCGGCACATTCGAACGCGATCAGCGTGTCTGCCGGCGGGACGAAGGCGCGCCGCATGGCAAATTCCCCCACTTCATTCCATTTCGTCATGAATGATGGACGAGGTTTCGCTTTTACGCAAACGGATTTGAGGCAAGACTAGAGGAAATAGAATGACCCTGGCCGTCAAGCGGCCGCACATCATTGGCCGGATCACGGCCTGGGAGACACGACCATGAACGCACCCGCGAATGTTAAGTCCTCACCGGCCGGTGGCGGCTCCTTCGACTGGCAGGACCCGTTTCACCTGCGCGACCAGCTGAAGGAAGACGAACAGCTGATCCAGGATACGGCTCGCGCATTTGCCCAGGAAAAGCTGCTGCCGCGCGTCATTGAAGCCTACCGCGAGGAAAAGACCGACCGGGGCATCTTCAACGAAATGGGTGAACTCGGCCTTCTGGGTGTTACCCTGCCGGAGGACTACGGCTGCGCCGGTGCATCCTATGTCGCTTACGGTGTCGTTGCCCGCGAGATCGAGCGTGTCGACAGCGGCTATCGCTCCATGATGAGCGTGCAGTCCTCGCTGGTCATGTACCCGATCTATGCCTACGGCTCGGAAGAACAGCGCCAGAAATACCTGCCGAAACTGGCAAGCGGCGAGTTTGTCGGCTGCTTCGGCCTCACCGAGCCCGATGCAGGTTCCGATCCGGCCGGCATGCGCACCCGCGCGGAAAAGATCGACGGCGGCTACAAGCTGACCGGCTCGAAGATGTGGATCTCGAACGCTCCGATCGCAGATGTCTTCGTCGTCTGGGCGAAGTCGGAAGCTCATGACGGTGCCATCCGCGGCTTCGTGCTCGACAAGGGCATGAAGGGCCTCACCGCACCGAAGGTCGGCGGCAAGCTTTCCCTGCGTGCCTCCATCACCGGTGAAATCGTCATGGACGGTGTGGAAGTGGGTGAAGATGCCCTGTTGCCGAATGTTTCCGGCCTGAAAGGCCCGTTCGGCTGCCTCAACCGCGCACGCTACGGCATTGCCTGGGGCGCAATGGGCGCTGCAGAAGACTGCTGGACCCGCGCCCGTCAATATGGCCTCGACCGCGAACAGTTCGGCCGCCCGCTGGCTCAGACCCAGCTCTTCCAGAAGAAGCTGGCGGACATGCAGACCGAAATCACGCTCGGCCTGCAGGCAGCGCTGCGTGTCGGCCAGCTGTTCGACGCCGGCAAGGTGGCGCCGGAAATGATCTCGCTGATCAAGCGCAACAACTGCGGCAAGGCCCTGGATATCGCCCGCCAGTCTCGTGACATGCACGGCGGCAACGGCATCCAGGAAGAATACCACATCATGCGCCACGCCCAGAACCTGGAAACGGTCAACACCTATGAAGGCACGCATGACATTCATGCGCTGATCCTCGGTCGTGCACAGACCGGCCTGCAGGCGTTCTTCTAAGACCCTGAAGTCATGACATTTGACGCGGGCGGCCAAGCCGCCCGTCTCTCGTTCGGTTCTCTTGAAAAGGGTTTGCGTCAGCAGGCCCGTTGTTTTTCCTGACAGCGCTTGAGGAGGCTCCATGGCGGACCAGACTGCGGATGTCGTCATCGTAGGGGGAGCCGTCATGGGCTCGTCCGTCGCCTGCCACCTGGCAATGCGCGACGATTTTTCCGGACGCATCGTCGTTATCGAGGCGGATCCCGCCTATGAAACCTGCGCCTCAGCGCGGTCGGCAGCGTCCATTCGCCAGCAGTTCTCCAGCGCCATCAACATCGAGATTTCGCTTTACGGCATCCGCTTTCTGCGGGAGATCGGAGCAGCACTCAACGTGAACGGCGACAGGCCCGCTATCGATCTTCACGAGGGTGGCTACCTGTTTCTGGCAACGCCCGACAAGCTCAATATCCTTCAGGAAAATCACCGGCTGCAGCAGCAGCTCGGCGCGGATATCGCCTTTCTTGACCCGGACGGTCTCAAGGTGAAGTTCCCCTGGCTGGAGGTTTCCGACCTTGCCGCAGGCTGCCATGGCGTCACAGGCGAAGGCTGGTTCGACGGCTACGGCCTGATGCAGGCCTTCCGCAAGAAGGCCCGGTCGCTGGATGTCGACTACATTGCCGCAAAGGCCAGGGTGGCATCCGACGGCAATGGCGGCTGGAGCGTTGAGCTATCGACGGGCGAGAGACTGTCGACACCTGTCGTCGTCAACTGCGCCGGAGCTTCCGGCGGAGCCGAACTATGCCGTCAGGCCGGAATGGACGTTCCGATCGTTTCCAAAAAGCGCTGCGTCTTTACCTTTGAATGCAAGGACAAGCTGGAGCGTTTTCCGCTGCTGATCGATCCGAACGGCACCTATGCGCGCCCGGAAGGCACCGGCTACATCTGCGGTTCGGCGCCGCCTGAAGATCGCGATCCGGACTGCCACGATTTCGACGTCGATTATGGCCTTTTCGAAGAACATATCTGGCCGACACTGGCAACGCGCGTTCCCGCTTTCGAGGCAATCCGGCCGGGGGCTGCCTGGGCCGGCTGCTATGACATGAACCTCTTCGACCACAACGCCTTTGTCGGCGCAGTGCAGGGGCTGGACGGGTTCTATCTGGCACTCGGGTTTTCAGGACATGGCCTGCAGCAGTCACCCGCGGTTGGGCGCGGCCTTGCGGAACAGGTCGTGACAGGCGGCTATCAAACGCTGGATCTCTCACCGCTGGCGTTCGACCGGCTGGCTGCCGGAACACCGATTATCGAAAAGAACGTGGTCTGACCGTCTGACGCTTACTCGGCCACCAGCAAGGGCGTGACAGGTCCGTCCTCGACCTTGCTCGTCTGGGCGCTGGATACCTTGGGCAGGGTCAATGGATTGGCGGGGCTGATCTCCGCCTTTTCCAGTGCCGCGTCAGGCGTTTCCGCCGAAATATCGTCCGGGATTTCTGCCGCGCCTTCCGTCAACGCTTCGGCATTGTCGGTAACCGGGCCAGCGTTGCTGCCGCTGTCTTCAGCGTCCGCCGTCTCCACCAGAGGCTCTTCCACCGGCAAGGGCAGGCTTTCAATCTGGTTCTGACCAGATGAAGCACCACCCACCGACGTCCAGTCCACCAGCCGGGTCATTGCATCCTGCAGGACGGCCGTCAGACGGGCCATTCGCACCTTGTCCGGCTCGAAAGGCGGTGACTCATGGCGCAGGTAAGAGCGTTGTGCCAGCAGCAGCGTCATCGCATGCAGGCCGCGGTCCGGTCGACCGAACGTATGGGTGATGAAACCACCCTGGGTCTGCTCATCGACGCTGACCGTATACCCTTCCCGCCCCTTGAACGAGCCGACCAGCACATTGCGCAGGTCCGGATCACACGACTTTCCATCCGCCGTGCCGATACTGACCAGCGGCAGTCCATTTTCGGTAACGCCCTTGATGTTCGAGCGCATGGACTGGCAATCGAGCACGATCACCTTGCGATGACTGCGCAAAAGCCGGTCGATCTGGCGGCGCAGAGCCTTGTGGAAGGGCGTATAGAAAAGCAGCGTGCGTTGTTCGATCTCGGTCGGGCCAGGCTCTTCGCCTTCCTGATAGATGCGCTTGCCATCCAGCGTGGTGGCGGGACACAAGGCGCGCGCTGGATCCTGCGCAGCGCTGACAGGTGTCTTGGGATCGCGGTCCAGATCGACAACGTAGCGGGAAATGGTAGAGCGCAGCACTGTCGCGCTCAACTCTCCGTGAAAGTCGAACACGCGTTCCAGGCGCCAGGCGAGATCGGCCTGAAGACGGCCCGTGGCGTTCAGCCTTTTTTCGACAGCGTTCGGGATCTCCGTGCCCGAATGGGGCAGGCAGACAATCAGCGGGCTTTGTCCTTCTTCAACCAGGATCATGCTGCAACGCCTAAACGACGAGACCAAACGGCCTCTAACTTGGAGAATTTACTTAACGGAAACAAGACATTTTCTTTACAACCAGAAGACACGTAACCACACCCGCGACAAGGCATGGTCGAATAGATCATTGTTTCCAGCAGCTTGCCAACCCTTATTGCCTGCACCGCTTCCGGGTGAAAGCCGTTTCCGGTCCGAAGCTCTCTTTCCCACACTATTTCGCGGTCGCACAAACCATCGTATCGCGCATGTTAATCCGGCGAGCTGACCAACTGGCGTCTTGACGGATGCCTGCAGGCGGGCAATTTTCACAGCAACACATCTTTCGGCGGCCAAGGCCGTCCCATCCCCTTCCGTTCAGGATCTGCCTTCAAACGAGGACCCGGCCATGACGCTTCGCAATGGCAAAGAATTTCTGATGATTCCAGGACCAACCAATGTGCCGGAGGAAGTCCTGCGGGCCATGCACCGGCCTGCAGTAGACATTTATGAAGGCCCTTTGCTGGAAACGACCGAATTCTGCCTGCACGGTTTGCAGCGTCTGTTCCGGACCGAAGGCAAGACCTACATCTACGCAGCCAACGGTCATGGAGCCTGGGATGCCGCCCTGTGCAACACGCTGAAGCGTGGCGACAAGGTGCTCGTGCTGGAGTCCGGCCGCTTTGCCCTTGGCTGGGGAGAAGCTGCCAACGTGCTGGACCTCGATATCGAGGTTCTGCCCGGTGCCTGGGACAAGGGGGTCGACCCTGCCCACCTGCAGGAACGGCTGAAACAGGATACCGCCCACGAGATCAAGGCCATCCTGGTGGTTCAGGTCGATACGGCCTCCGGGGTCTGGAATGATATTGCCGCCTTGCGCAAGGCGATCGACGCAGCTTCACACCCTGCCCTGTTCATGGTCGACACCATTGCCTCGCTAGGCTGCATGCCGTTCGAGATGGACGCCTGGGGTGTCGATGTGGCGCTGACGGGATCGCAGAAGGGCCTGATGTGCCCGCCGGGACTCTCCTTTGTCGCCGCCGGCCCGAAAGCCGACAAGGCACATGAAACGGCGGAGCTGCGGACCAACTACACCGACTGGACTTTTCGGCAAGGACCGGAGCACTACCAGAAATACTGCGGAACCCCGCCCGAGCACCTTCTGTTTGCCTTTCACAAGGCTCTCGATCTCATTTTCGAGGAAGGGCTGGAGAAGACCTGGCACAGGCATGCCCTTCTGGGTGAGGCAACCCGGCGGGCCGTTGCGGTCTGGGCGGAAAAGGGCGCGGTCGACTTCAACATCACCGACGCGCATGCCCGCTCGAACTCCGTCACCGTTGTGCGGTTCAACGAAGGCGACGTGGCGGCGCTGAGGACCTTTACCAAGGAAGTCTGCGGCGTCACCATCGGTGGAACGATCGGCGAATTGTCCGGCAAAGGCATCCGCATTGCCCACATGGGCCACGTCAACGCTGTCATGCTGCTCGGCACGTTGTCATCCATCGAACTCGGCTTCCAGAAACTGGGCATTCCCCATGGGCGGGGCGGAGTGCAGGCGGCGATGGATTACCTGGCTGGGGCTCTCTGAGAACGGTGGGACGCGTCCTGGAAAGAGTCTGAATTTTTAGCGCGATCGACCGCCTTCCACACGGGTTTAAATGCCTGGCAATGCTTGCTGCGCGGCATTTTCACCAGTCCCTTCAGCAAAACGGTCCTCATCCTGAGGAAGCGCGCAGCGCTGTCTCGAAGGATGGGCGGCATAATCCGGTACAAGCGGCCCATCCTTCGAGACGGACCTGACCGGTCCTCCTCAGGATGAGGGTTGTTTTGAAGTCTTTTTCTTCCTAAAGCTTTTCCTCCAGCCGGTCGCAGATCGTTTTCAGAACCTTGATCCGGGCATGGCGCTTGTCTTCGGAGGAGACCAGCGTCCAGGGGGCGTAGTGGGTTGATGTGCGATCGATCATGTCGCCTGCGGCGATGGCGTATTGGTCCCATTTCAGGCGATTGCGCCAGTCGTCATCCGTGATCTTGTGCTGCTTGTAGGCCGTGTCCTCGCGCGCCTTGAACCTGCGCAGCTGCTCGTCCTCGGAAATGGCGAGCCAGAACTTGCAGACAATGTAGCCAAAGTCCGTGAGTTCCTGCTCGAACTCGTTGATTTCGTTGTAGGCGCGCAGCCAGTCGTCGTGTCCGGCGTAGCCTTCGACACGCTCCACCAGCACGCGTTCGTACCAGGACCGGTCGAAGATGGCGAAATGTCCCTTGGCCGGCACCCGCCGCCAGAAGCGCCACAGATAGGGGCGGGCCTTTTCCTCGTCGGTCGGTGCCGAGATCGGGTGAACCTTGTAGATGCGCGGATCGAGCGGACGGATCACCCTGCGGATCGCACCGCCCTTGCCGGCGGCATCATTGCCCTGAAACACCAGAACAACACCCGTCTTGGAAAGGGACTTCATGTCCGACAGATCGGACAGTTGCTTCTGGTACTTGTCGCGAAGCTCTTCGTATTCCGACTTCTCCAGCTTTTCCGTCAGGTCGATGGTGTCGACTGCCGTTTCGCGCTTCAGCCCGCCGACCACGGGAGGTGCGGCAATCGAATGCGGTTCGCCGTCCTCCAGCTTCAGCTTCATGGCATTGGCAACCGTTTGTGCCAGCGCGGCATCCCGGTACTCGGGATCCTGCGAGGGGATGACAAACCAGGGCGCGTAGCCCTTGCTGGTTTCCAGAATGATCTTTTCGCCGGCCTCGCTCGCCTTCTTGTGGTGCTTCAACGCTGCCCAGTCGGCCAGCACATGGCGCGCGGCATGTTTTTTCTCGATGTGCTTCAGCCGTTCTTCCTGTTCCTTCTTGGGCAGGTAGAACCAGAATTTCAGGATCAGCACATCCTCGTTGGCGAGCATTTCCTCAAACCGGCGGATCCGGGTCAGGGCCTTGTCGAAGGCGTCCTCGTCGATCTTCTTGTAGATCCAGTCCCGCAGAACGGTCTGATACCAGCTCCCAAACACGATGGCCGTCTCGCCCTTGGGCGGCAGATCGCGCCAGTAGCGCCACAGCGGCGGGCGTAGCCGGGCCTCGTCCATCAATTCGCCATAGGCGTTGCAGACAAGATGGCGCGCATCCATCCAGCCATAGAGCCGGGCAACCGCTTCGCCCTTGCCCGCGCCATCCAGGCCATCAACCAGGATCATCGTCGAAAACGGCTGTTTCTCGACAACGGGCAGCTGGGCCGCCAGCAGCGCCTCGCGCAACTGCGGCTCCAGTTTCTTGAAGGTTTTCTTGTCCATGTTCTGCGGCAGGCGGGCGGATTCAAACATGAAGACCTCAAAAGAAAAGACGCACTGGCTGCATCTTGAAACACCCGCACTTAAAAAACCATCTCTTGCTTCAATGTTCCCGAATGGCAGGAGATTCCAATTTTTCGCTATCGGATGGAAGAAGGCGCAACTATATGAAGCGGTAACCGTTTGCTTCACGTCTTTGAAGGCACCCGGCATTTGACAGTTTTTCACTTTTCTCGACCAACACGACCGACCCCGTGACCGAATTTCTTGATCCTGTTCTGACCTTCATCGCGGAAAACCCGTCCCTGGCAGGTCTGATCTGTTTTCTGGCCGCCATGGGCGAAGCGCTGTTCCTGATCGGCCTTTTCGTGCCGACGACGGTGGTGCTGGTGGGCGCCGGAACGCTTGTCGGGCTCGGCAAGCTGGATCCCGTGCCGCTGTTCATCTGGACGACCCTGGGAGCGACCGCAGGCGATGCGATCTCCTACTGGATCGGCTACACCTTCAAGGACAAGATCAAGACCATGTGGCCGCTGAACAAATATGCGGACATTGTGGAAAGCGGCGAGAATTTCTTCAAGAAACACGGTGGCAAGAGCGTCTTTATCGGCCGCTTCGTGCCTGGTGTAAAATCGGTGGTTCCAGGCATCGCCGGCATGGCCGGCATGAATTTCACCCGCTTTTCGGTGGTCAACGTCACCTCCGCCTTCGCCTGGACGATCGTGCATATCGCCCCCGGTATCATTGCAGGTTCCGCACTTGATGCCATCGGCCAGATCAGCGGACGGCTGGCCCTGGTGCTCGGCGCTCTCCTGGTCATCGTCTTCCTGGCGGTGATGCTCGGCCGCTGGCTTATCCTGATTGTCCTGCCGCTGTTTCCCAACACCCATGCGGCCATCGTCAAACGCTTCGCCAGGCGTCAGGACCGGGTGTCCCAATGGATCGCGCGCAATTTCGACCCCGCGCATCCACGCTCGGCAGGCATGCTGGCCTCGGCGCTGATCCTGCTGATTTCCTTGCCGGCCTTCTTCTGGATCGTCGGAGAAATCGCCCCCGGCGAACCGATGGTGCGGGCCGACCTTGCCATCCTGAACCTGTTCGACAGCCTGCGCACGCCGGTCGGCGACCGGATCATGGTGTTCGTGACATCGCTCGGCGACGGGATCGTCGTTACCGCCGTCACCGTTGCGGTTGCCGCCTATCTGTTCCTGAGGAAAGCCTGGCGACGCGGCATCGGCTTCGTCATCGCGATGGCCGGCACCGCCATGTTCGTGCCGCTGTTCAAGCTGATGCTGCATCGCTCGCGGCCGATCGAACTTTATGCGGGTGCCGACGCCTACAGTTTCCCCAGTGGCCATGCGACGCTGAACGCAGTGCTCTACGGCATTTGCGCCGTGTTGATCGCCCACGATCTCAGCCGTTGGGCCAAGGCCAGCATTTTCACCATCACCGCGACACTGGTCATTACCATCGGCTTTTCGCGTGTCTACCTTGGCGCCCACTGGATGTCGGACGTCCTGGCCGGACTGTTGTTCGGCATTGGTATGGTTTCCGCCTTCGCCTTCGTGTTCGGCCCGATCCACAACGAGAAGATCGGCCGGACGACACTTGCCGTCATTGTCGTTGCTACACTCGGCATCTTCGGCACCTGGCACCTTTCAGGTACCTATGACAAGGCACTTCAGATCTATGAGCCGCGCACCAACACCGAAGCGCTGACAGCAACGGGCTGGCTTGCAGGCGGTTGGCGGGCATTGCCTGCTGAGCGGATCGAACTGAATGGCGATACCGAGGAACCGCTGGTGATCCAGTACACCGGGTCCCTGGACCGCTTTGCCCAGGCTGCAGAAGCCGATGGCTGGCAGAAACCGCCGAAATGGTCCCTCTCGAGTGCAGGCGGGTTCGTGGAAGGCAAGACACCGCCGGATTCCCTGCCGATCCTGCCCCGAAGCCAGAACGGTCGCCAACCGTCTCTCGTTCTCATCCGCAAGGATCATTCCGCCGACGCAGACAAAAGCGGACGCTGGGTGCTGCGGCTCTGGCCGAGCCGCTATGCCATCCTGCAAGCCGGCAGCCTGCATCCGCTGTACCTCGGCAGCGTGGTACATGAGGATATCCTGCGCCCGATGGGCGAGTTCTCCGGTCCAAAAACGGATATCGAAACTCCGGATCCGACCGACAATCCGGCCCATCTGTTGCCTGGCGCGATAACGCGAAAGCGAGCGGACGGGACGGAAGTCGTGCTCGGCTTCAGCTATGGTCCGGTACCTCCGGCTGCGTCCGGGGTTCCCGCAAAAGATACGCCCGTGGCTGCACCGCAGGCTCAGTAATCTCGCCATCGCAGCAGTTCGGGTCTGGTGCCTGCAACACGTTCCGGACCAGCCCCTTGCGCTGGTTTAGAGACGGTTGATCTGTTGAGCCTCCACACAACGCGGTCCCAAAAATGTCCTAATGGGCCGCCATTCTCTTGCGAGACCTATTCGGATCCAGGCTTCGTTTCACGCCAAAAGATGCCTTTATTCCAGCGGGTTAGGCACCAATGGCCGAGTTTGTTTTTCGTGTGTCAGCTCCCCGTTCCCGGAAGCGCGATCGAAAATTACCCCTTGATACTTTTTTCGTATATTCATATATTTGAATATATCGTAATCAAGGGCACATCATGACTGACTTTACACCCCTTATGAGTTTCCTGGGTGGAACGCTGATCGGCGTTGCCACGGTTGCCCTGATGGCCGTGCTCGGGCGCATTGCCGGCATCAACGGCATTGCCAGCGGCTTTCTGACCACGCAGTTCAACCAGGACTGGGCCTGGCGCGCCGCCTTTCTGGCCGGCATGGTCGCCAGCCCGCTGATCATGCTTGGCGTAACCGGGCAGCTGCCGGAAATCACCGTGCCGTCCTCCCCGCTGCTGCTGGTGGTCGGCGGTTTTCTGACCGGTATCGGCACGACCTATGGTTCCGGCTGCACGAGCGGCCATGGTGTCTGCGGCATCTCGCGCCTGTCGGCACGGTCCATCGTGGCAACCGTCACGTTCATGGCAACCGCGGGTGTGACCGTCTACCTGACCCGCCACGTCTTTGGAGGATAACGGCATGAAACTTCTTTCCGCTTTTGCCATTGGCCTCCTCTTCGGCTGCGGCATCCTGATCTCGGGCATGGGCGACCCTGCCAAGGTCCTGAACTTCTTCGATGTGGCCGGCACCTGGGACCCGAGCCTTGCCTTCGTGATGGGCGGTGCGCTGCTTGTGACGGCCATCGGCTATCGTCTGGTCTTCCGGATGAACACGCCGCTGCTGGCACAGGGCTTCAACCTGCCTTCGAGAACCGATCTCGACGCCAAACTGATCGGCGGCTCCGCGGTTTTCGGCATCGGCTGGGGCCTGAGCGGTTTCTGTCCGGGTGGTCTCGTTCCGGTGCTGGGTCTGGGCATGGAGCCTCTGCTGACCGCC
The DNA here is from genome assembly GCF_012273635.1 of Labrenzia sp. PO1. NCBI lineage: Bacteria > Pseudomonadati > Pseudomonadota > Alphaproteobacteria > Hyphomicrobiales > Stappiaceae > Labrenzia > Labrenzia sp. PO1. The sequence continues at coordinate 1,461,387 of NZ_JAAXCR010000002.1, forward strand.
GGTGCTATCGTTGCCGGCATCTTGACCGCAAGATGGATGATCGCCCTCGGCCATCGCCAGCAACCCGCAAAAGCCTGACCCGGCTCGGCCGGCAAAAACAAACGGGAGATTGTTATGAGCAACTCAAACTATCCGGTCGACATGGGTGTCAAACCTGACGTCACACCCTTTTTCGATCCGGCCACCAACACGATCAGCTACGTGGTCAAGGACCCGGCTTCCAACGCCTGCGCCGTTGTCGACAGCGTGATGGATATCGACTACGCCGCCGGCCGCATCACCTATGACCATGCCGATCAGATCATCGCCTATATCCGCGAGAAGGATCTTAAGCTGGAATGGCTGATCGAGACACATGTTCATGCCGATCACTTGTCGGCAGCGCCGTATATCCAGCAGAAACTGGGTGGCAAGCTGGGCATCGGCGACAAGATCACCGTCGTCCAGGAAACCTTCGGCAAGGTGTTCAACGAAGGCACGGAGTTCCAGCGCGACGGCAGCCAGTTCGACTGCCTGTTCCGTGACGGGGACGTCTATCAGATCGGCGAGCTGACCGCCTTTGCCATGTATACACCCGGCCACACTCCGGCGTGCATGGTACATGTGATGGGCGATGCCGCCTTTGTCGGCGATACGCTGTTCATGCCCGACGGTGGCTCAGCGCGTGCCGATTTCCCGGGTGGTGATGCGGCAACGCTTTACGACAGCATCCAGAAGGTGCTGGCCCTGCCGGACGACATGCGCCTGTTCATGTGCCACGACTATGGCCCGAACGGCCGCGACATCCAGTGGGAGACCACGGTGGGCGCCGAGAAGGAACACAACATCCACGTCGGTGGCGGCAAGACGAAAGAAGAATTCGTCAAGTTCCGCACGGAACGCGATGCCCAGCTCGACATGCCGAAGCTGATCATCCCCTCGCTGCAGGTAAACATGCGCGCCGGCAAGCTGCCGCCCGCGGATGAAAGCGGCAAGACCTTCCTGAAAGTGCCGGTCAACGGCCTCTGATCGAGGCCAATGACCGGCCCCTCTAGCAGAACCGAAGCAGGCGGCTGATCCCCGTGTATCCACGCGGGGAGGGCGTCTGCAGAAAATCGGTCGAGACTTCATCGCCGGGAGGAGGCGGACAGGACCCATGAAAGCAATCAATTCCCAGATATCGGTAGCTCCCCAGGTAAAACCCGAGGACATGGCCGACTTTGCACAACAGGGCTTTCGCTCGGTGATCTGCAATCGCCCGGATGGCGAAGGTGCCGACCAGCCCTCGTTCGAGGAAATCGAAGCGGCTGCCGGCAAGCTCGGTATGGAAGCGCGGTATCTGCCCATCGTTGCCGGCAAGGTGGGCGATACGGATGCCGAAGAGTTCGGGCGGTTGATGGAAAGCCTGCCGAAACCGATCCTGGCCTATTGCCGGACCGGTACGCGCTCGGCAACGCTCTGGTCGTTGTCCCAGGCCGAAAAGCTGCCACTCTCCGACATCCTCTCCAAAACCAAGGCCGCCGGCTACGACATGGCTGGCGTGGTGCGGCGCATCGCCAACGGCGGCCGCACACCGACCGAAACTGCCGAGGATGCGCGTTTCGACGTCGTCATCGTGGGCGGTGGCGCGGCCGGCATCTCGGTGGCCTCCAGCCTGCTTTCCCGCAAGTCGGATCTGGAAATCGCCATCATCGATCCGGCAGACGTTCACTATTACCAGCCCGGCTGGACGATGGTCGGCGGCGGCATCTTCGAGGCCTCGGACACCGCCAAGACCATGGGCTCCCTCATTCCGATGGGCGTTCACTGGATCAAGTCGGCTGTCGCCGCCTTCGAACCGAAGGACAATGCCGTCGTTCTGGACGGCTGCCGTGTGGTCAAATACGGACGGCTGGTGGTCTGCCCGGGCCTGAAGCTCGACTGGCACAAGGTCGAAGGCCTTGTCGACACGCTCGGCAAGAACGGCGTGACGTCCAACTATCGATACGACATGGCTCCCTACACCTGGCACCTGGTGCAGACCATGAAGGCTGGACGGGCGCTGTTCACCCAGCCGCCCATGCCGATCAAATGTGCCGGTGCGCCGCAAAAGGCCATGTATCTTTCGGCAGACCACTGGCTGAAATCCGGCACTCTGGACAAGATCGACATCCAGTTCATGAATGCCGGCGGTGTGCTGTTCGGCGTGAAGGACTATGTGCCTGCGCTAATGGACTACGTGAAGCGGTACAATGCCGGCCTGAACTTCTTCCACAATCTGGTTGCCGTCGACGGGCCTGGCAAAAAGGCCGTCTTCGAGGTGAAGGAACCGGAAAAGGATCCACGCCAGGTGGAAGTCGAGTTCGACATGATGCATGTGACGCCGCCGCAGACAGCGCCCGATTTCATTCGCGTCTCGCCGCTGGCGGATGCCGCCGGCTGGGTCGATGTCGATCAGTCCACGCTTCGCCACAAGACCTTCGACAACATCTGGTCGCTCGGCGATGTGATGAACGCACCGAATGCCAAGACGGCCGCTGCCGCGCGCAAACAGGCACCGGTGGTCGCGGAGAACATCGTTTCCGATATCGCAGGGCACAGCGCGACGGCCCAATATGACGGCTACGGCTCCTGCCCGCTCACCGTTGAACGTGGCAAGATCGTCCTGGCCGAGTTCGGCTACGGTGGAACGCTGTTGCCGAGCTTCCCGCGTTGGCTGGTGGACGGGACCAAGCCAACGCGCACCGCATGGCTCCTGAAGGAGCGAATCCTGCCTCCCATTTACTGGCTTGCCATGTTGCGCGGCAAGGAATGGCTGGCCAAGCCGGAAAAAGTATCGGCAGCATAACAAGCCCGGAAAACGGGCCCATCGTACCAACCTGCAACTCGAGCCGGCTACCCGGCTCGAGTTTTTACCAGCCCCGACAAAGGCCAAGAAAAATGATCCGCCTAAAGCGCTATCTGCCCATTCTCGACTGGGGCAAAAGCTATGACAGGGAAACGGCGACAAACGATCTCGTTGCGGCGGTGATCGTGACGATCATGCTGATCCCGCAGTCTCTTGCTTATGCGCTTCTGGCTGGCCTGCCGCCCGAAGTCGGCCTTTATGCATCCATCCTGCCGCTTGTCGCCTACGCCCTGTTCGGCACCAGCCGTGCGCTGGCCGTCGGGCCGGTTGCCGTGGTCTCGCTGATGACGGCTTCCGCCGTTGGCGAACTGGCCAGGCAGGGCACCCCGGAATATCTGGGTGCCGCCATCATTCTCGCTTTCCTGTCCGGCCTGATGCTGATCGCCATGGGCCTGTTCCGGCTCGGGTTCCTGGCGAACCTCCTGAGCCACCCGGTGATTTCCGGCTTCATCACCGCGTCGGGCCTGCTGATTGCGTCCAGCCAGCTCAAGCACATCCTCGGCGTCAAGGCGAACGGGCATACGCTTTACGACATCCTCGGCTCCATCCTGCAGCACCTTGCCGAGGTCAACTGGATCACCTTCGCAATCGGCGTATCGGCCACGGCTTTCCTCTTCTGGGTGCGCAAAGGTCTGAAGAAGCTGCTGCTTGGTATGGGAATGAAGCCGTTTTTTGCCGATATCCTGACCAAGGCCGGACCGGTGGCAGCCGTAGCGGTGACCACGATCCTGTCCGCCGTCTTTCAACTCGGCGACAAAGGCGTGCGTGTTGTCGGCGACATTCCCTCCGGCCTGCCGGTGCCGCATCTGCCAGCCTTCGACAGCGAGTTGTGGCTGGCGCTTGCCGGTCCCGCGCTGCTGATTTCGGTCATCGGTTTTGTGGAATCCGTTTCCGTTGCGCAGACGCTGGCAGCCAAGAAGCGTCAGCGGATCGAGCCGGATCAGGAGCTGATCGGCCTCGGCGCCTCCAACATTGCCTCCGCCATTTCCGGTGGCTATCCGGTCACCGGCGGGTTCGCCCGCTCGGTCGTCAATTTCGATGCCGGGGCAGCGACCCCGGCAGCTGGTGCCTTCACCGCCGTCGGCATTGCGCTGGCCACCTTGTTCCTGACCCCGCTGCTGACGCATCTGCCACAGGCAACTCTGGCCGCCACCATCATCGTTGCCGTGCTGTCGCTCGTCGATCTCGGCGCGATCAAGCGGACCTTCGCCTATTCGAAGAGCGATTTCGCGGCCATGGCTGCGACGATCCTGATCACCCTGTTCTTCGGTGTCGAGCCGGGCGTGGTGACCGGCGTTGCCCTGTCGATCGCGCTTTATCTCTACCGCAGCAGCCGGCCACATATGGCAATTGTCGGTGTCGTGCCGGGAACCGAGCACTTCCGCAATGTAGACCGGCACGCCGTGGTGACGGGTGACCGGGTGCTGACGCTACGGGTCGATGAAAGCCTGTTCTTTGCCAATTCGCGGTTTCTGGAAGACCGGATCTATGCACTGGTGGCCGAAAAGCCCGATATCGAACACGTGGTGCTGATGTGCCCGGCCGTGAACGAGATCGACGCCAGTGCCCTGGAGAGCCTTGAGGAAATCAACCACCGCCTGTCGGATTCCGGTGTTTCCTTCCACCTTTCGGAGGTGAAGGGACCGGTGATGGACCGACTGAAGCGGACCGATTTCCTGAAGCATTTGAGCGGGCAGGTGTTCCTCAGCCAGTATGACGCCCTTTGCACGCTCGACCCGCTGACGGCGCATATCTCGGAAAGCCGCACGCCGAAGAAGACCGCGAAATCGAACCTGTGGAGCGGGCCGGAGATCTGATCCGGCTCCGGCTATTTTGCTGTGAGAGGGTCGAACCGGTTGTTACCGCATTTCTGTCTGATCCACCGCTCCTCAGGATGAGGCATTTTTGCTGTCAGGCGCTTGAGGCGAGAGCTGCTCGCCCCCAAACCAACCGGCAAAAGGGCGTCAGTTGCTGTTTGACGACTGGAGGATCGGCACGATCTTCTCGCAGAAGCGGAAATGGACCGGCGGCTTCTCGCCTTCCTGAACCATGAGCCCTTCGGTGCCGCGAGGCTGAACGGTGACCAGTTCGATCGCCTCGCCGCCATCCGTCAGCAGGCAATTGATGGCCGCACGCTGGGTCATCTTGCCGCTCTTTTCAGCCCCATAGACCTGGCAGATGCGCCCCGGGGTTTCCAGAAGGCCGCGGTAGATGGCCAGCGTCGAGCCAGGTGCGCTACGGTCGATCCGCGGAGCCGGACAATCCTGCAGTTCCCGCACCCATATGCCTTGCGCGAAATCCGCAAAACGCAGATCCAGTGCCCGCCCTTGCAAAAGGGGTGCGGATTTCGGCACCTGGAACATCAGGTCTCCCTTGCCTGCAAGCGCAGGCCCGCACGCAAACGCCAGTGCAACGCCCAACAAGGCATTTCGTGTGAAACCGTTCAACCGCTACCCCCTCCCGGAGTGACAAGATCCAACCGGATTATCCGATGCGCCGAAACATCGCGCAAGTTGGCAGGAAAGGTCAATGTCGCCAACGGCAAAACTTGCAAAAAACGAACAAATGTGGAACAAAATGCGCATGGAACCCGATCATCAGCCACTAGCGGGGCGGATTCAGCTGGATGACCCGCTCAAGGACGGACGTCAGTCGGAAACCGCGCTGAAGGTCTGGCGCGGGGCCGCGCGGCTGTTGCGACAACTCGATTTCGCCTGCCTGCCGGAAGTCACCCTTGCCTCCGCCCGGCGGGCGGACCTCCTGGCGCTTGGGCCGAAACATGAGCTCTGGATAGTCGAGGTCAAATCCTCGATTGCCGATTTCCGGGCGGATACCAAGTGGCCGGACTACCGCCTTCATTGCGACCGCCTGTATTTCGCGACGCATCCGGACGTCCCGCTGGAGATCTTTCCCGAGGAGGCCGGGCTGATTGTTTCCGACGGCTTCGGGGCGGAGATCCTGCGCGAAGCACCGGAACACAAGCTGGCGGCAGCGACCCGGAAATCGGTAACCCATCGTTTCGCCCGCCATGCCGCACACCGCCTGCACAACCTGTCAGACCCGGACGGCGCACAGATCTTCAACCGGTTCTGACAAACGCCTCCGACACAAATCCAACGCCCTGTTCACGCGTATCAAGGAAGAACGCCTTCCTGGACGGGAACAGAATGTCGTGACGAAAACCATCCAGATCGTCTGGTTCAAGAAGGACCTGAGGATTGAGGACAATGCAGCGCTCAAACGGGCAAGCCTTCACGGTCCGGTACTGCCGCTCTACGTCATCGAACCCGACCTCTGGCAACTGCCCGACATGGCCGGACGCCACTATGCGTTTTTGCTGGAATGCCTTTCCGAATTGAGACGAGACCTGGCAGCGGTTGGCCAGCCGCTGGTCATCCGCACGGGCGAGGTTACCGAGGTTCTTGGTGCCTTCTTGCGATCAAACGGAGTTGCAGGGCTCTGGTCACATGAAGAGACGGGAAACGACTGGACGTTTGCCCGGGACAAGCGTGTTGCCGCCTGGTGCAGGGCTCAGGGAATTCCCTGGACGGAGTGCCGGCAAACCGGCGTAATTCGACGCCTTCAAACACGGGATGGCTGGGCCGCGCATTGGGACCGCTTCATGGCAGAAGCGCCTGTCGATCCACCCCGCTTGTCGCCACTTGCCGAAAGCAATCCCGGTATCGATCTCGGCAAGCCTCCAGCAGCATCGGAACTGGGTTTGCCCAACGACCATTGCCCGAACCGACAGCGCGGCGGGCGGTCCCCTGCACAGGCAACTCTGCACAGCTTCCTGTTCCAGCGCGGCAAGCCTTATCGGGCTGCCATGGCAACGCCGGTCAAGGCCTTCGATGCCTGCTCCCGGCTTTCGCCATATCTGGCATTCGGTTCGCTGTCGCTGCGCGAGGTAACCCAGGCGACCTGGAGCCGCCAGCGCGATCTGAAGCACTCGGAGTTTCCCGGCCGCAGCACATGGCAGGCAGCCATGAGGTCCTTTTCGGGCCGTCTTCACTGGCATTGCCATTTCATGCAAAAGCTTGAAGACGAACCCTCTCTGGAGTTCCGCAACCTGCACCCCGCCTACGAGGGTCTTCGACCGGCCCAGCCTGACCGAGAACGGCTTGAAGCCTGGCAGAAAGGGGAGACGGGCCTGCCCTTTGTCGATGCCTGCATGCGGGCACTCGCGGCCACCGGATGGATGAATTTTCGAATGCGGGCAATGCTGATGGCAGTTGCCAGCTATCATCTGTGGCTGGACTGGCGAGCACCGGGCCTGCATCTGGCGCGGCTTTTCACCGATTATGAACCCGGCATTCACTGGCCGCAGGTGCAGATGCAATCGGGAACCACCGGGATCAACACCATCCGGATCTACAATCCGGTGAAGCAGGGTCTCGATCAGGACCCGCAGGGTCTGTTCGTTAGACGGTGGGTGCCGGAGCTGAAGGACATTGCGACCGCGCATGTTCACGAACCCTGGAAGGCAGATAACGCAGGCAAGGTTCTGGGCAAATGCTATCCCTTCCCGGTCGTCGATTATCTCGAGGCGGCGCGCGAGGCGCGGGACAAGGTCTGGGCTGTACGGAAGGGACAAGCATTCCGCGGGGCAGCGGCAGATATCCAATCGAAACACGGCAGCCGGAAAAGCGGGATTGCAATGCGCGGCCAGGAGAAAGCCCGGCGCGGCAGGAAACCGCGGATCAATCCCGACCAGGCAGACCTTTTCGGGCCAAACTCATGAAGATGCGCAAGAAAGGGGATCTGCCGGTAAAGCTCTGTGCCACTTGCGGACGCCCCTTCACCTGGCGTCGAAAATGGGCCCGTGACTGGGAAGAGGTGCGCCATTGCTCCGAACGCTGCAGGCGCAACAAGGACGCGAAACAAGGGACTTCATCGGAAATGCGCGGCTGAGGCAGTCTGCCAGCCAAGCGGTCAGTCGAATTAAGGAGGTCGCGGTCCCCGTGACCTCCGTTCTTGTGTGCAGGCAGTCCTCAGACGAACAGGTTGACCAGGCTTTCCAGGTATTCCTGCTTGCCGGATTTCGGCTGCGGTTCCAGGTCGGCCTTGTGAACGCGCTCGGCCAATGTCTCGAGCGAGGAGCCGCCCTTGAGGATGTCGGCGTTTTCCGGCTTCTGCCAGCCGGCATAACGGTCATCAACGAAGCCCTTCAGTCGGCCGTCCTCGATCATGGCTGCCGCGGCCTTCAGACCGCGGGCAATCGCGTCGGCTGAGCCGACGTGCGCCTGGATCAGATCGACCGGGTCGAGTGACTGGCGACGCAGCTTGGCGTCGAAGTTCGTGCCGCCGGTGGTGAAGCCGCCCGCCATCAGAATCTCGTAGTAGGCGAGCGCCAGTTCCGGCACGTTCATGCCGAAGTGGTCGGTATCCCAGCCGCACTGATAGTCGTTGCGGTTCATGTCGACGGACCCGAAGATGCCGAGCGAACGGGCCATGTGCAGCTCGTGCTCGAACGAGTGGCCAGCCAGAATGGCGTGGCCCTGCTCGATGTTCATCTTGACGTCGTTTTCCAGCCCATAGGCCTTCAGGAACCCATAGACGGTGGCGACGTCGTAGTCGTACTGGTGCTTGGACGGTTCCTGCGGCTTCGGCTCGATCAGGATCGTGCCCTTGAAGCCGATCTTGTGCTTGTACTCAACCACCATGTTGAGGAAGCGGCCGAACTGGTCCAGCTCCTGTTTGATGTTGGTGTTGAGCAGGGTCTCGTAACCTTCGCGGCCACCCCAGAGCACATAGTTTTCACCACCGAGGCGATAGGTGACGTCCATTGCGTTCTTCACCTGTGCGGCGGCATAGGCGAAGACGTCCGGATCCGGATTGGTGGCCGCACCGCCCATGAAGCGGCGGTTGGAGAACATGTTGGCCGTGCCCCAAAGGAGCTTGATGCCGGTGTCGGCCATCTTCTTTTCGAAGATGTCGGCAATCGCGTTCACGTTGGCATTGCTTTCGGCAAGCGTCCGGCCTTCCGGCGCGACGTCGCGGTCATGGAAGGTGAAGAACGGCATGCCCAGGATCTGGAACATCTCGAAGGCAACGTCTGCCTTCAGTTTGGCCTGTTCCATCGGATCGCCGCCAGCCGCCATCCAGGACCGGTTAAAGGTTTCGCCGCCGAACGGATCGGACCCCGGCCAGCAGAAGCTGTGCCAGTAACACACGGCAAGACGCAGATGGTCTTCCATGCGTTTGCCGAGGACGACCTCGTCCTTGTTGTAGTGGCGATAGCTCAGCGGCTCGGTGCTTGCCGGCCCGGTGTATTGGATCGGCTGAAGATCGCCGAAGAACCCAGTGCTCATGTTGTCATCTCCTTGAATATGTTTCCTAAAAGCCGGCTTGTTTGAGCGCCGGATAAAGCTTGCGCCAGCGCTCGTAGCCTTCGGCATATCTTTGTGTGAGGGCCGGCACCGGATCGATGCTGGCCTTGAGGGCCGGCTTGGTGAAAATGCCCTCGGTGCTACCGAGCGCGGCGGCCTGACCGAGCCTGGCCGCGCCAAGCGAGCCGCCGAAGTCGCCATCCACCGGAACGTCGACCGGAACATTGAGCAGGCTGGCGATGATCTCCAGCCAGACCGTCGAGCGAGACCCGCCGCCGACCGCCAGAACGCGTTCGATACCGGTGCCGGCAACGCTGAGCGCTTCCAGGCAGTCCTTTAGCGCAAAGGCGACACCGTCGAGTACCGCGTGGCAGAGTTCGGCATCGTCGGTTCCGTGGGAAATGCCGAAGAAGCCGGCGCGGATGTCGACGTCGTTGTGCGGCGTCCGTTCGCCGCCGAGATAAGGCATGAAGGAAACGGGCGAAGGCCCTTCCACATTGCCAACCAGACCGGTGAGTTCACCCGGATTGCGCTTCAGTACCTTTGCGAGCCAGTTGAGGCTGTCGGTTGCCGAAAGGATCACCCCCATCTGGTGCCAGGTGTCCGGCACGGCATGGCAGAAGGCGTGAACCGCGCTGTCGACGTTGGGCGAGAAGCGGTCGTTGGTCACGAACAGCACGCCGGAGGTCCCGAGCGAGACAAAGGCCGAGCCTGGATCGACCGCACCGACACCGCAGGCAGATGCGGCATTGTCGCCGCCGCCGCCGGCCACCACCGGAGCGGCGTCGAAACCCCAGCGGCCACAAAGATCCGCCTTGAGTGTGCCCGAGCTTTCGGAGCCTTCGACAAGGCGCGGCATGTTCTCACGGGTGAGGCCCGTGGCGGCCAGAAGCGCGTCGCTCCAGTCGCGTCTGGCGACATCCAGCCAGAGCGTTCCGGCGGCATCGGACATTTCGCCGACGTACTCGCCCGTCAGCTTGAAACGGACATAGTCCTTGGGCAGCAGAACCATGGTGGTTCTGGCGAAGATTTCCGGCTCGTTCTCGCGCACCCACTGCAGCTTCGGCGCGGTGAAGCCCGGCATCACCCGGTTGCCGCCGAGCGTCAGGAATTTCGGCTCGGCCGCTTCCAGTTCCGAGCACTGCTTGCCCGACCTGCCGTCGTTCCACAGGATGCAGGGGCGCAGCGGCTTACCGGCGGCATCCAGAAGCGTGGCGCCGTGCATATGGCCGGACAAGCCGATGCCACGCACCGCGGCCATGGCCTTCGGCGCTTCCGCCTTGAGCGCGTCCAGAACGGTTTCGCAAGCCCGCCACCAGCTGTCCGGGTCCTGTTCCGACCAGCCCGGATGGGGACGCTGGACCGTCAACTCCGCGGTTGCCGATGCAATCAGGGACTGGTCCTCACCAAGAAGAATGGCTTTGACCGAACTGGTACCGATATCGAGGCCGATATACATGAGGTGCGTTCCTCAAAAACAATCAAAAAGAATGCCGATGGCCCGTGACCGGGTGTCGGCATGAGGGTCCACACCGTCCGAACAGGGCCAGGCCATCTGTTCAAACCATGAGGAAGTCCCGCGGGCAAGAGCCCGCGGGTCCTGTCGGTTTATCCGACCACTGTATCGTCCACAAGAGCACCTGGACCCGGGATCGCCCCTTCCGGGCATTTACCCAGAATGATCATGCCGAGCACGTCGTCATCAGTGACGTCGGTCGTGCGGGCGGTGCCGACTAGCTGACCGTTCTTCATGACCGCGATACGGTCGCAAAGCTGGAAAACGTCGTGGATGTCGTGGCTGATCAGGAAGATGCCGAGGCCCTGTTTCTTCAGTTCCTGGATGAGTTCAGCCACCATCTGCGTTTCATGCACGCCAAGCGCGGCGGTCGGTTCGTCCATGATCAGGATCTTGGCATTGAAATAGACCGCGCGGGCAATGGCCACCGACTGGCGCTGACCGCCCGACAGGGCTTTCACCGGCGCATGGAACTTTTTGAAGTTCGGGTTGAGCCGGCCCATGATCTTGCGGGTTTCCGCTTCCATGGCATCGTCGTCGACAAAGCCGAGCGGCGAGGTCAGTTCACGGCCGAGGAACAGGTTGGACGCGGCATCGAGATTATCCGCCAGAGCAAGCGTCTGGTAGATGGTCTCGATGTTCTGCGCCCGCGCGTCGCGCGGCGAGTGAATGTGCACTTCCTTGCCGTTGATGCGGATTTCGCCGCTGTCGGCCTTGTAGGCACCGGAAAGGATCTTGATCAGGGTCGACTTGCCGGCACCGTTGTGGCCAAGCAGACCCACGACTTCACCCGGATAAAGATCGACAGAGACATGATCCACGGCCTGCACCCCGCCGAAGGAGATGCACATGTCTTTCATTTCTACGAGAGGCGCGTCCATGTCTCAGTCTCCCGTGCGCTTGCGATAGATGATGTCGACGAGGACGGCGATGACGAGCACGGTGCCCACGACGATATTCTGCAGCGGGGCGTCGACGCCGACCATGGCCATGCCCGACTGCAATGACTGCATGATCAGCGCGCCCAGGATGGCGCCGTAGATCGTGCCGACACCGCCGGCAAGCGCGGTGCCGCCGATCACTGCCGCGGCGATAACCCTGAGTTCGTCCAGCGTGCCGATGTCGTTGGTCGAAAAGCCGAGGCGTGCGGCCGCGACAGCGGCTGCGAGCGCGCTGAGGCCGCCCATGATGGCAAACACCTTGACGGTCAGAAACCTGGTGTTGATGCCGGAAAGCTCCGCGGCATCCGGATTTCCGCCGGTTGCGAAGATGTAGCGTCCGAGACGGGTGCGGCGTGCGACGATGGTCATGACGACGGTAACCACGATCAGAAGCAGCACCGAGTAGGGAATACCGTAGCCCATGACCAGGCCTTCCGGCATGGTTTCGCCCCGGGCCTCGAAGATCCGCTCAAGACGGGCGGTGGGAATGTCATAGGCATTCAGCACCCAGACGAACCCGAGAATTGCCCCGGTCGTGATGACACCCATGGTGACTTCCGCCCAGCCGGGTTTGACCGGGAACCCATGCGCAGCCTTGCGGCGGCGCGAAGAGACCTGCATCCACAACGCAACGGCGACGGCCAGAACGCCGAAGATCCACGATCCCGTTTCGCCCATGGTGCCGCCGATACCGCCGATCATGGTGAAGGTTTCATCGAGCGGGCCGATCGTCTGACCGGAGGTGATGAACCAGGCAACGTTGCGCCAGACCAGGAGGCCACCAAGCGTCACGATGAAGGCCGGAATGCCAAGATAACCGACCATCCAGCCCTGGAAGGCACCGATCAGCACACCAACAACCACACCGGCCAGAATGGCCAGGATCCAGATAGCCGGATTGCCGAGGCCGAGCAGCGGCGGCAGGACATCGGTCTGGACAACCGCCATGACCGCCGCAACGGTCGCCAGAACGGAGCCGACGGACAGATCGATGTGGCGGGTGACGATAACGAACACCATACCGGTGGCCATGATGGCAACGGACACGGTCTGGATCGTCAGGTTGAAGATGTTGCGCGGCGTCAGGAACCGGCCATCCGTAATCACATTGAACACCAGGCACAGGACGATGAACGCCCCGATCATGCCGAGAAGCCGTGTGTCCAGCTGCAATGCGGCAAACAAGTTTCGTGCTGTCGGGCTTTTGGGCCCTGACAGTGCGGTGTCAGACATAGAGGTTACTCCTGCTTGGAGACCATTACGCTTACGCATCGGGTGGCCCATCCCGGGGAGCGGCTTTCGCAGCAGCTGTCCCTGTTATTACGGCCCCGGTTAACAGTAACCGGGGCCGCACATTAAGCGTAGTGTTATTAGTTACAGGGAGCCGGGCCGTTCTCGACGCCCTGGCACAGATCATCCTTGGAGATCCAGCCTGCATCGACGACCGCGGTCAGGTTGTCCTTGGTGACCGGAAGCGGTGCCAGGAACTTGGCGGTCAGCTCGGTGCCGGACGGAGACGTCCAGGCAGCTGCGCCATCGACGCCGCCCATCTCGGTGCCACTGGCCAGGCTGACGGCGATTTCACCGGCGGCCTTGCCAAGTTCACGAGCGTCCTTCCAGACGGAAACCGTCTGCGTGCCCTTTGCAACACGGTTCAGAGCGGCATGGTCGCCGTCCTGACCGGACACCGGAATGCCGTCCATGCCCTGTGCGGTCAGAGCGGCCACAACACCGCCGGCCGTACCGTCGTTGGAAGCAACAACCGCGTCGACCTTGTTGTCGTTGGCGGTCAGGATCTGTTCCATGTTGCGCTGTGCGTTCGCCGGCAGCCAGCCGTCGGTGTAGGCTTCGCCAACGATCGTGATGTCACCCGCATCGATTGCGGACTGCAGGACTTCCTGCTGACCACCGCGGAGGAAGTCCGCGTTCGGGTCGGTCGGGGAGCCCTTGATCATGACGTAGTTGCCCTTCGGCGCGGCAGCCAGAACGGCGCGAGCCTGCATGCGGCCAACTTCGACGTTGTCGAAGGTCAGGTAGAAGGCGCGCGGATCATCGATCAGGCGGTCGTAGCCGACAACCGGGATGCCTTCGTCGGCAGCAGCCTGCACGGCCGGGCCGATTGCCTGGGAATCCTGCGCCAGGATGATGAGGGCAGTCGCGCCTTGTGCGATCAGTGCCTCAACGTCGGAAAGCTGTTTTGCGGACGAGCTCTGCGCGTCGGCGGAAATGTAAGTCGCACCGGCTGCCTCAAGGGCGCCCTTGATGGCGGCTTCGTCAGTCTTCCAGCGTTCTTCCTGGAAGTTGGACCAGCTCACGCCGACAATGACGTCTTCTGCGTGGGCCAGGTTCAGTGCGGTCGCGGACAGCAGAGCGCCCGCCAGCAAAGTGGTGATTTTACGCATTGCGATGTTTCCTCCAGTTGGCGCATCCCACGTCGGACGGATGTGCCTGAAATGCGTCAGTGTCGAAGCGCCTTTTCGAGGCGCCTTCAGAAAGGACAGCCTTATTGTTATTTTTTTTGGTGCCCGAAAAAAAGTTGCAGGAAAGCGCTGCTCCTGTCAACATGGTTTTGCAAAACACTGTTCCGCGGGGTTTGACACACCCGGTGAGAAGCAGGAAAACCGGGAGAAACCCGGGACAGAGGAAACACCTTGGGAAGAGCTGAGCGAGCATGACACGCAAGGCGGACCGGGATCAGATCCGGCGGCAAAACAGAAGTATTGTTCTACAGGCCCTGCGCCGAAACGGCCCTATGGCGCGGATAGATCTCGGCCAGATGACACGGCTGAGCCCCGCGACGGTGACGGCCATCACCTCCGATCTTCTGGACCAGGGATTGATCCTGAGCCTGGAGAGCGAGGAGCCCAAAACACCCCAGGCGCGTGGACGGCCACGCACCCTTTTGAAGCTCAAGCCGGACGCGGTCTATACGGTTGGCGTCCGTCTTTCGGTCAACAACATCGACCTGTCGCTGGTGAATTTCGCCGGCGAGGTGGTGTGCGACAGGCGCAGCCATTTTGACAGCGCCACCGAAGATGCCGACAGCTTTCCCGAAACCCTGATCACCGCGATCAGGCAGTTCCTCGACGAGGCCGGCATCGGCCCGTCACGGGTTCGGGAAATCGGCGTTGCCGCACAGGGTGTCGTTGAAACGGAAACCGGCGTCGTTGCCTGGAGCCCCGCCTTTGCCGGGCGCAAGATTCCTGTCGTCGGTCCATTGCACGAAGCCTTCGGGGCGGATTGCTACATTTCCAACGACACCAACATGATCACCGAAGCGCTGCACTGGTCGGACCCGAACAAGTACAGCGGGACATTTGCCGTGATCATGCTCGATTACGGTGTCGGCATGGGGCTTTACCTCGACAACCGGCTGTTTTCGGGAGCAAGCGGCACGGCCGCCGAGTTCGGCCATGCCAACCATCTGCCCGGCGGGGCGCTCTGCCGATGCGGCAAGAAGGGCTGCCTTGAGGCGTATCTATCCGATTACGCGCTGGTGCGGGCTGCCTCTCATCTGCCGGAGAACACCGATCCGGGCACCATCAAGGCGGGCGTCAGCGGCCTTGCCCGGCTGATCGAACTGGCCGGCTCGGGAGACAAGGACGCCTGCAACGCGTTTCACGACGCAGGCCGGGTTCTGGGCTATGGTCTTGCCCGGGTGATTGCGATGATCGACCCCAAGCGCGTGGTGCTGACCGGCGCTGCGATGCGAGCCTTCTCCTTCATGGAAAAAGGCATGTGGGAAGGGCTGGAAGAGGCTCTCGTTTCCGATCTCAGGAACAATTTCTCCCTGGACGTGATGCCGTGGAATGAGGACTTCATTCGCAGCGGCCTGATCGCCCAGTCGATGGAACGTCTCGACAAGGATTTTCTCGGCAACGCAACTCCGCCCTCAGGCCGCATAGCGCGGCTCGACCGCAAGGAGGCGACGGCATGACAGGCAAATCCCGGCTCGCAGTCTCTGCTCTCGTCCTCGGCATCACCCTGCCTGCATCAGCACTTGCCGATCCCGCACCCTGGAGCGAACGGGCCATCAAGGAAGACGTCGATATCGACGCCCTGGCGCAATCGGGTGAAGATGCGATCACCGTGCTGCAGCCGCTTGGAGAAGAGCTGTTCAAGGCCAAGTTCACCACACTGGATGGCGCAGGCCGACCGGACGCGACACGGGCTATCGTGCCGACAAAAGTGCGCCGCAAGGCACCGCAGGCGTTCCAGCGTCTTGCTGGAATGGACGCCAATTCCTGCTCTTCCTGCCACAACGAGCCTGTGATCGGTGGTTCCGGTGCGTTCACAGCAAACGTGTTCGTTTCCGAAGGCTTCGAAAGCGCCGACTTCGACACCACGGATCCGCAGTTTTCCAACGAGCGCAACACGGTCGCGCTTCAGGGAGCCGGGCTGATCGAATTGCTTGCCCGGGAAATGACCACGGACCTGCGCAGCCAGCGGACGGATTTGCTGGCCAGGGTGCGGAAAAGCGGTCAGGAAGAAACCGTCAGCCTGGAAACGAAGGGGGTCTCCTTCGGCAAGTTGACCGCCTTTCCTGACGGGACACTGGACGTTTCCCGTCTCGAGGGTATCGACGACGACCTGACCTTGCGGCCTTTCAGCCAGAAGGGTGTCTTTGCCTCGCTTCGTCAGTTCAGCGTGAACGCCACCAACGATCATCATGGCATACAGGCGGTCGAGCGGTTCGGCGCCGAGTGGACAGGATCGGACGACTTCGACGATGATGGCCATACGGTCGAAATTTCGCCGGGTCAGATCTCGGCGCTGGTCGCTTTCCAGGCAACCCTTCCCGCGCCCACCCGAAAACAGGATCTGCCGGATGTCTGGCAGCAGGCGGCGGCAAAGGGAGAAGCGCTTTTCGGCACCATCGGCTGCAGCTCGTGCCACATTCCCGAATTGCCGCTCGAAAGCCTCATCTTTCAGGATCCCGGCCCGTTCGACACCGCCGGTACCCTGCGCCAGAGCGACGTGAAGGCACCGCTCGAACTTGACCTCGGCACGCTGGACTGGGTGAAGGCCCTGCCGCGCGATGACCAGGGCCGGGTGCTGGTTCCCCTTTACGGCGACCTGAAGCGCCACACGATTGCCGATGCGGCCAATGACACCTTCGGCAATGAACTGCTGGCCCAACGCTTTGTTGCGCGCGACGTTTTCATCACGTCCGAACTCTGGGGCATCGGCAGCACGGCGCCCTATGGGCACCGGGGCGATATCACGACGCTGGAAGAGGCGATCCTGGCCCATGGCGGCGCTGCTTCCGACAGCCGCAAGGCCTATGCAGGTCTGACGGAAACAGAGCAGCAGACGATCATCGCCTTCCTGCGCAGCCTGGAGATCGCGGAATGAAGCCTTTCAGCCTTACCGTGTCCGGTGCGCTGTTGAGCGTAAGCCTCGCGGCCCCGGCTCTGGCAGACGACACCCGTCAGGTTTCCGTTGCGCCCGTCCCCTCGTTTGTGGAAGAGGCTTCGGCTGCGGGCATCGAGCATTCCTATGACGGTGCGTGGGAATTCTTCGTTGGCGGCGGCACCGCGATCTTCGATTGCGATGGCGACCGCAAGCCGGATCTGTTCTTTGCCGGCGGCAAGAACCCGGCGCAGCTTTTTCGCAACGAAAGCCGTGTGGCAGGTGCGCTGAAATTCACCGCGGTGGAAACAGGCCTCAATGAAAAACAGGCCACCGACGTGCTCGGCGCCTATCCGCTCGACATCAACAACGACGACATTCTGGATCTCGTCGTGCTGCGCCTGGGTGAAAACCTGATCCTGGAAGGCAAGGGCGCCTGTACCTTCGAGGTCGCCAACCGGGCTCTTGGCTTCGACGGCGGCCGCGAATGGAGCACTTCCTTTTCCGCCACCTACGAACCAGGGCTCGATTATCCAACGCTTGCCTTTGGCAATTATGTCGATCGTTCTGCCCCCGGTTCGCCCTGGGGCACCTGTCACGACAACTTCCTGTTCCGGCCGGAAAAGGCGGAGGACGGCAGCCCGCTCTACGCGGAAGCAACCCGTCTGTCGCCGGGATATTGCAGCTTGTCGATGCTGTTCACAGACTGGAACCGCTCCGGCGAACCGGCGCTCAGGATCTCGAACGACCGGCAATATTACCGCGGTGGCGAGGAGCAGCTCTGGGCTATTGCGCCCGGCAGGCCGCCTCGCCCCTATCGCAAGTCCGATGGCTGGCAACACCTGAAGATCTGGGGCATGGGCATTGCGTCTATCGACCTGGATGTGGACGGTTTTCCCGAGTATGCGCTCACCAGCATGGGCGACACCAAGCTGCAGAAACTCGATCCGGAATCGGACGAGACCGTGCCGGTCTATCAGGACATTGCCTTCGACCTCGGCGTTACTGCGCACCGGCCCTATGCGGGCGAAGACCTGAAACCCTCAACCGGATGGCATTCCGAGTTTCAGGACGTCAACAATGACGGGCTCTGGGACCTCTTCATTGCCAAGGGCAATGTGGAAGCCATGCCCGACTTCGCGGCCTATGACCCGGATAATCTCTTGCTCGGCCAATGGGACGGCCGCTTTGTGGAAACCGGCGACACCGCCGGGATTGCGCTGAACCGGCGCGGACGCGGTGCGGGTCTGGCGGATTTCAACGCCGACGGACTGGTGGATCTGGTTGTCGTCAACCGATCCGGACCGGTGAGCCTGTTCCGCAATACCGGACAGG
This sequence comes from Labrenzia sp. PO1, assembly GCF_012273635.1. Lineage (NCBI taxonomy): Bacteria > Pseudomonadati > Pseudomonadota > Alphaproteobacteria > Hyphomicrobiales > Stappiaceae > Labrenzia > Labrenzia sp. PO1. Next base: position 1,479,726 of record NZ_JAAXCR010000002.1, read on the forward strand.
GCACGGCAGAAGAACCGAAACAGCTCGGCAACTGGCTGGCTGTGGACGTGCGCCAGCCGGGCAAACCCAACTCCCGCGCAGTGGGTGCCAAGATCAGCGTGAAGACGGGAAACCGGACCGTGGTGAAGGACATCCAGGTAGGGGCAGGCCATGCCTCCGGCCAGATGGGCTTCGTTCACTTCGGCCTGGGTGTAGCGGAACGTGCCAACGTGCGAATCAAATGGCCGGACGGCGACTGGAGCCACGGCTACAGGGTCTTTGCCAACGGTCACGTGATCATTGAACGGGGTGCGGAAAAGGCAAAGCTCTGGTATCCGGAGTAGGCCCCGGCAAGGCACCTTTCCGGTTCTGAATAACTGGTTCGCGAGACGATCGTAAATTCAGAAAAGCTGCATTTTTTCAATGACTTTCCGGCTCTTATACCGGAACATGCATGACAAGATGCAATTTCTGGAGAACCTGCGCTCATGGCCGGTCCAACCGACAAGAAATCCTTCAATCCCCCTTCTGTTCGAACACCCTTTGGGCAGTACAATCACGGCCTTTACGTGCCACCCGGCGCCAGCCTTCTGGTGACCTCCGGCCAGCTCGGTATCCGGCTGGACGATACGATTCCGCCGGACGTGACCGGTCAGGCCGAAGTTTGCTTCGACGCCATCGCCGCGATCCTGAAGGAAGCGGACATGGGCTTCGAAGACGTCATCCGCATTTCCGGCTTTGTCACGCGGCGGGAAGATTTCGCGGACTATATGGCCGTTCGAGACCGCTACACCGGAGCGCTGAAACCGGTCTCGACCCTGTTGGTGGTCGGCGGCTTCACGCGTCCGGAATTTCTGGTGGAAGTGGAAGTGACCGCGGCGAAGGTATTCTAGCCCAGCCAGCCTGGAGCGGTGTCAGAACCGCTCCATTTCCTTGCCGACCTTCTCCAGAAAGGCACCGGTCGAGGCCGGGGTGCAGTTGTTCATGTCGTAATGGGCCAGATATTTCACCGATGCGCCAATCTTGATCTGTGCCCGGATGACCCGATTGACCACCTTGCGCGGCGGATCGCCAACCAGAAACGCCCGCCACCGGCTGCCGCCATAAGTCATGACGGCCGCCATCTTTCGGATATGGCGCAAGGTCGGCGTCAAGGTGCCGTCTTCCAGATGAAACGAAACGCCTGGCAGCCAGACACGATCGAAGTAACCTTTCAACATCGCGGGAAAACCGAAGTTCCAGACCGGCGTGCAGATGACCAGACCTTCCGCCGCCAGCAGGCGCTCGCAGTAATTGTCGACCAGCTCCCGGTTGTCGGGGACCGTGTGATAGATGTCCCTGTCGCGGGCGGAGAGGACGGGGTCGAACCCTTCCTCATAGAGATTGCAGCCGTCGACCTCATGCCCGGCCTTCGCCAGGCTTTCACAGGTCTTGTGATAGAGCGCCCGGCCGAAACTGTGCTCCTGCGGGTGGGAATGGAGAACCAGTACGCGCATCTGATCAGGCCTCGGCAAAGGCCTGAAGGCCCGGGAAAAGATAGTTCTGGCCGGAATTGAAGTCGAAGTCCGGATTGTCCCAGGCGATCATCTTGCCCGGATTGAGCAATCCCTCCGGGTCCGTCTCCTTCTTGAAGGCGAGCTGGACCTGGTCGGTCTGTTTCATGCCGCCCTCTTCAAGGGTGTAGCGATGTGGGTTGAACACCCGGCAACCGTTTTCCTCGTGCAGCCGGATGATCTCGTCCAGCCGTTCTTCCGTCGTGTAGCGGATCAGGGGAAGGCCAGAACATTGCACCTGACCATCGAACCGCAGGAACTCTAGGTGTCCGAAGATCTCGCCCGGGAACATTTCGGTGGTCTTGCGCACAAGCTCCACGTGGTTCGGGCCCGGATACTGCGTCTGCAGGTAGGTGAAGGAACTGTCGAATTTCAGCGCCCGCAGTGTCGTGTGGTTCCAGGCAAGCTCATAGACATGCGGAATGCCCTTCATGCTTTCCACTTCGTCCGACCGGAAGCGCACTTCGCCCTTCATCCGTTCCGCAAGCGCAAGCATTGCCGACATGGAATGCGGCGCCACCATCAGCACGGTGACCGCCTCGCCTTCCTTCAGCCAGGGCTTGTGCCGCGTGAAGAAATCGAACGGAATGGGTGCAGCAATCGGGGCGACTTCCTTCAGCAGAATACCGTTGCTGCGTGCCAGCTTGTCGGAAAAGACGACCGCGTCCATGAAGGTTTCGTGGCCGACGATCACGTCCACCCAGTCATGAGCCGTTGTCAGCGGCATTTCGACTTCGGTGATGATACCGTTGGTGCCATAGGCATGACTGACCTTCTGCAGGTCCCAGGTGGACAGCTCGATCACCCTGGGTTCGGCTTCCATGGTCACGATGCGCAGGCGCAGGATGTTGCCGAGATCGCGCAGGCCGCCCCAGTGAACCGAACCGACACCGCCGGAGCCACCGGCGATAAAGCCGCCAATGGTCGCGGTTTGCGCGGTTGAAGGATGGAAGCGCAGTTCCTGGCCCGAATGTTCTTTTGTAATCTTGTCGAGCTTTGCGATGACGATGCCCGGACCGCAGACAACCCGGCCCGGTGCGATTTCCTTGACTTCGTCCATCTTCGACATATCAAGCACGATGCCGCCGGACAGTGGCATCGCCTGGCCATAGTTGCCCGTGCCCGCACCACGCGGCGTGACCGGCACACCGTGCGCAAATGCCGTTTTCAGAACCTTTATGACTTCCGCTTCATTTTTCGGCGAGACCAGAAGATCTCCGGTGACATTGTCGAGCTGGGCCTTGAGGACCGGCGAATACCAATAAAAGTCACGGCTCTTGGCCTGAACCAGACGCGGATTGTCCTCAACCGCAATGCCATCAAGTTCGGCCTTGATTGTCTCGTAATCGGCCATGGTCAGCCTTTCGTCAGCGGGTCAAGTTCAGAATAATCCGGCAGGCGACGGTCGATGCCCATGCCATTCCGCATCACGATGCGGTCCGCCTGCGGACGGGACAGAAATTCGCTCCAGCTTCGAGCGTTGAAGATGACAAGATCGGCGCCCAGCCCCTCGGCAATCCGCCCGACTTCGGGGACTTGCAGGATGTCGGCCGGAAGGCTGGTGACCACCTTGGCCGCATCATCAAGCGGGTGGTCCAGATGCGCAATACGCACCGCCTCGCGGAACACTTCCACCATGTCGAGATCGCCATAGGCGTAGAAAGGATCGCGGGTATTGTCCGATGAAACGGCCACCGGCACGCCTGCGGCCCGCAGTTCGTGCAGCAGTGTAACGCCACGCGACCGTGGCGTGCGGCCCGGGTGCCGGTCCTGCAGATACATGTTGCACATGGGCAGGGAAACGACGGAGAGGCCTGCCTCCCGCACCTTGTCGATTGTCGCCTTGGCCTTGTCGTCGTCCTGGCGCGCCAGGGAACAGCAATGGCCGACCGTCACCGCGCCTTCGAACCCGTTGCGCAGCTTGGCTTCCGCAATAGCAAGCAGCGTCAGGACGTTGGCATCCTGGGTCTCATCAACATGCAGGTCGATATTGAGGCCGTTGTCCGCGGCCGTGCGAAACAGGATATCCAGCCTGCGGTCTAGATCCGGCAACGGGAAGGTCACGCCGCCAAGCAGCCCGCCGTTTGCCACGACAACCTCCACCAGGTCGGAAAAATAGGCGTCGTCATCGATGGCATCGATCGGAAACAGGGCGGCAGCCTGCAGGGCGATCCGGTCTTTCCAGCGTTCGCGCATGTCGGCGAACACCTCGAAGGAAATCCGGTGCTGCGGTGCCAGGCTGTCGAGATGGGTGCGCAGGAGGCTGGTCCCGTGCGCATAGGCACAGCGCAGGGAGAAGTCCATGCGCGTTTCAACGTCCCTGGCCGTCCAGTTTGCCTCCCGGTCGGCCCTGACAGCGGCAAGTGCACCGTCGAAATCGCCGGTCGGGTTGGGTTGCCGGTCCCAGATATGGCCCTTGTCGATGTGGGTGTGCATGTCGGCAAAGCAGGGCCAGACCATGCGCCTTTGCAGATCAACGCTTTCTATGTCCGCGGGGGCTGTCCCAGCCGGTAGGATGGCCTCAATGCGCCCGTCTGAAATGATCAGATCGGCCGACGACAGGCCCTCGCGCGCAGGAAGCGCCAACCCCGGCGTGACTGCAGCGGGCAGAGTTGCGGTGCGCAGCGCGAACCGGCCGGTTTTGGGAAGGTCGAGTGTCATCAGTTTTCCCGCTTCAGGCTGCTTTCGTGCCAGCGATGCAGTGTCCACCAGGAGATGAAGGACGTCAAAGCGAAGATCAGCACACCCAGGCTGGCAAGCAGGAACAGCGCTGCGAACAGACGTGAAATATTGAGCCGGAACTGGGATTCCAGAAGGCGGAAGGCAAGTCCCGAGCCTGCACCGGCCGATCCGGCCGCAAATTCGGCAACGACCGCCGCAATCAACGCAAGACCGCCACCGATGCGAAGGCCGGTCATGAAATACGGCAGGGAAGCCGGCAGCTTCAGATAGATCAGCGTCTGCCAGCGCGAGGCGCCATAAAGTTCAAACAGGTTCAGGAGGTTGTGATCCACGCTTTTCAGGCCCTGCACCATGTTGGACAGGATCGGGAAGAAGGCGACGACAAAGGCGCAAATCAAAAGCGCTGCCTGTGTTGACGGAGCGTAGATCAGGATCAACGGCGCGATCGCAATGATCGGCGTGACCTGCAGGATAACGGTGATCGGATAGAGCGCCGTCTCGATCCAGCGCGACTGCACAAGCAGGATCGCCATGCCGCCACCGCCGATCAACGCCAGCGCAAGGGAGGCAAGCGTGATCTTGGTCGTCACCCAAAGGGCGGGCAGCAGGATGTGCCAGTCGGACATCAGCGAATTCACCACCAGTCCCGGGCCGGGAAGAATGTAGTGGGGAATGTCATTCACGGTGACCATGACCTGCCAGAGCGCGATCAAGCCTGCGATGACGAAGATCGGCACCAGAACCGTCAGGATACGCTCCCGCCGCTTGGCAGCGGCAGCGCTTTCCTTTGTCGGCAGCTTGGCTGCTGATGCCAGCCTTTTGCGCGCGACCTGCGCTTCGCTGTCTGGTTCCTGCAGCACGTCGGCGGGTGCCAGTGTTTCGTTTGCTGGTGCGGTCATCAGTGCTCCTCGCCTCCCATGGCTTCCGACAGCATGGCAGAGACTTCCGCACAGGCCTGCCTGTACTCCTCGGAGGTACGGTACTGCGCATCCCGCTCCAGACTGGTGTGCAGGGGAAAGTCCGAATGCACGCGGCCCGGCCGGGCTTTCATCACCACGATCCGGTTTGCCAGATAGGCGGATTCATAAACGGAATGGGTCACGAAGATCACCGTGATGCCTGTCGCCTTCCAGAGCGCCAGCACATCGTCATTCAGCTTTTGGCGCGTGATCTCGTCAAGGGCCGCGAAGGGTTCGTCCATCAACAGCAGCTTGGGCTCGGTTACCAGCGCACGCGCAATGGAGACACGCATCTTCATGCCGCCGGAAAGTTCGCGCGGATAGGCATCGGCGAAGTCCTTCAGGCCTACGCTTTCCAGCGCGGTCATGATCCGTTCCGATGCCGCTTTCTTCGAGATGCCCTTGAGGCGCAGGGGAAGGTAGACGTTGCCGAAAACGGTCTGCCAGGGCATCAGCGTCGGTTCCTGAAACACGAAGCTGATGTCGCCGTCAGGCAGCCCTCTGGAGTTGATGCGGAAACTCGGCCAGTCGATTTCGCCTTCCGATACGCCGCCAAGGCCGGCGATGATCCTGAGCGCGGTCGACTTGCCGCAACCGGACGGCCCCAGCAAACTTATGAACTCTCCGGGCCGGACCGTCATGGACATGCCGGAAAGGGCCAGCGTCCCGTTGGAGAATACCTTCGAAACATTATCCATCGCCACCAGCGGGCGGGACGATTTCACACTGCGGGCCGACGGCGTCTTCGTTTCTGCGCTGCCCTGTTCGGCGATGACCATGCTCAACTCTGCATCTGGAGGCGGCCGCTTCGCACGCCGTGGCGCGAAGCGGAATGTATTTGCCAAACCGGCCTTACTTCTTCAGGTCGAGGCCGACACCCTTGCAGACGAAGTCCGTGGTGTAGGACTGCTTGTAGTCAAGAGAGGCATCCACGACGGCGATCGAGGCCAGCGTATCGAAGAACGCCTTGAAATGCTCGTCGGTCATGCAACCGATGCCCTTCTCTTCCGTGTCGCCGGAATCCACGATGCCGTATTCCTTCATCTTCGCAAGGGAATAGGCGAGCTGACCGTCGGTCATTTCCGGGTTGTCTTTCTTGATCAACTCGTTTGCCGCGGCGTTGTCGCCATACAGGTAGTTGTACCAGCCCTCGATGGAAGCATCGACGAAACGCTGCACCAGATCCGGGTTTTCCTCGACCAGCGCCTTGGAAGTGGTGATCATGGTCGAGTAGGGCGTCCAGCCTTCATCAGCCAGAAGGAACACTTTCGGCGCCCAACCCGCCTGGTTTTCGATTTCATACGGCTCGGAGGTCAGATAGCCCTGCTGCGCGGACTTGGGATCGACAATGAAAGGAGCCGGGTTGAAGGTGTAAGGCTTGAACTGGGCGTCGGAGAAGCCTTCGAAGTTCTTCTTCATCCACTCGAAATAGGTGACGTAGCCGTCCTTGCCCATGTAGATGGTTTCAAGCTTGGCAAGGTCGGTGAACTTGTCGATGCCCTGATCGGGATGCGCCACGAGGATCTGCGGATCCTTCTGGAAGATGCTGGCGACGTTGATCAGCGGAATGCCTTCCTTGACGTAGTCGAAGCCCTTCAGCGTCCCACCCATGTAAAAATCGATCTTGCCGGAAATCAGCAGCGCATCGTTGGCAGCCTGCGGGCCGCCCGGCGCGATCGTGACCTTCAGGCCGTATTTCTCGTAGGTGCCGTCGGCAACGGCCTGGTAAAACCCGCCGTGTTCCGCCTGCGCGAGCCAGTTGGTGCCGTAGCTGACCTCATCCAGCGCCAATGCCTGGTGAGTGGCGGTTCCGGTGAGAAGAACCGCTGCGAGAAGCGTCTTCGCAAATGGGAAAACTGTCATTTCGTACCCTCCAGTAAAAAAAACTACCGTGAAACCGCACATTTCCGAAAATATTTGATCCCTTGCAGCGCACGTTGAAAAGCATCAAAATTCGCCTGCAGCGATGCCTTATTGTCATCGCTATCTTTTCTGACGATCAATTGTGCCGCATGCACAAAAAGGAGGCACTTCTTGGCCCTGCTCCACTCCCGCAAGCTGCTTTACCTGGATGAGATCGCGCGCTGCGGCTCCATTCGGAAGGCAGCTGATCGGCTGAATGTGTCGTCCTCCGCCATCAACCGGCAAATCCTTGCCCTCGAAGAGGAATTCGGCGTTCCCCTGTTCGAGCGCCTGCCGCGCGGGCTGCGGCTTACCGCGGCTGGAGAGCTGTGCGTTGAACATATCCGGGGCGTTCTGAAAGACTATGCCAGGCTAGAGACCCGGATCCGGGCGCTGAAAATGCCGCAGGCCGGCCAGGTTTCGCTGGTGACGACCGTCGGCCTCGCTTCGGGACCGTTGTCGGAAATCATCGCGAAGTTCATCGAGAAGAACCCGCGCGTTCACATCAAGCTGCGCAGTGACGGCGGCACGACGACCATCAATCCGGTCCTGACAGGCGAAGTCGACATCGGCCTCGGCTTCAACATTGCCGCAACGCCGGGCCTGCGGACGCTGGCCACCTTCGACATTCCCATTGGTGCGGTGGTTCCGCCCGGACACAAGCTGGCGCAGGAAACCGGGCCGGTCGATCTCGTGGATGTGGTTCAGGAGCGTCTGGTGCTGGCCCAATCGGGAACCAGCCTGCGGGACGTGATCAATCTGGTGCTGTCGTCCGTGCCGATCCCGGTGGAACCGATCCTGGAAACGAACTCCTCGGAAACGGTTCGCCAGCTTGTCCGGCGCGGCATCGGCATCAGCCTGCTCAATCCACTGGACGTTCTGGCCGAATGCCGGCGGGGCGAGCTTGTTTTCCGACCGCTGAACGTTGCCCGGACACATCACCAGCCGATGAAGCTGTTTACTCGGGCGCGAGCCTCGATGGACGCGGCAACGAGCCTGTTCGTCGAATTCCTGCTGCAGGAACTCGTTGCTCAGGTGGAGGAATTGCAACGGGAAGGCAACCTGCCCGTTTAAGATCCGAAGATCGTTATGGCTTATACAGGTTGGTCAGCGAATAAGCTGTGAAGTCACGCAGCATCTCAATGAAACCGGCTGCCTGATGAGCACTGATCACCGCTCCTTTTTCCGCCGTCCCCTTGGAGGCATCACCAACGACGCCGGCCGGATTGAGATCGTGGGCGATCCAGGCCAGGGCGTGGGGCGGCGTCGGCTGGATGTATTTGGAGTTTTCCAGCATCTCTTCTGCTTTTGAGATGAAGTTCTCGGCCTTGTCCATGCGGACCAGTTCAGGCCGGAAATGCAGCATCAAGGACGTTTCGACCTCGCCGCCATGAATACCGAATTTGGACTCGTGAGCGGAAATCATGCCGTCCGGATGGCCGAAGCGGCCCCAATGCGTCACCAGAACAGCCATTTCGTAACGCACGCGCAGTTCGCGCGAGACGATGCTGATGATGTCGGTGTTGCCACCATGGGAATTGACGATCACCATCTTGCGAATGCCGGCTTCCGACACTTTCTGGCCAATGGCGGTCCAGACGGGGATCAGCAACTCAGCCCCGAGAGACAATGTTCCCGGGCCGTAGACATGTTCGTTCGCCTTGCCGATTTCCTGCACCGGCAACACCAGGATATCGAGATCTTCCGGCAGCTGTTTGCGCGTTTCGGCAAGCATTCCCTGGGCGATTGCGACATCGGTCGCGATCGGCAGATGCGGGCCATGTTGCTCGGTCGAGGCGGTCGGCAGGATTGCGATGGTCCGCTCGGGATCAAGCGCCGCGAAATCCGAGGCATTCAATTCGTTCCAGAAAAAATGCTTGGCCATCGGCGCTGCCCCAACTCTGTTGCCGTGATGCGTTCCTGTTTGGCGTAGGCAAGTCGGCGACACTTGAAAAGCATCATTATGTCTTCAGCCCGCTGCCTTTTTGTGTGCAGTGGGTTTCAAGCCCTTTACCGACCCGGGGCAAAATATGGCGACATCCGTCCGCCACTTTGTACTCAATCGAAAAATATTTTCCTTTTCTGTCCACAAACATGTCCACAGGCGCAGGGTTCCGAAAACAGGCTGAAACCGGTCATTTTCCCACCACTGCAAATCCGGAAACCTTTTGTTAACCATGCAGTTAGCGGGAGCTCCCCAAGGAGATGCGCTGCATTCCGGGTTAACCCGCCCGACCCGGATGGCGAAAGTTTGGGCGCACCTATGCCTACCCAGAAGCGAAACGGCCACATTTACACCAAAGATTTGCCTTGTGATGTGCGAGGTAGGACGCCGCATTGAGGCTCGGGATGCGGCATTGGGTAAAATGTAAGGTGGGTAACCGACATGTATCTCCTGTTCTTCATGGGAGCCGTCCTCTATGGCGCCGTTACGCTGGTGTTTCTGATCCTGTCGTCTGCGGAATTGCTTGATAGCGGACTGAGCACACCAAAGCGGCTGCTGGGAGTTCTGGTCACATCGATCTTGTGGCCTGCGACTCTTGTTGCAGTCAGTCTTGTGCTCGCGTTCCAGAATGTGGCCGGACGGGTTCAAAGCCCCCGTCAGACAGCGCCCCTGCGCCTGTCACACCACTCGCACTAACCGGACACGGTTCCGGAACCAACGCTACCAGTTTGCCTGGCGGCCGCTTCAACTCCGGTGCACACAGGTGCGCCGGAGCTCTTCGGCGTGCGTGCGCGTTGATCTGTCCTGTTTTCCCCGCCAATACACCGTGACAGGCAGCTGTCAGGCCGGATTTTGCGCCATGGCGCAAATTTCATCACAGCGCCTTTTTTGCGTTAAGATGCTGTTTTTCCGGTAATTTTATTGCTGATTTTTTCCCTCAAGTTTTTAATCATTCCAAAAAAAATTTGACTAACTGTTCAAATTTTCTTCCAATGCATTCCTGAGCCTCCTCATCAAACGAAGGAAGCCACCTTGAAAACGATCGCCAACCTTCCGGAGATCTCCATGACCCAGACCAAAGCCGGCCCGGACATTGCCGCCGGGCGCTTGCCTGAGGACGCATACGCTGAGAATTTCAGCGACCTGCACCCGCTGCTGGACCAGCACGAAGCGCAGGTCGAAGCCGACCGTTGCTACTTCTGCTACGACGCCCCTTGCATGCAGGCATGCCCGACCAGCATCGACATTCCGCAGTTCATTCGCCAGATCTCGACCGGGAACCCGACCGGGGCCGCGAAGACCATTTTCGCCCAGAACATTCTGGGCGGCATGTGTGCCCGCGTCTGCCCGACCGAGACACTGTGCGAACAGGTCTGCGTGCGCGAAGTTGCCGAAGGCAAGCCGGTGAAGATCGGCGAGTTGCAGCGGTATTCGACTGATCACTTCATGTCGGAGTTCAGCTCGACGCCGTTCACGCGTGCTGCTGCAACCGGCAAGAAGGTTGCCGTCGTCGGCGCCGGACCTGCGGGTCTTTCCTGCGCCCACCGGCTGGCGGTGCACGGTCACGACGTCACCCTGTTCGATGCCCGCGAAAAAGCCGGCGGCCTCAACGAATACGGTATCGCCTCCTACAAATCGGTCGACGACTTTGCCGCGCGGGAAGTGGATTTCATCCTGTCCATCGGCGGTATCGAGGTTCGGACCGGAATGCGCCTCGGCACCAATCTGGATCTTGCGACCCTGCGTGCCGAATATGATGCCGTGTTCCTCGGCATCGGCCTTGGCGGCGTCAATGCGCTTGGCCTTGAAGGCGAAGACAAGAGCGGCTCGATCGATGCCGTCGACTACATTGCCGACCTGCGTCAGTCAAAGGATCTTTCCCAGCTTCCGGTTGGCCGGCGCATCGTGGTGATAGGCGGCGGCATGACTGCGGTCGACATTGCGGTCCAGACCAAACTGCTGGGCGCCGAAGACGTCACGATCGCCTATCGCCGCGGTCAGGACCGGATGAACGCCTCAGAATACGAACAGCAGCTGGCCCAGACCAGCGGCGTCCGGATCATGACCTGGGCCCAGCCGAAGGGTCTAGTCGGTGAAAACGGTGCGATTACCGCGATTGAACTGGAGCGGACCCAGGAGCAGAATGGTTCCCTGACCGGTACCGGCGAAGTCATCACCCTGCCTGCGGACATGGTGTTCAAGGCCGTTGGCCAGACCCTGGTGCAAGCGGATCTCGGCGATGCGCTGTCCCTTGAAAAGGGTCGCATCGTGGTTGATGCGGACCGCAAGACCAGCCTTGCCGATGTATGGGCGGGCGGTGACTGCGTGCTGGGCGGTGAAGACCTCACGGTTGCCGCTGTCGAGGATGGCAAGATTGCCGCCGAGAGCATTAACGCTGCCCTGACCGCCTGAGACTTGCGCGCCTGAAACCTGAGCGACTGGGACCTGAGCGCCCGGCAGCAGCTGACGCGCTCGGCGCCACCGATTTGAGGGAGAGCCACCATGGCTGACTTGCGTACTGATTTTATCGGCATCAAATCGCCGAACCCGTTCTGGCTGGCATCCGCGCCGCCGACGGACAAGGAATATAACGTCGTCCGGGCCTTCAAGGCCGGCTGGGGTGGCGTCGTCTGGAAGACGCTTGGGGAAGATCCGGCGGTGGTCAACGTCAACGGTCCGCGTTACGGCGCGATCCATGGCAAGGACCGGCAGCTGATCGGCCTCAACAACATCGAACTGATCACCGACCGTCCGCTGGAAGTGAACCTGCGCGAGATCAAGCAGGTAAAGCGCGACTGGCCGGACCGGGCGCTTGTCGTCTCGCTGATGGTGCCCTGCGAGGAACAGAACTGGATCGACATCCTCCGCCGCGTCGAAGAAACCGAAGCCGACGGTGTCGAACTGAACTTCGGTTGCCCGCACGGCATGAGCGAGCGCGGCATGGGCTCCGCCGTCGGCCAGGTGCCGGAATACATCGAAATGGTCACCCGCTGGGTGAAGCAGCATTCGCGCATGCCCTGCATCGTGAAGCTGACGCCGAATATCACCGATGTCCGCAAACCGGCGCAGGCCGCCAAGGCGGGTGGTGCTGATGCTGTTTCGCTGATCAACACCATCAACTCGATCATGGGTGTCGACCTCGACATCATGTCGCCGTCCCCCTCTGTCGACGGCAAGGGTGCGCACGGCGGTTATTGCGGCCCGGCCGTAAAGCCGATTGCACTCAACATGGTCGCCGAAATCGCCCGCGACCCGGTGACCCACGGATTGCCGATTTCCGGCATCGGCGGCGTGACCACCTGGCGTGACGCGGCCGAGTTCATGGCGCTTGGCGCAGGCTCTGTGCAGGTCTGCACGGCCGCAATGACCTATGGCTTCCGGGTTGTCGAGGACATGATCGAAGGCCTCAGCGACTGGATGGACACCAAGGGCTATACGTCCGTCGACCAGTTTGTCGGCAGCGCGGTGCCGAATGTGTCCGACTGGCAGTACCTCAACCTCAACTACATCGCCAAGGCCAAGATCGATCAGGATCTTTGCATCGAATGCGGCCGCTGCCACATCGCCTGTGAGGACACGTCCCACCAGGCAATCACCAACATGGTGGACGGCGTTCGCAAGTTCGAGGTGATCGACGAGGAATGCGTCGGCTGCAACCTGTGCGTCAATGTCTGCCCGATCGAAGGCTGCATCACCATGGAACCCATGGAGGCCGGCAGCATCGATCCGCGCACCAGGAAGCCTGTCGAAAAAGACTACGCCAACTGGACGACGCACCCGAACAACCCGATGGCCGTCAAGGAAGCAGCCGAATAGGCAAAGCTCCGGCGGTCACCTTCAACGCGGGCAGGATCCTCCCTTGCCCGCGTTTTTTTGTTCGCTTTTCAGTCTAGGGAACCTTGAAAGGGATTGCCGCAAGCAGGCAGATCAACCGCCGGCCCGACGGATGCCTTCCATCTGCGACAAAGGATCAGGCGGCATCAACTCGTTGAACGGCAGCGGCCTGTCGAAGAGATAGCCCTGCAGGAACTCGCAACCCGCCTCCACCAGGAAGTCGCGCTGTGCTTCCGTCTCGACCCCTTCGCCGACGCTTTGCATGCCCATTACCCGGGCAAGGCTCAGCATGGAGCGGACGACCATGTCCGCTTCCTCGTCCTCGCCGATACGCGACACGAAACTGCGGTCGATCTTCATCTTGTCGAAGCGATACTTGTGCAGGTAGTTCAGGCTGGAAAATCCGGTGCCGAAGTCGTCAATGGCGAGCCCGACACCAAGATCGCGCAGCTTGAGAATGGTGTTCCGCGTCTGCGCGCTTTCCTCCAGCATCAGGTCCTCGGTGATTTCGAGAACAAGCCTTTCCGGAGGAAAGTCGTATTTCCGCAGCAGTGCCTCGACCTTGTCCGCGAAACCTGTGGCCTGGATCTGGCTTGTGCAGACATTGACCGACACGCCGGTCTGCATCCAGCTGCAGGCATCGTGAAGCGCCCGCTCCAGCACCCAGGCACCGATCACAGGCATCAGTCCAGCATCCTGGGCAACCGGCAGGAACATCGCCGGCGGCACCAGGCCGCGGCTTGGATGCCGCCAGCGGATCAGGGCTTCATAGAAGGCCAGTTCGCCCGACCGGGCGTCGACGATCGGCTGATAGAACAGGTCGAATTGCTCTTCGCGCAGGGCTGAATCGAGATCCACACGGATCTCGCGCCGTTCGCGCAGAAGGTCGTCCATCCGCTCGTCGTAAATCCGGAACGAGCTTTTCTGCTCCATCTTGCAGCGCTGCAGGGCGATATCGGCAGCGCGAACAAGGCCTGTCAGTGTCTGGCCGTGCTCCGGGAAGCGGGCAATGCCCGCGCTTACGGACGTTTCAATACGCTTGCCTTCATAGTCGAACGGCTGCCGCAGCTTTTCAAACAGCTTGCCTGCTTCCTCAACGGCCTGCTCCGGTGTTTCCCAACGCTCCGTCAGGATCAGGAATTCATCGCCACCGCTGCGCGCGACCAGGTCGAACGGGCCGAGCACCGATCTGATGCGTTCGGCCTGAGCGACCACCAGGCTGTCGCCCACGGTGTGCCCGTAGATGTCGTTCACCTGCTTGAGGTTGTCGACGTCGAGATAGATGATCCAGGCGCCACGCTGCTGATCCTTGCGCAAGGCCAGCCTTTTCGTTGCTGTGGCGTGGAAATATCCGCGTGTGACGAAGCCTGTCAGGGAATCGTGATTGGCGGCGTAACGGGCTTCCTGTTCACGGGCTGCCAGCCGTGCCCTGGCGTTGGCATTCTGCCGGAGGGCAATCAGGGCCACCGTCAGAATGACCCCGAGTGACAGCAGGAGAACGGGTATCGAAGACAGGATGATCCCCGACGACTGGCTCATCGGATACCATGCGAGATAACCAAGCAGCGTGCCGGCCCCGTTCTGAACCGGGGTACCGATCATGCCGTCGGGAATTTCCGAAGCGAATTTCAGATTGTCGAGGGCGAGGCTGGACAGAAGATTGCTGAGATGCGCCGCATCGATCTCGAATGCGTTGACGAGAACGTTCGGCGGCCCGAAGGACATTTCGATCCCACCCGGATCCGGTACGATCGCAAAGGCCGCGACGATGAAGGGGTGATCGTTGATCTCGACGATGTCGATGGCCGAAATGTCGGCCAAAGCCCCGGTGAAGCGGACTTCGCCTGGTTCTGACCGGACCAGGGCTTTGACGTAATTGCCGCGTATGCTGTCCAGCGTGCCGGTAATGCCCGTCTGGATACTCTTGGAAAAGTCTTCCGCTCTCTCCTTGCCGTGGAAGTTGGAAGAAAAGAGGACCTTGCTGTCCGGACCGAAAAGCACTGTGTAGTCGTGGGCAAAATCCAGGGCCATGTCGACGCCGAACCTGGCCTCGATCCAGTCAGGCGACAGATTGGTATCGATATTCTGATAGGCGGCGTTGGAAGCGGCGTAGCGCTCCATTTCACGCAACAGCAACTGCTTGTGGTTCTGGAAGACACGCGCGACTGATTTGGTCTCCCGCATCGCAGCTTCGCGCTCCGCGACCAGCACCTTGAACAGCACGGCGCCGAAAGAAAAAATCACCGCGCAGAACATCAAAATGATGACGAGGCTGGAAGAAATGCCGAAAACGCCCGCGGTCATCCGGCGCGGTTCGTCGGATACTGTCTCCGCCGCGGAATGAACCAGGTCGAATTTGTCTGTTTTTCCAGACAGATCGCGCATTTCGCTTTCAAAATCCCAAGCTTTTGTCAGCGAAGCAGTCTGGGTTCAAACCTTTAATTTTTAGTGCCTTGGCAGGCATCAGGCAAAGGCAGCCGGAATGATTTCCGCCCCGGCTGCCCGATTGACGTTACATCTTGTCGGTGACGACCGTTGTTGTAGCGCCTTCCGGCTCCTTGGTGATGACCGGGTCGGACCCGCCGGACAGGAGGGACTTCACGGTGCGCTCATAGGCAGACATGTCCAGTTTGCCGTCAGATCCATCAACCAGCTTGTTGATTTCGCCGACCATGCGGATCTGATGCTTTTCTGTCTGCGCGCCAGTGGCGTCGTTTTCCAGAACGATTTCAGCAGCTTCTTCCGGGTTTTCGGCGGAATAGGCCCAGCCCTTCATGGAGGCTTTCACGAAGCGGGCGAGCTTGTCGACCATTGCCGGGTCGTCCAGGCTGGATTCCAGAACGTAGAGACCGTCTTCCAGCGTGGCGACACCCTGGTCTTCGTATTTGAAGACGATCAGGTCTTCTTCCGGAATGCCGGCATCGATGACCTGCCAATATTCGTTGTAGGTCATGGTGGAGATGCAGTCGGCCTGCTTCTGCAGCAGCGGATCGACGTTGAAGCCCTGTTTCAGGACGGTCACGCCTTCGTCGCCACCGTCGGTCGGAATGCCGAGCTGGCTCATCCAGGACAGGAACGGATATTCGTTACCGAAGAACCAGACGCCGAGTGTCCGGCCCTTGAAGTCTTCCGGCGAGGTGATGCCGGTTTCCTTCAGGCAGGTCAGCATCATGCCGGATTTCTTGAACGGCTGTGCGATGTTGACAAGCGGCACACCCTTTTCGCGCGATGCAAGGGCGGACGGCATCCAGTCGATGATCACGTCGGCTCCGCCACCGGCGATAACCTGCGGCGGCGCAATGTCCGGACCGCCCGGCTTGATCGTTACGTCCAGGCCTTCTTCGTCGTAAAAGCCCTTGTCCTTGGCCACGTAATAGCCGGCAAACTGGCCCTGTGTGACCCACTTAAGCTGCAGTGTCAGCTCGTCCGCGGCGTTGGCCGCACCTGACACCAGGCTTGCGCCCAGGACAGACGCGAGCGCCAGACTTTTCAATGCCTTCATTGCCATTCCCCTACTGGTTATGGGCGAGCCGCTGTCGGACTCACCCTTCTCTGGAACTTCAAACCCTAACCGGTGCGGACCTCGGAGCGGTTCCCGGCCGCCTGATCCTCTTCCGGTTGTTTGGCCGCATCCGGACGCCGGGGCATTTTGCCTTCTCAACGAACAGTGCTGACCAATTGGTCAAGAAAATCTAGAAAGGTGCCATGTCACTGGTCAAGGTTATTTTTTCATCAAGGCCATTTGGCGTTTCAAAGACGAGCATAGGCGGGCTTGGTTCAAGTTGTGAAGCCGGTGGATCGGATTTTTAGTTGCCTGACGCCCGGTCAGTCGATCCATACTTAACGGTGCATAGTGGGAGGAGATTGCGCGGCCCGGATTCCTTGCGAATCCGCCGGTCGGCAATGCAAATGGACAAAAAACATGATTTCCAAATCAGCCCTGGATTACCAACCGTTGCCGCTGCCGGACCGGCGAATTTACGACGACAAGGAAATGCTGGCCCGTGCACAGGACTTTTATGACGATGTGCGGACCCGCCATACGGTTCGCCATTTCTCGGACCGTCCTGTGGACCGTTCCATCATCGAAGCCTGCATCCGCGCTGCCGGAACCGCCCCGAGCGGCGCCAATCACCAGCCATGGCATTTCGTGGCGATTTCCAATGCCGACCTGAAGCACAAGATCCGCCTGGCTGCCGAGGAAGAGGAACGCAAGTTCTATGATGGCGGCGCGGGCGACGAATGGATCAAGGCACTGGAGCCCATCGGCACCGACGCGGACAAGCCGCATCTGGACATCGCCCCCTGGCTGATCGTGATTTTCGCGCAGCGCTGGGGCACCTTCGACGACGGCACCCGCTACAAGCACTACTACGTGCCCGAAAGTGTCGGTATCGCCACCGGCCTCCTGATCACCGCACTTCACCATGCGGGGCTTTCAACCCTGACGCACACGCCCAACCCGATGAAATTCCTCAACGGGATCCTGAACCGCCCGGAAGCGGAAAAGCCGGTCATGATCCTGGCCGTCGGCCATCCCGCGGAAGACGCCACGGTACCGGCTGTCGCCAAGATCAAGAAGCCGCTGGAAGAGATCCTGAGCGTGTTCGAGGACCAGGAATAGCTTCAGAACCAAGTGCGTTTCCAGAGTGTCACCCCGGGCGGACAACGCGAAGCCCGGGGCTTACTCGCCCACAATACACGGCGATCACCCCGTCACATGTGTCGGGGCAGCGCTGACATTGGCCTTTATCTTCTCCAGCAGTTCCTTGCGGTCCGGGCTGCCGTCGGCGGCGTAGTTGAGGTTCTTGAAGAGCGATGTCTGTTCGGTGAAGAACTTGCGGACGGCTTCCTTGTCGTCAAAGGCAAAGTCGGTGCGGGCGATCCGGTAGACGAGATCGAAGGTTTCCTGCTGGCGCTTGAGCGGCGCCGACACGTCGACATCGTCAAAGGCATCCTGCTGCAGGTAGACCATGTCGAGGAACAGCGCCTTCTGCTGAAGGATGAAATCGTCTGTCGAGACGCCCTCTTCACCTGTCACCTGCATCATGCGGGTGATCTCGTCACCCTTGCGCAGGAGTTCAATCATCTCCGAAACGCGGGGAACCCAGTCCGGGCCGATATTGTTCTGGTACCAGTCGTTGAGCTGAATGTGATACCGAGACCAGGACAGCAGCGGGTCGACCGCCGGATAGAAGCGCTTGTAGGCCCGTTCGGACGAGAGGCCCAGGAAGGTCTTGACCGTGCCGAGGGTCGACTGGGTGACCGGTTCCTCAAAATTGCCGCCGGCCGGTGACACCGTGCCGATCATTGTGAGACTGCCGGTTTCGCCGCTGGTGGTCCGCAGGACCCCCGCGCGTTCGTAGATGCCCTTGATGGCGCTGTCGAGATAGGCGGGAAACGCTTCCTCTCCCGGAATTTCCTCCAGCCGGCCGGAGGTCTCACGCATGGCCTGTGCCCAGCGGGAGGTACTGTCGGCGATCAAAAGCACGTCATAGCCCATCTGCCGGTAATATTCGCCAAGGGTAATGCCGGTGTAGATCGAGGCCTCGCGCGCCGCCACAGGCATTGAAGACGTGTTGCAGATGATGACCGTACGATCCATGAGCGTGCCATCTCCGGAGGGGTCCGGCTGGTGCGGGAACTCGGTGATCGTTTCGACCACCTCGCCGGCACGCTCGCCGCAGGCAACCACGATCACGATATTGACCGCCGAGAAACGCGAAATCAGCGATTGCAGCACCGTCTTGCCCGCGCCGAAGGGACCCGGAATGCAGCCCATACCGCCACGGGCGATGGGAAAGAACGTGTCGATCAGGCGCAAGGTGGTGATCAGCGGCTCGCTTGGATAAAGCCGCTCGCTCTGACCGGCCTTGACCAGCCCTTCCGGGATCGCCCGGCGAACCGGCCAATGCTGGACCATGGTCAGGTCGCGGGTTTCGCCACGATCGTTCTTGAGCGTTGCCACCACCTCGTTGATGGTGAACGTACCTTCGCGTATCCGGTCCACTGTCCAGGAACCCGTCGTGACGAAGGGAACCATGATCCGGTGCTCGAACCTGCCTTCCGGAACCGTGCCGAGCGTTTCCCCGGCTTTGACCACATCACCGGATTTCACCTTGGGTTCAAACGACCATTTGCGGTTCTGGTCGAGAGCGTTGGTGAGCACCCCGCGTGGCAGGAAGAAGCCGTGCTCGGCCGCAATATCGGCCAGCGGGTTCTGCAAGCCGTCAAAAACCGTGCTGAGCAGGCCCGGTCCGAGAGCAACCGACAGCATCTCGCCGCTCTGGATCACCTTGTCACCGACGCGCACGCCCGCAGTGCTTTCGAACACCTGTGCTTCGGCGGACTTTCCGCGCACGCGCAGCACTTCGGCCTTCAGGTATTCCCGCGGCTTGCCATCACGTTCGGGACCATGGGGGATAATATAGACCACCTCGTTCTTGATGAGAGGGGCAGAGCCGAGAGGCGACAGTGTGACGAGATCGTCCTGCACGGCGACGATTTCCGCGGTCGGTTCGGGCAACTGAACATGGCTCGTCATGAAGGGGCTCCCTCAAGGGCAGAAGTGAAGTCTGAGAAAAGATCCGGCCGGCCGGCTTGACTGCCGTCATCCGTCTTGCCGTCAAGGGCTGACGCCACGAGCGTGGCCAGCCGGGCACGTGCATCGGCCTCGTTGTAGCGCGACCAGCGTTCCACGATCACCCAGCGCAGCACGTAGATCGCAACGGCCTCGAAATCGAATTCATGCAGGTTGCCGTAATGGCCCATCTGTCGGAAGACCTGGGTGAGGACAAGACGTTCCATGGCGATGTGATCGCCCGCCCGCATCCGTTGGTGAGCCTCGCCCACCCACGGCATGAAATGGCCGAGCCCAAAGGCCGGGTCGCTCCAGTTGGCCTTGACCTGTGCGCACCAGCGGCCGAAGCCCCAGTTCTCGATATCTCCGGCGCTTTCCTGTCCATCCCGGCGTCGACGCAGCGCTGCAATCAGCGTCCGCGTTTCCATGCGTGCCCCGACAAGATGTTGCAGATCCGGATAGGCAGCCAGATCGGCAAGAACCTTGTTTGCCCGCCGGATCACATCGATGTCGCGATCATAACCGGCAACACCGGCCCAGGCCGTCACCTCAACCATCTCGCGCAGCAGGCTCGCATGCGCGGGCTCCAGCATTGACAGCCGCTGCTTCAAGCGGAACCCCGAGATCGGCACGTCCTTGCGCGAGAACAGCTTGCCAAGATGGGGCAGGCTGGACACCAGCGCGATATATTGGTGCGGCCGGCTCATGTCAGCGCAGCACCCCTTCCATCACCGCTCTGAGGCGCGGTTGCAGGTGCCGCTTCAACAGTGTCGCGATCGCTTCTTCGGTCAGATCGATGGAAACGTCCCTGTCGGTCAACTTCACCTTGATGCCGTCAAAGCCCGGTGCAGTGGAGAAGGTGACCCCTTGCCGCAACGCTTCGCCCGCAAGCGCAATCACGAAGTGGGTGAGGGTTCCCGGCTCGACCGCCTCGGGCGATTGCTTCAACTCCTCGAAGGTGACGACCTTCTCAGGCAGGACGATCTCCATCGGTTCAGCGTCGCTGACCGACGCATTGTCCTTTGCGTTGGCGGCCATCGCCAGAATGAGGTTTTTCAGGAATTCCTGGTCGGCAAGTGTGGTTGCCACCAGCCGGCCGGCTTCCTGCTGAATGCGGTCGCCCAGCTCATTGCGCAGGCTGAGGACAAGATCGCGCGCGGCAACCTTCAGCCCGTCTTCCGTCGCCGCCTTTTCCCTGGCCGCTTCCGCTCTTGCATCAGCCAGCAGGCTGTCCGCCTTCTGCCTTGCTTCCTCAACGATCGTTTCCGCCTTTTCCCTGGCCTTGGCCAGGATGGCATCCCCCTCCGACTGGCCCGCGGCCACGCCTTCGGACTTCAGCCGTTCGATAAGCGCCTGGACACCGGCACCAGCGGCGTTCTCCAGGTCGTCTGCTGCGTCATGTTTGGACATTGCCGCCTCCTGTTCCTTCTGGCCCTAAGCGGGGATCGAGCCGGACAGGACCAGCGCGAAGACGAGAGCAAAGACCGAAAAGCCTTCCAGCACCGCCGCCGGTGCGAGGGAAATGCCGAAGATTTCCGGCTTGGCCTTTGAGGCATGAATGGCCGAGGCGAGCACCTCGCCCTGGCGAATGCCGGTGTAGAGCATGGTGACGCCGGACAGGAGGCCGATTCCGAAAAGCGCGGCGCCATTGGCTGCATCAATGGTGGGCTGCTGCAACGAGAACATGATCACGATGCCGTAGATCACCTGGGACGACGGCATCAGCGAAACACCGATGAACCGGCCATAACCACCGTCGCTGTCCAGCATGGCGCCGATCGCGGCACTGCCGCCAAGGGCGCAGCCCCAGGCGCTGCCGATGGCGCCGAGGGCGACCGGCGCGAACAGCCCAAACCAGCCGAGAGCCACAACGAATTCGTTCACAGGCGTGTCTCCTCTTTCTTGAACGGACGGAAAGGCGTGCCCTCGTCCTTCAAACCCCAATTGAAAAATTCAATGACATTCAGACGCAGGCCATGCACGCAGCCGGCGATCAGCCCCAGCCCGATATTGATGGCGTGCCCGAGCACGAGAACCGCGATGGCGATCAGCAGACCGACGCCAGGAACCGCGTGGTTGAGCTGGCCCGAGAGCGAATTGATGGTTTCGGCAAGCGACGCTGCCGCAAGCCCCAGCGCAAACAGGCGCATGTAGCTGAGAACATCAGAGAAAATGTTGACGATACGGGCCAGCGAGGCGAGGCCATCGAAGACCCTGAGGCCGCCGGTCTTGAGCGATGTCACCTTGCGGTCGCTGCCGAAGATGCCGACCAGCAGAAGCCCAGCAACCACCGCGACCGGGCCGGCAACCGCAATGGAAGTGCCCTGCCCCAGAAACGTTGCCAGGCCACCGAGTGCCACCAGACACCAGCCGACAGGCTGCAGGCGACCGCTCAGGCTCGGTTCGTGCCAGGCGCGCATCAGGTTGGCGATGACGATATGGGTCACGCCGATGGTCAGCGTGATCTTCATCATCGTGTCGACGTCCTTCAGATGCAGCACCTTCAGGCGCGCGAGAAACGTGCCTTCGGGAGGCGCGACACCGAAGTAGCTGCCCGTTGCCACGCCAAAGGCCGCCGTCGAGATCATGAGCCAGACGGACATGCGGAACATGCGCCGGCCCAACGCCGAACCTTTGAAGCGCGCCCGGAACAGGTACAACAGCAGAAGAAGAAGCAGGCCATAGCCCGCGTCCGTCATGATCATGCCGAAGAAGATCACGAAGGAAACATAGACGATTGCCGAAGGGTCCCACCCCCTGTAGCCGGGGGTCTGATAGAATTCGACCAGATCCTCCCCCGCTTCCAGCGCCGGGCTGTTGTCGAGAAGCGTGGGCGGCGCATCGGCCTCTTCGACATCCGTCACCAGCAGGGCGATGCCGAGACTGTCCGAAAGCGTGCGGACTTCCGCGACCTGGTCCTGCCGCGCCCAGGCCTGAAGCACGAAGACCTGTTCGGTGTCCGCTGTTTCGAGCGACGCCCTGTGGCGGGCGGAATGGTCGCGGGCGGCGGCAAGGTTCTGCGCCAGCACGAACCGCCATTTGGTGAGAGCCTGACGCTGCAGTTCCAGCTCTTCCAGTTGGATGGTCGCATCTTCATGTTGACGCCGAAGCACCGAGAGCGCCTCGGCCCCCACGTGAACGCGCGGCACCGGCATGGCATT
This sequence comes from Labrenzia sp. PO1, assembly GCF_012273635.1. Lineage (NCBI taxonomy): Bacteria > Pseudomonadati > Pseudomonadota > Alphaproteobacteria > Hyphomicrobiales > Stappiaceae > Labrenzia > Labrenzia sp. PO1. The sequence continues at coordinate 1,502,321 of NZ_JAAXCR010000002.1, forward strand.
TGCCGCCGGTTCTTCCGGAGAAAGCAACACGATGTAGCTGCGGTACTTGTCGCGGTGGACGATCTCCAGGATCTTGTCGGAAGGATCGATCAGCTTGATCTTGGCGTTGGGCACCACGTAGAACCACAGCCGGTGCTCGCCGATTTCGGCCAGGTCGGAAAAGCTGAATTCGCCCCAGGGCTCCACATCCTGAATGCGCTGGTCAAGGCGCGCCACCCGGTCTTCGCAGTCACGGAGTGCCTTGCGGTTGGCAAGCGTCTTTTCGACCACCGTTTCCAGGTCGAAGTCGTCAAGATGGGTGACCGGACGACGCTGCGCCTTGCTGTCCATGAGCCAGCGCAGGGCTTCGCTCGCCTCGCGCCCCCGGCCTGCGGGAACGGCTTCCAGTTCCTTTTGTGCCGAAGTCAGGGGGATCAGATGCAGGGCACCGAATTCCTGCGTGGCTTCCAGCACCTTGTCCTTGTCCTCAAGGATGCCGACCAGATTCACCTTGACGAGCGGGACGATGGTCATAGTTCGGCCACCGAGGTTTCAGCGCCGCGCGCTGCCGTCTTGCGTTTGGAGATCTTGGCACGGACCACGGCATCGCGTTCCGCGTCCGCCAGGGCCATGCGGATTTTCTTGATGTTGCGTTCCGCCTGCGGGATCAGTACCTTTTCGAACAAGTTGACCCGGCGAGAGATAACCGCTTCTGCCTCGATAAGCCGGGCAATACGCTCCTTGGCGATCTCCCGTTCCTTGTTGAGCCGCAACAGTTCCTGCATGCCTGCGACATAGGGGTCGACCCAATGCGGGCGCGCCAGACGGGAATAGGGTTTCGTCTCGACCTCGATATCCTCCAGGACCGGCAACCGGGTGCCGGAGAGGTTCTGCTCGCCGACGACGGCCTGCTTCAGCACCACGAGCCCTTCCAGCGGGACATGCTTGTTGGCCATCATCGGAAGGGACCGCGCAAGAGCGTTGAAACGCTCCTCATACTCCGCCTCGAGGCGGACGGCTGCTTCCTTGGCCTTGGCGCGCTCGGCCATGATCTGGAGCCTCTTCAGCTCAAGAGACGGCAGGAAGCGCTTGTATTCCGAGAGCTGTCCGCTTTCCCGGGCCAGAGACGACTTGTTGAGGGCCAGCCTTGCCATCAGGCAGCCTCCTCGTCAGACGCTCCGCCGGCAGGTTTGCTTTTCGGGAAATACTTGTCGATCAGCCCCTGTTTCATCAGCAGCTGTTCCGGCTGGAAGCATTCGGCAAGCGTCTGCCAGCACAGGTCGAGCGCCTCCTCCAGGGGCATTGCGACATTGATATCCATGAAACGCCGCCGGAAAAGGCCGCCAAACTTCAGAAGCTGGTGGTCGTATTCCGACAATTCGAACGCCATGGACTGCTTCTGCTCCGCATCGCGTGCGCCGGAATAGAAGCGGATCATGGTGTTCATGATCTGGTTGTGATCCTCACGCGTCACTTTGCCGATCACATGCTGTTTCAAACGGGACAGCGAGCCGAAGGGATCCAGAACGCCGCTGTGCAGATAGAACTGGCCCTCGGTGATGTAGCCGGTGTTGTCCGGCACCGGATGGGTGACGTCATTGCCCGGCATTGTCGTGACCGTAAGGATGGTGACCGAGCCTGAGCCCTTGAAATCGCAGGCCTTTTCATAACGGCGGGCCAGCTGGGAATAAAGATCGCCCGGATAGCCCCGGTTGGCGGGCACCCGCTCCATCGCGATGGAGACTTCCTTCATGGCATCTGCGAAGGCGGTCATGTCGGTGAGCAGCACCAGCACGCGCTTGCCTTCCTCAACGGCGAATTTTTCCGCAACCGCAAGGGCCATGTCCGGAACCTGCAAGCGCTCGACCACCGGATCCGACGCCTGGTTGATGAACATGACCGTGCGCGGGAAAACGCCCGCATCCTCGAACTGCTGCCGGAAAAAGGCATAGTCATCGAAGATCAGCCCGAGGCCGCCGAACACCACGATATCGGCATCTGCCTGGATGCCGATACGCGCCAGAAACGGGTTATAGGGTTCGCCGGAAACCGAGAAGATCGGGATCTTCTGACTTTCCACGAGGCAGTTGAAGATATCGATCATCGGCACATCTGTGCGGATCATGCGCGAAGCAAGCACGCGTTTCATCGGGTTGGCCGACGGTCCGCCGATCGGGACGGAAGGGTCGCTGGACAGATCCGGGCCCCGGTCAATCGGCTGCCCCGCACCGTCGAATACACGGCCCAGGATATTGTCCGAATAGGTGACCTTGGCCGGCTCACCCAGAAAGCGTACGGACGAATTGTTGGCGAGGCCCTTGGTACCGGAATTGACCTGCAACGAAACCATGTCCCGGTCGATGTTGATGACCTGTGCGAGAGACGTCGCACCATTGCCTGAATCGACCAGTGCCAGATCACCCAGGCACGGGCGCCCCTCCGACTCGCTCTTCGAAGAAGACACCTGAATGCGAATGATATCGCCAACGATATCGACAATCCGTGTGTGGGAGACCAGCATTAACGCCCCCTTGGGAAGGAAATTAACTCACATCGGGCCAAACCCGTTCTGCTGCAACGCAAACCATCTTAGGCGGGTTTTTCGATCCCACACAACCTGAACTGTTGCCCGGCACCCAACTTGCTTCAACCAAAATGAAGTTAAGAGAGAAATGATTGCGTTCGTATGACTTGCATCAAAGTGCTCATGCCAGAGGCAGCAGGCTTACTCCCGCATTGCCGCAACCCCATTTCTCTTGCGTTAACGGCGGACCGACTTCGCTGTTCCGCTTAATTCCGGCATAAGCCCAGGGAAAAGCAGCATTCAGGAAGACGTGTTGTTGCGCTGCACAAATTTAAAGCAACGTTCAAACGATCCACTTGATATTCTACCTATATATTGGAATATCAATTCTCCAATTTCCCGATCATTCTTCATGATCGTTTCTTTTTCACGATCACGCGCCTTCCCGCCAATATTGTTCTTCAGTCATCTGATTTTTTTCCCAAGAGGAAGATTTTTAAGCATGCGCAAAACCACCCGGATAGGTTTAAGGCCAGTTGTATTCGCCATTTTTTCTTCACTTTTGTTAAAATGTGATATTTTTTAGGCAAAGCGCTTTGAAATTTCCCGACATCCGGTTGCACAACCTATGCCGGTAACCCGGTCGCATTGCTGGCGGCCTTGGAGGAAAAGTTGACGGACCAAGTGACTGATCACGCCCTGGAACTGCCTTCATCGTCCAATTCATCCAAGAAATCCCAAACAGGCCGGCACGCCAATGGCGCGGATAGCGCGGCGAAAAGACCCGAGGACCGCAGCCCTCCGGTACGCAGCGACATCGGCACGATCCTCCTGCACTGGACACTGGTTGTTGCAATCGTCACCAGCCTGCTGACCGGCATGCGCCTGTCGGCGGATGCGGAACACGCCTGGTTCTCCAAGCTTTTCGAACCGATCCTGCCACAGGGTGAAATCTGGACCTGGCACTATGTGTCGGCGATATTCGTTCTGGCGGTTATCTTTGCCTATGCGGCCTACATGACGCTTGGCCGCCTGAAACGGCGCATTTCCTCCAAGAAGATCGTTGTGCTGACGCTTCCCGCCAGCACCAAGCTGCGCCTGGCCGCGGTCAACGTCATCGCCTACTGGATCCTGTTCGGGGCCGTGCTCACCCTGTCGGCAACAGGTGTCCTGCTTTACATCGGTCATGGTGGCATCTGGGTGACGGTGCATTACACGGCCGCCCTCGTGGTGCTGACCTATATCGTTGCCCATGTGGTGCTGCATTATTGCTATGGCGGTGTTGCCCAGCTGCTGCGGCTGTTCCGACCGCAGGCGCTGCGCCGCTTCCCGGGCATGAGCCGTCACCCACTGGCCCTGGCGACTGCCCTGGGCGCAATCGTGCTTGTTGGCGCCGTCAGCCTCGATTTCGGCACACGCGACAGTCTTGTCGTTGCCAAGGGCACTACCCTGCCGGAGCTGGACGGCACTCTGGACGATCCGGTCTGGCAGGACGCGGCCCCTGTTTTCATCCGAACACAGCAAGGCTCGAACCTGGACGGAACGGGAGAATCAACCGTCGAAGTACGTGCCGTCCAGGTGGGGGACAAGATCGCGTTTGCCTTCCGCTGGGAAGACAAGAACCGGTCGTTGAAGCGGCATCCGCTGATCAAGCGTGAAGACGGCTGGCACATGCTGAACAACCGGGCCGATATTTCCGACGAGACCGCATACTACGAGGACAAGTTCTCGGTTGCCTTTTCCACCACTGACACCTTTGGTGGCGGTGGCGCCACCCACATGGGTCCGAAGCCCCTAAGTGACAAACCAGGCGCTTTCAACTACCGCGGCCTGCACTACACGACCGACGGCAGTCTGGTAGACGTGTGGCAATGGAAAGCGGCGCGCGGCGGCATGCTGGGACGCGTCGATGACATGCACTTCGCAACACCGGTGGAACCGAACGAAGCCCAGGCTGCCGGCAAGAGCCGCTACAGCGCCGGCTACAATCCCGACGAAGGCAAGGCTTTCTACGTCTACAACTACATCGGCGATCCCGTGACCCACTACCACGGGACCGTCGGCGTGCGCCGGCTTCCGGCTGACTATCAGAAAATGACATCACTGATGGGCACCATCGATCTTTCCACCGAAGCGAGCGAAGACGAGGGGTCGCAATGGTGGATGTTCGAAAACGAAAGCGTGCCGTACTCGCCGGAAAAAGATGCGGAGATCCCGGTCGGGACGGTTATTCCGGGGGTTCTCATCGAGGGTGAATACTCCGGCAGCCGGGCAGATTTGCTGGGTGGGTCCAGGTGGCAGGACGACCATTGGACGCTTGAAGTCGTCCGGGACATGGATACCGGCCAGAGCCAGGACCTTGCCATGACGGACGGTCTCTTCATGTGGGTCTCGGCGTTTGACCACAACCAGACCCGCCACACCCGCCATTCCCGTCCCGTGCGGCTGACCTTCAATTGAGGCCTGCCCTTCCCGCCTTTCCTGTCTTTTCCGGACGTTTCTTTCATCGGATGTAATCACCCATGTCGAAAAGCACCTGTACGGTCACTATCAACGGGAAGGCCATCAAGGCCAATGTCGGCGACACGCTGATCGACGCCGGGCTGGGCGGACGCCTCGTCATCCCGCACGACTGCTGTTCCGGCCAATGTGAAACCTGCCGGGTCCGCGTTTTGAGCGGGCAGATCGATGACATGGGCACCCGGGAAAAGGAAACCGTGCTCGGATGCCTTTCCGTTCTGGAAGGCGATGCCGAGATCGCCTATGACCCGGTGCCGCTGGTGAAGACCACAAAGGGAACGGTGGAAAGCATTCGGCCGATCAAGGACGGATACCTGGAAGTTCGGGTCAGGACGGCGCGACCCGTGCCCTGGCTGCCGGGGCAGTATCTGCGCGCGACCTTTGCAGGATATCCGCCACGTGACTACAGCCCGACGACCCCGCTCAACCTGGATGCGGAAGAGAATGTCCTTGTGTTTCACATCAAGGTCTACCCGGACAGCATCGTATCGTCGAAGCTGGGCAAGGAAATTGCCAAGGGACATGCCGTCAAGCTGCGAGGCCCGTTCGGCAATGCGTTTTTGCGGCGGCAGCAGAACCCGATCCTGCTCACCTCGACCGGCACCGGGTTCGCACCGATCTGGTCGATCGCCGTTGCCGCAAGCCTGGGCCAGACCGGCCGTGAAATCCGCATCATTGCCGGGTCGAGAACCCGGGACGGGATCTACATGCGCGACGCGGTACGCTGGCTGCAAGGCCGGGGCATTCCGATCACGCTGACGGCAGGCGATGGCGACGACGAGACGGTGAGCAAGGCGCGCCCGCATGAACTGGTCGGACAACTTACGCCCGATCACGTCGTCTATTCGGCCGGTGCACCGTCACATGTCGACGCCATGCGGGAGATAGCACTAGGCGCAGGGGCAACCTTCTACGCCGATCCGTTTTTTGTGGCGGAAGAAGAGAGCGGCCTGCTGGCCCTTGCTGGAAACCTTATCCGAAAGGCATCCGCACCGTTCACCTCGGCTTCCGCCGGCTGACGCCAGGGCGCTACACCTGCCTCTCCTGAAAGTGAGTGGGTGTTGCCGGACTATTGCGCGGCGGTTGTCAGAGACCGTTCGCCCGCATAGATCAGCTCTTCGGTGCTGGCGACAGGCATGGGTCTGCCCAGATAGTAGCCCTGCGCTTCCGTGCAGCCGATTTCGGTCAGCATGTCGAGAAGCTGCTTGGTCTCCACACCTTCGGCGGTGGTGGTCATGTTGAGATTGTTGGCGAGTTCGATGACCGCTTTCACGATGGAAATGGAGTCGTCCGAATAGGCCATCGAGCGGACGAAGGACTGGTCGATCTTGATCTTGTCGAACGGGAAGCGGCGCAGGTAGCTGAGAGAGGAATAGCCGGTTCCGAAATCGTCCATGGACACCTTCACGCCAAGCGACTTGGCCTGGTGCAGCGAATCCAGAACGTCTTCGGAATCGGTCAGAAGCACGCTTTCGGTCACTTCCAGTTCAAGACGGTCGGCCTTGAGACCCGTTTGCGTCAGGGCATCGATCAGCACCGGACCAAATGCATGGCCACGCAGCTGCCGGGGTGACAGGTTGACGGCGATCCTGAGGTGGTCCGGCCAATTGGATGCGATCCGGCACGCTTCCTTCAACACCCATTCGCCCAGCTGGGTGATCAGGCCGGTATCTTCGGCAAGCGGAATGAAATCGGCCGGAGAAACCATGCCCCTTGTCGGGTGGTTCCAGCGCACCAGCGCCTCGAAACCGGACACCCGGTCGTCCACGAGCGTGTATTGCGGCTGGAAATAAAGCTCCAGTTCGTCATTGGCGACCGCGGTTCTGAGATCGGTTATGAGCTCTCGCCGGTCGTTCACGGCCGTGCCCATGTCCTTTTCAAAGAAACGGTAGGTATTGCGGCCGTCTTCCTTGGCCCGGTAGAGCGCAAGGTCCGCCTGCTTGAACAGTTCGTCGCCTGCGGTGCCGTCTGCCCGCGCAATTGTGATGCCGATGCTGACGCCGATTACGAGTTCATGGTCGGTGATCTGGAACGGCTGGGAAATCTCCCAGATGACCGACTGCGCCAGTTCCTCGACATCAGCAAGCCTGCAGGGCAGACCGGTGAGGATCGCAAATTCGTCGCCGCCAAGGCGGACGACAACGTCCTTTCGGCCGATGAGGGCGCGCAGACGCTCCGCGACCTGCCGCAAGAGTTCGTCGCCAATCGGGTGCCCAAGGCTGTCGTTGACCGTTTTGAACTCGTCCAGGTCGAGGCACAGAATGGCGAACTCGCCCCCCTTGACCAGTTGCTGGTTCAACAGCATGTCCAGCTGGTCCCGGAATTCGATGCGGTTCGGCAGCTGTGTCAGAAGGTCGTGACGCGCCAGGAACGCCAGCCGGTCACGGGCTTCCTGCCGCTCGGTGATGTCTTCGGATATCGCCACCCAACCACCTTCCGCCAGCGGCTGGCGGGTGGTCAGGACGATACGGCCCGAGCGGATCTTCACCATTTCGGTGCTTTGCGAGCCACCTGAATACCTGTGATCCCCGATCCGGGAATCGTGCAGAGCCATGTCACCGGTTTCAACGGCATCAACTTTCTGCAGCGTTGCGAGCTGAGCAGCCGTCATACCCGACTTTATCCTGCCCGGCTCGACTTCGAACAATTCGGCGTAGCGCTGGTTCGAAACAATCAACCTGCCATCGACGTCGAACATGCACAGACCGTGCGACATGTTGTTGAGAGCAGCATCAAAGAGGACGTTCTGCTCGCGCAACTGGGCTTCCTGAGAGCGCAGGATGGAGTTCTTTTCGTGCACGCGTTCGCGCAAGGCGTCGCGCTCCTTGACGGATCGCTGCAAGGAAACGACCGATCTGGCGATGTCACCGACTTCGTCCAGCCGCTCGGTTCCAACCACCTTGCTTTCGAAGTCGCCCGCTGCAATGCCGGTCAATACGCGTGTGATCTTGGTCAGCGGCCGGGTAATCTGCCGCGACATGAGAAAGGCGACTGCAGCAAAAGCCACCAGCGCGATCAGTCCGAACAGGAACAGCCGCCGGAGCAGCTTGGCTTCTTCTTCGGTGCCGATGCGGGTCAGTTTGTTCTGGATTTCGGTCAGCGCCGCGATAGGCGTCAGCGCACAGACAGTCATGGGAACGACAGGGACACCGCATTCGATGACATGCCCACCGTCCAGGGTGATGTTCGGCGTTTCCTTCGAGCGGGTGAGATCCGAATAGTTTCCGGTGAAATTCGCCGTGGAAATGATCTGACCGTCGAAAACGATCGCCATTTCGAAGGAATTGATTTTTGCCAGATCCGCCAGGAGTGGCTCTTCCGGCCGCAGCCAACGTTGCGCGACAAGTCCGCCGATCACATAGCCGAAATCATCGAAAACCGGGACAAACGCGATCTGAGACACTTCATTGACCCGGTCGCCCGGCACGAAGACACCCGTTTCGGATTTGGGCAAGACGCCGGAATAGGTCAGCTTCTCTCCCGGAAAGCTGTCTTTGAGCGACTTGGCGACCTCGTTGAAGAAGCTCAGCCCCTGCATCTTGGACCCCAGTTCGACGAGGTCCGCAGAATAGGAGGAGGCGCCGATCACATGGCCTTCTTCATCCAGAACGACGATGCCGTCCACATCCGCCAGTTTCGCCGCCGGGCCAAGCAGTTCCGACATGGCCACGACATTGCGCGACTCAACGGCCTTGGCGGTATCCACCCTCTCCGACAACGCATTTATGCGCCGAAGCCTGTCCTGAAACAGGAACTCCATACGGGTCCCGGCAAGCTTCACGTCGGCGGACAGGGTTTCCACGAGACGCGCGCGGGAAAGCTCGAGAAGCTCGGCTTCCTGACGTTGCATGCTGTCTTCAAGCTGGAAAGCCACCAGTCCGATAAGACCGGCAAATGCACACACCGCCGTGAAAACGGCGCCGTATGTATAATGCCAGAGAAGGGACGAGTGACGCATCATGTGGACCAATTGGGTTATCTACCGACGGGTACGCCACCGTAGTTGCTGATCAATGTGTGGGCCTGACCCGACTGGGCGTAGTCGATGAAGGCCTTCATCTCCTCGTCCAGCGTGCCTTCCTTGTAGATCAAGGCGAGGGTCACGGAACTCGGATAGCCCGGCTCGGTTGGATGGTGGCCGTCGATCTTGAGCACCGACAGTCCGTCTTCAAGCGGCTTCGAATAAGGACCGAAAGCAATCGCGCCTTCGACTTCGCGCGCGCTGGAAATTGCTTCCTGGGTGGTAAGGGCCGTTTTCGAGCGCGGCGAGAATTCCATTTCCGCCCAGCCCGGCATCGACGATTTCAAAACCTGTAAAGTGCTGTCCGCATCTTCACGGCGGACGAGGCGAACACGCAGATCGGCACCGCCCAGTTCAGACCAGTTGGCTATTTCACCGGTATACAATTTGACGAGTTCTTCACTGGTCAAAGCATCGATACCGGTGGACGGATGCGTGAAGATTGCGCTGGGGATTTTTGCAATCGGCAGGTAAACGAGGCCATATTCCACCTCGCTGTCCTTCAAGGGACGCGCGACCCGGCCCAGGCGCTCCGTGCCGGAGCTGACGGCGGCGATACCGCCGCCCGAGCCAATGCTCGGTGGAATTTCAAGATTGATATCGGGACGATTTTCGACAAAGCCCGCACCAATTTCCTGAAGCATTTCAAGGCCGTCACCGGTACCCACGACTTTTAGCGGGCCCTGTGCCGACGACACGTCAGTGTGTAAGAAAAAAGTGCAAAGGGACAATGCCAAGGCAAAAGCCAAACTACGCATTTTTATCACCCAAAAATTGACGGTACTATCTAGAGTGACATATTCAAGTTAACTAAACGCTAAACCACCGCGATAAATTACAATAAATATGTAGTCTAATTTGATCTTGGAAATAAAAATAAAATAACGCCGAAATTAAACTGAAATCGGTTTTGGGCAATATTTGCCTAGTAGGAACAATTTACCGACTTAGCAAATTCGTTCACCCAATAAATTGACAGGTACACATGACCTGACTGCGAGCAAGAAAGATGTATTCGATTCAACCTTAGATTTTCTTTTCACACCGACGTTAAGTTGCATGATTTATGCTGCAGGCTAGATTCACTGCTGATCGACGCCTACATCGAATTCGCGAAGCCTGCAGAAATACAACCGCATGCATGCCTGAACCTTGCGGGCTCGATTTTCGACCCCACAAGCGGTGGGCAACAGGGCTGCCATTCAACAAACCAGCGGCGCGGCGCTGGCCCTCACTACCAGCTCTACATCAACCATTACCGGTTCCATCACGACGTCTGGCTTGGTGTGCGCAACGTCAATACAATCCAGCAGGAGGGAAACTGCCCTGGCACCAAGCGCTCGCCGGTCCTGCCGAATGGTTGTAAGTGCAGGGACATAAAACTCCGACAGCTCGATATCATCGAACCCGACGACGGAAATATCCTCCGGAACGCGGACACCATTTGCGGTCAGGGTCGAGATCAGCCCGAAGGCAACCTGGTCAGACGCACAGAAAACCGCCGTTGGCCGATCATTCATCGCCAGGATCCTCTCACCGGCCATCCGGCCGGATTCCAGGGAAAAGTCGCCCCGGATGATCCATTCCTCACGGGCAGGCAGCTCCAGCCTTGCACGTTCCGCCAGCATGCCTTCGCGCCGGGCATGCGTCAGAACATTTTCCTGCGGACCCGTGATATGGGCAATCTTGCGATGGCCAAGGTCATACAGGTGCCGGACGGCCAGTTGCGCCCCGCGAACGTTGTCACTGCGCACGGAAGGCAACGCCACGTCGTGCGCCCATTCACACGCAAAGACGATCTTGCCGGAGACGCCGTTGTCTTCGAACAGCTGCAATTCCTGGTGGGAAATCGCGCCGTCCAGACAGATCATGCCGTCGATCTGGGCGTCCAGAAAGTAGTCGACCACGTGTTTGCCACTGGTCGCATGGTCCTTGGTATCGGCGATCAGGACCGAATAGTCACGGTTGCCGAAGGATGCACTTATCCCGGCCAGGATCTGGGAAAAGAACGGATTGCCGAGGTTTGGCACCAGAACCAGGATGGCTCCTGCCTGCTGGGTACGCAGGTTACGCGCTGCCCGGTTGACCCGGTAACCGGTAGAGCGGATCGCCGCGAAGACGATGTCGCGGGTTGCCTCTGTCAAAAGTTCAGGATTGCTCAGCGCACGGCTGACTGTTGCGGTCGATACGCCCGCCTCTTTGGCAACATCTTGAATTCGCGCTATTTTCTGGGCCAAGGCCTTCTCCGGTATTTCTCTTTTTTGAGCCTGGGCGCCTGCCGCCATGACGGCGGGTTCGTCCTCGAAACTGTCTGATCCGACATTCCGGGTTGACACAAGTCCGTTTCCCGAGAATGATGAATGTAATCGATTACATATAGCATACAATAAAATGTAATCGATTACAAAATGCGGTGGAGGCCGCATGGTGAGGACAATCGGACAATTCAGGTTCGATGGGAGGAAATGATGAAAGCACTACGTGCAGTTTTTGCAGCAACGACCGCCCTTTGTGCAGCAACGGCCGCGAATGCGACCGACCTGGAAGTTACCCACTGGTGGACTTCAGGCGGTGAAGCGGCTGCGGTTGCCGAATTCGCAAAGGCATTTGACGCGACCGGCAACAAGTGGGTTGACGGTGCGATTGCCGGTTCCGGCGGCACAGCCCGCCCGATCATGATCAGCCGTATCACCGGTGGCGATCCGATGGGCGCAACACAGTTCAACCATGGCCGCCAGGCAGAGGAACTGGTGGAAGCCGGCCTGATGCGCGACCTCACGGACATTGCAGAGGAAGGTAACTGGAAAGAAGTCATCCATCCCTCCAGTCTGCTCGACAGCTGCACGCTGGATGGCCGCATCTATTGCGTTCCGGTCAACATTCATTCGCAGCAGTGGCTCTGGCTGAACAACAAGGTGTTCGAGGACAACGGCCTGGCGGTTCCGACCAACTGGGACGAATACGCTGCCGCAGCGCCCAAGCTTCAGGAAGCGGGCATCGTGCCGCTGGCCATGGGGCAGCAGCCCTGGCAGACGACACTGGCGTTCCAGGTGCTTCTCACCGCGCTCGCCGGACCTGAAGCCTATACGAAGATCTTCGGCGAGAAGGATGCAGAGCTTGCCGGCAGCGAGGAAATGGCAAAGGTCTTCCAGGCCGCCGCGACTGCTCGCGACATGTCCAAGGACTCCAACGTCCAGGGCTGGAACGATGCCACCACCATGGTCATCACCGGCAAGGCCGCAGGCCAGATCATGGGTGACTGGGCGCAGGGTGAGTTCCAGGTCGCCAACCAGGTTGCCGGCGAGGACTACACCTGCCTGCCCGGCCTTGGCGTCAACGAGGTCATCATGACCGGTGGCGACGCGTTCTACTTCCCGAAAGTGGACGACCCGGCCATCACCGAAGCCCAGGGCGAACTGGCAAAGGTCATGCTTTCCCCGGAAGCCCAGGTTGCCTTCAACCTGAAGAAAGGCTCGCTGCCAGTGCGTGGCGACGTCGATCTGGCGGCTGCAAACGACTGCATGAAGAAGGGCCTCGACATCCTGGCCAAAGGCAATGTCATCCAGTCTCCGGACCAGCTGATGTCTGCCGACAGCCTGACTCAGGTGAACGACCTCTTCGTCGAGTTCTTCAACAACCCGTCCATGACCGCTGAAGACGCACAGTCGATGTTCGCGTCGATCGTCGGCAACGCCGACTAACAGCGGAAAAAGGCCCGCCGCCCGCGCCGCACGGTCCCAAGTTTACCGGGACAGCGGCCAGGCGGCGTCCTCCAGCCCTGCGCGCTCCGGCGCGCAGGGAGCGCCCGACATCACCCTGGACGTCTCGACAAGGAAGTTTTCGGCATGGCCGCAGCTACGCGCCCCGCGAGGTGGCATCGGAACATCAGCGCCAAGGTGGCCGCGGTTCCGATGATCATCACCGCCGTGGTGGTCTTCATCGGCGGAACCGCCTGGACGGTTCTTTATTCCTTCACCAACTCCAAGCTCCTGCCGCGTGAGAAATTCGTCGGTCTTGCCCAGTACGACCGGCTGTGGAGCAGCAGCAAGTGGCTGATCTCCATCGAGAACCTGGCCATCTACGGAGCTTTCTCGCTGATTTTCTCGCTGCTGATCGGCTTCATGCTGGCGGCCCTGCTCGACCAGAAGATCCGGTTCGAGGACACGTTCAGAACAATCCTGCTCTATCCCTTCGCGCTCAGCTTCATTGTCACGGGTCTTGCCTGGCAGTGGATTCTCAATCCCGACTTCGGCATCCAGCACGTGGTGCGCAGCCTCGGCTGGGAGAGTTTCAATTTCGACCCGCTCTACAATCCCGAGATCGTCATCTATGGCATCCTCATCGCCGGCCTTTGGCAGGGAACCGGGCTGATCATGTGCCTGATGCTGGCGGGTCTTCGGGGGATTGACGAGGACATCTGGAAGGCCGCCAAGATCGACGGCATCCCGATGTGGAAGACCTATATCTTCATCGTCATTCCGATGATGCGCGGCATCTTCATCACCGCAATCGTGCTGATCGCCTCCGGCATCATCAAGGTCTACGACCTGGTCGTCGCCCAGACCGGCGGGGGGCCCGGCATCTCCTCCGAAGTTCCGGCCAAATACGTCTATGACGCCATGTTCCTGTCGCAGAACCTCGGCCAGGGCTTTGCCGCTTCCACCATGATGCTGCTGACGGTCGTCATCATCGTTGTGCCCTGGGCCTATCTCGAATTCGGAGGCAAGCGCAAATGACCAAGACGCCCCACCTCCTCAATGGCTCAATGAAATACGATGCCGGCCCGGCCGAAGCCGGTCCCGACCGGGCACTCCGCCACGGCGACGGCACGCCATCCGGCAGCCGGATGGTCGAAGGCCCCGCCGGCCGCAAGCCACGCAAGGCGCTGTCCCGCAGGAACATCCTGATCTACGGCACGCTGATCGTCGTCTGCCTCTATTACCTGCTGCCGCTCTACGTGATGATCGTCACCTCGCTGAAGGGCATGCCGGAGATCCGGCTTGGCAACATCTTCTCACCACCGGTGGAGATCACCTTCCAGCCCTGGGTGAAGGCTTGGGCGGAAGCCTGCACCGGCCTCAACTGCGATGGCCTGTCACGCGGCTTCTTCAATTCGGTCAAGATCCTGATCCCGTCCGTGATCCTGTCGATCGCGATTGCCTCGGTAAACGGATATGCGCTTGCCAACTGGCGCTTCAAGGGCTCGGAAACCTTCTTCACGATCCTGATCGTCGGGGCCTTCATTCCCTACCAGGTGATGATCTATCCGATCGTGATCATGCTGCGGGAAATCGGCCTTTACGGCAGCCTGACCGGGCTGGTGATCGTGCACACAATCTTCGGCATGCCGATCCTGACGCTGCTGTTCCGCAACTATTTCGCCTCCGTGCCGCAGGAGCTGTTCAAGGCGGCGCGTGTGGACGGGGCCGGGTTCTGGGCGATCTACTTCCAGATCATGGTGCCGATGAGCCTGCCAATCTTCGTTGTCGCCATGATCCTGCAGGTGACCGGCATCTGGAACGACTTCCTGTTCGGCGTGATCTACACCAAGCCGGACCTTTATCCGATGACGGTGCAGCTCAACAACATCGTCAATTCCACGCAAGGGGTGAAGGAATACAACGTCAACATGGCCGCGACCATTCTGACCGGCCTCGTTCCCCTCACCATCTACTTCATCTCCGGAAAACTCTTCGTGCGCGGCATCGCCGCCGGTGCGGTGAAAGGCTAACGAGACGACCCATGGAACCAAGTATCTCCATCAATAACCTTTCCCTGAGTTTCGGAAGCCTGGATGTTCTGAAGGATCTCAACCTCGATGTCGGCCAGGGTGAATTTCTCGTGCTGCTCGGCTCTTCGGGCTGCGGAAAATCAACCCTTTTGAACTGCATTGCCGGGCTGCTGGACGTGACCGGCGGGCAGATCTTCATCGGCGGGCGCAACGTGACCTGGGAGGAGCCTTCCCAGCGCGGCATCGGCATGGTGTTCCAGTCCTATGCGCTCTACCCGCAGATGACCGTTGCCGGGAATCTGAGCTTCGGCCTGAAGAACGCGGGCCTGCCCAAGGCGGAAATCCAGGAGCGGGTGAACCGGGCTGCAAAGGTCCTGCAGATCGAACCGCTGCTCAACCGCAAGCCGGCCGCCCTTTCCGGCGGCCAGCGCCAGCGTGCCGCCATCGGCCGGGCTCTGGTGCGCGATGCCGACGTTTTCCTGTTCGACGAACCGCTGTCGAACCTGGACGCCAAGCTGCGGGCGGACCTGCGGGTCGAGATCAAGCAGCTGCACCAGAAGCTGTCCAACACCATGATCTACGTCACCCACGACCAGATCGAGGCCATGACGCTGGCCGACCGGATTGCCATCATGCGTGGTGGCCAGATCCTGCAGCTGGCCTCGCCCAACGAGATCTATAACCGGCCGGCCAACAAGTATGTGGCCGAGTTCATCGGTTCGCCGACCATGAATTTCTTTGAAGGAGAGCTGGAAGAAGCCGGCGGAAACTACCGGTTCACATCAGGCGGAAAGACCTTCTCGCTTGACGGATACACCTTCCAGAACGGCCCACCTGCAGCAGGCGCTGCCTGGTTCGGCATCCGTCCGGAACACATGGTCAGCGGCGCGGAAGCAGACACCGCGCTCGTTCGGTTGGACGGGCAGGTGGAACTTGTGGAGCCGCTCGGTTCGGACACGCTTGTCCGCTTCACCACCGGCGACCAGACGCTGTGGGTGCGCATGGACGGCCAGGCAAACATCCGGCACGGCGACGCAATCACGGTCGGGTTCGATCCCGCCCGCGCCAATCTTTTCGACAAAACCTCGGAATCCCGGCTCTAGGCCGGTCCCTAACCACTTCAGGACAATCAAGATGGATATTTCATTCCAGCTCTATTCAGCCCGCGAATTCACCCCATGGGACGGCGTTCTCAAGCGGCTTGCGGACCTCGGCTATACCCAGGTCGAGGGGTTCGGCGGAAACTACGAGAACCCGGCGGCCTTTCGCGACATGCTCGACGCCCAGGGCCTCAAGATGCCGTCGGGCCATTTCTTTCCGATGGAGCAGTTCGAAGACGACCTTGCCAAGGTGATCAGCACTGCTCAGACCCTTGGTATGGAAAGGATCTTCGTTCCCGCCGTGCCGCCCGAGCAACGCATTCCGGATGCGGCCATGTGGCAGTCCATCGCCGAGCGGCTGGAAGCCATCGGTCAAAAGGTCCGCGATGCCGGCCTGCGGTTCGGTTGGCATAACCACGATTTCGAATTCAATGCCTGCGCCGATGGCCGCCTGCCGATGGACATCCTGATGGAGGCCGCCCCTTCCATCGAATGGGAAGCCGATATTGCCTGGATCGTGCGCGGCAATCAGGACCCGCTCGACTGGATCGAGAAATACGCCAGCCGCATCACCACGGCCCACGTGAAGGACATCGCACCGGAGGGCGAATGTGCCGACGAGGATGGCTGGGCGGACGTCGGCCAGGGCACCATGGACTGGAAAGGCATCATGTCGGCGCTTCGCGGCGTCGGAGTCGATCTCTTCGTCATGGAACACGACAAGCCTTCCGACTTCGACCGTTTCGCCACCCGCTCCGTCGCGGCCTTCCGCACCTACTGAGGTAACCCCATGAGCAAGACACTTGGCATCGGCATCCTCGGATGCGGAAACATTTCGGCCGCCTACATGCGCCTCTCTCCGCTCTTCAAGGGCATCGAGGTGCGCGCCTGCGCCGACATCAATGAAGCTGCCGCAAAAGCACGTGCCGAGGAATTCGGCCTGAGAGCCGAAACCGTCGACGGCCTGTTGGCGGCAAGCGATATCGACATTATCGTCAACCTGACGGTTCCGGCCGTTCACTACGAAGTCTCCAGACGCGTTCTGGAAGCCGGCAAGCATGTCTATTCGGAAAAGCCATTCGTGCTCAGCCTGGAAGAGGGCGAATCCCTTGCCGCGATTGCGAAGGAAAAAGGCCTCAGGGTCGGGTCGGCCCCCGACACCTTCCTGGGCGGAGCACACCAGCTTGCCCGGCACCTGATCGATAGTGACGCCATCGGCAAGGTGACGTCAGGCACCTGTTTCGTACAGAGCCCGGGCATGGAAATGTGGCACCCGAACCCGGACTTCTTCTTCCAGGCGGGTGGTGGCCCGATCCTCGATCTCGGGCCTTACTACGTTTCCAACCTGGTGCAGCTACTTGGACCGGTGAAGCGGGTCTGTGCAATGAGTTCCGCCGGATCTGAATATCGCACCATCACCTCCGAGCCGCGCAACGGCGAAAAGATCAAGGTGGAAACACCGACGACGATCCACGCGGTGATGCAGTTCCAGTCCGGTGCCCAGATCACCTATTGCGCCAGCTGGGACGTGTGGCAGCATGGCCATTCCAACATGGAGCTTTACGGCCGTTCCGGCACGCTGCATGTGCCGGATCCGAATTTCTTCGGTGGTGAAGTGCGCATGACGGACAAGGGCAGTTTCGTAACCCTGTCGGAAGCCTGGAACCATCCGTTCTCCAAATCAAACGACCGTGGCCACGCCAATTACCGCACGGCAGGCCTGGCCGACATGGCCCTCGCCATCCTGGAAAATCGGCCGCACCGTTGCTCTTTGGAATTTGCTCTGCATGTTGTCGATGTGATGACGTCGATTCTCGCTTCTGGCGAGAGTAGGACTTTCATTGACATCAAAACCACCTGCGAGCGCCCAGAACCCCTGGACCCGCAGGCGGCAAAAGGCCTTTTAATATAACGGGATAGCCTATGACCTGGACAGCAGCGGAAACGCGCTACGACACCATGGAATACCGCCGATGCGGGAAATCCGGCCTGAAACTGCCGGTGATCTCGCTCGGCCTTTGGCACAATTTCGGCGACGACACGCCGCTCGACAAGAAACGGGAGATTGCCCGGACTGCCTTCGATCTCGGCATCACCCATTTCGATCTTGCCAACAATTACGGCCCCAAGCCGGGTTCGGCGGAAACCGCCTTTGGTGAACTGCTGCGGACGGATTTTGCGCCTTACCGGGACGAGATGATCATTTCGTCCAAGGCCGGTTATGAGATGTGGCCCGGGCCTTATGGCGAGTGGGGCAGCCGCAAATACCTGATCGCGTCCTGTGACCAGTCCTTGAAGCGGATGGGCCTCGACTATGTCGATATCTTCTATTCGCACCGCTTCGACCCGGACACACCGCTGGAAGAGACCATGATGGCCCTCGACCACATCGTGCGGTCCGGACGGGCGCTTTATGTCGGCATCTCGTCCTATAATTCCAAGCGGACACGGGAAGCCGCCGCCATCCTGAAGGAGCTGGGCACACCGTGCCTGATCCATCAGCCCAGCTATTCCATGATCAACCGCTGGGTCGAGGAAGACGGCCTTCTGGATACGCTCGACGACCTCGGCATCGGTTCCATTGCCTTCTCGCCGCTGGCCCAGGGCATGCTGACCAGCAAATATCTGAAGGGCATTCCGGAAGACAGCCGGGCGAACCAGGGCAAATCGCTGAAGACCCAGTTCCTGAGCGAAGACAACCTCGCCACCATCCGGGCACTCAACGACATTGCCGAAAAGCGCGGCCAGACACTGGCGCAGATGGCCCTTGCCTGGGTACTGCGCAAAGGCCGGGTCACGACGGCCCTGATCGGTGCGAGCCGGGGCAGCCAGGTAAAGGACTGCGTCGGGGCAGTCGCCAATCTCCAGTTTTCCGACGAGGAGCTGAAGCTGATCGAGGAAACCACCCGCGAGGCGGATATCAACCTGTGGGCGGCCTCGGCTGAACGGAAAGGACCCAGCCGGAAATGATCCGAAATCCCATCCTGCCGGGGTTCAACCCGGATCCCTCGATCTGCCGTGTGGGCGATGACTATTTCATCGCCACCTCGACCTTCGAATGGTATCCGGGCGTCCAGATTCACCGGTCGAAAGACCTGGTCAACTGGGATCTGGCCTGCCGGCCCCTCAGCCGGGCAAGCCAGCTTGACATGCGCGGCAATCCGGACAGCGGCGGCATCTGGGCACCGTGTCTTTCCTACGCGGACGGACGGTTCTGGCTGGTCTATACGGACGTCAAACGGCTGGATGGGAATTTCAAGGACGCACATAACTACATCGTCACGGCCCCTTCCATCGAGGGGCCGTGGAGCGACCCGATCTACGTCAGCTCACACGGGTTCGATCCGTCGCTGTTTCATGACGACGATGGCCGCAAATGGTTCCTGGTTCTGCAATGGAACCACATTTCAAATTCCGTCGGCGGGCATCCGCGCCATCCGGCCTTCGACGGCATCCTGCTGCAGGAATGGTCGGAAACGGAAGGCCTGAAAGGCGAGATCCGCAAGATCTTTTCCGGAAGCCCGCACGGTCTGACTGAAGGTCCACATCTTCACAAGCGCGGCGGCTGGTACTACCTGACGGTCGCCGAAGGCGGCACCGGCTACGGGCACGCCGTTACCATGGCCCGGTCACGGTCCATCGACGGGCCGTACGAGCTTCACCCGCAAACCCACCTCATCACCGCCAAAGACGATCCGGACGCGCCGCTGCAACGGGCAGGCCATGGCCAGATTGTCGAAACGCCGGATGGCGACGTCTACCACACCCATCTGTGTTCCCGGCCCCTGCCCGGACGGTTCTCGCCTCTGGGACGGGAGACCGCGATCCAGAAATGCGTCTGGCGGGAGGACGGCTGGCTTTACCTGGAAGACGGCGGCATGGTTCCGAAGGTTGAGGTGTCGGGTCTGACGGCGACAGAACCTCGCCCCGCTCAACGCGTGGAGCGCGTTTTCACTGGGGAAATCCTGCCGCCGGAGTTCCAGTGGCTGCGCACGCCTTACCCGGAGCGGCTGTTCACCCTGACGGGAACGGCCCTGCGCCTCATCGGGCGGGAAAGCATCGGCAGCTGGTACGAGCAGTCGCTGGTTGCCCGGCGCCAGGAGCACCTCGGCTACCGGGTAGAAACCACGCTCACCGACTTTGCGCCAACGACCTACCAGCAGGCGGCCGGACTGACGACCTATTACAACCGTCACAAGTTCCATTTTCTGTCCGTGAGCTGGACGGAACAGCTCGGCCGCTGCCTGACGCTGCTTTCCTGCCCCGGCGACTGGCCGGATGGACGCATGTCATTTCCGGCAGACCCTGTCGCGCTTGGCGGCGGACCGGTCGAGCTTGCCGTTGAGGTTGATGGTGCCCGCCAGCAATTCTTCTGGCGCCAGCAAGGCCGCGACTGGACGCCTTTCGGACCGGATCTCGATGCCAGCGTAATCTCGGATGAAGGCGGGCGCGGTGAGCACGGCTCCTTTACCGGTGCCTTTGTCGGTATGCTGGCCTTCGACATAACCGGGCAAGGCAAGACCGCCGATTTCAGCAGGTTTTCATACGCACCGGAAGGCACGTGAGCTCACACTCTAAGGAGATATTCATGGCTGGACTGATCAAGGGGCCCGCAATTTTCCTGGCCCAGTTTGCCGGAGACGACGCTCCGTTCAATTCACTTCCCGCAATCGCCAAATGGGCTGCGGATCTCGGCTACAAGGGCATTCAGATCCCGACCTTCGACAGTCGCCTGTTCGACCTCGACAAGGCCGCCGAAAGCGAAACCTATTGCGACGAGGTCAAAGGCATCTGCGCGGACGCCGGCGTCGAGATTACCGAGCTTTCGACCCATCTGCAGGGCCAGCTCGTGGCGGTTCACCCGGCCTATGACCTGGCCTTTGACGGCTTTGCACCATCCCAAGTGCACGGCAATCCGAAAGCCCGGCAGGCCTGGGCGGTCGACCAGATGAAAAAGGCGGCGATCGCCAGCAAGCGGCTCGGCCTCACTGCTTCCGTCAGCTTCACCGGTTCGCTGGCGTTTCCCTATCTCTACCCCTGGCCGCAACGGCCTGCGGGGCTGATCGAAGAAGCCTTCAAGGAACTGGCGGCACGCTGGAAACCGATCCTCGATGTCTATGACGAAAACGGTGTCGATGTCGGCTATGAAATCCATCCCGGCGAGGACGTCTTCGACGGCGCCACCTTCGAGATGTTCCTGGAGGCGCTCGGCGGCCATACGCGCTGCCAGATCAACTACGATCCGTCGCACTTCCTGCTGCAGCAGCTCGACTATCTGGCGTTCATCGATATCTACCACGAGCGCATCTGCGCCTATCACGTGAAGGATGCCGAGTTCAATCCGGACGGACGCCAGGGCGTCTATTCCGGCTATCAGGGCTGGGTCAACCGCGCGGGCCGGTTCCGGTCCCTGGGGGATGGCCAGGTGGATTTTTCCGGCATCTTCTCCAAGCTCGCCCAACATGGCTATGACAGCTGGGCCGTCCTGGAATGGGAATGCTCCCTGAAGTCTCCCGAACAGGGCGCCGCGGAAGGGGCACCCTTTATCGAGCACCACATCATCGAAGTCACCGACAAGGCCTTCGACGACTTCGCCGGCGGCGAGACCGACCAGGAGCAGATCCGCAAGATGCTGGGGCTGAGTTAGGGGCGAACCCACCGCGCATCCCGTTCCGGCATCCTAACCGGTCCTGATTGACGCAGCTTTGCCGCTATCCCGGTTGTCACCCCGGGTGACCGAAGGGTTACCCGGAGCCTGCTCATATCCAGAGATATGGTTGGGAGCGAAGGCTTTTGTAGACATCCGCCGCTTCGGCAAGCGGCCCAGAGAGTGGGCCCTGGATCTGCGCTGCGCTTGTCCGGGGTGACCGCTTTCGCAGTGGCTTCAATGGATCCGTTAACTGCAGTTTCTTGCCACTTGAGCGACAACCTCTCTCCGATTCAGCCTCCCTTTCCCACCAACCTCATCCTGAGGAGCCGCTCTGGCGGCGACTCGAAGGATGGGCCGCCTGTTCGGGATTTGCCGCCCATGCTTCGAGACGGACCTGACGGTCCTCCTCAGCATGAGGGTTTCCATAGAGGCTTGCTCTCACAGCAGCAGGTGCGAAACCGAGGGGGCGTAGAGCGCATCGACAGCGGCAGCCGTCGCACCGAGGGCGACCGCTGTTGCGCCGGACGTACCGATACGGATCCTGTCTTCTTCAAGCGAACCGTCGAGACGGCGGGGAAGCGGGGAGGCACTGTCGAGCAGCGCCTGGAGGAAGTCCGGACAAATGATGCCACCCAGGATCAGCGCTTCCGGGTCGAGCATCATCTCGATCATGTTGATCATCTGGCGCATGAGCGGCGCGACTTCGGCTATCCAGCCGAGGACTGCCGGATCTCCTTCGGCGAACAAGGCTTCGATCCGTCCAACGGAGCCTGGTTCCGTCGGCTCCAGACCAAGCCTTTCGCACAGCGCGTTGAGTGACAGATACCGCTCCAGGCAGCCGGTGTTGCCGCAGGAACAGGCCGGGCCTGTCGGGTCGATCACAACGTGCCCGATTTCGCCGGCGTTTTTCGTCGCACCCGGATAGAGCGCCCCGTTCAGGACGAAGCCGGCGCCAAGCCCCATGCCGAACTGGATGAAGGCAAAGCTGTTGAAGCTGCGGCCGATCCCGTAGACATGCTCGCCCAGCGCGGCGGCCGACGCGTCGTTCTGAAGGACCACCGGCAAGCCGATCGCCGACTGAAGCTGCTCGAGATTTTCCGGCGAGCCGAAATCCGAAAATGTGGTGGCATCGGTGCCGCTGGAGGTCTGCGATCCGGTTTCAAATGGGCCGGGAGCAGCAAGACCGACGCCGAACAGACATTTGGCCATACCGGGATGCGCCGCGCGGAACTCTTCTGCCATCGACAGGATCCGGCTGTTGGCTGCCTCGGGCGTGGCAGCGGCCATGGGAGCGGCCGACTGCCAGACGATGCTGCCCAGAAGATCGCAGGCAATCGCCGTCACAGAAAGACGATCGACATGAAACCCGAGACTGTAGGCATGATCGGGCTTGAGCTGCACCGTCATGCCCGGATGGCCACGCCCCCTGGCCTTCTGGGCGTGCATCTCGACAATGCCGCGGCTTTCCAGCTCACCGACGATGTTCTGCACCGTCTGGCGGGAAAGCGACGTGATTTCAGATATTTCCGTGCGACCGATCGGACCGCGCGTGCGGATGACTTCCAACACAACGCGGTGATTATGCGTCTTGGCGCGGGTCAGGTTTGTGCCGCTGGTCCGGAAGGATGCGGGGATCGGAGCACTGTCGTTCATGGCGCCAATAGACCAGAAATTATTTTTTCTATCAATTTGACAAAATAAAAAAACCGAACATAGGATGCTTTGCCTACACAAAAACCGGAGGGCGAGATGAACACGTTTGGAAAGATGATTTTGGGGTCCGCCTTCGCGACCCTGGCCATGACCACGACGGCATTGGCCGACACCACACTGAATGCACTTTTCATGAGCCAGGCGGCTTATAGCGAAGACGACATCAAGTCGATGACCGCCAAGTTCGAGGAAGCAAATCCCGGCGTCACGGTTGCGCTCGAATTCGTTCCCTATGAAGCCCTGCACGACAAGATCATTGCAGCGGCAGGTGCGGGCGATGACGGCTATGACGTTGTCCTGTTCGACGTGATCTGGCCGGCCGAATTCGCAACGCGCGGCTTCCTGCAGGATGTCACCGACCGCATTCCGGCCGACTACACCGACAAGGTTTTCGATGGTGCCTGGACGACGGTCGAATATGACGGCAAGCGCTATGGCATGCCCTGGATCCTCGATACGAAATACCTCTTCTACAATGCCGACATGCTGGCAGAGGCTGGCATTTCCGCCCCGCCCAAGACCTGGGCCGAACTGGCGGAACAGGCCAAGCAGATCAAGGACAAGGGCATTGTCGAATATCCGCTGGTCTGGAGCTGGTCCCAGTCCGAAGCGATGATCTGCGACTTCACCACCCTGACGGCGGCCAATGACGGCGCGTTCTTCGATGAAGGCCAGCCGGCCTTTACCGCAGGCGGTGCCAAGGATGCCGTTTCCTTCATGAAGGCAACGCTGGACGAAGGCCTGAGCAACCCATCTTCACGCGAATATTTCGAAGAAGACGTCCGCCGGGTGTTCTCCAACGGCGAAGCGGCGTTCGCCCTCAACTGGACCTACATGAATGCCCTGGCCAACGATCCGAAGGAAAGCAAGGTCGCCGGCAAGGTGAAGGTAGCTCCGGCACCAGGCGTCGAAGGCAAGTCAACCGCCTCCAGCGTCAACGGCTCCATGGGTCTCGGCATTCCCGCCAACAGCCCGCATGCAGATGAAGCTTGGGCCTATATCTCCTTCCTGACCCAGAAGGACGTTCAGGACAACTATGCCAAGCTCAGCCTGCCGATCTGGAAGGCGTCCTATTCCGAACCGAAGGTGATCGAAGGCCAGGAAGACCTGATCGCGGCGGCAAAAGAATCCATCGCTGTCATGTATCCGCGTCCGCTGGTGCCGTCCTACACCGAAGTCTCCGACATTCTCCAGAAGAACATCCATCAGGTCCTGCTCGGCCAGGCAAGTGTGGATGAAGCGCTGGAAGCTGCCGCAGACCGCGTCAAGCGCATCCGCTAAGTTTGCGACTGACGGGAGACTGACCATGCTTGGCCGACGCCAGAAACGTGAAAAATGGATCCTTCTGGTGCCGGCCCTGGCTTTGCTTGCGCTGGTCACGCTGATACCGCTTGCCAACACACTGTGGCTGAGCTTCACCGACACGCGCATTTCCGCTCTTCCCGAGCCGGTGCATTTCATCGGCCTGGAAAACTACGTCTACGCGCTTACCGACCCGGATTTTCAGGACGCCCTCTTCAGGACGCTTTACTTCACCATCGTCTCAGTGGGTCTGGAAGGCGTTCTCGGTGTCGCGGTTGCCGTGCTGCTCAACCAGGAATTCCGTGGCCGGACGCTGCTTCGGGCTCTGATCATCCTGCCCTGGGCGGTGCCGACCATCGTCAACGCCGTTGCCTGGCGCTTGATCTATCACCCTGATTATGGCGCGCTGAACTCCCTGCTGTTCCAGCTGGGCCTCATTTCCGATTACCGCAGCTGGATCGGCGATCCGGCGACCGCCATGAACATGGTCATCCTGGCAGATGTCTGGAAGAACTTTCCGCTGGTTGCCTATGTGGCACTGGCCGCCCTGCAGACAGTGCCCGGTGACCTCAACAAGGCGGCAGCCATCGAAGGCGCCGGGCCCTGGAAACGGTTCCGCTCGATCACCCTGCCCTGGATCGCCGGTCCATTAATGGTCGTCATGGTGCTGCGAACCATCGAGGCCTTCCGCGTCTTCGACATCATCTACGTCATGACCGGCGGAGGCCCCGCGGACAGCACCAAGACCGCGAGCTTTTACGTCTACCAGGAATATTTCAACTACCTCAGAAGCGGCAGCGGGGCCTCCTATGCAGTGCTGGTCGCCGGCATCAGTGCCGTTCTGATCGTGTTCTATTATTCCGCGACCAAGCGGCAGACGGCGGGAGGCGCGGCATGAAACGCTCGCTCGTTCAATCCATCCTGCTTTATGGCTGCGCCCTGTTGCTGGCAGCCTTCACAACAGGCCCGCTGCTCTGGCTTGCCGTCATGAGCATCAGCGCGCCGACCGACCTGACCGAGGTGCCGCTGCGCTGGATCCCCTCCGAACTTGACTTCAGCCGCTACACGAGCCTGCTCAGCCTTGAAGGCGGCAACGGCGAGCGGTTTTTGAGCGCACTCCGGAATTCCCTCCTGACAGCGGGCGGGTCAACCGTCATCGCGCTTCTGCTCGCCATTCCGGCTGCCTATGCCTTTTCCAGAAGACAGGCGTCGATGGTCCTGTTGTTCGCCTTTCTCGCAACGATCATGATGCCGCCGATCACCTATGTGCTGCCGCTCTATTCGACCTTCAGCAGCTTCGGCATGCTGAACCACACGGTGACGCTGATCATCGTCTATACGGCCATGCTGCTGCCTTTCGCCACCTGGCTGATGAAGGCCAATATCGACGTGCTGCCGGTGGAAGTGGAGCAGGCCGCCTTCATGGAAGGTGCCGGAACCGCCTACACCATCCGGCAAGTGGTGCTGCCACTGGCCCTTCCGGCCATTGCCGCCACCGCCATGCTGTCCTTCCTGGTGGCCTGGGACGAGTTCTTCTACGCCCTGATCTTCACCAACGATCTCAGCGCGAAGACCCTGCCTGTGGCGATCGCGGATTTCTCCGCCGGACGCGTTACCGACTACGGCGTCATCGCCTCGGTTGGCGTTCTGGCGACATTGCCGCCAGCCATCCTCGCCATCGCCTTCCAGAAATTCATCGTCTCCGGACTGGTCGCCGGATCCGTCAAGGGCTGACCTCAGCAGGAGACCGACAAGGAATGAACGCCGCAATGCCGCAAGACCCCATCCTCCAAATCAGCCGCCTGCAGAAGAGATACGGGGACGTGAATGTCCTCAAGGACATCGACATCTCCATGGCGCCCGGCGAGTTTCTTGTCCTGGTCGGACCGTCCGGTTGCGGCAAGTCGACCCTGCTGAGCTGCATTTCCGGACTGACCGACATTTCCTCCGGCACCATCCGTATTGCCGGCAAGGACCGCACCAACGACGAACCGGCCGACCGGGATATCGCCATGGTGTTCCAGTCCTATGCCCTGTTCCCCAACATGAGCGTGGAACGCAACATCGGCTTCGGCCTTGAAGTCCGAAAGGTCGAAGAGGCCGAGAAGAAACGGAAGGTGGCCGAGGTCGCGGATCTTCTGAAGATCGAACACCTGCTGCACCGCCGCCCGGCGGAACTTTCCGGCGGACAGCGCCAGCGTGTTGCCATGGGCCGGGCTCTTGTGCGCGAACCGAAACTGTTCCTGTTCGACGAACCGCTGTCCAATCTCGATGCCAAGCTGCGCGTGACCATGCGCACGGAAATCAAGCGCATCCATCAGACAACAGGCGCGTCCATCGTCTACGTCACCCATGACCAGATCGAAGCCATGACGCTGGCCAGCCGGATCGTGGTGATGAAAGACGGCGTGGTCCAGCAGATCGGTACACCGCAGGAGATCTATAACAAGCCGGTGAATGCCTTTGTCGCGGACTTCATGGGCGCACCGTCCATGAACCTGATGACCGGCACCGCTACACGCGAGGGCGACCATCTCCGGCTGCAGATCCCGACGCCGGAAGGACCGCCGCTGGAACTGTTCGACTATGGTCCGGGGCCGGAAACGCTGTCCGCCGGCGGTACGGCAGAGCTCACCATCGGCCTTCGCCCGGAGGCGATGACGGATCTTGGCTTGCGGTCCGGTGGCATCGACGGCCGCAGCCTGCAAAGCGCCGATTGCCTTCTGGACGTGGTCGAACCGGCCGGCGCCGACACCTATGCGGTCATTCAACTTGGCGGAACGGAAGCCGTTGCCCGGCTGTCGGCGGATGCGCCGGTCACCGCCGGACAGCGCGTCCCGATCGCTTTCGACCTTTCCAAGATTTCCTATTTCGACATTGCATCGGGTAATCGCCTATGAGCATTCAACGAGGCCTTGCCGCCGACATCGGCGGCACCAACACCCGGCTGGCACTGGTCGAAAACGGCCGCGTTCTGGAAAACACCATCGCGCGGTTCCGCAATGCGGATTTCGAAACACCGGAAGCGGCCATCGGCACCTATCTTTCGGAAGCCGGGCGACCGGCCTGTGCTTCTGCCGTCATCGCCATCGCGGCCCCCATCGATGGCCCCGCGATCCGCATGACAAACCATCCCTGGACCTTCAGTGCCGACTGCATCGGCAAGGTTCTGGGCGGAGCGAACATTACCTTCCTGAACGATTTCGAGGCGCTCGCCTATTCGCTGGACAAGGTCCCAACGGAGCGGCTTCAGCCCGTCTATGAACCGAGCCAGAAACT
Source organism: Labrenzia sp. PO1 (assembly GCF_012273635.1). Lineage (NCBI taxonomy): Bacteria > Pseudomonadati > Pseudomonadota > Alphaproteobacteria > Hyphomicrobiales > Stappiaceae > Labrenzia > Labrenzia sp. PO1. The sequence continues at coordinate 1,530,140 of NZ_JAAXCR010000002.1, forward strand.
GCGCAGCAACGCCACGCGCCTCGTCGTTGGCGCGGGAACCGGTTTCAATGCTGCCGCGCTGTTTCAGACACCTGCCGGATTTCATGTCGGCACCGGTGAATGCGGCCACTCGACTTTGCCGGTCGAAACCGAAGACGAACTTCGGCTCTGGAACTACCTCGCTCTCAACCGCGGACGCGCCTCCGTCGAACGGGCGCTGTCGGGAAGCGGCCTCAAGGAAATTCACGAGTGGTATTGCCTGGAGCAGGGCCTGTCGCCGCGCGACCTGTCACCGGCTGAGATAGCGGAGCGCGCCAATTCCGGGTCCGATCCGCTTTGTGTTTCCGCTGCCCGGCAATGGGTGACATTTCTTGGCCGGGTCATTGGCGACCTCTCGCTGGTGTTCCTGTCCCTTGGCGGTATCGTGCTGACAGGCGGTGTCACCCGAAGCCTGGCGAGGTTCCTGGCAGAACCGGAATTCATCAATGCCTTTTGCGCGAAGGGCCGCCAGCAAAAGCTGGTTTCCGGCATTCCGGTTCATCTGCTTGATGACGATTTCGCAGCTCTGGCGGGGTGTGCGTCGCGCATGTAAACGACCCAAGACGGTCAGGAACTCAGCCCCAGCTCCTCGATCACGGTCTGAACCGCCAGCCGGAAGACCTGTTCCTCGGCTCCCGGCTGGGTGTCCGGACGGGTCATCAGCCCGACCGGCCCCTTTGTCATGTCGGTGTCGAACGGCAGGCGGACCAGGTGGCCGTCGGCGGTTTCGTTCTGCACCACGCCGGACGAAATGATCCAGACCGCGTCGGTCCGGCGGGTATAGACCCTGCCGAAAGCACCCGAGACCGTTTCGATCTTGTTCGGGATCTCGCCGACCCCATTGGCGATCATGAAGCGCTCGACCAGAGGCCGAATCGCCGCGCCTTCCGGCGGATAGAGCACGGGCCATTCGACGATACGCTTGATGTCCGGTCTTTCCAGTAGCGGGTGCCCGACTCGGACGATCACATCGACCCGCTCGGAATAAAGCTGGGTGAAGGAAACGCCTTCCATGGACACCGGCCTGCCGAGCCGGCCGATCACCAGGTCGAGTTCACCCATCTTCAGCCGTTCGATCAGGTAGCCGTGCGGGCCGTCCATGATCTGGACCATGACATGAGGTGCCAGTTCGGAAAACTCCTTGATGACCGGGGGCATGAAGCTGGCCGCGACACTCGGCAGAACGCCCACCTTCAAGGTCGCACGGGCGTGTTCGCCTTCCTTCTCGACCCCGTCCAGGCCTTGCTGCAGGCTCGCCAGCGAGATCTGCGCGAAATGCAGAAACACCTTGCCCTGTTTGGTCAGCGCGATGCCGGCCCGGTTTCGCGTCATCAGGCTGGCGCCGATGATATCTTCCAGTTCCTTGAGCGTTTTGGAGATCGCCGGCTGGGTGAGATTCAACTTGTCGGCAGCCAGTTTCAGGCTGCGTTCCTGCGCAATCTCCACGAAGCACTGGATGTGCCGGAACTTGATGCGTCGGTCGATCATTTAATTTCTCATTTTGGAAAGAAAGAAGCCGAATATCTCATTTTACTTCCCAATTTCGATCATTCAATATCAATTCAACAAGGGAGGATCGGATGCGAACTCAGGTTGTCATTGTCGGCGGTGGACCGTCCGGCCTGCTGCTCGGGCAGCTTCTTCATCTGAAGGGCATCGAGACCATCATTCTGGAGCGCAAGACGCGCGAATATGTGCTTGGCCGCATCAGGGCCGGCATTCTGGAAACGGGTCTCGTCAACATGATGCGCGAGGCAGGTGTGGCCGAGCGGATGGACAAGGAATGCTTCGTCCATGACGGCACCTGCATCTCGTACGAAAACGAGATGTTCGACATCAACTTCCAGAAGCTGATCGGCCAGAATGTCGTCGTCTACGGCCAGACGGAAGTCACGCGTGATCTTTATGACGCCCGTGATGCAGTTGGCGGTCAGACGATTTTCGAGGTCGAGGGGGTCGAAATCCGCGATGCGGACACCGACGCGCCCTATGTCACCTTTACCGTGGACGGCAGCGCGCGGCGCATCGATTGCGATTTCGTGGCGGGCTGTGACGGGTTCCACGGCGTCAGCCGCAAGACCATTCCCGACACCGTGCGCAAGGACTACGAGAAGGTGTTTCCCTTCGGCTGGCTGGGCGTTCTGTCCGAGACGCCGCCGGTGCATGAAGAACTGATCTATGCCAATTCGGCACGCGGCTTCGCGCTTTGCTCCATGCGTAACGAAAACCTGTCGCGCTACTACGTCCAGTGCAATGTCAGCGACGACATTTTCGAATGGACCGACGAGAAGTTCTGGGACGAACTGAGACGCCGGCTACCGGAAGCGGTTGCCGACAAGCTGGTGACCGGACCCTCTATCGAGAAATCCATTGCCCCACTCAGGTCCTTCGTGTGCGAGCCGATGCGCTGGGGCCGTCTGTTCCTGTGCGGCGATGCCGCCCATATCGTGCCGCCAACAGGCGCCAAGGGCCTCAACACCGCTGCCTCCGACGTGCATTACCTCTATGAGGGGCTGGTGCATTACTATCAGAACAAGGACAGCCACGGCATCGATACCTATTCGGAGAAAGCCCTGGCACGGATCTGGAAAGCGGAGCGTTTCAGCTGGGCGACCACCAACATGCTGCACCGGTTCCCGGATCAGTCTGATTTCGATCTGAAGATGCAGCGGGCGGAAATCGAGTCTCTGCATCACAATGAAACCGCGCAGAAGTGGTTTGCGCAGAACTATGTGGGACTGCCCTACTGATGAAGATCGCGCGACTGCCTTCTGCCGACATTCACTGGCGCCAAGATGGCGACCCGGACGGCACGCCTGTCGTCTTCGCCAATTCGCTCGGCACGGAATTGCGGCTCTGGGACAAGGTCATCGACCTTCTGCCGGAAACAGGCCTCCGGCTGATCCGCTTCGACAAGCGCGGTCACGGGCTGTCCTCCTGTCCCGAGAGCCCCTACTCCATGGACGATCTCGCCAGCGACACGCAACAGCTGCTCGATCACCTTCAGATCGGCTCCTGTGTTTTTGTCGGGCTTTCCATCGGCGGCATGATCGGTCAGCTCCTTTCGCACCGGCAGCCGGAACGCATCAAGGGTCTGGTGCTGTCCAACACCGGCGCGAAAATGGGCGAAGCCGCCATGTGGCAAGACCGGATTGCCCGGATCCGTGCAGGCGGTATCGAGAGCCTTGCCGATGCCATTCTGGAGCGCTGGTTTTCGGAAGATTTCCGCCAGACGGCCGAATGTCTGGCCTGGCGCCACATGCTGGTTCGCACCCCGACGGAAGGTTACATCGGCTGCTGCGAAGCAATAGCCGGTGCAGATCTGACGGACAGCACGTCCGGGCTTCGCCTGCCGGTGCTGGGTATCGGCGGCAGCGAGGACCTCGCCAGCCCACCCGCCATGGTGCGCGGCACGGCGGACCTCATCGCCGGCAGCCGCTACGTTGAAATTTCCGGTGCGGGTCATCTGCCCTGCGTCGAAAAGCCGGATGTCTTTGCCGGCCATCTCATGACTTTCCTGAAGGAGGACCTCCATGTCTGAGCGTTTTGAAACCGGCATGAAGGTCAGGCGATCCGTGCTTGGCGATGAACATGTCGACCGGGCAGAAGCCGCCAAGACGCCACTTGACGAACCATTCCAGACCCTGATCACCGAGGGTGCCTGGGGCACGGTTTGGGCGTCGGACGGCATCAGTCCGCGGGAGCGTTCGATGCTGACGCTCGCCCTTCTGGCGGCACTCGGCAATTTCGAGGAGATTGCCATGCATATCCGGGCAACCGCCCGCACCGGCGCCAGCAAGCAGGACGTGCTCGAGGCGTTTCAGCATGTGGCGGTCTATGCGGGCGTGCCACGTGCCAACCAGGCGCTCAAGATCGCCAAGGAAACTTACGCCGAAATGGAACGCAGCGGCCAGAAGCTGACCGCGACAGGCGGTTAACGGAGGAAAATCGATGTTGAAACCCGGACCTTTCTATCAGCGGGACCGCGAGTGGCATCCGCCTGCACATACGCCGGATTACAAGACCAGCGTGTCGCGCTCGCCGCAATATTCGATGATCAGCCTGGAAAACAACGTCAGCGAGATCACCGGGCCGACCTTCGGCCATAACGATATCGACCCGCTCGACAAGGACCTGATCTACAACTACGCGAAGGCGGGTGAAAGCGCGATCGGCGAGCGGATCATCCTGCATGGCCGGGTGCTGGACGAGAACGCGAAGCCGATCCCGAACACCCTGGTGGAGATCTGGCAGGCCAATGCGGGCGGACGCTACCGGCACAAGAAGGACACCTATCTTGCGCCCATCGACCCGAATTTCGGCGGCTGCGGCCGCACCCTGACCGACGAGAACGGCTACTACTATTTCCGCACGATCAAACCGGGCGCCTACCCCTGGCGCAACTGGGTGAACAACTGGCGGCCCGCCCATATCCACATGTCGATCTTCGGCACTGCCTTCTGTCAGCGTCTGATCACCCAATGCTACTTCGAGGGCGATCCGCTCATTCCGAAATGCCCGATCGTGAACACCATTCCCGATCCGGCGGCCATTGAGCAACTGGTCGCCAAGCTCGACCTCAATGCCACCATCCCGCTCGACACGATCGCCTACAAGTTCGACATCGTCCTGCGCGGGCGCCGCTCGACCCTGTTTGAAAACCGGCCGGAGGGGAACTGATCATGACGCAGCAACTCGACTATCTGAAGGAAACGCCTTCCCAGACGGCCGGACCTTACGTTCATATCGGCCTCGCGCCAGGCGCCGCCGGTTTCGACATCTATCGGCAGGAACTGGGCTGGGATATCGCAGGCCCCAATGCCAAGGGTGAGCGCATTCGTGTGGAAGGTGTCGTCATCGATGGCATGGGCTCGCCGATCAAGGACGTGATGCTGGAAACCTGGCAGGCCAACAGCGAGGGCATTTACGCCCATCCTGAACATGCCGGCAACGTGGAAGACGGGTTTCGCGGCTGGGGCCGGGTCATCACTGATTTCGACACCGGCGAATGGGGGTTCGACACGGTCAAGCCAGGCCCGGTCAAGCTGCCGGACGGCAAGGTTTCCGCACCCCATATCAGCCTCTGGATCGTCGCACGCGGCATCAATGTCGGGCTTCAGACCCGCCTTTACTTCGAGGACGAGACCGAAGCCAACGCGGCCGACCCGGTGATCAACCTGATCGAATGGGAAAAGCGCCGCCAGACCCTGATCGCCCGGAAGACCGAGCGCGACGGCAAGACGGTCTATCGTTTCGAGGTCAAGCTGCAAGGCCCGGACGAAACGGTGTTCTTCGATATCTGAGAAGGCACAAACCACTCTTCCTCATCCTGAGGAGCTTGGCCAAGCCAAGCGTCTCGAAGGATGGGCGGCGCACTCAAAGTATGCGGCCCATCCTTCGAGACAGCGCTTAAGCGCTTCCTCAGGATGAGGGAGGCTTATGCAACGATCGCCGCTCCTTGTTGGGACAGGCGCAAGCGAAACCGGAGCGGCGTGAAACATGTCCAAGCCCTGCATCATCTGCGTCGCGATTACCGGATCGCTGCCGAAGAAGGAAAACAATCCGGCGGTGCCGATCACCGTTACGGAGCAGGTGGAAAGCACGCAGGCTGCCTTCGAGGCCGGTGCAACCATCGTCCACGCCCATGTGCGCAACGACGATGAGACGCCATCCTCGGATCCGGAGAAGTTCGCGCGGCTCAAGGAAGGGCTGGAAAAACACTGCCCGGGCATGATCATCCAGTTTTCGACCGGAGGCCGTTCGGGTGCCGGGAAGGAACGCGGCGGCATGATTGCCCTTCAGCCCGACATGGCGTCGCTGTCCGTCGGCTCCAACAATTTTCCGACCCGGGTCTATGAGAACCCGCCGGATCTGGTCGACTGGCTTGCCAGCGAGATGCGCACCCATCATGTGAAACCGGAGATCGAGGCGTTCGACCTGAGCCACATTCATCAGGCGGCTGCCATGAACCGGGACGGGCGTATTCCGGGCAAGCTTTATGTGCAGTTCGTCATGGGTGTGAAGAATGCCATGCCGGTCGACCGGGACGTCTTCGACTATTACATCAAGACCGTTGAACGGCTGGTACCGGACGCCGAATGGTGTGCCGCCGGGATTGGTCAACACCAGTTCACCCTCAACGAGTGGTGCATTTCCTCAGGCGGGCATACCCGCACCGGCCTGGAAGACAACATCCGCCTCGACCGGGACACGCTTGCCCCTTCCAATGCGGCGCTTGTAAAACGGGCGGCGGATCTTTGCGAGAAATATGAGCGTCCCGTCGCGACCTGGCAGCAGGCGCGCGAGATCCTGGGTCTGCCGCCGAAGGCGGCTTGACCCGCCTTTCCACTTGGCTCTCAATAAGGGCCCATCCAGAGACCCTGCCGAGCCATGCCTCTTTCTCTATTTTCCAGCCAGATCCATTCCTCCCTCTTTGCTGACGGTGACCTGACCAAGCTTCTCGCTGATGGCAGCGATGTCGCGCATATGATCGCCTTCGAGCGCGCCCTTGCCATCGTACAGGGGCGCCTGGAGATCATTCCGGCGCAGGCCGCGCGGGAGATATCAGAGAAGCTCGCCGACGCTAAGATCGAGCCCGCAAACCTTGCGGCCGGCACAAGATCCGCCGGCGTGCCCGTTCCAGCGCTTGTGGCGGAACTGCGCAAGCAGCTCAGCGCCGACGCCGGGGCCTGGCTGCACTGGGGCGCGACCAGTCAGGACGTGATCGACACGGCGCTGGTCCTTCAGGCGAAAGTGGCGCTGGAGATCCTGGGCGCTCAACTGGAAAAACTGGTCGATACGCTGGAACGGCAGAGCGAGCGCCATGCGGATCAGCTCATGGCGGGGCGTACGCGCAGCCAGGTTTCGACACCGATCACCCTCGGCTACCGGATCGCGCAATGGGCGCATCCGCTGATAGATGCGGAAAATGCCCTGCCCGCACTCAGGTCCGCCGTGCTGCGCGTCCAGTTTGGCGGCGCCTCAGGCATCAACAGCGCAATCGCTCCGGACGGAACCGCTGTCTCGGCGGCGCTCGCACTGGAACTCGGCCTTGAGGACAGCCCGTCGTGGCACGTCAACCGGACGCCCATTCTGGCGCTTGCGGGCTGGCTGCAACAGGTCACCTCCGCCCTTGCGAAGATGGCTGGAGACCTGGCGCTTTCCGGGCGCACGGACATTGCGGAGCTTTCCAGCGGAACGGGTGGCGGATCCTCGACCATGCCGCAAAAGGCCAACCCGGTGCAGGCCGAGACCATTCAGGTGCTCAACAGCATTGCGATTGCCGCCCAGGCCGGGCTTGCCGCTGCCGCCAGCCCGCTGGAGGAGCGCGACGGGACAGCGTGGCCGTTGGAATGGCATTTCCTGCCACAAATGCTGCTGGCCGCGGGCGCTGCGCTGGTGCACGCAGAAGAGCTTGCCACCAGCCTGCAGGCGCATGAGGCCAACCTCGCCGCTACACTGGCCTCAAACCCGGAAATCATGGCCGAAACCGCCAGTTTCGTTCTCGCCCGGAACGGCGTTTCCCGCGCTGAGGCAAAGGATCTTGTCGCGGCGGCAGCAAAGGACCCGGCCCCCTTTGCCGAAGCCCTAGCAAGGATTTCGCCGGTCAGCCTTGACTGGCAGAAGGAACTGGACCCGCAACAGGTCATCGCACCGGCAAGGAACATGTCGGCGCGGATCTTTCAGACCCGCCGCAGAGGCTGAACAGGGTCGGGCCCTACCCGGCCACATCCGCGTTGCTGATCACGAAATCCACGAAGTGGCGGATCTTCGGGTCCTGAAGGCGCCTGTGCGGATAGAGGCAACCGAAGATGGTGGGGGGAGGCGGCGTATGCTTCAGGATCTCCACCAGACGGCCGCTTTCCAGATGCTGGGCTACGTCGAACCTCGGCTTGTTGACGATGCCGTATCCTGACAAGGCCCAGTCGGTGAGAACGTCGCCATGGTCGGCATCCATCTTGCCGGAAACCTGAAGCTTGCGCGGCCCGGCCGGTGTCTGCAGAACCCAGTAATATTCCGGCGAGCGCGGGTAGCGCAGCAGCAGGCAATTATGCTCGTCGCTCAGGAGATCATCCGGGGTACGGGGCGTACCGTGCTTTTCCAGATACTCCGGAGCCGCGCAGAGCACCCGGGGGCAATCGGATATCTTGCGCAGCTTCAGATTGGAGTCCTGCGGAGTGCCAATGAAAAAAGCGACGTCCAGCCCGTCGGACAGGATGTCGACCTTGCGGTCGGACAGGCGCATATGCACTTCCGTTGCCGGGAATTTTTCAACGAAACGCGGCACCAGCGGAGCGATGATGCGCCGACCGGCACCGAGCGGTGCCGTGACCCGGATGACCCCGCGCGGCGTATCGGAAAAACTGGCGACGGCGGCTTCCGCGTCTTCGATGGATTCCAGCGCCTTCACCGCATAATCGTAGAACACCTTGCCGACCTCGGTCGGCGTGAGGGACCTTGTGGTGCGGTTGAAGAGCCGCACGCCGAGATGCTTTTCCAGCTCCTTTATGCGCTTGCTGGCAACCGCCGGTGTCAGGCGCAAGTCGCGTCCGCCGGATGTGATGCTGCCCAGTTCGACCACGCGGGTGAAGACGCGCAGGGATTCCAGATAGGACATGGCCTCTTGCCTCGGATTTGAATTCTCGTGCGATTACAGAGCGCTCGTTCTCATGATCGACTTTGGTCGCATTTCCCGAGCCACAGTATCGCACGGCCATTTTCAATGATCTGTTGAAAGAATTTCCGGAATCACCGGATTTTTTGCAAGTGTCCTGAAGCGTACCGTCCTCGGCTGAGAGAAGACTTTGCCCGAGGACGCGATGACCCACCGCACAGAAATCCGGTTTCTGCTGAACGGCGCCGACGTGATTGTCACGGATGCGCCTGCCGACAAGACCCTGCTCGACTACCTGCGCCTGGAGCGCCGGCTGACGGGTTCGAAGGAAGGCTGTGCGGAAGGCGACTGCGGCGCCTGCACGGTGTTGGTCGGCCGGCTGGCCGGCGGCGTTCTGAAATATGAGACCGTCAATGCCTGCATCCGGTTTCTCGCGTCGCTTGATGGGTGCCACGTGGTCACCATCGAGCATCTGCGGGGAGAAAACGGCGGTCTGCATCCGATCCAGCAGGCGATGGTCGATTTCCACGGCAGCCAGTGCGGCTTCTGTACCCCTGGCTTCGTCATGTCGCTCTACGCGCTGTGGATGGGCAATCCGGAACCGACAGAAACGGAAGTCGAAAGCGCGATCCAGGGCAATCTCTGCCGCTGCACCGGCTACCAGCCGATCATAGCCGCCGCCATGGCCGCCAACCGCTACGGCTCGCCGGCACAGGATTTCCTGGAAACGGAACGGGCAACCATCACCGAACGTTTGACAGCGCTTTCCGACGGCCGCCGTGTCGTCACCGGCCCTGACGACAACCAGGCGATCCTTCCGGCGGATGTCGCCGACTTCGCAGCCGTTCTGGAAGACTTTCCGCAGGCGACCATCGTTGCGGGTTCCACCGATGTCGGTCTCTGGGTCACCAAGTTCATGCGCCCCATCGGCCCGGCCGTCTTCGTCAGCCACCTTCAAGAGCTGAAATCGGTCACCTTGAGCGACACAGCACTGGAGATCGGCGCAGGCGTCACCTACTCGGAAGCGCAGGAAACCATCTGCGAGATTTTCCCGCATCTGAAAAGCTACTGGGACCGGATCGCCGGCCAACAGGTGCGCAACATGGGTACCATCGGCGGCAACATCGCCAATGGATCGCCGATCGGCGATACGCCGCCCGTGCTGATCGCGCTCGGGGCCCAAATCGTTCTGCGCAAGGGAGCCACGCAGCGCAGCCTGCCACTGGAGCAGTTCTTCATCGAATACGGCAAACAGGACCGGGCGCCCTCCGAATTCGTCGAGAGCATCCTGATCCCGCGGCCCCGTTCCGGCCAGTTTCACGCTGCCTACAAGATTTCCAAGCGCCGGGACGAGGATATCTCGTCTGTCGCCGCCGGTTTCTGCGTGACCGTTTCCGAAGGCCGCATCACCGATTGCCGCCTGGCATTCGGCGGCATGGCCGGCACGCCGAAGCGGGCCGCCAAGGCAGAAGCCGCGCTGCGCGACCAGCCCTGGGGGGAAGCTGCGTTCGTGGCTGCCGGCAAGGCGCTGGAAGCCGATTTCACACCGCTTTCCGACTGGCGCGCCTCGGCCGAGTATCGGGCGACTGCCGCGCGCAACCTGCTGCAGCGCTTCTTCCTGACCCATGACGAAACGACCACGGAAGCGGTCGATCTGCTGTCTGCTTGAGTTTTGAGGCGAACCACATGAAACACGACATCATCACGGACGCCAAGAAGTCGATCAGCGGCGCTGTTCATACCGACCGCCGCCACGACAGCGCGGAAAAACACGTTACCGGCCGGGCAGAATATTGCGACGACATTGCCGAGCCGCAGGGCACCCTGCATGCCTATCTCGGCACGTCCACGGTTGCCCACGGCCTGATCAAGTCAATGGATCTGGAGGCGGTTCTGGCAGCTCCCGGTGTCATCGGAGTGCTTACGGCGGACGACGTTCCAGGCTGCAACGACATCAGCCCCACGGGCCAGAACGACGAACCGGTGTTTCCGGTCGACAAGACGGAATTCCATGGTCAGCCGCTGTTCGCCGTCATCGCAACAAGCCGCGACGCTGCCCGGCGGGCCACCGAGCTGGCAAAGATCGACTATGAGGTCCTGCCGCATGCGCTTGATCCCGTCAGTGCGATGGATGCCGGCTATCCGCATGTCACCGCGCCGCTGAAGCTGGAACGCGGCGAGATCGCCCCTGCCTTCGACAGCGCGAAGAACCGCATCCAGGGCCGGATGACGATCGGCGGCCAGGACCACATGTACCTGGAAGGCCAGATCGCCTTTGCCATTCCGGGTGAGGACGACGACGTCGCCGTCCACTGTTCGACCCAGCACCCGAGCGAGGCGCAGCACATGGTTGCCCATGTGCTCGGCGTGCCGTCGAACGCGGTCACGGTCAACGTCCGCCGCATGGGCGGTGGCTTCGGCGGCAAGGAAAGCCAGATGAACCTCTTCTGCGCGGTGGCAGCCATTGCCGCGAAGAAGTGGAACTGCCCGGTAAAGATCCGCCCGGACCGCGACCAGGACATGACCGCCACCGGCAAGCGGCACGACTTCGTGGTCGATTACGACGTTGCCTTCGACGACAGCGGCCGGATCGAGGCTGTCGACGGCACCTTCGCAGCCCGCTGCGGTTATTCCTCCGACCTTTCCGGTCCGGTGACCGACCGCGCGCTGTTCCACGCGGACAATGCCTATTTCTATCCGAATGTCCGGCTCACCAGCCGGCCGATGAAAACCAACACGGTCTCGAACACCGCTTTCCGAGGGTTCGGCGGGCCGCAGGGCGTGGTTGCCGCCGAACGCATGATCGAGGAGATCGCCTATGCGCTCGGCAAGGACCCGCTGGAGATCCGCAAGGCCAATTTCTATGGCGACCGCAACGACGGCCGTCTCCTCACCCCCTATCATCAGGAGGTCGAGGACAACATCTTGCCGCGCTTGATCGGAGAACTTGAAAGCTCCTCTGACTACCAGGCCCGCCGTGAGGCGATCCTGCAGCACAATGCCCGTTCCTCCATACTAAAACGGGGTATTGCGCTGACACCGGTCAAGTTCGGCATTTCTTTTACAGCCACCTGGTACAACCAGGCCGGCGCGCTGATCCACATCTACAATGACGGATCGATCCACCTGAACCATGGCGGCACCGAAATGGGCCAGGGCCTGAACACCAAGGTGGCCCAGGTCGTGGCAGATGCCTTCCAGGTGGATTTCGAGCGCATCAAGATCACCAAGACGACGACCGAAAAGGTGCCGAACACATCGGCAACCGCCGCCTCATCGGGTTCCGACCTCAACGGCATGGCTGCCCTGAACGCGGCCGAACAGCTGAAGGAACGGCTGGTCGCCTTTGCCGCCGAGCGCTGGAACACGGAACCGGAAACCATCCGCTTCCACAACAACATGGTCGAGATCGGGTCCGAACTTGTGTCCTTCAATGATCTTGTCCGCAGGGCCTATATGGCCCGTGTGCACCTGTCGGCCGCCGGCTTCTACAAGACCCCGAAGATCCACTGGGACCGCGCCGCCGGAAAGGGCCGTCCGTTCTACTATTTCGCCTATGGCGCATCCTGCTCGGAAGTTTCCGTCGACACGCTCACCGGTGAATACCGGGTGGAGCGGACCGATATCCTGCATGACGTCGGCAAGTCGCTGAACCCGATCCTCGACAAGGGTCAGGTGGAAGGCGCCTTCATTCAAGGAATGGGCTGGCTGACGACGGAAGAACTGTGGTGGGACCAGGCCGGACGCCTCAGGACCCACGCGCCGTCGACCTACAAGATCCCGCTCGCCTCCGACCGGCCACGCCAGTTCACCGTGAAGCTTGCCGAATGGTCGGAAAACAAGGAACGCACCATCAAGCGCTCCAAGGCCGTGGGCGAACCGCCCTTCATGCTGGGGGTGTCCGTCTTCGAGGCGCTTTCCATGGCCGTTGCCAGTGTCGCCGATTACCGCGAATGCCCGCGCCTTGATGCCCCGGCAACGCCGGAGCGGGTGCTGATGGCCATCGAGCGGCTGAAAACCCGGGAGTAAATCATGACAATGCGCTCCAGCCAGACCGAAAGCTTCTTCGGCTCAGCCCACCCGATCGTCCGTGTCGTGCTGACGCGGGTTCAAGGATCGTCCCCCCGGGAAACCGGCACGGAGATGTTCGTTGCCCCGAACAGCCTCTTCGGCACCATCGGCGGCGGCCAACTGGAGCACATCGTCATTACCCAGGCCCGTTCGATGCTGGCCGAAGGCACGCTTTCCTCCAGGCTCGACTTGCCGCTCGGCCCGGAAATCGGCCAGTGCTGCGGCGGACGGGTGGAAGTATCACTTGCACGCATGCGCAAAGCCGAACGGCAGGCAGTCATCAGCCGCCTGCGGAACGAGGACGATGCGCTGCCGCATGTCTATGTGATGGGCGCAGGCCATGTCGGCCGGGCGATTGCCAATCTGCTGCAGCATGCGCCGGTTCACTGCGTACTGATCGACATGCGCAAGGAAGAGCTGGCGCAATGCCAGGCGCGTGTCGACATGCGCCTGCGGGCCATTCCGGAAGTCGAAATCTACAATGCGCCCGCGGGCAGCGCCTTTATCGTGCTGACCCATGACCACGGCCTGGACTTCCTGCTGACGTCGGCCGCGCTGGAGATCGGCCATGCGTCCTACGTCGGCATGATCGGGTCGGCCACAAAACGCGCCAAGCTGCGCTCCTGGTGCAACAGCCATTGCAATGGCCTTTCCATCGACCAGCTGACTTGCCCGATCGGCGCAACCGCCAGCCGGGACAAGCGCCCCGAGATCATCGCCGCTTTTGTCGCCGCAGAAGTCCTGACCGCCCTGACCTCGGGCGCAAGAGCTGCCGGCGATACGGAGGAGGCTGCGCTGCTGGAGGCCGCGCAGTGAAACAACGGCTGACCTGTCCTTTGGGAGATGGAACAGGACGGCTGTCTTACCCTGAAAGGAGACCCGACATGCGGGTTGGGAGGAACGACTACACTTTGTTTTCGAGGGGGGATTTCAGCGCCTTCTGGGCCCTGTTCACCGACAACCTCGTGAACCTCATGGTCCTGGCAGGCATCTGCCAGTTCGTATTCCAGATGCCGGCGGACATTGTCTACGGCAAGATCGTGCCGGGTGCCGCCATCGCGATCCTCGCCGGTGTCGCCGCCTATGTCCTGCTGGCCAAACGCGCCGCCGCACAACATGGCCGGGACGTGACCGCGCTGCCTTACGGCATTTCGACACCGGTGATGTTCGTCTATCTCTTCGGCGTCATCGGACCGATCTACTGGGCGACCAATGATCCGGTTCTTGCCTGGCAGGTCGGCATCGGCGCGGGCTTCATGGGCGGCATCGTCGCGGCCCTTGGTGCGCTTGTCGGTCCCTGGCTGAAAAAGGTGACCCCGCGTGCAGGCATGCTCGGCACCTTGTGCGGCATCGCCCTGGTGTTCATCGGCACCGTGCCGCTGGCAACGGTGTTCGAGAACCCGTTCATTGGCTTTGCCTCGATGATCATCATCCTGTGGGGTCTCGTCGGCCGGTTCCGCCTGCCGTTCAACATTCCGGCCGGCCTGCTGGCCCTGATGGTCGGCACCGGGGTCGCGCTGGCCACCGGTCAATCGACGATCAGCTTCGAGGGCGTCGGCTTCTATCCGCCCGTTCCCTACCTTGGCGACCTGATGGCCGGGATCCAGCACCTGTTCAACCATCCGGAGCTGTTCCTGGTGCTGGTGCCGGTGCAGATCTACAATTTCATCGAAACGATGAACAACGTGGAGAGCGCGGAAGCCGCAGGCGACCACTATCCGGTGGCAACCTGCCAGATCACCGACGGTGTCGGCACCATGATCGGCGCGCTGTTCGGTTCGCCCTTCCCGACGACCGCCTATATCGGCCATCCGGCCTACAAGCGCATGGGTGCTCATGCAGGATACGTGATCGGCGTCGGCGCGGTCATTCCGCTGGCGGCCTTTTTCGGATTGCTTGCCTTCCTGAACAACCTGATCCCGGTGGCCGCTGCCGCCCCCGTCCTGGTGTTCGTCGCGCTCAGCCTCATCACCAACACCGCCCATGCCGTGCGTACCGACCATATGGCCGCCGTCACCATCGCAATGATGCCGCACGTCTCCAGCTTCCTCATCATCAAGTGGGGCTCGCTGATCGGCGCGCTCGGCGCGACCGGGGCCACAGGCATGCTGGCCCTTGGCGATCCGAAACTGACCGCAGCGCTGCTGCAGCAGGGCGCCCATTACGAAGGTCACCTCGCCCTCAGCCAGGGTGCCATCCTGACGGGTCTCATCTGGGGCGCCATCGTTGCCAGCGTCATTGACGGCAAGTTCCGCAATGCCGGCGGCTTCGCCTTTGCCGCTTTTGCAATGGCCTCGGTCGGGATCATCCATTCCGCAACGCTTCACTGGCCAGAGCTTACCACCGTCAGCCTCGGCTACCTGATCGCCGCCGCCTTCCTGTTCATCTACCCGATCTTCCATCGTGAAGACGAGGCAGAGCCGGAAGCCGAACCGATTGCCATTGCCCAGGTCAGCCCGGGCGAATGAACCAGACCTAAAACCACTTCGGGGCGGATCTTCCGCCCCGAACTCCGACAAACGGAACCTTTCTCGATGCCTTCCGACCGTCTCTTGCTTCGTGGCCGCCTGCTGACTTTTTCAGCCGAGCCACAATCCCCGGACGACACCTCCGCCTTCGATTACATCGAGGATGGTGCGCTTCTGATCGAAAATGGCCTCATCCTGCGGCGTGGCAGCTATTGCGAAGTGGTTGCCTGGGCGGGTGATGCGGAAATCATCGATCACCGGCCGAAACTGCTGATGGCGGGGTTCATCGATACCCATATCCATTTTCCGCAGGTGCAGATCGTCGCCTCCTGGGGGGCACAGCTTCTCGACTGGCTGAGCACCTACACGTTCCCCGAAGAAACCCGCTTTGCGGATGAAGGCCATGCTGCCGCCATGGCCTGCCGCTTTTTCGACCTGCTGACCGACCATGGCACCACGACGGCCGTTGCCTATTGTTCGGTCCACAAGGCCTCGGCAGAGGCCTATTTCGAGGAAGCCGAGCAGCGCAACATGCGGATGATCGGCGGCAAGGTGCTGATGGACCGCAACGCCCCGGACGGGCTGCGCGACACGCCGCAATCCGGCTACGACGACACGAAGGACCTGATCGCCAAATGGCATGGACGAGGGCGTGCGAGCTACGCCATTACGCCGCGCTTCGCGATCACCTCAACTCCGGAACAGATGGAGATGGCCGGCGCGCTGGTTGCCGAGCATCCGGACTGCTTCGTCCAGACCCATCTGTCCGAAAACAGAAACGAGATCGCCTACACGCTGGAGCTTTACCCGGAAGCCCGCGACTATCTCGATGTCTACCAGCGCTACGGCCTCCTGTCGGACAAGATGCTGCTCGGCCACTCGATCCACCTGGAACAGCGCGAGATTGATGCGTTGGCCGAAACCGGCGCCCGACCGGTGTTCTGCCCGACGTCGAACCTCTTCCTCGGCAGCGGTCTTTTCGATGATGCAGGCTTGCGCTCGAAGGGCATCGTCAACGCCATTGCCACCGACATCGGTGCCGGCACCAGCTATTCCATGCTGCAGACACTGAACGAGGGTTACAAGATCCTGCAGCTGCAGGACCAGAAACTGCATCCCTTCCGCGCCTTCCACTGGATCACCCGCGGCAATTCCGTCGCGCTCGGCCTGGAAGACAGGATCGGCACGCTGGACGAAGGCACGGAAGCGGACATCGTGGTGCTGGACAGCCGTGCGACCGAGGCAATGGCTCTGCGCATGGAGCGGGCGTCGACCCTTGCGGAAGAGCTTTTCGTTCTGCAGATGCTGGGCGACGACCGGGCCATAGATGAGGTCTATGTCGCCGGCAAACCGCAGAAGGGCAAGGCACCAGCGGTACCGCAGCCCGCGCCAGCAAGGACACGCAAAACGCCTGCTTTCCGAGAAAGGGACCTCGTCCTGTCCTGACCTGAGAACCTGGCCGCAAACTTCGAAGTCACCCCGGGCGAGCATCGCGAGACCCGGGATGACCTCCAGAAGAAGAGAAAAGATAACGGCAAGGGCTTCTTCACCGGCTCAGCAAAAAATCGGCTTTTGATGCCGTTCCGCGCACACGGACTTGCCAATTCATGGCCAAATAAGTGTATCAATGCACACCGTGTTGCTGGGAGGGATTCGTGGCGAAAGATATTGTTTTATATGACTACTGGCGGTCCTCGGCGAGCTATCGCGTTCGCATTGCGCTCAATCTGCTGAAGCTCGATGTTGACTACCGGCCGGTGAACCTTCTGACCCGCGCCCATCTGGAAGATGACTATCTCGCTCTCAACCCTCAGGGCCTGTTGCCCGCGCTGATCGTTGACGGCAAGACGCTGACCCAGTCGCTGGCTATCATCGAATATCTGCATGCGACCACACCCGGTTCGACCTTGATGCCGGACGATGTCGACGGCCAGTACCGGGTGCGCCAGCTCTCCTATGCCATTGCCATGGAAATCCACCCGGTCTGCAATCTCGGCATTGTTGGTCATGTGGCGGAGCTGACCGGCGGTGGCGATGATGCCAAGAAAGCCTGGATGCAGCGCTTTATCGGCAAGGGTCTTGCCGCCTTCGAGAACCTACTGGATGACAACGGTCCGTTCTGCCACGGCGAAACGCCGAGCATGGCCGACTGCTGCCTGATGCCTCAGCTCTACAACGCCAATCGCTGGGGCGTGGATGTTTCCGGATTTCCGAAAATTCTGCGCGCGGCAGCTGCCGCCGAAGCGCTCGACGCGTTCAAGGACGCCCACCCGGATGCCATCGGCGCGCCGCCCGCCTGATAAAAGGCTAATTGTTGCGGCGTTCAGCCTGGTTGCGGGCCTGTCTGTTTTCTCCCGGTGTGCCGCCGCTCCTGCCCGGTGAATCGCTGCTCTGGCCGGGTGCGTTTGCACTGTTTCCGCGAGAGCCGCCGGAAAATCTTTCTCCCGCGTTGCCGACAGCATTGCTGTTGCCCGGATTGTTGGGAACACCCGCACTCGCAGGCGCACCGCCAGATTGTGCCGCCGGTTCTGGCGAACTGGAATCGGAATTGCTCGGCTCTGGGCTGTTCGAACCTGGGCTGTTCGGCTCGGGGCTGTTCGGGTTCTCGGTTGGTTGTCGCGGACTGAAGAGGGCGCGGAAAATGTTCCTGGGCTGCTGCTCGGGAACCCGATCGGGTGCCAGTCTTGCATTTTTCACGGTGCATCCAGACCCCCGCTGCCTGAATTGTCGGTTCAGGTTCGACTCATTTACGAGTAGCGGAAAGAGTGACTTCGACCGATTTCTGAGCGAATCCGAATTCAGCCGATCCTGTTTCACCCCGCGCCGGCCGATAAGGACATAGTCGCACCGGTTTCGGACCAACTGGCAGCGCCCGCTCCTGTCGCATGCGTTGATCGCACCGCGCAACAGGGCGACATTGGTTCCCTGAGGCGTGATTGTCACATCGAAAGCCGTGCCCCGCACGCCGATCGTGCCATTCGGCGTCCGGATGCTGTAGGCGGAAGACTTGCTGCGCCCGCTGATGAAGCGGAAGGCGCCGCGCGTTGCACTAACAGTAAGCTTGCTAACAGTCTGACCCGTGATCACGAAGTCATCGATCTTCACATCCGCATTGGGACCGACAACAATCTTGGTGCCGTCGATCAGCCGGATCTGTGCGTTTCCGCTGGAATTGGCACGCAACCGGTCGTCCCTGAAAATGGATGTGTTTGATGCCAAGATGCGGGGGGCACCTCCCCCCGTCGCTTTGACGGTCTTTCTTGCATCAACGGTTATGCCAACCTTGTCGGCCAAGGACACCGACGAATAAAAGATGGATAACGATAAAACTATTAAAACCGGGGCAAACCTCATAGCTCCCACTCCGGCCCGACCGATGAGATCTTACCACATCCTTAACCAATAGACGAATCGTTTCCGATTTCTCGGATCAAACCCTGTTCTTTTTGTCAAGGTATATTTTTCTCAGAAACGCGTATTCTAGCGTAGAGTGGACACCAGACATGGGAACGGTGTCGCGGCTCCCGAACAGCACTGTCGGTCAGGGGCATGCCGGTGGGAAAGACGCTTTTCAACTTGCTACGCAACAGGCACGTTTTCGTCCTGGGTCTGACGCTGATCCTCCTTTTCGGCGCCCGTGAACTACGCCTGTCTGATCCCCCGTTCATAGCGTCCCTGCGCTGGATAACCTTCGACACCTATCAGCGTTTCAAACCGAGGGAGGCTTTGGGGCAACCGATCCGGATAATCGACATCGACGAGAAGTCGATAGCGCAGCTAGGCCAATGGCCGTGGCCGCGTACGCAGATTGCCAAACTTCTGGAGCGTATCCAGAACCTGGGAGCTGCCTGCGCCGCCTTTGACATGGTGTTTTCCGAGCCCGACCGGACGGGACCGGCGGGGTTCTTGCGGGAGCTGGAAGAACGCGGTTGGCCCGGCCGCGACGAGATCAAGCCACTGCTCTCGGGAATACCCGACAATGATGCCGTTTTCGTTCAGTCAATGGCCGGGCTGCCAACGATCCTCGGGTTTTTCAACGAACCGAGATCGGCAATGGGACTGCCCGATGCCAAGGCTGCCTACGTCGTCCTCGGAGAAGATCCGACACCGCTCCTCGACCCGATCAGAGGCAGCGTGATGAGCCTGCCGCCCTATCAGGCTGTCGCGGAGGGAAGTGGTACGATTTCCCTTGGGCAGGCGGATTCCGATGGGGTGGTGCGCCAGGTTCCAATGTTCATCGCCGGTACGAACGGTGAAATATATCCGGCCCTTGCACTTGAGACGCTTCGTGTCGCACTTGGCGACAAAACCTTTGTTCTCAAGACTTCGGAAGCGAGCGGCGAGTTCAGTGCAGGAACACTCGCCATGACAGAATTCAAGGTTGGAGAGTTCCAGGTTCCGGTCACGGCAAATGGCCATCTGCTGATCTATTATTCGCGCAATGACCCGTCTCTCTATCTTTCTGCGCGGGATCTTCTGAACCTGTCCGACGAGGAGCTGGCCCCCCTGATCGAGGGCCACATCATCCTCTTCGGATCGTCGGCCGCCGGATTGCGAGACATCAGGCTCACGGCTCTCGGCGAGAGCGTTCCGGGTGTTTTCATGCATCATCAGATCATTGATCAGATCCTGTCGAATACGTTTCTCAACCGTCCCGACTGGGCGACCGGAGCCGAAATCGCGGCGTTGTTCATCGTGACGCTCATTATCGGTGCCATATTGCCGTCAACGGGCGCGATCCCATCGGCTGCCGTTGGCGCCGTCTTGAGCGCGGCAGTTAGCGGCGGAAGCTGGTTTGCCTTTTCCAGCTATGGCCTCCTTCTGGATCCGGTCTTCCCCATGCTGGTTTCCGGGCTTATTTTTCTTCTGACCACAATCTTGATGTTCGCCTTCGCGGAGCGGGAAAAGCGGTTTGTCCGAAGGGCGTTCCAGCGCTATCTCGCACCGGACTTGCTCAGAAAGCTGGAGGAACAGCCTCACACGCTGCGTCTCGGAGGCGAAATTCGCGACATGACGATGATGTTCATGGACGTGAGGGGGTTTACGCCGATATCCGAGAAACTGCCTCCCGAAGACGTGGTCGCATTCCTGAACCGTCTGCTGTCTCCACTATCGGAATGCATCCAGAAACGGGAAGGCGCAATTGACAAATATATTGGCGATTCAATCATGGCGTTCTGGAACGCGCCGCTTGACGTTGCCGATCATCCGGTCAAGGCCGCCCATGCTGCGCTGGACATGATAAAAATCGTCAAGGAACTCAACGACCGGGATGCCTTCGGCTTCAAGTCCGGACCCCATAAATTGGGCGACATCCGCATTGGCATCGGCCTGAACAGTGGACCTGGTTGCGTTGGCAACATGGGCTCGAGTTCGCGGTTCAACTACTCGGTCATCGGTGACGCCGTCAACGTTGCTTCCAGAGTCGAGACAGCCTGCAAGCAGGTCGGCTGGCCTATTTTGCTGACGCAGACAACTGCAACCGCGTGCAAGGCCATGGCACTTCTGGAAGCAGGGGCGATTACACTCAAGGGCAAGGCTCAGCCCGCGACTCTCTACGCGCTTGTCGGCGATGAGGCACTTGCCCGAACGAAAGAGTGGCAGGCATTGGAAAGGCTGCACAGGGAGCTTATCGAAGGACGTACGCGCGTCGCCAGTCGCGCAGAAATCGAACGTCTTGTGAACGCCTGCCTCGCGGTGGCTCCGGTCGACTTGAGCGCCTTCTACGACAGTTTCATGCCGTCGCCCATCATCGAGGAACTTGCCGGGGAGTAATGCCAGCAGTGCATTCTCGCAGGATGCATGCGAGGTAAAGCGTCGCCAGCCCCACGCTCGGTTCCTACGGCTTCAGGCGACAGCCACCAGATGCCGGTCGCCAACATCACGGTAACGCACCCGCTCGACAGATTGCCCAAGCGGCAGCACCGGTGAGGGGATTTCGCCCGTCGGCACATCGAAAACGGTGCGCCGGCGCCTGGGATCAGGGATCGGCACGGCCTTCAACAGTCGCTTGGTATAGTCGTGCTGCGGGTTTTCGAACACCTGACGGCGTGTTCCCATCTCCACGATCTGGCCGAGATACATCACCGCGATCCGATGCGAGACCTGCTCGACAACCGCCATGTCGTGGGAAATGAACAGGTACGAGAGGCCGAGATCCTCCTGCAGTTCCTGCAGAAGATCCAGAACACGGGCCTGCACCGAAACATCGAGCGCCGAGACGCTTTCATCCGCGACAATGACCTTGGGCGAAAGCGCCAGTGCGCGGGCAATACAGATGCGCTGGCGCTGTCCACCGGAGAATTCGTGGGGATGCCGGGTGATCACATCGGCCGGAAGGCCGACCCGGTCGAACAGCGATGCCACTTTGTCCTTCAGGTCCTTGCCCCGCGCCAGACCGTGGATCACCAGCGGTTCGCCGACGATTTCGCCGACGGTCATGCGTGGGTCGAGAGAGGCATAGGGATCCTGAAAGATCATCTGCATGTCGCGCCTGCGGCGCTGCTGTTCCTGTGCGCTGCCGATGCCGACATGCAGGCCGGCGACCCGGATGCTCCCTTCCCAGGGCACCAGGTTCATGAGCGCCTTGCCGATGGTGGACTTGCCGCAACCGCTCTCTCCGACGAGGCCCAGCGTTTCCCCGGGTGCCAGCGTGAAAGAAACGCCTTCGACCGCATGAACACGGGATGTCACCCGATTGAGCAGGCCGCCATGCAGGTCGAAGCGGACGACAAGGTCTTCCACCTCGAGGACCGGTGCTTCGGGCTGGTCCTTTTTCCGGGCCGCACTGTCGACACCGGTCATGGCGCCAAGCTTGGGTACGGCCTCCAGAAGGTGCCGTGTGTAACTGTCCGCCGGACGTTCGAACACGTCGGAAGCCGTGCCGCTTTCCACGATGTTGCCGTGGTTCATGACGATCACCCGGTCGGCCATTTCGGCAACGACACCCATGTCGTGGGTGATCATGATCACCGCCGTGCCGAAATCGCGCTGCAAGTCGCGGATCAGCTGCAGGATCTGTGCCTGGATCGTCACGTCGAGCGCCGTCGTCGGCTCATCGGCAATCAGCACCTTCGGATTGCAGGCCAGCGCCATGGCGATCATTACCCGCTGGCGCATGCCGCCGGAAAGCTCGTGCGGATATTGTTTCAGCCGCCGTGCCGGTTCCGACAGACGTACCGATTCCAGCATTGCCAGTGCGCGCTTGTTGGCTTCACTACCCGAGACATCCTGATGCGCCAGGATCGCCTCACGCAACTGGCGACCAACCGTCAGCACGGGATTGAGCGAGGTCATCGGCTCCTGGAAGATCATGGCAATGTCGCCGCCGCGAATGCGGCGCATGGCGTCCTCGGGAAGCTTGATCAGGTCCTTGCCCTGAAACAGCACCTCACCACCGGAGACCCGGGCCATCGGCTCCGGCAGAAGTCCCATGATGGACAGAGCCGTGATCGACTTTCCGGATCCGGATTCGCCCGCGATACAAAGGGTTTCACCGCGCTTCAGGTCAAACGACAGGCCCTTGACCACGGTCTTGCGGCCGGAAGGCGTCGCGACGTCCGTGCGCAGATCTCTTACGGAAAGAACAACGTCTTCGGCAACGGCTACATGGTCTGGCTGGCTGGACATCCGGACGCCCTGGTCTTTCTTGAACTCTGGAAAACGGGCGGCGGCGGTGACCGCCGCCCGGCTGCGTTACTGAAGCACGACTTTCGGGAAGTAGAACGAGACCACCCAGTTGGGCATGTCCACGATTTCCGAAATCCGGAGATCGCCGCAGACCGAACACAGCATGTAGGCATCGACCGCGCTGTAGCCGTGACGGGCACACAGGAGGTCGATCATGTTGGAAACGGCTGCCTGGGCGCCTTCGAAGAGATCGCTGCCGATACCGGTGGTGACCTCGTAGCCCATCTCGTCGAGATGGCGGGTCACCGGGCCCGGGGTTTCGAACCGTGGCATCTTGAGATTGGCACCCTTGATCAGGTCCAGCTCGACCACCGTGTTCATCGGGCTTTCGATAGCGGTCCCGCAGACCTCGCCATCGCCCTGCGCCGCGTGGGTGTCGCCGATGGAGAACAGGGCTCCGGCAACTTCCACCGGCAGGTAGAGCGTTGTTCCGGCGGCAAGGTCGCGGATATCAAGATTGCCACCGACCCGCCGGGGCGGAACGATGGAATGAAGACCCGCTTCCGCCGGAGCGACACCGATGGTGCCAGCAAAGGGCTTCAACGGCACCTTGCCAAACGGGGCAAACGCCGAGGTTCCCAGCTTGTCCTTGTCATAGGACCAGATATGCAGGGCCGGATCCTTGAACTGGTCTGCCAGCAAACCGAAACCCGGAATGTTGGCGGTCCAGCCGAAACCGGAAGGTTTGAACTCGTGGATCTTGACCACCAGCGCATCGCCCGGCTCGGCCCCATCCACATAGATGGGGCCATTGACCGGATTGATCTTGCCGAAATCCAGCGTCGAAACATCCGCGACAGTGCTTTCGGGCGTGAGCTGCCCGGCCGAACTGTCGAGACATTCGAATTCCAGCACCGTGCCCGGTGCCACCGTTTCGGCCGGGGCATTGGAGTTGTCCCAACCGAAGTGGTGCTGTGCCGCGTGGATCGTGTAAGCGGCCTTGCAGTTACTGCACATCTTTCGCCCAAACGTAGTCGTAGTTGACAGGAATGTGGACCGGATCGACGAAGATGGCGTCGGGGCCACCCAGCCGCTCGGACCGCATCGTGAAACGCTGCTCGTGGAACACCGGCGCCCAGGCCGCGTCGTCCATCACCGAGATGAAGATCTTGCGCCAGGCTTCCTCACGCTCGGCCTTCTTCGCCGGGTCGGTGATACTGTCGGCAGCAGTGGCCTGCTTGTCCAGCTCCTCGTTGCAGTACCAGGACCAGTTCCACCCGCCCTTGACCGCGCCGGCACAGCCCAGGATCGGGCCATAGAAGTTGGACGGATCCGGGAAGTCGGCGATCCAGGCCATGCCGCCGGACCAGATCATCGGTGCCTGGTCGGGCTCGCCGCCTGCCGCGATCACGTTGGCCTGGGCCAGTGCCTTGATTTCAGCCTTGATGCCGATTTCGGCAAGGTCGGCCTGGATGGACTGGGCAATGCGCGGGTTCGGGTCGGTGTTGTAGACATAGAGTTCGGTCTCGAACCCGTCAGCCAGACCGGCCTCGGCCAGAAGCGCCTTGGCGGCTTCCGGGTCATAAGCATATCCGGTGTACTCGTTGTCATAGCCCGGCATGGTGGGCGGCAGCGGCTGGTTTGCCGGGACTGCGCGGCCATTGATGATGCGCACGACGCGATCCTTGTTGATCGCCATGTTGACGGCCTTGCGCACCTCCAGCTTGTCGAAGGGCGGCATCTTCACGTTCATGGTGACATAGCCGGTGTGCAGCTGGCCACCTTCGATGATCAGGTCCTTGTATTGCGGGTCCTTGGTCACTTCCAGGAACTTCGCCGGGGGAATGCCATCGCCCGGAATATCGGCTTCGCCGCGCTGCAGGCGCAGGAGCGCAACCACCGGCTCCTGGCCGACTTCAAAGGTGATTTCGTCAAGCTTGGGAACGCCAGCGCGCCAGTAGTCCTCGTTGCGCTTGAACACAAGGCGCTGGCCGAGCGTCCATTCTTCCAGCGAGAACGCACCGGTGCCGACCGGATGCTTGCCGAAGTCGGCGCCAAATTCCTCCACGGCCTCTTTCGGCACGATGGACGAGAAGTTGATGGCCATCACGTGCAGGAAGGTCGCATCCGGACGGGACAACTCGATCTTGACCGTATAGGGATCGACGACGGTGACACCTTCCAGGCTGGTGGCATCGCCGGCAGCCACGGCATCAAAGCCCTTGATGGAGCCGAAAAAACCGGCACCCGGGCTCTGGGTAGCCGGATTGGTGACACGGTCGAGAGAATATTTGACGTCTTCCGCGGTCATCTCGCGGCCGTTGTGGAACTTCACACCTTCGCGCAGCTTGAAGGTGAAGACCGTGCCGTCATCGGAAATCGTGTAGTCCTCGGCCAGATCCGTCATCAGGTTGGTGGTGCCGGGTTCATAGTCCATCAGGCCGTCGAACAGGCTCTTGATCATCGACCAGTTCTGCCAGTCGTAGCCAATTGCCGGATCAAGCGTCGAAACGTCGTCCTTGTAGGTGACGATCATCGATCCGCCCTGCTTGATGTCGTCCGCCAGAGCGGATGCCGATGTCAGGGCGGTGGCGGCGAGAAGGGCGGCAGCCCCTGCCAATACTGTCTTCTTCATAGTCCAACCTCCGGTTCTTACGGTGATATGCCGGGCCGCTCTGAAGGCGGTTTTCCGGCGGTTGCCGCGCGTCAGCGCAGCTTGATCCTCGGATCAATCAGGGGAGCAATCAGGTCGGCGAGGAAATTGCCGAGCACGATCGCGAATGCGGACACGAGCGTGACGCCCATGATGATGGGAATATCGACCCGCTGGATGGCCTGCCAGGCGAGCTGGCCGATGCCCGGCCAGCCGAACACGCTTTCAACCACCACGACGCCGCTCATGAAGAGGCCAATATCGATCCCGATCATGGCGATGATCGGCAGCAGGGCGTTGGGAAGGGCATGGCCGAACAGGACCTGCCAGCGTTTCAGGCCTTTGGCGCGCGCCGTGCGGATGAAGTCCTGGCGCAGCACGTCGATCATGGACGAGCGCATCATGCGCGAGTACCAGCCTGCGCCCAGGAACCCGAGGGTCAACGACGGCAGCACCATGTGCATGAAGGTGCCGTAACCGCCGATGGGGAACCAGCCGAGCTGCACCGAAAAGACGTAGAGCAGCAGGATGCCGATCACGAACTGGGGCGAGGAAACCCCGACGAAGGAAAGGACCATGAGGCTCGTATCTGTCGCCGTGTTCCGGCGCAGGGCTGCGACGAGCCCCATGGTAAGTCCGATCGCCAGTTCGCAGACGATGGCGCCAACCATGAGAAGGAGCGTTGCCGGCAGACGCGACCAGATGAGCGCGCCCACTTCCGTCTTCTGCAGGTAGGAGCGGCCGAGATCGCCCTGCAGCAGCCCGGTCAGATAGCGGAAGTACTGCTGGTAAAACGGCAGGTTCAGACCAAGCTGCTCGCGAATGTTCTCGACCGTCTGCGCGGTGGCGCTGCGGCCTGCGATCTGGCGGGCCGGATCGGCCGGGATCAGATAGAGCAGGACGAAGGTCAGGAAGGTGATGCCGATGAGGATAAGCACGGACTGGAACACCCGGCGCAGAATATAACCACCCATGATCAGTGCCTCCCCTTCTGTGTAGGATCGAGCACCTCACGCAAGGCGTCGCCCAGAAGGTTGAAGCCCAGCGCCAGCGCGATGATGGCGATACCCGGGAAGAACACCAGCCAGGGCGCCGAGGTGAAATAGGTCTGGTTTTCGTAGATGATGTTGCCCCAGGAAGGGGTCGGCGGCTGTACGCCGATGCCGAGATAGCTGAGCGTTGCCTCCAGCAGCACGGTCGTCGAGATGCCCAGCGTGCCGAAGACGACGATGGTCGACAGAAGATGCGGCAGGATGTGGCGGAACAGGATACGGAAGAGGCCCGCGCCCATGGCCCGTTCGGCCAGGATGAATTCGCGCTCCGACAGCGACCTGGTTTCGGTATAGACGACACGCGCCATCTGCACCCAGTTGACCATGGCGATTACCATGGCAACTATCCAGAGCGATGGTCTGAACAGGGCCGCCAGCGTGATGGCAAGCAGCAGCGCCGGGAAGGCCATCATCAGATCGGTGAAGCGCATCAGCACCGTTTCCACCCAGCCACGGAAAAAACCGGCGAGGATGCCGACAAAGGCACCGACCGCAACGGCGATCCCGTTGGCGACGACCCCGATGATGAGCGACGTCTGCGCGCCGTAGATCAGACGTGACAGGAGATCGCGCCCGAGCAGATCCGTGCCCAGCCAGAAGGTTTCGCCCGGAGGCAAGGGCGCGCCCTCCAGGGTCAGCCCTTCGAAGAACTGTTCCGCCGGGTCGAAAGGTGCGACATAGGGAGCAAAGACTGCGGCCCCGACGATTACACCGACCAGGGCCAGGGCAAAGACGGCTAGTTTCCTTTCCAGGAGACGACGCCAGACGCCTTTGGGGGTTTCGGGGGCGGCGGTTTTCACGGTGTCTGGCATCGCTTCAGGCTTCACGTCGGCCGGCATTCTGCCCTCCTGAACGCGCCAGCAGATCAAGCGCAACGTCTTCCATGGTTTGCCGGCTCGCCATCGCCATATCCTGAAGAAGTTTGTAGGCGGTATCGGCGTCGCTGCCCTGGTGCTGCATCAGAAGCAGGATGGCTTCGGCCACCTGAGGCCGACAGGCAAGGCGGGCTTCCAGTTTCGCGATCCTTTCCTCCGATGCGCGGCGCATGGCAAAGGTTCGCGTGGCAACAACAAGCGCGCCGTAGACACCGCTGGACGCGATGGGCTTGCTCAGATGGGCAATGGCTCCGCGCCGGATGGCCCATTCGACCCGCCCGGGAGCCTCGCTACCCATCAGCGCGATCATCGGCATCGGGTGTTCCTCAACCGGCCAGGGGAACTGGGCATCATGACCGGAATCGGCGTCGAAGATCACAAGATCAGCTTGCCTTGCTTCCTCGGGAAGTTCCGGCCAGGCGGTCGACACCGCAATGCCGAGACGGTCGAGCTGCCGGCAGACGGCATCCCTGTCGGAATGCGGCTTGTGCAGCACAGTCGCGGACCAACCGCGGAAACTCGGGGTGCGGAACAGGCTGCTCATGACGACACCAGCCTCAGTCTCGGCGTATTACCGTTGTCCGGTACCGGTGTATCACCAGATGAACCGGCGTTGCTTTCCAGCGGGTCATAGTGAACCAGATAGGGATCCGGCGCCAATGGGCCGGACGTCTTTTCGATGATGCGGAACCGGGAGCGGATGCGCTCGGGCCCGGTGGTTTCCACCACCGCGATCAACGGCTGCAGGTAAGCGTGCTGCGTTTGCGGATCGATCCGGATGTCTCGCAACGGCGTCCGGTG
This sequence comes from Labrenzia sp. PO1, assembly GCF_012273635.1. Classification (NCBI taxonomy): domain Bacteria; kingdom Pseudomonadati; phylum Pseudomonadota; class Alphaproteobacteria; order Hyphomicrobiales; family Stappiaceae; genus Labrenzia; species Labrenzia sp. PO1. The sequence continues at coordinate 1,558,321 of NZ_JAAXCR010000002.1, forward strand.
CGGCCGGCGACACAATTCCGCCAGGACATGATCCGGTGCATCCGAACCACAGGCCTCGATAGCGCGGGCGAGCAGCCAGACGGCCTCATAGGGTCCGACAAACATGGATGAAATCGACGCATCCGGGCCGCGCAGGCCCTCCAGCCGGCTCAGGAAATCCTCGTTTTCCGGCGTGTCCAGCGTTTCGAAATAGGTCGAGGTGGACACAAGGCCCTCGGCGGCAGCCCCCAGGATCGGCAGCTCGGCTTCCGTCAGATTGCAACTGAGGATCGGGCAGCGGTTCGGCGCAAAGGCGGGATCTTCCTTCGCAAGCCTCTTCATGGCGCGCAGGAAGGCGTAGCTGCTTTCGCCGATCAGGTTGTTGAAGATGAAGTCCGGCCGTTTTTCGCGGATTTCAACGATCAGATGGTCAATGTTCTCGTCGCCGATGGCGACATAGCGCTCGCCCAGAACTTCGCCGTCACACCCGGCCAGAAGTTCGCGGGCAATGCGGTTGGTTTCCCAGCCCCAGATGTAGTTGGACCCGAGAAGGAAAGCGCGGCGGCCGGATTCCGGAACGATGTGGCGGAAAAGCGGAACCACGCCCTGGTTCGGGCAAGCGCCTGTGTAGACCACACGATCGTGGCTTTCGAAGCCCTCATAGGGCGTGGTGTACCAGAGCAGCCCGCGGCCACGCTCCATCACCGGCAAGACTTCCTTGCGGGAGGAGGATGTCTGGGTGCCGATGATGTGCCGGCAGCCGGCCTCCCGCATCATCCTGTCCGCTTCCACGGCGTAGTTTTCGGCAGAGCCCTTCGGGTCACCATCCACGCGCAGGAAACGGAAATCGAACAGGCCGGAAGCGTTGATTTCATCGATGGCGATCCGGGCACCCCAATAGCCTTCCTGCCCGATCGCGGCATAGGAACCGGATTTCGAAAACAGAACGCCAACAGGTATTTCACCAAAGGCCATGTATTACCCTGCCCTTCAGCCGAACGATGCAAACCGCGGGGGCTGAACATAAAAAAACCCCGACCCGCAGGTGGTCACCTGCGACAGATCGGGGCGCAATTGCCATGCGGCTGAACGATTGCCGCTATTTCGATATCAGGATCGCCGAAGAAAAAAATCTTGTCAATCGCCGCAAAGCTCAAAGATCAGCCACGCATAAAATTTCGCCACAAATGACGACGGCGACAAACGGCTTCCTATGAACCAATTTCAGGAGTTTCGCCAACCGGGAGCCAGAGCATCAAAAATCACTCTTTTTCTTGAAAAGAATGACAAATTTTCTCCCAAGCCAAGCAACAATCAACCCCTTGAAGAAGGGGATGCAATACAAAATTTCGCCTCAGAAGATGACCTGACGAAAATAGCGGAACCGATTAAAATTTGTTCCCCAGCACAAATTTCAGGCAAGCACCTCGCAAAGTCTTTTCCCAAAGGCGTCCCCTTCAGGCCTCACTGATATTTTTCTTCATGTTTTACAGTTATTTACACAATTTCTGACTGAAGCCTTGCCGTTAAATTCCTGAACTCTCAAGCCCGGTCCGAAACCCGCATCGGGCACATCTTGGCAAAATGCACTACTTGCACAGCTAAAAATATCGCGCCAATAATGCGACCAATTCAAATTGGTTCGAATTGGTATGGCATGAGCGGCACCGACAAACCTTCGCAGCGCAACTCCAGCATGGCCTTGGAACGACTTCGGATCATCGTGGACCAGCTCACGGCTGAGGGCGAGGAACAGCTTCCCACCGAGCGTGAATTGTCCGAAACCATCGGTGTCGGCCGCAGGGCCGTACGCCGGGCCCTGGAAGTGCTTGAAACCGAAGGCAAGATCTGGCGCAGGCAGGGAGCGGGAACTTTCATCGGCAGCGAACCTGCACAGCCGGAAAAGCAGATCCTGTCGCTGCACGAAAACTCCAACATGCTCGAGGTCATGGAAGTCCGGCTGCAGATCGAGCCGGTGCTGGCCCGGCTGGCCGCGCTGCGCGCCGCGCCTTCCGATATTGCCGCCATGAGCGACCTTGCGGACCGCGTCGGCAAGGCCGAGGACATGGACAGCCGCGAACTTTGGGACAGCGCCCTGCACCGGGCCATTGCACGGGCAGCACGCAACACGTTGTTCCTGGCACTTTTCGACGTTGTGGACCGGGTCCGGCAGGACACCGCCTGGCGCCATGTGCGCGAAGCGTTGAGAACCGACGATGCCCTGACGCTGTACCGGGCGCAGCATGTCGACATCATCGCGGCCATTGCCAACCGGGACCCAATCGCCGCGGAAAAGACCATGCGCGCCCACCTGCTGGCGCTGCAGGAGCGTCTCCTTTTCCAGAGTGCAAGCGAGGCGGCAAATGCCGACTGAGGCCCCCGTTCTTGAGGTTCAGGATCTCTCGCTCCGTTTCAAGGGTGCCCCGGCAAACATCGTCGATGGTCTGTCCTTTGCCGTCCGTCCGGGCGAAACCCTGTGCATCGTCGGAGAAAGCGGCTGCGGCAAGTCGGTGACGGCCTTGTCGCTGATGGGCCTGCTGCCCCGGGGTGTTGCCAGGGTCATGTCCGGCACGGCAACTTTCGCGGGGCAGGACCTTCTGGCCCTGCCAGAGCGCGCGCTCGCCGACCTGCGCGGCGACCGTATTTCCATGATCTTCCAGGAGCCGATGACCTCTCTCAATCCGTCTTACAGGATTGGCGACCAGATATCGGAAATCGTGCTGCGGCATCGCCCGGTGAGCCGTGTGCAGGCCCGCGCAAGGGCGCTGGAAATGCTGGAACGGGTCAAGATTCCGGCCGCTTCCAGCCGGCTGGACGATTACCCGCATGAGCTTTCCGGCGGTATGCGTCAACGCGTCATGATTGCCATGGCACTTGCCAACGACCCGGTTCTGCTGATCGCCGACGAGCCGACCACCGCGCTGGACGTAACCATCCAGGCTCAGATCATCGACCTGATCGAAGACCTGCAGAAGGAGAGCGGAACGGCGCTGATCATGATCACGCATGATCTGGGCGTCGTCGCCGAAATCGCCGACCGCGTCTGTGTGATGTACGCGGGGCGCGCGGTGGAGGAAGGCCCGGTCGCCGCAATTTTCGACGATCCGCAACACCCCTACACCATCGGCCTGATGAGCTCCGTGCCGTCGGTCGGGCCCCGGTCCGGCAGGCTGGCAACCATTGGCGGCATGGTGCCTGCCATCGACAACATGCCGTCCGGGTGCCGGTTCACACCGCGCTGCCCCTTTGCCGGAACCGGCTGCGAAACAACGCCGGCACTTGTCGAACTTGGCCCATCTCACCGGGCCGCCTGCCATTACGCCCCCTTGGAAAGCGCATTTGCGGAGGCTGCCGGATGAGCCTGCCAACCCGGGACAAGATCATCGAGACGCGCGCCGTCACCAAGCGTTTCGGCGGCCGCAAGAGCCTTTTCAAACCGGCAACCTCGGTCAGTGCCGTCAACGGTGTATCGCTGACCATCAAACGTGGAGAAACCTTCTCCATCGTTGGAGAAAGCGGCTGCGGAAAATCCACGCTGGCACGTCTTCTCGTCCGCCTGCTGACACCGTCGGACGGTGCGGTTCTCTACGACGGCAACGACATTTCCGCCCTGTCCGAACAGGAAATGCGCCGGTTGCGGAAAGACCTGCAGTTCGTGTTCCAGGACCCGTTTTCCTCTCTCAATCCGCGCATGACCGTCGGCGCGCTGATCGAGGAACCGATGAAGGTTCACACGGCGCTGACCCGCACCGAAAGGCGGCAGAAGGTCGCCGAGCTTCTGAACAGGGTCGGTTTGCGTCCAGCCTTTGCCAACCGATATCCGCACGAGTTCTCCGGCGGTCAGCGCCAGCGCATCGGCATTGCCCGGGCGCTTGCCAGCGGTCCCAAGGTGATCGTCGGTGATGAACCCGTCTCGGCACTGGATGTTTCGGTGCAGGCCCAGGTCATCAATCTTCTGGAAGACCTGAAGTCGGAATTCGACCTGACGCTGATCCTGATCGCCCACGATCTGGCGGTTATCCGCCACATGAGCGACCGGGTGGCTGTCATGTACCTGGGCGAAATCGTCGAGTTGGCGCCGAACGACGCGCTCTTCGACAAGCCCTTGCATCCCTACACCCAGGCCCTGATGCGCGCGATCCCGATTGCCTCACCTCATGGGCGGTCGATGAAGGCCGCTCTCCTGGGCGACGTGCCCTCGCCACTGGATCCGCCTTCAGGCTGCCGTTTCCATCCGCGTTGTCCGCACGCAACCGACCTTTGCAGCCGGGAGAAACCGACGCCCGCCAATGTCGCGGGTGACCGGACCGTCGCCTGTCACCACTGGGAAAAGATTGCAGACGATGCCCAGCCCCCGGTTCAGGAACCGCCAAGGAGCCCCAATGCGGAAAAGCGCTTCGCGCTGTTCCGGACCCGAAGTCAACAAAAAGAGCCGACGACGGCCGCAAGACCATAAATCGAGCCCTTCCGAGAGGAGTACAAACATGCGTAAGGATTTCCTTGCCGCGCTGCTGCTCAGCGCAACGACCCTGGCCACGGCCGCCCAAGCCGCCGATCTTCGTATCGGCTTGCAGGACGATGCCGATGTGCTGGATCCCGATCAGTCCCGGACCTTTGTCGGCCGTATCGTCTACACCTCGCTGTGCGACAAGCTGGTGGACATCACCCCGGATCTGGAAATCATCCCGCAGCTGGCCACCGGCTGGACCTGGTCTGACGACGGCAAGGTTCTGACCATGGACCTGCGCGAAGGCGTGACCTTCCACGACGGCACGCCCTTTGACGCGGAAGCGGTGAAAGCCAACATCGAGCGCTCGAAGACCCTTCCGGAAAGCCGCCGCAAGAGTGAAGTCAAGTCCATCGAAAGCGTGGAAGTTTCCGGCCCGCTGCAAGTCAAGATCAGCCTCGCCTCGCCGGATGCAACGCTGCTGGCCCAGTTTGCCGACCGCGCCGGCATGATGGTTTCCCCGACCGCCGCAGAAGCCGCCGGGGCCGACTTCGGCAACAACCCGGTCTGTTCCGGCCCGTTCAAGTTCGTTGAACGCGTCCAGCAGGACCGCATTGTTCTGTCCAAGTTCGACGGCTACTGGAACAAGGATGCCATCAACTTCGACACAGTCACGTTCCTGCCGATCCCCGATACAACCGTGCGTCTCGCCAACCTGCGCTCCGGCGATATCGACATGCTGGAACGCCTTGCTGCAACCGACGTCGCCTCGGTAAAGGGTGATGCCAACCTCGGCTTCGCGGAAGCCGTCAGCCTTGGCTACCAGGGCATCACGGTGAACCTCAACAACGGCGAGAAGGGTGACAACCCGTTCGGCAACGATCCGAAGATCCGCCAGGCCTTCAGCCTTTCGCTCGACCGTGACGCGATCAACCAGGTTGTCTTCGAAGGCGCCTTTGCACCCGGCAATCAGCCGTTCCCGCCGACCAGCCCCTGGTACGACAAGGACTATCCGGTTCCGGCACGGGATGTCGAAAAGGCAAAGGCCCTGCTGAAGGAAGCCGGTTATGACAGCCTCGACGTCGAAGTGCAGGTGGCCAACAACCCCGTGCAGACGCAGATGATGCAGGTTGTTCAGTCGATGGCAGCGGAAGCCGGTTTCAACGTCAAACTGAAGTCGATGGAATTCGCCAGCCTGCTGGCGGACCAGTCCGCGGGCAACTACCAGGCAAGCCAGGTGGGCTGGTCGGGCCGTGTCGATCCGGACGGCAACATCCACCAGTTCATGACCTGCAAGGGCGGGATCAACGATTCCAAGGTCTGCATTCCGGAAGTCGACAAGCTGCTGGACGAGGCACGGCAGAGCAATGACACCGCCACGCGCAAGGCCAAGTATGACGCGGCACGGGATATCCTGATCAACGAATTGCCGATCGTCTATCTCTACCACCCGACCTGGATCTGGGCCCTGTCCGGCAAGCTGGAAGGCTTCACCGCCTATCCTGATGGCATGATCCGCCTCGAGAACGTCAAGTTCAAATAACCAGACGCATGACGGGACCCGGCTTTTGCCGGGTCCCGATCCAAACGGATTTTGCCTGAATGCTGTCCTACATCGTACGCCGGCTGCTCATCGCCATCCCGACGCTCATTCTGGTCTCGGTCTTCGTGTTCGTGCTGCAGAAACTGCTGCCCGGCGACCCGGCGCTCGTGCTTGCCGGCGAAGAACGCGATCCTGAAGTGCTGGCGTTCATCCGCGACAAATACCGGCTCAACGACCCGATCCTCTACCAGTATTTTTCCTGGATGAAGGCCATGCTGCAGGGCGATCTCGGCATTTCGCTGCGGACCAACCAGCCGGTGACGCAGCTTATTGCCGACAAGCTGCCGGTCACGATCCAGCTCGCGGTGATGGCGATGATCATCGCCTTTGCCATAGGCATTCCGGCCGGCATCCTGTCCGCGGTGCGCAAGGGAACCGCCGTGGACTACATCGCCAATTTCGTGGCGCTGTCCGGCCTTTCCATCCCGAATTTCTGGCTCGGCATCATGCTGATCATGCTGGTCTCCGTTCACCTGGGCTGGCTGCCGGCCTCCGGCTATGAATCGCCCTTCGTCGATCCGCTGAAATCACTCCAGACCATGATCATGCCAGCCTTCGTGCTGGGCACGGCACTGGCGGCCACGTTGATGCGGCACACCCGCTCGGCCATGCTGGGTGTCCTGAAGGCCGACTACGTCCGCACCGCCCGTGCCAAGGGTCTTCGAGAGAACGTGGTCATCCTGAAACACGCGTTCCGCAACGCGCTTCTGCCCATCGTCACCCTGAGTGCCCTGCTCTTCGGCGAATTGCTGGCAGGCGCGGTGCTCACGGAACAGATCTTCACCATTCCGGGCTTCGGCAAGCTGATCGTCGATGCGGTCTTCACTCGCGATTATGCCGTCGTCCAGGGGATCGTCATGTGCACGGCTGCCGGCTTCATCCTGATGAACCTGATTGCCGATGTTCTCTACTTCCTTCTCAACCCGCGCATGAGGAGCAGCCTGTGAGCGCCGTGACCACCGCCGCAGACCCGGCCGAGGAAACCATCCGCCTCGAAAGCCGCGCCTGGAAAAAGCTGAAGGCGAACAAGAGCGCGCTGTTCGGTTTCATCATCGTCGCCTTTTTCATCGGCATAGCGGTTGCCGCGCCGCTGCTGCCCATTGCGGACCCGGCCGCAACCAGCTGGAGCGCCGTGCGCAAGGCGCCATCCGCCGCCCACTGGCTCGGCACAGACGAGATCGGCCGGGATATCCTCTCGCGCATGATCTGGGGCGCGCAGGCCTCACTGATGGCGGGCGTTGTGTCCGTGCTGATCGCCGTGCTGATCGGCGTGCCCTTTGGTCTTCTTTCAGGCTATTTCGGTGGCTGGATCGACCAGGCAATCTCACGGGTCACCGATGCGCTTCTGGCAACGCCCTTTCTCATTCTGGCGATTGCGCTTGCCGCGTTCCTGGGGCCGAGCCTCAGCAACGCCATGATCGCCATCGGCCTGTCGGCCATGCCGATCTTCGTGCGCCTGACGCGCGGCCAGGTGCTGTCGGTCAAGACGGAAGACTATGTCGAAGGGGCACGGGCCATCGGGCTCAGCCATTTCGCGATCATGTCCCGCTACATCCTGCCCAACGTGTTTGCGCCGGTTCTGGTTCAGGCGACCCTGACAGTCGCCACCGCGATCATTGCCGAAGCGAGCCTTTCCTTCCTCGGCCTCGGCCAGCAACCGCCCGCACCGAGCTGGGGTTCCATGCTGAACGTTGCCAAGAACTTCATGACCCAGGCGCCCTGGATGGCCTGGTGGCCGGGCGCGGCGATCTTCCTGGTCGTTCTCGGTTTCAACCTGCTTGGCGATGGCCTGCGCGACGCTCTCGACCCGCGCGAAAGCTGACCCGTTTTTTAAAACCCAAAGAGTAACTCATGCCGACTTTCACCACCCGCCCCGAAATCACCGGCACCTTCGGTGTCGTCACTTCCACCCACTGGATCGCAAGCGCCGTCGGCATGAGCATCCTGGAAAAAGGCGGCAATGCCTTTGACGCCGCCGTTGCGACCGGGCTTGTGCTGCAGGTTCTGGAGCCGCATCTGAACGGCCCGGCCGGCGATTTGCCGGTGATCTTCCACAAGGCCGGAACCGGCGAAACCAAGGTCGTTTGCGGCCAGGGACCTGCCCCGGCGGGAGCCACCATCGATCATTACAAGGCGGAAGGGCTGGATCTCATTCCGGGCAACGGCCTGCTGTCGACCGTCATTCCCGGTGCCTTCGACGGCTGGATGCTGATGCTGCGCGACCACGGCACGTTGAGCCTGCGCGATGTGCTGGAGCCTGCGATCTATTACGCTGAAAACGGCCAGCCCATGTTGCCGGGTGCAGCGGCGACCATCGGCGGGCTGAAGGACTTCTTCCAGACAGAATGGCCGACGTCCTTCGAGACCTGGGTGCCTGGCGGAAACGTTCCGGAAGCCGGCGAGATGTTCAAGAACCCGGTTCTGGCCCAGACCTGGACCCGGCTCTTGAGCGAAGCGGAAACCCAATCCGGCCGCGAGAAGCAGATCGACGCGGCACGGGACTGTTTCTACCGCGGCTTCATTGCCGAGGAGATAGCGGCCTTCCTGGAAACCGCCGAGGTGATGGACGGCTCGGGCACCAAGCACAAGGGTGTGCTGACCGCCGACGATCTGGCAACCTGGAGCGCGACTTACGAAGATCCGCTCCTGAGCGACTATCACGACTGGACCGTTGCCAAGACCGGCCCATGGGGACAGGGGCCTGTGCTGCTGCAGGCGCTGGCGCTTCTGAAAGGCTTCGACATCGGCGCTATGGAGCCGGCTGGTGCCGACTTCGTCCACCATGTGACCGAAGCCATGAAGCTCGCCTATGCGGACCGCGAGGTCTATTACGGCGATCCCGCTTTTGTTGACGTTCCGATGAGCACGCTGCTGTCGGACGACTACAACGATGCGCGGCGCAAACTGATTTCCGACACCGCGTCCTTCGACCTGCGCCCCGGCGTTCTGCCGGGCTTTGAGGATCAGGTCGCTGCCAACATGGCCGTGATCGAGCGCGCAGGCATTGCCAACACGGGACTTTACGAACCGACGATGGCGCATCTTTCCGAGCGGCGGGGCGACACGGTTCATCTCGACATCATCGACCGCTGGGGCAACATGGTTGCCGCGACCCCGTCCGGCGGCTGGCTGCAATCCTCTCCGATCATTCCCGCGCTCGGCTTCTGCCTGAATTCCCGCGCGCAGATGTTCTGGCTGGAAGACGGCCTGCCGACCAGCCTGGCGCCCGGCAAACGCCCACGCACCACGCTGACGCCGAGCCTAGCCTTCCATGAAGGGCGACCGGCGATGGTGTTCGGCACACCAGGCGGCGACCAGCAGGACCAGTGGCAGCTTTCCCTGTTCCTGCGGCTGGTGCATCACGGCCTCAACCTGCAGGAAGCCATCGATCTGCCGCTGTTCCACACCACCCATTTCCCGACGTCGTTCCACCCGCGCCAACGCCAGCCGGGGCACGTGATGGCGGAAGGCAATTTCAGCTCAGAGACAATCAATCTGCTGCGGGCCCGCGGGCATTCGGTGGAAGTTTCCGGCAACTGGACCATCGGCCGGCTGACCGCCGCCAAGCGCAGCGCTGACGGCGTCCTGAAGGCAGCGGCAACCCCGCGCCTGATGCAGGCCTACGCGATCGGTCGATAGACGGCACCACAGCCCCGCCGATGTCTTGCACCTATCGGCACCGGCGGGGCTTTCAAACCCGTGCGAAGAGCTCCCTGAGGGCTTCGGCGTCGATCGCCCGGCAAACCGCACCTGCGGGCCTTGCGGTTGGCGTGTCTTCGGCCGCCAGCATGGCGTTGAGGACAGCTTCCTCGATTGCCTCCACCGCAGCCATGTAGACCGGATCGAGCAGATCGTCGTTCAGCGACACCATGGATTTCCACGGCCCGCTAAGCTGCGGCAGATCCATTTCATTGGCCGTGCTGAAAGCAAGGAAAATGTCGCCGGAGCTGTTGCCGCCCGGCGTTCCGCCCCGGCCAATGCCGATGGTCGCGCGGCGGGCCAGACGGTCGAGCTGAGAAGGTAGCAGCGGCAGATCCGTTGCGATGATCACGATGATCGAGCCACGCTCCGCCTTGAAGCCCGGCAACCGGTCTTCCATCATCTGTTCCCCGACGGACTGTCCCAGCACCTTGAACCATGGCCGAAGACCGTGGTTCGCCTGCACAAGAACCCCGAGCGTGTGGGGCTTGCCACCTGCCTCGATACGGCGTGAGGCGGTGCCCGTTCCTCCCTTGAACTCGTAGCAGATCATGCCGGCACCACCGCCGACATTGCCTTCGGCAGGCGGATTGGATGTCGCGTTTTCGAGGGCTTTTGCCGCGTGTTCCGGCCGCACATGCAGGCCATTGATGTCGTTCAGGACACCGTCATATGTTTCCGCGACAACCGGCATCGCCCAAAGGTGGTTGTTCTCCCAGGCATCGCGATAGGTATCGACCATCCAGCGCACGGCGGCCTCGTGCGCAGCGCCTACGCTGTGCGTATTGGTGATCAGGATCGGGCCGGTGAAATAACCCGCGTCCTTGACCCAGTGACTGCCGGTCATTTCACCGTTGCCGTTGAGCGCATGCAGCCCCGCCCACACCGGACGCGGTGTCGATGTCCGCCCCCTGGGCAGGATTGCCGTGACGCCGGTCTGCACGGGAAGACCGTTGCTCGCGAGCGCAGGTGTCAGCCTTGAGGAAAGCGTTTCATAGCCAACAAGCACACCTTCGACATCGGTAATCGCGTTTTGCGGACCCGGAGTGCCCGGCATGGGAAGTCCCAGGTCGCGGGCACGTTTGGAGTTATGTTTCTGCGTCATTTCTTGCGGGACCGCATGTAGAGGCCAACGGATGCGATGATGAACGAAAACACCAGCATGACCGTGGCAATTGCATTGATTTCCGGTTTGATGCCCCTGCGCAGCATCCCGTAGATGTGAACAGGCAGGGTCGTGGAATCGACGCCGGAGATGAAATAGGTGATCACCAGATCATCCATCGAGATGATGAAGGCGAGCATCGCGCCGCCGATGACACCCGGTGCGATCAGTGGCAGGGTCACCCGCCGGAATGTCGTCCAGCCATCGGCCCCCAGATCCGCCGATGCCTCTTCCAGGCTGTCGTCCATATCCGCGATGCGGGCGCTGACCACGATGAACACGTAACTGCTGAGGAACGTGCAGTGGCCGATGATGATCGTGTGCAGGCCAAGACCGAAGCCGAAGGACACGAAGAAGATCAACAGTGCGATGCCGAGGATGATGTCGGGCATGATCATCGGCATGAACAGAAGGGCCCGGTAGAAATTCTTGAGGCGGAACCTGAAGCGGGCGACCGCCAGCGCAACCGACGTTCCGAGCACCGTCGACACCGCCGTCGTGATAAGGGCTACCGTCAGGCTGTTCAGGACCGCGTTATAGAGCTGATCGGTTGATTCCACATAAAGCGTCAGCTCGTTCAGTTCCGTTGGGAAGCCGAAGATCGTGCGGTACCAGTCGAAGGTAAACCCCTGCCAGATCATCATGTTGACCGGGTTGGAGTTGAACGAGAACACCGTGATCAACAGGATCGGCACGTAGATGAAGACCAGAAACAGCCATCCGTAGACCGACAGGAACAGGTTTCGCCAGGAAATCTTGCGCCTCATGCAGCAACCTCCTCTGCCACCTTCGATCCGCCGGAGCGCCGCTCTTCACGGGTAACAATGCGGATATAGTAGAGCAGCAGGACCAGGACGGCGGCCATCACCATCATTCCGAGCGCCGCTCCGAAGGGCCAGTTGCGCGCCGACAGGAATTGCTGCTCGATCAGATTGCCGATCATGACCACCTTTGCCCCGCCCAGAAGCGAGGGGACGATGAAATTGCCGAGGCTCGGGATGAAGACGATGATCGAGCCGCCAACGATGCCTGGCAGGGTCATTGGCAGGATCACGCGAAAAAATGTCTGAAGCCGGTTGGCGCCCAGGTCCTGCGAGGCTTCGATCAGGCTGTGGTCCAGCTTTTCGATGCTGGCATAGAGCGGCAGGAACATGAACGGCACGAACACATAGACCATGCCGATGACCACCGCCGTGCCTGTGAAGATGATTTCCAGCGGCTGATCGATCAGTCCGAGGCCTATCAGCGCCTGGTTGAAGAAACCGGTCGGCCTCAGGATCAGGACCCACGCGAACAGACGCACGATCAGGCTGATGAAGAAAGGCAGCGTGATCAGGAAGATGACCAGGTTTTTCATCCTGTCAGACATCCGCGACACCCAGAATGCGACCGGGTAACAGAGGATGAGGCTGAGCAAGACAGTGGTTGCCGCCAGTTTCACCGACCGCAGAAAGATCTCGATATAGACCGGGTCGAAGCGCTCGTACTTGGTGTCGGCCCAGCCCAGGATGCGGCCGTAGTTCAGGTGAAAGAATTTCCATTCAACGCCGCCATAAAGACCCGGTGTGAGCCAGGAATAGACGATCATGATGGCGAGCGGCCCGAGGAAGAAGACCGCGAGAAAGGCGGACGGTGGTAGCAAGAGGCCAAACAGCGTCAGCTTTCGCCTGTTTTCCAGTGTGTTGTGCCCCCTGCTCATGCCGGAGCTCCATTTCCAGGAATGAGGTGCACGGCATCATGCGGCACGAACAGCGAGGTCTGTTCGCCGATCGTGTGATGCGACGTGCCAGGTCCCGCCCGAAGCGATGCCCTGACCGGCGGCAACCCCTGGCAAGAAAGAACAAGACGGTAATCGGTACCGGCGAAAAAGCTCTCGCTGACCGTGCCCGAGATTTCGTGTCCCGCCCGCTCGCCAGAACCGCTTTGCCCCAGGTCCGCCAGAAGGTTTTCCGGCCGGATCAACACCTTTGCCGGATCGCCCCGCTTCAGGCCGTTTACCGGACAATCGCGTATGACGGTACCATCGGTCAGAACGACGTCGCAACGCGTACCGGCAACCGAAACCACTGTCGCGTCCAGGAGGTTGCTTTCGCCGATGAAGCGGGCAACGAATTCGTTCGCCGGACGTCGGTAGAGCTCTTCAGGCGCATCCAGTTGCTGGATGTTGCCGCCGTTCAGCACCGCGATCCGGTCGGACATAACCAGCGCTTCTTCCTGATCGTGGGTGACGAAGATGAACGAGATGCCAAGTTCGTGCTGCAGGGTCTTCAGCTCCTGCTGCATCTTGTGGCGCAGGTTCTTGTCGAGTGCCGACAGGGGTTCATCCAGCAGAAGAATTTTTGGTCGCGCCACAAGCGAACGGGCAAGGGCCACTCGCTGTTGCTGCCCACCGGAAAGCTGGCCGATCTTGCGCGCGCCCATTCCGGCAAGGCCGACAAGCTCAAGCATGCTGCCGACACGCTGTCTGATTTCCGCTTTCGCGACGCCTCTAACCTCGAGGCTGTAGGCAACGTTCCGTTGCACCGACAGGTGCGGGAACAGGGCATATCTTTGAAAGACGGTGTTGACCGGTCGTTTGTGTGCCGGCTGATCCGATACCGGTTGGCCGTCTATGTAGATCTCGCCACCGTCGAGATCCTCAAACCCGCTGACCGCCCTCAGCAAGGTGGTCTTGCCGCAGCCCGACGGGCCAAGCAGCGTCAGAAACTCGTTGTGAGCCACTGTCAGGGACACGTTGTCCAGTGCCCGGATGACGCCACCTTCCGGAGCCTGAAAGCTCTTGGAGGCGCTTTCGATCCTCAAAATTCCTTGCATTCTACCCCCTCGGAACGTCAGGCGACATGCGCGGCCCGTGGCCGCGCAGTCTGTTCGTGACGGTCGTCCGCATCCGCACTCATTGTGCCGTTTTGATGCGCGTCCATTCACTGTTGTAAAGCTGAAGGTCGCGGCCGAGGTCCACGAAGATCTGCAGCTTTTCCATCACGTCCTGAGGCGGGTAGATGCTTTCGTTGTTGGCAATTTCCGGCGGCAGGAGCTCCCGGGCCGGCAGGTTCGGGGTGCCATTCAGCTGCTGCTGTACGTTCAGCGCGGAAATTTCCGGCTGAAGATAGAATTGCAGGAACTTCTTTGCGTTGTCCTTGTTCGGTGCGCTGGCCAGGACGCAGATATCTTCCTGGTACATGGTCGCGCCTTCCTCCGGGATGACGTAGGCGAGCACATCCGGAGCCTGCTGCACGAAAATGTTCGCGCCGACATACCAGTGTGCCGCCGCCACATCGCCAGACTGGACCAGCGGAATGCTGTCGTAGGTAAAGGCGGTGACGTTCTTCTTGCGCTCCAGAATGTAATCTGCCGCGGCCTCGATCTCGGCTTCATCAGTGGAATTGACCGACGTGCCGTTCATGATGTGACCGATGCCGATGGTCTCGCGCAGATCGTCGAGAAGGATGATCTTCTCGCCCTTGTCAGCCAGGGCGAAGAAATCCTTCCATCCGGTCATTTCGGCCACTTTCTGCTTGTTGTAGGCGATGCCGACAGTGCCCCAGGCATACGGCAGACAATATTCCGCGTCCGGATCTGTCTTCGCGCGGATGAACTGCGGGTCGATGTTCTTGAAAGCCGGATCGCTGCCGATGCCGGTCTTTTCCAGCAAACCAAGCTGGAACATGATGTCGTGCATATGGACCGACGGGAACACGATATCGTAACCGGTGGCGCCGGCCTGGATCTTCGCAAGCATTTCCTCGTTGGAGCCATAGGTGTCCAGGTTGACCTTGATCCCTGTCTCCTCGGTAAATCTGGTCAGAACCTGCGGATTTATGTAGTCGCCCCAGTTGTAGAGATTCAGTTCTTCCTCGGCCTGCGCAGCACTGGCAACAGCCACCAGTGCCGCTGCGCCAAGTGTTGCCTTGGCAACTCTCTTCAGCGTGTTGTTAGTCATGGAACCCTCTGGTTTGCTGCCACGTTTCTGGGAGGTGAACGGGCTTGCGTCCAAAAGGAGATTGAATTATGACATTTCTGTCAAATGTTATTTTTCTGTCATTTTGGGAGCTGAAATGGAAGCCGGCTTCTCCTCCTTCCCTCAGGCGAAATTCGATGAATTCATCAAACGCTTGCAGGATGAAACACCCAAACTCCCCAAGCAGGAGGCCCGGCTTGCGCAGTTTGTCAGCCTGAATATTTCATCTCTCGGGCTGGAAACCGGAAAATCTCTCGCGGAAAAGGCGGGGGTTTCAGAGGTGACCGTCGGAAGGTTGCTGCGCCGGCTCGGCTGCGACGGCATGAAAGGGCTGAAGCAGCTGCTGCGCGAACATTATTCGGTCACCACGGCCTCCTTCGTCACCGACGGGGACATCCCTTTGCGGTTCGTTGAGACTCTGGAAGCCGAGGTCCAGGGACTGACCAACGTCTTCAACCAGACGCAAGGCGATAATTGGGAAGAGGTCAGCCGACTGGTTTCGACTTCCGAGACGATTTACGCCACGGGATTTCAGTCGATCCGGGGAACAGTGGAGGATTTCGCCCGCCGGATGGCGCTCGCGCGAAAGAATGTCCATTTCCTGTCCGCTCATGACGGCATGCTGGGCGAGTGGCTTGATCACGGTCCGGAAACGGCCGCCACAACATGCCTTATCCTGGTGGACGTCGTGCCCTATGCATCGGAATCGCTGAAGCTCGCCCGGCTGGCAAAGAGCCAGGGCCGATCAGTGATTGTGGTTTCGGACGAATATTGCCACTGGAGTAGGGAGATCGCCGATGCCGCCGTCTATGCGCCTTCCAGAACGGGCCTCTTTCTGGAATCGACAATCGGGATCGTTGCCGCGCTCAGCCTGATGGTCGACATTGCAGCCAGGGCCAACGAGACGACCTCGAGCCACCGTCTGGTACAATGGAAGGCGAATTCGAAGAAGCTCGGACTGTTCTAGCGTAGGGTCAGAACGTCGGCGGCGTACAGGCGCTGACAACGACACAGCGGCCGTTTCGCAGTGCCTTGAACCTGTGTGGGATCGAGCTCTTGAAGAGGTAGGCATCTCCCGGTCCGAGGACCTTTCTCTGCTCGCCGACGGTAACTTCGAGCCGTCCCTCAATGACGATACCGGCTTCCTCGCCCTCGTGGCTGAGCATGACCCGCCCTGTATCCGCACCCGCTTCATAAACTTCGTAAAGCATCTGAAGCTCGTGTCCGAAGAGGCTGTTGCCGACTTGCCTGTAGGAAATGTTGCCCTTGCCGATTTCGGTCAGCTCATCGACGCCGAAAAACACCTGCTCTTGCCGCTCCGGTTCATAGGCGAAGAACTCAGAAAGACCGATCGGTATACCGTCCAGAACACGTTTCAGCGCGCTCAGGGAGGTGTTGATCTTGGCCGCTTCCAGCTGAGAGATGAAACCGTTGGTGACACCGGCCCGTTTGGCCAATTCCCGCTGTGAATAGCCATGCGCTTCCCGGATCGCCCGCAGGCGCAATCCGACGTCGCGTGAGAAGTCATCGGTGTTTAGTGTGTTTATCATCCTAAACAGTTTCTCATTCAAAATGCGGCTTTTCAATGCCTTGATGTCTGCAAGAAACAGACTATTCGGCTTGTCAAAATCAGTGCTTTCTAGTGCGACCGACCGAGGAGGCGCACATGAACATCGTCAACAACAACACAGATATTCGATCCAACCAGCCGCTTGACGCTTACTGGATGCCGTTTACCGCGAACCGGCAGTTCAAGCAGTCTCCACGCATGCTGGTCTCGGCCAAGGGCATGCATTACCGCAGCGACGACGGCCGCAGCATTCTCGACGGCACTGCGGGCCTCTGGTGCTGCAATGCCGGACACGGTTATGAAGAGATCACCAATGCGGTCGCCCGGCAGCTGTCCGAACTGGACTACGCGCCCTCCTTCCAGATGGGCCATCCGATTGCCTTCGAATTTGCAGAACGTCTGAAGTCGGTTGCGCCGGAAGGCTTCAACCATGTCTTCTTTACCGGATCCGGGTCTGAATCCGTCGACACGGCATTGAAGATGGCGCTCGCCTATCACCGCGCCAGGGGCGACGCTTCCCGAACCCGGTTGATCGGTCGCGAACGCGGTTATCACGGTGTCGGCTTCGGAGGCATTTCCGTTGGCGGCATCGTCAACAACCGCCGCCATTTCGGGTCGCTCCTGACCGGTGTCGATCACTTGCCGCACACTCATGCTCCCGAACACAACAGCTTCAGCAAGGGGCAGCCGGAGTGGGGCGCACATCTTGCCGACGACCTGGAACGGATCGTTGCGCTACATGGTGCAGAGACGATCGCCGCGGTCATTGTCGAGCCAGTTGCAGGCTCCACAGGTGTGCTCATCCCGCCCAAGGGATATCTGGAACGGCTGCGTGCGATCTGCGACCGTCACGGTATCCTGTTGATATTCGATGAGGTCATCACCGGTTTCGGACGCCTTGGCGCCCCTTTCGCATCCGATTTCTTCGGCGTGAAACCGGATCTCTTTACCACTGCCAAGGGTCTTACCAACGGCGTCATTCCGATGGGAGCGGTCTTCGCGCAAGACGCGATCTATGAAGCCTTCATGGGCGGTCCGGCCGAAACAATCGAACTCTTCCACGGCTATACCTATTCCGGTCACCCGGTTGCCTGCGCCGCCGGCCTTGCCACGCTCGATATCTACGAAAAACATAAGCTTCTGACCCGTGGTTCGGAGATTTCAAACGCCTGGGAAGACCGTATCCATACGCTCAAGAGCGCCAAACACGTCAAGGACATCCGCACTGTTGGCGTCATTGCCGGCATTGAACTCAACTCCCGCGAGGACGCGCCCGGAAAACGTGCTTATGAGGTTTTCGTCAAGTGCTTCGAGGCGGGTTTGCTGATCCGCGTGACTGGCGACATCATCGCTCTTTCGCCTCCATTGATTGTAGAAGAAGGCCTGATTGACGAGATGGTGGAAACGCTGGGACAGGTCCTCTCCGAAACGGCCTAGGTTTCCGGTCTTCCGCCCAGCCCCCTTCATAATGGCAACAAAATACCCCGGTCAGGATATCTGCCGGGGTTATTTGTTTGTTTTGGTAAGTGGCTTTGAGCGTTTTTGTGCCAGTGCGTCGGGCGCAGCGCTCCTTGATGGGGCCGGGTCATGTCAAGATCCCTGCCGCGCTGTGATCCAACAAAAAAGGCCGCCCTATTGGGCGGCCTTTTTGTTTATTTGGTTGCGGGAGCAGGATTTGAACCTGCGACCTTCAGGTTATGAGCCTGACGAGCTACCGGGCTGCTCCATCCCGCGTTGTTTTTTTGTTTGTCCTTGGCGCGCTGCGCG